>NZ_CP029151.1:805000-2214223 GCF_003095655.1 Dokdonia sp. Dokd-P16
CGGTCTCTCAGGAGTATTTAGCCTTATGGGATGGTCCCCACAGTTTCATACAGGGTTTCACGTGCCCCGCACTACTCAGGATACCACTATCTGTAACTGTCTTTACTTATACCGGGCTATCACCGTCTATGGCTACTCTTTCCAAAGTATTCTAATTCATAAAGCACAAAATACCGTGGTCCTACAACCCCAGCAATGCCGTAACATTACTGGTTTGGGCTAATCCGCGTTCGCTCGCCACTACTAGCGGAATCACTATTGTTTTCTTCTCCTCCGGGTACTTAGATGTTTCAGTTCTCCGGGTTTGCCCCATTTCTGGTACTATATCTTCAATATAGTGGGTTGCCCCATTCGGATATCTACGGATCAATTCTTGTGTGCAGATCCCCGTAGCTTTTCGCAGCTTATCACGTCCTTCATCGCCTCTGAGAGCCTAGGCATTCCCCATACGCCCTTAATTAGCTTATTGTACTTATTGCTCTTTTAAGGGCTTATGTATAAAATACATAAACCTTTATATTATAATGAGTTAATCATATTATATTCATATTCTTGCGTATATAACCGGCTAGGTTACATACGACTTCTCGTATTCTTTAATTATTTCCCAATATGTCAATGAACGTTTTCCCATAATCAGTATAAAATCTATGTAAGTAAAAACGTATTGCACTCTCGTGAATCCTGTGTTTTTAAAAACTATATCCTTTATACCTAAGGATGATAACTACTATAAAGTAACTATCTTGGTGGAGAATATCGGAGTCGAACCGATGACCTCCTGCGTGCAAGGCAGGCGCTCTAGCCAGCTGAGCTAATCCCCCATTTTTATGAAATTCCGATGATGACATCAGTTTTCGAATGACGAAGTAATGATTCTCAACTTCTAAAATTTCCTTCAAAATGTAATAAAATGAACATCGCGATTTATTAAGCTTTCGCGAAAGCGTATCCCCTCTGCCTGCGACATCTCCCCTAAGGGTAGAATTCTAAGCAAATTCCTATTTATTCCTTCCCTTTGGGAAGGCTAGGATGGGAATAGTAGTCTCAGGCAGACTCGAACTGCCGACCTCTACATTATCAGTGTAGCGCTCTAACCAGCTGAGCTATGAGACTGTAATTAAACAATCTATAGTCGTTAAGTAATAGTCTTAAGTATAAAACTATACACTAAAGTCTAACTACTATTTACTTGTTTTATTAAAATTAAATCGACAGCTATTGAAAACTAAAACTTATTTTAACCTTTCGGTCGTAAGTCGTTTGCTGTGTATTATTGATATTGTTACATATAAATACGTAACGCACAATAACAGGGACAAGCTCTAGAAAGGAGGTGTTCCAGCCGCACCTTCCGGTACGGCTACCTTGTTACGACTTAGCCCTAGTTACCAGTTTTACCCTAGGCCGCTCCTTACGGTGACGGACTTCAGGTACCCCCAGCTTCCATGGCTTGACGGGCGGTGTGTACAAGGCCCGGGAACGTATTCACCGGATCATGGCTGATATCCGATTACTAGCGATTCCAGCTTCATGGAGTCGAGTTGCAGACTCCAATCCGAACTGAGATAGGGTTTATAGATTCGCTCCTTATCGCTAAGTGGCTGCTCTCTGTCCCTACCATTGTAGCACGTGTGTGGCCCAGGACGTAAGGGCCGTGATGATTTGACGTCATCCCCACCTTCCTCACGGTTTGCACCGGCAGTCTGGCTAGAGTTCCCGACATTACTCGCTGGCAACTAACCACAGGGGTTGCGCTCGTTATAGGACTTAACCTGACACCTCACGGCACGAGCTGACGACAACCATGCAGCACCTTGTAAATTGTCCGAAGAAAAAACTATCTCTAGTCCTGTCAATCTACATTTAAGCCCTGGTAAGGTTCCTCGCGTATCATCGAATTAAACCACATGCTCCACCGCTTGTGCGGGCCCCCGTCAATTCCTTTGAGTTTCATTCTTGCGAACGTACTCCCCAGGTGGGATACTTATCACTTTCGCTTAGTCACTCAGTCCGAAAACCAAACAACTAGTATCCATCGTTTACGGCGTAGACTACCAGGGTATCTAATCCTGTTCGCTACCTACGCTTTCGTCCATCAGCGTCAATATATTGTTAGTGATCTGCCTTCGCAATCGGTATTCTATGTAATCTCTAAGCATTTCACCGCTACACTACATATTCTAACCACTTCACAATAATTCAAGACATACAGTATCAATGGCAATTCTATGGTTGAGCCACAGACTTTCACCACTGACTTATATGCCCGCCTACGGACCCTTTAAACCCAATGATTCCGGATAACGCTTGCACCCTCCGTATTACCGCGGCTGCTGGCACGGAGTTAGCCGGTGCTTATTCTTATGGTACCGTCATCAGTCTACACGTAGACCTTATTCTTCCCATATAAAAGTAGTTTACAACCCATAGGGCAGTCTTCCTACACGCGGCATGGCTGGATCAGAGTTGCCTCCATTGTCCAATATTCCTCACTGCTGCCTCCCGTAGGAGTCTGGTCCGTGTCTCAGTACCAGTGTGGGGGATCTCCCTCTCAGGACCCCTATCTATCGTAGTCTTGGTAAGCCGTTACCTTACCAACAAACTAATAGAACGCATAGTCATCTTATACCGCCGAAACTTTAATGCCTAAATGATGCCATTCAAACATACTATGGGGTATTAATCTTCGTTTCCAAAGGCTATCCCCCAGTATAAGGTAGATTCTATACGCGTTACGCACCCGTGCGCCGGTCGTCAGCAAGTAGCAAGCTACCTCTGTTACCCCTCGACTTGCATGTGTTAAGCCTGCCGCTAGCGTTCATCCTGAGCCAGGATCAAACTCTTCATCGTGTATTGTAAATAAATTTAACTCCTCACGACTCGAAATATCTGGTCAATAATAAACTTCTAGTTTTCAAATTCTTTGTAATAATACCCAAAGGTATTAATACGCGCTGTCAATTCAATAAATCAATGAACTTTCTCTACTACTATTAATAGTAGAAAACTCTTGTAAATGCTAAGGATTTGAACCTTAAATTAGAATAACTAATCTTCCAAAACATCTCAATAAATTACTTTTGAACTTCGCTAGATATGTTACTGTTTCTCTAAGCGGGTGCAAATATACAACTGTTTTTTAAACTCACAACTTAATCTTAAAAATAATTGAAAATTTAATTTTCAACCCATAAAACTAAGCAACAATCGCAATGAACATAACTCCCAAATAACCTCCATTTGTTAGCGGCTGCAAAACTACAACCTTTTTCCTAATCACAAACTATCTTTTGAAAAATAATTTGAAGAAATAAAAAATAACTTTTTGAAGACATTTAAAAGAACAACCGCTTGCTGTTAAGCGGGTGGCAAAGATACACCGAAGTTCTAATCTGACAAGAATATTCTTAAGAAAATTTTAAGGAAATATGCAACTCACTGTAAACACAAGAAGTAGCTTTTAAAATAATTTCAATGACACCTCAACTAACCTAAAAGAACCCTATTTTACCTCTCACAAACTCAGAGAAACTAGCAATTCTCACCTCAGCAACCATCAAATAGCTGCAAAAAGCACCCTAGAAATTTTCGCGAAAGCGTAAACCATCTATAAGAAGAAGTTCCATACGATACCAAAACGTATATTAAAGTCTCTATATGGATATCCAGGGGCACTATAAAAGTCGCTTCCTGTAAAACTACTATTGAAATGCTCTGCTTTTATAAAGATTCTTGTTTGGCGGACTTTCATATTAATAAAGAAGTCCAATAATGGAAAGTTACCTAGCTCTTCTGTGCTTTGCACATAAAACTCGGCTAAGGTAGGATCATAGCCATTGAGATTATACTTAGTAAAGTAGTTTGCTGTAATACCTGTCTGAAGAAACAATGCTTTCTTAAAGAGACGGTCTGTAAAGTAAAAACTACCTCTCCCTACTACATCTGGAACATTGAGCACACCCTCTGCCCCTGTTACATTTTGATAGGTGGCCGTAAGATCGAGGTTAAACTTACCAAACTTGATATCTCTATTTGCACTTATCTTTAGATGATTTACCGCTTCTCCAGATTGACGAGAGGCTACAAGCCCGTCTTCTCCAAGTCCAAAATATGCGTAGTCCTTTATAGTAGATGCAGACGCCTCAAGATTTACGAGACTCTTTGCGTCTAGTTGCGCTGCTAGCGTATTTGTTTTTACCGTAGCATAGTTGTCTTGATTAGACCAGTTATAGTTTAAATAATTACTCTGAAACAGTAAGTGATTAAAACTAGCTTGTCTTGCATTACTGAGAATACTCACAGAGAATCGCTTATCATCTGCTATCGAATATCCCGCTTCTCCATATATATTGTACCCATCAAAATCACCCACCACATTTACCTGTGCCTCTCCTTCTATATCAAATCCTCCAATCCTATTTTTGTAGGCTCCACCTACAGCAATGTTTGTTCCCTGTAATCTATTAGGCACACGCTCAGAAACACCATCCCCATCTGCATCTTGAATAAGCACTGCGTTATACCCGTAATCATAGTACAAAGCGTTTGCTTGAAACTTGAGTTGCCCTAGCTTTTTATCTTCATAAACAGCATTGATTTCATTATAGGTTTCTTCATGATCTGTTCTATCTGAAAAACTGGTTTGACTAAACGCATCACCAAAAATTGCATTTGCCGCATCTTGTCTATAGGTATAGAACTTATTCTCACTATTAAAAATATGCCCTACCCTAAGACTATAATCCTTGAGGCTATCTTTTTTCTGGACAAGGTTATAATGATGATTCACATATATACGTGTGCCATCAAGTATGTTTTCTGCATCCTCAAAGTTTACAGGTAATCTTGATCTATCACTAAAGTCACCTTCACCACTATTAAACTGCTCTATACCTTGCTCTGTAAGTCCGCCGTTTTCTTGATTTAATAAATCTTGTGCAACCCAGTGCGCTTTTATATGATACCTATCATTTTTAGTACGATAGCTTCCTGCAAATCTAAAGTTACCAGAACTCGTTAAGGCGTTTTGATATTTACCTAAACTACGCACTCCTTTATATGCAATAGACATGTTAAGTCGTGGATGAATATTTAAAGTAAAGAATGCATCTAGCTGCTGCCCTTGCTCAAAGGCACTTCTATAAAACAATTCTGTAAGCGGTGTAGGCAGGTGGTAGTAATTAATATCTTCTACCTCCATGTATGCAAAATGTCTAGCCTGCGCTATATATCCTGGTGTAGTGCGTCTATTATTAAAGTTATAAATGAGGGTATTATTAGTTTGCCCAGTGTTTGCAAATGGCAATAAGCCATATCTATCTTTACGCAGGTAATTAAATTTGTAGTCCTTCTTTATGTTAAGCGTAGTATCTACATGCGTAGTATCTCTAGCAATTGATATGATTTTGTAATCCTCAACGGGTGGTCTTTCGAACTTCTTGATATTAGTAGAAGAAACCTCTCTGGCATTAAGAGGATCATTATTATCGTTTTGCTGTATAATGCCTGTAGATGACCCCTTAGTAGGGATCCGAGAAATTTGTGCAAAAAGCATGGTTTGCAACAGGCAAAATAATAAAATCAAAACTCCTCTCATACAAAAAAATTATAGCGTCAAAATTACATTTTTATCCTCGAACCTCGTATTTTCAGCTCCACAAAGATGCTTAAACTCAAATATCATACTCATCTCATAGAATGTGGCACGGACGAAGCTGGCCGTGGCTGCCTCGCAGGCCCTGTTACTGCTGCTGCCGTAATGCTTCCAGACAACTTCATTAACGAGATCCTTACAGATTCTAAACTTCTCACAGAGAAGAAACGTGAATTACTCAAACCTATTATAGAAGAAGAAGCAATTGCTTACGGTTTTGCTCATGTGATGATGAGTGAGATAGACGATATTAATATCCTTAATGCTTCTATATTAGGAATGCACCGCAGTATTGAAAGTATGATAGGTACGCTTTCGCGAAAGCAAAAAAAACCACAACACATTCTTGTAGATGGCAATCGGTTTAAACCTTTCCCTAAGATTGACCACACTACAGTTATAAAAGGCGACGGAAAATACTTGCCTATTGCTGCTGCGTCCATTATTGCAAAAACTGCTCGTGATGAATATATGAATCGCATACACGAAGAGTTCCCCATGTACAATTGGAAGAAAAACAAAGGATACCCAACCAAAGAACATCGAGAAGCAATACGTAAATATGGTATTACAAAGTATCATCGCAAGAGCTTTAAATTACTTCCGGAGCAATACGAACTTGATTTTACGTTTAAGAATAACAGCTAATCTCTTGTTTAAAAAGTAGTCAATAACAATATGTGGTTCTCAAGAAGTTCTCCAGACTGAGGTTGTATTTTTGAACCCACCTTAAGCGCACTTATGAAACCTTTCTTATATATACTTTTTAGCCTTGTTGTTCTCGCTAGTTGCGACACTACACCAAAGGCATCATCTTCTATTACTAAATATATACCTCGCAAAGCGGCGGTAGTGATAAAGACTAATGACTTTAAGGATTTTAAAAGCGCACTTGTAAATAACGACCTTATACAAGAGCTAGCTCCTACGGCACTTTATAAAACTCTAGTTAAAGGGCAGACATTGTTTAAAGACATACAGCCAGATGGCGAGACCTTGTTATGTTATACAAAACTAGGTCGTAATGACTATGACATTAGTATGATCACAAAAGCACATGCTTCTCTTTTTAAAGGAGACTCGTTACTAATGAAAGAAGCAGCACTTAAGGACCCAACTATTAAAACACTAGGCGGAACTGCGCATTATCTCATATATAAAGACATACTTATTGCTAGTACATCAAAAATCCTTTTAGAAAATGTATTGAGAGAGGATAACACAAACATCTATGAAGATGATCTTTTTGAAAAAGCATATACCTCTTCTAGCAATAGCGCTACGGCTTCTATTTTCATAAGGGGATCAGAAGGTGCTAGCTTGTATAAGAGTCTATTTCCTAATGCAACAGCAAATGCACTCAAAAATTCATTTTCTTGGACTGCGGCAGATGTTGATTTGGACAACAATGACATCAGACTAAGTGGTGTTGCGCTGGTGCAAGATTCTACATCGCAAAGATTGAGTTTACTTAAGAATACACAACCAGTAGTAAATAGAATTGCATCTATCACTCCTACGGCTGCAACTGCTGTGGAAGCAATCACGTATGACGACTGGAAGCAGTTTAAATCTAGTAAAGCAGATTTTTTAAAACTAGACCTCTCAAAATACACGCTGGCACGAGAGGATCTTTTTGCTAGTTTCTCAGAGGTAGGAATAATTCATCTGCCAAAAGGAAAAGTAATAGTGGGAGTTTCTACAGACATCACGGTTACAGCTAATGCACTGGCGAGTGCTTCAGAAAAAGCCGAATTTAGAAAGGTTTCCATCTATGAGATTAATATGGGCTCTGCTTTCGCGAAAGCGTACTCACCTCTACTTAATCTATCATCTCCTACGTTATACGCATCGATAGATGACTTCTACCTTTTTGCCGAAAATCAAGAAGCACTAGAAACTGTGATTGCCAACTATCAAAATAAAGCAACCTTATCTAACAGCGCTACCTTCCAGAATACGGAAAGTACTTTAAGTCGCGCCTCTAGTTACTTATACATTTCTAGTCTGGGCAGTAATGCATATAAAGAGCTCGCCTCAGAAGACGGTCAAAAAGTTTTGAAGGATATCACTCTAGATGGTTATGATTATAGTGCGCTGCAACTCATTCAAGAAAAGGACTACTTGCTATTGAATATGGCGATTCTCAAGAACGACGAGGCTACTACAGACGCAAATATTGCTCAAATTGCCAATGTGAAACTAAGCGCAGACATCACAATGACACCGCAGCTAGTAACAAATCATCGTACAAATGGAAAGGATGTAGTGGTGCAAGACATTAATAACACGCTATATCTAATAAGTAATGCAGGAAAAGTATTGTGGCAAAAGGATCTAGATGGTCAAATACTAGGTGACGTGCAGCAGATAGATTTATATCGTAATGGCAGATTGCAACTCGCTTTTACCACGCCATCTTCCTTTTATGTTCTAGACCGCAATGGTAAAGAAGTTTCTCCTTACCCACTGTCTTTTAAAGACAACATCACGCAACCGCTTTCTATCTTTGATTATGATAACAATAGTAACTACCGCTTTGTAATCGTACAAAATGATAAAGTACTGATGTATGATAAAAATGCAAAGGCAGTTTCTGGTTTTACCTTTAGAGAAGCAGGAAGTGCTATCTTATATCCTCCAGCACATATGCGCATTGGTAATAAGGACTATATCACAATTGCCGAAAATAGCGGGAAGCTACACATCTTAAATCGAACAGGAAAAACGCGAATTGACGTTAAGGAAAAAATCAGCTTTGGTGACACACCTATATATAAGTATGGGAACAACTTTGAAACCTTTACGGTTAATGGTGAGAAAGTGAGCATAAACACTTCTGGAAAGCTTACACAAAGTATTTCAGATTTTCAATCTGATTCTAAAATTGCTATTGAGGATAAACTGAAAGTAGGTTTGAGAGAAAACAAACTTGTGGTAAATGGTAAGAAGAGAGAAATTGCCTTTGGCACCTATACTTCGCCTAGCATCTCAAGTACTGGAAAATCACAATACATTGCTATCACCAATACAGAATCTAGCGAAGTCTACATCTATGACAATAAAGGCGTATTACTACCTAACTTTCCTATTTATGGAACTTCTAAGGCAGATGTTGGCTTTTTACAAAGCAATAAGTCTTTAGGTTTTGTAACTCAAGGAGGCAGTAACTCGGTATTGATTTATAAGATTAACTAGCGCGACGTCCTTATATATACTCGGCGCCCCCTTCTGGGGTAATGAATTTGGCTTCAAAGAGCGCTGTGAAGTGTTTGAGTAATTTCTCTTTCACTTCGGCTTCGTCTACCCTTGTTTTGCCTAGCTCTACATTGAGAGACGTCACTGCTTTGTCTTTTATCCCACAAGGAATCATCAGATCAAAGTAGCCTAAATCTGCATTTACGTTTAATGCAAATCCGTGCATGGTTACCCAGCGGCTAGCACGCACACCCATAGCACAAATCTTACGTGCAAATGGCGTTCCTACATCAAACCAAACACCCGTTTCTCCTGGAGAACGTTCGGATTTTAGTCCGTATTCGGCTAGGGTGAGAATCACCATCTCTTCTAGTAGTCTCAAGTATTTGTGAATGTCTCTAAAAAAGCTATCAAGATCAAGAATAGGATATCCTACTATCTGCCCAGGGCCGTGATACGTGATATCACCACCGCGGTTAATCTTATAAAAAGTAGCTTTTTTCTCGGCAAGCTCTTTTTCGCTGACAAGCAAATTAGAAAGATCACCACTCTTGCCTAAAGTAAACACATGAGGATGCTCTACAAACAAGAAATGGTTAGGAGTTACCAGTCCAGCATTTTGTCTACGGTTGGCAATTTTCATCTCCACCGTTTTCTTAAAAAGCGTCTCTTGGTAGTCCCAAGTTTCTTTATAATCTCGATTTCCGAGGTCCTGTAAAATGATATTTTTATTCACGGCGCAAAGGTAAGAAAGGGTTGAGAGTATTGAAAGTTTTATTAATTGATTACTCTTGTGAGACATCTCCCCTAGCCTTACTAGATGTATGTGATTACTCTTGTAAAACATCTCCCCTAGCCCCTCTTCAAAGAGGGGAATACTCACATGCAAATTGCAACGAAGTTGCAAAAAATGAAGCCCCTCTTCGAAGAGGGGTTGGGGAGATGTTCGCAAGTTGTGAGAAACAAAAAGTCACCTTTTAGGGTCGGGGAAAACTTTTAAAAAAGCCACCCTTCAGGGTTGGGGAAAGCTTTTTTCGTAGTGCCTAGATTTTTCTTTTCCCCGCCCTAAAGGGTGGAAAAATCTATTTAATAAAAATTGCTTGAAAGTATCTACTCTGTTCTTAGTAGGTGTATGTGATTACTCTTTCGCAACATCTCCCCTAGCCCCTCTTCGAAGAGGGGGATACTCTTTTGGAAAAAGCTACCCTTTAGCGTTGGGGAAAGCTTTTTGAAAACATCATTACAATTAGAAAAACAATCACATGCAAATTGCAACGAAGTTGCAAAAAATGAAGCCCCTCTTCGAAGAGGGGTTGGGGAGATGTTAGCGAATTGTGAGAAACAAAAAGTCACCTTTTAGGGTCGGGGAAAACTTTTAAAAAAAGCCACCCTTTAGGGCTGGGGAAAGCTTTTTTTGAAGTGCCTAGATTTTTCTTTTCCCCGCCCTAAAGGGTGGAAAAATCTATTCAATGATAGCTACTTGGGAAAAAACATTCTTCATGTCTTAAAAAGTGTGCGTGATTACTCTTGTGAAACATCTCCCCTAGCCCCTCTTCAAAGAGAGGAACACTCTTGTGAAAAAAGTCCCCCTTTAGGGTTGGGGAAAGCTTTTGCAAACCCCTCCTCAAACACAGGAATACTCACATGCAAATTGCAACGAAGTTGCAAAAATTGAAAGCCCCTCTTCGAAGAGGGGTTGGGGAGATGTCCGCGAGTTGTGAAAAAACCCACCCTTCAGGGACGGGTCTACTTTAAAAAAAAGCCACCCTTTAGGGCTGGGGAAAGCTTTTATAATACCACCCCTTATTTATCCTCAAGAACCACCTCAAAGTTTTCTAAGGTTTTGTCTGTTCCTTCTAGTAGGGTTTTATAGTCTATAGAGAAAGTAACTGTTTTGCCATCTTCTGAGATTACTGCGTTTTCTTGAGATACGGAGATTACTTTTCTTGGAAATATATACTCTAGTTTCATAGTAGATTGATCTAGTACTTCGTCCATGCCTAGCACCATATCTTTCATCATATTGTTTTCCACTTCTCCATTTTCGTCTTTAAAAACGGCATCCTCTACGTCTTGCCTTGTCTTTTCAGATAATTCGCTACTGCCTTCTAGGTGTCTAGATACAGCTTTAGGATCTGTTCTTCTAAAGGTGTTCTCGGTAAAAGTATAAATCACCTTATTTGTGCTCAGCATACTATTTGCTGGGCTACTACTTGCTTTCTCTCCGCCTGGTGTGGTTTTCTTTGCGCTTTCAAACACTTTATCTACATCATATGCGATGCGCTCTATCTCCTTAAATTCTTTGAAGTCCTTTATAACAGTGAGTACCATCACCCCATTCTCCTCGTCTATGTTCATATTCATAGCAAAGTCTTTAAGTGCTTTCACATTCTCCTGCTGTGCAGCTGGTAGTGTGGCGATGCTATCCTTGTAGATTTCTAGAAAGTCGTTAAACACCATGGTGGTATCCATTTTCTCCTTCTTCTTTTCTGGATTACTCGCTCCACTTTGAGCAGCGATTGCCATGATTTGTGATAGGTCAAACTTAGACTCATAACGACCTCCCATGTCTTCATTAAACACAATACGCTCATGCATACTACAACTCACTAGTAATA
Source organism: Dokdonia sp. Dokd-P16 (assembly GCF_003095655.1). Classification (NCBI taxonomy): domain Bacteria; kingdom Pseudomonadati; phylum Bacteroidota; class Flavobacteriia; order Flavobacteriales; family Flavobacteriaceae; genus Dokdonia; species Dokdonia sp. Dokd-P16. The sequence continues at coordinate 816,473 of NZ_CP029151.1, forward strand.
CTAAGAGTACTACTAGCAGTCCATAAACCTTTTTACTCATTCCTATTTCTTTGGATTATTTAATATTACGAGTGCTGCGATTACGCCGGGCACCCAGCCACAGAGCCAAAGTAAGAAAACTATTAATACAGACCCACATCCTTTACCTATTACAGCTAGTGGTGGAAAAAAGATGGCAAGTAAGACGCGCCAAATACTCATAAGTGAAGTTTTTTGATCCTCTCCTTAGGTTGGAAAGGTTGATTGATGTACTTAATAAGACGACATAATTTTCAGATTGTTACAATGTTGATTTCTGAGCGGGCTATTACTATCTTTGCGCCGCTCTACCACTATTTGTGTGTAGCGCTTATTTGCAAAAAATATAAAAGAATTATTACTGTATGCAACTGTCAGAACAAGAACAAGTACGCCGTCAAAAATTATCCCGCTTGCGCGAAATAGGAATCAATCCTTATCCAGCAGCACAATACCACGTTACTCATAGCTCTAAACAGGCAATCGAAAATTATAAAGAGGGTGAGAAGGTAGTAATGGCAGGTCGCTTGATGCGAAAGAAGATTCAAGGTTCTGCATCTTTTGGAGAGATTCAAGATGGTGAAGGTCGCATACAACTATACTTTAACCGTGACGAGATTTGCCCGGGAGAAGATAAGTCTCATTATAACGAGGTATTTAAAAAACTACTAGATCTTGGTGATTTTATTGGTGTAGAAGGAACGTTATTTACTACACAAGTTGGTGAGATTACGGTATCACTTACTGGCTTCACACTATTAAGTAAAGCTCTTAAACCATTACCACTACCTAAAACAGATGCAGAGGGTAATACCTATGATGAGTTTATTGATCCAGAAATGCGTTACCGCCAGCGTTATGCAGATCTTGCTGTAAACCCACATGTAAAAGAAGTATTTGTAAAACGCACCAAGCTTTTTAATGCGATGCGTAACTTCTTTAACGACGCAGGATATTTTGAAGTAGAGACTCCTATCCTACAACCTATTGCTGGAGGAGCTGCAGCACGACCATTTGTGACGCACCACAACTCACTAGACATGCCATTATACATGCGTATTGCAAATGAGCTGTACTTAAAGCGTCTTATTGTTGGCGGATTTGAAGGTGTGTATGAGTTCTCAAAGAACTTCCGTAATGAAGGGATGGACCGCACGCACAATCCAGAGTTTACCGCGATGGAAATCTATGTAGCTTATAAAGACTACAACTGGATGATGGAGTTTTGTGAGCAGTTACTAGAACACTGTGCGATTGCTGTAAATGGGACTACAAAGGCAACCTTTGGTGAGCACGAAGTAGATTTTAAAGCTCCGTATGCTAGAGTAACCATGGCAGATAGTATCAAACACTTCACAGGTTTTGATATTCTTGATAAAACAGAAGATGAGATACGCGCTGCCGCACAAGGCATGGGTATCGAGGTAGATGAGACTATGGGTAAAGGAAAACTCATAGATGAGATTTTTGGTGAGAAGTGTGAGGGTAACTACATACAGCCTACCTACATCACAGACTACCCTAAAGAGATGAGCCCGCTATGTAAGGAGCACCGTGATAACCCAGAACTTACAGAACGTTTTGAGTTGATGGTTTGTGGTAAAGAGATTGCAAATGCATACTCAGAGCTTAACGACCCTATCGACCAGCGTGAGCGTTTTGAGGCACAGCTAGAACTTGCAAAGCGTGGTGATGACGAGGCAACAGCTTCTATAGATTATGACTTCTTGCGTTCATTAGAGTACGGGATGCCTCCTACCTCAGGAATGGGAATTGGGATGGACCGTTTGATTATGTTCTTGACTAATAACCAGTCTATACAAGAAGTACTGTTCTTCCCACAGATGAAACCAGAAAAGAAGGCACTTGATCTTAACGAGAACGAAAAAGCAATTTACGACCTCCTTAAAAAGGAAAGCCCACAAGAACTTGGCGCACTTAAAACTGCAGCAGGTTTAAGTAACAAAGGATGGGACAAAGGCCTTAAAGGTCTTACCAAACTAGGCGCTGCCAAAGTTTCTAAAACAGACGAAGGTTTGTTTGTAACCATTGCAGACTAACCCCACCGTCTTACTATAAAAGACAATCTAATTACCGACTATCAAATCCCTGCTTTTTAAGTGGGGATTTTTTTATGCGCTTTCGCGAAAATTTGAATTGGTTACCTCGATGCTTATACTAAACTAATTGTTAATATAATTTTTATCAAATGTGGCTAGGCTCAAATGTTGAATGTTAGGAAGTTGTAATTTAGTGAACAATTATATGAGCTAGATATAATTCAAAACTAAAACATTGATGAATCAAGAAAAAACTATTAATGATATTGAGTTTCGGGGTTATCACGAACCTTTACTCAAAGGATATACTGAAGGAATTAAGGAGGTAATTAAGCCTATAAAAGACATCTGTAGCTTAATATTTTCTAATTCTAAAACAATATTAACCGATGAACTTATATCTCTTGTAAGAAAAACTGATGATGTTTATTTAGAATCTATAATTTATAGATTGATCGGAGTGAGGGAAATAATTTACTGTAGAGAAAATAATAAAAAATTAGATGTCAAATTTGTTTGGAAGTTAATTTCAAAGTCAATTGAAATTATTCCAATAGAGTATACAATCTCATCAATCGGCTCACAAGGCTTCTTATCGATACCTCTATATAAATTTGACAAATCTTTAGAAAGTTTTGATTTCATAAGATTACACATTTGGGATGACTCTTTAAATCAATATATTGATTTAAAAAAGCGTGATGACTTCTCAGTTCACACGCATACATTTTTTGCTGAGAGTTGGGTGATAACGGGGGAAATAATTAACAATACATTTGACTTTGAAATTAGTTCATCAAACTCTAAACACTCGTTTTTTAAAGTGGTTTATAACGATTCATTAAACGAAATAAATCAACACACGTCCAAAGCTATTAATGAAAAAATAGACGTCCAGATCAGCCAAACATCTAAAGAAACACATTTTAAAAACGGATATTATAATGTTAGCGCTGGAAAATTACATAAATCAGGCCATTCAAATTCACCTCTCGCTTCTGCAACATTTTTTTCTTTCACAGGGAAAAATGGTTTAGACAAATCCATCGTAATTGGCCCTAAAGATATTTCAGAATCTATTATAAATAGGAAAATGATTATTGACCCAACAGAATTACTAATTAAAATAAATACTCAGATATAATATGGATGAGAACCAAAAGAAAATGTTGTTAGATTGGATGAGAAAAATTCATCAATTAGAATATGCTCATTGTTATCAATCAATTTTTTGGTCCTCATTTGAAAAATGGATTGGTATTGGTGCTTTTATAATTTCAACAATCGTTGCATTTTCATATAGATTTCCAGAGATTGATTCTACTTATATTCAAAGCTATTTATTCCCATTTGCGCTTCTAATTGTTGCAATTTTAACCGGTCTTCAAACTTTTTTAAAACCAAGTGAAAAAGCCGAAAATCATAAACGTATAGGTTTTAATTATGAAAAATTGAGACATAGTATCGAATTGATATTAAATACAAAGATGACAAATGCAACTAGAAATCGAGAAATCGAAATTATTAAAAATGAGTGGGCTGACTTGAAATCAGTATATGTAAGTACTAGAAAATTTAAAAAAGGGAAGAAGGTAGTTGATGATTTAAATAAATACCCTGAAGAACTAAGCTTTTTAAATACAGCTTCAGAATGAATTCTGTGGCTAAGAACATACTTCAAAATGTATTGATAGCAATGAAAAATATAAAAAACACAATTACCATATTTATAATTCTAGCAACTATTTCATCGTGTTCTGAAAAACAAGATAACTTCTCAACACATGATTGGATTCTTCATTACTATGAGTTCAATGAAGATTACAGCAGCTCAACATCTCATCAAAGAATTTTATTTAAAAATGACTCGATAGTCTGTATTTCCAAGATAACTGGAGAGACAACACGATTTCCATTGATAAAGAAAGACAGCTTAATTATTTTTAAAGAATTATATACAATAGGAGGTAAAGGAGAAACAAAGAAAGACACTATAGTAACCGACACCTTACTTTACGATTTTAAAAACATTTTTAATAAACCTCTATTATTTATAAAACCTTTGAATTCTGAATATTTTAATGTGCTCACATCTTCAAAAGATAATATTCAAATTGAAGAAAGCAACAACTTTTTATCAATTACTAATTTTAAAATAGGAGGTTTTGAAATTGGTGATTCAATATCAATTGATAGTTTAAACAATGTCAAAGACGCAGATAATTATGGTGTAAAAAATTTGTTGATTGCTAATCCAAAAAACAATGACAATATAGAGCTAGAAATAATTGATAAAAAATACATCTATAGCATCAAACAGAGAAATATTGAAAAGAGCCAAACTGAAAACATTGCTAAGATTATAAATGAAAAAATTAATATAATTCCGGATACTATAAACCAAACACAACCTTTCTATTTAAATGGATTTCAGTGGAGTCATAATGGTATTGACATAAAATTAGAAAACAATAATATGTATCAACATTATATGGACATTGTTCATGAAACTAAAGGGAATGGTATTTTAAGTATCGCAAGACAAACCGCAGCTTTAAAACTTGCTAACGAAAGCTCTGAACAAAGCAGCTACTACGAACTAGAATATAACAATTCCATTCTACAAGAAATATTAAGAACTATCAGTACAAGAAAAACACAGTCCTCAATTATTGAATAATTGAAGTTTCTAACTCAAGATTAATTTAAAGACTAAATTATTTTGACTATTCCCTTATAAATTAATTGTAGTAAATTATATATTAATCAATGCGACCTCTACACACTTATTTCACCATCTTCCTCCTACTCCTAAGCACCCACATCACCACTGCTCAAGAAAAACAAGTAGTTGAGTACTTCAACACGGGTGAGAAAAAAAATGCTGGTCTTAAAAACGCAGCTGGCTTTCCTACGGGTGAGTGGATTTATTATAGAAAGGATGGAGCGATAGATACTAAGCTCACTTTTAATGGTTCAGATAATCCAGTAGGCCCTTTTGAAATGTACTACCGCAATGGGCAGTTGCAAACTAAAAGTTCTTATGCGAGTGAGGGTTTCTATAGCATGGACGGCCCTTACGAGGATTATTACAGTAATGGCCAACTAAGATCTAAAGGAGTTTATAAGGAAAATCAAAGTATCGGCAATTGGATGGGGTATTGGGAAAATGGCCAACTCAAATCAAAAACCACCTATAGCAGCGAAGGTGTGATTATAAGTAATACAGAATATCACAGCAATGGCAACTTGAGACTAGATGCTACCTACACAGACAAAGGCGACTTTACCGGCAACCTCAACATTTATTATGAGGATGGAACGCTATTTACCTCTCAAGAATTTGACGAGCTAGGCAACAAAAAAGGCGTGTACACTTCTTTCTACAAGAACGGCAGTATCAAAGAGCAAGGTGAATATGCAGGCATCGATTACTTTAAGAAAAAAGGCGCCTGGAAATCTTTCTACAAAGATGGTACATTACAAATGATGGTTACCTACGACAATAAAGGCAACCGCCTAGACATAAAACGCTATGACACCAATGGGGATTTGATTCCTGAGCAGGAGTGATATAAAAGCTGTTTTCGCGAAAGCGTACTTATCCTAAAGCTAGTTCACGTACAATTCAAGCGTCGTAAAACCACTTCATACAAATAACCCTACCTTTGTAGCCACAAAAAAAATAGCGACAATGAACAATACTCCCCTAAGAACCCTTGTACAAGGCATCCCAAAAACAGAACTCCACCTCCATATAGAAGGTAGTTTTGAGCCAGAATTGATGTTTGAAATCGCAAAGCGCAATAACATCACCCTTGCTTATGATTCTATTGAGTCACTTAAGAAGGCATATACATTTAATAACCTTCAAGAGTTTCTAGACATCTACTATACAGGTGCACAAGTGCTTTTACACGAGCAAGATTTTTATGATCTTACGTGGGCATATCTTACCAAGGTGCATAGTGAGAATGTGGTACATGTAGAGGTGTTCTTTGATCCACAAACACATACAGATCGCGGTGTTCCTTTTAAAACTGTAATCACCGGGATTTACAATGCGCTTGAGAAAGCAAAAAGTGAATACGGTATTACTTATAAACTCATCATGTCTTACTTAAGGCACTTAAGCGAGGAAGCTGCATTTAAAACACTAGAAGAATCACAACCATATAAAGCGTGGATAGATGGCGTAGGACTTGACTCTTCTGAGCAAGGTAATCCTCCTAGTAAATTTAAAAACGTATTTGAAGCCTCAGCAAAAGAAGGCTACAAACTAGTTGCACACGCTGGTGAAGAAGGCCCAGCAGATTATATCTGGGAAGCGCTTGACGTTCTAAATGTTGTACGTATAGATCACGGTAATCGCTGTCTAAGTGATGACGCACTTGTGGAACGTCTTGTAAAAGAACAAATCCCGTTAACGCTTTGCCCTACTAGTAATGTAGCGCTTAAAGTGATTGATAAGATGGAAGAACACCCAGTGGCAAAGATGCTAGATAAAGGGATTCTTGCGACGATACACTCTGATGATCCAGCATACTTTGGCGGATACATGAATGAGAATTATTACCAAACAGCAAGTGCCTTAAACTTATCTAAGGAGCACATCATGCAACTTGCCATCAATGGTTTTAAAGCAAGCTGGCTTACCGAAGATGAGAAAAACGCACACATCACAAAGGTGAAAGCATACTTTGCTTCCATCGATTAATTATTTTAATAAGGTTGCGCTTTAGCAAGAGCGCAACCTTATTTCTATCGTTCTGTAAGGGACATCTCATCACTAACCAAGAACACCTAAGCGACTGATAACTCAATCTTTATAGCTATTTTTGAACTAACTTAAATAGGAATACTATGGAGGTAATAAAAATTATATTCTTTGCGCTTGGCACTTTCTTTGGCGTGGACGATAGTACCATTGTGGCAGAAGAAACTGCGGTACACATTAACATAACAGAACAAATTATAACGGTAGATCAACAGGATGTCTTTGCACTCGTGAGCAATGAGAAAGACAGCCTAAAGATTAGAAATACCCTCTATAGAATTGGCAATGCGCAAGCACAAGAAAAGCGCCTTACCTTAAAAGAAAAGTTTGACACCTACGCTTGGTCCACTTCTGAAATAGTGAGCCGTAAAGAAGCAAAGCAACTTGACATCAAACTCAAGTTTAAATATGTTACTAAGGAGCAGCTTAACGATTTTGGGATAGACTACGTAGAAAAAGATAGCTCCTACGCTATGATTAACATCCCAGCGTGGAATCTTAAAACCACTACTGGAACACTACGCGATAATTACTGGTACTTTAAAGACAGTATTTCCTTCACCCTTTCACCCGCTAAGGATATGCCTAAGAAATATCTTCCGTTTAAAAAGGGATTATATGATTACTGGGAGCAGGTGAAGCCATAAGCATAGATTATAAGAATTGTTGTTACGCTTTCGCGAAAGCGTAATTACCTATCAAAACTATATACCGTATATAATCCTCATCAAACAAATGATGAGGATTTTCTATTTCTAATACACCCATAACATAAATAATTGTTAAACCCTTTTTAATTACTAAACGGTTGGTTAGTTTTGCACAGTAATAAGAAACAAGTGGCTAGAAAAAAGAATTATGATGAGCGTGAAGTAGTCGAGAAGGCTATGAATCTGTTCTGGAAAAATACCTACGAGTCTACCTCTATGCAAATGCTAGAGAAGGAAATGGGTATTAATAAATTCTCCATCTATGCGAGCTTTGGTAATAAGCACGGTCTGTTTTTGGCAAGCTTATCTTTTTACAAAGAGAAAGTGGGCGCTATCATTAAGAAGTTTGCTAGCGGTACAAATGGTGTTCAAGATATCAAGCAGTTTTTTATAGACTCTGTAACGATACTTGATCCAGACGGATCTCGCAATGGATGTTTGCTTACAAACACTTATAACGAATTTGCAGCAAGTGAAGACGCTGTGATTCAAGAAGAGATGAATGCCTTTATGAGTAGTATAAAGGAGCTTTTTATTGAAAAGCTGAGAATGGACGGTAGTAAAGATGAAGCGACAATCATGCGTGAAGCAAACTTCCTTTTACTAGCAAAACATGGCCTAGCTGCTGCCTCACGAGTAAACACAACAAAAGAGATTGAAGATTACATAGAGATGACGTTTAAAAACATCTAACTATTTTTTTACTATAAAACTAAACGAACGTTTAGATAATATTAACATACATTAAAAATTACAATTATGACTTCATTAAACATTCACAACATAGAAAGCGCACCACAAGAAAGTAAAGCACTTTTAGAAAAATCACAAAAAGCTTACGGGATGATTCCTGGTTTACATGGCGTACTTGCTGAGTCTCCACAATTACTAGATGCATACCAACAACTACATGAGTTATTTACAAACTCTTCATTTAACGCAGATGAGTTAACGGTAGTATGGCAAACAATTAACGTAGAGCATGCATGTCACTACTGCGTACCAGCACACACAGGTATCGCAAAAATGATGAAAGTAGATGACGCAATCATCGAGGCTTTACGTAACGAGACTCCACTAGAAGATGCAAAACTAGAAGCACTACGTACATTCACTTTATCACTTACACGTAACCGTGGTAACGTTTCTCAAGAAGATCTTACTGCATTTTATGCAGCTGGATATGGAGAAAGACAAGTGCTAGATATCATCTTAGGATTATCTCAAAAAGTAATAAGTAACTACACAAATCACATCGCAAACACACCTGTAGATGCTGCATTTGAGAAGTTTGCTTGGGAAAAAAAATAAGTAACTCCCCTAACTTAATTAATAACAAGCCTTCCTCAATATTGTAGGAAGGCTTGTTTAAAACAAATCATATGAGTATTTCAATAGAAAATAAAGTAGCATTAGTCACTGGCGCAAATAGAGGTATTGGTAAAGCGATTGTGGAGTCATTTTTAGACCACGGAGCAAAGAAAGTATATCTAGCGGTACGTGATACAAACTCTACAAAAGAACTAGAAGAAAAGTATGGTGATAAAGTAGTCACTTTACAAGCAGATGTGTCAAACACAGCCTCTATAAAAACACTAGCAGCACACGCTACAGATGTAGATGTAGTAGTAAACAATGCAGGAATAGGGACACCACAGTCTATCATAAGTGATGATGTAGAAGAAGATTTTCTTAATCAGCTACAGGTAAATGCTTTTGGATTAGTGCGTGTTGCAAACGCTTTCGCGAAAACGTTAGAAAGCAACAAAGGAGCATTAGTACAATTAAACTCTATTGCTTCTATCAAGAACTTCTCTCAACTCTCTACGTATTCTGCATCAAAAGCTGCATCATATTCTTTAACACAAGGAATTCGCACAGAATTAAGTCCACGAGGAATTAATGTACTAAGTGTACACCCAGGCCCCGTAGATACAGATATGGCAGCAAAGGCAGGTTTTGAAAATGGAGCTACAACTTCTGAAATTTCTGAAGGAATTGTAAGCGCCTTAAAAGCTGGAGATTTCCACTTATTTCCAGATGATATGGCGAAGCAGTTTGAGAAAGAATACGAGAACTTTTCTAACAACATCGTAACTTCAGATTTTTAAGGAGTAATTTCACTTTAAAACAAATATCATGATAAAAGTATCTGTAATGTACCCTAATAGTGATAGTGTTAAATTTGACACCGACTATTATAAAAATAGCCACTTACCTATGATTCAAGAATCACTAGGTGACGCATTAAAAGGATTAGAACTAGAAGTAGGAATTGCTGGAAGAGCGCCTGGAGAGCTTGCACCTTATGTAGCGATTGCTCATTTAAAATTTGATAGTGTTGCTTCTTTCCAAGAAAGCTTTGCGCCACACCAAGAGAAGTTTGCAGCAGATGTTGAAAACTACAGCAACGTGCAAGGAGAATTACAGATAAGTGAAATCATAGCTTTGTAATACACCTCTTTTGAAAATAAATTTTTTAAATATTATAGTTTGTGTACTTCTATTATCATGCGGAGATAATAGAGGTACTCAACAAACTAAAGAGTCAAAAGAATCTGTAATGACTTTTGAAAATAAAGGTCATGAGTTGGTGTATAACATGGTTCAAAAAGTAGGTGACTACAGGAGCCTATTAGACAAGAAAGATGTCATCTACACATACACCTATAAAACCGCCGATGGTAAAGTAGATGTTGCTACAGAAAAATATTTATTTGATGGAGAGCTATCCTACGGTTTATATGATCAACATGAAAGGACAATACCCCAGCTAGAAGGAGCTATTGAGCAAGGATATGATGGGAATGAATATTGGTTAAAACATGACGGAGAGATTGTAACAGACCAACTTCTTATTGACAAGGTGATGTTTAATAGACCCACCAATTTATATTGGTTTGCAATGATGCCAAAATTGCTAGATCCTAATATAGTATACAATTATATAGGAGAGACTGTAATTAATGAAGCAACGTATGACATTGTCAAGGTCTCCTTTAATATACCCAACAAGGAGAATACAGATGTTTATAAAGTATATATAAATCAAGACACAGGTCTCGTAGATCAGTTTCTTTTTACAGTCGCAGCATACAATGTAATCGACACTCCTTATTTGATGCAACTTAAGTATGAAGCTATAGACGGACTATTAATTCCTACGCAAAGAACATATCAAAAATCAAATTGGGATGGTGTTGATTATAACGGACCTTCGACAGAAGTTACTTGGACTGATATTTCTTTTAATAATGGATTAACCATAAAAGATTTCAAAAAATAAAGTTGCTATCGCTATGGAAAAGTTAAGTGTCAACATAAAAAAAATAGCAAAAGATGCTATTAGAGATGTTTTTAGAACTGACACTAGCAAACCTGGTTTTATTCATATTGATTTAGGAGAAGATTCTTCCTCTAGCGAACTGAGAGCTACTATGGTTGCTCTTAAAAAAGAATTATCTAGCTATACAAAAGCAACTTACAATAGACCATTAAGCTACCACTGGCTTGTCCGTTTTGATCAACAAGTGAATACGCCTTTCCATGTAGATAACGCTGCAGATCAATCTTTTTTAATGCTGGGCTATGAACCAACTGCAATACAAAGCGAGCTGTATATAGGAGACTATCACAAGTATGCTAAGGAAAGTGAAGATGCTCCAAAAAGCTACCTTAAAGAATTTACACCTGTTTTTGAAAACAATCTAGAGCATCTCAAACCGTACATTACAAAAGTGGAGACCTTGTCAAATAATTCTTATAGTATTGTATTGATAAATAATAGTGTTCCTAAGCAAAACAATGAAACATTAGGTGCGTTTCATAAAGCAACAATGCGTTCTCAAGATCTCTCAAAAGAGAGAGTGGTAAATTCTATGATTATGAACATGCTTCCTGAGCATGAAATCGCACTCAATGAACCAGATGAACAGCACTTTATTACAACTAGCGAAATAAGTAAATAGTAAAATGATGAAAGAAAAATTAAAAATAGATATTGTCTCAGATGTAGTTTGCCCATGGTGTACCGTAGGTTACAAACGCTTAGAAAAAGCAATATCAGAACTTGGTATTGAAGACCAAATAGAGATTGAGTGGCAACCATTTGAGTTAAATCCTCAAATGCCTGCCGAAGGTCAGAACGTAAACGAGCATATTACAGAAAAATATGGATCAACCGTGGAGCAACAAAAAGAGTCTAAGCAACGACTGGTAGATGCTGGAAATGAGCTTGGCTTTACGTTTGACTATTTTGACGATATGAGAATTGTAAATACTTTTGATGCACATGTATTATTAGAGTATGCAAAGAAATTTGACAAACAAACAGCATTAAAAATGCGACTTACTGCTGCTTACTTTAGTGAGCGTAAGGATGTATCTCAAAGAGAGGTCTTAAAACAAGCACTACTTGACGTTGGCTTAGATGCAGAGGAAGGTCTGGCTTTACTTGAAAATGAAGAAGCTCGTTATGAAGTAAGAACGCAACAAGGTTACTGGAAGAACTTAGGTGTAAACTCAGTTCCTACTATTGTTTTTAATAGAAAAAGTGCGGTTACTGGAGCACAACCTGTTGATTTATTTAAGAAAGTACTCTCCGAACTTATTGCAGAATAAAAGGATATAGATAATCATTCTTTAGAATTCGCTTTTCCCTAAAAGCTTTTTTAAAGAATATAGAACCCGTACATAATGCTCAAAAAGCATCTTGTGCGGGTTTTCTTTTATAGTATATCATGTCCTAATTATGGAAGACTCCTTTATATGAGCCTATACTACTTAACTCATAAAGGGATTACTTGGCATTTACTCGTTTATCATTTTCCCAAACTCCTTGCTCCGTAATGTTACCTTTATTATCAAATACTTTTCCTTTACCGTTCTTCCTATCATCCTTCCACTTCCCGCTCCATTTTGTCCCAGTTATTAAGATGAGAGATCCCTTACCATGTCGTTTTCCTTTCTTAAACGATCCTTCATAACGCATTCCATTTGCCCAAGTGTAAGTACCTTTTCCAGAAACATATGCGCCAGAAAGTCTACCAGAATAGGTTGTTCCATCTAACCACTTTACAACACCTTGAGTATATCGTCCTCCTAATATTTCTACATCAAAAATAGCTCCTTGTAATTCAAACTTATGCCATCCGTCTGGCCAAGACTTTACCTCTAGATTAGTAGGCAATATTTTAATTCCTTGTGCGTGTACCGCTGTAAATATCCCTACGAAGAGAACCGATAGTAATAGTAATTTTTTCATTTTAATAGCTTTATCTCAAATACGTCGCTATCTATTCACGAAAACTTACACAACCTCATTACAAAACGATAAACACCTCATTATGAATGGCAACTAATAATAAATAAATTTTAAAATGAAAAGTTTTTAATTTTTATTCGACCTAGTGATTGTAATTAACGTATCAAATCAATGGAAATGGAACACAATAAAAACATTATTATTTTTGACGGAGCTTGTAATCTCTGTAATGGTGTTGTGGGCTGGCTCCTTAAATTTGCACCAAGCGAATTGTTTGAATGTATCGCCTTTCAATCTCCAAAAGGTCAGCATATTTTAAAAGAATATGGAAGACCTACAGATCGTTTAGATACCGTAATGCTTATTGAAAATCAAGAACTACATACACATTCTGATGGGTTTTTAAAGATCATTTCTAAAATCCCAAAGTGGAAATCGGTAGCAGCACTACTTGCATTTATCCCAAGAATCATACGTGATTTTATTTACAACACTGCTTCTCGCAATAGACTTAAATGGTTTGGTGCTTCTTCATCTTGTACTATTAATATATAGTTATAACATAGAAACCCAACACTCCCTAAGAAGCATTGGGTTTCATCAAACAACAAAAAGCGACACCCGTAGGTGTCGCTTTTTGCTAGTTGTCATTAATACTATCTATAAACTTTACATCTCGTGTATTCTTTTGCACCGCTATGGCTGAAAACAGACTTAATGTAAAAGACATTCCATAAAATCCTTTCTCACTTAATTCTAGATCTGCATTCCATAAACCTACAACGAGTAATAAGATAGAGACGATAGTGACAAACCAACTTATACCATAATAAATATCTGTTACTAGCACTCCTTCTAGTCTATCTCTCACGCTTTTTTGTACTGATACTACAGCAAATAATCCAAATAGTAATACTGTAAAGTAATATCCCTTTTCATTGAGGTACATATCTGCATTCCATAGTCCTACACAAAAGGACACCATCCCTACAAATAATGCACTCCATGATGCACTTATAAAAGCTCCCGTAGGCTTGTTTGAAAATGGTTCTTGTTTTTTATTCTTCTTTTCTGTTACTGGTGTTTCAAATTGATTTTCCATAATAGTTGTTGTTTGTTGTTGTTTAATTGGTAATTGTGATATTCTAAAAAGCTTTCTCCATCTCTAAAGAGTGGCCTTTTCTAATTGTAAATCTGATTTTCTCCCTTTAGGGTTGGGGTAAAAAATCTCATTTTCTAAAAAGCTTTCCCCAACCCTAAAGGATGGCTTTTTCTGGGTGTGATTAATAATTTTCTCCCTTTAGGGACGGGGTAAAAACCTGATGTTCTAAAAAGCTTCCCCAGCCCTAAATGGTGGCTTTTTCTAATTGTAATCCTGATGTTCTCTATTTAGGGGCGGGTTAAAAAATCCGATGTTCTCCCTTTAGGGTCGGGGTAAAAATCTGATGTTCTAAAAAGCTTCCCCCATCCCTAAAGGGTGGCTTTTTCTAATTGTAATCTTGGTTTTCTCCATTTAGGGTTGGGGAAAAATTCTGATATTCTAAAAAGCTTTCCCCATCCCTAAAGGGTGGCTTTTTCTAATTGTAATCTTGGTTTTCTCCCTTTAGGGTCGGGGCAAAAATCTGATGTTCTCCCTTTAGGGCTGGGGCGATAAATCATCTTTTATAATTTCTTCTTCAGTTTTGTCTTCTTTTGCTATCTCCATAATATGATCTCCGCAGGAGTAACAGTGTGGCAGGTGTGCATAATTTGTAGTCTCACAGCTATTGCAATCTTTAAAGAGTTGGAGCCCACAATGACGGCAGTAGTTGGTTACTTTTAGACTTCCTGCTACTCCTTTTTTTCCACCGCTCTGGTGAAACTCATTAATAAGATAATCTTTACCACAGCTAGGGCACATATGGTTTTCTAATGCTTTCTCTGCAACCTCTTCTTTTATTTGCTTTGATCGCTCTTGGGTAGATTGTTGTAAATCTTCTTTCTTGCGTTTTATAAATGCTTGTAGTGACCGTATTGCATATACTCCTAAAAAGATGGAAAGTAGGATACCGATTGTAAATCTCACATATCCTCCGTAGCTAGGTAAGTAAGGCACTAAACCTACAAAAAAGCTATAGAAAGAAAAGAACACATACCCACGATATAATGGCCAGTACGTATGCTTTCTTTTCTTTACAAGCATCCATAAACCTAGCAACAGTATAGGAAGTACAAATAGCAATCGTTTTAAAAAGATGCTCAGCTCATAACTTCTTACAGCATCATCATGTAGATTATACACTACCTCCATAGCCTCCTGCTCTTGCAAACTATAGACTGCCTGTGTATCTCTTAATGTTAAGATAGCTGCTGCATAAACAGACTTCTCTGTCTCGTAAGATTGTATCACTTTTTGAATGGAGTCCATCGTAAGGTTACGCTTTCGCACCTCGGCATCTACTGTAGATGATTGCGTAGCTGTACGTGTGGAAATCCAAGATTTAAAAGAGCGCTGCTCTTGAGATAAGGTAGTTTTGGCTAACTCAAGATTTATTTCTAAAGCCTCCTGACTACGGTATTGTTCATTTATTGAATCTTGAACCGCACGGTATAACGTTCTATGAGTATCCACATCTGTTTGCGATTCAAAATTTTCTAGCGTAGGACGATTATCAGATTCATCAATATCCCAGATAATTCTATTTGCAAGTCCTATTAAAAAAGCAGCCAGTAATATACTTATAACGTAGTGTACTACGGTTGTCGTTCTTGACAGTTTTTTGTTATTAAATTCCATGACCTTGTTGTTTGATTACAAGGCAAAGATGCAGTGATGTAGGAGCTAATAAAATCTAATATTTCAATATTACTTATGATATAAATAGAAATAAACATCATTTAATTCCTATATTTATTGCACTTTAAACAGATAAAACTTACGATTTAAAATGGATGTCACAACTATTATACAATCTTTCTCTACAGAGGACAGTAAGTTATTCAAGACCTATTTACGTTCAAAAAATAGAAGATCAGACACAAAGAATCTCACATTATACAACCTTATAAGAAAGGGAACGCCTCTTAAAGACATAGATATCTTACTATATGGAAGCCCAAATCGTAATGCGTATCATGCGCTATCAAAAAGGCTACAAGACAGTCTCATTGATTTTATAGCCACTCAAAATTTTGAAAATGAAACCTCTGATGATATGCAGGTTTTTAAATGGATACTCGCAGCACGTATTCTTTATGAGCAAGACCTCCATAAACCAGCTCAAAAACTTTTAAAAAAAGCGACTCAAAAAGCAAGAGACCTTGACTTACACACGGCTCTTATTGAAAGCTACCACACCCAGTTCCAGTATAGTCATCTTCATCCGGAGGTAGATTTACAAGAGCTCACACAAGCCGCACAACAAAACCAGCAGCGATTTATACAGCAAGAGCAACTCAACATGGCATATGCACACATCAAGCGCATACTCATATTTGATGAACATCTATTAAAGAAAGGAATACAGAAAACGGTAGAAGAGATACTCGCTGCTTTTCATATTGAAATCAACGAGACGTTCACCTTTAAATCCTTGTACCAGCTGCTAGAAATTATAAATACCGCAGCGCACTTAGATCACAATTTTGGCGAGGCACTGCCCTTTATCACGCACACTTATAATCTCATAAAGAAGAAGGAAAACGTTCAAGAAAAGCAACGCTTTTATCACATCCAGGTGCTTTACTTTATGGCAAATGCTCACTTTAGAGTGCGCGATTTTGCACAAGCAACGCATTATCTCTCGTTAATGAATACCGAGATGAATGCCGAAAATGGAAAGTGGGAATCCCGCTTTCGCGAAAACTTGCTTCTCATCAACTCCTTCGTTTTAAATTATAGTGGTAACTCCTCTCTGGCTATTGCAGATATAAACAACCACATCTCAACAACAAAACAGAAAGTTGATCCAGATATATTGCTCGCACAAGTGGTGTTTCTCACACAGCAAGGTGAGTACAAAGCCGCTATAAGTACGCTCAATAAATTTAAACATACTGATAGCTGGTATGAGGAACGACTAGGAATAGACTGGATGATTAAAAGAGATTTACTCTCATTGATTAATTATTATGAACTAGAATATATTGACCTCGTTCACTCACAACTCCGTAGCTTCAAACGGAAGTACAAAAAAATCATCCTTTCCGAAGTAAGATTGGAACGCTTTATAAAAGTATTTAGCCAGATCTTTAATGATCCGACTATTGTGAAGAAGGCAAATTTTCGCGAAAGCGTAATGAGTCAATTTACTGTAGACTCCCTAAAAGATGAAGATATTTTTATGGTGAGTTTCTTTGCATGGATAAAGGCGACGCTAGACGGCACAAAACTTTATGAGACCACACTTGCCATGTTGTGATTTTCTTAACAATATAGGGAGTCGCTGGTCTGTACCTTTTACCCACCAAAAAAGGTCAACCGAATGAAAAGAAAATTATCCTATGTGATGGCAACCCTATTTGCCATTACTATCGCGAGTTGTAGCACCTCACAATCTAAAGTTGCCAGCAAGGCAAGTGCTTCAAAATCAAAAGCAAAAGACAGTAAAAATGCCATTAAACCTTATGGCAAAGTCATCACAAAAGATGCAAAGACTGATGAAGGTCTTTTTACCGTACACAAACTAGACGACAAATATTTTTATGAGATTCCAGACTCACTTATGGGTCGTGAGATGCTCATGGTGACTCGTATTGCAAAAACTGCAGGAGGCCTAGGCTTTGGTGGTGGAAAGCAAAACACTTCTGTGTTGCGCTGGGAAGTAAAAGACAAGAAAGTATTATTGCGTGTGGTATCACACCAAGTATATGCTGCAGACTCACTTCCTATTTCTGAGGCTGTAAAGAACAGTAACTTTGAACCTGTACTGTATGCTTTTGACATTAAAGCGTATCATAAAGACAGTGTTTCTGGTTCTAGAAATACAGTAATTGATGCTACAGGTCTTTTTGAAAGCGATGTGAAGCCACTAGGTTTACCACAAAGAAGCCGTAAAGGATTAAAAGTAACAAAGCTAGATACTAAGCTTTCTTACTTAGATACTATAAGAAGTTACCCAGAAAACATAGAAGTACGTAGTGTAAAAACATACGCTTCTTCTGATGCACCATCTAATAGTGCTACGGGAGTAATATCTCTGTTAATGAGTAACTCAATGATCTTACTACCAGAAGTGCCTATGCAACGTCGTATGTTTGACGAGCGTGTAGGATGGTTTGCACGTGGTCAAACAGATTACGGAATTGACGTTCAAAAGAGTAAAACAGTGCGTTACCTTGACCGCTGGAGACTTGAAGTAAAAGACGAGGACATGGCTGCCTTTAATCGTGGCGAACTTGTAGAGCCTAAAAAACAAATTGTTTATTATATAGATCGTGCGACTCCAAAAAAATGGATTCCTTATATTAAGCAGGGTATAGAAGACTGGCAAGTAGCTTTTGAAGCTGCAGGTTTTAAAAACGCCATCATCGCTGCCGATCCTCCATCTGTAGAGGAAGATCCAGACTGGAGCCCAGAAGATGTACGTTACAGTGTGGTACGTTACCTAGCTTCTCCTATTCCTAATGCAAATGGACCTCACGTAAGTGATCCACGTTCTGGAGAGATTTTAGAAAGTGATATTAACTGGTACCATAATGTAATGACATTATTACACAACTGGTATTTTGTACAAACTGCAGCTATCAATCCTGAGGCTCGTAGTAATGAGTTTAAAGATGAAATCATGGGACGATTAATTCGTTTTGTGAGTTCGCACGAGGTAGGTCACACACTTGGACTTCCACACAACATGGGAAGTAGTGTTGCTTATGCGGTAGATGATTTACGTGATCCTGAGTTTACTAAGAAATATGGAACTGCACCATCTATCATGGATTATGCACGTTTTAATTATATAGCACAACCGGGAGATGGAGATGTAGCCTTAATGCCTAACATAGGTATTTATGACAAATACTCTATAAACTGGGGTTACCGCCCTATCCCATCTGCAAAAAGCGCAGAAGACGAGAAGAAAACTTTAGACAGCTGGATTCTTGAACATGCTGGAGATCCTATGTACCGTTTTGGAAGACAACAAAGAGGTGTTATCGATCCTAGTTCACAAACAGAAGATCTAGGTGATGATGCTATGAAAGCTAGTGCTTATGGTATTGCAAACCTTAAACGTATCGTTCCTAACCTTATTGAGTGGACGGCAGAAGAGGGTCAAAACTATGACGAGCTAGATAAAATGTATGGTCAAGTATTATCACAATACAATCGTTACATGGGACACGTTGCGGCTAACGTAGGTGGTGTATATGAAATGTACAAAACCTATGATCAAGAAGGAGCAGTATACACACACGTACATAAAGCAAAACAGAAAGAAGCGTTAGATTTCTTACAGACACAACTTTTTGACACACCAGAGTGGTTACTAGATAACAACATTTTTGATAAGATTGAAAATGCTGGAAGTGTAGAACGTGTAAGAGGTTTCCAGACTAGAACACTTAACAACCTTCTAGACTTTGGACGTATGGCTCGTATGCTTGAAAACGAAGCTATGAATGATGCAGATGCATACTCACTAGTTACTATGATGTCTGACTTAAGAGCTGGGTTATTCTCAGAGTTAAGAAGCCGCCAGGCAATAGATATTTACCGTCGTAACTTACAGCGTGCATATGTAGAACGTCTTGAGTTTATCATGACAGAAGATCAAAGTGGTGGTCGTTTCTTTAGCGGGACAAGAGTAAATGTAGGTCAGAGTGATATACGTGCCGTAGTACGTGCAGAGCTTAAAGATCTTAAACGTGATTTACAGAACAACCGACTTAGAGACCGTATGAGCCGCATACATGCAGAAGATCTTGTAGAGCGTATCAACATGATACTTGATCCTAAGTAATACTTACAATAGCTTACTTATAGAAACAGCCAGCAATCATGTGATTACTGGCTGTTTTTTTTTATGGATCCATTTTATTAAGGTTCATTCCTTATAGTTGCAGACAATTGGAAGGGTTACGCTTTCGCGAAAGCGTGCTTTGATAAAATCATAATAAAGTCACAAAAAATTATAATCATTAAACCTTCCTCTTTTTTTTGGGTCATATAAGTGTTCAACAATTAAAAAAGAAAAAAGATGAAAAAGTTAATGATGATGTTTCTAGTACTTGCGACCGTATCAATGTCTGCACAAAGAGGTCCAAGATCTGGAGAAGAAAGAATAGGTAATGACATGACTGCAGAACAAGTTGCTACACTTAATACAAAGAAGATGACACTTGCACTTGCACTAGATGATAACCAGTCTAAAAAAGTGTACACCGTGCTTCTTGATCAAGCAAAAGATCGTAAAGCGATGCAAGCAGAGCGTAAGGCAAATAAAGAAAAGCCAGAGCTTACTAAAGAGCAACGTTATGCAATGCAGAATGAGCGTCTAGATAAGCAGATTGCTATGCAAGAAAAAATGCAGAGTATCTTATCTGAAGATCAGTTTAAGCAGTTCAAAAAAATGAATGCTAAGAGAAAAGGAAAGCGTGGTGACAAAGGAAAAAGAGGTCACGAAGAATCACGCAGAGGGAATAAATAATTTTGATTGATTGGTTTATTTTTAGATTGAAAACGGCATCCTTGATTGGGATGCCGTTTTTTGTTATAGTGATTTTGGAAAATGATTATGGTTGTTCTCCTTCTAGAATTTTTGAGAAGTCAAATATATTTGCTTCTGTATATTCTCCAACTCTCAACATAAATGAACCCTTTTCATTAATCATCGGAAGAGCGCAGCAGTGTGTCCCGCTTTTTAAATTGAATGTCTTAGTAAAAAAATTATCTTTATCCTTATAGAAATCATTTCTTGGGTATTATAAGTTTCTTAGCTGATTTCTCTTGGAGTGGGATGTAAATATTAGTAACATTTTCTAAGCTTAATTTTCTGTAGAATTCATCAAACCAATCTTAGTTACTTCTTATCAGAATATTTGCTAAAGCGATCTATCCATCCATTTTCTATAGTCGGTTCTGCTTTTAGCATCTCACTTATTTCCTCGAGATTAACTTGCTTACCGTTTTCTTCATAAATTAATTTATAATTTTCTTGTTCCTCAAATATTTTAAGAAAGGTAAAAATTAAATCAGATTGTGTTCTTTTAATTAATTTTTTTAGACCATTTATTTGTTCATCATTTAATGATTTAACGAAACTAGCTTCTTCTTTAATAATGTACGGAGGCTTTGTTATTTGCTTTAGGTCGTCTACTAAATTTATACCAGAGTCATATCCATCTTTAATAATTAACCTCCCAAAGTCATTAAGTATATTTTCATTTAATATCATTTTTTAAATTTAAGGATTTATTCCCTTCCAAGTAATATGATTTGTATCAGTAATACCTTGCATTATATTAATTTAAAAGAACTATAACTTCCATCCCAATCCTCCCCATTTGATATAATTTCTAAAAAATTACCTTTATCGCTATTTAAACATAATGCATATGAAACCTCATAATCTAATCCTTCAATGAACAAGCTTCTCGTGGATGAAAGTAGCATATTGAATTTCTTGGCTTCTTGAAATTCCAGTCTATAGCCAAAATTAACAATTACCCCTACTCCACTATATTTTCTATCCTTAACTGTAAAATCTTCAAAATGATTTGATAAATAAGGATAAAGGTTTTTATTGTCTTCAACTATAGTTTTTAAAATTGAAAGTTCTAATATGTTCAGATTTTTCATATTATATGCATTGTAGAAATCTCCTACTTAATATTTAAATATTATGGTAAAGTATGTCGAATAAATTTAATGTGCTTTTGATTGGGCTGACCAATTATAAAGATGGAAAGCTTTTTCATTTTCTTTATAAAAATATTCTTTATCATCGACTTTTATAAAATCAGATTCTTCTAAATCAATTGAATAATAATTATAGCTTACTTTTTTAGGCAATGACATTAAAATCGTTTTGTTGTTTAGCTCTATTACCAAGGTTTCATCTCTCTTATAAATATCTTTTATTGTAGAAATAGTATCTCCAGGTTTACCAAAATAATTTCCATAAATAGATATTACACCTAGCGTTTGAAGTTCCTTATTTTTAAAAGCATTTATTAGTTTATCTAAATCCAAGTCTGTAATTATTTAAAAGAGTCCTTTTTTCTTTGATGTTAATGCAGTTTGATGAACTAAGTCTTTTGGATAATATTGGTTATCTATAAAACTACTATCATCTAAGCCCATAATCTTAACCACTGCGGCTGTCTCAAAGCTCCAATAGCCACAATAAATATCAGCCTTACTATTATGGCTATTATAAAGGTTCATATGCTTGTGGTAAAAGTCTTTTTCTAAAAATTGTTTTATCAATTTTGAGGCTTCTACTTTATCTTCTGTTTCTGTAGCCTTACGAAGTTTATCGTATACTTTTAATATTACAGATTGCTTTGTATCGTATTCTTCTGGGCGTTTTTGTTCTCTATTAGGAAAGCGAGCTTTGATAATAAATTCATATAAATTATCGCTGATATTGTCTCTATCAATAATATCAACCAATATTTGAAAATCTTCATTGGATACTTCCAAAAAATATGCTAGTGATAAATATTGCAATACTTCTTGATAAATATGAATATAATATTGGTCTAAATATTGACTTTTAGTAACGTGAACTTTTCCATTATTACCTGTCAACGATTCATTCATCAACTTAATTCCATTATGAAAATCACTTTTGAGTTTTTCTAAATAATCTCCATTTGAAAATTTAGCATGTATAATATGTAAATAAGATGATGACATCGCTTTTTTTACAGGAATTATCCTTTCATCTTTTATTAAAACAGAATTTAATTTAACAATCCTTTTTTCCAAAGATTTATATGTATCGTCTAGAAAAGAATCAAAGTAACTTTCATCTTTCAGCTTGTCTCTCATATTTATATTACTATTTTTTAAGGAGTCCATACATTACCTATGTTACCAAGAGCATCTACTAACTTATAGATTACATTACCATTAGGCCCGTGGGTAGCTAAAACTCTAGTATAACCGGCATCAATAATATCATCTGCTAAACCCGTGCTTCCAACTGTATTTGCTAATTCTCCTGGCCTTGTTATCCAAGCATCACTCATTTGTTTTGGAAGATTTGTCGCGTCATTAGCCGAATTAAGCGAAGGTGTTGTAGTAGAAGAGAACTTACTTTCTACAATGAAATATTGTCCATTCTTTTCAAAAACGGCATCCTTGATTGGGATGCCGTTTTTTGTTATAGTGATTTTGGTAAAAGATTATGGTTGTTCTCCTTCTAGAATTTTTGAGAAGTCAAATATATCTGCTTCTGTATATTCTCCAACTCTCAACATAAATGAACCCTTTTCATTAATCA
The DNA here is from genome assembly GCF_003095655.1 of Dokdonia sp. Dokd-P16. Taxonomy (NCBI): domain Bacteria; kingdom Pseudomonadati; phylum Bacteroidota; class Flavobacteriia; order Flavobacteriales; family Flavobacteriaceae; genus Dokdonia; species Dokdonia sp. Dokd-P16. Next base: position 839,728 of record NZ_CP029151.1, read on the forward strand.
TCATAAGAGCATAACAATGCCTTCCACTTTTTAAGTTAAACGTTTTGGTAAAAAAATCATCCTTGTCCTCATAAAAGTCTTTTCTAGATTTTGTAAGCTTTCTTAATAAATTATCTTCAAGCGAGATGTAAATATTTGTGACATTTTTCAATGCTAATTTCCTATAAAACTCATCATTCCAATCATTATCAATTACTCGATATTGATTGCGCGGACAAGTGCTTAAAAACGTTTTAAAAGTAATAATAAGCTTAGTGCCTTCTTTCCAATTATAGTTTTGCTTCAGAAATGCTACTTTATGTTCAGGTATGGAACCTTCAAAAACAAATTCACTTCTTCTATCTACTTGTGCATGGCCTACTATTGAGAAAGAAAACAATACAAGAAATATTACTACGATATTTTTCATGACTATAAAAGGCTTCTTTAAGATTGAGAGCTACAATTTCACTGATTACATCTTACAACGTCTTTCCCACCTTTGCTACTGCAGCGATTGTCTCATCAAGATCTTCGTAAGAAAGAGCGTCATTTAAGAACCAACTTTCATAAGCACTTGGTGCGATGTAAATACCTTCTTCAAGCAATCCATGGAAGAATTTCTTAAACGTATCATTATCACCCACTGCAGCCGATTTGAAATCTGTTACTGCGCCTTCTGCAAAGTGTACAGAAATCATAGAGCCTATTCGGTTTATAGTAAAAGTAACTCCGTTATCAGTTAAGGCTTTATCTATTCCTTTGTGCAAGTACTCCGTTTTCTTTGCTAGGCTTTCAAAAACATCACTATTATTAAGTTCTGTAAGCATGGCCAGTCCGGCAGCCATCGCCAGCGGATTCCCACTTAAGGTTCCTGCTTGATATACTGGTCCTTCTGGAGCAAGGTGACTCATGATTTCTGTGCGAGCTGCAAAAGCTCCTACAGGTAACCCACCACCTATTACTTTTCCGAAAGTGACAATATCTGCACGAACATCCATAAGCTCTTGCACACCACCTTTTGCTAGTCTAAAGCCTGTCATCACCTCATCAAAAATGAGTAGCGCACCATGTGCGTCACATAGCTCACGTAATCCTTGTAAAAATCCTTCGGCTGGAAGTATACATCCCATATTACCTGCAACAGGTTCTATAATGATTGCAGCAATCTCACCTGAATTTGCTTCAAAAAGTTCTTTTACATTTTCTAGGTTATTATAATCTGCAAGTAAGGTGTCTTTTGCCGTACCAGCCGTTACTCCTGGACTATTAGGAGAACCAAAGGTTACTGCTCCACTACCTGCTTGAATAAGAAATGAGTCAGAGTGACCGTGATAACAACCTGCAAATTTGATAATCTTCTCTCTTCCTGAGAATCCGCGAGCAAGACGCACTGCACTCATGCAGGCTTCTGTCCCACTGTTTACAAAGCGTATTTTATCAATACCTGGCACCATAGAGATGGCAAGCTCGGCTATTTTTGTTTCTATCTCTGTAGGCATTCCAAAGGAAGTGCCTTTTTGTGCTTTTTCTACAACAGCATCTACCACAGGTTTATGCGCATGACCTAAAATCATAGGCCCCCATGAGGCGATATAATCAATAAGTCTGCGTCCATCTTCATCATATAAATAGGCTCCCTTTGCCTCTTTTACAAATACAGGATCTCCTCCTACAGATTTAAAAGCTCTTACGGGACTATTTACTCCTCCTGGTATTACTTTTTGAGCTGCTACAAAAAGCTCACTACTTCTTTTATAAATCATCTAAATATGCTATTTGTTGTCTGTACATTTTACACTGTACAATCTTGTACTATATTTTATTCAAGGATCTAATGTTTTAATACCCTCTATCAAATGGTTTGATAAAAAGCACTTGACCTTCAAAGATTTGATCACCATCAATACCATTCCATTTTTTTAGTTCTGGCACCGTTACATCATACATGCGAGATAGACGGAAAAGCGTTTCTCCCTTTTGCACAGTATGTTGGTTATTATTATCTGTCACTTTCTTATAGTCTGCAACATCTTTACCTAGTACTTCACCGTCATAACGATATAACTCATAACGCTCTACCAGGCTAATTAATTTTTGAGGATACTTCTTATCTGTAGCATATCCTGCAGCACGTAACCCATTTGCCCATCCTTTATAATCATCTTTAGGGAGTTTAAAAAGATCTGTATAACGCTTTCTTCCTGTCAAAAACAAGGAGTGATCTCTGTAAGAAAACTTAGCCAAACTATACTTTCTAAAGCATTCCCCCTTCGTATCATCGTCATGATAAACGGTCTGACCTTTCCAGTCGTGACATTTAATCCCAAAGTGGTTATTTGCTTTTTGAACCAATTCGCCTTTACCAGCACCAGACTCAAGAATCCCCTGCGCTAGCGTGATACTTGCTGGGATTCCGTATAGTTCCATTTCTTCTTTTGCGATATCTGCAAAGTCTTCTATATAACCGTTTACGCCACCTTTAGGAACTGGATTAACTCCATTATCAAGATTGTCATCTGGAGTTGCTGCCTCCTCAACTTTTGGAGAAGGTTGTCTTCTCTCGACGGTACGTGTAGTTTTTGTTCTCTTTTTAGAACGTGTGGCTTTTTTAGAGCCACCACAACTTACAGACAGTATTCCTATTAATAAAAGTATGATAAAACGTTTGAACATATAATTAGTGTATGAGCGGAAGCCCTTTTCTAGCTAGCTGGATATTCATTCCTGCAATTCCTTGTAAACCTCCCGTATGAACGGCTAAAATACGAGAATTCTCGCGGAAATACCCACCTTTCATAAGCTCTGAAATACCATAAAGCATCTTACCCGTATAAATAGGATCTAGTAAAACGTGATGCTTTGCGTGAAATTCATTTATAAAGTTAACGAGATCACCATTCACCTTTGCATATCCGCCAAAATGATAGTCGGCAATAATCTCCCACTGCTCATTATTTGCATATTTTCTCACCTCATCTGCCACCCAGTTACCTTTAAGAGCTGGAAACCCTAACGCCTTCTGATGCGGCTTCAGGCTATTTATGATACCAGAAATTGTACCTGCTGTTCCTATTGGGCAACATATATAGTCAAAGTCTGTATCATCATCAGCTAAGATTTCTTCACAACCTTTAATAGCGAGCTCATTGGTTCCACCTTCGGGAATTATAAACGGATTATTAAAGGTTTTTGTCATGCTTTCGCGAAAGCGTAACTCATCTTTTTCACGGTATTCTTGCCTTGATATAAAGTGAAATTTCATCCCACACTCATGTGCAAATGCCAGCGTAGGATTACTTTCTAACGTCTGAGCAAGATGTACACCTAGCTCTTCTCCACGAATAACTCCTATGGTTTTGAAACCTTCTAACTGACCTGCCGCTGCCGTAGCAGCAATATGGTTTGAGTAAGCGCCTCCAAAAGTGAGTAGCGTATCATAACTTTCTGCTCGGGCTTGTATGAGGTTATATTTAAGTTTTCTAAACTTATTTCCTGAGACTGTAGGGTGCAACAAGTCTTCCCTTTTAATAGAAAGGGAGTAGCCATTTGTTTCTGAAATAAATTGATTTTTTGAAGTAAGATTCACGGGTTAAAGATACGCTAGAAAACTCCAAAAAGGGCGTTTTTCTAGATAGCTAAGCTCGCACTCACGAGCATAAGCCTCTCTCTCAAAACTGATATTGAGGTAAGCGACATAGTTATCCCTATACTGTATAAGCCTTATAAAATACTCAATAACATACCATATAAAGAATGGTAGTACTAGCATTTCTGCTTGTTGTCTAATATGGATTTTCTCGTGATTAATAAATACAATATCCTCCTTAAGATCTGGAGTACGCATCACTATAAATGGCCAGAGAGTGACTCCCACAAAGCGTTTGCGCAATAAATATTTATTTACAATTAAAAACATAGGTCAAAAATAAATTAATTATAACATCTAGCATCTTAAGATCTCCTTAATACTTGTACGTTATTACTAATACTATAGACGTTATTCAAAGTCTATGCCGTATCCTTATCTTTGTGTTATGTCCTACTTAAAAAAACATATTCCTATAGAAGACGGCGATTATTACCTAACGCCAGAAGGCTATAAATGTTTTACAGAGCAATACCACCTCAAAAGAGGTTATTGTTGTGAGAGTGGCTGCCGTCATTGTCCATATGGATATAGTAAGAAAACAAATAAACAAGATGGATAGTAGGCTTAAACATTATAGAAAGCGTACTTATAAATCCTATCATCGCGTAGATATACGTTACCCTTAGTGAGTAGAAGCAATTTGTATTTATTGTTTCACTTAACACTCACATCTTATGACTTTTCAAGAACAAATTTTAATGGGTATTCCTGATAACTTACCACCAGCAAAGGAATACAACCCATCGATTAATCACGCGCCAAAACGTAAAAAAATTCTTTCTCCAGAAGAAAAAAAACTAGCTTTAAAAAACGCACTCAGGTATTTTGAACCTCAACATCATGAAGTACTCCTCCCTGAATTTAAAGAAGAACTAGATACCTACGGCCGTATCTATATGTATCGTTTTCATCCAGAATATGATATTTATGCAAGACCTATAGAAGAATATCCCTCGCGATCTAAAGCGGCAGCGGCAATCATGTTAATGATACAAAACAATCTGGATTATGCGGTTGCACAGCACCCTCACGAACTCATTACCTACGGAGGTAATGGCGGTGTGTTTTCAAACTGGGCACAATATCGTCTTACAATGCAATACCTCGCCCAGATGAATGATGAGCAAACACTTGCCATGTACTCAGGCCATCCTATGGGTTTATTTCCTTCCCATAAAGATGCGCCACGGGTTGTGGTGACTAACGGCATGATGATTCCTAATTATAGCAAGCCAGATGATTGGGAAAAATTTAATGCCCTTGGTGTTACTCAATACGGACAGATGACGGCAGGAAGTTTTATGTATATCGGCCCGCAGGGAATTGTGCATGGAACTACGATCACCGTTCTTAATGCGTTTAGAAAAATAAAGAAATCTCCCATAGGTGGTCTTTTTGTAACCTCTGGACTGGGCGGTATGTCTGGAGCACAACCTAAAGCTGGTAAGATCGCTGGTTGTATCACGGTATGTGCAGAGGTAAATGCAAAGGCAGTACACACAAGACACTCTCAAGGTTGGGTAGACGAAGTAATAAAAGACACAGACACGCTTGTAACTAGAATAAAACAAGCTAAGCTTGATAAGGAAACCGTTTCTATCGCTTACCAAGGAAATGTAGTTGACGTCTGGGAAGCATTTGACACACATAACATCACCATAGACATAGGTAGTGATCAAACTTCTTTACACAATCCATGGGCTGGTGGTTATTACCCTATGGGATTTACTGTAGAAGAGGCAAATGATATGATGGCAAATAATGTAGACCGCTTTCGCGAAAGCGTACAAAGCACTCTCAGGCTTCATACTGCAGCCATCAATGCTCATACAGCAAAGGGTACTTACTTTTTTGATTATGGGAATGCCTTTTTATTAGAAAGCAGCCGTGCAGGTGCAGATGTCTTTGCCGAAAATGGTATTGACTTTAAATATCCAAGCTACGTACAAGACATCATGGGACCTATGTGTTTTGATTATGGATTTGGCCCTTTCCGTTGGGTGTGTGCTTCTGGAAAACCAGAAGACCTTTTAAAAACAGATCAAATAGCTTGTAGCGTTCTTGAGGAGCTTGCAAAAGATGCTCCTCCAGAAATCCAGCAACAAATGCAAGACAATATCACTTGGATAAAAGGAGCACAAGAAAATAAACTTGTTGTAGGATCACAAGCTCGCATCCTCTATGCAGATGCAGAGGGAAGATCAAAAATAGCACAAGCTTTTAATGATGCAATTGCACGTAAAGAAATAGGTCTTGTGATATTAGGACGTGATCATCATGACGTGTCTGGCACAGATTCTCCATATCGCGAGACTAGTAATATTTATGATGGAAGCCGCTTTACGGCAGACATGGCGATACAAAATGTAATAGGTGATAGTTTTCGCGGTGCTACATGGGTAAGCATACACAATGGCGGTGGCGTAGGCTGGGGAGAGGTTATAAATGGGGGTTTTGGTATGGTAATTGATGGTAGTAAAGAATCTGAAAGACGCTTACAGTCAATGCTTTTCTGGGATGTAAATAACGGGATTGCTAGACGAAGCTGGGCTCGTAACGAAGGTGCTGTTTTTGCAATAAAACGAGCCATGGAAAATGAACCAAATCTTACAGTAACATTACCAAATTTTGTGGATGACCACTTATTAAATAATCTTTAAAACAAACTACTATGAAAGCACTTAGACTTTTACCATTGCTAGGAGCCGTACTCTTACTGGCTTCATGTAGCACTGTGCGCGTAGCATCTGACTACGACAAAGAAACAAACTTTAACGAGTACAAAACGTTTGCTTTTTACAAACCAGGAATAGACAAAGCAGAGATTTCTGATCTAGATAAAAAACGTGTACTCCGCGCTATTGAATCTGAGATGATAGCAAAAGGTTTTACAAAATCTGAAAATCCTACAGTGCTTGTAAGCATTTTTACAAAAGCTAAAGAACGTATTGATGTGTATCAAAATAACTTTGGCTTCCGTGGAGGCTGGGGAGGTTTCTGGGGACCATGGGGAGGCCCTTGGGGCTGGAATGGCGGATTTAATAACAACTCCGTTGCAAGATCTACTCAGGGTACTTTATACATTGACTTAATTGATGCGAATAAAAATCAGCTTATCTGGCAAGGTCAAGGTACAGCACCACTAGTGACTGGCGATGTAGATAAGCGTGAAGAACGTATTAACCTAATCGTTCAAGAAATTTTAGGTGTATATCCTCCACAAGTAGCAGGAAATTAAAACTTTGTTTGAATTAGCCCTTAAACTTAAAAAGCACCCCTTGGGGTGCTTTTTTAATGTATGAAGTTTCTGACTGATAAAAGTCATCTTGGTTACAACGCTCCCAGTGTGTCTTTTGTAAACTTACTCAGCACTAAAGTACCACTCATCTCGGCACGTTCTTCTAAAAGTGTTGGCCAGTGATCTGTACCTTCCCATAATGCTTTTTTCATAGCGGCTACCGCTTCTGGATTATAAGAAGCAAGTTTTGAAGCTAATGCTTGTACCGCTTCATCCATTAAAATAGAGGTTTCAAAAAGTGCTGCATAGAGACCTTTTTCTTTTGCCCATTCTGGGCTATAAAATTCTGTTGCATTAAGTGTCAAGTCGCTTAGTGCATTTAACCCCATCTTACGCTCAACAGCAGGGGCAATAACAAAAGGCCCTATACCTATGGTGAGTTCGCTTAATTTTATACTTGCATGCTTAGTAGCGTAGCAATAATCTGTTGCAGCGGCAAGGCCTACGCCACCACCTACAGCTTTACCTTGAATGCGACCAATGATTATTTTAGGACAAGAGCGCATCGCAAGTATGACGCGTGCAAACCCCATAAAGAATTCTTTTCCTTCTACATTATTTTCAATCCCTTTAAGCTCATCAAAGCTAGCACCAGCACAAAAAGTGCGTTCTCCTCCACTTTGCAATACAATTACCTTTACATCTGCATCATCCCCACTATGTTGGATAGCATTTTCTAGATCTGATAACACAGTGCTAGGCATACTATTGTGCGATGGATGAAAGAATGTAATGGTAGCGATTCCGTTTGCTTTTAATGTCTTTACGTAAGGTTGTGTCATTTTCTGTAACTGAAATTAATGTTAGGTAAAAATAGGTAAATAGAGAAGAATGCATGTTTTGCCAACTCACATTTTCGCGAAAGCGGAAATCTAAAAATAAATTAACGCAAACGATTTAGGAATGCATTTTATTCACGACCAATTCTTCGTAAATTTACTTTATGGAAATACCAGTTACATCAAACCCGTTATTAGATCGTCTGCCTAAGCATTTAGGACAATATATCAAGGCGCAAGATTATGACCAATACACACCTATCAACCAGGCGGTGTGGAGATATGTGATGCGCAAAAATGTAGCTCATTTAAGTCAGGTGGCTCATGAAAGCTATATGTCTGGTCTTAAAAAGACAGGGATTTCTATAGATAATATCCCATCTATGTACGGGATGAATCGTATTCTTAAAGAAATAGGATGGGCTGCCGTTGCGGTAGATGGTTTTATCCCGCCTAATGCTTTTATGGAATTTCAAGCATATAAAGTGCTTGTGATTGCAAGTGACATACGCCAACTAGAAAATATAGAATACACACCTGCACCAGATATTATTCATGAAGGTGCTGGTCATGCTCCTATTATTGCAAGTCCAGATTATGCAGAGTACCTGCGCAGATTTGGAGAAATAGGTGCTCGTGCCATATCAAATGCACATGATATGGATATGTATGAAGCAGTGCGCAAGCTCTCTATTTTAAAAGAAGCCGAAGGTATTGCTCAAGAAGATATAGACGCTGCCGAAGATGAGGTAAACCGCCTGCAGCAAATGACGGTAGAACCATCTGAAATTGCACTTATAAGAAACCTTCACTGGTGGACCGTAGAGTATGGGCTTATAGGAACACTAGAAGATCCTAAATTATATGGCGCAGGCTTATTATCATCTCTAGGTGAGAGTAAACACTGCCTTACAGATGCTGTAAAGAAACTACCTTATAGCATAGATGCTGCTTATCAAGAATTTGATATCACACAAATGCAACCTCAGCTATTTGTTACTCCAGATTTTGGGTACTTAATGGAAGTACTAGAAGAATTTGCAGAGACCATGGCACTTAGACGTGGTGGATGGAGAGGTGTTCAAAAACTTATAGACTGCAAGCAACTAGGCTCTATCGAGCTTAATACTGGGCTGCAGGTAAGTGGGAATTTTAGCAACATGATTCAAGATGAAGACAACCGCGTTGTTTATTTTGAAACTCATGGTCCCAGTGCGCTTTCTTACAGAGGCAAGGAACTTATAGGTCTAGGAACAGATCATTTTAGAAAAGGATTCTCTTCTCCTCTAGGGAAACTCAAGCGTAGCTCTATGGCTATCGAAAATATGAGCCCGAGAGACCTTAAGGCATTTGAAATTTACGAAGGCGGCATTAACTCTTTTGAGTTTGAAAGTGGCATTACTGTAACAGGAATGATTACCACCGGAACTCGTAGTGTAGACGGAACCTTGCTCGTAGTTCACTTTGATGGATGCGAGGTATCCTACAAAGGTGATAAGCTTATCTCACGCAAGAACGGACCTTTTGATATGGTAATAGGTAGCTCTGTAGTTTCTGCTTTTGCAGGAGCGGCAGATCATCACTCCTTTGACGTAAAAAGTAATGTGAGCAGCACAGCAACCATTCACAACGAACTATCTGAAGAGGATAAAAAACTTAACGAATATTACAAGGAAGTAAGAGACCAGAGAGAAGAAAACGTAACGCAAGAAACTGCATTACTTACTATATTCAAAACGGTAAAAGAACAATATCCTACAGACTGGCTTCTGTCACTTGAGATATTTGAGCTTACGCGAAATAAGGAAGTGCTAGCACACCTAGAATCTCTCATGGTTTCTAGAGCAAATATTGCACATCTTATAAAAGATGGACTAAGTTTAGTAATGGAAGATAATGGGGTTATTCAGTAGTTTTTTCGGTAAGAAACAGCGAAAACTTGACGACTTCTTTAGTAGAGATGCTGTTATCATAGACGTGCGATCAAAAGCCGAATATGATAACGGCGCTATTCCAGGCTCTAAACACATACCACTACAATCCATAGATGCCAATGCCGCAAAAATCAAGAGTTGGAATGCACCTATAATATGCGTTTGCGCGAGCGGAGCACGAAGTGCCTCTGCTACTGCAATTTTAAAAAGCAAAGGGATTGAAGCTATGAATGGTGGTGGATGGCTTTCACTCTATAAGAAAATGAACACTTAAGCTTTCATTAAAATCTCATCCAAGGAAATTCTTGAAGTAACTCTTCTTTTTGACTGTCTAACTTTGCCAAGAATTTTTGATGCTGTTCTCCTTCGGCATTAAAGGGTTTATGGGTAAGTCCTTGTTGTACTTTTGAGACTTGCTTCATGGTTTGTTGCGCTTTCGCGAAAGCGTATATTTCAACAAATCGTTCCCAAATATAATCTACCGCCTGTGCTGAAGGATGAATCATATCTGAGCCATAAAAGCGATAATCTCTTAACTCATCCATCATAATCTCATAAGACGGGAAGTAAGAAACAACATTCTTATCTACCAACTCATGAATGGCAGAAATCAAATGAGATTTACTTCGTGTATTTTCTATAAATCCATCTTTTATGTGACGTACGGGAGATACAGTAAAAGTGATGTAAATATCAGGATTGAAGTTACGTACAAGCTTTACTATGCGAGATAAGCTTTGTACAATATCATCTATAGTCAAGAGCTCTTTTGCAAATTCTTTTTGTGGAACCTTATGACAGTTAGCCACCACCTCATCTCGTTCAAGATGTCTATAAACCCAAGCAGCACCTAATGTGATAAAGAGATGTGATGCACTTTTTAATTGCGTCCTAAGTAATTGCTGTGCTTCTTGAAGATGTATTACAGCTCCTAGTCTACTCAAAGCATTTTTATCGCTATGCGCGTAGTATGACTTCCAGACACCATCAAGTTCAAAAACATCTTCTTCTGTGTATGTTTTGTTTTCAATCGCGTCTTGTATAAGGCGCTCAAGTGCTATAGGATTAAATATAATCCCAAATGGATTTGTAACCGATTGAAATTTATAGTAATCTAGTTTATCTCCTATGTTTTCTGAAAAACAAGAACCCAACAGCAGCAGCTTATCATCATACCCAAACGGTGTAGATGATGCAGCAAGTGGCAACTGAGTCTGTAATTTTATCATAACACAAGAGCAATCTTTATAAAAAAACCACCTACTTATTAAGTCAATAAGCAGATGGTTGTATGTGTATTAAACCAAGTAATTTTTCACTTCAGCTATTGCGGCGTCTATTCCTGCTGGGTTTTTCCCTCCTGCGGTTGCAAAGAAAGGTTGTCCTCCACCTCCACCTTGGATGTGCTTTCCTAGTTCGCGCACCACAGTACCCGCATTTAATTTCTTAGAAGCTACTAGCTCCTTTGAAATATAGCAGCTCAATAATGCTTTACCATCTTGCTCTGTACCAAAAAGGATAAAGACATTGTCTTTATTTTCTCCTAGTTTAAATGCAAGGTCTTTGATTCCCCCTGCATCTAGGTCTACTTTTTTGGCAAGGAAATCAACACCATCTACATCTGTAAACTCTTTAGCAAGATCACCGCTTAAGTGTTGCGCTTTCTCTTTTATGAGTGCTTCTACTTGTTTTTTCAAAGCTGTATTCTCGTCTAGTAAGCTAGTAATTGCTTTTACTGGATCTTGTGCGTTTTTAAGCGTAGCTTTTACATTGTTATAAGCTTCAGTTTCTGATGTAAAATAATCTTTTGCTGCATCACTTGTGATTGCTTCTATACGACGTATTCCAGATGCTACAGCACCTTCTGAGGTAATCTTACAATGCCAGATTTCTCCTGTACTTGGTACGTGAGTTCCTCCACAAAGCTCCATAGACTTCCCAAAACGGATGGTTCTCACCGCATCTCCATACTTCTCTCCAAATAATGCAATGGCACCTTCTTGTACTGCCTGATCATAAGGAATACCTCGCTGCTCTTCTAGTGAAAGATTTTCTCGTATACGTGCATTTACAAAATCTTCTACTTCCTTAAGTTCTTCTTTAGAAACTTTTGAGAAGTGTGCAAAGTCAAAACGTAAATTCCCACTATGTACCATACTACCCTTTTGCTCCACGTGTGTACCTAATACCTTACGTAAGCCTTGGTGTAATAAGTGTGTTGCTGTATGGTTTGCAGCTGTACGACTACGTTGCTTTGCATCTACCACTGCCTTAAATGTTCCATCTGTAGATCGCGGAAGATTTTTAGCAAGGTGTATAATTAAATTATTCTCTTTCTTAGTATCAATGATATAAACAACCTCTCCATTAGGAGTTTCTAGATATCCTTTATCTCCTACTTGCCCTCCTCCTTCTGGATAGAATGGAGTAAGATTAAATACTAATTGGTATAGCTCCCCATCTTTTTTACTCTCCGTCTTACGGTAGCGAGTGATTTTTACTGGTGTTTCTAGTGTATCGTATCCTACAAACTCTTCTTCAGCATCTTCGTGTAAGATATTCCAATCGTCTGTCTCGACTTTTGTTGCTGCACGAGAACGGTCTTTTTGCTCTTTAAGAGCAGCTTCAAAACCTTTCTCATCAAGCTTTAAGTTTTTCTCACTAAGTATAAGTGCTGTAAGATCTATTGGGAATCCGTAGGTATCATAAAGCTCAAAAGCTTTATCTCCAGAAACAATATCACCCTTAGTCTCAGCAATTACATTATCAAGTAATAGTAACCCTTTATCTAGCGTGCGTAAAAAAGAAGCCTCTTCCTCACGTATCACATTTGTCATTAGATTCTTCTGTGATTTAAGCTCTGGAAAAGCATCACCCATTTGTTCTACAAGTGTTGCTACAAGCTTGTAGATAAATGGTTCCTTAGTGTCAAGGAAGGTAAACCCATAACGAATTGCACGACGTAAGATTCTTCGTATTACATAACCAGCTCCAGTATTTGAAGGCAACTGCCCATCTGCTATAGAGAATGATACAGCTCTTACGTGATCTGCGATTACTCGTACTGCAATATCTATTTCTTCGTCATTACCGCACTTTGAGTTTGTGATGGTTTCTATCTCACTCATTAATGGAGTAAAAACGTCTGTGTCATAATTAGACTGCACTCCTTGAAGCACCATACATAAACGCTCAAAACCCATTCCAGTATCCACGTGCTGATTAGGAAGCTTTACAAGCGATCCATCTGCAAGACGATTGTACTGCATGAACACAAGGTTCCAGATTTCCACAACATGTGGATGGTCCATATTGATGAGGGTCTTCCCGTCTACTTTTGCTTTTTCTTCGGCAGATCTTATGTCTACATGTATTTCTGAACATGGTCCGCAAGGTCCTTGCGCTCCCATTTCCCAGAAGTTATCTTTTTTATTTCCATCGATGATTCTATCCTCATCAATACGCTGTTTCCAGATATCAAAAGCTTCTTGATCTCTATCTAATCCATCTTCCTTGTCTCCTTCAAACACACTCACATAAAGACTGTCCTTATCAATCTTCACTACTTCCGTTAAGAATTCCCAAGCCCAAGCAATCGCCTCTTCTTTAAAATAATCTCCAAAAGACCAGTTACCCAGCATCTCAAACATCGTGTGATGATAGGTATCTTTTCCTACCTCCTCCAGGTCATTATGCTTCCCTGAAACACGCAAACATTTTTGAGTATCTGACAGCCTAGCATTTTTTGGCGTGGCATTTCCTAGAAAATATTCTTTAAAAGGCACCATTCCCGCGTTTGTAAACATTAATGTAGGGTCGTCCTTTAAAACCATTGGTGCAGAGGGCACTATGGTATGTTTTTTGGATTCAAAAAAGTCTAAAAACTGTTTACGTACCTCTTGAGATTTCATACGATGGATGGTGTGGATAATTTATTTTATATTTGAACGTTGTTGAGGTTTTAAATCACGCTTTCGCGAAAGCGTACTAAACCCCATAAACAAACCCCAAAAATAAGCATTTTAACTTATGTCTAAGGTAAAATATTACTACGATAGTGAGACACTATCCTACCGAAAAGTAGAGAGAAAAAAGGGACGCACCTTTGGCGCAGCATTGATATTCATTGCAGCAACCGCTCTTATGGGACTTCTTATAACGATTGCTGTGTTTAACTCTGGTGTCGACACTCCTAAGGAACGAAAACTAGAACGTGAGCTGGCAAATATGTCTTTACAGTTTGAGATTCAAGAAAAGAAACTTGACCAGATAGAACGCGTACTTGCAAATGTAGAAGAGCGAGATAATAATGTATATCGTGTATTATTTGAGGCTAGCCCTATTCCAGATGAGGTAAGACAAGCAGGTTTTGGAGGTGTAAATCGTTACAAAGACTTAGAAGGATTTGATAATTCTTCTATGATTACAGGAAGTGCGAAACGTATTGATCAGATCACAAAACGACTTGTAATCCAGTCAAAGTCTCTAGACGAAATTGCAAAACTAGCCGAAGAGAAGGAAGCGTTACTCAAAACTATACCAGCTATACAACCGGTTCAAAACAAAGACCTCTCTAGAGTAGCCTCTGGCTACGGAATGCGAGTGCACCCTATTTTAAAATACCGTAAAATGCATAATGGGATGGACTTTACAGCTCCTCCTGGTACGCCAATTTATGCCACTGGTGATGGAAAAGTCACTAAAGTAGGCCTAGGAAGTGGCTATGGTAAAATGGTAATTATAGAGCATGGTTTTGGCTATAAAACGTATTATGCGCACATGAGTAAGTACAAAGCTACCGTGGGGCAAAACGTAAAACGTGGTGAGATTATAGGATATGTAGGTAATACTGGACTCTCTTCTGGTCCCCACCTGCACTATGAAGTGTGGAAAAACGGCACCGTAGTTAATCCTGTAAACTTTTACCATAATGATCTTACTCCAGAGGAATATGACCTTATGCTCACTGCGTCATCTATAGAAAATCAATCACTCGATTAATGTATATAGATCTTCCAGAAAAACTATACTATACTATAGGAGAAGTCTCAAAAGCATTTGATGTAAATGCATCTTTGATACGCTTCTGGGAGAAAGAGTTTGATGTGATCGCTCCAAAAAAAAATGCTAAGGGAACAAGGAGATTTACTCCAGAAGACATTAAAAATCTGGAGCTTATTTATCATCTAGTAAAAGAACGTGGCTTTACACTTGAAGGTGCAAAAACACACCTCAAAGAAGGTAAAAAGGAAATTTTATCAAATTTTGATATTATAAGAAAACTAGAAGCTGTAAAAGCACAACTACTAGAGATTAAGTCTAATCTCTAAAAACGCTTTCCTTTATAGTAATCGCGATAAGCTAGGCCTATAAAAAATAAGCTAGTGGTTATTGACAAAAGGCTCATTACAAGATACTGCCCAGACACAAGGTGATACACACCTGCAATAACACCTATAACTCCCATAGATGCTAGTAAATATAAAAGTTTTAAATCCATAACAATAATACACTGCAAATGAGTGTAGCTTTTTTTTTGCAAAAATCTCAATTATATAACTCCTAGGTATTCTGTTTAACAAAACCTTATTGTCTTCTTATAGTAATTCTTTTTCTTAACTTGCTACTATTGCAAGTTACTTGTAACAAATCACAACAGATAACAACTAACTATCAAACCTAATTAATATTATGAAAAAAGGACTTATCGCTCTTATCGCCATTGTTGCTATACTAGTAATAGGAGGCTTATGGCTTGCTCGCACAAATAATAATCTCGTTCCTCTAGATGAAGAGGTAAGTGCACAATGGGGTAACGTGGAGAGCTCTTACCAACGTCGTGCAGACTTAATCCCAAATATTGTAAATACAGCCAAAGGATATGCAGAGTTTGAGCAATCTACTCTTATAGGGGTTATAGAAGCACGTAGCAAAGCTACCTCAATAAATATTGATCCTTCAAACATTACACCAGCACAACTTAGACAGTTTCAAGAAGCTCAGTCAGGCCTTACCTCTGCGCTATCTCGACTATTAGCTGTTTTTGAACGCTACCCAGATCTTAAAGCAAATGAAAACTTCAAGGAGCTAATCAATGAGCTGGAACGTACAGAAAACCGTATCAATGTGGAGCGTAATCGCTTTAATGAAAAGGCAAAAATCTTAAACTCTGAGATACGCATGTTTCCTACTAACCTAGCTGCAGGAATTTTAGGTTTTGAAAACCGCGCATACTTTGAGGCAGATGCAGGATCAGAAAATGCTCCAGAAGTAGAATTTGATTTTGGCACAAAATAAATGGCATCTACGGTAGAAGACTTTTTAAGTAAAAGCGACGAGCAAGCCATTGTTGAGGCTATTAGACAGTCTGAGACTCGTACTTCGGGAGAAATTCGTGTGCACTTAGAGCATCACTCTAACAAAGTAGATGCACTCATACGTGCTCAAGAATTATTTCATTTACTTAAAATGGATAATACTAAGGAAGAAAATGGAGTCCTTATTTATGTTGCTGTAGATGATCATAAACTCGCTATTTGCGGTGATGCTGGCATCAACATGGTAGTCCCACCAGATTTCTGGGAGTCTACTAAGGATGCTATGATTGCTCAATTTACTAATGGAAACTTCCGCGATGGTCTCATTGAAGGAGTACAATCTGCTGGTGAGAAACTAGCTGCATTTTTCCCATGGAAGCATGGTGATAAAAATGAACTCCCTGACGAAATAAGTACCTCTTAATGCAAGAAAAAAATAATTTTTTTGGTTCACGCTTTCGCGAAAGCGTACTCTTCTCTCTACTTTTATTAGTACTGAGCTTTCCTGCATTTGGTCAATTTAATATTCCTGAAAAACCAACAAAGGCAAATCCGGACGCAGTTTATGATTACATAGGCTTACTATCTGCAGGACAAAAGAGTGCTCTAGAAAACAAGCTTATTAAATACAGTGATAGTACCTCAACACAAATTGTGATTGCTATTATCGCTACTTCTAATGGAGAAGGACTTGATATGGTAGGCGCAAAGTGGGGACAGCAATGGGGAATAGGCCAGGCAGATGAAGATAACGGTATCCTAATAATTCTTGCAAAAGATGATCGCAAGGTAGATATCAATACGGGTTATGGAATAGAAAGCATCATTTCTGATCGCGATGCAGAGCAAATCATAAATAGAATAATGATTCCTCAGTTTAAACAAGGGAATTTTTATGCTGGACTTGATCAAAGCGCAGATGCCATCTTTGACGGCTTGCAAGGAAACTTTAAAGGAACAAGACAAGGCAACGATGGATTTCCCATACAAGGGATTCTCATGTTTATCTTTTTTATCGTTATTCTCATTATCATAAGTCGCAACAATCATCGCGGTGGCGGTCGTAATGGCGGTAAGCGCAGTGTAGGCGGCTCACTACTGGATGTTATCATACTCAGCAATATGGGACGTGGTGGCTTTGGTGGTGGTGGCTCTTTTGGCGGTGGTGGAAGCTTCGGTGGAGGCGGTGGTTTTGGAGGAGGCTTTGGAGGCGGTGGCTTTGGAGGTGGTGGTGCTTCGGGAGGATGGTAATCATACCAAGTACTTCAAAAATAAAATCTCTCAAAATAGCTTTAACACCTACGCTCATCTACACATAACTATCGTTATTATTCAGACAGACAGTAATTATAACATTTATAAAAACATTTGCATTCTTATCTAATGAATTCCGTAACTTTCAGGAAACAACTAATTATTAACACATTAAAACCAATAAAATGGCAGTATTAAAAGTTATAGAAGTATTAGCAAGTTCTGAGAAAAGCTGGGAAAATGCAGCAGAAAACGCACTTAAACACGCTAGCAAGTCAATAAAGAACATCAAATCTCTTTATGTAAACGAGCAAAACTGTGTAGTAGGTGATGATGGAAAAATAAAAGAATACCGCATGAACTGTAAGATTACTTTTGAAGTAAAGTAAATCTCTTTTTAAAATATTGAAAAAAGTCTCATCTCAAGATGGGACTTTTTTTGTTTGTATTTTTACAAGACTACCACAGTTTACAATCGCTCTTGCGTCTATAATCACACTCCTTTTACAATCGCCAAGCACTAAAATATCCCACAATGGAACATCCTTACACTAATGATCTTATACAGGAGACTAGCCCTTATTTATTACAACATGCTCATAACCCTGTAGACTGGAAACCATGGAATGAGCAAACACTCGCTCAGGCTAAAAAGGAAAACAAACTCTTATTGATAAGCATAGGTTACTCATCATGTCACTGGTGTCATGTTATGGAGCACGAGAGCTTTGAAAACACAGAGGTCGCGCAACTTATGAATGCGCATTTTATAAATATAAAAGTAGATCGTGAGGAGCGTCCAGATGTAGATAATGTATACATGAATGCTGTCCAACTTATGACAGGTCGAGGTGGCTGGCCTCTTAATGCCATTGCATTACCAGATGGAAGACCAGTATGGGGAGGCACCTATTTCCCTAAAGAGGAATGGACAAGCGCACTAGAGCAAATTGCAAAACTCTATCAAACAGCTCCAGAAAAACTCATAGAATATGCAGAAAAACTTGAACAAGGCATGCAAGAGATGGATGCAATTATCCCAAATAATAGCAGTCCAGATTTTAAGTTAGAAACGCTCCAAAATGCGATAAGCCAGTGGTCACGACAGTGGGACACTAGACAAGGTGGCCTTAACCGAGCACCTAAGTTTATGATGCCTAATAACTACCTCTTTTTACTTAGGTATGCACACCAAAATCAAGATCAAGAGATTTTAGAATATGTAAATACTACGCTAGAACAAATTGCCTTTGGTGGAGTTAACGACCACGTAGGTGGTGGTTTTGCGCGTTATAGTGTAGACACAAAGTGGCACGTGCCACACTTTGAGAAAATGCTTTATGACAATGCACAGTTGGTAAGCCTATACGCACTAGCCTACACAAAGACTAAAAATCTTTTATATAGGGAAACAGTCTATCAAACCTTAGCATTTATAGCACGCGAGATGACGACAGAAGATGGAGCCTTCTATAGCGCTATAGACGCAGATAGCTTAACTACAGATGGAATTCTAGAAGAAGGAGCTTACTACGTATGGACTAAAAAAGAGCTACAAATTTTGATAGGTGATGATTTTGATCTTTTTAAGGAATACTACAACATCAACTCCTATGGAAAATGGGAGAAAGACAACTATGTACTTATTAGACAAGATACAGATCAAGATTTTTGTAAAGAGTTTGGTATTTCGGAGCAGGAAATTATTTCAAAGAAAAATAAATGGCATGAGGATTTATTACGCTTTCGCGAAAGCAATAAAGAAAAACCTCGCCTAGATGACAAAATACTAACCTCTTGGAATGGATTAATGATTAAAGGGTATGTAGATGCCTACCGCGCTTTTAACGATGAGGTATTTCTTGCTGCTGCATTAAAAAATGCCAACTTCATAAGTACCAATCTTATGAGAGAAGATGGCGGTCTCAATCGTACATTTAAAAATGAAAAAAGTACTATAAATGGATATCTAGAGGATTATGCTGCCATAGTAGATGCCTTTATAGCACTCTATGAAGTCACAGCAGATAATCAATGGCTTAATAAGGCTAAACAACTTACAGATTACACCTTTCAACATTTTCAAAATCCAGAAAATGATTTATTCTTTTTTACATCAAACCAAGATCCTAGTCTCGCAAGTCGTAACACGGAGTTTTATGATAACGTAATACCATCTTCAAATTCGATAATGGCAAAGAACATATTTATGTTATCTCATTACTATAGCGATAATATTTATAGAGATGCGGCGAAAGCAATGCTACATAACATTCAGCCATCTATTGAGCAAAGCCCTACTAGTTTTTCAAACTGGATGGATGGAATGCTTAATTATACAATGCCTTTTTATGAGCTTGTCATCGTGGGAAAAGATGCAGAAGTCCTAAGACAAGAATTCGACAGCTATTACATTCCTAATAAATTAATTGCAACTAGCACTATCAAAAGTGATCACGACATCTTTAAGGGGCGTTACGATAATGACAAAACATTTATCTATGTATGTGTGAATAATACGTGCCAGCTACCCGTAGAAACTGTGAAAGCGGCGTTAAAACTCATGGAAGTTTAACAGAAGTTTATCCTAGAAGATTATGTAACATGTTTGCTTATATCCAATTTTGTAAAAAAATTAAATATGAGTAATCCTTTGGATCAAGTAAGCGAATACCAAGAACATATAGATCAGGCCATCAAATGGATATGGGATTTCATCCCAGGCTTTTTGAGCGCTATGGTTTTGCTATTTATTGGTTTATGGGTCATCCGTATTATTAAGCGATTGGTAGCTAAATTTTTCAAAAAAAAGGATTACGAGCCTACGCTTGAAAAATTTATTGCAGACCTTATAAACTGGACTTTAAAGATCGTACTTTTTGTACTTGTGATTACACAAGTAGGTGTGCAAACTACTTCACTGGTAGCTATCATAGGAGCAGCGGGACTTGCAATAGGACTGGCATTACAAGGATCTCTCGCAAACTTCGCTGGAGGAGTTCTTATCTTATTACTAAGACCTTTTAAAGTAGGTGATTTTATAAAAGCACAAGGACAAGAAGGAACCGTAAAAGAAATTTCAATCTTCCAGACCAAGCTTAATACTTTTGGAAATCAACTAGCTATTATTCCAAATGGAAAGTTGTCTAATGAAACCATTGTAAACTTTACCGAAGAAGGAATCCGTAAAGAAGCAATCACTTTTGGAATTGATTATGGTGATGATGTTAAACTAGCTAAAAACATTTTACTTACACTAGTCAACGAACAAGAACAAGTAATCCAAGAAGAAGGAAAAGCACCTATGATCGTTCTTGCAGAGCTAGGAGATAGCAGTGTAAATCTATCGCTAAGATATTGGGCAAAAAACGAAGACTTCTGGAACTTACGCTGGTTAGTTCTTGAGGAAGGAAAAGAACGCCTAGAGGCTGCAGGAATCACGATACCATTTCCTCAACGTGATGTACATGTTCACAATGCTGAATAATAAAAACTAGACAAGATTCCCTTTTGTATCGATTAACGATATAATCAACGTAATAATCATTCTATAAAAACTCGCATATATTGATATATGCGAGTTTTTCTATTTTTAGGTTACAAACATTAACAACCTAATAATTAAAACCAATGGAAGATTATCAAAAATGGATTGACCTCGCTATCGAAAAAGGATCAGAATACGGACTCAAAATCCTTATGGCAGTAGTCATATGGGTCGTAGGTAAATGGGTTATTGGAAAACTAATGAAGGTTTTCAAGAAAGTGCTCGAGAAAAATAAGAATATGGATAAGACACTTGAGAAGTTTTTATCTAATCTCGTGAGAACTATTTTACTAGTGCTACTTATTATAGCCATTTTAGGACAATTAGGTATAGATACAGCATCTTTTGCTGCTATTCTTGCAGCCGCTGGTCTTGCTGTTGGTCTCGCGCTACAAGGTTCTTTATCTAATTTTGCTGGTGGTGTATTACTTATGCTTTTTAAACCTTTTAAAGTAGGTGATCTTATAGAAGCTCAAGGTGAAGTAGGAGTTGTATCTGAAATTCAAATCTTTACTACCAAGATAGCTACACCAGGAAATAAACTAGTTATTATACCAAATGGTGTTTTATCTAATGGTAATATTAAAAACTACACAGAACTAGGTGAACTACGTGTAGACCTTACCATAGGTGTATCTTACGATGCAGATATTAAGGCGACTAAAGAAGCTCTTATGCGCGCTATGCACTCTCAAGAATATGTACTACAAGTACCTGCTCCATCTGTAAATATGGGTGAGCTTGCAGATAGCTCTGTAAATTATGAAGTACGTCCTTGGGCTACACCAGAAAATTACTGGGATGTATACTTCCAAACTATCGAAAATTGTAAAATTGAACTTGACAAAGCTGGGATTGAAATTCCTTATCCACATGCTGTCGAAATACACAAAGAAGCTTAAGAAGCTCTTTCTTAAAAGTAAAAATCCCGTGATACAGTATTGTATCACGGGATTTTTTTTTGCTTAAGGGTTATTACTACTTTGCTTTAGGCTTACCTGCAATAAAATCTTTGAGGTAATACGGTTCAAAATAAGCTACATCTTCAAGATCATTAGCTTCAAATTTTGACTGTGCCATAGTTGCCATTTGTGTTGATGATGGCAGCTCTCCTATCACAAACCTAGCATTAGGATGCTCACAGATTTCTTGAAATTTTTCTACGCCATTCCCCACAAAGTGAACGATTCCCTTATCTAAATATTCGGTAAAAGATGTTTCATCTAGTATTTGTGCTTGGGTTTCTCTGTGACGATTTCCATTATTATCAAAAACGGCACTGTACACCTCCATACGACGCGCATCAAGCATTGGGATGATGAGTTCGCCATCGTTTATAGTTAGCTTTCGCGAAAGCGCACCTAAAGTATCTACAGAGATAAGCGGTATATCTAGTGCTGCACAGAGTCCCTTTGTTGCCGAAACACCTATACGAAGCCCTGTATAGCTTCCTGGACCTTTACTTACAGCAATTGCATTAAGTTTATCTTTAGTAACACCTGCTGTATCAAGCACCTCTTTAATAAATACGTGTAATCGCTCTGCGTGAGAATACTTTTGAGCATTATCTTCTTGCATTGCCACTACGTTTCCATTAATAGACAAAGCCACCGAACAATTTGTGGTGGCTGTCTCTAGACATAATATACGTGTCATTTTTTACTCTTCAGATTCGTTTTTTTCTTCTCCCTTTACCTCAACTTTATCTCCTGTTTTGAGTGTTTTAGTTACAAGACTGTAAGGGCCTATTATGATCTCATCTCCTTCTTCTAGACCTGTTAAGATTTCAATTTTAGAGTCATCTTGTATTCCTGTGGTTACCACCTTCAACTTTGCTTCACCACCACTCTTCACAAATACACATTCAAATTTCTCCTCTGCCGCTCCTGCAGTTGTTGTAGACTTTGGCATAGTGCTTCTTGTAGCACTAGTATCTGTTTTTACTACAATAGCACTTATAGGTGCTGCAAGAATATCGTTACGCTTCTTAGTAATGATATCTACAGTAGCCGTCATACCAGGTCTGAAAGGCGAATATGTATCCTTTTTACCTTCTAGCAAGTGCTTATATGATTCTTCTAGAATACGCACTTTTACTTTAAAATTTGTAACCTGATCTGCAGTGAGTGTTGCTTGAGCCGAGTTTGCAATTTCTGTAACCACACCAGCAAATTTTGTTTTTAGGTATGCATCTACCTCTACGATCGTTGAATCTCCTATTGCAATTTTTACAATATCATTTTCATTTACATCTACCTCAACCTCCATATTATTAAGGTTTGCTACACGTACAATTTCTGTTCCTGCCATTTGAGCAGTACCTACTACACGTTCTCCCAGCTCTACATTAAGCATAGAAATTGTACCATCACGTGGTGCAAAAATAGAAGTACGCCCTAGATTATCTGTAGCTTGCTTTACTTGTGCAGCTACACTCTGTACGTTATAGAACGCACTCTGACGATTTGCTTGCGCGATATCGAGATCAGACTGTGCTCTTTCAAAATCTGCTTTTGAGATTACTCCTTTATCAAAAAGTGGCTTATTACGATTAAAAGTAAGCTTGGCTTGATTAAGGCTAGCTTCTGCTTGTGATAATCCTGCACGGCTATTTTGTAACGCTGCGCGACTCTGGCTTACTGCTGCTTGCACTAAGTCAGGATTGATTTTTACAAGTAGGTCTCCTTTCTTTACATCTTGACCTTCTTTAATAGGAAGATCTATGATTTCTCCAGATACTTCTGATGATAGTTTTACTTCTATCTCTGGCTGTATTTTACCCGTAGCGGCCACAGTCTCAATGATAGTTGCTCGCTCTAGCTTCTGCACCTCTACAGCCTTGAAATTACCAGACTTACCGAAAGCTCCAGATTTTTTACCTGCGATTAATGCTATAACTACAATAGCAACAATACCTAGTAAAATGAAAAGTGTTTTTTTACTCATTTTGGTTAGAATTTTAGTTCGGTAACTGGAACTCCAAAATAGAGCTCTAATACCTTTATACGGAAAATATAATCATATTTAGAACGCGCAATCTCAATCTGTGCGTTATCGTAACGTAATTTACTTTGGCTAAAATCAAAGGCGTTTGTAAGCCCTACATCATAACGATCTTTTGCATATGCATATGCTAGCTCTTGCGACTCTACAGCTATTTTGGCTGCTTCATAACTTTCTCTTGCGGCTTTTGCATCTGTGTATGCTTGATAAACAGCAGTTCTTAGGTTTTGCTCTGCTAGCTCTTTTTGAAACTCTGAGCGCATCACATTTACCTCACTACGTTTTACTTGATTTTTTACACTGAATCCATTAAACACAGGAACCCTCAAAGATAATCCATAAGAGATACCATCATTAAGATATAGTTGCTCTATAAATGGTAATGGCCCTACTTCATCAACTCCAGTAATATTAGGAGATAAGCTGGTTACAATATCACCGGTGTTACCAACAACTCCAATAGGATTTCCAGAATCAATAAAAGGAGTATCAGGATCTATAGATGTATTAAAACCGCTTGATCTACTTGACTCTCTAGTATTATAATTAAAGAATGCATCTAGTGTAGGATAAAATCCCGTTTTACTTATTTCTAAATCCTTTTTGGCTATTGCTTCATTTTGAGCAGCGATCTTAAGATCATAACGGGTTTCCTTTGCCGTCTCTATCAACACATCTGCTTGTGTGTCTAATATTCCTTCTCCTCGCACCTCATATTCCCCTTCGGCAATATCAAAGTTTGCAATATCTTTTATATTCAATAGTTGAGCTAAGTTCACAAGACCTATAGTAACACTATTTTCGGCAGCTACTATACGTTGTCTTTCACTAGCATCTGTTGCGCGTATTTCTAGTAAATCACCTCTAGGCAATACACCTCCATCCACTAGTTCTTGTGTGCGTTGTATTTGCTCCTTAGTCACTGCGTTTTGAGTGATAATTACTTTTGCACTTTCTCTTGCAAGTAATACTTGAAGATATGACACTGCCACATTAAGAGCGACATCATCTTTAAGCTTAGCAATATTATAATCTGCTGCGATTTTAGAAAGTTCTGCTCTGTCTAGTACTTTATGGTTTCTAAAACCGTTGATTAATCGCACTCCAGAACTTATCCCAAAAGATGAGTTACGTGTTTGTTGCGTTTCTAAAACTCCAGTAAGCACGTTTTGTGTAAGACCCGTTTGCCAAGAATTTGATGCCGTACCGTTTAAGGTAGGTAAAAATGCTCCTATGGCATCAGAGCGGTCTATGGCTGCAGTCTCTAGATCTAACTCCGTTTGCTGGATGTTAATATTATTATCTATCGCATATTGCACGCATTCTTGCAGGGTCCACTTCTTCTCTTGACTATACGTCGTGAGAGCGAGTAACGCTGTCATACAAAATAAGATGGCTTTTTTCATAATCTTGATTGATGTCCAATATGACTATTGAAACGGTTATATGTTACAAAAACTGTTAATTATTTTTTTTGAGAGGTTGTTACGCTTTCGCGAAAGCGTACTTAAAAAACCTCCTTGCATCTATAAAACACGGGGGTTATCTAGCCTCTACCTCCTCCAAATCCAGTAGGGATTTTAAGCTGGTTCCACACCTTGATATTATCTTCTGCTGTGATTCCGCTCTTTACTTCTACAAAAATACCATCACTCACACCCACTTCTATATCACGACGTTCAAACTCTTGATCGCCTGTGGCAACCTCCACAAATGGCTTCTTAGTCTTAGGATCATATTGTACAAGTGCCTCTTTTATTGATAGAACATCTGTCGCTTTCTCAAGAATAATACTAGCATTTGCACTTAATCCAGCTCTAATAAATGTATCAGAATTTGTGCGATCTAGTGTTCCTTTAATTTCAAACTGAATCGCTCCATTTTCGGCTACGCCCTTAGGTGCTATATAATCAAGAGTCGCATTAAAAGTCATATTTTCTATTGCTCCTACGGTGATTTCTAATGGTAAATCTTCTTTTATTTTACCTACCTCACTCTCGTCCACTTTTCCTTCAAAAATCATTTTATCTACATCTGCTAGTGTTGCAACCGTAGTTCCATCATTAAAGTTGTTTGCTTCAATTACTTGGTTTCCCGTTTTTACTGGAACGTCAAGAATCATCCCAGTAATGGTAGATCTAATTTGAGTAGTGGCAGCATTACCAAGACCACTAGTAGTTCCCGTTTTAATAATATCGTAATTTTGAGAAGCACTCGTAA
This sequence comes from Dokdonia sp. Dokd-P16, assembly GCF_003095655.1. Classification (NCBI taxonomy): domain Bacteria; kingdom Pseudomonadati; phylum Bacteroidota; class Flavobacteriia; order Flavobacteriales; family Flavobacteriaceae; genus Dokdonia; species Dokdonia sp. Dokd-P16. The sequence goes on from NZ_CP029151.1 coordinate 865,711, forward strand.
GATTTACTTGCTCCTGCTTTACACGCTGTTGCGCTTGGTTATATGCATTCTGAATACCATCAAAATCATTTGCAGAAATTACTCCTTTATCAAAGAGCGCCTTCTGACGGTCGTAAATACTTTTTTGATTTGCTAGCGCAAGCTTTGCAGTCTCAACTCCCGTGCGAGCTCCTGCAATATTATTCTTTGCATTTGTAAGTGATGATGCATTAGGCACCACCTCAATTTGAGCGATAAGATCTCCTGCTTTGATATTATCTCCAGCCTCTACATAAATCTCTTTAATAATACCAGACACGTTAGGCTTAATAAGCACTTCCTCCTTAGGAACAATACTTCCAGTAGCCACCGTTTTCTTAACAATGGTGCGGCTAGAAGCTTGCTCTGTAGTGTAAACAATAGGGTCTTGCTTATCTTTTGTGTAGATGTACCAGATGCCTACTGCAAATAATATGACGATTACAATGAGTGTAATAATGGTTCCTGTGCGTTTCATGGTATGAGTGGTTGATTGTATTTTATTCTATTCTTAATGCGTCTATAGGCTTCATTTGTATTGCCCTTGAAGCAGGAATAAATCCAGCTAGTAATCCTGATACAATCAAGATAGCGAGTGCAACAAAAATGACATTAATATTTACTGATGGATTTGCAAAATTATCTACTTTTCCTACTTGGTCTAAAATGGTATTCATCACCCATATAAATCCAGCGGCGACGGCGATACCAGACATTCCCGAGATAATAGTAAGCACTAAAGATTCTTGCAAAATCTGAGATTTAATTTCCCATGGCGTCGCACCTAGTGCTCTGCGCACACCTATTTCCTTAGTGCGTTCTTTTACCACAATAAGCATAATATTACTTATTCCTATCACTCCAGAAAGTAGCACTAATGACCCTACGAAATAACCCACAAAAGTGAGGATAGAAAATAGCCCCATCACACGACCATATGCTTCTGACAAATCAAAATGACCTATTGCTCGTTTATCATCAGGGTGGATAGAGCGCTGCTCTCTCATGGTTGCAAATACTTGCTCCTTAATGTCTGTGATATTAATGTCTTCACTAGCAGTTATTGCCATCCACCCTACATTATCACCTCTATTAAAAGCTTGTGAAAACGTGGTAAAAGGCACAAAAATAGTATTTGCATCTTCCTCTGCGTCTCCGCTACTTTTTGGGTTTTTAAAAGTACCTACCACTAGAAAATTTACACCATTTATTTTAATATAGGTGTTGAGGACTTCTTCTCCATTATCATACAACCCCTTCACTACATCTTCTCCTATGACACAAATCTTACGTTTTTCATTAATATCAGAATATGAGATGTAACGTCCGGAAGTAATGTCTTGAGGCTGCTGTTTTATAAATTCTGGATAATCTCCGTAGATACTAAAAGCTCCTGTTTTTTCATTGCGCGTCACATTGTTTGCACCATTAAATCCTCCAAGTTGATTACGGGGTGAGATATATTTAAGCTCTGGATACTTCTCTCTAAGCACCTCAACATCTTCAAGCTTAAAACTAAATCTTCTTCCCTTAGGTAGTCCTTTATACGATATGGACGTACCTTGCGACCACATAAACATAGAGTTCGTCGCAAAGTCACCAAAATCTGCCGAAACTCCATTCTTAAGTCCGTTGGTTAAAGCAAGAAGCAATACCAATATTAAGATTCCCCAGAATACACCAAATGCGGTAAGTAACGTGCGAAACTTATTTGCATTGAGGGCTTCTAATATTTCATTCCAGCGGTCTTTGCTAAACATCTTGTTATACCTTGTGAAGGTGTTTTTAGTTAAACGTTAGTTCCTCCTTTTATAACGGGAGTAATTTATGAGTACGCTTTCGCGAAAGCGTGATAGTTAATTTTATTCGTCTCTTAGTGCCTCTATAGGTCTAATATTTGCTGCTCTTCTAGCTGGAATATAACCTGCTAGTGCTCCTGCAACTATTAATATAATCACTGTCGAAATTGCTGTTGTAAAATCTACTTGAGGAAACTTAATAAAGTCACTATCTATTTGTGGTCCTATGAGCTCCAATAAACCTACGCCTAGAAACAAACCTAAAAATCCAGCGATTGCGGTAATAAAAATAGATTCTTGTAGTATCATCCCAATGATAGAACTAGGTAATGCCCCTAGTGCCTTTCTCACTCCAATTTCCTTGGTGCGCTCTTTAACAATAATAAGCATGATGTTGCTTACTCCTACTACCCCAGCGATAATAGTTCCTATGCCTACAAACCAAAATACCATACGTATGGTGTCTATAAGGCTATATATTTTTTGTGCTTCTTCAAGATTATAATTTACACGCACCGCGCTCCTATCATCTGGTGATATCTGGTAGCGTGACTTAATCTCATCTTCAATACCCTGACTCACTGCTGCAGATAGTGCTACGGCCTCATCAAAATTTTCAGACATTTTTACGGTAAATGCCATAGAGCGCAAGTTGTCTCCCGCATTAAATACTCTTTGTGCAGTACTAAGCGGAATAAAAATTCTAGATTCCTCGCGTTCACCTCCTGGATCAGTAAAGACTCCAGCTACTAGAAAATTAATCCCACTTATTTTTATGGTTTCTCCTATAGGGTCTGCTGTTTTAAAGAGGTCATTTTTTACCTTCTGACCTATAATCGCAACTTTGATGCCTTCGTCTTCGTCTTTTTGAGTAAGAAATCTACCTGCAGAGAGTGTTGCGTTTTCTATAAATTGCTGTCCATAGTTTGCTCCTTCTATACGATAATTACCAGACTCGTTCCCATAGTTTACCTGGCCACCCCAGATATTATATAATCCAGTTTTATGCTCTAAGGCCTCACCAAACTTTGTATTGACATTTTCATAATCACTATTATGCATTTGGATACGCCTACCAGGATTAAGACCTGCATATTCCTTTGTGGTAACACCGGTCCATACATTTACACGGCTTTCGGCGTCTTGAGCAAATTGAGTTTTTACTCCTTTTTGAATACCCGTACTAAAACCTAATAAAATCACTAGGATAAAAATCCCTGATGCTACAGATAGACCAGTAAGAAATGTACGAAGTTTGTTTTTTCCTATGGTCTCAAAAATCTCTTGCCAGCGTTCTACATCAAACATGATTGATTGCCTTTACTTGATTTACGAGTGTATCATCTATAATGCGACCGTCTTTTAGGTTTACAATGCGCTTAGTCATCTCTGCAATATCTGGCTCGTGGGTAACAATTAAAATTGTTTTGCCCTCATCATTAATTCCCTGTATGAGATCCATCACCTCGTAAGATGTCTTTGTATCGAGTGCTCCCGTAGGCTCATCTGCTAGTAATACCTTTGGGTCACTCGCAAGTGCTCGCGCTATAGCGACACGTTGCTTTTGCCCTCCAGACATTTCGCTAGGTAAGTGTGTTGCCCATTGTGCAAGACCTACTTTTTCTAGATAATGCATGGCTCTGTCTGTACGTTCTGCACGCTTCATACCTTGGTAATATAAAGGCATTGAGACATTATCTAGCGCATTTTTATAATTGATAAGATTAAATGATTGAAAAATAAACCCTAAAAATTTATTGCGGTATTGGGCTGCTATTTTTTCATTGAGGTTTTTAATTGGGACATTATCTAGCGTATAATTACCCTCATCTGCCTCATCAAGCATTCCAAGTATATTTAAAAGCGTAGATTTTCCAGACCCAGAAGACCCCATGATTGAAACTAGCTCTCCCTCTTTTACAGAAAAGTCTATACCCTTAAGTACGTGAAGGGAGTTGCTCCCCATCTGATACGATTTGTGAAGGCCGTTTATTTCAATCATAGTCAATGGTTTATAACAATATTAACGTTTACCAACTTAAATACTGTGAATTTCTTGTTAAGACTACTTGATGTTAAGCAAGCCTTTTACGCTGTAAAATGTATTGAATAGACTGTTTTTGAGCGCTTCTGTTACACTTACATATGTTAGCGTTTTGTTAAAGATATTTTTATGCTTTCGCGAAAGTGTAACTCCCTTTTTCTTAAACTATTCTTAAAACGAAACCCTCGAGGTCATATTACCGTAAGTTCTATAGTAGATTCACACATACAAACTGAAAACTAACCATCACATAGCATCCATCACCAAAACTATCGCCTTTTTTATGGCGGTATTTTGCTTGTTATCTCCTATTAAAAAGGTGGTTTTCCAACTTGCGCACAATATTGAACATGCCATCGCGCAGGATAATGATCATAACCCACCACATCAACACGAAACCATAGCTACCCATCACCACAGTAATGAGGTGTCTACACATCACAGCCACCGCGCTCTTAGTTTTCTTAAATTGGTATTTAATAGTAATGACCAGCAGTCAGAGCAATCTAAAAGCGATGAAAAATATAATACAGACAAACAATTGTCACAAACCCATTACCCTACTCTAGTAAGCGCTACATCTACTGAGGCAGTGCAAAACTGGTGGTATCTAGAGAAAAAGTACACTTCGCAAAGAGATTTGTTTATAAAGCCACCACGGCTGTAGTATTCTCACTATGGAATACTGTTTTTATACTCGCCTATCACTAGGCTAGTCATATAAACACGCATAAATACATTCAAATCTCAAATATAATTATATGAAATTCTTTCTTGGAGTTATCACGATGCTCCTCATTATCCCATTATACGGCCAGTCTATTAAAGGTGTGGTGCTAGATGAAAATGCTAGCCCAATAGAAAATGCGAATATCTTTAATAAAGAATCGGGACAGCACGCACATACGAATGCTACAGGCTTCTTTAGTATACCTAAAACAACAGTAGGCGACTCTTTATATTTTTCTAGCCTAGGCTATGAAACCCTTCTTTATATATTATCAGAAGGTGAAACACAATTACAAATCAAGCTTGAGCCTAAGTCTTTCTCACTTGACCAAGTTCTCATTGTATCTGAAGTAAATCAATTAAGTAGAATTGTAGATATCGACGTGCAAAATAATCCTGTAAAATCATCTCAAGAAATTTTACGTAAAGTACCTGGACTAATTATAGGCCAGCATGCAGGTGGAGGAAAAGCAGAGCAAATTTTCTTACGTGGTTTTGATATAGATCATGGTACAGACCTCGCTCTTAGTGTGGATGGACTTCCTGTTAATATGGTTTCTCACGCCCACGGACAAGGATACTCAGATTTACACTTTGTAATTCCAGAAACCATACAGAATATAGAATTTGGCAAAGGTCCTTTTAATGCTCAACAAGGTAACTTTGCAACAGCGGGATATATTGACCTTAAACTTAAAGATGTTGTAGAAGACAATTTAATTACTCTTGAAGTTGGCCAATTTAATACGCAACGTTTATCAGGTTTATTTCCAGTACTTAATAAAGAATATAGCTCGTTATACTTCGCATCAGAGATATACCTTACTGATGGACCTGTAGACTCACCACAGAACTTTAATCGTCTTAACTTGATGAGTAAATACATTTATGCCAAGCCTGGAGAGGAAGAGCTGGATATTACATTATCACACTTTCAAAGTAAATGGGATGCCTCTGGCCAAATACCACAAAGAGCTGTAGATGCTGGATTAATAGGTCGTTTTGGAGCAATAGATGATACTGAGGGTGGTACCACAAGCAGAAGTAATGTATCTCTTAATTACACCAAGAACTTAAATGATAGTGACACGTTTAAGACCAATGCCTTTTTATCAAAATATGACTTTGAGTTATACTCAAACTTCACCTTCTTTCTTGAAGACCCTGTAAATGGTGATCAGATAAGACAGCATGAAGATCGTGTATTAATGGGTGTTCAAAGCTCATTTGAACGTACGGACACAGCTGTTGCTGGTTTTAATCTAGATTATCAAACAGGTGTTGGTTTTAGATATGATGATGTAAATGATGTGGAGTTATCACGCACAAAAAATCGTCGTGAGACACTAGAAAATCTATCCTTAGGTGATGTAGATGAGCTCAACGCATTTGGTTACTTTAATGCCGAATTTAAAAAAGGAGATTGGAACATTAATCCGTCTGTACGTTTAGACTATTTTAAGTTTGACTATGTGAATGAGCTAAGTCCTGTTTATGATAATCGTAGTGAAGATAAAGTGGCCTTTAGCCCTAAGCTTAATGTAATTTACACACCGTCTACTACATTTCAATACTTCCTCAAAACAGGTATAGGCTTTCACTCTAATGACACACGCGTAGTTGTAGCAAATGAAGGTGAAGATATTTTACCTGCGGCTTATGGTTTTGATATAGGTACTATCATTAAACCAGCCGACCGTCTTGTAGTTAATGCTGCCTTATGGAGCTTATTTCTAGACCAAGAGTTTGTATATGTAGGTGATGCTGGAATTGTAGAGCCTAGTGGACGCTCTCGCAGAGTAGGTGTTGAGCTAGGTGCTAGATACCAGTTTAACGATTGGTTATACGCATACTCAGATGTAAACTATACGTATGCTAGAAGCACAGATGAACCTAATGGGGCAGATTTAATACCACTAGCTCCAGACTTTACTGCCGTAGGAGGAATTAGTGTAGACAACTTAGGTGCCTTTTCTGGATCGCTTTCTTACCGTTTTATTGATGATAGAGCAGCAAATGAAGATAACTCAATCGTAGCAGATGGTTATTTTGTTACAGATATGAATCTTAATTACAAAGTAAAAAACTGGACGTACGGAATTGTGATCGAAAACTTATTTGACACTGAGTGGAATGAAACACAATTTGCTACAGAAAGTAGATTGTTTAATGAAACACAGTCTGTAGAAGAGATTCACTTTACGCCGGGTGTTCCTTTCTTTTTAAGAGGAAAGATCTCGGTTTCTTTTTAGACAAACCATTTATATTATTACCTAAAAAAGTAAAGGTGGACGGTTATACCGTCCACCTTTATTTGTTGGGGAAATTACGCTTTCGCGAAAGCTAAAGAAGTCTATCCTTCAAAATCATCTTCTCCTTCACCACCACCTCGGCTACCTCGCTCACGCTTCTTCTTTTGATTAAATCTATACGTAAATGCTAGATTAACCGAGCGAACTCTAAACTGGAACTCACTATCGCTTGTAAAAGAGTCTGTAGTTGTAAATGATTGTCGTTTACTTGAGTTAAATACATCGCTTACATTTAAAGCGAGTGTAGCGTTATCATTGAGTATGTCTTTGCTAAAAGCTAAGTTTGTAAATAAGAACCCTTCTGTATCTGTTTGCGCATTATTACTAGGACCTCTGTAAAAGATATTAGTTTGCCAGTCAATTTTATATGGCAAGCTCACTTTTGCACTTCCTCTTGTAAAGAAGCTAAAGTTACTTGCACCATAATCTACACCATTAAAAGAACCATTTGTTTCAAATAAGAATGCATTTGCACTTAAGTTTAATCGTAACCATTTATTAGGATTATATAGAACACCTAACTCTGCTCCATAACGTTCGTTTGTACTTAGGTTAATAGGAAGTGTTCTAATAATAGGCACTCCATTTGCAGTGACTAATCCTGTATCTTCTTGAATACGCTCAAAAGAATCTGTTTCATACTGGTAGTACACAGATGAAGTTAACGTCAATTTATCCCATCTTTTTAAGTATCCTAAATCATATGCACTTGCAAATGATGGAACAAGATCTGGATTACCTTGAAAGATGTTTGCTTCACTTGAACGCGACGGGAAAGGATTAATAAAACGTCCTCTTGGCCTATTAATACGTCTGTTATAGCCTAAGGTGATATTCTCACGCTCATTAAACTCATAAGTAAGATTTAACGTAGGAAACAAACCATCTGTTTGGTTATCAAAATCAAGATTAGTACCTAGGGGATTATCATCAGAAATCACTGCATCTACAGTTCCTTGCTGTCTTGTATTTTCATAACGAAGACCTGCTAAGAAAGAAAAATCACCAAATTTATCTCCATACTGTGTATAAAACGCATGTACATCTTCTTTATAAGTAAAGATATTAGAAAGTCCGTTATCTCTAATAAACGTACCACCTGCAACATCCTCCTCTAGCAGTGTGTAATCTGTCTCTGTTTCCTCAAAGTTTCCTCTATAACCTATCTCAAACTGGGCAGTCTCTCCTATAGGACGCACATAGTCTACCTGCGCTAAGTACTCCTTTTGATTTTCAATCTGAGTGATAGCTTCTGTAGGTAAATTTTCTAAAGTTGGGAAAGAGTTAAACTCTGTAATAATTGATGTTTCTGTTTCCTCATCTCTTGCATATTGTAAAGCTGCCGTAAGCTCATGGCCAGATTCATCAAACTTTGTAATAGAATTAAGGGAAAATTGATAGGTCATGTCCTCTTCATTCTCGCGCTCAAGTCTAGTTCTTGATACTGTCAATTCATTATCTGGTGTAAACTCATTTGTAAAGTTATCTGTACCAGAATCGTTATCTCCTAATCTTAAAAATCCACTTGCGGTTACAGATGTTTTTTCTGTTAGAAAATACTCAATACCTAAGTTCGTATTAAATCCTCCACGGTTTCTATCAAAATCTCTATCCTCTCTTAAAATACGATCTATTTCGTTTGTAAAAGATTGTTCTCCATCTGCTCCTATTTCTGATGCAAAATATTGATTTTCGGCAGAAGCATTTCCTGGAGAAGTACGTTTACTATATCCAGTTGTATTAAACAGATTAAACTTATCTGTTCTAAGGTTTATATTTCCTGTAACCCCATAACTTTCTGGATAACCTACATTAGTCTGGATAGAACCGTTAATACCTAATGTTTTCTCTTTTCTAAGTATAATGTTAAGTATACCCGCCGTACCCTCTGCATCATATCTGGCAGATGGTGATGTAATCACCTCTACACGTTCAATAGCATCTGCTGGCAACTGACTTAGTGCATCTACAGATCCAAATCCGGCTATTGCAGATGGTCTTCCGTTAATTAAAATACGCACATTAGAGTTTCCTCTAAGTGCTACTGCTCCATCTACATCTACCGTAACAGATGGCACATTACTAAGTGCATCACTTATAGTAGCTCCACTTGTAGTGAGATCTTTACCTATGTTATATATCTTTTTATCTAGTCGCACTTGTACTTCTGTAGTCTCTGCGCGTACAATCACTTCATCAAGAGATTGAGAATCTATAGCTAGTGTTTGTGTAGGCAGTGTAGTATCCTTAGTAAGACGTTGAGCCGCTAGGACTTTTGTTTCAAACGAGATAAACTCAAACTTGATATCATATACACCTGCTGGTATTTCTATGCTGTACTTTCCAGAAGGGTCTGTGATTCCTCCTGTTACTACTTTCCCATCTGCAGTGGCAAATGATACTGTTGCATACTCTAAAGGTATATTAGTCTCTGCCTCCATTACTGTACCAGTAATAACAACATCTGGTCGATCCCCTCCAGGTCGCTGTGCAACAGCAACTAAAGAAAATGACAGTAATAAAAGGGTAATAAAATGTTTCATCCGTTTGATAGTTTGGTTCTAAAATTAGACACGCAAATTACGGATGGGTTTAGTCGGGTTGTCCTAAGGTTTTGTTAAAGAATAAAAACCATTAAACCCCAGAGAAACTAAAAGAAGAACCTATTGACAGCAAGTAATCAAAAAAACTTTTTTTAGGATTCAATATGTTCGTCTTGTGACTCAATAGAAGCGTTTTTTCTAGATTTATAAACGAAGTAGAAAACACCACCCACAAGGATATATGGAATTATCATAAGGTACTTTATTCCATTATTTATTCCTTTGGCAGTACTGTTATCCTCTTCAGATTCTAGAACGGCACGACACATTGCGCACTGAGTAGTAGATGCTGCCACTGTTGCATTTAAGTCCGCTTTCGCGAAAGCGCAACAGAAAAACATTACAACTAGTACTTGTTTAAGATTTTTCATCTAGTGGATGTAATAAGGTGAGATCATTAAATACACAACAACGCCAGTGATTGCAACATACAACCATATAGGAAAAGTAATACGCGCTAGTTTTCTGTGCTTATCAAAACGCTCTGCAAGTGCTCTTACATATGTAAACAATACCAATGGTATGATTATTATAGAAAGTGCAATGTGCGTAATCAAAATGAAGAAATACACATAACGGATAAGCCCTTCACCTCCAAAACTCGTAGAGTCTGATGTCATGTGATAAGCAACATACATCAATAAAAACAATACAGATAACCCAATAGCGGTTTTCATTAAACGTTCATGAAGAGTGCGATTTCCATTTTTTATGGCGCGTACTGCTAGTATTAATACAATAGCTGTAAGTCCGTTTATCGTAGCGTAAACTGGAGGCAAGAATGTAAGTGGCTCTACATCTATACCGTAATCCTTAAGCTTAACACCAAATAGTATAGCAACGGCTATAGGAATCACTACCGATAAAATAATGATCCAAACTCTGTATTTCTTCTCTGTAGGGTTGAGTGTACTCATAATCTATTTAAGTAATTTCTGTATGTCTTCAATAAGTATATCTATCTCTGGCGTTTCTCCTCCTTCTGGGACATTTTCATTCATAGGTACAAACCCTCTGTAATAAGGTTTGGCATTACCATATGGATCTAACCTAGAACGAATGAACCCATTTTGATCAATAAGTGCAAACAGTCCCGAGTGGTATAAATCACTCTCATCTTCTTCTTCATTTGTAGCAAGATAAAAACCTTCGTTAGATAGCTTTCTAATAACAGAACGATCACCAGTCATAAAGTTCCAGTTAGGGTTAGTAACTCCGTATTCCTCTTGATACTTTTTAAGTACCTCTGGCTGGTCATGTTCTGGATCTATAGAGAAAGAAGCAATCCCAAAATCATCGCGTCCTTCAAATCTCTTTGATATTTCAATCAAATTATGACTCATTGGGATGCAAATATCTGTACATCTTGTAAAGAAAAACTCTACTAGGTATACTTTCCCTTTATAATCTGCATTTGTAATGGTATCATTATCTTGATTTACAAATGAAAATGGTGGCACCTTTCTATCTACGCCACCTTGATTAATGTAGATTAACCCATCTGGTGCATCATTGATTTTCTCGCCACCTTCTTGATGCATTCTACCACCGCGGGATACATCATCATTTGCTATGCGTTTATAAATCTTTGGAATTACAATGATCCCAAAAATGAGCACAATGGCAGCTATTCCTATATATGTATTTTTTCTCATGACTTAATAGCTGTTACTTGTTGTCTCTGCGTTGCTCAATCTTAGGACTAGCGTTATTATTCTTCTTAAGTGCCAGCCTATACTCTGCCAGTAATATTTTTACGTCATCCTTAAGATAACCCATTTCTACCGCTTGTGTAAAATCATAGCCGTACACATTTGCCTTCTTTTCCTCATGACCAGAACGTAACGCTCTTGCCTTATCTATCACAAACACATTAGGATGTCCGCCATCATTCATCATAGAAAGTGAGGTGCCTAGTGTATTAAAATGCTCTTGAGTTTGTTGCTTTGATGCTACAATGAAGCGCATTTTTGAAGTGTCAAAAATACGAGACAATTCTGCTCTTAGATTATCTATCACATCTTCACTTCCTTCATTTACAAATAAAACCAATTGGAAATCTGTATAACGCTCAAAGTATTTGAATATCATTAAATTCAAATTTGCCGTATAGCCTTCATTTCCTTTAAGTCCGTCACCTAGGTAACCAACTAAAGTAATATGATCATCAAATGTAAGTGGAGCTTCAGGTGTTGCTTCTGTTGTAATTTCTTGGTCTGCATACCTATTAATGTCTGCTACTTCTGGCGTAAGCAAAGGTAAATTTGCAAAGTTGTAAACTCCAGACGCAAAGAAGAGATAGATAAGCACTGGCAGCACAAAAAGCGATATAAGAACGATTTTCTTTTTCATGTTACAAAGATAAATCTCAAGAAGTAATCGAGCTTATAATTGGTTTCAATTTTTATGAAATAACGCTTTCGCGAAAGCGTAACTACAAGACATAAAAAAAGCGACTCGAAAGTCGCTTTTAATTATTTATTAGAAATCCCAACTCTGGAATCCTGTGTTGTAAACTTCAAAGATATAATCACCTTCTGTAAGTAAAATGAATACTAAGTAACAAATAAGGAAGATACCTGTCCAAACTACTGCTCTGCGTAATCCTTTAACTTCGTCACGCATGTGCATGAAATCCCAAGTAATATAATATGCCTTTACAATAGTAAGGATAATGAAAATCCAGTTAAGAAGTTTCATCCTTATAAAGGTTGTTTCTAGTAAAAACTCTGGCTTTATAATACCTAGAACAACTTCTACAGCTGTGATAATCGAAAGAAATATAAGTACTCCCCAGATTTTCTGAATGTTATTCTTGAACTTTAATGTTCCTCTAAATATTGCAAGTTTATGTTCGTGTGCCATAATGTATAATAGTCTGAAAGGTAAATTAAACTAGGTAGAAGAATGTAAATACAAATACCCATACAAGGTCTACAAAGTGCCAGTATAAACCAACCTTTTCAACCATCTCATAGTGTCCTCTTCGCTCATAAGTTCCAAGAACTACGTTAAAGAAAATAATGATATTGATCATTACACCTGAAAATACGTGGAATCCGTGGAAACCAGTAATAAAGAAAAAGAAATCTGCAAAAAGTGGTGCTCCATATTCATTATGAATAAGGTTTGCTCCTTCTACCACGAGCTTTCCATCTCTAGATAGTTTTGCAAGAGACTCTTCTCGTGACAATACCGTCTTCTCTCCATTTTCTGTAAGTGTCTGGATGCGTATCAATGCATTAGGAGTAGCTTCAAAACCAGCTTTTACTTCCTCAATTGAGTATGTAGTAGGTGCAGCCTCGTCTGAAAACCAAACTCCATTTTTATTAAGGTGTTGCTCTCGCTCTCCCACTTGCGTAATTGCAAAATCACCAAGTGCCATACGGTTACCATCTGTATCAACAAACTGAAGAATCTTACCTCCCTTTGTTTCTACTGCACCGTAATCACCTTTAATAAAAGTAGCCCACTCCCATCCTTGTGATCCCACGAAGATGATACCACCTATGATGGTAAGGAACATGTAGAATGCTACACTTTTATGCTTTAAGTGGTGTCCTGCATCTACAGCAAGTACCATAGTTACAGAAGACATAATCAATACAAACGTCATAAACGCCACGTATATCATAGGGAAATTTCCGTGTATGAAAGGTACGTGTGTAAATACTTCGTCAGCTATTGGCCAAGCATCAATAAATTTAAATCTAGAAAAACCATATGCGGCTAGAAAGCCAGAAAAGGTTAATGCATCTGATAAGATGAAAAACCACATCATTAGTTTTCCGTAGCTCGCTCTTAGTGGTTGATTACCACCACCCCAAGTTGCTCCCTCGGCGTCGTTGTTTGTCACTGTCGTGTCCATTCGTAAGAATTGGTTAATTTAATGGTTGCAAAAATAAGTATTTTATGTTCAGATATCAACACTGAACCCTCGATTTATAATCGTTTTAGATACGTGTCAATATAATAATGTATCGCTAGACTACTTTGTAACAAATAAAAGCACAAATAAAAACACCCAAAGAATATCTAAAAAGTGCCAAAACGTTACTCCTAGTGTTAATCCCAAATGTTCGGCTGCAGAATATTTTCCTCTTAAATGATTGATAATTACCGTAATTAAAGATATAAAACCAGCGATAAGGTGGGCAATATGCACAGCAATGATAAGAAAGAAAAAGGTAGTTGTAATATTACTAGACGCTCCTGTAAAATAATAACCCTGTTCTTGAAACGCACTAAAGCCTGCAAACTGAGAAACCACAAATCCTATTCCTAGTGCTAGTGTAAGCATCAAAAATAAAGTTCCCATTGAATTTTTACCGCTTATAATAGCATTTTTGGCAAGGTGTATCGTGATACTACTTATTATAATTAATACTGTAGAAACTATAAGCGCCTGCGGAAAATCATAGTTTTCTAACCAGTCACGACGTTCCATGCTTACGATATATGCACTCGTAAGTCCTGCAAATGTCATACACAAACTTATAATCCCAAACCACAACATCTGCTTTTTGGCGCGATCTTGTTTTAACTTTTCACCTCTTTGAGTATAATCCATCTATCTTAAAAATTTATCTATTACAAAAACAATTTGAAGTAGTGTGATGTAAGTCACACTTGAAAGCATTAGTCGTTTGGCTGTTTTTGCATCTCTGTTTTGGTACAATTTAATTGCCCAATACAGCATAAATAATCCTAGCGCCCCTACGATAATTGCAGAGACAGGTGTTAAAAATAAATCTCCAGTTACCCCAAATGCAGGTATAAGCGAGATAAGTACCGTCCATACCGTGTATAACACGATTTGAACTGCAGTTCCTTTATCACGTTTTCCCGTAGGCAACATAGCAAAGCCTCCTTTTTTATAGTCATCAAAAAGAAACCACCCTATTGCCCAAAAATGAGGGAACTGCCAGAAAAATTGTATCATAAATAACGTTCCAGGCTCTATCCCAAAATCATTAGTAGCAGCTACCCAACCTAACATGTAAGGTATCGCTCCTGGAAATGCGCCTACGAAAACAGATAGTGGGGTTTTCGTTTTTAAGGGCGTATATAACAGTACGTACATAAATATAGAAATTCCTCCAAACATAGCTGTCTGAGGGTTTATGTAATACAATGTACCTAAACCGAGAATTGTAAATGTGATTGCTATTAAGAGCGCCTTTTGCTTAGACATCCTTCCTGAAGCTACAGGCCTATTTTTTGTCCGATCCATCAAGGCGTCTAGATCTTTCTCTAGCACCTGATTATAAGCGTTTGACGCGCCTACCATAAAGTAGCCTCCTACAGCCAGCAGCAATACAACAAACCAGTCTATCTCTGTGGCTCCAAGAAAATATCCCGCAACACTAGAAAACACAACGCTTATAGATAAACGCATCTTTGTGATTTCTTTAAAATCGTACCAAGCAGAGTAAGTATTCGTATGTATAGCGACGTCGCTCAAAGACAGTAGGTTTAGCAATTTTTTAAGTGGTGCAAAGATACTGCCCAAAAGGAATCTGTACAACAAAACGACAAGCATAATAGGTTGTTAAAATTACGCTTTCGCGAAAGCGTAACTACATCAATACGACTACCTTTATAAAAAAACTCAAAAATGAAACACTTTACACTCATTATCATCACACTAATAACTGCTGCAACTACTGCACAAGGACGTTTTGACGATGTACAAATTACTGTTGAAAAAGTCACCGATCACATCTATATGCTTCAAGGAGCTGGTGGAAACATAGGAATCTCTACTGGAAAAGATGGTGTTTTTATGATAGACGATCAGTTTGCACCTCTTAGCGAGAAAATCACAACTGCCATTAAAACCATATCTGATCAGCCTGTGAGTTTCTTGGTCAACACTCACTTTCATGGTGACCACACTGGAGGAAATGCAAATTTTGAAGCCACTGGAGCAATGATTGTAGCTCATGATAATGTACGTAAAAGACTAGCAGCCGATGAGAAAACAGCTAGTGCTGGACTCCCAGTTATCACTTTTAGTGAAGATGCTACTTTTTATCAAAATGATGATGACGTATTTTTAACCCACGTTCATCATGCACATACGGACGGAGATGCGCTTGTTTATTTCGCTCAGAGTAATGTACTACATACGGGAGACACCTTCTTTAACGGCAACTTCCCTTTCATAGACACTAATCGTGGCGGTAGTATTCAAGGAGATATTGATGCAGCAAAGAAAGGACTTATGCTTATCAATGAGGATACTAAAATAATTCCTGGACATGGAAATCTAGCAACAAAAGAAGACTATCAAAAATACCACGACATGCTTGAAAGTGTTCATACAGCAATTGCTGCAGCGATAGAGACAGGTAAAACTCTTGAAG
Organism: Dokdonia sp. Dokd-P16; assembly: GCF_003095655.1. Classification (NCBI taxonomy): domain Bacteria; kingdom Pseudomonadati; phylum Bacteroidota; class Flavobacteriia; order Flavobacteriales; family Flavobacteriaceae; genus Dokdonia; species Dokdonia sp. Dokd-P16. Next base: position 881,584 of record NZ_CP029151.1, read on the forward strand.
ACGTTACTGCAATGGAGACAATCACATCTGAATATCTTACAGATGAAGCGTCTGCAAAGAGCTTTATTACTGGGCCAAAATTTAGAAGCACTGTTTACAAAAGCATACTAGAGAATAAATAATAATACATCTTATGATTCCTATTACTAAATCCATTAGACCATTTATAGGTGCTGCAGACTTTGATTCTTCGCGAAGGTTTTACTCTTCAATTGGTTTTAAGGAAACAGTCATCTCATATAACATGTCACTATTCACAATGCATGACTTTGGGTTCTACTTGCAAGATGCTTATGTAAAAGACTGGATAAACAACGCGATGGTGTTTCTAGAAGTGCTACATCTAGATGAATACCTCACACACCTTGAGTCTCTTGATTTGACCTCGTTATTTAAAGGCGTTAAGATTTCAAAAATCGTAGAGAATGATTGGGGAAGAGAGTTTTTCTTACACGACCCATCAGGAGTCTTGTGGCACATTGGGTCGTTTACAAATAACCCGTCTTAATTTACAATATACTCTACAGAATCATACACCAAAGCCGACCAACCATAGTCGGCTTTTTGTTTGTTGTATTTTAAGCCAATTAGCTGTGCACCTTGATATCCTTTAGTTTTATCTATTTCAATATGATTTGCATCTTCCTCTGAAATTACCATACATAACTTCCCGCAGAATGCATTACCATAAGCAGCAACTACAAGGTAATGTTGCCCAAAGATTTCTTCGCGCATTTCATAATAATAATCGACTTCTGGGCTTTCCTTTATCAAGCGATAGAGCTCTGCTTGATATTCCTTACTATTATATGAGTTTGCAGCAAGTATGTGATTCCGTTGCGTGCTTTGACAGTTCTCTTCTTGACAAGAACATAAGAAACACAGCACTATCATCCCCAAAATGGTGATTCTAGATAACATATCGTTTTAGTGATTGATGAAGTAGTTTCTTGTCTAGAGTTATAACGACTTCATAACCGCAAATATTACACAATCACTTAACAACGCTAGCTAGATTTTAATAATCATAATACCAATTAAACAAATCTGTTCTAAAACCTATATTGAGCCATAGCGTGCTGGTATCAAATGTATTTGGAGCATCTTGGATATCTGCCGTTACATTGCGATAGATAGGGTTTGCATATACTTTTAAGTTGGTCGCAGGATTTATCAAATATCCTAGCTCGAGATCTGCATAGAGGCTATTAACCTTATTCCCTTGAAAGAATGCAATCCCATCATCTGAAGGTCTATTTTCATCATTGCCATAAATACTTCCTCCATAGTACACTTCATTGATATCTCCTATCTCAACACCACGAGCTCCCACAATAAGTTTTGCAGTTCCATACCATCGCTCTCTTTCGTAACGAGCAATCCCTATTAACTCTTTAAAGTTTGCACCCCATTGGTGTGCTAGCGACTGGTTTGCGTGTCCATAATTAAGTTGGATCTCATTATTAGAATACACATATGGACGCACTTGGTTGTACTCACCTTGCAATATTAAATTCTTAACCCCAAAGGCATCATAATACTTTGCTCCTATCTGGAAGCTCTGTTTGTTTTTATAGCTTTGATTTCCGCCTATCACATCACTAGCCGAAAACTCATCTATAACGACTTGACCATAAACATTTACTCGATCATTCACTTTATACTTTCCGGTTAGTCCTATAAGCGCATTACCACCGCGAGAACCTGTAGAAAACTCAATAGCACGATAAAAAATCACAGGATTTAAGAAGTTAAAATCAAATCCTCTTCCATTTTCATCTTCCCATATTACAGATTCAAAAAGACCCACGTTAAGTTTCTTACTTAAGTTCCAACTTAGATAATGGTTACTCATGAACTTTGTTCTAAAAGCACCATCTGCTGTGGTTTCTGGTCTTATATCTCGCAATGATGTCCAAGTATTAGTATACTTAAATTTCCAAAAGGTAGTATTGAGTTTTAAATACGGAAAGTAACTCGTATTATCACTAAGCAATAACGATCTATAACCATCTCCTATAAACTGCTTACCGTGACCTAGCTGGATATTAAAATACTTACTAGGGGTGTATGAAATATAACCTTCGGCTACTGGATAATCTAAGTCTCCATTTGTTCCTTCTTTTGCAATCCCACGGCCAGGCACCACTGCAGGGTTACCACCATCTGGTCTTAATGATCTAGCAAAAGCATCAAAGTATCTAGGAAAGCGTCCTTGACTCTCATATACAGCAGCAAAAAAGTTGAGCTTCTTTCCTAATCCACCTTGGATATAAACCGCCCGTGTATTATTGTAAGTGAAACTATCAGATTTCAACTCATCAGTTTCATATCCCAGTTGCAAATCGGCTGCTGGGTCTAGGGTGATCCAGTAATCCTCTCCTTGTATTTGCACCATGTGCTCGTTAGACCATTTTCTCCCAAACCACGTTTTCTTCTCTTTCTTGAGTGCGTCTGTCTTTTCTTGAAAATTATAATATGGATTTACAGTTTGATACAGGTAAGGCTTACTTGCCGTATGCGCATTTGTCCCCACAAGGTTTAACTCTTGATCAAACCTACTATAAACTTGATGCGAGAAAGGAATATTAAGCTGACTGGTATACTCATTTGCTGGATTGAATTTTTGATTTTGAATACGGTCATATTCATCCTGCATTGGGTTTTTAAGCGGTGTTTCTTTTTTTGCTTTCGCGAAAGCGTCACCTTTAATATCACCACTATTCATCTCACCTATTTTATTACGTGACAGTGGCAATAGCACAGGCATTGTAAATTGCATATAGGTAGGCTCACCGTTATATGTAGCCGGATCAATTACAGGTAGTTTATCAAAAACATCTTTCGCCGAAGTCTTAAGCGATGCAAAGACGGCATCTGTGTACAGTAGCTTAAAAGCACCCTCACGAGTAACTTCAAATAAAATGACCATCTTTCCATCGTAATTCTCTTCATTAACCTCTGCCGGGACTTCAAGATTATCGATTATAAAAGAAATAAAAGTTTCATTAAAACAAGCCGCAACTTCGCTCACTGGCAAGTCGGCACATTCTGGAAAAACGGGATACTTTTCATAATCACTAGTGGTTACCTGAGCGGTAAGACTACAAGTAGCGAAAACGAACAAAAGAAATACATATTTATGCATGGATGTAGGCGTAATAATTGCGCACGAAAGATAGGGTTTTATACACAAAAAATCCCGTTGCGAGAGGCAACGGGATTATAGTAAAAATGTTCTTATAATTTAATCTTCTATTTGAAATGAGATTGGTAATGAAAAAAGAACCGCAACATTCTCACCTGCTTGTTTTCCAGCAGTCATGTCCGGTAGCAACTTTGTAACTCGCAAAGCCTCTTCTTCTAGTTTTGGATGAGGAGCTTTGGCATTTACATCCACTACTTTTCCAGAAGCATCAATTTTAAATGTTACAAAGATTCTATTTACTCCAGAGAGCCCTAAACCTTCACCTCTTTCTGCTCTAAACTTCTTAGATACAAACTTAGAAATCTTGGCACTCATGCAATCCTTGCGTTCATCATTTGAGCTTAAACCTTCACAACCCGGATACAGAGGAGCTGTCTCCACTAGAGAGAAGATTTTGGCAATTGGCTCATCGTCTACAGTATCATCATAAATAGGAGTACGTGGATCTACTATAGGATCATCTGTGGCACCTGTTGGCTTGAGATCATCTTCAAGGAATTTGGAATCATCTTCCTTTGTCTGGACGTTCTCAAGAATCTTAGGCTCCTCTACTTTTGGGAGTTGCACTTTTTTTACAACTTCCTTTTTAGGTTGCTCTACCTTCACTTGGTCAAGAGTAAAGATTTGATCTACGTTTTCCCGCTCTACTGCTATCGCAAGTTTCTTTTCTGGAGTACGCATTTCGATAAAAAAGATGGACGCTAGAAGTGCTAAGATTAACCCAATTTGAAAATGAAGCGTGGGATTTCTTCGTAAATTTGCCTCGTGCTTGCGGCTTGATTTGTACACGCTGTTTTGGCGAACAGCAGTGCTTTCTTTGGAATTTTCCATAAGATATAGTTTTAAAAATGTTGAACAATTCTTAAAACGAATCAATAAGCAAGCCAAAATTGAGGTCACCTTAGGGCGACCTCTTTTTTTTTGATATAAGACACAAAAAAACCATCTCATTGCTGAGATGGTTTTTTGATATTTAAAAAGTCTTTACGACTTAGTCTTCTACTTTAAATGTAATAGGTAGTGAGTATAGAACCCCTACTGGCTTACCACGTTGCTTACCTGGTGTCATTTTAGGCAATAACTTGATTACACGCTCTGCTTCTGATGCAAGACGTGGGTGTGGTGCACGAGATCTAATGTTTACAATTCTTCCAGTTTTATCAATTTTAAAACTAACAAAGATTCTGTTTACTCCAGAAAGACCTAGATCTGAACCTAACTCTGTGTTGAACTTCTTGTTTACAAGCTTGCTCACCTTTTCAGACATACAGTTCTTACGATCGTTATTGTTAGTCATAGACTCACAACCAGGAAAAATAGGCGCATTTTCAATAACTGCAAACGGTACATCTGCAATCTCCTCTTCTTCTTCTACAACCTCTACTTCCTCTACCTCTACGATTTCCTCTTCGGCATCTGTTTCTGTAGATTCTATAATTGTTTCTTCTATTTCTTCTTCATCCTCTACTACCTCAATGATTTCCGGCGCTGGTGGCGGTGGTGGCGGTGGTGGTGGTGGTGGAGTATTCAACTCCGTGATTGGAATTTCTTCGTCGTCTAGATCATCAAGATCAAGCTGACCAATATCAATAGCCACATCATCATAAGTCTTCCACTCGATGGTGATGTACGTTAATGCAAGCACTGCAATGAGTCCTAGCTGAAAAAACAGCATGCTTCTCTTGCGAAGGTCTGCTTTGGGATTTTTCTTGGGTTCCATAATTAAAGTATTAGTAGAGAGCTAAAATAGCAAAATAAATCTCAGTTGTGAAACTAAAATTACGATTTTAACCCTTTAAATTTCTTAAAAAATAGTAGAAATGTGAAACTTCCGAGTATTACACCTATACTATTTGCAAGTACATCCCACACATCAGGCGTTCTGTATGTAGTTGCACTGCCTTGTAATAACTCAATCACTATGCCATATACCACTAATGCTAAAGCAATTGCTATATAAAAAATTGGCTTTGCCCATTTCTGACTTGCCGAGGTTTTCACGATATGAAAATAACTCAGCCACAGTATAGCTAAACCAAAATAAGCTCCTAAATGTAGGAGCTTATCTATATTTGAAATATTAGTATCTAGTTTTACAGGCTTAACAAGCGATCCTATGCTTAATGCGCAGGTATATGCTATTGCTGTAAAACCAATAAGCTTATCCACCTATAAGTTCTTTGTAAGCATCTGCACTTAAAAGCTCTTCAACTTGTGAAGCATCAGAAAATTTGATTTTAATCATCCATCCTGCTCCATAAGCATCGCTGTTTACGATTTCTGGCTCATCTTCTAGACCTTCATTAAAAGCTACAATCTCACCAGAAAGTGGTAAGAAAAGATCAGAAACGGTCTTTACGGCCTCTACAGTACCAAAAACCTCATCTCTATCAAGTGTTTCATCAAGAGTCTCTACTTCTACGTAAACGATATCTCCTAGTTCTCCTTGTGCAAAATCTGTAATTCCCACTACGGCTACGTCACCTTCTATGCGTACCCACTCGTGATCTTTTGTGTATTTTAACTCTGCTGGTATATTCATCTTAGTCTGTATTAGTTTGATTTAATTCCGCTTTCGCGAAAATATTCTTTTTAATAGATTAATGCTTACTATTTTCAAGTTTTCGCGAAAGCGAACTCATATAATTAATTTCCAAAATTATACCTCAATGTAAATCCAGACCTAATAGTCGTTTGCGGAAATGCTGTTGATATTGCAAATGTCGAAAAAGTATGGTCATAAAAGAAGAGCGCAGTAAGATTTTTACTCAACGCATAATCTGTTGTAAACCTAAGTCCATAAATATCTTGTCCAGCAGTGGTCTGGCTGTTGTCTATGTCTAGATATCTGATGATAGTTTCGTTTTGTCTAAGAGAGAAATCTGCCTTAAAGTTGAGGTCACTTTTAAGAACCCTACGCGAACCACCAAAGTTTGTAACAAACCTAAGGTCCTTAATACGATATCCTAATCCTAATATATACTCATTACCCTTAATCTCGGTTAAGAGGTTGTTATCAAAGCTTAACCCTAATGCTCTATCTCTTTTAATTTCGGCAAGAATCTTTACAGAATTTTTCATTTCAAAATCCAAACGAACTAGCGGTGTGAACTGTTCTGTAAGTGTCACATTACTTAATAGCGTTTGATTTAAAAAGTTACCCGCTTGATCACGTTGTGCAGTCGCAGGATCACTATCTGTATTCCTGTTATAAGCAAGGTTAGTCAAGTAATTATTTACAGAATATCCGGCAGTATAACCGTGCTGCACTGAGAATCTCTTGAACTTATCTTTAAACCATTTTATGTTCATTAAACCGGTATACTTTATATTCCAGTTAGGTAATGGGATACTTCTAAGAAAACCGGTGTCTGTTTTATTTACATCCTTACCGCTATATGCAGCTAGGAAAGCAGGTAATAACACCTTTTGATTAGTACGCCCGAAACCTTCTGGATATCCATCTGCATCTACCTCAAAGGTATTTGTACCGTAAAACTCTGTTGCCAGTCTATTTGCAACTGCCAGCCTGTTTTCTCTAAACGTATTAAATGTACTACTAGACTCAGATGTGCTCTGTGCAAAGGCAGTACCTATTAATACCGTAGATATATTAAAGCGACCAAAACTATTACCTGTTAATGATTGATATGCTAAACTCTGCTGGTTAACTCGGTAATTTTCTTGATAGTTTTCTTGAAAAACACGATTTAAATTAAGGTCTATATCTAGATCTTTAAGAAGTCCTATTCTAGCTTGAATTGCAAGGTCTCTACTTTCTATCTCGCGATACTGCTGGTTAAAATCTTGAAACAATGTTAACCATCCATTACTCGCGGCAAGCTCTCTTACTTCTGCCTGACTTCCAAAAATAAACCCTGGCGTAGGTCTTAAACTTCCCGCAAAACCAACTGACGGCAAATACCCTGGTAAATAGATACCATTACTCTCCTCATAGGTGAGCTGCACACGTTTTATCGCAGTAAGTAATCCTACTCCTGTATTAAGCGCCTTGTCTGATGTACTTAGACCACTTGCGGTTCCATCACTTGAAGCGTCCTCTTTTAATTTATCAATCTTGCTATTACGATCATCTTCTGGTGATGGCAATCCTCTAGGTCTAGTGCTAGTAGCACGCTGTTTTTTTTTCTTTGTTAAGCCTACATATTTATAAAGCTTCTCCATGTCAAAGGTTCCATTAATAGCGTGCGTATTTGTATTCTCCACACTATTTCCTATTTCTGGAATATTATCTAAGACCTGAAATTGTTGTGAACCTCTCTGCCATCTGTAATTTGCAGTATATGCATAGGTAGCAGCAATCCACTCTGTAAAAGGAATCTTATCGAACGGTAAATCATAGTTGAGCTGTAATACTCCAAAGTGAGTATCTGGCGTACCTACATCAAAGAATCCATTATAAATACCATATCCATCAACCTCTTGACCGGCATCATCTAGAAAAGCTGGCGTACCGTCATTATCAAGATAATTTCTTACAATACGGTTGTGGTTTACATTATAATTAAGACGCAGACTTTTAGTAATAGGAAAATCTACCGAATAACCCCAATCAAACAAATAGTTACGTTGAAATAAACGCGGTACCGCAATATCATCTTCGTTTGCAAATACATCTCTAAACTTTTGCTGATTATACTGGCGCACAACATTAGATTGCACAGCAATATTAGACGGCAAGTAATTGAAATTTAAATCTTTTAAAAACTTATAGTACTTCCCTGTAAATAGAGAATCATTTTTAGCAAATGGTTCTACAGGTTTAGAGTTAAAACTATAGTTATAAGTACCTCCTAATCTCACGTTTTGATCGCGAGATTCTTCTATCTCAAAATCCTTATGATCTGTCTGGTTATAAGAATATGAAAAAGTAAGATTTTCAATATCGTAAGGCATAGGCTTGCGCTCTGTATCCGTGCGCTCTTTTCTTACTCCTATAGCACTAAAACTTTGGCGTTTTGTATAATCTACAGAGTAGTCTTCTATGTTGTCTCTCTCTTCTTGACTAGCTGCATTATCTAGTGAGGTATCTAACTCAACATCCTCATAAAGTGGATTGAATTTAGGTGTAATGCTTTGCTCACCTATTGCGTAGTTGAGCGGCAACTGTAATCCCCACTTCTTTGGCAGTAATTGACCTGCATTAAGATTTGTAACGATATCATATTGCGTTACATCTTCTAGACTGCGCTCACCAGCATTTTGCTCTATACTTCCAAAACCTACAGTACTTAAACGTCCCGTTGCAGATACATTTGCAAAGTCTGCAATATTTCCATCTACACTTAGTACTCCAGCATATCCGCCATCATTAGTAAGGTCTGATAAGCGTAGCTCATTGAACCAAACCTCTCCATCTATTTCTCCAGGAGAACAACCCATGGCTTGGTTACTCGTAGGGTTTCCATTTTTTACACCCAGCATTAATGTTCTTACGTCACCAAAACTAGGAAGACCTTGAATACCTATGCGCAATTGACCTTCTTCATAACACATAGACTCTGGATTGAGAATACGATCACCGTTTTGATCAAAATACGTGATATCATCTGGATCTGACTCTACATCTCCAGCAATAACTTTTGACTTAATAATCTGTAGTAATTCTAATGGAAGATCGAGCTCATTTGCCGCTGGCCAGATAGCATCTCTATCTTGGTTAGACACATTAAATGCAGTAGGCTGTAGTGGTAATTCTATCTGATAAAAATTTGAATTAAGGTCGGTTCCCATTCTTATGAAACCTACTAGATTCTGATTATCAAGACCATTCTCAACAATAGGCTCTGCGTGCATAAACATCTTAAGATTTTTATACTGTCGCATATCGAGATTATAATATTTATAAACTCCTCTTGCGTCTTGCTCTTCAAGATTTTGAACTCTTAATGAAAGAGACTGCTCGTTTTGCCTGATATTATTATTGTTGTTATTAAGTCTCTCACGCTCTACCCCTGGAGGTAATGCATAAGGAACTGGCTGTCTCGTTTCGTTAGCCTCTATATTAACAGCAGCTACTTCAAACTGTGTGTTATCGGCATCATTGATTTGTGTGTTCTCATTAGGATCTAACGTTAGTAAGTACCTTCTAAAATCACCACGTACTAAATCTAATGTTCCAAAACGAAGTACAACATCTTCTTGCCATCCGCTCATGTACATACGCATAAAACGTATAGACCTAAAGTCATTAATCCCTCCAACTACATTTGTTGCTTGATTAATTGGCACTCTAAACTGTACCCACCTTGTAGGGAGCTGATTTCCATTTTGAGTAGTGACAGTAAGCTCTCTTACATCGGTCACAAATGGATTGTTTTCTACACTTAAAGATGCTGGATTAATAGGTAATTCATATTCAAAATATGCATCTACCGTATTCATTGTATTATCACGGTTTACATCTTCAACATCTGGAAAAGTAGTTGAACCACGATTAGTCTGTGTTACCTCTACAGGAGAGTTACCCTGATTGTTATTGTAATCTCTATATCTTTCTACTACACCACCTTCAGTGTTTAAGAAATAATTGTAGTTATCACCTGCTGGATCTGGAAGTCCTGCAAAGTTTGGAAACTCCATTGCTTCCTCTACATCGCTTAATCCATCATAACCTACATCTTGATTAGTGCGCTGCTGGCCTTCTGTATCAAAAGCATAGACTAAAGATTGATTAGTAGGCACTTTACCCCATACCGTTTCTGAAGTTGACTCATCTCCTCCCTCATTAGGAAGTCCATTTTCATATTGCTTTCTTCCATCCTTAAGAATATCTTCAGAGATACTACCTAAGTTGAGTGTAAGATTTCCTCCCGCGTTTGTTGTATCACCATCTCCAAAAAACGGATCCAGCAACCAGAATTCTACAAACTCCACATTTGCTTGTTCAAAGTCTGTCGAGGTTAACTGCCTTGTAATTCCTCCAAAATTTTGCTGAGGATTAGAAAGCATTCCATCTGCTGCATCTGGACTAAAGTTATAAGGCCCGCGCTCTCCTGGGAAATAAGCTAAATCTAGCGTAAAAAGCGCTTGTGTTTGACCTGCAATAATATCTTGTTGAGGGAAAATCTCATCCCTAAAAACACGTCTAGTTTCAGCGAGAGACAAGTCGTCATCTGAAATACCACTAGGACGCTGATTGTTATAGAAGATAGGATCTATAGAATACCAGGCAAACTTTGCCCTTCTATATCCCGTAGAGAGATCGCCGTTTGCTAGTTCTCCACCAAAACCTACTGGTGCAGATGACAAACTCCACTGTAAAGCTCCGCCAATATCTATAGAGGTTTGTGAACCTTCAAAATCGTCTACATAAGAGGTTGCCTCTCCATTAAAGTCCGTTCCTTTAGGTTGCCCAGGAATTAAATAAGCTACCTCACCGCGCACCGAAAGATTAGATACTACATCTGTATCAATATTTGGAAGTTTGTTTACCCACCTTGTTAAGAAAGGGAGTTCTGTAGAATAACTTGCATTTAGACCTACGATGGTGTTATTAATAGGCTCAAAACTATAGGTTGCTTTTTGCGTAAGCGGTCGCTCATTAAGATTTAAGAATGTACCTCCTACTATAAAATTCTCATTAAACTGGTGTTCTACATTAATTCCTGTAAAACGTTTATTCTGTTGCCCAAAAATTGCATTATTCTCTACAGACGCAGAAATAGGAATACCAGAAGCTTCGAGAGATTTATCTAAAATAATAACACGCCCTAATTGATAATTTACCGTATAATCTAACCCTTCTACCAGCCTTCTTCCTCCTGCCGTAACTGTCACAGATCCCTGTGGTACATTAAATGCTCCTAATGGAATACCCTGCTCTTGAGCAGATTTATAACGCCCTTTTAATAGGAATTTGTTCTTCTCAGCATTATCTCTAGCTATTGTTTTTGTAGACTGATATAATGAAGAATAAACGTACTTGTCTTGATGCGGGTTGTAAGTTTCTGTATTCTCATAGGTTTCTGCACCATCATTTACGCTTAGTAAATCAAACAATGTCTCTCCAAATGGCTCTACAGTTGTAAATACAATACTTCCATTTTGCACATGCACTGTTGTGCCTGGTACAAAATCAAAGAAACCATCCCCTCCTACTTGCGGATCTCCAAAGGTGGTTAGTCGGTCAAGATTAAATAATCGTAATAAGGTATTACTCTCAAGATCTCCACGATCTTGACCTTCATCCATGGTGTTATCGTTATTAGTACCATCAAACAAGGTAGGTAAAGGGGCTCCACCTACAGGAGTTATGAAGTTAATAGGAGAAGGATCTGAGTATACAATGTTTAATCTAAATCCTTCTTGCTCTAATTGAAAAGCACCTAGCGGATAGATGTTTTTCATCATTAAGTCCCATATAGGCTCTTGTACATTTGTGAGGTTACTTTTAAGCATTTTAACCACAAGATTCACCGGGCTTCCAGCTTGTCCAGCAGGAATTACAGTATCTAAAATACCATCACCATTTACATCTTGACCGTTTAAGATGCCATCACCATTCACATCTGCATCTGCACTATCTGCAATGTTATCGCCATCTTGATCTGGACGACCTTGTCCAAAATCTGCATCAATAATATCTGGTCTTCCATCTCCATCTGCATCTGGGCGACTACCCTCGGTAGCATTAATACCGTCATTTGCAAATTCTCCTACTTGATACACTTGACCTCCTACTGTATATTGAAAGGCCACCCCAAGCACCTCATCATTATTTAATCGCTGACTAAGAGATATATAACCTAGTGCTGGATATAATGTAAACTGGGAGCTTTGTAATTGTCTAGCATTTTCAAGTAATACGTAGTCAGTTCCGTCCTGCACTGTGACGTTGCCAAAACCTTGACTAGCCGTCGCCACGTCTCTTATTGCAGGTGTAAGAACAGACTGCACAGACTGATCATTTATACCACGCGGGTTGAAGTCGTTATTGCGGTTATCTGGAAATGCATTTACAGCGTTATTGATAAAACCTGGATTTGCTCCAGCATCGATGCCTATGTTTGCAGGATTAGATTCTCCTATATCTTGTATCGCAATTATATTTCGTGCGTTTGTAGTTTGGTTTTGTCTGTTTGTAATCCAAACTTCTACCCTAGTTACCTGGACTCCTCTGTTGTCTATAAATGGGTAATTTTTGAGAGCATCATTATAAGCATCTCTAAAGTAATGTGCTAAGAAGAAGTGACGGTTTTCATCATAATCTAATGCAGGTACTTCAAAGTCTTGCACAGTCGAACCACCCTCAGCAGTTACAGTTCTAGGTTGCGACTGGTTTTCAGAAAACACAGCCGTTACTCGCGTCTTTCCAAACTGCAACTCAGTTTTCACACCAAACAAACTCTGTGAACCTTGAATAAGTGCACTATTTAATGGCATTGAGATGTTACCTACCTCAATTTTTTGGATTATATCATCCTCGGTAGGAGTGTATTCTAGCTTAATTTGATTTTGGAAATTAAAGGTAGACTCCGTATCGTAATTTGCTGTTATCTGTAAACGCTCACCTACTTGACCTAGCAAGCTCAAGCTTATACGTTGATCAAAATCAAAGGTAAAATTACTACGGTTACGCGGTGAAAATGCCGGGTTATCTTGTTTTGTAAATAACAGCCCAAGATCCATCTCTACAGATCCCTGAGGTGTAAACTCTATCTTATCTCCACCAAAAATACTTTTAAACAGATCATTCTCAACATATAGTGATTTTACTAAGCTATTACGTGTATCGTCCTCATCAGACCTACCATCTACTGCACTAACTTTCTCTCTAAAATACTGACGCATCTGCTCGTCACGCACTCTTTTTTGATACTCTGCTGGGGTTAAAATGAGAGGATATGTGATATTAAAACTCCCTAGCTCCTCAGTATATATATACCTGTCCAGTATAGCATCATATGTGTATTTTGAGACTATACTATTAGGATTAGGCAACACAAGACTACCTAATGAGAAGGTTGTAGCTGTAGAGTCTTGAGATGCTGCATTCTCCTCTTCTTCCTGCGCCATTGCCACGGAGTTTCCTAGAAAGAAAAATCCAACTACAAACAATATCGCTATACGTACATTTAAATAATAGTGTTGCTTCAAAATATGCCTACAGTTTTTTTAATGCCTCCTTGATAATCGTTTCTACGCTTGCGTCTGGCTTTTCTTTTACAATAGCCGTACAGACTTTTTCTGCTTGCTTACGCGCAAAACCTAATGTCTCTAAAGCAGATAACGCCTCTTCTTTGCTAGTATTGCTTTGCACAGCATTTTCGCTACTCATATCGTACACCTTCAGGATCTTATCCTTTAGGTCGAGTATTACTCGCTGGGCTGTTTTTGCTCCTATTCCCTTAATACTTTGTATGGTTGCTACATCATTTGATGCAATAGCTTGTTTAATCTGATTAGGATCTAGCGAGGACAACATTGTTCTTGCCGTACTTGCCCCTATCCCAGAAACAGACAGTAGTAATCTAAAAATCTCACGTTCCATCACCTCCATAAACCCAAAAAGTGTATGGCTATCTTCTTTAACTTGTAGATGGGTGTGTAACTTTAAAGCCTCGCTATCTCCTAGCTGCCCAAAAGTGTGCAATGAGATATTAATAAAATACCCTACTCCATTGCAGTCTAGTACTACGTGAGTTGGATTTTTTTCTATAAGTCTTCCGCTTAAGTGAGTGATCATTTAACAAATAATTAAGGAGCGTAAATGTAAGAAAATTATGTCTAGGAGATTGCCAATTTTAATGGTTACGCTTTCGCGAAAATGAAACCACTCAAAACCATGTGATTTCATTAAAAACTAATGAATAATCCTTCCTCTTTTCATCAATAAAACCACTCACAAAAAAAGAGGTGTAAACATTACATTTTACACCTCTTTGTATCAAGTTTTCGCGAAAGCGAAATCTATATATTACTTCTGTTCTTGCGCACGGCGCACTTCTTGTTTTTGTTTTTTCTGAGCATCAATAACCGTAATTGCAGCCATACTAACCATTTCATCTACACTTGCTCCTAGCTGAAGTACGTGCACAGGCTTACGCATGCCTAACAAAATAGGTCCTATGTTATCTGCTTTCTCAAGCTCCTTAATCACTTTATAGGTAATGTTTGCACTATCTATATTTGAAAATACAAGTGTGTTTACTTTTCTTCCTGCTAGTTTTGAGAAAGGAAATTTTGCCTGCAACATTTCCCTGTTGAGAGCAAAATCTGCTTGTACTTCACCATCTACCACAAGATCTGGATAGTAACGGTGCAAATAAGACACCGCCTTACTCACCTCTGTAGCTTTCTCATGTCCAGAAGATCCAAAGTTTGAATAACTTACCATAGCCACTACTGGCTCAAGACCAAACATCTTTACGGTAGCCGACGTCATTTGGGCGATTTTAGCAAGTTCCTTTGCAGTTGGATTAATATTTATTGAAGTATCTGCAAGAAACAAAGGTCCTCTTGATGTCACCATCAAGTTACAAGCTGCTACTTTTTGAACACCAGGCGCAGTACCTATAACTTCAAGCACTGGCTTTATCACAGTAGGATAACTACGACTATAACCAGATAACATACCATCTGCATCACCTTCATTTACCATCATAGAAGCAAAATAATCGCGACGCTTTACTTGACGCCTTGCATCAAGATATGTGATACCCTTGCGCTTACGTGTGTTCCAGTATATGTTTGCATAGCGATCTACTTGATCTTTTTCCTCATTAGATAAAGGATCTATAATCTCTACATCTGCTTCAAAACCTATTTCTTCTTTAAGCTCAAGTATCACCTCTCTGTTACCTAATAACACAGGGATTGCAATCCCTTCCTCATGCACAATCTGAGCAGCTTTTAGTACATCCAGCTGATCTGACTCTGCAAAGATGATACGCTTAGGATCAAGCCTAGCTCTATCAAGCAGTAATCTTACAATCTTATTATCTTCTCCTAGGCGTTCTAATAACTCATCATTATAAGACTCCCAGTCTGTTATAGGTTCAAGTGCAACTCCACTATCCATAGCAGCTTTTGCAACTGCTGGAGGAATTGTTGTTATCAATCTCGGGTCAAAAGGCTTTGGGATAATATAATCTCGTCCAAAGGTAAATCGTGTTGCTCCGTATGCAATATTTACCTGCTCTGGAACTGGCTCTTTTGCTAGTTGAGCCAGTGCTTTTACAGCCGCCATTTTCATTTCTTCATTTATTGCCGTTGCTCTTACATCAAGCGCTCCACGGAAAATAAAAGGAAAACCAAGCACATTATTAACCTGATTAGGATGGTCAGAACGGCCCGTCGCCATAATAAGATCTGGTCGAGAAGTAATTGCTACGTTATAATCGATCTCTGGTGTTGGGTTTGCCATCGCAAAGACTATAGGATCATTTGCCATAGATCTAATCATATCTGGTGATACAATATTACCTACAGATAGTCCTAAAAACACATCTGCATCTACCATGGCTTCTGCTAGATTCTTATAATCTTTGTTACTCTTAAATTTTACCTGCTCTGGAGAAAGATCTTTTCGATCTGCTCGTAGCAAACCGTTTATATCAAACATTGATATATTTTCCAGCTTAGCACCTAGTAAGTGATATAGGTTCATGCAAGAGATAGCAGCGCTTCCCGCACCACTCACCACAATCTTTACATCTTCAATACGTTTACCTGCAATTTCTAATGCATTAAGCATTGCCGCAGCCGAAATAATTGCTGTACCATGCTGATCATCATGCATCACTGGTATATCCAACTCTGCTTTAAGTCTGCGTTCTATTTCAAAAGCTTCTGGAGCTTTGATATCTTCTAAGTTAATACCTCCAAAAGTAGGCGCTATATTCTTTACAGTCTCTACAAAAGCATCTACATCCTTAGTATCTACCTCTATATCAAACACATCAATACCAGCAAATATTTTAAACAATAGACCTTTACCTTCCATAACGGGCTTAGACGCTTCTGGCCCTATATCTCCCAGTCCTAAAACTGCGGTACCATTTGTGATTACAGCAACTAGGTTACCCTTTGCCGTATATTTATAAACGTTATTTACATCTTTTGCAATCTCTAGACAAGGCTCTGCTACACCAGGAGAATATGCTAGCGCGAGATCACGCTGGCTAGAATACTTCTTCGTAGGAACTACGGCAATTTTACCTGGTTTAGGCTTTGCGTGATACACGAGAGCTTCTCTACGCTTGTTGCTGTTTTGACTCATAAAGTTGATTTGTATTTGACTTACAAAAATACTGATTTCCTAATAGGTCACATAAGCTATGGAACATTATAGTTATGAGGTTACGTTCTATTTAAAATCTAATAATTGCGTTAAGATATCTACGTTTTGAGGAAGCCTGCCTACATGCTGTAATTTGATTGCAGCTAGTGACAGCGCAACTTTAAGACAACGTTCGATTTCATATTCTTTAATGTATGCAAATAAAAAGCCGCTCCAGAAGGCATCTCCTGCACCCGTAGCGTCAAGAATATTTTCTACCCTTGCTGCTGGTAGTTCAATTATTTCTTGAGATTTGTTTTTACGCTTTCGCGAAAGCTTAACCCCATCAGAGCCTAGCGTGAGACAAACGAGCTCAACACCAAAATCACTATGAAAGAAATCAAATATCTCATCATGAGATTTACGTTCTCCAAACAAGCGCTCCATATCATCTTCGCTTATTTTCACTAGCGGATTATATGAACAGTATTGTCTAAAAGTCTCCATCGCCTTTTCTCTCTTTGGAAAAATACGTGGAGAATAATTAAGATCAATACTCAAGGTACATCCTGCCTCAAATGCTTTCTTTGCTTTATTCAAGATAGTAGTGCGAGCAGGATTTTTACTTAATGCAAAAGCGGTGGTGTGAAAAATGGAAGTCTTTTCAATAAGCTCATCTGGAATTTGATCTTCGGTGATTTTCGTATCTGCATAGCGATAGGCAATAAAATCTGGTGTTCCCGTTGTTTTCGAAACAAAGATTACACTCGTAGGATTTACAGCATCTGTTCGCACAAGATCTGTTTGCACTCCATTCTCTGCAAGTTTTTCTTCTATATAAATACCTAGACCATCGTCACCTCTAGTAGCTGCAAGCTTTACATTCATGCCTAATCTAGATAAATTCATAGCCACATTTGTCGGGCTACCACCTAGATACCTGTGATAATCTCTAGTTTGATCAATTCGCACTTCCTTTTGGTGACCTATGAAGTCTATTAAAACCTCACCTACACATATGATATCGATATCTCTACTCACGTCTTTTTAGAATTTTGATACTTATAAATGATGTAAACTACTAATTACTCTGGTTGATTATATACTTCTTGCGCTTGCTTAGGTGTCAACCTAAGTGCTAGAATAGCCGATATCAAGAAAAACACTCCCGCAAATAATATTGCGTTTATAGCATTTCCTCCCAGCAAATATTTATAAATAGGACCAAAAGTCACGGTCTCGATTGCCATAGGTATAACAATCATCATATTTAAAATACCCATATAAATACCACGCTTAGTTTGAGGTACAATTTTAGAAACCATCGTATATGGGATTCCCATCATTGCAGCCCAACCTATCCCAAAAAGAATCATAGGTGCCAATACTAAATTTGCATCGTTTATATATGGGATCAAAAACATAGCGATTGCTGTACCTAGTAAACTTGCTGCATAAATTTTCTTACCTCCATACTTTAACGTGAGCGGCACGAGCACAAGAGCAACGACCATAGTCACAGAGTTGTAGGTTAAACTCATTTTTGCAGATTGTGATGCAGCTTCTCCAATAGTGAAATTTAATGTATCTCTAAACATAGGAACATTAAATTGCCAATACACAAACAGTGCATACCATTGAAATAGATACACACCTGCCACCTTCCACATAAATGGAGGCATTGTTTTTACGGTTTGAGCAATCTCAACAAATGGATGTTTAAATTTTTCTATAAATGATAGTCCTCTAAATTCCTTGATTTGCACCATCTCCCCTTCAGAAGGTGGTATTTCTTTAGTCCTACTAACAGACCATAATATGGTTGTGATAGATAATATCGCTCCTATAAAAAATGAGTAGTATAACCATTGGGGTATACTTCCTACAATTTCTTCTGCCACTCCAAAAATCTCTTGAAAGTATATAATAGATAGCATCGCAATCACTGTTCCCGCGCCTACAAAAAGACTTTGCATTTGGTAACCAAGGCTTAGTTGCTTTTGCGGCAACTTATCTCCTACTAGTGCTCTATACGGCTCCATAGCCATGTTATTACCTATGTCGAGTATCCAAAGCAATGCAACTGCTACCCACAACACTGGACTAAATGGGAATGCAAAAAGACATATACTACCTATTAGAGCACCTATCAAGAAAAAAGGTTTTCTTCTTCCAAACTTTGGCGACCATGTTTTGTCACTTATCGCACCTATAATAGGCTGCACAATTAATCCTGTTATAGGCCCTGCTATATTGAGAATAGGCAGCAAATCTTCGGCTGCTCCTAGATATAAGAATATAGGATTTATAGCTGTTTGTTGAAGTCCAAAGGAAAATTGAATCCCTAAGAAACCAACGTTCATATTAAAAATTTGCCAGAATGAGAGGTTAGGCTTTTTAATGGAGCTTAGTATTTTATTCATAAGATAGTGCGTAGTTATTGCAGTGTAGCGATAGTAATATCCGTAATAATTTTTAAAATACCCGTAGAGAATTTCAAATTATGATACTATAACGTTTTCGTAAAAAAGCAATTTTTTTCATTATGGCCGTTTAAGTGCATCTATATTGCGCTGTAACCCTGAAAACTTGGTGCGTTTTACTGCAGATTTTTTAAAGATTTCTGAAAATACCTCTTGCGTGATTTCTTCCCACTGCTTCTTTGAATTGGAAAGCAATTCTGGATGAGGGTCAAATAGTGGCTCACTATGCGCTTTTGAAAAACGATTCCAAGGACATACATCTTGACACACGTCACAACCAAACATCCAGTCGTCTAGATGTGGCTTTGCATAGTCAGGAATTTGATTTTTTAACTCAATCGTAAAGTAACTTATACATTTACTACCATCTACCTTATAAGGCTCTACAATAGCATCTGTAGGACATGCGTCTATGCACGCTGTACAACTACCACAGTGATCTGTTACAGGTGTGTCGTATTCCAGATCTAGATCAATCACTAATTCTGCTATGAAGTAGAAAGAACCAGCTTTCTTAGAAAGTAGATTACTGTGTTTACCTATCCAACCAAGTCCACTCATCTTTGCCCATGCTTTATCAAGCACTGGAGCGCTATCTACAAAGGCACGCCCGTGCACATCCCCTATTTCCTCTTGTATATTGTGTAAAAACTCTTTGAGTTTATCCTTTATCACAAAGTGATAATCGCGGCCATAAGCATACTTAGATATCTTGTACGAATCCTTATTTTGAATTTCGTGAGGATAATAATTAAGCAATAGAGAAATCACACTTTTTGAGCCCTCCACAAGCTTAGTTGGGTCAAGGCGCATATCGAAGTAGTTCTCCATATACTGCATCTCGCCATTCATATTTTGCTTAAGCCATGACTCAAGTCGAGGTGCCTCCTCTTCTAGAAAACCAGCTTTACTTATACCACAAGACATAAAACCCAGGCGAGTGGCTTCGGCTTTAATGAAGGTTGTATGTTTTGCTCGATTTTCAATCATTACTATCTTGGTATAAATTCTAGCAACGCATTTTTAGGCTTTAAGGTAATAAGCGGTAAAATTTCAATAGGTGTGTTTTTTGGGGTAATCTTATACATACTCACCATTTCTGTAATGGCTAAGATCATTTCATACATAGCAAAATTATTCCCTATACACATTCTAGGTCCTGCGCCAAAAGGAAAATATGCCGGATGTTTCATCCCTGCGTTATCATCAAACCTCGTAGGATCAAATTGATCTGCTCGTTCCCAAAAGTCCTTATGCTTATGTATCTCTATCACAGAAAACAATAAGTTAGAACCTGCAGGAACCTCCATTCCGTTATGATCATCATCTTCAATATTCACTCGATCTATAAAATATGCTGGTGGATACATACGCATGGTTTCCTCCAGCACCTGCTTGGTAATGGTACAATGTCTTAAAAACTCATTAAGGCTTATGGAGTTCGCTTTCGCGAAAGCGTATTCTTTATAAATTTTATCTTGCCAGATAGGATTTCTAGCAAGCAGTTCGGCTGTAAAAGTAAGTGCATTTGAGGTAGTCTCATGACCCGCCGAAAATAAAATGAGAATTTCATCAATAAGCTGTTTATCGTCCATAAATCCACCATCTTCATATTGAGAATCTAGCAGCATATCAAGTAAATCACCTGGCTTGTCACCGCTGTCTTTGCGCTCTTGTACGAGTTCCTTTAGAATCACCCTCGCCTCTTTTGTTAGAGCAAGATGTTTATCTATAGGTCCACCATATTTAAAATACCATGCCTTAAATGGCTGGCGCAGTTCTTTTACAAGCATCTTTTGTGCTTGCTCTGTGATGTGTTGCAGTCTATTAATTTTATCTCGATCTACATCTGTTTTAAACAATGCCTTAACGACAGTCATAAATGCAAGATCATTAAAAACCTCAAATACATCAAAAGGCTTATGCATTACAATACGCAATAGTTCTTTTTGAATTACCTCATGCATTACATCAAGTAATTGAGCTAGTTGCTTTTTATGAAAGGCTGGTTGTATGAGTTTGCGTTGTTTTTTCCAGTGGTCACCTTCTGCCGTGAGCAGACCTTCCCCAACATATTTTGCTAAGTCCTTAGTTTGGATAGGTGATTTACTATAATTCCGTTGATTTTTCTGAAGTGCATATCTAGCAAATTCTGGATCTCTTGAGAAAACTACATCATTACCAAAACCAAGCTTTAGTTTAAAAGTGTCACCTTTTAACTCAAAATTTTCCTTATGAAATGGCAATGGGTTTTTAAGAATACTTCCTGCATTTGCAAGAAATTTAAACACGGATACTGCTGGAATTTTATCTGGCATATAATGTTTTGTAAGATCAATTATAAAGATACGGCTTGATTGAATTTAAGATAACCCAGGCTTTCAAAAAACATGAATCATTCCACTTTTATAATTGCCAACTTCACAGTAAAAATTAAAACAGTCCGCCCTGCACAGGCCCTTTTACACGACCTAAATGCCTATAAGCTTCTTCGGTCACTTCTCTACCTCTAGGCGTACGCATTATAAAACCCTGTTGTATTAGGAATGGCTCGTAGACTTCCTCAATCGTTTCTGCACTCTCAGATACAGCAGTTGCAAGTGTGGTAATACCTACGGGTCCACCCTTAAACTTATCTATAATGGTCGCAAGTATTTTATTATCCATCTCATCAAGTCCGTGTGCATCTACATTTAATGCCTCAAGACTGTATTTTGCAATAGCAATATCTATACTTCCATTACCCTTAATCTGAGCAAAATCACGCACACGCCTCAACAACGCATTTGCAATACGAGGAGTTCCTCTACTCCTTCCTGCAATCTCAACAGCGGCTTCCATGGAGATAGGCACCCCTAATATGCTCGAACTACGCTCAACGATAGTAGTTAGCAGTTCCGTAGTGTAATATTGTAATCTACTTGAGATACCAAAACGTGCTCGCATAGGCGCTGTAAGTAGTCCAGAACGAGTTGTTGCACCCACTAATGTAAATGGAGCAAGATCAATCTGTACGCTTCGAGCATTAGGACCGGTCTCGATCATAATGTCGATACGATAATCCTCCATAGCTGAGTATAGATACTCTTCTACTATGGGACTCAATCTATGTATCTCATCAATGAAAAGCACATCTCTCTCATCAAGATTGGTAAGTAAACCCGCAAGATCTCCTGGCTTGTCCAGTACAGGACCTGATGTAATCTTGATATTTACATCAAGTTCATTTGCCAGAATATTTGCTAGCGTAGTTTTACCAAGACCTGGAGGGCCATGAAATAGCGTATGATCTAGCGCCTCACCTCTAAGATTTGCAGCTTGAACAAATATCTTAAGATTCTCCAGTACCTGATCTTGTCCTGCAAAGTCATCAAAAGACAGAGGTCTCAATGCCTTTTCGACATCTACATCTTCTCTAGAAAAACCTTCATTTGTGGGAACTAAATGTTCATTCATACGTAGCGGTGCTTTCAATCAAAGATAAGGAATAGTGTTGGGTCATGATGAATACATAACAATGAGCACTCACAAAATTTTAATTGTATTAGTCCGCTTTCGCGAAAGCGTAACAACAAAAAACCCACTCAATTGAGTGGGTTTTTAAAACTAAATATTATAATCTAGTGATTCATTTCTTCTTCATTAGGTTGAAGAGGCATGGTCTGTGGGATAAAATCCTGACCAGGTATTACGTAATCTGAACCATCTTTATTCAATTTAGAATAATCATATGGCCAACGTTGTACCTCTGGAATTGCTCCAGCCCAGTTACCGTGAATATGCTTATGTCCAGTAGTCCACTCTAATGTGTTAGACTTCCAAGGGTTTTGCGCTCCTACTTTACCATAGAACATAGAATGGATAAAGTTATATAAGAATACTAATTGTGCTCCTGCAGTTATGAATGCAAAAATACTTATAGCCTTATTTACGTCTAGTAAATCATCAAAATATGGGAAAGCAGAGTTCGTGTAGTAACGTCTAGGTAATCCCGCCATTCCGATGAAGTGCATAGGGAAGAAAATACCGTACGCTCCTATAACTGTAATCCAGAAGTGAACGTAACCCAAGTTCTTGTTCATCATCTTACCTTCAAACATTTTTGGGAACCAGTGGTATACTCCCGCAAATAATCCATAAAGCGCAGATATACCCATCACCAAGTGGAAGTGAGCTACTACAAAATAAGTGTCGTGAACGTTAATATCTAATGTAGAATCACCAAGAATAATCCCTGTAAGTCCACCAGAGATAAAAGTAGATACAAGACCTATAGAAAATAACATCCCAGGGTTGAACTGGAGATTACCTTTCCATAAGGTTGTTATATAGTTAAATGCTTTTACTGCAGATGGAATCGCAATAAGCAATGTTGTAAATGTAAATACCGATCCTAAGAATGGGTTCATTCCAGAGATAAACATGTGGTGACCCCATACGATGGTAGACAAGAATGCTATTGCAAGAATAGACGCAATCATCGCACGATAACCAAAAATAGGCTTACGCGAGTTAGTTGATATAATCTCAGACGATATTCCTAATGCCGGTAGTAATACAATATATACTTCTGGGTGACCTAAGAACCAGAAAAGGTGCTCAAATAATACAGGCGAACCTCCAGAATTATGTAATACCTCTCCACCTAAATAAATATCAGATAAGAAGAATGATGTTCCAAAACTTCTGTCCATGATTAACATTAAAGCAGCAGAAAGTAATACTGGGAATGAAACAACACCAATAATTGCTGTTACAAAGAATGCCCAGATTGTAAGAGGAAGCCTAGTCATAGACATACCCTTAGTACGTAAGTTTATTACAGTTACTACATAGTTTAATGACCCTAAAAGTGAAGAAGCAATGAAAATAGCCATTGATACTAACCATAATGTCATTCCCATACCTGAAGCAGGGATACTGTTAGGTAGTGCTGATAATGGAGGATAAATTGTCCATCCTGCAGCAGCTGGGCCTGACTCTACAAAAAGAGAAAGAACCATGATTACTGAAGAAAGGAAAAATAACCAGTAAGATACCATGTTCAAGAATCCTGAAGCCATATCTCGAGCTCCAATTTGAAGTGGAATCAATAAGTTACTAAATGTACCACTCAAACCAGCGGTAAGTACAAAGAACACCATGATAGTTCCGTGTATCGTAATAAGTGCTAAATAAATATTTGGATCCATAACACCATCTTTACCCCAGTCTCCTAAGAGTACTTCGTAAATAGTGAACTGGTGATCTGGCCAAGCAAGTTGAAGACGGAATATCAATGACATCCCAATACCTATAATACCCATTATCAAACCAGTAATTAAGTACTGCTTTGAGATCATCTTATGATCTGTACTAAAGATATATTTTGTTACAAATGTTTGCTCGTGGTGGTGCTCGTGATCGTCATGACCATGATCTGCTGTTGGTGCGTGTGCTGCCATACCTTGATTCTTTAGTTAATTTTTCTTTTTCTTTTTTTTACTCTTGAGCTGTTGCTAAAGAACTACCAAATGTCTTTTGTTCTGCGATCCAAGCATCGTACTCTTCTTGGGTCTCAACAACAATCTTCATCTGCATGTTGTAATGCGAAGCTCCACAAATCTTATTACATAGCAAGTAATAGTCAAATTCGTCATATGCATCTATTGGACCGTCTCCAGCTGCAATAGAGTGCTTGTTTTTCTCTTTTCTAATATCTTTAATAGTAGCCATCTTATCCTTCATGTAGTCCGTATCGCGTATTTCAGCAGTGGTTTTTGAAGGTGTAAATGAAAACTGAGTAATCATACCAGGCACAACGTTCATTTGTGCTCTAAAGTGTGGCATGTATGCCGAGTGAAGTACATCTTGAGAACGTAGCTTAAAAATCACTTGACGTCCTACAGGAAGGTGTAATTCTGTAGTAATCTTATCATCCATTGCATCTGCATCACTCTCATCTACTCCGACAGTATTTGCTCCTTCAATGAATCTTACATTTGCATTACCTAAGGTATTATCCTCTCCAGCATATCTAGCTTGCCATCCAAAACGTTTTGCATAAAGCTCTACTACGATGGCATCTTCATCCTCCTCAAAATTCATAATATCTGACCAAGTAAAAAGACCATATATGATTAAACCTGCAAGAACGATTACTGGAATTATTGTCCAGATAAACTCTAATTTATCATTGTCTGCATAAAATAAAGCACGCTGTCCTTTTTTTCCGCTGTACTTATATGCGAAATAATGAAGTAAAGCCTGTGTAATTACCTGCACAAACATGATAAGAGCAAGAGATATGAATAATAAATAGTCATAATCTGCACCATGCTCTGATGATGCCTCTGGTAAATAAAACTTACTGTAATAGATAAAACAGTATGCCATTATAAAATAAAATACAACTGCAAACCAGAGCATCAATTTACCATTGATACGATTGTCTTTGTCGTCTGCTACTTGAGCCGTTTCGCTATTAGTCTTCTTATTAAACTGTGATAGTTTAAAGATCTTCGACATTTGCCAAAGCGTGACTACAAATAGAATTACTACGATGAGTGCTAATAAACCTGTCATTGTTTTCTAACTTCTTTATATCAATATTCTAATAATGAAAGTGTTTACTTTCTTCAATAAGTGGATTGCGCTTAGGCTCTAATGGACGTTTTGTAAGCGATGTAAATACAATCAATACAAATAATCCAAAGAAGAACATAAGTGATCCTAACTCTACAAATCCAAATGACCAAGCTTGCCCAACTGTACCAGGCATAACCATGTTATATATATCCACATAGTGACCTAATAAGATAACAATACCAGCCATAACAACGAACCAGTTTACACGTTTGAAGTCACTGTTCATTAGTATTAGTAATGGGAATAAGAAGTTCATTATAAGCATTCCGAAGAATGGTAAGTTATAATCTTCTATACGCTGTATGTAGTATGTTACTTCTTCCGGAATGTTTGAATACCAAATAAGCATGAACTGAGAGAACCATAAGTATGTCCAGAAAATACTAAATCCAAACATAAATTTAGCAAGGTCATGAATGTGACTATCATTTACACTCTGTAAATAACCAGCACCTTTAAGTATCATAGTTATTAAAGCGATAGTTGTAATACCACACACCATCATTCCTGCAAGTACATACCATCCAAATAACGTACTAAACCAGTGTGGGTCTATAGACATAATCCAATCCCATGACATCATTGATTCAGTGTATAAAAAGAATACTAAAAATAGCGCGGCAAGTTTAAATGACTTTTTATGTGATCTGTTATCTGTTGCTTCGTCTTGTTCTTTAGAAAACTTTACAGCAAAGAATCTATATGCATTCCAACCTGCAATAAATATAACAGCTCTAATCAATAACCATGGTACATTTAACCAATCTGATTTACCAGCAATTAATTTATCATAGTTTTCACTAGTTGGATCTGTAATACCATCTGCCATCCAGTGGAAGATATGGTTGAAATGAAAACCAGAAAGAGCTAACAAAATCAACATGATAATACTCCCAGGTAACAAATACCCAGTAATACCTTCCATCACTCTAAGCAATAAAGGAGACCATCCAGCTTGTGATGCATATTGAACAGCGTAAAACGCTAGACACCCTAATGAAATCATAAAGAAAAAGAATGCCGCTACATATACTGCAGACCATGGCTTGTTCTTATATCCATCTAAAAGGTGTTGATTATGTTCAGCTTCGCTCATTGCATGACCTTCTTCAGCTTGATGACTAGCAACTGCATGATCATCACCGTGACCTTTTGCGGTAGCTATAGCCTCGTGTGCCTCATGACCTTCGCCAGATACTGCTGTATCATGACTCTCTCCGTGATCATCACCAGCGTGCATAGCTTCAATATCTGCTATTGACGAAGGCATATACATCGCATCTACTGCAAATAATAACGCCCCTACTACCATAAAAATGATAGCTGATAATTTTAAGTTCTTAGATAATGTGTACATATCTTAAATATCGGTTGTTCCGTTAATTAGTTTTATTCGTGACCTTGAGCATTCATTGGCTCTGATTCTGGACCAGGAATTGCATCTACTGCACCCTCGTTTAAATCAACATCAATTTTACCCTCAGTCATCTCAGAGATAATTTCAGAGGCTGTAAATTCCTTCTGTGGCTTACCATCTAATGCGTCTTTAAGACCCATTACATAATGATCAACCATCCAAAGTTCATCTTCTGTCATTTGAGATGCATAGGACCCCATAGAGTTAATACCATAATACATAACATGGTATACACTACCTTCAGTAATAGCTCTACCAGCATCATTGTAAGCAGGCACTCCTAAAATCTTTTCGCGTTTTGCGAGATTCCCTTTACCATCACCTTTAACTCCGTGACAGATTGAACAGTAAATATTATAAAGTTCGTTACCCTTCACATAATTATCTTCTGTAAGAGGAAGTGGATTTTTCAAATTCGCTTTCGCGGAAGCTTTACCTTCTGGAGTATTTTCAAAATCGTAAGGCATCCAACCTCTCATTACAGATCCCTCTGCTGGTTCTAGTGCTTCATAACCATCAGGAAAAACCTCGTACTTACCATAAGTCTCATAACCTACAGATTCATACATATTAGGCATATACTGATAGTTAGGTTTATTATCATCTTGGCAAGAGATTACACTTGCAAAGGCAATTAACAAAACAGCTATTTTAAATATATTCTTCATTGCGTTGGCTTATGCTTCGTTTGCAATTAAATTAATCTCTACGGCTCCAGTCGTAACTAAAAAGTTTGCGAGCTCCTCTCCATCTTTACCAGTGGCATCAATCTCCATAAGAAAGTGATCATCTGTAGTACGTACATCTGGATTTTCAGCTTTTTTGAATGGCCATAATTTACTTCTTAAATAAAAAGTTATTACCATCAAGTGGGCAGCAAAAAATACTGTAAGTTCAAACATGATAGGCACAAATGCTGGCATGTTCTCAATGTAGCTAAAAGAAGGTTTACCACCAATGTTCTGTGGCCAGTCTTCAATCATTATAAAGTTCATCATTACTGTCGCTACTGTAATTCCAACACATCCGTAAAGAAATGCTGTTATAGCAAGACGAGTAGGTGCAAGACCCATAGCCTTATCAAGTCCGTGTACAGGGAATGGAGTAAAGATATCATTGATATGAAGATGCTTCTTCTTTACTTCCTTAACAGCGTTCATAAGAACGTCATCATCCGTGTATATTGCGTGTATAACTGTAGATGCCATACTTAATTATTTAAGATTGTTAGCTTGACCAGCCCAGTCATCGCGCTCTGCACGACCAGGAAATGATCCAGTTAGATTATCAAGTAACGTATACTCATTAGAAGTCATTCTGCTCACTTGCTCATAAGTATAAATACCAAGCACATTAAGCTTCTCCTCCATTTTAGGACCTATACCATTAATGACTTTAAGATCGTCTGCTTTCTGTGTTGCAGCATCAAATGAACCTAGACGGTCAGTTAATGATGCAGCACCATGATTATCTTCAGCGATAACAGTTTCCCCTTTAGATAATTCTTGTGGCTTTGCAATGTATGCACCATCAAGATTAATTTTTACAGGTCCACCAGATGTACGAGGGTCTGCTCCTGTACCTACTAATGATTGTCCTGACTCACGTAATTTCTTGTAACGTTCTCCAGAAGACTTCATAATTGTCTTTACTTCTGCTTGTGCAATCACCGGGAAAGTACGAGCATATAATAAGAACAATACAAAGAAGAAACCTATAGTACCTATAAAGATACCTATATCTACAAATGTAGGTGAGAACATCGTCCATGATGATGGTAAGTAATCACGGTGAAGTGAAGTTACAATAATCACGAAACGCTCAAACCACATTCCAATATTTACTACAATTGATATAATGAAAGAGAACATTATAGATCTTCTCAATTTTGGGAACCACATAAATTGAGGAGAGAATACATTACATATCATCATACTCCAATATGCCCAAGCATAAGGTCCAGTTGCTCTGTTTAAGAATGCATACTGCTCATACTCTACACCAGAGTACCAAGCCATAAACAACTCAGTAATATAAGCAACACCTACTATAGAACCTGTAATCATAATTACGATGTTCATAAGTTCAATGTGCTGTACTGTTATATAGTTTTCTAAACTCACAACCTTACGCATTATGATAAGAAGCGTATTTACCATGGCAAAACCAGAGAAAACAGCTCCCGCAACAAAATAAGGAGGGAAAATAGTGGTGTGCCATCCAGGTATAACCGAAGTTGCGAAGTCAAAAGATACAATCGTGTGTACAGAGAGTACTAGTGGTGTTGCAAGACCTGCAAGTACCAATGATACTTCTTCAAAACGCTGCCAATCTTTTGCTCTACCAGACCAACCGAAGGCTAGTAGACTATAAATCTTCTTTTGGAAAGGCTTTACAGCTCTATCACGAATCATTGCAAAATCTGGAAGCAATCCAGTCCACCAGAACACTAGTGATACAGAAAGATATGTAGATATTGCAAATACATCCCAAAGTAGCGGCGAGTTAAAGTTTACCCATAGAGAACCAAATTGGTTAGGTATAGGTAACACCCAATACGCTAGCCATGGACGCCCCATGTGGATAATAGGGAACAAACCAGCTTGTACTACAGAGAAGATAGTCATCGCCTCTGCCGAGCGGTTAATTGCCATACGCCACTTCTGACGGAATAATAATAGTACCGCAGATATCAATGTTCCTGCGTGCCCGATTCCTACCCACCATACAAAGTTGGTAATGTCCCAAGCCCATCCTACGGTTTTGTTTAGGCCCCAACTACCAATACCGTTTGTTACAGTATAGATAATACAGCCTATTCCCCATAAGAAAGCAACAAGTGCGATAGAGAATACGATCCACCATGATTTATTAGCTCGTCCTTCAACAGGAGCGACTATATCTAAAGTTACATCGTGATAAGTTTTATCTCCGGTAACTAGTGGTCTTCGTATAGGTGCTTCGTAATGCGCCATAATCCTATATAATTAGTCTTTAGATTAGTTGTTTTTATGCTTCTTCTGTATTACGTACCATTGTCTGGTAGAATACATTAGGTTTTGTTCCTACATGCTCGAGCAAGTGATACATACGATCATCTGTTCTAAGCGTTTCAATTTCACTCTCCTTATCGTTTATATCTCCAAAGGCAAGAGCTCCACTTGTACAAGCGTTAGAGCAAGCTGTAGCAAACTCTCCGTCTTTTACTTTACGTCCATCACGCTTTGCATCAAGAATAGTTTTCTGTGTCATTTGAATACACATAGAACATTTCTCCATAACTCCTCGTGAACGAACTGTTACGTCTGGGTTAATTACCATACGACCAAGGTCGTTATTCATGTGGTAATCAAACTCATCATTCCCATTATATAGGAACCAGTTAAAACGACGCACTTTATATGGACAGTTATTTGCACAATATCTAGTACCTACACAACGGTTGTACGTCATGTGGTTTTGACCTTGCTTACCGTGTGCAGATGCTGCAACCGGACAAACTGTTTCACATGGTGCGTGGTTACAGTGCTGACACATGATAGGCTGGAAAGCAACCTGTGGGTTTGCCGCTGGATCTTCTAGCTCACCAAATCCTCCAAGAGAACCTTGATCACCACCTAAACCACTAAAATCATTTTTCTTAGTATCATCAAGCTCAAACGTCTCCTCAGAAGAGTAATATCTATCAATACGTAACCAGTGCATATCACGACTACGACGTATTTCTGACTTACCTACAACAGGAACGTTGTTCTCTGCGTGACAAGCAATAACACAAGCACCACAACCGGTACATGCATTCAGGTCAATAGCAAGATTGAAGTGATGCCCAATAGAACGATCAAATTCATCCCAAAGATCAACTTCTGGTGAAGTTACTTCATACTCTATATGACCTTTACTCACTTCTGGCATTACATTCCAAGAGTGCTTATCTTTTGTATTAAAGATTTCAAGTGTAGTTTCTTTTACAATATCACCACGACCCATCAATGTATTATGAAGTTGCACAGATGCAAATTCATGTACACCACCTACTTTTTCAATAGATACTTTTTGAGTTGTCTGGAAGTTCTGCATTAACGGGAATGCATTTACACCCGTTTGCATCTCCTCTTGAATTCCATTTTTACGACCATACCCTACTGCAAGCCCCACTGACCCTTTAGCCTGACCCGGCTGGATCATTACAGGAACATTCTCTAAGGTAACACCGTTTACAGTAACATTTGCATAATGACCATTAAGACCACCATTTGCATTGTGACGTGCTTCTGTAAAGAATGTACTTCTATCAAACCACAATCCTTTCTCTTTGGCATCTGCCTCAGACATTGTCAAGTAGTTATCCCAAGTACAACGTGTTAACGGATCAGGCATTTCTTGCAACCAAGGGTTGTTTGCCTGTGTACCGTCACCCATTGATGTCATTGTGTACAACGTCAATTCAAAATCACCAGTACCTTCTTGTAATGTGCTAGACAACCCAGCATCTGAAGTGATTGATGTATTTGAAGGTGTAACCGCTTTCGCGAAAGCGTTAGTCTCAACAACACCAGCTTGAACAGACTTATTAAAAGGAAGTCCAGCCGAAGTCATTGTATCCTTAAGATACTCGTAATATGTTTTATCCTCACCCATCCAAGTCAACAAACTCTGTTGAAATTGACGTGTGTTGAAAATTTCTTTTATCGTAGGTTGCTGAAGGCTTACCTCTCCCATTTTAATCTGCACATCTCCCCAAGATTCTAGGTAATGTGGCACAGGAGCTATATGTGTAGACAAAGCTGCAGTCTCGTCTGCTCTTATAGAACAAGCAACTGAAACTTCTACCTTCTTAAGCCCTTCTGTAAATTCTGAAGCATTAGGTAAACTATATGCTGGGTTTACACCCGCCATAATAAGAGTTCCTACTTGCCCAGCATTCATATCTTTTACAAGCTGCATCATCTTGCGCGCATCTCCAGAGCGAGTCATCTTAGGCTTAGCAGTGTCCATTACAGACTTACCAGCATTAAAATCTAGCGCTATTTTCTGAGTTGCCACGTCCTGAACTCCTGTTATAAGAAGTCCGCTATCTCCAGCCGCAAGTAATGCCTTACGAGCTTGAGCAACTTTTGCCTTTATTCCTTCTGGCAAACCAGATACAGAACCACCAGCAAGAGCTTGTACTATTAATTTTTGTTGTGATGGTGTAGATGGTACACGTACATCTGCATTTGCACCAGAAAGAGACATGTTTGCCTCAAACTGGAAATGCTTAGACATCTTTCCATTTTTAGGAACACGCTTCTTACCGTAAGCAGAATCATATCCACCACCATTCCAATCTCCTACAAAGTCTGCACCTACAGCAACTATAACATCTGCCTTAGCAAAGTCATAATCCGGTAATGCACGGAAACCGTATTTCATTTCAAAAGCATCCAAAGCAAATTGTTCCCCAGCAGCATCGTACGCTACGTGCGATACATTAGGAAACTTAACTTTAAACTCTTCTATAAGTTTATCTGTAGAAGGACTTGCAAATGTTTGCGTAAGCAACACCGCCTTCTTTCCTCCTTGAAGTGCACCTATAACACCCTTATCTATATCTGACCAAGAAACTTCTTCACCAGCAGCAGTAGGGAACTGCGCACGATTAGTATCATACATTCCTAAAACAGATGCATGAACACGAGCATTTGCTCCAAAACCACCTTTAGCTAGATCGTTATTTTCAATCTTAATAGGGCGACCTTCACGTGTCTTTACAAGAACACTTGCAAAGTCAAAACCATCTGCAATTGTTGTTGCATAATAGTCTGCTACACCAGGAACAATTTGCTCTGGCTGCACTACGTAAGGAACAGATTTAATAACAGGACCTTCACAAGCTGCGAGGGAAGCTGCGGCAGTAGAGAAACCTACATACTTCAAGAAATCACGACGTGTAGTTTCTGAAGCCTCAAGGGTTTCCTTATCACCTAAAAATTCATCTGTCGGAATTTCTTGTACAAACTCATTCTGTCTTAGCGCCTCGATAGATGAGTCCCCTTGGAGCTCATCGACACTTTTCCAGTATTTCTTGTTTGATGACATATACTTAATTTATTAATTGTGATCTTCTTTAGATCGATAATTCGTTTCGGTTAACATACACACCCTATAAGGATGTGATTCGCACTCGCACTATACTAGTAGTGACACTTACCACATTCTAGACCACCCATTTGAGCAGCAGTTACTTTCTCAACACCATACTTCTTTGCAAGTTGCTCGTGAATCTCTGTGTAATACTCATTACCTTCAATCTTCACATTAGTCTCACGGTGACAGTTAATACACCATCCCATTGTAAGGGGAGCATGTTGATACATAACTTCCATCTCCTCTACAGGACCGTGACATTTCTGACACTCAATTCCTGCAACACTTACGTGCTGAGAGTGATTAAAGTATGCAAAGTCTGGAAGGTTATGAATACGAACCCACTCTACAGCTTGAGTTTCCCCAGTGTAAGATTGTGTTGACTCATCCCAACCTACAGCTTTATAAAGCTTTTGAATTTCTTTATCGTAAAACTCCTTAGAGTAATCCTCAGTAACAGATGTAAACTCAGACTCAGGTCCCGCAACTTCTGCGATAGACTTGTGACAGTTCATACAGATGTTTAATGAAGGTATCCCCGAGTGCTTAGACACACGTGCAGATGAGTGACAATATTTACACTCGATTGCATTTTCACCTGCGTGAATTCTGTGTGAATAATGAATAGGCTGCACTGGCATATAACCCTGATCAACCCCTATTTGAGACATCCACCCATATGCAAAATACGCACTACCTAACAAAAGGAAGATTACTGAAACAAGTACTAAGAATTGATTTTCAACAAATGCTTTCCAAATAGGCTTGCGTTTCTCTTCTGCTTTCAATTCGATCCCTTGAGCCGACGCAAACTTATTAAGCGTGTTGTTTACTAAAAACAATACAGCAATAAGAAGCAACAGTACAAATCCAAGAATTGCAAGAATCAAGTTATTTGAAACTCCACCACCTTGTTTAACATCAACAGGCCCATCAACAATAACAGGAGGAGCAGGCTTTGGAGTATCCGTATAGGCGAGGATGTTATCTATATCTGCATTAGACAACGCAGGAAAAGAGTTCATCACTTTATTTCCGTTTTCCTCGTACACTTTTACAGCAAGTGCATCTCCAGATTTGATAAGTCCTTGGCTATTTTTAATCCACTTGTACAACCACTCACGGTCATACTTCTCAGAAACCTGATGAAGTAATGGACCCGTCATAGGCTTATACAGTTTATGACAAGCAGCACAATTTGCCTTGAATAAAGCTTCACCAGCCTTAGCATCAGCAGCAGGAGCGTCTTGCGCAAAAAGAGAACTAGAAAGTGTAAGAATCACCACCACGGCTAGGGTAAGGACTCTTGAGAATGAATTTTGGCGTTTAACCTGTATCATATTAATATTGAATTAGCTTCAAAAAGATGGCACGATTTTTAGACAAATAATGTTGTTAAGAGCCTGTTAATCTCGCACGCAAAATGGTTAGCAAAAATACTACACAAACTGCATTCTCAAAGACACCTTACACGGGTTCTTATTAATTTATAACAGTTCTAAATAATAATTTTAATTTGTTTAAGTTTTAATCTTTTACCTTTACAAAAAATAAAACAATTATGAACGGCATTACGTTTAAAAACATACAATTAACACTAGCCGCCGCTGTGTTTTCATTCGCTTTCGCGAAAGCACAAACCGCACAATCCACTATAAATCAAGATGAAAGAATTACAGAACTTCTTGATTTGAAAAGCAGTCTGGAAAAGGAAGGGAAGCTAACAGATAGATATAAAATTCAACTCTATTCTGGAAGCTTAAATACAGCAAGCTCAACATTAAAAAAGTATAGAAATCGCGTAGGGACATGGTCTTCGTCTATAAAACACGAAACCCCTAACTACAAAGTATGGATAGGGAGTTTTAGAAACAGACGTGAGGCAGACAGAGCTCTTATGGAAATCAAGAAAGACTTTCCAAGCGCTTTCATTTTTAAACCAGATGGTCGCGACTAATCAATCACAACATCAATTATACACCCTTATCAACTTAACTGTTTTTAAGGGTTTTTTTATGCTCAGTTCAGAAAACATAGTTCTCTCCAGTAAAACGCATTAGAAAGTGCTCATAAAGACCAAATCGCATCAACCACAACTTCACCAACAGCTCAACCTGAGCCTCAGCAAAATCTACTAGTGCAATCAAACAACTACCCTTAATTGAGATAACGAAAGACAGCACAAGCAACATTATAATTAGCCTGTAATACTTTCGCGAAAGCGCATAAAAAAATCGCTTAAGATTGCTCCTAAGCGATTTATATAATTAAGTACTCTGTGATGCTATTTAAGCTTCTTCTTTACAGCTACTTCTTGGAATGCTTCAATTACATCATCAATTTTAATATCGTTGTAATTTTTAATCTGCATACCACAGTCATAACCTTTTGCTACTTCCTTAACATCATCCTTAAATCGTTTTAAGGCAGCAAGTGTACCAGTATAAACTACTACACTATCACGGATAAGACGAATATTAGAGTTTCTAAAGATTTTACCACTCATAACCATACAACCTGCGATTGTACCCACTTTAGATATCTTAAATGTCTCACGAATCTCTGCAGTACCAGTTATCTCTTCTCTCATCTCTGGAGAAAGCATACCTTCCATTGCATCCTTAAGATCATTTATCGCATCATAGATAATTGAGTATGTACGGATATCGATTTCTTCTTTATCTGCAACTTGTCTCGCATTACCTGCTGGACGAACATTAAATCCTATGATTATCGCATCTGATGCAGAAGCTAGTAACACATCACTCTCTGTAATGGCACCAACACCTTTATGTATAATGTTTACTGCTATTTCCTCTGTAGATAATTTCTGGAAACTATCTGTAAGTGCTTCAACAGATCCGTCCACATCTCCCTTAAGGATAATATTAAGCTCCTTAAAGTCTCCTAATGCGATACGACGACCTATTTCATCAAGTGTGATATGACGCTGTGTACGCACATTTTGCTCACGCTGTAATTGCGTACGCTTTGTTGCAATATCTTTTGCTTCACGCTCATCTGACATCACAACAAACTTATCACCAGCCTGAGGAGCTCCATCAAGTCCTAACACTGAAACTGGAGTAGATGGACCCGCTTTTTTAATTTTCTTACCGCGCTCATCATGCATTGCCTTCACCTTTCCAGATGTTGTACCGGCCAATACATAATCACCTACCGAAAGCGTACCTGCCTGCACAAGAATAGTAGATACATATCCACGTCCTTTATCAAGGAAAGCTTCAACTACAGTTCCATTTGCATTTCTATTAGGGTTTGCTTTAAGTTCGAGCAGCTCCGCTTCAAGTAATACTTTTTCAAGTAATTCTTTTACACCCGTTCCTTTCTTTGCAGAAATTTCTTGTGATTGAATTTTACCTCCCCAATCTTCTACTAGAAGATTCATTTGAGCTAGTCCTTCTTTTATTTTCTCTGGATTTGCTGCTGGTAAGTCTATCTTGTTAATTGCAAAAACAATAGGTACTCCCGCCGCTTGTGCGTGAGAAATTGCCTCTTTCGTTTGTGGCATTATACTATCATCTGCTGCAACTACGATTACTGCAATATCAGTAACCTGAGCACCACGTGCACGCATTGCCGTAAAGGCTTCGTGACCAGGTGTATCTAAGAATGCTACTTTCTTACCATTTTCAAGTTGCACACCATAAGCACCAATGTGCTGTGTGATTCCTCCACTCTCACCTGCAATAACGTTTTCTTCACGTATGTAATCCAGTAAAGATGTTTTACCATGATCTACGTGACCCATTACAGTTACAATAGGAGCTCTTTCTACAAGATCTTCTGGTAGGTCAACTACCTCTTCAATAGAATCCTCAATGTCTGCATTTACAAATTCTACTGTATATCCAAACTCATCTGCAACAATAGAAATAGTTTCTGCATCAAGACGCTGGTTCATTGTTACCATCATACCGAGTGACATACACGCAGATATAATTTGAGTAACACCTACATCCATCATGGTAGCAACTTCACTCACCGTAACAAACTCTGTTACTTTAAGGATTTTGCTCTCAATATCCTGCTGTGCCTGATCATCTTCTGTCTTCTGACGGTGTTGATCACGTTTATCACGACGATATTTTGCTCCTTTTCCTTTGCTTGACTTTCCTTGAAGTTTTTCAAGAGTCTCACGAATTTGCTTTTGTACTTCTTCTTCAGTAGGCTCTGCTTTTACAACACGACCTCTACCTTTACCAGCGTTATTTCCGCCACGAGAATTATTACCTCCACGCGTATTATTTCCACCGGGTTTTGAACCACCTGTAGTAGTTCCCGGTTTTGTAATACGACGACGACGTTTTTTCTTATCGTCTGAAGCAGATGATTTTTTCTCAGGCTTCTTAAACTTAGAAAGGTCTATCTTCTGTCCTGTAAAGTTAGGACCGTTAAGTTTTTTATAATCCGTTTTGAGAACTTCGTCCCCTAAACGCACTTCTTTCTCCTCTTTCTTAGCTTTAGGATCTGCAGGTTTTGCTTCTTCCTTTTTTACAGCTGGAGTTTCCTTTTTCTCAGGGGCTTTTGCTTTGACTTCAGATTTAACCTCTTCTTTCTTAGTCTCAACCACTGGAGATGGAGTTTCCTTAACCTCAGACTTAGGAGTTGCAGCTGGATCAGCTTTCACCTCTTTTACAGGCTTCACTTCCTGCTTTGGCTTAATCTCCTCTGCAGTTTCTTTTTTAGCTTCCTTACGGTCTGCTAAATTTCCTGCTGGCTTACTAAGATCAATTTTACCCACTTGCTTTGGCCCATTAAGCTGTGCTTTAGCTTTAACGACCTCCTGCTTTTTAGGCGCCTCGGCTTTTGCCTCAGCTTTTGCTTCGATCTCAACTTCTCGAGCGGCGCGCAGTGCCTCCTTCTCTTTCTCTTTTGCTTCGGCAACTTCCTTAGAAGCTACTTTCTTATTGGCATCCGTTTGAAACTCACCCGAAAGCACCTCGTAAACCTCCGTAGTGATTTTCGTAGTCGGACGCGCCTCTATCTCGATACCTTTGGTTCCTAAGAACTCAACGGCACGATCTAGAGAAATGTTCATTTCTCGTAATACCTTGTTTAATCGCATTGTTGCTGCTGCCATAAACTGCTCTAAATTTTATTCTTAACCTACTTACTTCCGCTTGTAGGGTACTCTATTCTTCAAATTCTGCCTTGAGGATTCTCATCACATCAAGAACTGTTTCTTCTTCTAAATCTGTACGACGTACTAGATCTTCTGCATCTTGCTCTAATACGCTTCTTGCGGTATCAAGACCAATTTTCGCGAAAGCTTCAATCACCCACGCTTCTATCTCATCTGAAAATTCTGTAAGCTCAACGTCTTCCTCTACACCTTCTCTGTAAACGTCAATCTCATATCCAGTAAGCTGTCCGGCCAAACGAATGTTATGACCACCGCGACCTATAGCCTTACTCACCTCTTCAGGTTTAAGAACTGCTTGTGCGGTTTTATTTTCCTCATTAATCTTAATACTTGTAATACGCGCAGGGCTTAAAGCTCTAGTAATATACAAGTTAAGGTTTGTTGTGTAATTTATTACATCAATATTCTCATTTCCTAACTCACGTACAATACCATGAATACGAGAACCCTTCATACCTACACAGGCTCCTACTGGATCAATACGATCATCATAAGAGTCTACTGCTACTTTTGCCTTCTCCCCTGGTATACGCACAACATTCTTGACAGTAATTAGACCGTCAAAAACTTCTGGTATTTCAGACTCAAATAATTTTTCTAAGAACAATGGAGATGTACGAGACATAACAATTGAAGGTTTATTTCCCTTCAACTCTACGCTTTCGATTACTCCACGTACATTTTCTCCTTTACGGAAAAAATCTGAAGGAATCTGACGATCTTTTGGTAAGA
Organism: Dokdonia sp. Dokd-P16; assembly: GCF_003095655.1. Classification (NCBI taxonomy): domain Bacteria; kingdom Pseudomonadati; phylum Bacteroidota; class Flavobacteriia; order Flavobacteriales; family Flavobacteriaceae; genus Dokdonia; species Dokdonia sp. Dokd-P16. The sequence continues at coordinate 920,590 of NZ_CP029151.1, forward strand.
TAATCTCGTTTCCGTCATCATCAAGTAAAATGATCGCTCTATGTCTAATATGGTGCACCTCTGCAGTATACAACTCACCTTCAAGCTCTTTAAATTGCTTGTAAATGTTAGTATTATCATGCTCATGAATCTTGCTAATTAAATTTTGACGCAATGCCAAAATAGAACGTCGACCTAAGTCAAAAAGCTTCACCTCTTCAGAAACATCTTCTCCTACTTCAAAATCTTCCTCAATCTTGCGAGCATTAGTTAATGAAATCTCTTCATTATCATCTTCAACCTCACCATCTGCCACAACCACACGGTTACGCCAGATTTCAAGATCTCCTTTATCAGGATTTATAATAATATCAAAGTTATCATCACTACCAAAACGTCTCTTTAACGTACTTCTGAACACCTCTTCTAAGATGGCCATTAAGGTTACACGATCTATTAATTTATCGTCCTTGAATTCTGAAAAAGAATCGATTAACGCTAAATTCTCCATATCAACATTTGTTAAAATTTAATCATCACTTTTGCTTGAACTATCTCATTGTAAGGGAATGTTTCTATCTTTTCGACAGTTACTTTTCCTTTACCTACAGGCTTAGGCTCTCTTGTTTTCCAAGTAAGCGTAATCTCTGCATCTGTCGCCTCGGTCATCAATCCTTCGATTTTCTCACCATCCTGCGTCTTCACTTCTAGGTGTCTACCTATATTCTTTTTGTACTGTCTCGGAATTTCCAAAGGGCTCGTTGCGCCAGCAGACATCACTTCTAATGAGAAGTCTTCTTCCTCACGATCTAAGTTATGTTCTACCTTACGACTCACCGCCATGCAATCCTCAACTGTCACACCACTATCACCGTCTATAATGATTTTAACCTCGTTATTCCCTTGAATATCAAGACTAATCAAAAATAAACTTGGATTCTCATCCAGTGCTTCTTGTAGTAAATTGGTTACTTTTTCCTTCAACATATAAGCCTATAAAAAGAGGGGACCGCTGTCCCCTCTGTATTCACTTCGTCTTTCAACGGTGCAAATATACTACAAATTATCCGTTTTTAAAAGCCTAAAACCCTGCGTATTATTTTGTAAATTTAAGATGCCTTTCTTAATGAGTATTTACATCTGTGCTACGGGACGACAGCGCGTCTATCTTGATAGCCAGATTCACTAAATAATTGTTAGCATGATTAAAAAAATACTTGTACCCACAGATTTTTCTGAACAGGCCGAAAATGCACTAAGAGTTGCTGCAGATCTAGCAAAGAAACACAATGCGTCTATTAATTTACTACACATGGTAGACCTCCCCATGACACTCGTAGATGCTGTTACTGGAAATCAAAGCGAACTTCCCGAGGCAATTTTCTTCATGAAACTTGCTCATCAAAGATTTGAATCTGTGATGAGCGCACCTTTTCTTGATGGAGTAACTATAGAAGAAAGTGCAGAGTTTGACGGCGCATTTGAGGGAATTATGGATTATGTAGACAAATATCAATCAGACCTAATTGTCATGGGATCCCACGGAGATAGTGGTTTACACGAATTCTTCATTGGTTCAAATGCAGAGAAAGTAGTGCGCAATTCTAAAATTCCAGTACTTATTATTAAAAACAGACATGAGCATTTTGAAATTAAAAACTTTATTTATGCGCTTGACTTTCAAGCAGAGAATCACAATGCTTTTAAACAAGCTATCGCCTTTGCCAAAACAAACAACGCACAACTCCACTCCCTTTACGTAAATACTCCTGGAGACTTTAGATCAACTCATGAGGTTGAAGAACAGATGAAAAAGTTCATGGATATAGAAGGGCAAGTAGAAAATTGCACATTAAACATCTATAATGACAACACGATAGAAAGCGGCATCCTTCACTTTGCAGAGATGATTGACTCTGGGCTAGTAGGTATCGCAACCCACGGTCGCAAAGGGCTCGCTCATTTCTTAAATGGATCCTTGAGTGAAGGACTTGTAAATCACGCAAAACGACCCGTAATCACTTTTAGAATTTAAAATATAGTCTAGAGCATAATTCATTACTGACTATTTGAGGGAATATTCACTCTTGATGTGCTCTAGATTTTTTATGCTTTCGCGAAAGCGTAACACCACACAATACACGCAAACCCCTAGCGTACTTGTGATACTAAATACTCCCTAACCAAAAGCAAATAACTACAATTAAAGAATATATAAATATTCTCACAAATTATACACAAAGTCACATCACATTAAGTCAATCCACTGTAGATTTATACTAGGAGACCAACAACATCTTCATTAAAATCAAATATGGAACTACCTATTCTTTTAGTGTTTCTAATAATTGGAGCCACTATAATACTCTTTGTTACAGAGTTTTTCCCAATTGATAAGATTGCACTGTTTGTAGTAGTCTCACTACTACTCCTAGGACTCACTACACCAGAAGAAGCAATAAGCGGTTTTTCTAACGCCGCAACTATAACCATTTTATCACTCATGATTCTAGCTGTAGGGTTAGAAGAAAATGGGGTCATACAATGGCTTACAGATGGTATTAGAAAACTCAAACTCTTGCCACTTATACTTATCACGCCAGCATTTATGATTGTATCTGCAGGCATATCTGCATTTATAAGCACTACAGCAGTGGTGATTATCTTCATAAAGATTGTTTCTCAACTTGCAGAAAAGTATAACTTTTCATCTTCAAAACTCTTAATGCCTATTTCCTTTGCTGGAATTTTAGGAGGAAGCTGTACGCTTATGGGAACCTCTACTAACCTTATCGTAAATTCCCTTGCTAAAGAAGCTGGAGCAGAAAGCTTAGGCTTTTTTGAGTTTTCCTTTATAGGTCTAGCATTTGTTCTAGTAGGTGTAATTTTTATGACTATTGCCTCGCGCTTCTTACCGAAAGATAAAAGCAAAGACCTACAGGGTGATTACGGAATTGATAAATATGTATTCTCAATTAAAGTAAAGCCAGAAGCTTCCTTTATAGGAAAGAAGATTGCAGATATAGACTTCTTAACCAACCAAAATGGGCATATTCTAAAACTCATTAGAGACCGCCAAGTCATTAATGCGCCAGGAAAATACGTAACCATACAAGAAGACGACGAACTTATTTTGCTCTCAGAAATTTCTGAGATTACTGATCTATCAGCTACCAATGAAATAAGCTTTAATGAGAAACAGGAAGAAAACAACGCCAAAAATGACAACGAAGACCAACAACAATCAGAAAATAAAAAACTCACTTATGTAGAGTTACTTATACTTCCTGGGTCTGAAATGATAGGTAAAACCATTAAAAACCTAAGAAACATGTCGCTTCAGGGCGCATTTCCTATTGCTATTAACAAACGAAAGAACATAAGAAATACTCAAGAAAGATTACTGCGAAAAAATGTTGAGAACATACGAGTAAAACCTGGAGACCGTTTACTAGTGGAAACACAAACCACTGCCATATCTAGATTAAACAGCATACAAAACATCGCTATTTTAAATGAGCATGACTACAAAATAGGAAAGACCACACTACAAAAGAGCATTGCATTAATAATTCTGTTAGGCGTAATAGGCTTAGCGGCTTCTGGAGTTCTCTCTATCTTAGGAGCTTCCCTTACTGGAGTTGCCGCCATGCTCCTCACCAACTCAATTTCACTTGAAAATGTGTATCACAAAATAAACTGGCAAATAATATTTTTACTTGCAGGGATGATTCCACTGGGAGTTGCTATGACTAACACTGGCGCAGATACGTGGTTGTCAGAAAACCTCCTCACACTTCTTGACGGACAAACACCTACCGTTGTCATCGCCTTGCTTTTTGGCTTCACAATGTTAATAAGTGGTACCATCTCAAATAACGCCACAGCTATTATTATGACTCCTGTAGCACTATCACTAGCTGCAGGATTAAGTCTTCCAGTAAAACCATTTATTCTAGCAGTTATGTTTGCTGCAAATTTTAGTTTTTTCACCCCTGTGGGTTACCAGACCAACACTCTTATTTATGGAACAGGTATCTATAAGTTCAAACATTTTTTAATTATAGGCGGCATGCTCTCCATTATCTTATGGATACTAGCAACATTCATTCTATCAACTATGTTATAATCTCACCTTAACAAATATGTATTTACAAGCAGATAACACAGGTACGTTTACAAAACTCACACTAAAACTTGAAGGCTGGTGGGATGCCATTATTCTCAAACTACCTAATATCGCAATTGCAATACTGGTAATGGTGCTTTCATATTTTATAGCAAGAGGTATTAGCAATCTCTTACGCAGAATCTTGAGAAAACAAATGCAAGATCAATCTATGCGTAGGATTATCTCAAAGATAGTTTACGGTATCATTCTTCTCTTTGGATTTTTCTTAGCGCTAGGAGTTTTAGAACTAGACAAGGCACTTACCTCCATACTTGCGGGTGCTGGCGTAGTTGCCCTAGCAATTGGACTTGCACTGCAAAGCACATTATCAAATACTTTTTCTGGTATTATGCTTTCCTTCTTGCCTCGTATCAAAATAGGAGATTATGTAGAAACGAGTGAACATGGAGGATTTGTACATGAAATAAGCCTGCGCAACCTTGTGCTTAGAAGACCCGACAACCATTATGTAATAATGCCTAACTCGAAGTTTATAGAAGAACCTTTTGTAAACTACTCTCTAGTAAAACGCGGCAGAATCACCGTGAGTTGTGGCGTAGCCTATGGATCAAACCTACACAAGGTAAAAGAACTAGTTACCAAATCAATTACTGATAATTTCCCACTAGAACATGGAGAACGCATCGAGTTTTATTTTACAGAATTTGGAGATAGCAGCATCAATTTTATGACCAGATTTTGGATTGATTACGTTAAAAAAAGTCAGATGTATGCTGCTCAAGATAAAGCCATACTTCTCATCAATGACTTATTTGCTCAAGAAGACATTAACATCCCTTTCCCTATAAGAACTCTTGACATCCCTCAAGCAACCATTAATGCACTCAATAACAAAGCTAGAGATTAAATCTCTAGCTTTCCTTCTTCATTCAAGTCTTGCTGCTCCCCTGTGAGTGCCGCAAAACCTAAAGACATTAGTGAGACAAGCGCATTCTCCTTAGTATCCCAATAATGTACATGGCTCGGTATAACTTCTAGAGCACATATGTTTGGATCTTCTTTTCCGTCAAACCATGCATCATCTGTTTTTGCATAAAGCTCTTCTATTATCTTTTGATTAGTAGTAACATTTACAGTACCATACACACTTAAAAAACTCACACTTGTTGTATCTCCATAAATAAGCTGTACTCTAGCGTCTTTTTCTAGGTGTTTGTTATGAGAACTATATCTATTACTTAAAAACCAGATAGAACCCCTATCATCTACTTTCTTTGTACTCATAGGCACAATATGAAGTGGTAGTTTTTCTAGATCTGTTGCCATCATTGCAAAATCAATAGACTCTGCGAGATCTCGTAGTTTTTCTATAGCCTCTTCGCTATATAAATTTTTGTGACTCATCTCCTGCTAGTTTTAATTGTTATTGTATTTTTTTCGCTTTCGCGAAAACGTGAAATAATTCAACGATCTTCTCTCAGAGCTTTTATCAACTCTTCCTTATCCATCTTACTACAACCGTCTATTTCCAAATCCATAGCTTGCTCGTACAGCTCCTTCTTAGAGCGCTCTTCATAAGGTTTTGAGGCGCCTCCCTTTTTACCAGCGTCAGGCGTATTTGCAATTCGTGCAGCTTTCTCCTTGCTCATCCCCTTATCCTTTAATGCTTCGTATTGCTCCTCATTCATAACCGACGGTCTGTCATTCTTATCCATGATGATTTATTTTTTATCTTAAAATTACTCTTTTGGCTCACTAAATCAATTGGTTTTTAGAATAGTATAACTTTTTTAAGAGATTTTATGATTCTAAATATGAGATGGATTTTGGGGTACGAAAAAACAATAAAACATTAATATTCAGGTATAATTGTGCGCGCATGATTGCATGGAAGAATATTATCAAAAACTTAAGCGCATAAAAAAACCCGATCTAATTAAAGATCGGGTTTCTACAACTTACAAATAGACTTAATAAGACAGCCGATCGGCTAGAAGCTTATTAAAATCTTCTTGGGATATAGCTTTCTCCTTAAAATCTTTTAATGGAAAAGATTTTATTTTTTCGATAGATTTTGCTGAAATAGAATAATTTACACTTTTACTCTTCACCTCCACCTTCAAGATTAAACCAGGTAAACCACTATAACTTCCTGGACCAGATTGCAAAGTCAAATCTGGGGTAAAATAAGCATCAACTTCTCTATAAAAAACACCTTTAGAATTTTTTATAGTTTCTCGGGTTGATGCTTTTATACATTTTTTACCCAAGATTGTATATTCTTCATCTGTTATGATCCATTTTTTACTCTCTATAGGCTTTTCAATTATGAAATTTTTACCTAGGACACTCTTCTGATTGTATTGAAATTTCTCAGTAAAATCACTCTGCACATAACCACTAAAACCAACTGTAGTAATAATTAATTCCCTAGCATTAAAAGGATCATTTGGGAGCGCTATACGCTCTTCACCTTCAAATACACTAGTCTTATAATTTGTTTCTAAAAAAAAATCAACCTTATTTATGTTGCTACTCGCCTCATTAATGGCAATTTCCAAACTATTGAAGGTAGAATTATCAACACTCTTACCAGTATTCATATTAAAATTATCAATTACGTACGTGACTCTGTAGTTCTGGGAGAAACATTGACTTATTTGAGCCAGCATAAGAAATAAAACAAAATATTTCATAAAACAATTTTATTAAAAAAAGAAAGCAAGAACACACCCATGCTCTTGCTTTATTGTAATTATTATCAAAATGAAAATTATTCCATGCATTTTTCGAATGCAGTAGTCGCTATATCAAATGCCACTTCATCTGGAAACCCAGCAAATTCAAAATAGGTAGCAACAGAATTTGCCAAGATCAAACATTCATAACCTGATCTTCTTTCAACCTCACTTTCAATCTCCGTTGCCTGATTCATCGGAAATGCAGAACCTACAAAAAGCCCACAAAAGGCAATACTTAAAATAACTTTTTTCATTTTTTAAAAAATTAGCGTTAATACTCTATGTACCAGCCAAACATACAATAAAAGTTTGATTTTTTTTCATAAAAAAAACCCGATCTAATTAAAGATCGGGTTTCTTGTTGGCCCACTAGGTTTCGAACCTAGACTCTTCTGCACCAAAAACAGACGTGTTGCCAGTTACACCATAGGCCACTATTTTGTGATAGCGAGTGCAAATTTAAACCAAAGTTTTAGAAATCCAAACATTATTTTAAAAAAATCTCATTTTTTTAAAATAAAAATTCTTCTTGAAGCACGCTATGTAATACAAGCATTTGAATTTGAATTAAATATGACATTCCGAGACAGAAAAAATTTTTTTAAGCCCAATAATTAATGACTCTATGACGTTACCACAAATCACACGTATTGCTTAACTTCGTCCCTTTACAAAATATACAATATGACCGACTTCAATTTTGCGAAGTATAATAAGATATTAGGCTGGACAGTATTTGCCATTGCCCTTATTGTTTACTCTCTTACTGTAGAGCCTACAGCGAGTTTCTGGGATGCCGGTGAGTACATATCCACCTCCTCAAAACTAGAAATAGGTCACCCACCTGGAGCACCACTTTACCAAATACTAGGAGCCTTTGTTTCTATTTTTGCACCAGATGCAACCTACATAGCACTTGCTGTAAATTATCTTTCGTGCCTCACAAGTGCGTTTACCATACTTTTTATGTTTTGGTCGCTCACTTTATTGATCACGAGATCGCTTGCTATTAACGCAGAACTTATTACAAAAACAAAACAACAAGCAATTCTTGCTAGTGCTGCCATAGGTGCGCTTGCATTTGCTTTTACAGATAGCTTTTGGTTTAATGCCGTAGAAGCAGAGGTATATGCCCCAGCAGCCGTGGTACTCTCTCTTTTATTCTATCTTGGATTGTTGTGGGAGCGTGACATGCACGAACCTAGAGGAAATCGCTGGCTCATATTAATATCTTTTATTGTAGGTCTATCCTTTGGTATTCACTTTATGGGATTACTTACCATCCCTGCAATTGGCTTACTTTATTTCTTCAAGAACACAGAAAAAATAACTGCCAAAAATCTCATCATAGCACTGGTTATCGTTGTAGCCATCTTGATGTTTATTTTTAAGTTATTACTTCCTTATACATTATCATTATTTGGGTACTTAGAAGTATTCTTCGTAAACTCTATGGGACTACCTTTTAATAGTGGTACCATTATAGCAGGTTTACTTCTTGTAGGGTTATTTGTTTACGGATTTAAGCTTTCGCGAAAGCGTAACAAACCACTCCTTAACACCATGCTACTTTGCATGCTTTACATCTTTATAGGTTTTTCTAGCTGGATGATGCTGCCTATACGTGCAAATGCTGGTACAACTATTAATGAGAACAATCCGTCAAATGCTCGATCACTACTTGCTTATTACAACCGTGAGCAATATGCCGAAACAAAACTCTTTTATGGACCTCAATTTACCTCAGACTATTCTGGACTAGATCCAGATACGCCATACCTCGACAAACCGAAGTTATACGAGAAAGACGAAGCGCTTGGAAAATATGTTGTGGTAAATGAGTGGCGCAATGCAAAGCAAAATCTTGATGATGCGCATAATGCTATCTTACCAAGAATGTGGAGCCCAGAAAATAATGCAAATTACATGCAGTATACGGGTCCTTTAAAATTCAGTATCAAGTATGATCCTGATATGCCAGAGGAAGATCGCCAGTATCTTCAAGAAGTTGTAACTCAGTTCAAGATAGATTACAGAGACGGAAAGGTAAATTATGAAGGTTATGATGCCTTTCTAAAGAGCCAGATAGGAAGTTACCTAGATGTAGAAAAACCATCCTTTGGAGCAAACATGAATTATATGTTCAGCTTCCAGTTTGGGTATATGTACTGGCGTTACTTCATGTGGAACTTTGTAGGAAGACAAAATGATATACAAGGTAAAGGCGATGACTTTAACGGAAACTGGATTTCTGGAATAGACTTTATAGACAGTATGTTCTTAGGACCTCAAGACAATTTACCGTCTGATGTTGCTGATAACAAAGCTCGTAACACTTATTTCTTTCTTCCGCTATTATTGGGATTATTAGGTCTTCTTTTTCACGCAAGTAAAGACTGGAAACGTTTTGCAGTATTACTAGTCTTCTTCTTATTTACAGGTCTTGCACTAAAAGTGTACTTAAATGAACGTGCTTTTGAACCTCGTGAGCGTGATTATGCGCTAGTGGGATCCTTCTATGTCTTTGCGATGTGGATAGGTTTTGGTGTCTATGCGCTATTTGATATTGTAAAAGATTTTATAAAACCTAAAATAGCAATGCCTATTGTGGCTGTTATATGTTTACTAGCTGCTCCTGTATTACTTGCCTCACAAAACTGGGATGACCATGATCGCTCAGGAAGGAAAACGGCACTTGCCATGGCAAAGAAGTACCTAGACTCTGTAGATGAGAATGCCATTATATTCACAATAGGTGACAACGATACGTTTGCTCTTTGGTATGCACAAGAAATTGAAGGATATCGTACTGATGTGCGTATTGTAAATACTAGTTTGATTAATACAGATTGGTACTACGACCAGATGAAGAGAGCGGCATATAAAAGTCCTCCAGTGCCTAGTTCGCTTACACATGATAAGTATGCAGCATCTAACCGTGAGGCACTATTTTATCAAGAAACTAAAGACTCTATTATTCCTATCTCACAATGGATGAGTTTTGTTGCTAGCGATGATCCTAGAACAAAGGTAGAGTATGCAAAAGGGCAGTTTTTTAACACCTTCCCTAGCAAAAAGGTGCGCATTCCAGTAAATAAGGAAACCGTACTCAAGAACAAGATTGTCCCTATGGATGATGCAGATAGCATTGTACCATACATAGACATTGAACTTAAAGGGAATGTTCTTTACAAGAACAGGCTGCTTATGCTCGACATTATTGCTAGCAATAACTGGGAACGACCTATTTACTTTACTGGTGGAAGCTTTGGTGATGATGACTACTTATGGATGAAGGACTACCTACAACTAGATGGTGTAGCTTATAAACTTATCCCAATAAGGACTCCTATCGATCCTCGTAATCCTTATGATATGGGTCGCGTAGATGCAGATAAGATGTATGACATCGTAAAGAAATGGTATTGGGGCAACAGTGGAAGCCCAGATATCTATCACGATCGTGAGACACGCACTAATGCTATTACCTATAGAGGTAACATGGCACGTCTAGTGGAGCAACTTCTCGCAGAAAACAAGCCAGAAAAAGCAAAGGAAATCATGGATCTCGCTATGGAGAAAATGCCTGTAGACATCTTTGAATTTTACACGCTTGTAGAACCATATATTACTGGATATTATGAGATAGGAGAAACGCAACGTGCTCAAGAAATATGGAAAGAAGTTGCTGCTAAGTATCAAGAGCAACTAACTTACTTTAGCAAGGTGGACGAAGAACTTCAATACAAATATTACGAAGAAATCTTGACTAATATTGAGAAGTACAGAAGTCTTGTAGATCTGCTTATTATAAATGACGATAGAGAACTGTTTGAAAAAGAAGCAACAGTCTTTGATAACTACATGCGTACGTTCCCTTACTTAATGGGCGATGATGATGAAGGAGAGGAAATTCCTCAAGAGTTACTTGAAACACTACCTGAACCGTCCATTGAGATTCCAGCCCAAGATAGCGTAAGAGACGAAGTAATGACAGATTTAAACTAATCTCAACGATGCAGGAGAATATTTTACCATGGGCCTTATTAATAGGCTATATAGTTATCCTACTGCTTATAGACTTTTTTGTACTTCACAAAAAAGGAACAACCATAAGCGTTAAAAAAGCATCGTACGAGACCATCTTTTTTATAACTAACGCCCTTCTCTTTGGAGGGCTTATTTATTGGTTTTATAGCTCAGGACTCGTAGCAAATCCTTATGATTATTCTGGCACAAAAGCAGTAGTCACCTACTTAACAGGTTATCTGGTGGAGCTATCGCTCAGTGTAGATAATCTATTTGTGATTGCAGTAATCTTCACCTCTTTTAAGATTCCAAGCCAGTTCCAACATAGACTGTTGTTTTTAGGGATTTTGGGCGCCATCATATTTAGAGCATTACTTATCGGAGTAGGTATTACACTTATTAATAAAATACCTGGAATGCACTTCATTTTTGGAGGCATCCTACTCTTTACAGCATTCAAGATGCTCAAAGACGATCAAGAACCTGTAAAGAATGAAGAACCAAAGGGATTTGCAAAATGGTTTAAATTCTCAAAAATAATAGACGGAGATAATTGGGTCACTACAGTAGATGGAAAGCGCGTTTTTACAGCTTTATTTGGAGCACTGGTTACCATAGAGCTTACAGATTTACTTTTTGCCTTAGATAGCATTCCTGCAATACTAGCCATTACAAAGGACCCCTTTATCGTATACAGTTCAAATATATTTGCCATTATGGGGTTGAGATCGCTCTATTTCTTTCTAGCCAATATGCTAGAGCGATTTAAGTATCTTAAGTACAGTGTTTTTGTAATACTGCTATTTGTCGCAGCCAAACTTATTGTAGGTCATTACTATCCGTTCCCAGAATGGTTATCACTCGTTGTCATTTTCGTATGTCTAGGCGCAGGGGTTATGTACTCTCTTAGCAAAGATCAGACGCGACTATAGATGAGCTTTTTAAAACCTTCTCGAGTACCTTCCATAGTTACCTGGTTGTATCCAAGTTGGTATTTGTGGAGCAAACCAAAAGGTAAGAAAACTATCTATCTCACCTTTGACGACGGACCTATTCCTGAGGTGACCGATTTTGTTTTGGATACGCTTTCGCGAAAGCGTGACAACCCTATACCCGCCACTTTTTTTTGCATAGGAGATAATGTGCGTAAGCATCCAGAGGTGTTTAAAAGAATCCTTGCCGAAGGTCACTCCATAGGGAATCACACCTACAATCACTTACAGGGATGGAAAACGGATAACGAGACGTATTTAAAAAACACACAGCTCGCCGAACTTGAGATGAGCAAGCATATAGAAGGTAATCCTGACGCATTAACAAGTACGCTATTTAGACCACCATATGGAAAAGTAAAGCGTAAGCAGGCATCTGCATTGCGCAAGATGGGATATAAAATCGTAATGTATCGTATAGTTGCTTATGACTGGGAGTCAAGTATTACTCCGGAAGCATGTCTACATAACGTAATTGATACTGCTCAGGATGGAGATATTATCGTTTTTCACGACAGTGTAAAAGCATTTAAGAATTTACAATATGCGCTTCCTAAAGCTATTGAGTATTTTGAAAAAGCTGGATTTAGCTTTGGGAAATTGTAGTGTTATTATACTGAGTACTCTTCCATAATACCAATAATGGTATTTGCATCTAGCGCTCCGCTTTGACGCCATATCATCTCCCCGTTTTTATAAATAATTAGGGTAGGTAACGCTTTAATGCGCAATGCTTCGGCAAGCTTGTTATTCTTATCTACATCTATCTTAATCACTTTTCCCTTATCGCCTATTGCGGCAGCTACTTCCCTAAGAACAGGATGCATTGCCATTGAATTTTCATTCCAGTCTGTATAAAAGTCTAACAGTATCGGAATATTTACGTCTATAAGTTCTCCAAATTTTGACATACCTATGGATTTTATTAATCAATTAAGGATTACGTGCTTAGTAAAGATAGCACTTTATTGGTATTATGCGTTTGCACTAGCTCTTTTCAACTCTATAACAGTTATCTCAGGCCAAATCCCTACCCTTCCAGGAAAAGCAAGATACCCAAAACCACGGTTTACATTTATATACTGCTTTGCATCTTCATAGATACCTGCCCAGTATTTATAGCGCCACTTTACAGGACTCCATTTAAACCAACCTGGTATCTCAATACCAAATTGCATGCCATGCGTGTGACCACTAAGCGTTAAGTGAAAATGCTCTGGGTGATCCTTTACCTCAAACTCCCAGTGAGAAGGGTCATGACTCATTAGTACTTTAAACTCCTCCTTATCAAGCCCGTTTATTGCTTTATTGAGATCTCCCGCTTTTTTAAATCCGCCTTCACCCCAGTTTTCTACTCCTACAATTGCAAGACGCTCTCCATCTCTTTCAATAAAGTGGTGCTCATTAAGTAATAGCTTAAAGTCCATCTCTTTTTGGATTTCTTTGAGCCTATTGAGGTTATCTATTTTTGCCTGAGGCGTAGGCCACTCTACATAATCGCCATAGTCATGATTTCCTAAAACAGAAAACTTCCCATCTTTTGCACGCAAACGAGCGAAAGAATCTTGCCATTCATCCATCTCGCTCGCTTCATTATTTACCATATCACCAGTAAATAAGATAGCATCACTAGCCTGCTCATTAATAAGATCTATAGCATAGTTTACCTTCTCCTTATTATCAAAGCTTCCACTATGTATGTCACTTATTTGTGTAATCTTATAACCATCAAAGGCAGCTGGAAGGTCATCAAACGTGAGCGTATACTTAAGGACTTTAAAATTATAACGCCCTTTTATAACTCCGTATAAAATAGATGCAAATGGTATTGCTGCTAGCCCTAACGCAATCTGACTTACAAATTTACGGCGAGAGGGAATTGCTTTACCTTCTGAGCTTGCCGATATTTTATGCACACCACCACGTATAAGTCTAAAGATATCTTCTCCAAACATGGTTGCAATAATGATTAGCTTACAAACAATGAGAATGATAAATGAGACCACAAAGAATTGTGTTAAAGCACTCATGTTACGTCGTCCTCCAGTAGAGAATTGATAGATCATCCCTCCTATTATAAATAAGGTAATAAGAAAGTATAAAATGGTTCCCCAGCGGCCTTTTACAAGAAATCTAAATGCTTGGTAGGCATATATATCTAGGGCAATCACAAATAGGATAATAAAAATAAATCTGAGCACAGTTTATGAATTTAGGTAAAAATATAGGGTGAACTATTAGTAGAGTTCCGTTTCACGTTTCTTTAACTATAAAGGTGTTATTTACATACGCTTTCGCGAAAGCGTACCTATCAAACAGTGACTTCTAAGATTTTTGCATGACTGCTTGTAAACGAAAGTCCATTTACAACCGCTGGTAATACTACGGTCTGTCCTTTTTTAAATGTGTACACCTCATCATTACATGAAAACGTTGCATTACCATCTACACACATAAGAATTGTAAAAGAATCCTTATTACTATAATCTCTGGTTGTATCTCCTTCTAAGGTCAAAATAGCTGTTTGGAAATATGGTGTTTCCATGATAGAAACAGCTTCATTAACCTGGGTTTTATAAGGAGTATTATAGGTGTCATATCCTTTTAAGTCTACTACATCAATAGCCTCCTCACTATGGAGATCACGCAATGCTCCTGTTTTTGCATCTATTCTATTGTAATCAAAAATGCGATAAGTAACATCAGATGTTTGCTGTATTTCGGCTAGTAATACACCTGCACCTATGGCATGTACTCTACCTGTAGGAATATGAAATACATCACCTTCTTTTATGTATTCTGTATGTAAAAGATCTACAATATTTCCATCCTTTACAGCTTTTTCATATTGTTCTTTTGAAGTATCCTCTTCAAAACCAACAATAATACTTGCATCATGATCTGCTTGCATGATATACCACATCTCATTTTTTCCAAAAGAATTATGACGCTCCTTTGCTACCTTATCATCTGGATGCACTTGTATAGAAAGCGGAGTTTTGGCGTCTAGAAATTTAATAAGTAACGGGAAATTTGTACCAAATCGTTCAAGCACGGATGCTCCTAAAAATTGCGCTCCATAAGTGGTAATGAGATCATGTAAGGTATTACCTGCAAGCGGCCCGTTTGACACTTGTGTCTCGCTACCTTCTACATCAGAAACCTCCCAAGATTCACCTATCTGATCTCCACTAAATTCTTTATTGAGCTCTGTGCGCAACTTATCACCACCCCAAAGGCGGTATTTAAAGTGTGGAGTAAAAAATAGGGGATATAGTTTCATAGTCTAAATAGGTCGCAAATATACAGCTTACCTTAAATTTTTCTATCACTTCTATTTCTTGATTCGCTATCTGTATTTTTGTAAACACTATGCTTAAATTAAAAGATGTACTATTTCATATTTCTAACCGCTTTACAATAGGTCCTATCAACTTGTCTATCAGCCAAGGTGATCATATCGCGCTTATAGGAGAAAGCGGTTGTGGTAAGACCACCTTACTCAAAATGGTTTATGGACTTTATGATCTAGATGAAGGGGCAATCACATGGAAAGAAGAAAAAATCACCGGTCCAGAAGATCATCTCATACCAGGAATGCCTTTTATAAAATATCTTTCTCAAGATTTTGACCTCATGCCATTCACTTCGGTAGCAGAAAATATTAATAAATACTTAAGCAGACTAGAGCCTGAAGCGAGTAAGGCGCGCACAGATGAGCTCATGGAAGTGGTTGAAATGACGGCGTATGCAAACGCACACGTAAAAACGCTCTCTGGCGGACAAAAACAACGTGTTGCACTCGCACAAACGCTAGCCAAAGAACCAGAATTACTCCTGCTAGACGAGCCATTCTCACACATAGATAACTTTAGAAAAAATAAATTACGCCGTAGGTTATTTAGCTACCTAAAAAAACAACAAATCACCTGCTTAGTTGCAACGCATGATAGTACAGATGTACTAGCCTTTATGGATAAAACCGTAGTGATGAAAGGTGGAAAAGTAATCGCTCATGATGAGACACTAGCATTGTATAAGAACCCTCCTAGCTATTACGTTGGTTCGCTTTTTGGAGATATTAATGTACTGCCTAAAACCTGGTTTTTTAAAGATTACCAAGGTGATGCTACCCTATTATTACATCCTCACGAGATTACGACAGTAACCGATGGAAAAATAGCAACCGTTACAGATTGCTATTTTATGGGTTCGCACTATTTGGTAACCGCTATGGTAGGAGATAAAATTGTTCTCTTTAATACATCAGCTCCATATCCTACACATACAGATGTTATACTAGGCCTTAAAATTAGTACACCGAAGTAATGGTAATATCGCTTTCGCGAAAGCGTACTACATCACCTTTTTTCTTACTCAATAATAATTGCCCCATAGGCGATGCAAGTGCTATCGCATAATAAGGTCTTCCTTCTATTTTTATTTCTCCTGCCGAAACCGAGATAAAGAAACGATTTGTAGAGGTATGAACTACACTGCCTAGGCGCACGTAGTCGCTCTTTACTTTGATATCAACTTTAGATAAGGCATCTTCTATCTTCCCTATTTCTTTAAGTTGCTCGCCCGCTTGCTCGCGATCAATCTGTAGCATCGCTCGTCCTGTCTCATGCTTATCTCCCGCCGAACTTTTAGTCTCGTCTTCTAGCGATTCCATGATATCTGCAATCACAGTTTCTACCTTATTGCGACGGTTTACAATCCACTGTGTGCATTTTGTAAAGAGTTCTAATTTTATTTCTTGATGATTCATAAATTACTTGCCTATGGTTATGTGACAATAAACTTATTATACGTGTAAACACATAAAAGGTTACAATCACTAGCTACAAAATTTTAAATTAAATCTGCGAGGTTTTTACCTATGGTACTTCCTATGGCAACTCCCATCCCTCCCAGGCGCACGCCGCAATAAGTATGCTTAGACAATTTTTTAACGACAGGCTTTTTTTGAACACCCACACCCATGATACCACTCCATCTGTGATCTATAGTATAAGGAGTATTTGGTAAAATTACCTCAGCAAGCAGTCGCTCTAGCTCATTTTGAATAAGTACTGTTTGAGACATCTCCATCGTTTCCTCTCCTTGCATATCTAGATTTCTCCCTCCCCCTAAAAGAATTCTATCATTAATATTTCTAAAGTAATAATATCCTTTATCGAGATGAAATGTACCTTTCACTTTGAGTTCTGGAATAGGATGTGTGATTAACACCTGCGCTCTCGCTGGTTTTACTTCGCTAAGTCCTAGCGCGCTTGCAAAGCCATTTGTAGCAATGAAGAGCTTTTTTGTGATGAATGCATTATGAGCCGTTACAACTTTCACACTCTCGGCTCCTTCTCTATATGAGTTTACAGTCATGCCGTTTAATATGAGTATTCCTTTGGCGTGTGCGAGTTTGAGAAGTGCACTCATCATCATTCCCGTATCTATCTGGCCTTCGCAATTATTAAAAATCACCTTATTTTCTATACCATCAAAACCAAATGCATCATCCTGCAGCGTGTAAACATCTTTATTAAAAACTGGAAATAACAACTTATTTATACGGGATAGATTATCAACACATTCTTCATACAACACTTTATCATTTGAGGTAAAAAGCTCGTAACCTCCATGTTCTTGATAATCTATTTCTTGATCACCCAGCATGCTTCTCAACAGTTTCAAACCTTCCACACGTTGTTTTACTAGTGAGACCATCTCTTCTTCTGAGTGTGTTTTGAGATCTTCTAGTAATTCTGAGATACTTCCAAAACATGCAAAACCAGCATTTTTTGTGCTCGCACCATTAGGCAACAATCCCTTTTCTAAGATTACTATTTTTGAGTTGGCATCTTTTTCGCGTAAGCGTATTGCACACAATAATCCCACGATACCGCTACCTACAATGGTATAGTCTAAATTATTAAACCACGATTCTCGCTCCCAAAAACTTAGATTCATTAGATATTTTTCATTAAAAATACGTGTTCTATGTTAGTGCCTCAAATTTCTCTCGTCTAACACTCGTATGACAGCGCAGGCAATTACTACGATCTTACTAGCTTTTATAGCATTTTCACTCCCAGAGCCGAGAATGTATAGCAAGCAATATCATGATGATGGCACCATTAAAGCAGAAGGATGGATCATGGGAGAGCAAAAGGTAAAATACTGGAAATTTTATCACGAGAATGGCACCATCGCCGCCGAGGGACACTATCAAACCAATAAGAAATCAAAATACTGGCATTATTACGATAATCAAGGAAAACTAACCAAGGAAGGGCATTATGAAGACGGAATTGCCCAAAATTGGTGGATTTTTTACGACCTTGCGCGACAAGAAACTAGAAAAAGCCAGTACGTTGACAATCATTTACATGGTTTCTGTCTCGTATATAAAAACAAAAAACTTTTTAAGGTAGAAAAATACGAGAAGAATCAATTAAAAGGCGCGTGGACAAGCATACGTGATTTCCGCCGCGATAATCCTGATGTATCACTCTACTAGCGTTATGACTCCCCTTATTAAAGTAATAATACCAGCTTACAACGAGCAAGACTCCATTGGTCACGTGCTACGAGACATTCCTCACACGGTGAGTGAAGTTATTGTAGTAAGCAATGCATCTACAGATAATACAGAACAAGTTGCTAGAGATAATGGTGCTACTGTATTAAGAGAAGAACGCAAAGGATATGGATACGCCTGCCTCAAGGGCATGGAATACATTGCAACCACGGGTATTGATGACCCTACCAAACGCCCAGATATCGTTGTCTTTTTAGACGGAGATTATAGTGACTACCCAGAAGAGCTAACTAAGATAGTCGCTCCTATTATCAATGGAGATTACGACATGGTTATAGGTGCTAGAGACAAACGCTTTCGCGAAAGCGGATCAATGACCACTCCACAGATATTTGGAAACTGGCTTGCAACTACATTAATGACGCTATTTTTTGGAGCAAACTTCACAGATTTGGGACCTTTTAGAGCTATGAAATATGATAGCTTACTAGCTTTACAGATGGAAGATAAAACCTATGGGTGGACGGTAGAGATGCAACTCAAGGTTTTAAAGAAGAAGATGAATTATATAGAAGTCCCAGTAACTTATCGCAATCGCATAGGTGTTTCTAAAGTCTCTGGTACCGTAAAAGGTGCAGTAATGGCAGGAGTTAAAATACTAGGATGGATTTTTAAATACAGTTTTAAGAAATGATATTAGAAACCGTTATTATTGTTATTTACACGATTTCGCTTATTATCATATTTGCGTATAGCTTATCACAGCTCAACTTACTTTTTAATTACTTGCGTGCACAACGCAAAAAGGATGATGCTGTAGTTTTTAACTTTAAAGATCCAGCACAAATCCCTTTTGTAACCATACAGCTTCCTGTATATAATGAACTGTATGTCATGGAGCGTCTACTAGATAATATTGCGCTCTTAGACTACCCTGCAGATAAGCTTGAAATCCAAGTGCTAGATGATAGTACAGATGAGTCTTTTGAAACCACAAGAAAACACATAAAACGTCTAAGCGATAAAGGACTAGACATTAAGCATGTTACTCGAACAGACCGTTCGGGATTTAAAGCAGGCGCATTAAAGGAAGGACTTAAGGTTGCAAAAGGCGAATTTATTGCCATCTTTGATGCAGATTTTCTTCCAGAACCTAACTGGTTACAACGTACTGTTCCTTACTTTAAGGATCGTAACATAGGCGTCGTACAAACACGCTGGGGACACATAAACAGAGATTACTCCCTACTCACAAAAGTGCAGGCATTTGCACTTGATGCTCACTTTACTCTAGAACAAGTAGGTAGAAATAGTAAAGGACATTTTATAAACTTTAATGGAACTGCTGGCTTATGGCGCAAGCAGTGTATTGAAGATGCTGGAAACTGGGAAGGTGATACCCTTACCGAAGATCTTGACCTAAGCTACCGTGCCCAACTTAAAAACTGGAAATTCAAATACCTAGAGGATGTAGAAACTCCAGCAGAGCTTCCGGTAGTTATTAGTGCTGCTCGCTCTCAACAGTTTCGATGGAATAAAGGTGGAGCAGAGAACTTCCAGAAAATGTCTAGAAAGGTTTTGACTAGCAAAACTATTTCTCCAAAAACAAAACTACACGGCCTTCTACATTTATTAAATAGCACCATGTTTTTAAATGTTCTCATAGTAGCGATATTGAGTATCCCAATGCTCTATATCAAAAATGAATATGCACACCTAAAGCCATACTTTTATGTGATGTCTTTCTTTGTAATTAGTAGTGTGATTTTCTTTATCTGCTATTGGTTTATGTTTAAAAGCATTTATGGTGGAGGATTCAAGCAATTTTTAAAGTATACGGGGATGTTCTTTGTATTTTTTAGTATTGCCATGGGATTCTCACTTCATAATTCTATTGCAGTAATAGAAGGTCACCTAGGTAAACGAAGTGATTTTATACGTACGCCTAAGTTTAACATAAGCGAACTCAAAGACTCTTGGAAAGGTAATAAGTATCTCAAAAAGAATATATCAATCAATGTGATTTTTGAAGGTCTCTTGATGTTGTATTTTGGTTTTGGGATGTATTATGCATCTGTAGTAGGAGATCAAGGTGGAGATTTTGGATTATTTCCTTTTCACCTTATGTTATTCATGGGCTTCGGGTTTGTGTTTTTTAAATCACTTACAAGTAAAGCGTGATAGAACGCCTTTGGAAATATAATAAAACTCCTATCGCACTAGCGATTGTTTCCTTAGTTACCTACTACCTCTTTGCTTTTCATCTAGAAAGAGCTAACACCGCACTCCTATTAAGTCTATACAGTATACTTTTTGCTTGCTTTTACTTTATCGTTA
Organism: Dokdonia sp. Dokd-P16; assembly: GCF_003095655.1. Classification (NCBI taxonomy): domain Bacteria; kingdom Pseudomonadati; phylum Bacteroidota; class Flavobacteriia; order Flavobacteriales; family Flavobacteriaceae; genus Dokdonia; species Dokdonia sp. Dokd-P16. The sequence continues at coordinate 941,338 of NZ_CP029151.1, forward strand.
GTAAAGGCAAAAATGACTTCTCTTTACTTCTTTTTCTAGCAGTAGCGCTAAGGCTCGTTTTTATACCCGTTATACCAAATCTCTCTCAAGATTTTTATCGCTTTATATGGGATGGGCGGATGCTCGTTCAAGGTTTTAATCCGTATTTAACAACTCCTCAAAGCTATATAGAAGCTGGCAATCTCCAGATTGTAGCGCATGCAAAACAGCTCTATGAGGGAATGGGAGCACTTAACGGAAGTCACTTTACAAATTACCCACCCGTAAACCAACTTATATTTGCAATCGCAGGATTATTCTCTGGCAATAGCATCATTGGTGCCGCCATCGTTTTTAGAATTACCATCATTCTTGCAGACATTGGGATTATTATTTATGGTAAGAAATTGTTACAAAAGTTAGGCTTACCTATTCACAACATCTTCTGGTACGGGCTCAATCCCTTTATCATTATTGAGATGACAGGCAATCTGCATTTTGAGTCTGTCATGTTGTTTTTTGTCGTCTTATCCTTGTATTTACTGGCCCAAGGTAAGTGGATAATAAGTGCTGTGATGATAGCATTATCTATATCTACTAAGTTATTACCACTACTCTTTCTGCCACTTTTCATGCAATACTTCTTAACTCGTGGTGATAGAAAAACAACTCACTTTAGAAGCTCCTACCCATGGAAAGTCCGCTTTCGCGAAATAACAAAAAACCTTCCTCGCCTCGTTTATTTCTATTTGATTGTGATTGGAGTAGTCATATTGACCTTCTTACCATTTCTCACAAATGAGTTCGCCGAAAACTTTGGGGCATCCATTGCGTTATGGTTTAAGAAATTTGAATTTAATGCCAGTATTTATTACATCATCAGATATGTAGGTTATCAAACCATAGGCTGGAACATTATTGCAGATGTAGGACCTTTACTGCCTAAGATTGTATTAGGCTTTCTAATAGTTATAGCCTTCTTTAGAAACAACAGATCATTACAAGCTACCATTACCGCCATACTCATTGGGATTTCCTTTTACTTTTTAATGTCTACCACTGTTCACCCTTGGTATGTAGCTACGCCTCTACTTTTGTGTGTATTCACTCGCTATCGTTTTCCACTGGTTTGGAGTGCTACCGTGATGCTAAGTTACAGTGCGTATGGCGCAAATGGTTTTAATGAAAATTTATGGCTCGTAGCTATAGAGTACATTATTGTAATCGTATTTTTTATCTGGGAAGTTTACAAACCATCTAAAATTATTGTAATGACAAAGACCGCCATTGAGGGCTAAACTATTTTCCCACCTTAATCATCTCATACACTTTTCCAGACTTTCTATCTTTATAAGCTCTACTATCTGTAGCGTTGTAATTAAAATCAAAGTCTTGAACAAACGTTGCTTGATAGCCCTTAAATTTTTCTGAGAGAACCGCTTCACAATCTGAACATAACAGTAAGTGGAACCTCTCATCTAGCACCACAGTCTCTTCAGAGTCAAGAATAACCACTTCCCTTTCAGCTCCCCAGAACACTTCAGGAGCGCCCATTTCAAAACTGTACAGTGGTGTGCTACTTTCGAGAACCTCATCGTTAAATACACTGTAATGATCATTAAACAGGTTGTTTTTAAGAACTGATAGACTTCCTATGGCCGTACAAATAACAGCGAGGACAATAAGCAGGAAAACATGGTATATATTTTTATGCATTAAAGCACGAATAATATATAGTGCAACTACAAGAACTACCATAAAAGCAATTACGGCAACAACATTTACAGCTATCGAGTGTGATATAGCTAGGTAAATAAATGCAATAGGAGCAGCTATAAATATTAAAAGCAATAAACCCACATTGAAATACACGGGAACAATCTCTTTTCTACTTTTCAATTCTTTAAAACGTTTTACGAGATACGTGATATAAAAACCAACATTCATGGCTAGTGGTATAAGCACAGGCATAAGGTATCGAGATTTTTTCTCTGGAATAACAGAAAGTAGTATGACAGCGATAATGGTCCACAAAAATGTAAAACGATATGCTTTTCTATTAGAAACCCTAGTCTTCAAATAAGGATACAATAGACTTATAAAGGCTGGAATTGTCCACAATCCGCTTTGTACAAAGAAGCTCCAGTAATAATAAAAAGGCCTCACATTATAACTCGTCCAGTTTCCTGTTTCTTTGGAAGCTATCGCTGCAAAAGTTTCCGGATCTATAGCACGTACATAACCGTACCAACTAAAACCTAGCAATAATCCTCCTAGCAAAACAAGTGTTAATGGCAACCACTTTCTCCTTCCAGTTTCCCTTCTATAGACTACGAGATAAGCAATCAGAAATGGCAAGAACAGTACGTATAAAGAAACAGGACCCTTACTCAATATAGAAGCTCCTAGACATATAGCAGCGATGAGCCAAGTCGATATATTCCCGCGTGATGTATCTTCACTCAATCCCTTAAAAATGCAATAAATTGCCGTGAGCATAAATGCATGTGCATATATATCCCATGGTGCTTCAAAAACTATAAGAATAACATATAATGAAGTTATACTTACCAGTGCATTAATAAGACTATTGCGTTTAGTAAGAGTCAGCTTTCGCGAAAGCGTATATATCATACTCCCCAGCAACATCACCATTAGCACTGCAGGAAAACGCATTGCCCAGACGCTATTTATACCAAAAATAGCTCCTGAAATTGCCGATAGCCAAGTGGGCAAAGGAGGTTTTTCATAACGTGGCTCACCATTCATGGTAGTGAGTATCCAGTTACCATCAGTAAGCATTTCTCGTGCTGTCACAAAGTTGCGAGCTTCCATGATGGTTACTTCTAGCACATCAAGAAAAGGCAATAATAAAACTCCAACCACGATAATGATTGTGAAAATAGGTCGCTTTTCTATGAGTGTGATCAAGCCTTTTGAGATTTATAATGAAGATAAATATTGCGTGCGTAGATAAAGGTTCCCAACCCATAAGAGAGCACCATTACATAATCTACACGGTATAAGAAATACAGCAACGAGAGTAGTCCTCCCGTAAATGAAAACAACCAGAACCCAAGAGGTAGTGTTGCTTCTTTATTCTTTTCCGCATGAAACCACTGGTATACAAAACGAAGTGTAAACAAGACTTGTGCAACGATTCCAAGGGTAAGCAGCCAAGTGCTCATTTCCTCTTTTGAGAATAATGCTGCGAGGTCAAATTTTCCATTATTCCAACCGTATGCAATAATCCCAACAGGAATGGCAATGATTAAAAACTGAGACCATTTAGGCAACAATTTCCATTGATTTTGGATTTGTAAATTTCTTATGTAAATAATATAACCCAGCACCTGACCCAGCATGAGCGGGAAGTCCGTACGGAAATATCCGTAAATAAAAAGTACAAAAGACCCAGAAAGACTAAGCCACCAGAATGTAAGAGGTGTTACTACTTTTTTCCTTTTTTCTGAAAGCAACCACTGCGATAACATACGCCCTCCAAAGAGAAGCTGCGCAAGTACGGCAAGTAGCGACAGACTATCCACGGCTTGTGCTTCCTACTTTATAGTTGATGTATTTTTTCTTCATCCAGAGATAGGCAAAGCAATCCATAAGAGGACCCACTAATCTATTCCAAACGCCAAATTTTGCCTCCCCAGCAATACGCGGGAAGTGACGCACAGGAACTTGTTTTACTTTCCCATGTTGCAACAAAATCATTGCAGGAAGAAAACGGTGCAATCCTTTAAACATAGGTATGCGCTGCGCATACTCCGTTTTTATAATTTTAAGCGGACAACCAGTGTCATCCATCCCGTCATGTGTAAAGGAACGGCGTATTCCATTTGCAATCTTTGAAGACATGTTTTTCACAAACTTATCCTTACGATCTGCACGTACACCAGTTACAAGATCATAAGGTCCTATTTCTTTAATAAGCACATTAAAATCTTCTGGAGATGTTTGTAAATCACTATCTATATAACCCACGAGTTCTGTATCTGCGTGATCAAATCCAGCTTTAATTGCGGCACTTAGTCCGCAATTTTCTGTGAATGCGATATACTCAAAGTCAGTATTTCTAGCGCAAATCTCCTTGATAATATCAAGACTGGTATCCTTAGAACCATCGTTTACAAACAGCACCTTACTCTTTGCTACAGCAGTTTTAAAATAAGCTACAAATTCAGATTCCACCCTTGCGAGGTTATCTTCTTCATTATAAACTGGGACTACGATAGTAAGACGATACTCCATAAAAACCTATCCGTTTTTGAGATTTACAACCTCTTGTTTTGTTAAGTGTCTCCAGTGACCTCTAGGTAAATCTTTCTTTGTAAGTCCCGCTATTGTAACACAATCTACACGTACCACCTCGTAGTTAAGGTGTTCAAAAATAGTACGTATCACACTGTTACCAGTATTTCTAATACGAAGACCTACTTCCTTTTTAGGCGCTCCATCTACATAGCTTATCTCATCTACGGTAATTGTTTTGCCATCGATCTTAAGACCCTCATTGATTCGCTCAATATCTGCACCTTTCAAGTTGTTAGAAAGCTCTACGTGGTATAACTTATCTACTCCTTTTTTAGAATTTGTAAATTTCTGTACAAGCTCATCATCATTAGTAAAAAGTAATAATCCCATCGCATTACGGCCTAATCTTCCTATAGGTTGAATACGAGATTTAGTAGAACCTGCTACGAGATCCATTACGGTATTTCCTTTATCATTACTTGTTGTAGTTGCAAAGCCTTTAGGCTTGTTAAGCAATACATATGCTTTTGCCTCAGGATTGATACGACGTCCATCAAAACGAACATCATCCTCTAGTTTTACTTGGTAACCCATCTCATTAACCACCTTACCATTTACGGTAACCTGACCTATAGAGATATACATATCTGCCTCACGACGAGAACATATCCCTGAGTTTGCTATATACTTATTAAGGCGCATCGTTCCATCATCCTTCTTTCTAGGCGCTTGTTTTTTTGGTGCATCAAAGGCTTTATCCTTAGGTTTTCCTACTGGTTTATTCGCTTGTTTACGCACGGGTTGTGTCCCTCTAGAACCACTCTTTTGCTTTCCGCCAGCGCCACTACGCCCAGATGGTTTTCCTTTTCCTCTATTATCTGCTCCTCTGCTCATTACATTATTGTTTAAGCTGCAAAGGTAAGATTTACTCCGTACTCTTTTACTACCTAGTGAGCATAATAATAAGTTACCCGCTTTCGCGAAAATTTGATCTCATTACAAAGAAGCTTTTATCAACTAAAACAAGCCTCACCTCCTACTCTCATTGAATTCAAAACCAAACAAACACCTGGATCAACACTGACAAATAAAACACTAAAGCTGCTTATTAAAGACCCTCGCTACGAGCTTAGACACGCTCCATTTTCAAAAAGTAGCCTACTGGCACAGAACTTGATTCCCACAACCTGTTCAACATTTTAAAACTTTATACATTATGAGAAGACGCACTACTCCCGAAGTAAATGCAGGATCCATGGCAGACATTGCCTTCCTCTTGCTTATTTTTTTCTTGGTTACCACAACTATAGAAAAAGATAAAGGCATCGCACGGCAACTCCCGCCAGCGATTCAAGACAAACCTCAAGTTCTTATTAAGAACAAGAATCTTTTTGAAATCATTGTCAACGCAGATAATATGCTGCTGGTAGAAAATGAACGTGTACCGCTTGAAGATTTAAGACAATTAACCATTGACTTTCTTGATAATGGCGGTATCCCGTTAGGTCAAGATGAATATTGTGATTATTGTAAAGGCAGCAGAGATCTACTCTCTTCAGATAATCCTCAGAAAGCTGTAATTTCTATTTCGCCAGATAGACTTACAAACTACGATACGTATATCAAGGTACAGAATGAGATTTCAAGTGCTTATGAGTTTTTGAGAAATAGAGAAGCACAACGATTATTTGCGATTGACTTTACAGCTACAGATAAGGCTATAAAGAATGGCACCTACAAAGGAGATGTGTTAAAAAGAACAGCTCAATTAAAACAAGTGCGAACTATGTTCCCAATGCTTATCTCAGAAGCAGAGACTTCAAAAGAACTGAGAATTTAAAATACATTATCAAGTAATACAAAAACGGCAGAAATCTTCAAGTAGATTCCTGCCGTTTTTAATTAATCATTAAAGGTTACCGTGCTCTGACGTTCTCTGTTAACTGTTAGCTTAGTCACATCTGGACGAGAATAATGCCCAGAAGGATCAAAATTCTGACGTTCCTCATACACTCTATTAAAATCTAAGGTGTGATATATATTACCTTCTGTTTCTATATCTGGAGGTAAGATGAATTCGCCATCCGGTCCTGCAATGCAAGAACCACCATTTGATGAACGCTCTGGGGCGCGCTTTAAAATTTCTTTAAGGTGAGGAGTATCTTCTGGAAAATCAGTAGCAATTGCCATTCTGCTAGACACAGAGATTACATAACTACGAGATTCTCTTGCGATAAAGCGTGTGATATCTTTCGTATTGTAATCACTCCCTGGCCATACGGCAATATGTAAATTTTCACCTTGCGCATACATAGCAGCTCGTGGTAATGGCATCCAGTTCTCCCAGCAGTTAAGACCGCCCACTGTAAATTGTTTAAGAGGATGCACTTTTAGACCGTGACCATCTCCTGGCGCCCAAGTTAATCGCTCATCATAGGTAGGTTGTAATTTGCGGTGAACAGATTGTATTTCTCCATTTTGATTGATATACACTAAGGAGCAATATAAACTTGCTCCTCCTCGATCCATTGGTTTTTCAATGATTCCAAGATATATTGCAATATTGTAATATTTCGATAATGCACATATTTCATCTAGATCACCACGCTCTACATCTACAGCATTTCTCGCGTAGTGCGCATGTAATTCCTTCACCACTTTTGTATCCCATGCCGCACCATCTGTGAGCGATAACCAATATGGATACCCAGGCAACAACCCTTCTCCAAAAACAATGAGTTCTGCCTCATTTTCGGCAGCTTCTTGAATGGCGATTTTTATTTTTTTAATCGTCTCTTCCCTATTTCCCCAGACTGGAGCGATTTGAGCAAGAGCAACTTTTAAATGATTAGACTGTGACATAGGTATAGTTTATAAAAGTGATAATGTTAAAAGTACTAAATAGTAGTCGGCTTCATAGGGTTACGCTTTCGCGAAAGCGTACTTATTTCTTTCAATACCATTCACAAAATTTGTGTTACAATCCACATATTAGGAATTATTCCATAATTTTGTTTTAAATCCTATTGCTATGAATTTTGAACGTATTAAAGAAAAGCTCAACATCCTCGCAGATGCTGCAAAATATGATGTCTCTTGCTCTTCTAGCGGAAGTAAGCGTGCAAATAAAAATAAAGGATTAGGAGATTCTAGTGGGATGGGAATCTGCCACACCTATACAGAAGATGGACGATGTGTATCATTATTGAAAATCTTACTTACTAATCATTGCATTTTTGACTGTGCCTATTGCGTGACTCGTAAAAGTAATGATGTAAAACGAGCCGCTTTTAAAGTACAAGAGGTGGTGGATCTTACGATCAATTTCTACCGTAGAAATTATATTGAGGGCCTATTTTTAAGTAGTGGTATTTTTAAAAATGCCGACTATACCATGGAGCGCCTTGTTCTTGTTGCCAAGAAACTACGCCTTGAAGAAAATTTTAATGGGTATATCCATCTCAAATCTATTCCTGGAGCGAGCGACGAATTAATGAGAGAAGCAGGACTTTATGCCGACAGACTTTCTGTGAATATTGAAATACCCACGGAGCAAGGTCTTAAACTACTTGCTCCAGATAAAAAACGCGAAGACTTTATCAAACCTATGCGCAAAGTAAAGAATGAGATCATTCAATACAAAAGCGAGAAGAAGCTTATAAAAAGCACTCCTATATATGCACCTGCTGGGCAAAGTACACAAATGATCATAGGCGCCACGGGTGAGACAGATGCTCAGATTATGTACACAAGTGCATACTTTTATAAAGAATTCCAAATGAAAAGGGTGTACTACTCTGGATACATCCCTATAAGTCATGACGAGCGATTGCCTTCTATAGGTACAGATGTGCCTATGTTACGAGAAAATAGGTTGTATCAAACAGACTGGTTATTGCGTTTTTATGGATTTAGCATACAAGAGTTGCTCAACAAAGAGCATCCTAATCTTGAAACAGATATCGACCCAAAATTAAGTTGGGCACTACGCAACTTACAGCACTTCCCTGTAGATGTAAATCATGCAGACCGCAGATTACTTGCTCGTATTCCTGGTGTAGGAATGCGCTCTGTAGATAAAATTATCAATGCACGTAGATATAGAAAACTAAGCTGGGAGCATCTCAAAGCCATAGGCATCTCAATGAATCGTGCTCAGTATTTTCTCGTTTGCGCTTCTTCACAATTTGAAACAAAAGACCGCACCGCTGCACAACTTAAAAGCTTAATCATGGGAACCTCTTCTAGTAAATGGCGAGGTGCTTACAACAGCCAGCTTAACCTTTTTGAATCTAACGCAAATGTAACTGTGTCGTAAGATGGGAATGATAGATCAATACATCTATGATGGAACTTTCGAAGGTTTTCTCACTTCAGTATTTGAGGTTTATGACCGTAAACCTACACGAGTAAAAATTGTAAGCGAGCGACTAGTCACCGTAAATTTCTTTGATGAGGAGCATACAATATATACAGATCAAGCCAAATCTGATCGTGTATGGAAAGGTATTGAAGATAAAATAGGAAAGAAAGCTGGTAATCTCATCTACAAAGCATTTTTAAGTGAGCAATCAGATAGAGAGCAAGTCCTCTTACGAATAATCAAAAAAGGATTTAAAGGTGAAAATGTCACTGATAATTTTGCAGATATCGATGTGTTGAGACTCACCAATTTGGTTAAAATTGTAGGGCGTGAAAAACATAGAATGGATGCCTTTATCAGGTTTAGACTTACTAAGGACAATGTATATTTTGCAGAGGTCGAACCAGATTTTGACACCTTACCTCTTAATGCCATTCACTTTAAAAATAGATATTCAGATCAAAAATGGCTCATCTATGATCGTTGCAGGAATTATGGGATTTTCTATGACCTAAAGACTGTCAACTATGTACAGCTTGAAATCTCAAATGATATTAATAGTAGCCTAGCTGCGCCATTTTACTTCACGCATGATGAAATGCATTATCAAGACTTATGGAAAAACTATTTTAAAAGTACCAATATACCTTCCCGTAAAAATATGAGACTACACTTACAGCATGTACCCAAGAGATACTGGAAGTATTTAAGTGAGAAACAGCCGTAAATTGGGTCATTATGCTTTCGCGAAAGCGTAACTAAGACTTATAAAAAAATAAAAGTGTTCCTAATTAAGATTGCGCTTATCTACAAAAAAGCGCTTCATGATACTTTCACACTCTTGTGCGAGCACTCCGCTTTCTACCTTTGTCTTAGGATGCAAGGTGGTACCCATCACATCATAACCACGCCTCAAATCTTTTGCACCATAAACGATTCTACCTATTTGACTCCAATAGAGAGCACCAGCACACATCTGACAAGGTTCTAAAGTAACATACAACGTACATTGCTGAAGGTATTTACCACCTATAAAACTAGAAGCACTTGTAATCGCCTGCATCTCTGCATGTGCGGTTACATCTGTTAAACGCTCTGTAAGATTGTGTGCTCTGGCAATAATCATATTATCAATTACGACTACGGCACCAACAGGAATTTCACCTTGATCAAAAGCAGCTTGCGCTTCTTGCAAAGCCTTCTTCATAAAGTAAGCATCATCATAAGGTTCTAGCATGTATCCTGTTTTTAATGATATAAAAATACATATTCAAGATGTACCTTTGTAACATGCCAGAGAGTATTCTTGATACTATAAAATCACCAAGCGATTTGCGCCTATTGACGCAAGAGCAACTATCCCAACTTGCGGTAGAGCTTCGTCGTTTTATTATTGATATTATTGCAACTAAGGAAGGACATCTAGGCGCTAGTTTAGGAGTTGTTGAAATTACAATTGCCCTACACTATATATTTAACACCCCAGAAGATAATCTTATCTGGGACGTGGGTCACCAGGCTTATGGACATAAAATATTAACGGGACGTAGAGATATTTTCCATACTAACAGGCAAAAGGGTGGTATAAGTGGTTTTCCTAATCGTATGGAGAGTGTATATGACACCTTTGGAACTGGCCACAGCAGCACCTCTATATCTGCAGCTTTAGGCATGGCGATGGCTGCAACATTAAAAGGTCAAAAAGATAGACATCACATCGCCGTAATAGGTGATGCCTCCATAGCCAGCGGGATGGCTTTTGAAGGATTAAATCACGCGGGAGTAACTAACGCAAATTTACTTGTTATCCTTAACGACAATGCTATAGGTATTGACCCTAGCGTAGGAGCTCTAAAAAAATATCTAACTAACGTAAAAAAAGGCACTGCTAGGGAAGACAACATCTTTGAAGCGCTTAATTTTAAATATTTTGGCCCAGTAGACGGTCACGATTTACCTAAACTACTAGGGACCTTAGAAGCTCTCAAAAAAGTAGAAGGTCCAAAATTCTTACATGTAATTACCACAAAAGGAAAGGGACTAGCCCTCGCCGAACAAGAACAGATCACCTATCATGCCCCTGGTAAATTTGATGCAATTACTGGCATTAGAATTACAAAAGCAGTTGTTCCAGAGCCTCCAAAATATCAAGATGTTTTTGGGCATACCATTGTGGAGCTCGCAACACTTAACAAAAAAATTATAGGTATTACACCTGCCATGCCTACAGGCAGCTCTCTTAAATATATGATTGCCGCTTTTCCAGATCGTGCCTTTGACGTAGGCATCGCAGAGCAGCATGCTGTAACGCTTTCAGCAGGAATGGCAACAGAGGGAATGGTAGTTTTTTGTAACATCTATTCCACCTTTTTACAGCGAGCATATGATCAAGTAATTCATGATGTGGCGCTACAAAATTTACCCGTTATTTTTTGTTTAGATCGCGCTGGTCTTGTGGGTCAAGATGGAGGCACACACCAAGGCGTTTATGACCTGGCGTACCTTAATTGCATCCCTAACCTTATTATTTACGCACCTAGTGATGAGATTGCATTACGTAATATACTATATACTGCACAACTTGGATTAAAACATCCTATTGCCATAAGGTACCCACGAGGTCGAGGTATTCATATAGACTGGCAGCTTCCTTTTGAAAAAACACACATAGGCAAAGGACGTTGTATTCAGGGAGGTAAGGATGTTGCCATTATAAGTATAGGAAGCATTTTAAAGAATGTTATAGCAGCAGTAGAGAAGTCAGAACAAGCATTTGGGGTTTACGACATCGGTTTTTTAAAACCTATAGACACCGACCTATTAGACGAGGTTTTTAAAACCTATAAACATATAATTACTGTGGAAGATGGCTCAAGAATAGGTGGACTGGGAAGTGTTGTGGGTGATTACGCTTTCGCGAAAGCGTATAAAGGCAAACTCATCATACTAGGAGTACCAGACACGTTTATAGAACATGCCACGGTTGATGAGCAATATGAAGAAGCTGGAATATCTGTAAACGAAATTACAAGACTTCTTAAAAATCTTACATAAAAAAATCGGCAGACTTATGAGTCTGCCGATTTGTTATTTGATTCAATATCTAATATTACTCGATAATAATCTTGATAGTTTCAGTAGTATTAGTACTCTGAACTTGTAGTAAATAAATACCTGTTGCAAGCCCTTCTGCTTGTAATCTTACAGTACCTTCAAGCACAGCATCTTTAGTATATACCACACGTCCGTTTATGTCAATAATTTTCACAGTCCCTCCACCTTGAGGTGTATTTACTGCGATATTGATATTACCGTTACTTGGATTAGGAAACACACTGAATGCTCCAACTGCTGCAACTCTATCTACAGATAGAGGTCCTAAGCAAGGATTAAGGTTATCTGGTGGTAAATCTGTAGCAGAAGTTCCGTCTTCTCTTTCTCTCCAATCACCTTGATCTGCAGAAAAACCTAAACCTCTATTTGCAAATGCATTCCAAATAATACATCCAGCAGTAGCTTTTGTATCCTCATCTGTAAAGTATGGACTCATTTCTACGGCTGCTAGTATCGCATCTCTACCATCTACAAATCCTGGATTACACGGCTGTAGTTTAAGTCCGTCCATTACTAATTGAAGAGCAATATTATTTCCACCTGTTCCATTATATATATCTTCATCAAAACCAAACTCATCAATGAATCCCCATGTCATGTCCCAGATCATGGTTGCCCATACATAACCTACTGGATGCGGTGCAGTGGTATTTTCGAATACCGCAACAGAATCATATGATGAATCATTAATAGCTAGATCTGTACTATAAGGAGTAGGGCGTATACCGCCACCATCTGTAGGCTGCCCTATTGCATAAGTTCCAATACCTCTTACATCTGCACCAGTGTCTCCTTCCTTCATAGTAACCATAAGCCCGAAATAATCTGACCACCCCTCACTCATTACTTCTGTAGCAAATCCAGGAATACAACCATCAACATCAAACTGCACACAAGTTCTCATACAGTTAGAATTGTTTGCACCTCCTGTTAACCTATTTGACACACCATGCCCATATTCATGAGCTACAATACCGTTATCTAGGTTACCGTCAACTTGAAATGGACCTTCATTAAGTAAGGATCCATTAATAATGTCTCCGTTTTGTAATGCTGTAATTAAAGCTTCTCCATCTTCTTGAGAAACCATAACACTCGCGATAGTTACCTGGTCACCTACTGCTCCAGGAGCCATAGCTATTGGCGCATCGGCATTGTTATTTATAACAATAACAGCAATGGCCCCTGCTTGCTCTGCAGCTAGAACCTTAACACCAAACTCACATGTACCTCTTCTCAAAAGTGCAATCTTACCAACTACATCTGCTGCATTTGTAACAGTGTCACAAGCGTCGATTTCATCTGTTGAATCTCCGGCGTTATCATCTAATAATATAGCTAGTTCTCCAACTAATGCAGTTTGTTCTGGTAATGGTGCTCCAAATCCAGCAGGTATACCTATATAAGAACCTGCCAGAGATCCATCAAGAATTGTAATCGCTTCTCCTGGAGGTCCACTTGCTGACCACAAAAACATTTGCATTCTTGGATTAATTCCATCTGGTGGTGTAGCAAAGTTTGCGTTATTAAGTCCTGATCCATCTTGCGAATCTGCAATTACAAAATCGTTGCCATTTCCTAGATTAGAATAATTTGTCTGTTGAAAATTCCCACTCTCTTCATCAAATCCGTAAAGAAATAAAACATCATGCATGATGTTGTTCCAATAAAATAAATTTGTAGTAGATGCTTCCAGCATATTTACTGGATTTGTATCAAACGCATAAGGAAAGTCAAAACTAAGTGCAGCTCCTCCATCTGGTGAAGCTCCCCCTGTATCTTCGTTATCTCCTAATATATCATCCCACGCTAGTACATTATTTCCTCTAGTTATAGTAAACTCTGCTCCTGCTACGCCGTCTGTATCATGCCACCCAAAAGGAGAAGCCTCTAGGTTCTGAGGATCAACTATTAATGAAGCATTACCATGATTAGGACTCTCTACAGGAAGTGCGTATACATTGTATTGCTCCCCAGCAAATGCTGCTGCTGTAGCTTGTTCATTCTTAAAAAGAGAAAAGTCTTTTTTAGTTGCCTTTTTAATATTGTTTGCCGATTGATGATTATGCGTACTAAATGAACAAGAAACTACCCAATCATTTTGATTGATAATTTCTCCTGTTTGAGCATCTATACGTACACTCCACCAATGCTTACCATCAAGAGTATGAATATTAAGATCCCACGCAATTTTTAACTCTTCACCTACTGGCACATAAACCAATTCTACTGGAACATCTTCTAAAGAAACACCACCGTTAGTAAGAAGAAATTCTTTAGTCGTTACTGTCTCTATTAAAGAAAAGCTTCCTGTACCCAGACCTAACTCAGCTGCTGCTGCGGTTGCTGCTTGTAGAGGGTTTAATTGTGGCGTTATTGCATTTACACGAGCAGACACATTTGCTTCAAGAGTGTTTGAAAAATAAACTAACTCTTGACCTTTAAATGCTCCGTTTGCAGTTGCATTAAATATCGAAATGTCATTATACTTCTGTCCTGCATACACATGCATTACATCAGTTTTTTGAGTTCTACTCTTACTATAAATATACAGTTCATTTATATCTTGAGACCCAATTCCTAATTGGCTCCTCTGTGAGGTAATTTCCTGCTTGAGCAGTGATAAATAATCCTGTGCCTGAACACCCATCGAGGTGACAAACAACAAAATCATTAAAATCTTAACGTAATTTTTTTTCATAGAACTATAGGATTTAATTTAAATTATGCAATAAAATTAAACGAAAGCCACTAACCCCACAATGAATGTACGTTCATTAACATAATTGTTTACCCATTTATATTCATTCCTTGAAGCTGTTGAAATATTTTAACAGACTTACTATCTGTCATCACAGACACTTGATTACAAATCTCAAGGAGTTCTTGATACAAAGTATAATCACCGTCTGATCTTGTATTAAATAATTTTAGAACTAGCTTATCGTAATGTGTAGGCGTTGTTGTTATTGCATTGCACCTTGCAGACAATAAAGTGTTTAAAATTTCATAACCCGCTATTTCTTTTGAAATCACCTCGTCACTGTCATAAATATTTGAAACACTTATTTTAAGAACATCATTGATTTGCGCTTCATATTTAGATTTATCTAGCAATGCCTTATCAAAGACTCCCCCGAGAATAGCCTCTTCATTTTTCATAAAAATAGAAACAGCCTCGTCTATGAGCGTTCCTATTGCGAGTGCTCTTAGATAACCCACTCTTGCCGCCTTATCTGTAAGTGTAGAATATTTAGATCTATTTATATGTGGAACGAGTTTTATAAGATATTCTAAAGCATATTCTTCTGGAATGAGCCCTAAGTTGATACCATCTTCAAAGTCTATAATAGTATAGCAAATATCATCTGCTGCTTCAACTAAGAAAGTAAGTGGATGTCTCGCGTAACTTATATCCTTACCTGACCTAGTCTGGATAAGACCTAATTCTTCGGCTACATCTTGAAAAGAGGCTTTATCATCTTGAAAGAAACCATATTTCTTATCTGCTATATGTTTTGTAGGCTTATGTGGGAGCGATTCTTTTGGGTACTTCATAAATGTACCTAGGGTTGCATACGAAAGTCTTAGACCACCATCTGCACCAGGACGGGACTCCGTGAGTATTTTAAACCCGTTTGCATTTCCTTCAAAAGTGCATAGATCTTGATATTCTTTATCTGTGAGCTCTGCTTCAAATCGCTTACCTCCACCATTTTTGAAATAATCACCTATAGATTTTTCTCCAGAATGACCAAAAGGAGGATTCCCAATGTCGTGTGCCAATGCAGCAGCAGCTACAATTGCCCCAAAATCATTCATCTTATAGCCATGTACCTCAGAAAGATGAGGATATTTTTCTAGAATTTGTTTCCCTACTTGCCTACCTAATGACCTTCCCACAACAGCGACCTCTAGACTATGCGTTAATCGTGTATGAACAAAATCTGTTTTAGACAAAGGGATTACCTGCGTCTTATCTTGTAGGCTTCTAAAAGCCGACGAAAAGATTATACGATCGTAATCTACTTCAAAGCCTAAACGGGTTTCATCTTGCTCTGCTCGTAATCTCTTATTTGTATCTCCTTGCCTCTTAAGTGAAAGCAGTCGTTCCCATTGCATCATTTTTTCAATCCTTTGTTAGCAAGGGGAAAGATAGTCTTTTTCTACTTTTTTTTGATTGATTTACGCTTTCGCGAAAGCGTAAAAAACATGACACCTAAAGAATTGTATAACAGTCTTAACGTTGAGATAACACTAAAATTACAAGAAGCTAATGCAACTATAACAATGAGGTAACTTCAAAAAAAGATAATGCTAGCATCTTTGCATCGAAGATTTTAAATGACAATCAAATCGAAAACCAAGATGAAAAAATTAATTTTTAGTTTAGCCTTATTAGGCGGAATTTTAGCAGGATGTTCAAGTGATGATGATCAACCTATCGTAATAACTGAAGTTCCTGGAACTGGAGGTGGTGATGATACAGATAGCGTAGATACTACTCTTTCCGGAAATATCACCGAAGACATGACATTAACAAATGATGCTATATGGCAGTTAGATGGTCGTGTGATTGTAACAGCTGGAAACACTCTTACTATAGAGCCAGGAACAATCATTAAGGCATTTGCAGGACAAGAAGCAAACGCTTCTGTTTTAATTATTGCACGTGATGCAAAAATAGAGGCAAACGGAACGGCTGCTGCCCCTATTATTATGACTTCTAGTGCAGATGGTATACAACTAGGACAAACAGAAGGAACTCTTGATGAAAATACTCGTGGTTTATGGGGAGGACTTATCGTATTAGGTAACGCACCTATCTCTGAGGATGGTGACGTAGAAGCATCTCAAATTGAAGGAATACCTGCTAGTGACACTAACGGTCTTTATGGAGGTACTGATGCAGCAGATGACTCAGGAACTATAACTTATGTTTCAATACGTCATGGCGGAACACTCATAGGTGAGGGTAACGAAATTAACGGACTTACTTTAGGTGGTGTAGGAACAGGAACTACTATCGATCACGTAGAGGTTGTAGGAAATGTAGATGATGGTATCGAATTTTTTGGAGGTACTGTGAATGCATCAAATCTTTTAGTGTGGGCTCAAGGTGATGATGGTCTTGACATCGATCAAGCATACTCAGGAACTGTAACAAACGCAGTTGTAATTGCTGGAGACATCTCTGATCACGCTTTAGAAATAGATGGTCCAGAAGGATCTTTAAACGGTGCTTTTACACTTAATAATATTACTTTGATAGGAAGTGCAACTGCTCCAAATGGAGAATATGCAGACTATAGAGATGGTGCACAAGGAGCAACTAACAATGTTTTTGTAACAGGATTCCAAGACGGTAAAGATGTTGAATTAGATAATAATGGGGTTGCTCAAAACTTTATAGATGGTCTAATTTCATTTTCAAACTGGGTTATAAATGGAGTAACTCCAGCAAATTCAATTTTTGTTGAAAAAACCGGAGATGGAGAAGCAACAATAGTCTCTCCTTCATTTACTGATCAAGCTGCAGACTGGACAATGTCTGGAACAACTGGAGGTGCAGATCTTACTGTATTTGCATGGACACTTGCAGCACAAAGTACATCTGGTGTAATTGATTAATACAATCTCACACTCTTACAAACTATACAATAATATAGATTGCCCACCATTAATGGTGGGCAATCTTATGAATTATAACATAATGAAAACCGTTTTATATTCACTCTTACTTTTACTGTCTGCAATGACCGCAAATTCTCAAACGGGAATTATCGCTGGTACCATTAACGATGGACAGCTTAATGACATATTACCATTTGCAAATGTTATTGTACAAGGAACGACAAAGGGTACTACTTCTGACTTTGATGGGAAATACACACTAGAAATTGCTCCTGGAACCTATGTCATAGAATTTTCTTTTGTTGGATATAATACACAGCAAATTTCTGAGGTAATTGTCACAGAAAATAATACTACAAATCTTGATGTAACACTATCGGGAGCATCACTAGACGAAGTTATCATCACATCGACTAGTCGTCAAAACACAGAGCAATCAGTTTTAAATCTTCAAAAAAAATCGGTTCAATTGCTCGATGGATTGTCATTAGAAAGTATTAAGAAAAGTGGCGCTAGTAATGTTGCTGCAGCAGTAAAAAACATTCCTGGAGTATCTGTTCAGGGTGGAAAGTATGTATATGTAAGAGGTCTAGGCGATCGTTATACAAAAACAATACTCAATGGTGTAGATGTTCCTGGACTTGATCCAGACAGAAACACACTACAACTTGATATTTTCCCTTCATCAATTTTGGAAAATATCATAGTTGTAAAATCCTCTACCGCAGACCAACCAGCAGATTTTACTGGAGGTGTAGTTGATATAGTTACTAAAGATATCCCTAATGGAAAAGAAACTAGCGCTTCTATAGGTCTTGGCTATAACCCTAATTTTCACTTTAACGATAGCTACATAAGCAACGAATCTAGTGGGACAGATTTTCTAGGTTATGATAACGGACAGCGTACTAACCCTTTTAATGAGAATCAAGTATTTGACTTCCCTACAAACACGCCTAACACTGCCTCTTTTCTAGCAGGCAGACTAAATCCTGTACTAGCTGCACAGAGAGAAAACAGTGGTGCAGATTTTAACTTATCGTTTACTACAGGAAACTCTTATGATGTAGGTGATAATAAATTGGGATATCTTGCTTCCGTTTCTTACCGCAATGAAACTACTTATTATGATGATTATGTAGATGGGCAACGTTTTAGAAAAGATACTGATGCAAGCATTTTTGAATTAAACACAGACAGAACACAACAAGGTGAAAGAGGAGAAAATAATGTTCTTATCAGCGCATTAGGAGGGTTATCTTATAAAACTAGCAACTCTAAATATCGTCTTAACGTACTACACATACAAAATGGTGAATCTGGCGCTTCATTACTTAGCCAAACTAACAGAATAGACAACAGTAACACCATTAAAAAGGACATTTTAATTTATACAGAACGTGCTCTTACAAATGTACTTTTGAGTGGAAAACACACTAATGAAGATGCCTCATGGACAACGGAGTGGAAATTATCTCCTACTTTTTCAAGAGTAGATGATAAGGACTTCCGTACTACTCCATTTCTAGTTAATGATGAAGATGAAAGCTTTACAATAAGCCCAAGTGAATCTGGTGATGCTTCCCGTTTTTTCAGAAATCTTGATGAGATAAACCTAGCTGGTAAATTAGATATGACTCGCAAGCATGAATTATTTTCAAAGGATGCAAAATTTAAATTTGGTGCAGCATATACTTATAAGCAACGTGATTTCAAAACAGTACGTTTTGCAACACCTTTTAGAAATTTCAATAGCGCTCTTTTAAACGGAGACCCTAATGCAATTTTAGGGCAAAACGTATATAATCCGGATACTGACAGTGGCTTCTTTGTGAGAAGGGATTCTAATGATAATGACCAGTATGATTCAAATATCAATGTAGGAGCTTTATATGCGTCTGAAGAACTTAGACCAGCTTCATGGTTCACAGCAATTGTAGGACTACGCTTTGAAAAATTTGATCTTATTTATACTGGGCAAGATCAACAAGGAAACGTTTTTAATGATGAGAAAATACTAGATAAAGCTGATTTATTTCCTTCTGCAAATTTAATATTTGATCTTAACGAGGATGGGAATAAAAAGATTAGAGCATCATACTCTAGGACTACAGCACGTCCTTCATTTAAAGAGGCATCACTTGCACAAATATTTAATCCTATTGAAAACGAGCTTTTTATAGGTAATATAAATTTACAGCCTACTTACATTAACAACTTAGATCTAAGATATGAGATTTACGGTGCTAGTGAAAAGAAGTTTGGAATAGGTGATTTTGCTGCATTCAGTGGTTTTTACAAGAGCTTCAAGGACCCTATCGAACTTACATTTTTTGCCGAGGCAACTGGACAGGTAACACCACGTAACCTAGGAGATGCTAATGTAATAGGAGCAGAAATTGAGCTACGTAAAAACCTAGATTTCATAGGACTTAACAACTTCTCACTTAATGTAAATTATTCTATTATTGAGTCTGATGAAACATACAATGAAGACGAAAGATTGTTGAGAGAAAACTTACTGAGAGATGGAGAAACTCTTGACTCTGGAAGAGTTTTACAAGGACAATCACCATTTTTATTAAACGCTGGTATTGCTTTCGAATCTGAAGATTCTGCATGGAAATCAAGTCTGTCTTACAATGTTCAAGGTAAAACACTTCAAATTGTGGGAGCAGGAGAAATTGCAGATGTATATACACTTCCTTTCAATGACCTAAAATTCAATATTTCAAAGTCATTTGGAGAAGATCAAAATCAAACAATCACATTTAAGGCAGGAAACTTACTTAATGATGACCGCGAGAGTGTTTTTCAATCTTACAAAGCAGAAGACCAATTATACTCTAAGTGGAGTCCTGGACAAGATTTTAGCTTAAGCTATAGCTTTAAGTTCTAATCAACTGTTATTTAAATTAGCCACAAAAAAAGGTCTCCATATTGGAGACCTTTTTTTATTTGTATCGTTTTACGCTTTCGAGAAAGCGTTATTATCTATTACTAGCAACTTTGGAACCTTCATTCTTCCAAGTATTAACAGAAGCTACTCGTGAATCTTGATAGTCTACCTCAGTAAGTTTATCACTTGACCAGAAGAACCAAGTACCCACTTTAGTTCCATTGTCATATTGAGCTTTGGCAGTTTTATCTCCATCACGGTTATAACTAATCCACTGTCCAGTAACTTGTCCTTCCTTAGTATAAAAACCTGTTTGACTTACTTCACCATTATCAAAATATAAAGTTGCCTTAACTAGGTCTCCTACTTCTACATATGTAGGCTTATTATTTTTTTCTTGAGCTTGCATTGAAACAACCATTAAAAATGCAACTGCTATCATCATTATCTTTTTCATAATTTGGGATTTTAATTTTTCTATGATATAAATGTAACATAAAATTTACATAAAACAAACTTTTACATAACATTTTGTTTACATTTAATTTACATTGAACCACTAACCAACTGAATTACAATTAATTAATATTGTTTAAAATCATATTTTAATCTACCTCTCTTTATTGTTCACAGGCTGCTAGTGTACTGCGAATACTATAAATTTGCATTGTAGTTCGATGTAAAAAGTTATTATCTTTCGCTCGATATAACCTTTACATAACGCTTAATCTTTTTTTAATTAAGATTTTTGCCACCTTGGCTTTTCAGCTTATATTTTATGGAAAATATTTACATTTTTATGATTGCTGCGTTAGCAATTCTCGCAATTGCAGATTTGGTAGTCGGAGTGAGTAATGACGCAGTAAACTTTCTAAATTCTGCAATAGGATCTAAGGCGGTTACTTTTAAAACAGTGATGATTGTGGCTAGTGTGGGTATCGCTTTTGGTGCGCTCTCCTCTAGTGGTATGATGGAGGTTGCGAGGAAAGGAATTTTTGATCCCAGTCAGTTTTATTTTGATGAGATCATGATCATCTTCATGGCTGTCATGATTACAGATATCATATTGCTTGATATCTTCAACAGCTTGGGTATGCCTACCTCTACAACAGTCTCTATAGTATTTGAACTACTTGGAGCCTCTGTGGTTATGTCCATTATTAAAATATCAAACAATAGTGATTCTCTTGCCCAGATAGGTGAATATATAAATACAGATAAGGCAACGGAGATTATATTAGGTATACTCCTCTCTGTTTTTATCGCCTTTACTATTGGAGCTATTATACAGTTTTTAACAAGATTCCTCTTGACTTTCAATTTTGAGAAAAAACCATCTTGGATTGCTGCTGTTTTTGGAGGTATTGCAGTTTCATCTATTTCATACTTTATAATTATTAAAGGATTAAAAGGTGCAAATATTTTACCACCTGAGTTTAGTAGCTGGGCAAATGATAATCTAATCCAATTCTTAGGAGCTAACTTTATTCTTTGGACCGCAGTCTCTTGGGTGTTTCATGCAATTCTCAAACAAAACATATACAAACTTGTTATTATCTTAGGGACCTTTGCGCTCGCAATGGCCTTTGCTGGTAACGACTTAGTAAACTTCATAGGAGTTCCTATGGCTGCCTATAATTCATTTATAGCCTGGTCTGGTTCTGGAATATTACCAAGTGCATTCAGCATGGAACAGCTTGCTGAAAAAGTACCTACACAACCTATTTTACTTTTGGTTGCCGGTTTAATCATGGTTCTTACATTGTGGTTTAGTAAAAAAGCAAGACGCGTTGTAAAAACCTCTGTAGATTTATCACGTCAAGATGAAGTAAAAGAGCGATTTAAACCTAACTGGGTATCACAGCACTTAGTACGTGGAGTTATCATTGCAAATACTGGTGTTAATAAAATATTACCTCCAAAACTACGTCAAAGTATAAACAAGAGCTTTGAACCATCTACCGTAGCACACGCAAAAGCGTCAGACGCTCCAGCTTTTGATATGGTGAGAGCTGCCGTAAACCTTGTAATTGCGAGTGTTCTTATATCAGTAGCTACTGGACTTAAGCTTCCACTATCTACAACTTATGTTACATTTATGGTTGCTATGGGTACTTCCCTAGCAGATCGTGCTTGGGGAGCAGAAAGCGCTGTATATAGAGTTGCTGGTGTTCTTAATGTAATAAGCGGGTGGTTTTTAACAGCATTTAGCGCATTTACTGCGGCAGGTATTCTAGCATACTTAATGTATCTAGGAGGGAATATTGCCATCATAGGCTTATTCTTCCTTGCAATTGCCATGCTTATAAGAAATTATTTATCTACTAAAAAGAAAAATAAGGAAGCAAAAATTGAGGAAGACCTTCGTAAAGCAGAAAGTAAAACCATTTCTGGTATCATCGAAGAAAGTGCAGATAACATTGCAAAAACAATTATTCGTACTGACAAAATTTACACAGGAACTCTAAAAGGTCTTGCTAAGAATAAGGTAGGAAGCCTCAGAAAGAGCAGAGCCACCGTCGAAAAACTTAATGAAGAGATAGATGAGTTGCGCAATAATATTTTCTATTTCATTAAAAACCTAGAGGAAACGAGTGTACGAGGATCAAACTTCTACATAGAGATATTGGGATATCTTGAAGATATCACTCAATCACTTGAGTACATAGCAAAAGTGAGTTACAAGCACGTTAACAACAATCACAAACCGCTACGTTTTAATCAAATTAGAGATTTACAAGAAATAGACAATAAGCTGTGTGACTTCTTACAAGAAACAGCTCAAGCTTTTAAAGACCGTAATTACAACAAAATAGAGAGGCTTTTAGGAAGAAAACAAGAGCTTTATGGTCACGTAACAGATAAGATTCAAAAACAGGTAGAGCGCACACGTTCTGAAGAGTCTAGTCCTAAAAATACCACCTTGTACTTTGGTCTATTATTAGAAACTAAAGATCTTATAGAAGAGATCATGAACTTACTTGAACTCTATAACACAGAGCACAAAAGATCAAAATAAAGTGTATCACATATGTGTACCAAAATGCCGGAAACATTATTTGTTTCTGGCATTTTTTATTAGCGATATAGATACGCTTTCGCGAAAGCGTAATTATATCCCGCAAAAGGCTCTATCAATTGATTTAAGGCTTGTTTACTATTAAAGTAGAACTATGTAGTCGGATAACAGCTAAAAACGACTTAAAGCGTTAAAGCTTCCTAAAAACGTCTGTTAATCTTACTTAAGACAAAATGAAATAGCAAGAACAATCCTTAATATTATCATCTAACCAAAAATTAAGATTATGGCAGATATAGTTAAGGACGAAAAAGATCCTACAGATGAGTATTTACTTCAAGATAATAAGAAGACACGCTTTGGCGCGACTTTTATAATTATAACATTAGTAATCCTAATCATTGCAGTAGTAGCAACTTACTTTGCATTAGGATTATAATATATTTAAATAGAAATTCTAAGGTATAAATGCGATTGCTAAAAGGATGCACACGATAATGATGATTGTAATTTTCATGATTATGATTTTGAGGATTTATACATAGCAAATATGCACCTCATTTATTGAAAATTAACGGGGTATTTACCCCTAATCCTATCGCAATCAAACCTTTTCAATAGAAATGTAACACATAAAAAAAGCCTGAATTCCATATGGAATTCAGGCTTTTTATTATCTATAACTTTTTCGCGAAAGCGAATATAAATTATCCTTTTAGTGAAGCAGAAAGATACTCACGGTTCATACGTGCGATGTTCTCTAGGGATATCCCTTTAGGACACTCAACCTCACAAGCACCAGTGTTTGTACAGTTACCAAAACCTTCCTCATCCATTTGCTTTACCATGTTAAGAACACGAGTAGTTGCCTCTACCTCTCCTTGTGGAAGTAATGCAAACTGACTCACTTTCGCTCCTACAAATAGCATAGCACTTGAGTTTTTACAACTTGCAACACAAGCTCCACAACCGATACATGTAGCCGCCGCAAAAGCGTCGTCTGCATTTTCCTTCTCGATAGGAATCGAGTTTGCATCTTGTGTGTTACCAGAAGTATTTACAGAGATAAATCCTCCAGCATGCTGTATGCGGTCAAAAGAAGAACGATCTACCATAAGGTCCTTTATAACAGGGAATCCCGCAGCTCTAAAAGGTTCTATAGTAATAGTATCTCCATCCTTAAATTTACGCATGTGTAACTGGCAAGTAGTTACAAGTCTATCTGGACCGTGCGCCTCACCGTTAATAAACATAGAACATGAACCACAAATTCCCTCACGACAATCGTGATCAAATGTTACAGGTTCATCTCCTTCGAGGATAAGCTTATTGTTAAGCATATCCATCATTTCTAAGAAAGACATATCTCCATCGATACCATCGATTGGGTACGTTACTATGCTTCCTTTAGCTGTGGCGTTTTTCTGGCGCCATACCTTTAGCGTTAGTTTCATCGTCTTCTTATTTATAGCTTCTTTGTTTTAACTCAATATTTTCAAACTCCAGTTCTTCTTTATGAAGAACAGCATCCTTAGGTGCTCCTTTATATTCCCAAGCAGATACAAATGTGAAGTTTTCATCATCACGAAGTGCTTCTCCTTTTTGTGGTCCATCTAGCTCAACAGACTCTTCTCTAAAGTGTCCACCAGCAGATTCGTTACGTGTTAATGCATCTTTTGCAAATAACTCACCTAACTCCAAGAAATCTGCTACACGAAGTGCTTTTGCAAGTTCTTCGTTAAACTCATTCTGTCCTCCAGGTACACGTACTTCTTTATAGAAATCACTACGTAATTCTGCAATCTCATCAATAGCACTCTGTAGGTCTGTCGCGTTACGAGACATACCACACTTGTTCCACATAATCTTACCTAACTTCTTGTGGAAGTAATCTACAGATTTTGTTCCATTGTTATTAACTAAAGCATCTACTTGCTTGCGCACGTTTTGTTCTGCTTCTTCAAATTCTGGAGTATCTGTTGGTATAGGTCCTGTACGTATATCATGAGATAAGTAGTCACCTATTGTATATGGTAATACAAAGTATCCATCTGCAAGACCTTGCATAAGCGCCGAAGCTCCTAAACGGTTTGCACCGTGATCTGAGAAGTTTGCTTCTCCTATCGCATATAATCCCTCTACAGAAGTCTGTAAGTTATAATCTACCCATAATCCTCCCATTGTATAATGTACCGCTGGGTAAATCATCATAGGTGTTTTGTATGGATTCTGATCTACAATCTTTTCATACATCTGGAATAAGTTTCCGTATTTGTTACGTACTACTTCTGTTCCTAATGCTGTTACGACTGCTTTATCATTTGCATCTTTATGCTGTACATACGCTTGTTCTTTACCGTAACGCTCGATTGCGCTAGCAAAGTCCAAGTATACAGCTTCTCCAGTTTTGTTTACTCCAAAACCTGCATCACAACGCTCTTTTGCAGCTCTAGATGCTACATCACGTGGCACTAGGTTACCAAAGGCTGGGTAGCGACGCTCTAGATAATAATCTCTCTCGTCCTCAGCAAGCTCAGTAGGCTTCTTCTTCCCTTCGCGTATTGCGATGGCATCTTCTTTTTTCTTAGGCACCCATATACGACCATCATTACGTAGTGACTCAGACATAAGCGTTAACTTAGACTGGTGATCACCAGAAACTGGTATACATGTAGGGTGTATTTGAGTATAACAAGGATTTGCAAAGTAAGCACCACGTTTGTGTGCCTTCCATGCTGCCGTTACGTTAGAACCCATTGCGTTTGTAGAAAGGTAAAATACGTTTCCATATCCTCCAGTTCCTAATACAACCGCATGTGCAGAGTGACGCTCTATTTCTCCAGTAACTAGGTTACGAGTGATAATACCACGAGCTTTACCATCTACCTTTACGACGTCTAGCATCTCGTGACGGTTATACATTTTTATTTTACCACGACCTATCTGACGGTTCATAGCAGAATATGCTCCCAGTAGTAATTGTTGTCCTGTTTGTCCTTTTGCATAAAAAGTACGACTTACAAGTACACCACCAAAAGAACGGTTATCTAGCAAACCACCATAATCACGTGCAAAAGGAACTCCTTGAGCTACACACTGATCAATAATGTTTGTAGAAACCTCAGCAAGACGATAAACGTTTGCTTCACGTGAGCGGTAATCACCACCTTTTACCGTATCATAAAATAAACGGTAGGTAGAGTCACCATCACCTTGATAGTTCTTTGCTGCGTTAATACCTCCTTGTGCTGCAATAGAGTGCGCACGACGTGGAGAATCTTGAAAGCAAAAAGCTTTTACGTTATAGCCTAGTTCTGCAAGCGTTGCTGCTGCAGATCCTCCGGCAAGACCTGTACCTACCACAATTACATCAATAAGACGTTTGTTTGCAGGGTTTACAAGGTTAATTTCATTTTTATAATTAGTCCACTTATCAGCTAGTGGTCCTTGGGGTATTTTAGAATCTAATGCCATAGCTTTATTTTTTAGTGAGGAATTTGATTAAAGTGCAGGTATACTGCAATAATTATAAATCCTACAGGTATTGTAATTGCCCAAACTTTAGCAAACTTTGAAAGTCCAGCAGAGTATTTATTATTAAATCCTACCGACTGGAATGTCGATGCAAATCCGTGCCATAAGTGAAGTGCTAGTAGCACAAAAGAAATCACATAAAGTACTACACGTACAGGGCTTTCAAATTTGTGAACAGTCTCTGCATAATATCTTGTAGGATCCTCTGGATGCGTTTCTACATATTTATGAATCATTTCTGGAATCCAGAAATCATAAAAGTGAAGTCCTAAGAAAGCAAGTACCACAAGTCCAGAAAGAATCATGTTACGTGATGTCCAAGGTGCATTTGCACTTCCTTTATACTGTGCATATCCTACTGGACGTGCTTTTCTGTTTTGTAATTCTAATACAAATCCCATAACGAAGTGAAAAACCACTCCGAATATAAGAACAGGCTGTAATCCATATTGTACTAATGGGTTAGACCCCATAAAATGCGACCACGCATTAAATGTATCTGGCGCAATAACCGCTGTACTGTTAATTACAAAGTGCTGTGTTAAAAAGACAACTAGAAAAAGACCTGATAGCGCCATGGCTACCTTTCGGCCAATTGAAGATTTTAATAATCCGCTCATTTAATTTTTGGTTTGGAATAATCTATACAAAAATACGGCGCAAACGTTGTTTTGGCAACTATACAAGGAAAGCATTGCTATTATTTAGAATGATTATAAGAAAAATCGCAACTATGTTGAACACTAAAAGGTAGACATTGCAAAAACTGCATTTTACGTTCAACATTTTCAATATTATTGAAAACTTTTAAGAGAGATTTATAAATTTTCACGCTTTCGCGAAAGCGTAATTTGAACCTAAAACACTATTATAAACCATCATACTGTGACTACTCAATTACATAAAGTCAGATGTTATACTATTAAGTATTAAATTATCACCTAGACACTTAGTGTTATTCAAGAGCAAAAAACCCTGTACGATGTGTACAGGGTTATAATAAGCATTTTGTCTAAAGATTTATTTAATCTCTAAGGTAGTTTGCGCTGCATTACTATTGCCTCCACCACCATCAAGGGATACTGTATAAGTCCCTTTTGGGAGGTAATACTTACCACTTTTGGCCTTTTGTATATCTAATGAAGAATTTGCCTTTTCAAGTATCTTCTTTCCTTTTTCTGTTATAGAAAGATTGTAATTAAACACACTAAGTCCCGCCGAAGGTACTAACGATACTCTTTGCACTTCTTTCCCCTCTGCGTCTTTAATTACCATAGCATATTTACCTGCATTGCTTATGTAGTAATTAATCGCAACATTTGGCTCGTTTGGTTCAGACCAACTGCTCCAACTATTGCCCCATCTCCCGCTTAATCTTACACTAGCAATGTCAAATATTTGAGCATTCGCCTCTGTATTTACTTGCTGTATAGCTGTTAGATCTGCTCTGTAGATGCTTCGGCCATGAGTTCCTAGCAATAGGTGATTTGCCTTTTTCTGGATTTTCATATCATGAACGGCTACTGCTGGTAGTGGTGCAGTAGTTTTATCTGATACCGCTTTCGCGAAAGCGTTATAACTATTACCACCATCCATACTTACATAAGCACCATTATCTGTACCTACATAAATGATATTTTCTTTTATAGGATCTTCGATGATCACATTTACAGGCGACATAGGAATCCCTGCCGAAATATTCTTCCATGTCTGTCCATAATTTTCAGAAACATAGATGTATGTTGCAAAATCATCCCAACGATATCCATTTAAAGTAGCATATACTCGCTCCTTCTTATGCTCTGAAGCCACGACACGTGATACCCACAAATCTTTAGGAAATGTGTTACTAATCACTTGCCAGTCGCTACCACCATTATTTGTGACAGCAATCTTACCATCATCACTTCCTGTGTATATCAACCCAAATTGAAAAGGTGACTCAGAAACTGTAGTAAGGGTTCCATAAGCGACATTACCAGGTTTACCACCATGCGTAAGGTCTGGGCTTATTGCAGTCCAGCTATCGCCTTGATCCATAGACCTCATGAGTTTATTACCTCCTAAATATAAAATATCTTGATTATGAGAACTCAGCAAAATAGGCGTTTGCCAGTTAAAACGGTATGGCTTCTCACCTAAGGTATGCTTTATATCAAATCGCTTGTTTTCTCCAGTCTCGCGATTAATCCTGAAGTAGTTTCCAAACTGAAATCCTGTGTACACAATATTTGCATCACGACTATCTACTTGTACTTGCATACCGTCACCACCCATGATACTTTCCCAAGGGTACTGCCCGCTTTGTAACCAACCTCTACTTTCGTGTGCAGTGCTAGGAGCTACCCACACACCATTATCTTGTAATCCTCCATATATATTATAAGGCTCCTCATTATCAACTTGAATAAAGTAAAACTGACCAACAGATGGATCATTTGCTTTTATCCAGCTAGCACCATCATCGTATGAAATATTAATACCTCCATCATTCCCATTAATAAGGTGCTTTTCATTTTTAGGATTAATCCACAGCGCATGATGATCTGAGTGCACATTAGGAGCACTGATACTTGTAAAAGTCTTTCCTCCATCTTTAGACTTTACAATAGGCACCCCATAGATGTAAATATCTTGAGCATCTGATGGGTTTACATTAATCTCGCCAAAATAATACCCGTAACTATAATATAAATCTTCTATGTAACCCTCGTGGGTCTTCTTCCATGTAGCTCCACCATCATTAGACCTATACACCTCTGCTCCTACTACAGGCGTGTCAAACATTTGCGTATTTGCTGTTTCTAAGTACGTGGCAAGATCTACTGGTTGTACATCTCCTTGACGCACCATAGATTTTACGTTTGCAGCACGATATTTTTCTTGAAAACCATTGCGCTTTAGATAGTCATCTAGCTTCTTGTCATCAAGAGCTAGTAGTGCATCTTTAGACATTGTTTTAAAATCGTCTTTTTCTAACTTATTTGAAGATGATTTTTTTCCATCTCCCTCACGTCGAAATTGGCTATCATGCACTGCATACACCGTATTCTCGTCATAGACCGCAATCCCTATTCTACCCACACCATCACCAGAAGGAAATGAGTTAAGTTGTTTCCAAGTATCTCCACCATCTGTACTCTTATAAATTCCAGAACCAGCGCCGGCTCCTTCAAAGTTCCATGCTTTGCGATCCTTTTGCCATGCTGAAGCATACATCAAATTAAAATTAGCCGGATCATTATCTATATCTATAATTCCCGTCTTATTATCAATAAACAAGGTTTTCTTCCATGTCTTACCGCCATCTGTTGTTTTATAAACTCCGCGCTCTTCATTATCTGAATAGAGATGACCTAATGCTCCTACAACGACCTCATCCGGATTAGACGGATTTATTAAAATACGCCCTATGTGATGACTATCTATAAGTCCCATATTTTGCCATGTCGCTCCTTTATCTGTAGATTTTAATAATCCTATACCGGCATAACTAGATCTAGAGGCGTTATTCTCTCCAGTACCTACCCATATGGTTCCGCTTTTCCAGTCTACTGTCACTTCTCCTACATTTTGCGTAGGCGCATTATCCATTACTGGTGTAAAAGTGGTTCCATTATTATTAGTGTACCATAAACCACCACTTGCATATCCTGCATAAAACTCTGAAGGCATTTCTGGATTTACTGCAATATCTACAATACGACCACTCATTACAGAAGGCCCTATATTTTCAAAAGGAATATTTTTTACAATACTATTATTAAGCGATTGCTCTTTTTGAAGCACCGCCTGTTCTTGTAATTGTATCGAGGTCGCTGGTTGTTGTGACTGCCCTTTTGTAAGTGCAAAAAGAACCGCACTCGAGGCAAGGAAATAACGTAATTTCATTTGGTTTGGATTTTATAAGGCAATGAAAATACGGAAAGGACTTATTTTAAGAAAACTTTTGGTTTTTGTTTAACAGACATTATACAGAATGGTTTGCAAGCATCATCACTCAAAAGGAAATGCTCTCCGAAACTTATTAAAGTTGGGAGAGCATTAAAACTGATTACAACATCAATTGTGAGTCTACAATATTTAATTAATAAAATTTACTTTACCAGTTTCCATATCATATACCGCCGAAACAATTTTAATCGTACCATCATTTTCCATTGCGGCCATTTTAGGAGATTGCTTTCGAATATCTTCAACCGTTTTTATGGCATTTTTATGAATTACATTGTTAGTAAAGGCAACATTCTTAGAAGATAGTTCGCCATCTTTCTCGGTTACAAGTACTGATGGTTTAATCTCATCAAGTAAATTTGAAAGAGAATTCATACCCATAGACGCAGCGTCCGTATTATCTATAGCATGTTTTACAGCGCCACATTCAGTATGGCCCATTACAATTACTACTTTTGATCCCGCAACAGCCGTAGCAAATTCCATAGAACCTACGATGTCAGTATTTTCAATATTGCCGGCTACTCTTGCAACAAAAATATCGCCGATCCCCAAGTCAAAAACATCTTCTACAGGTACTCTACTATCAACACAAGACAGTACAATCGCTTTAGGGTATTGACCTATTGTAGCTTTTCTCCTTTGTGCGGAGTGGTCGCGTTGTGTCAAATTATTGTCTACAAAGTTCTGATTTCCCTTTTTTAATCGATTTATAATTTCGTCAGGAGTCATTCCAGCTTGTTCTTCGGCAGTCATAATACTTTCTACAACTTTTTTTTCTATAACCTCAGGTGTTCGTTGTTCATCTTGTAAAATCTCATGGGAGCTCTCTTTGCAAGAGTTCAAGAAAATCATACACATTACACTTAGTGATACTTTAAATAGATTTCTCATTTTTCTAATTTTTATTTAGTTATTCATAATGATATAACTAGTTTCAAATTTAATAGTAATACTATCATTTTTAAAACTTATGCTATTATTTTAACCAATAATTAACTCATATGCTCTTCCACAGCTATATTGACAGTCAATTATTGTGATGCTATTGTCATTAAAAAGCATGTTCTAATTTGTACTTTTACAACAGTAGATTAACGAACAATAGATACACCCGTATAAAAGGTCACAATTATGAAATACGACTTAATAGACAACACCCTTTTTATAAAAAATCGCAAAAACTTTATGGCGCAAATGAAGCCTAAGAGTCTTGCTGTTTTTAATAGTAATGATACTTACCCAGTAAGCGCAGACTCCACTCTTCCTTTTGAGCAGCATCGTGATATTTTTTATTTAAGCGGCGTTGATCAAGAAGAGTCTATCCTTGTTTTATTTCCAGACTGTCCTAAAGAGCAATATCGTGAAATCCTTTTCTTAACAGAAACTAACGATCACATCGCAGTTTGGGAAGGAGAAAAACTCACAAAGGAAAAAGCACTAGCAACTTCTGGAGTTGAGACGGTTTTTTGGCTTCAAGACCTAGAGAAAGTTTTTGCAGAGCTTATGACATATGCAGATACTGTGTATGTAAATACGAACGAACACTACCGCCAGTCTGTAGCACTTGAGACAAGAGAAGATCGTTTTACAAAATGGTGGAAAGCAAAATACCCAGCACATAGTGTTGCAAAAAGTAACCCAATCCTCCAGCGTTTACGTTCTGTAAAAGATCCTATCGAGTTAGATCTAATGCAGAAGGCTTGTGATATTACTAATAAAGGTTTCCGCCGCGTGCTTGGGTTTGTAAAACCTGGAGTTTGGGAATACGAGATTGAAGCAGAATACATGCATGAATTCTTACGCAATCGCTCTAAGAAGTTTGCATATACACCAATCATAGCTTCTGGTAATAGCGCAAACGTACTTCACTACATTGAGAACAACAATCAGTGTAAAGATGGAGAACTTATCTTAATGGATGTAGGTGCAGAATATGCAAACTATGCTAGTGACATGACAAGAACCATCCCTGTAAACGGAAGGTTTACAGACCGACAAAAAGATGTTTATAACGCAGTGTTGCGTGTAAAAGATGAGGCTACAAAAATGCTTGTACCTGGAACTATGTGGGAGCAATACCACGTAGAAGTGGGTAAACTAATGACTTCTGAGTTACTAGGTCTAGGGTTACTTGACAAAGCAGATGTACAGAACGAGAATCCAGACTGGCCTGCTTATAAGAAGTATTTCATGCACGGCACTTCTCACCATATTGGACTTGATACTCATGATTACGGATTATTACACGAACCTATGCAAGCAAACAATGTGTTTACTGTAGAGCCTGGAATATACATTCCTAAAGAAGGTTTTGGGATACGTCTAGAGGATGATTTAGTAATACAAGAAAATGGAGCTCCTGTAAATCTTATGGGTGACATTCCTATCACAGTTGAGGAGATTGAAGATCTTATGAATAAGTAAAATAAGTACGCTTTCGCCAAAGCTACCAAATAACAAAAAGCCCGTTTTCACTAGGAAAACGGGCTTTTACAATCAAAGGAACTTCTTAGTTTGCTACGGGAAGAGAAAATACATAACGCTGTAAAAGCTCTAGAGCACTACGCTTATCTTCTGTTGCGACTAGCAATGATATATTATGATCACTTCCTCCGTAAGAAATCATGCGCACTTGCACATCTTGGAGCACTTGGAATAACTTATGTGTATCTGCATGGCGATTTACCTCATTACCTACAAGACAGATAATAGTCTGATTTTTATCTACCACCACTTGTGCAAATTGTAACAACTCTGCTTGTATAGCATCAAGATGTGTGGTGTCATCAATCGTGAGTGATACCGCTATCTCTGAAGTGGTAATCATATCTATAGATGTCTCATAGCGCTGGAAGATTGCAAACACTTTACTTAAAAATCCGTGCGCAAGTAACATCTTGCTTGATTTTATTTTGAGTGCTGTAATCCCATCTTTGGCAGCGATTGCTTTTATCCCTTCCCCTTCAGATCTATGAGTTATTACTGTACCAGGAGCATCTGGCTCCATCGTATTTTTAAGCCTTAACGGTATACGATCCTCTCGTAATGGCTGCACTGTTTGCGGATGCAAAATTTTGGCTCCAAAATAAGCCAACTCTGCCGCCTCATCATAAGAGAGTGCACCTATAGCTTTTGTTTTCTCAACTTCTCTAGGGTCATTATTATGAAAGCCATCTATATCTGTCCAGATCTGCACCTCACTCGCTTGTATTGCAGCTCCTATTATAGTTGCTGTATAATCACTTCCTCCACGTTGCAAGTTTGAAATCTGACCGTAGTAATTGCGACATATAAAACCCTGGGTGATGTACACCACACTGTCATCAGTCTGCTCAATTACTCGACGTAAGTTTTGCGCGATATAAAATTGATCTGGCTCATGCTCTTTATCAATTCGCATGAATTCTAGCGCAGGTAACAAGACAGCTTTAAGTCCTTCTTGCTCTAGGAAATGACAAAATATAAAAGTAGAAAGTAATTCTCCTTGCGCTACAATTGCCTCTGCTTTTTGATCACTAAAATCTTCAGATGAAAGTCGCTCTATCTCTGCAAAAATCTCATCTACATATCCTATCACAAGAGGTTTTAGCCTTTTATCTGTAATTAATTGCTCCACTACATCGTCGTACCTTGATTGCAGGCTGCTGCGTAGCTCACTTGCCTCGGTAAGATTTGAAGCTCTTGCGGCATTTGCGATTTGGACTAAAGCATTTGTAGTACCAGACATTGCAGAAAGCACTACTATTTTAGGAGTTGGCGTATCAATAATATGTCTTACAGAGATCATATTTTCTGTAGATCCAACGGAGGTACCCCCAAATTTTAAAACTTGCATACGTGATATTTTTAAGCAAAAGTATTTAAGAGTTAGATTACCACCACATAAATGAAGAAAATAGACTAATTTTGAACAAAATGTTAACTATATAACGATTTGAATACTATATCCGACTGCGTATCAGAGATTATCGCACAGCAACCTTACCTAGAAGAGGCATTATCACAGAAGATTATTAATTATGCGGCTCTCGCTGAGAATCTTAATCCTCAGGTCTCACAATTACTTAAGAAACCTGTAAAAGATGGAGCTATATTAATGGCGCTACGTCGTTATGCATCACCTACAGACACTCAGAAATCGCTACGCTTAAAGGAAGTACTTAGTACGCTAGGTGATATCACAGTACGTTCTAAGCTTATTGTGTTTACTTTTCAAAATTCGGGTACACTTATCCAGAATCACGCTCAAATATTGAGCACTATTGCTACAAACACACAAGTGTTTTATACATTTACACGTGGTATTCATGAAAGCACACTCATAAGCTCTTCAAGTGAGGAGGAGAACATTCGTAATCATTTTGAGACAGAAAGTATTCTTGGGTTTCAAGGAAATTTATCTGCTATAAGCATAAGACTTCCGCAAGGTAACACTGCCGTTGCAGGTTTATACTACCAGATATTTAAGCGTTTGGCTTGGGAGGGCATTTCACTACAAGAGGTTATTTCAACCACTAATGAATTCATTATCCTAGTAGAAGACCATCTAGTTGATCGTGCGTTTTCTACCATTAAGAAGTTACAGTCTTAGATGGTACGCTTTCGCGAAAGCGTAATAGCACTCACCATTATATAAGTCACCACAGCAGGTAATAACCAACCTAAACTTACAGTGCCTAGCGGAATCATTTCCTGCAGTACTTTCATCTGGTCACCAAAACCTACAGAGGCCCAAAAATCTGGTGCGCTAAAAAGTATGGTAGCAATTACTACTGCTCTAAATACTACTGGAGAGGTCCACCTTCTAGGCATCGCGTTAAGTAATATTAACACGATTGTGATTGGGTAGATAAACATAAGTGCTGGTACAGCAACTATAATAATAGAATTTACATCTAGTTGTCCCATTACAACACCAAGTATAGCTCCTAGAATGGCGGTGACTGTATAAGCTACTTGCGAGTTTCCTAGAATTCCTTTTACAAAATCTGCAGTTCCTGTTACAATTCCTACAGCCGTTGTAAAGCAAGCTAAACTTACTAAAACAGCGAGCACCTTAGTACCTATAACTCCTAATGTATCTGTACTAAGAAGGTTGAGAAGTGCCGTACGATCTGTCATCTCTATACCACCACTTCTTAGAGCACCTAGATAGATAAGTCCTCCATATATTAGTAACAATCCTATACCTGCAATGATGCCCGCTCTAGTTAACAAACGTTGCTTTGCTCTACTAGAACCCTTTTTAAAACCAAGAGAAATCACAATGACTCCTCCTACAACCACTCCACCTATGGCGTCAAAAGTTTGATAACCTTCTAAGATTCCGCTAGTGAGCGTACTATCAAAAATAGATGCACGCATAGGCTCATACTCTCCAAATATCCCAATACCAATCACCAATGCCAGAATAATGAGAATGGCTGGCGTAAGATATTTACCTACAAGATCCATCATCTTAGATCTATTAAGCACAAATAACAGGACTAATCCAAAGTATATCGTACTCCACAGCCAACTAGAAATATCAAAATAGGGAGCAATTGCCATCTCATAAGTAACAGAGGCAGTACGTGGACCTGGCAATGCGATAGAAATAGCATAGACCACGATTGCATACAATAGTGCAAAGAGTGGTGAAACTTTATTTGCAAAATCAATCAACGTTCCTTGTAATCTTGCATGACCGTAAATTGCCAGAATAGGCACTACCACCGCCGAAATAAGAAAACCTGCCAGCACAAATAACCAAGAGCTCCCGGCATTATAACCTAGAAAGGATGGCAAGATTAAGTTACCTGCACCGAAAAAAAGAGAAAATAAAGCAAAAGCTGTGATAAAGGTTTGTTTGGTCATTCTCATAGGTTGCGTGATATTTGCCCTCCAATATAGAACTAATGACTATTAACCACAAAGGTGCTACCATATTTTATACAGATCAAGGAAAAGGAACACCCGTAATCTTACTACACGGATTCTTAGAAAATCACACGATGTGGGATCATTTCCTTAGCGTTTTGTGTGAGCAATACCGCATTATCTGCATTGACTTACTAGGCCATGGATTTTCAGAGTCCGTAGGTTATGTT
Organism: Dokdonia sp. Dokd-P16; assembly: GCF_003095655.1. Taxonomy (NCBI): domain Bacteria; kingdom Pseudomonadati; phylum Bacteroidota; class Flavobacteriia; order Flavobacteriales; family Flavobacteriaceae; genus Dokdonia; species Dokdonia sp. Dokd-P16. The sequence continues at coordinate 978,189 of NZ_CP029151.1, forward strand.
CATAGTATGGAAGAAATGGCTGCTGCAGTTGCTGCCGTAACAAATCAGCTAGCGCTTAAAGACATTACGATAATAGGACATTCTATGGGAGGTTATGTGGGTATTGCTTTCGCGAAAGCGTATCCAGAATTTATATCAAAAATATGCCTTCTTAACTCAACTCCAGAAGCAGATGACGAGGCTCGAAAAAAATTGAGATCACGGGCAAATGTGATGGCAAAAAAACAATATGAGCAACTTGTTAGAATGTCATTTATAAATCTTTTTGACAAAAAAGCAAGTACAAATCATACTCTCGAAATAAAGGATGCACTTGAACAAGCACTTAACACACCTGTACAAGGATATATTGCTGCAAATTCTGGAATGAAAGATAGACCAGACAGTTCTGAGTTTTGGAAAACAACTGCTATCACAACGGGAATGATTTTAGGAAATTCTGATTTGCTCATTGATGCTGAAATTCACGAGCAAAGCTATAAAGAGAACACAAATTTCTTTTCTATCATAGAAAGCGGACATATGTCACATATTACTAATGCTACAGAGACTATTAGTAATATACTTTACTTTCTATCTGCCTCAGGATCATCTAGCATATGAAAAGCTAGTTATCAAGATGATTAAGCAATTTTCTCGCATGAGGAAGCACTAATTAAGGGTGAATAGATATTTTGATGGTTGGGGTTAAATGTTAAAATTTTAAGTATTTAATCGGTAAATTTGTGTATTTCATAGATGATTCCTTTATTTGTGTATCCCAAATCAACCCCTAGAATGAAAACTATCAACCTTAAATCGGAAAAACAAAGTATTAACCCACTCACTACTGTAGGCTGTAAATTATTTGGACATAAGTATAGAATCACAAAGCGTTACGAATCCAATCTAAAAGAATTTGAATGCTCACAGTGTAAAAAACAATACACGCTAGATGGCTATGGTCATTACACACCATTGACACCTAAGTTACGTCGTATTAATGAAGTATATGAGGAGTTTTACATGCGTAAACTTGCTCGCACCTCTTAGTCTTCTTTTTGAAGTGCATTCCATCCGCGAGCAACTAATGGTATTTTAGTATTTCCTCGTGTGATGAGGTGTATGCCTTCTTTTTCTTCTGTCATGTGACCTATAATAGAAAAATTAGGGTTTGCTTTTATTTTTGGAAAGTCGTCTTGACTAATCGTAAATAAAAGCTCATAATCCTCTCCTCCGCTTAATGCTATAGTAGTACTATCTAGTTCAAATTCCTCACAACTACTTATAACTTGAGGATCTAGCGGAATTTTATCTTCATAAAGATTACATCCTACACCAGAGTTTTTACATATATGTAGCACCTCAGAAGATAGTCCGTCACTTACATCAATCATTGATGTAGGCTGTACTTCTAGAGATTCTAGAATTCCCTTAACATCTTTACGTGCTTCTGGTTTAAGTTGGCGTTCAATAAGGTAGCTATACTGCTCAAGATCTGGCTGGCTGTTAGGATTTACCTTAAAAACTGCCTTTTCTCTTTCTAGTATTTGTAAACCCATATATGCTGCACCTATATCTCCTGTTACCACAAGTAAATCTCCAGCTTTGGCAGTAGATCTCTTTGCAATTTTCTTAGGTGCTGCGTGGCCTATTGCCGTAACACTTATTACTAAACCTACGTTAGACGAGGTAGTATCTCCACCTATAAGATCTACTTTATAATTAGTACACGCAGTTTGAATTCCTGCATATAATTCTTCTAGTGCCTCTAGTGGGAAACGATTTGAAACCGCGATTGAAACTGTAATCTGAGTTGCCTCTGCATTCATAGCATACACGTCAGATAGATTTGCCATCACTGCCTTATAACCTAAATGTTTTAATGGCACGTAACTTAAATCAAAATGTACACCCTCTACAAGAAGGTCTGTAGTAACAATAACCTGGCTTTTAGGAAATTTCAACACTGCAGCATCATCACCTACACTTACTACCGTGCTTTTATGATGAATTTTAAAGTGCTTTGTTAAGTGGTCAATAAGACCAAATTCTCCTAATTCTGAAAGCGAAGTGCGCTCTTGATTTTTATCTTCTAACATAGCTGCAAAGATACTTAAACATCTTCTTTTAATACTTTCAAAATAGGATAGCTAGTATTACAAAATATAGAAACACTTATTCCAATTTCATCTAGAAGTGAAATTAATTATTTTCTTGTTTTTTCAATTTTAAAGAAGAAAAGAGGTGAAAAACTAGAATATTACAGATAAAACAGCCATGTTTTCATAAAGTATTCTTAAAAGCCAGCAATTGCGTAGGTTAGTTATAATTGTTTAAGTAATTTAACCTAAAATTAAACAATTTCCTATGGACCTCTTACAACAAGCAGAAGTATATGAAAATAGAACGATGAGTCATATGTCTACTAGTGATCGAGTAGCAGCATCACGCGAAGGCAAAAAATTGATTCTTGCTATTAATGAAATATACAAGAAAACAAAAGACAGTAAACTTATGGACGTTATGAAGCGTCTTACTGTAAAAAAGAAAAAAATTGAAAAACGTATTAAGGGCAGATTAGCCGCATAATACTTTAACCATATAATTATTTCCAGGAGCGCTTTACGGCGCTCTTTTTTGTTGGGAAATCACTGGGCACTTCTTGTGTTACTCTCCCAGTGGCTGCCCACTCTGCTCCTCGCTGCAAGGTCGTAATAAAGCCGACACTCTCCATAGAAATATCCATATGTCCTAAAGCCGTATGAAACACGCGCCCTTTCTCATAGTTTATAGTCATAATGAGGGGCTCTCCTCTACCTGATCCTTTATTTTCTGGAGCCCAAGGCTGTGCGTTTCCTTCTACATCTGAATGTGCGTAATACAACACATTTACATTTTCGGCAGGGCCGCGTAAACGATCGTAGAGCTCATCTTTAGTGTGCATCCACTGTTTAGGCAATCCTCGTGTAATAGGGTGTAATGTATCCCAAGCGGTAAGTACAAATTCCTTTTCTGGGCCGTGTGAAGATTCTTCTCCGTTACTTGGCTCAATTTTAAGTTGTTTCTCTTCGTTAATGTAAATCTGATTAAGTCCATCGTGTGGGCGGTTTCCCCAACCACCTACACCTATCATCTTATTAAATGCAGGCCAGTCTCCCCAAGAATTATTTGCTCCATGCACAACCACAAGACCTCCACCATTCTTCATATAAGATTCAAACTCTTCTTTTGTATCCTCAGGCCAATTTGCAGTTTTGTCACCAAAGTTTGATAAGACCACATCATATGTATCAAATTCGGGCTTAAAAGAAGCATCGGCTACGATGCTGTCTTTTACTTCATGTATTCGCGCATCATCCACTCGATACTTTTCGACTAATTGTGTGATACTATCATGATTGAGTCCGTCTACAATACCGTGATGAGGTCCCTGATATGTATAAGCCGTTCTATAAATATCAACTTCAAAAAGACCGGTTTCTTCTAGATATGACTTCATCATCATTGTTGTTTTGGGCCACACTCCATGATTGTTTTGACCGTCTACAATGAGTGCTCTAAGTTGCTTAACTGGTTCATCTATCACCAGCTTCTTATCTTCAGTCTGATAGCAACTAGTAATAAATAGTATACAGAAACTTATTTTGAGTAACATTTTGACACGCATAATATCTTATTTAGATTCCTAAAAATACTTACAAAATAATTAAATGGATAAGCACGCTTTCGCAAAAGCGGACTTTTAAAACAAAAACATCTTTCCTATGGCGCCTATAAGCACAATAATAAGAACGTAATATGCTACTTGATCTGCCCATTTATTCTTGCTAGCAAAGCGGGCAGTAAGAAATCCTCCTGTGGTTTGCCCTATTGCCATAATGCCACCCAGCTTCCAGTCAATGAGTCCTTGATAATGGAAAATCGCGATTACAAAGAGCGTATAAAGTCCTATTACAAAACTTTTAAGCGCATTGCTTTCTATGATATTAAAGCGCATTCCTAACACCATGATTATAAGGAAAAACACGCCCATACCCATCTGGATAAATCCTCCATAAAACCCAAGAGCAAAAAGCAACGGGATATAAATGTACCATTTAGGCTTGAACGTAAGATCTGTTTCTCTTAGCCAGCGCTTAGGCTTTACCAATACCGCAAGCAACATGAACACCATCATAAATTTAAATACTGCTCTGAACTGCTCATTACTTACATTTATGGCAAGAATAGCTCCCGCAATAGCGCCTATAAAAATAGGAATGATATATTTTTTGTTCTTTGCGACATCAAGTCTCCCATTCTTGTAAAAAACCCACGAGGTTGCCGAACATTGTGTAAAAATCCCAATACGGTTGGTTCCATTTGCAATATTGCCTGGCAGCCCAAGCACCTCCGTAAGAATCGTTAAGGTAATGGCGCTTCCATTTCCTGCAAGGGTATTGATCCCCCCAGCGATAAGACCTCCTATTATAGCAATAATATATGTTTGTACTTCTGTCACAATATTAAAATTCAAGTGTGATTCCTCCAAAAACAGTGAGTCTCGGCGCAGGCTCATAAAACCTTCCTCCAAAGGCATTAATGCGCACGTTATCGGTATATTTTTGATCTAACACGTTATTTATCCCAATGTATGGCCTCAACTTGACCTCTCTAAATAATGTCTCATAGCTTGCTCTCACATTAACGAGTTCATATCCATCTATGGTAGTCTCGTTGCTATCTTGAGCATATTGCTCTCCTATAAAATTTGTACTTATACTTGCGCTCACACCAGTATCACCTGCATATTGCAACCCTACACTAGACATGTGCCTTGCAATTCCTGGTAAGAAGTTACCGTCAAAATTTCCATTTGGCGTTTCAAATTCATCATAGGTAAAGTCTGAGTACGTATAGGAACCCGTAGCGTTCAACCAACCATTTCCTATGGGTAATGCTCTGTATGAAGCCTCAATCTCAATACCATGACGCTCGGTTTTTCCTGCATTTCTAAAAAACTCACGATCTGGAAATTGCGCCAACTCAAACGGCACTAAATCATCTTTTGTGTTTATCAAAAACGCAGCGAGTTGATATTGCAACTTGCTTGCAATAGTCCCTTTTAAACCCACCTCAAAGCTAGTTGCCTTTTGCGCTTTTAGATTTTCATTGAATCCTATAGCCCCATCAGGATTTGATGATAATTCTGATAATGATGGTGTCTCAAAACTTGTTGCGACATTCATGTATGCAGATAAAGCTTTCGCGAAAGCGTAACTAACACCAACACTAGGATTAAAAGCATTTAATATAATGCTTCCAGAATCATCTCCATTATCCAGAAAATCATCATCTGCCGAAAGTTTATTGTAATCGAACCTCGCTCCGGCTGTAATCAATAATTTACCTAGCGAAAGGTGGTCTGTAATATAAACACCTAGGTTAGTAAATTTCTCACGCTGTCCCAGCGTTTGACTTCCCTCTTCTCCATCAAGGTTTCTAAATCTGTTTCTGCGATCATTTTGATAAGCAAAGTCGTATCCTGCGCGTATGATATTCTTATTTTTCTTGTAAGTTATGCTCGTTCCTTGCCCTATGTAATTACGTGATAAATCAACAATACCTCCAAATTCAAAAGGCAACAATCCATTAAACTGTCGGTTGCTATAAAAAGCATAGGCATTTACAGTAATATGCTCACTCTTATTCCACGCTAGGCTAGTTCCTACTTTAAACTGCTCTATAGCCTCACCAGTTTTAAACTGCACATTTCTATCTCTCGCCTGTCGTCTATTAGCATTAACTTCCTCTAGAGTCAATCCTCCTGGATCATCTGCCTGTGGTGAGTCTGCATAATTAAGAATAGCCGTTAGAAAAGTATTCTCGCCTATTTTAAATTGCCCTTTAAAGTTGGTGTTTATTTGCTCAAAACCGCTTTGATCTCTGTAACCATCGCTAGTCGCATAATTACCATGAAACGTATAGTTTGCATTTGCATCTCCTATGGTAGCCGTTGCTTGATAGTTTTGAAATCCAAAAGCACCTATTCCAGCTTTTACTGAGGTGCTATTTCCCGCCAGGGTGTCGAAAGATTTTGTGGTAATATCAATCACACCACCAGATGCATTCCCGTAAAGGCTAGCACTTGCTCCTTTTGTAATCTCAATACGGTCTATGATACCTAGATTAATATTATCTAATTGTCCCTGTCCATCTGGAGTAGTCTCTGGAATCCCATCTACAATAAGTTTTATACCACGTATCCCAAAACTAGATCGTGCTCCAAAACCACGAATGGATATTCGTAAATCCTGAGCAAAGTTGTTTGCATTTTGAGTAAACACACCTGGCACTTGCTGCACATACTCTTGTAATGATAATTGCTGTCTAGTGGCATCTTCCTTGCTCGTGGTAATGACGGAAACGGCTGCAGGTATTTGCTGTACGGTACTCTTAATTCTCGATGAGGAAATTACAATAGTATCAATAGTCTGGTTAGGTATAGATCCCGTCTGACTATAGGCACCATAAAAGAATGCAATCGAACAGATAAAAGAGGTGATAATATTTTTCAAGGGTAGAAATTTTTGGCGAAAAGTACTGCCTATAACAAGAAATTCAAAATAAAGCTACATTTACTTGTGTAAACATGTTCATGATATGAAACGATTATTACAACTTAAAAAGTGGATTTATAAGCAATTAAAGACAATAACTCCTGGTGCGATTGCCACTAAAGGTGCCGCCAGAGGACTTTTTATAGGGACCTCCATTATCTTTTTGATTTTTGCGATTCACGCTATACAAACGATGGGTGACAGTACACTCATATTATTACAGCTCGCTATTCTTATAGGGATTGTACTATCTGTATACTTAGGATTATGGGTGCTCAAAAAGCTTGCTCGCATTCCTAAAATTCTCCAGCTAGCACTGCTAATCACTACACCGCTCCTTCTGCTATCATTATCAGAAGAACTCGTTTACTGGTTATGGGCTGTGATTACACTTGCAACCGCCGGGGCTACTATTGCTGTCCTTACTAGCAAAGGATTTAGACAAAAGACTATCATAAAAAAAGCAATAACACTTCTGGGAGGCGTACTCGCAATTACTGGATGTACACTTGCAATTTTAGGGCTTTCACCTAAAGGGTTTGACATGAAACCGATAGCAAATGCGGCTGCTCTTAGCTCAGATAATATTGCGCCTATCAACGCTCCTTCTCCATCCCTAAATGGCAATTACAAAGTACAGACGTTAACTTATGGAAGCGGTACTGATAAACACAGACCTGAATATGGAGAAGAAGCAACTATTATCACAAATACTATTAATGGAATACCGTTTTTAGATAATTGGGAAGGAATGAGTGGATGGTATAGAGAACGTTTTTGGGGATTTGACGCTAGAGAACTTCCTGTAAATGGTCGGGTGTGGTATCCAAAGGGAGAAGGCCCGTTCCCACTTGCATTAATTGTTCACGGTAATCACTCCATGCACGACTTCTCAGACGAAGGGTATGCGTATCTAGGAGAATTAATGGCATCAAGAGGATTCATTTTTGCATCTGTAGATCAAAATTTCATCAATAGCAGTTGGTCAGATATCCCTCAAGGTCTTGATGAAGAAAATGACGCCCGTGGCTGGATACTTCTAGAACATCTAAAAGCATGGCATGAGTGGAATGAAGATACAGAAAGTAGTTTTTATAAAAAAATAGATACTACTCAGATAGCGTTACTCGGACATTCTAGAGGTGGCGAAGCTGTGGCACATGCCGCCCTACTAAACAAGCTTTCACATTACCCTGATGATGCAACCATCGCTATGGATTACAACTATAACATCAACACTGTCATTGCGATTGCTCCTGTAGACGGACAGTACGAACCTGGAAATACACGAACATCACTCAAGGACATCAACTACTTTGTGATGCATGGCGCTCAAGATGGTGATGTGAGTTCTTATGCAGGATCCAAGCAATATGAACGCATTACATTTTCTGATAGTACAGATTACATAAAAAGCGGACTTTATATACAAGGAGCAAATCATGGACAGTTTAATACTAGGTGGGGAGCTAATGATGCGGGACTTGCAGTAACGCCGTTTTTAAACAACAAGCAATTGCTTCCCAAAAAAGATCAAGAACAAATCGCCAAAGTTTACATAAGCGCCTTTCTGGAAACTACACTCAACAATCGGAAGGAATACTTACCGCTATTTATTGATGCTCGTAAAGGGAAAGAATGGCTTCCAGAAACCATCTACCTTAACCAATATGAAGATAGCTCTTTTGAGGCTATCGCAACTTATGATGAAGATTTTGATGTTGTGACTACTGTAGACACTACCACAACAATATTAACGGAAAACCTAAGCGTCTGGAGAGAACAAGAAATAGCACTAAAATGGGGAGAGAAAGGTAGTCGTGCGGCATATATAGGCTGGAGCTATGACAATATTGATGAAGAAGCAACTCTTCCCGATAGCATTGTTGCTAGTTATTCATTTGTATTTAAAAAACCGCTCAACACGATAGACAACAGTAAGGTGTTTACATTTTCACTGGCAGAATCCACCGAAAGTACAAATCCAAAATCTAGTGGAAAATGGATAAACGATGAAGACAACAATATAAATAAGGAACCATTACCGACTAACAATATCGCTAACAACAGTGAGGAACCTACCGAAGATAGTATAGATGATAGTGAAGGCACAGAGCTACCAGAAGAACCTATTGACTTTACAATTACCATAGAGGACGCCACTGGAAACACCGCTTCTATCTGTTTAAGTGACTTCTCTGCATTGCAACCTGAAATAGGTGTGCGTGTATGGAAGTCTCAATTTATAGAAGAGAAAACACTCTCAGAAAATGTATTCCAGACCTATTATTTCCCATTAGCTGACTTCCAAGATCGCAACAAGGCTCTTGATTTGAAGGAAATTGTGAGTGTCACATTCGTTTTTGACAATACGCAAGAAGGCGTTATCATTTTAGACAATGTAGGTTTTATGAAACGCTTGTGATGTGAGTACGCTTTCGCGAAAGCGTATTAAAAACAGTATAAACACAAAAAAAAGACCCGCTATCACAGCAGGTCTTTCTCTTATATGCTTTGCTCAACATACATTAAGCAATGCTTTTAATCTTTTACAGATTATGCTTCACAACTCGCACAGTCTTTCTTCTGCTTGAATTTTTGTGCTGCATTCATACTGTGCTGATAGTATAGAGATTTTAATCCTAGCTTCCATGCTGTCACGTGGATCTTGTTAATCTCTTTTACCGGCATCTCTGGGTGCACAATAATGTTTACAGATTGTCCTTGATCAATGTGATTTTGACGGTTTGCTGCTTGATAGATAATATCCATCTGATCAATTTCTGAATACGTTTTAAAAGTATCCTTCTCATTCTCACTCAAGAACTCTAAGTGCTGCACAGATCCATCCATATCACGGATGCTTCTCCACACCTCTGTACTATTCATTCCTTTTTCCTCAAGAAGCTCTTCTAAGAATGGGTTCTTGATCGTAGTCTTAATCTTTGCAATATCTTTTACATAAATATTTGACCAGATAGGTTCAATACCTTGAGATACTTGACCTAAAATGAAAGCAGATGATGTTGTAGGTGCAACCGCATTAAGTGTCGCATTACGTCTACCATATCCTTTAAGTACTTCTGGCTCTCCAAAAGTTTCGGCAAGCTCTTCTGATGCTTTATAAGATTTCTCTTTAATTACTTTAAAAATCTCACTGTTAAGATTAAATGCTTCTTGACTATTAAATGGTAACATTCTAGATTGTAATAATGAGTGCCATCCTAGCACTCCTAAACCTAATGAACGGTTAGCCTTTGCAAAGTTATAAGCACGCTCCATAAATAAGAACGTCTGGCGATCTTCTCTAGAATCTGAATCTCTATATCTTTCTAATTTTTCTAAGAACTCAGTAATAACTGCATCTAAGAAATACACCATAGTTTCTACAGCATCTGTATCCTTCCACTTATCATAGTGTAATACATTTACCGAAGAAAGTACACATACAAATGACCAATCATCATTAGAAGGTAACATGATCTCTGTACAAAGGTTACTTGCGTAGATTTTGTGATCATTGTCCTTATATACATCGGCAGCACCATTGTTTGCGTTGTCTGTAAAGAAGATGTATGGGTATCCCATTTCTCCTCTAGACTGCAATACTTTTGCCCATAATGAACGTTTTGCACTATCTCCTGCAATCATTTCTTCCATCCACTCGTTTGTCACAGTTACACCGTGTGTAAGCTCTTGGATGCTATTTCCTTCTGTTCCTATTTTTAAGAACTCTTCAATATCTGCATGTTCGATAGGTAAGTATGGAGAAAAACGACCACGTCTTACAGACCCTTGACTTACTACATCTACCATAGATTCAAAAAGCTGCATGATGTGCACAGAACCAGACGCCTGCCCGTTGTTCTTTACATCTGCTCCTCTTGGTCTTATTTTACCGAAGTAACCAGAAGTACCACCCCCTAGTTTTGACATCATTCCTACCTCAGACTGCGTATATAAGATGTTACCCATATCGTCAGAGATATGTGATCCGAAACAGCTTATAGGAAGTCCTCTTTCTTTTCCAAAGTTTGACCACACTGGAGAAGCTAGTGAGTAAAAACCTTCAGACATATACCCATAGAATTTATCACTAAATCCTGGCATCCCTAAAATTTGTTCTGCTCTATCTGCAACTTCTCTTATTCTTTGCTCTGGAGATACTCCAGGGCTTAAATATCCTGCACCTAAAAACTTACGACTATTTTCTGTAAGCCACTTAAATCCGGCTCCTTCACTCTCTGTTTTATTAGACAACGCTTCTTTACGAGCAGTTAGCAATTCATTTTCTTTTCCTGCTGTCGTTGCAGAAACTTGTCCTTTAATTAGTTCTTGATCGTTCATTTAAAATAGGTCGTCTTCGGTTATACTTTGTGCTCTTTTTGTGTAGTTGACAGATCTCTTAACAAAGAAATCGCCATGTTTGGTCCCTATGATTTCATCATCAAACCACTCTGCATCTTTTAATAAAGTTTCATCAACTTCAAACACAGGTTCAATACCAATACTCGTAAGAGATTTATTGAATCTGTCTTTTATAAATTCGTTTACAAGCGCTTTAGGTAAGAAATCTAATTCTCCAGCCTCAAAGATCCAGTCTACAATATTGCTTTCTGCTTTGAATGCTTCCTTACACATTTCTTGTACGGTTGCGCTGTGGGCTGCATCAAACCACTCTGGGTTTTCTGCTTTGATTATTTTTATAATGTCAATACCAAAATCTCCGTGTATTTGCTCCTCCTTAGAAGTTGCCTCTACTACGTTTGAGATTCCCTTAAGCATATTTTTATGCTTATTAAATGCCATGATAATTAAGAACTGAGAAAACAGTGATACGTGCTCAATAAAGAGAGAAAATAATAAGATAGACTCTGAGTATTCTTTATTGTCTTCACTTTTTGCATTCTTAAGTGCCGTCTCGAGGTACTGCACACGCTTCATCATTACTGGCTTTTTCTTGAGTAATTTAAACTCTTTATTAAGACCTAGTATTTCAAGAAGGTGTGAGTATGCATCTGCATGACGCACTTCACTCTCTGCAAATGTCGCTCCTACTGCTCCTACTTCTGGCTTAGGCATTTTGTGATAGATATCTCCCCAAAATCCTTTTACTGCAACTTCTATTTGAGAGATTGCTAGCATTGTGTTTTTAATAGCACTACGTTCTACATCTGTAATACGAGTTTTGAAATCCTGTATATCACTCGTAAAGTTATACTCCGTATGTATCCAGTAAGAGTGTCTTATTGCTGGTACATAATCATATAATTGTGGGTACTCGTAAGGCTTAAGATTAATACGCTTTTCAAAGATGTTTGTTTTACGCTTTTGTGCTTGTTCATCACGATACAAAATGTACGTTTTTGCAACATCTACAAACTCCTCACTTAACATTAACTTGCGCTCTACAAGATCTTGTATTTGCTCAATAGTAGGAATGTAACCAGCGTCAAGTTCCTTTCTCTTCTTAAGGTCGCTATAAACCATATCAGAAATACGTTGTGCATCTTCAGGACCTCCATGTTCAATAGCTGTCATGGCCTTAAGAATGGCACTTGTAATCTTCTCTTGGTGAAAGGGTTTCGTTTGAAAGTCGCGCTTGACGATGTGGGTAATTTCCATAGCTATATTGAGTATAATAATTAGAATTATGCGGATAATAAAGGTCTACTTTTTATGGGTTCAAACAACCGTTTATCTTTCAACGTTTTCAACAGGATATTCACAATTGCCATTTTACTAGGCTTCACAAAGGTTTCATTTTCACGCTCATCTCTGTCATCAAGTCTATTTGCATATGATGACACGATTTACACAAATCTATCAACATTAGGGTGTGGAAAACTTAGTCAAAAAACTTCTGCCTTAAATTAGGTTTCAAGAGTCATTTCAAGTAGAAATGGCTTCGCTTTTTAGAGACACCCGCAAATACAAAGCTTTAACTCAAGACATGTAGCATCTTCAGTTATTTTATCACCTCTAAAACTTCAAAACACCTTTAAATCTCGTTTGAATCACCTATAAGAAATCCCTATCACACTATGCATTAGTTATATGTTAGGATTCGTGTAAAAACGAGACCTAAACCTTATATTTGCAAACTATTTATAACGATATGATTAAAGTAGATTCACAAGCAAAAACTAAAATCGCAAGCCTCATGCAGGAAGACGGTTTTGATGTAACTACAGACTATGTGCGCGTAGGCGTAAAAAGTGGTGGTTGCAGTGGTTTATCATACGATCTTCATTTTGACAAAACGCATCAAGAAGATGACAAAGTTTTTGAAGATAATGATGTAAAGCTAATCGTAGACAAGAAGAGCTTCCTTTATTTAATAGGTACCACATTAGAATATAGTGGCGGACTTAATGGAAAAGGATTTGTTTTTAACAATCCAAATGCACAGCGCACCTGTGGATGCGGAGAAAGCTTTTCTCTATAATAACTTAATTGGTTACGCTTTCGCGAAAGCGTAACCAATTTAAAACATATTACAGTTTTCTTGATGACACCCTAGGACAAGAAAACTAGCATACCACGAAAAGTCAACCTTAGGGCAGGAATACTTTTCTATCACACATTGAAAAAAGAAACATGGCATATACTGAAGATGATTTAAGGGAAGAACTAAAAACCAAAGAATACGAATATGGTTTTTTTACAGACATTGAGTCTGAAACATTTCCTGTAGGTTTAAATGAAGACATTATACGAGCTATTTCTAAGAAAAAGGATGAGCCGCAATGGATGACTGAGTGGAGACTTGAGGCATACAAGGTTTGGCTATCTATGGAAGAGCCAGACTGGGCAAACGTAAATTACGAGAAGCCAGATTTTCAAGCAATCGCTTATTACTCTGCTCCCGTAGCTGTAGACCCTAATAAAACACTAGATGACGTAGATCCAGATCTACTCGCTATGTATAAGAAATTAGGAATCTCTGTAGATGAGCAAAAGAAAATGAACAACGTCGCGATGGATATCGTGGTAGATTCTGTTTCTGTAGCAACTACCTTTAAAAAGACGCTTGCAGAGAAGGGAATTATTTTCATGAGTATCTCTGAGGCTATAAAAGAGCACCCAGAATTAGTACGTAAGCACTTAGGAACTATCGTTCCTGTAAAAGACAATTACTATGCAGCATTAAACAGCGCAGTATTTTCTGATGGCTCTTTCTGTTATATTCCTAAAGGTGTAAAATGTCCGATGGAACTTTCTACTTACTTCCGTATTAATCAAGGAGGAACTGGACAGTTTGAAAGAACATTACTTGTAGCAGACGAAGGTAGTTATGTAAGTTACCTTGAAGGTTGTACTGCTCCTAGTCGTGATGAGAATCAACTGCATGCTGCCGTTGTAGAACTGATCGCAATGGATGATGCAGAGATTAAATATAGTACCGTACAAAACTGGTACCCTGGTAATGCAGAAGGAAAAGGTGGGGTTTACAACTTTGTAACAAAGCGTGGTCTTTGCGAGAAGAATGCAAAAATCTCATGGACACAAGTAGAAACAGGATCTGCAGTAACATGGAAATACCCTTCTTGTATTCTTAAAGGTGATAACTCTATAGGTGAGTTTTACTCTATCGCCGTGACAAACAATCACCAGCAGGCAGACACAGGTACTAAGATGATCCACCTTGGAAAAAACACCAAGAGTACAATCATATCAAAAGGTATCTCTGCAGGAAAATCTCAGAACTCATATAGAGGTCTTGTAAAGATTAACGCAGGAGCGACAAACGCTCGTAACTTCTCCCAGTGTGATTCATTATTAATGGGTAACGAGTGTGGAGCACACACTTTCCCATACATTGAGACTAAAAATAAAACTGCTCAAGTAGAGCACGAAGCAACTACTAGTAAGATAGGTGAAGACCAAATCTTTTACTGCAACCAGCGCGGTATTGATACAGAAAAGGCAATTGCTTTAATTGTAAACGGATTCTCAAAAGAGGTACTTAACAAACTCCCTATGGAGTTTGCTGTAGAAGCTCAAAAATTACTTGAGATTAGTCTAGAAGGATCTGTAGGATAGTATTTATCAATACAATTAAACTGTAAACCAAGATTATCACAACAATGAAAAATATATTATTAATTGCCGCTCTTGCCATCACTACAATCTCTTGTGAAGAATTCAAGAAAGGATATGAAGATGGAAAGCAAAAAGCAGAAGATCGTAGAGAAACAGCTGCTATAAATAAATCACCAAAGGTAACTTTATATAAACTAGACGGTGGTACTGTAATGGCAAATAACTTAAACTTATTTGCACAAGGCGACACGTACAAAGGAGAATCAAAGGAGCTTGCAGATGCATTTTTTGTAATCAAGCACCCTAAAGGAACTCTTTTATGGGATACCGGTTTACCTGAAATGCTAGTAGGTCAAGAACCATATACTCCAGAAGGAGGTGCTTTTACCATTACTCGCAAAGACTCTATAACAACCCAACTTAAAGGTATCGGGATGACTCCTGAGGATATCGATATGATTGCGTTTTCTCACATTCATTTTGATCACACAGGTGCTGCAAATCATTTTGCAAAAGCTACGTGGTTAGTTCAAGAATCAGAATATGATTTTGCACATGGAGAAGATATCAAAGGAAATTCGTTTTATGCGCCAGATAGCTTTAACAAGCTTACAAACGTAGAAAAACTGAATGGAGAGAAGGATGTTTTTGGAGATGGCACGGTGGTAATAAAATCTATGCCAGGACACACACCAGGACACCAAGTATTGTTCTTACGTTTAAAGGATAATGGACCAACGCTATTATCTGGAGATATCTATCATTTTGAGCAAAACCGCAAGGATGCGATTGTACCTCAGTTTAACTACGATATCCCAGCAACGGAGGAAAGTATAAAGGACTTTGAAGCTTTCGCGAAAGCGGAAAATGCAAAAGTAATTATCCAGCATGATGCAGGAAACTTTGCACAAACACCAGCGACACTTAATTAAGTTATGAAGAAGATTCTCTTTTTATTAATAGCAAGTCTCGTACTTGTATCATGTAATCAGAAATCTACCGAAGACTCGTCTTCTACCTCATATGAGGTTATTGAAGGTGAGTTTATATATCTAGTAGATGCTGCTATCATTAAAGGAGATTCCTTTATTTATGGTGTAGCTCTAGATGATAAGATGCACGAACTAGCAACCATAGTCAAACCACTACAACGTGATGAATATGATATGGTGCCAGTTATTATAAAGGGAATTATTAATCCTAAGCCCACTAATGAAGAAGGCTGGGATTACATAATAACCATTAAAGAAATAGTAGAAGTTAAAGCACCAACGGCTGACACTTCAATTAAATTAGAAGCAGGAGACAAACTCAAGACAGAGGGCGGTTCCATTAAAGTAGAAAGCGGTAAATAATCGCACAATAAGAACGTAGAATTATGTTATCAGTTAAAGATTTACACGCACGAATTGAAGAGAAAGATATCCTTAAAGGTATTAATCTTGAGATAAAAGCTGGCGAAGTGCACGCTATCATGGGACCAAACGGTTCTGGAAAAAGTACACTCGCTTCTGTTATAGCAGGAAAAGAAGAGTATGAAGTAAGCGGTGGAGACATCGAACTTGAAGGAGCATCTATACTAGAAATGGATCCAGAAGAAAGAGCACACGAAGGTGTTTTCTTATCTTTTCAATATCCTGTAGAGATCCCTGGAGTTTCTGTAACTAACTTTATCAAGACTGCCATAAACGAGACTCGCAAAGCAAAAGGCTTAGAAAATATGCCAGCTAGCGACATGCTTAAAAAGATTAAAGAGAAGGCAGAACTTCTTGAGATGGATCGTAAGTTTCTTTCTAGATCATTAAACGTAGGATTCTCCGGAGGAGAGAAGAAGCGTAATGAGATTTTCCAAATGGCAATGCTAGAGCCTAAACTTGCCATTCTTGATGAGACAGATTCTGGTCTTGACATTGACGCACTGCGCATTGTTGCAAATGGTGTAAATAAACTAAAGAGTAAAGATAACGCAGTACTAGTGATCACTCACTACCAGCGTCTTCTAGAATACATCGTTCCTGATTTTGTACACGTTCTTATGAATGGTAAAATTGTACGTTCTGGAGGAAAAGAGCTTGCTCTTGAACTTGAAGAAAAAGGATACGACTGGTTAAAAGAAGAAGTGGGAGCGTAATACGTTTAGACAACTCATAAGAGATATTCCCAATAAAAATATCCCTTATACTTGACTGTCTAGATTCATAACTTAGAAAAGATGAGTTTAAAAGATAAATTAGTAAGTAATCATATCGTACTTCAAGAAAGTATTGATGCAGACTCTCCTATATACGACATTCGTAATGAGGCCATCAAGACTTTTGAAGCAGAAGGGTTTCCTACAAAGAAATTAGAAAACTGGAAGTACACATCTCTTAACAGCATTCTTAAGGAAGATTATAACATCTTCCCTAATAAAGAAGCTGCACTAGACTTTAAAGATGTTAAGCAGTATTTTCTTAATGATGTAGATACTTATAAAATCGTTTTTGTAGATGGGGTGTATAGCTCATTTCTTTCAGAAACTACGCATGATGGTATTGATGTATGCACCATGGGTGCAGCACTATCAAAACCAAAGTACAAGCAAGTTATAGATGTTTACTTTAATAAAATAGTAAAGGGAGAGTCTATGGATTCTCTTAATACTGCATTTGCAAAAGATGGTGCTTACATCTACATCCCAAAAGGAAAAGTAGCACAAAAGCCCATCCAGATTGTACACTTTGCTACAGGAGCAAATGATGCTATGATGTTACAACCACGTAACCTTATTGTTGCCGAAGAAAATTCTGAAGTACAAATTATAGAGCGCCACCAGAGTCTTACAGACAAGAAAGTGCTTACTAATGTTGTAACAGAAATCTTTGCAGATAAAAGAGCGCTTGTAGATTACTATAAGATTCAGAACGACAACCTAAGTGCTTCCCTTGTAGATACTACAGAGATAGAGCAGCACAAAGAAAGTATCGTTTCTGTACATACTTTTTCTCTAGGTGGAAATATTACTCGTAACAACCTGAATTTTTACCAAAAAGGAGAGTACATGGACTCTATCCTTAAGGGAATTACGATTATAGAAGGGAAGCAGCACGTAGATCACAACACACTAGTACACCACATTACTCCTAACTGCGAGAGCCACCAGGATTACAAAGGTATTTTTGCAGACAAATCTGTAGGAGTATTTAATGGGAAAGTAGTTGTTGAGAAAGAAGCTCAAAAAACAAATGCTTATCAATCTAATAATAATATTTTATTAGATGACACTGCAACTATCAACTCAAAGCCTCAATTAGAGATTTTTGCAGATGACGTACGCTGTTCTCACGGCTGTACTATCGGCCAACTAGATGAGAGTGCACTTTTCTATCTACAATCTCGTGGGATTGGAGAAAAAGAAGGACGCGCGTTATTGATGTATGCCTTTGCAAACACAGTATTATCAAGTGTAAAAATTCCTCAACTAAAGGAAAGAATCACAAAACTTATTGCTAAGAAAATCGGTGTAAACATCGGCTTCGAGCAGTAGGTAATTAGATCTATACATTTAAAGCCGTTACTCTCTAGTAACGGCTTTTTCATTTTAAACACAATACGCGCTGGAGTAGTCTAGAAGTAGTCCAGTTTGTATCTTTGTAACAAAGAAAAATGCTATGCTAGACGTTAATAAAATACGCAAAGATTTCCCTATTCTCAAACGAGAAGTAAATGGAAATCCGCTTATTTATTTTGATAATGCCGCCACTTCACAAACACCACAAGTGGTGATAGATGCTATTGTAGACTACTACTCAAACTATAATGCAAATATCCATCGCGGCGTACACTCACTTTCTCAAGAAGCAACAGATGCTTATGAGGAGGCTCGTATTACAATTCAAAAGCATTTTAACGCAGCAAAGCCTTACGAGATTATTCTCACTGCAGGAACCACACATGCTATTAATCTTGTGGCACATGGTTTTGCCTCCATACTCAAAGAAGGTGAAGAGATTTTAGTTTCGGCGCTAGAGCATCACAGTAATATTGTACCGTGGCAAATGCTTTGTGAGAAAACTGGAGCTATCCTTAAAGTAATACCTCAGACAGAAAGTGGTGAACTGGACATGGACGCTTTCGCGAAAGCGTTATCTCCTAATTTAAAGTTAGTTTTTGTAAACCATGTATCTAATGCCTTAGGAACGATAAATCCTATCAAGCATATCATTGACGAAGCTCATAAAGTAGGCGCTGCCGTACTTATTGATGGCGCACAAGCTACGCCACACATCAAACCAGATGTACAAGCACTAGACGCCGACTTCTACGTATGTTCTGCTCATAAAATTTGCGGTCCTACTGGAGTGGGAATTCTCTACGGAAAAGAAGAATGGCTTACTAAATTACCTCCTTATCAAGGTGGTGGCGAGATGATAGATCAAGTAAGTTTTGAAAAAACCACTTATGCTGGTTTACCTCACAAATTTGAAGCAGGAACGCCTAATATTTGTGGAGGAATTGCAACGGCTGCAGGTCTTGATTATATGAATGCTATAGGTTTTGATAATATCGCTAGCTATGAAGATGAGCTATTACAATACGGAACAGAGAAATTACTAGAAATAGAAGGTCTCAAAATTTATGGCACTTCTGCACACAAAACGGCCGTTATTTCATTTAATGTGGGCAATATTCATCCTTATGACATAGGGACTATACTTGATAAACTAGGTATTGCTGTACGTACAGGTCATCATTGTGCACAGCCTATTATGGAGTATTATAAAATACCAGGAACCGTGCGCGCTTCTTTTTCATTTTATAATACCAAGGAAGAAATAGACACCTTTGTAACTGGATTAAAACGAGCGGTCACCATGCTCTCGTAATATCTAGCAGAACATCGTTTTCAGACATTGTTATATTGATACAGGTAAATTCACATATCACATTATCGCCCGTCACCCTAGTTGATCAAGAGCTATTATATAATTTGATGAAAAGGGTGTATCCATCTGCATATTCCCATTTTTGGAAAGATGAAGGCTCATGGTATCTCAATCAGATTTATAGTAAGGAAAACTTAAAACAAGAGCTTAGTGATGTAAATAGCATGTACTACTTTGTGCATTATAATGATGATTTAGTAGGCATTTTGAAACTTATATCAGATTGTCTTTACCCTCCGCTAGCGTCTGAAAAAGGCTTTAAAATACATCGTATTTACCTAGACCCTTCTGTTCAAGGTAAAGGCGTAGGTAACGCCTTGATGGATTATGCACAAGAAGTCGCAATAGCGCAAAAACACAGTCTCATCTGGCTTGACGCTATGGATACACATATGCAAGCACAGCGCTTTTACAAGAAACTAGGATTTCAAAAGACAGAAAAACAAAGACTAGATTTCCCATTATTACATGACGAGCATCGTCCCATGTGGTTTATGCATAAAATGCTAGGCTCGACAGAATGACAGTTAATCTTCTGGGCACTATCTTTGCAAATACTCTTTTACTATGAAACACACATATTACATAATTGCTTTAGCAATAGGCCTCTTTTTAAATAGCTGTGCTACCGAAAAAAAGGAAAGTGAACCTGATGTAAAAGCTCCTAGATTTTCTGGATACTACACACTTACGAGTATAGAGGATACTCCTATTACAAAACAAGGAATCACTTTTAATATAGAAAGTCAAAAAAGAAGAATAACTGGTTTTTCTGGATGTAACTCCTATAATGCAGAATTTACGCTTACGAAGGATAAATTAGATATTACAGATCCGTTATCTACTAAGAAAGCATGTCCTGCAGAGGCTATGGACTTAGAGAAAAAAGTATTTAAAAATCTAATCAAGGTAAATAGATACACTCTCAAAAACGGAACACTTACTTTATATAATAAAGATCAAGTACTTTTTAAAGCAACATCAACAGCACTATAATTATGGCAAGCATAAAAGAAATACAAGATGAAATCGTTGATGAATTCAGCATGTTTGAAGACTGGATGCAACGTTACGAGTATATGATAGACTTAGGGAAATCACTTCCTATGATTGATAATCAGTTCAAAACTGATGACTATATTATAAAAGGTTGCCAGAGCAAGGTTTGGGTACACGCAGATATGACAGACGGCGAGATTGCCTTTACTGCAGATAGTGATGCGATTATTACAAAAGGAATCATAGCGATACTTATACGTGCTTTTTCTGGACAGCCGCCACAAGCAATTATAGATGCAGACACTTCGTTTATAGATGAGATAGGACTTAAAGATCACCTCTCTCCTACCCGTGCAAATGGACTTGTGAGCATGATCAAGCAGATAAAGCTATATGCTGTAGCTTATCAAACCCAACTGAATTAGATTACAAATTACGCTTGCGCGAAAATGTGATGCAATTCACCATTATTAACTAAATAAAAGAGACTGCATTGCAGTACCACAACACATATGGAAGTAAACACAGAAGAGTTAGGAGATAAGATTGTACGAGTACTAAAAACCATTTACGATCCAGAAATTCCTGTAGATATTTATGAGTTAGGATTGATTTATGATGTTTTTGTAAACGAAGACATGGATACAAAAATCCTTATGACACTTACCACCCCTAATTGCCCAGTAGCCGAAACATTACCACTTGAGGTGGAAGAGAAAGTAAAATCTCTCAAAGAAGTAAAAGATTGTGAAGTAGAAATCACATTTGACCCACCATGGACACAAGACCTTATGAGTGAAGAAGCAAAACTAGAATTAGGAATGTTATAATAGTATTGTGATGCGTTTTAGATGTATAGATTAAAACGCATCATCACTTTTTAATTACATTATTATGGCAGAAGAAATCATAAATAGAGTTGCCGGAAGTAAACTCATCACTTTTGATTTGGAAGATTTATATCCCAAAGGAAAGAGAGAAACACTAGACATTTCTGAATGGCTAGACCAAGGTTTTATTTTACGTGAAACTCAGTTTCGCGAAAGCATAAAAAATCACGATTGGCAGCAATATTCAGGCTCATTTGTAGCGCTACATTGCAGCACAGATGCTATTGTTCCAGCATGGGCATATATGCTTGTTTCTACCCAATTACAAGATATTGCACAAAAGACCATCGTAGGATCTCTAGAGCTTCTAGAAACTATTCTATACATCGCAGCTATTGCAAATCTTGACACGACACCTTATCAAGGTGCTCCTTTGATAATAAAGGGATGCTCTAATAAACCAGTGCCTCCTAACGCATACTTACTGCTTATAGAAAAACTACAACCTGTGGCACGCAGTATTATGTTTGGAGAAGCTTGCTCTACTGTACCTCTCTTTAAAAAGCGCGCTTAAAAATTACCTTGACATCCACACACTCCCTGTGTATATTTACTTCCTTAATTTTTAAGCAAGTCCCTATGAGAACATATCTTTTTTTATTGCTACTAGCCACAAGCAGCATTCTAGTCGCCCAAACTAAGACTAAGAAAAAAGATTCTCTTCCTGATGGATGGAAAAGCAAAGGACTTGCAGAATTACTTTTTAGCCAAAGTGCCTTTAACAAAGAATGGCAAGGTGGAGGTACTTCTAACATCGCAGGAAATTTTAATATAAACTGGGATCTAAATTACAAACGCAACAAGCTTACATGGGACACAAAGCTCACATCAATACTAGGACTTGCCGCAGCAAAAGATCAAAAATTTGCACGTAAAACTACAGACAGGCTGGAACTTAACAGCCTTGTAGGTAGTAGAATCAATAAGTCCAACTGGTACTACTCTGGAGTTTTTAACTTTAGAACGCAAATGGCGCCTGGTTATGAATTTTTTGACCGTAACATTCTTGATGATGATGGAGAGATTATCACCACTGTACAAGATAGAAGAGAAATAACAGACGCCTTTTCTCCAGCCTATATCCAGGCAGGACCAGGTATACTCTGGAAAAAAAGTAATGACTTTACAGTAAACCTAGCACCTGCTACGTCTAGACTTATTTTTGTACACTCTAAATTTACTAGAGTAGATGAAAACGATCCTGTGGCTGTAGCAGCATATGAACCATTCTTTGGTGTAGCTGCAAATGAAAATACCCGTTTTGAATTAGGATCATCATTAAGTGTCTATTATAAAGAAGAGCTTTTTGAAAATGTGGTTTTTGAAAACACCTTAAACCTGTATGCAGATTATCTAGAGAAAGTGAAAAATGTCGATCTAGATTACACGCTGAATGTTGCCATGCAAGTAAATAAGTATGTCACTACTAATCTCGCACTGCAACTCATTTATGATGAAAATGCAGTAAGCGGCTTACAAGTGCGAGAAGTACTTGGAGTAGGCCTTAAGTACGCTTTTCTTGAGTGGAAATCTTAGATAGCACAACACTTTACAAAACTATGTTAACTAGCTAACGATTAATGTCACATTTAATCGATAAAAAGATAATACCATTAATTTACATGAGATTGAACAGCGCAGTTTTTATTTAATTATATCTTTGCGCTACAAATCTTAACTAATAATTATTATGAAAAGACTTATTGTTTTAGGAGCAGCTATACTCCTCACAATCAGCGCGCAAGCACAAACAGAAGAAGAATTAAAAGCGCAACAAGCTCCTAAGAAAGCAGAAATCGCAAAACTTCAAGGAGAAGTAAATAGTTTACAAGCACAAATCGATGCCCTTCCAGGATGGAAATACGGAGCATTTGGAACTATAGGAGGAAATTTCTCGAAATTTAATGATTGGTATTCTCAAGGTGCACCTAACGTATCTTCAGGTAACATAGGTATTACTGGTAATGCTTTTGCAAATAAACTAGAAGAAAAATACTTCTGGAGAAACAGCCTTAGCGTAAACTTAGGATGGGTAAAATTTGATGAAGAAGGTGAGGAAGAAGAAGGCTTTCAAGAAGCTACAGATGTTTTTAATGTGTCTTCTTTATACGGTTACAAACTAACTGACAAGATTGCTGTATCTGCATTAGGTGAATACAGAACTACATTACTAAACAACTTTAACGATCCAGGTTACTTAGATCTAGGTGTTGGTGCTACATGGACTCCTATTCCTAATCTTATTGTTGTGGTACACCCACTTAACTATAATTTTGTATTTAGTAGTGGTGATTCTGTTTTTGAATCTTCTTTAGGGGCAAAAATTGTTGCAGATTATACGCGTCAGATTGGTAAAATTGCATTCAAGTCTAACTTATCTGCTTTCCAAAGCTATGAGTCTAGCGACTTATCAAACTTTACATGGATTAACTCTTTTAGCTATAAGCTATGGAACCAAATCGGTGTTGGTTTTGAATTTGGTTTAAGAGGAAACAGACAAGAGGCAGTAAACTTCGCAAATAACAATTTACTTGCTGAAGATCCAACGGCTATTCCTTTTGAAGTAGGTGATAGCGCTGTAGATAACAAGATACAATCATACTACCTTCTTGGACTTACGTATGCATTCTAAGTAATTGCAATACTACTAGCTTAAAGGCTAGTGATACATAATAAAAATGCGAGCCTGCACAGGCTCGCATTTTTGCTTTGTAGCAACTTCATAATATAAAAGATTAGGAATACCCAAAACCTTTTAAAATGAAAAAACCAGCCTAAAAGGCTGGTTTTTGTCGGGGTAGCAAGATTCGAACTTGCGACCTCCTCGTCCCAAACGAGGCGCGATAACCGGGCTACGCTATACCCCGAGTATTTAACGGGGTGCAAATATAATAAAATCTATTATATAATCACAAACTTTATTGACCAATTATTTTAAAATTTACTCTATTCTTATATAACTCTCGCCTTCTGTTCTATTTCCATCTTCGTCTAGCTGTATTTGCTGGTAGCTATTTACTCCCATCACTAGCTCAAATCTAAAAATTTGAGTCGTATCTACTATATTCATCATAGGCCCAGAAGCGTATTCCAACCGCTCTACTAGAAAACCATCTGTCACCTTATATGTCCCATACCCAAACCACTCATTACTATCTGAAGGATCGTTACGCGTCCACATCACCTTCCCTTTGCTATACATCTTAACCTGCCTATAGCCATTCTCATTGGGCAACATTTCTGAGAGCATCCCATTTTCATACATCTGCTGGTTTTCTAATTCCCACACGCCTTCTAAGACCATCGCAGGTTCATCGGTATTCAATCCATCACTTGTTAAAAGTGTAGCACCCATCACATAAAAGCAAAGCATCATTAGTGTTTTCATAATATTTGGGTTTAGTTAATAATTTATTTTTCAACACTTTAAGGTACGAAAAAATTAATAAGATATGCGTTGAGCGTTTTTTTGAACCCCGCTATTTCCCTAATGATTACGCTTTATTATATTTACGCACATAAAAACGGGTAGTAGCTTAGTCCGGTTAAAGTGCTGGTCTGGGGGACCAGAGATCGGAGGTTCGAATCCTCTCTACCCGACTTTAAGTAGATACGTAGTGTTTATTTTACGCTTTCGCGAAAGCGTACTCCTCTCAACCCTATTAATCTCAGTCTTTTTTAAGATATTTAACCTGTGAATACAAGACAGCGTTTAGACAGAGCTTACAAAGCAGCAAAGGAAATACCATTTTCTGATGCCGATAAACTAGTTTTCTTTTCTGACTGTCACCGCGGAGACAAAAGCTTTGCCGATGATTTTGCGCGCAATGAGAATATCTATTACCACGCCTTAAAACATTATTACAAGGAAGGGTTTACCTACTATGAACTAGGAGATGGTGATGAGCTATGGGAAAACAATTCCTTTGAAAGCATCTTACGTGCTCATAAAAACGTCTATACGTTACTCCAGAAGTTTCACTTTGAAAATCGACTTCACCTCATCTGGGGAAATCACGATATGGTATATCGCGATAAAAACTACGTTCAAAAACATTTAAGCACCTATTTTGACCCAAAAGACGGCAGAGAAGAGGTTTTATTTAAAAATCTAGAGTATCATGAGGCATTGATATTAAAACATCGGGAAAGCGCTCAAGAACTCTTTTTATGCCATGGTCATCAAGCCGACTGGCTCAATTATCACGGGTGGCGTTTTAATAGATTTCTAGTTAGAATCTTATGGAAACCACTTCAAATATTTGGTATCTCTGATCCTACGAGTCCTGCAAAAAATTACAAAGAGCTTATAAAAGTAGAGCGCCGTATTAAAAAGTGGATTACCGAAAATAATAATCTACTCACCATTGTAGGGCATACGCATAGACCTCGTTTTCCTGAGCCAGGAGATATTGCTTTTTTTAATGATGGTAGTTGTGTTCACCCGCGTAGCATCACAGGTTTAGAAATAGAAAATGGCGCCATCTCTCTTATAAAATGGCATATTACCACGACAGAAGAAGGTCACCTCCATGTAAATCGCGTGCTACTAGAAGGGCCTCAAAAAATAAGGGATTATAAAACTAGCTAGTTTTATAATCCCCATGTATAATTTCTAATACGATATTTTAGTGCTACTCTTCTGGCGCAAGTGTTACTCGTAATCCATCCATTTCAGGATGTATATGAAGCTGGCAACCTAAACGGCTATTATCTTCTACATGAAAGGCTTCTGCAAGCATTGCTTGCTCGTCATCACTCATCTCTGGCAAGACGTGATCACTCTCAACATAACACTGGCAAGAAGCACACATTGCCATACCGCCACAAATACCTATGGTACCTTCTGGAGCGAGCTCATAAGAGCGCACAACCTCCATTAAGTTCATATTCATATCTGTAGGAGCATCAATCTCGTGAGCTACGCCATCGCGATCTGTGATTGTAATTTTAATATCTGTCATGGATAGCGATTTATACTGTAATACTTATAAGATTCACCTATTGCTAGTCTATTGCTTTAACTACAGCTTTAGGAGCTTCTTTCTTTGTTCCATCAAAGCCTGTTACTCCACCTACAGTTGTATATTTCATTACATAACGCTTATCTGGAAAGATGCGCTGGTAGGCACTCTGACACATTAACGTCGCTTCGTGAAAACCACAAAGAATTAACTTCAATTTACCAGGATACGTATTTACATCTCCTATTGCATAAATACCTGGGATGTTCGTTTGATAATCTAAACTATTATCCACTTTAATAGCATTTTTCTCAATCTCTAGTCCCCAGTCTCCTATAGGACCTAATTTTGGTGCAAGTCCAAAAAGCGGTATAAAGTGATCACAAGGCTCATTAAAAGTATCTTCACCTTGCTTAATAGTCACTCCGCTTACATGCGCATCCCCTAGTACATCAACTACCTCTGCAGGAGTGATTAATTTAATGCGTCCTTGATTTTTGAGTTCTTGAACTTTCTCCACACTATCAAGAGCACCACGGAATTCATTACGACGGTGCACTAGTGTAACCTCACTAGCAACATCTGCTAGAAAAATACTCCAATCCAAGGCACTATCTCCACCACCAGCAATAATCACTTTCTTATCACGGTACAACTCAGGATCTCGTATAATATACTCTACCCCGATATCTTCGTAACTCGCAATATTAGGTATAGGTGGTTTACGAGGCTCAAAACTCCCTAAACCTCCTGCAATTGCAACTACAGGTGCGTGGTGTTTTGTTCCTTTATTTGTGGTTACTATAAAGCTGCCATCCTCTTGTTTATCTATAGTTTGAGCACGCTCACCTAATGTAAATCCAGGCTGGAAAGGCTCTATTTGCTTCATTAAATTATCTACAAGATCTCCTGCAAGCACTTCTGGAAATGCAGGGATATCATAAATAGGCTTCTTAGGATAAATCTCAGAACACTGCCCTCCTGGTTGAGGAAGTGCGTCAATAAGATGACATTTTAACTTTAATAATCCTGCTTCAAAAACGGTAAAAAGCCCTGTAGGACCAGCACCTATAATGAGTATATCTGTTTTAATCATTGATTCTTATTAATACGCTTTCGCGAAAGCAAAAATAAACACATCCTCTTTCTAAGAAAATGACCTTTATCAATCTTACGCCTTAACATTAATAACTTCTTCTATCTGTGGAGCAAATTTTTTAATAGTCATCTCCACACCACTTTTAAGTGTCATTTGATTTACAGAGCATCCTACGCAAGCTCCTTGCAATTGAACACGTACAATTGTATCGTTTTCTATACCTAAAAGGGTAATATCTCCACCATCACTCTGTAAAAATGGACGAATTTCTTCTAGTGCATCTTCTACTTTCTGGGTTAACTCTGCTCCGGTCATAATTAATTCTTTACAGCAGAACAACCTGCCATGGTAGTAATCTTTATAGCCTCTGTTGCAGGTAAGTTTTTATTACGTCTTACCGTTTCTTCAACTACATTTTTAGTAAGCTCGTCAAAGGCTAGCATTGTAGGCGTATTTGCTTGTAATGCAGCTGGACGACCTATATCTCCCGCTTCACGTATACTTTGTACTAGTGGTATCTCTCCTAGTAAGCGCACTCCTAAATCTTCGGCAAGGTGTTTTGCTCCTTCTTTTCCAAAGATGTAGTATTTATTGTCTGGCAACTCATCTGGTGTGAAATAAGCCATGTTCTCTACGATACCAAGTACTGGCACATTAATACTCTCTTGTTGAAACATCGCTACACCTTTCTTTGCATCTGCAAGTGCCACATTTTGTGGTGTACTTACAACAACAGCACCTGTGATAGGTAGTGATTGCATAATACTCAAGTGTATATCTCCAGTTCCTGGAGGAAGGTCTAGCAGTAAGAAATCTAGTTCTCCCCAAGCAGCATCAAAAATCATTTGATTTAAAGCTTTTGCCGCCATAGGTCCTCTCCAGATAACTGCTTGATCTGGCTTAGTAAAAAATCCAATTGAAAGTACTTTTACTCCGTAGCTCTCTACAGGCTTCATTTTTGACTTCCCATCTACAGTAACAGAAAGTGGTCTCTCGTTTGCTACGTCAAACATAATAGGGACAGAAGGACCGTAAATATCTGCATCTAGAATTCCTACTTTGAATCCCATCTTTGCAAGTGTTACTGCAATATTTGATGTTACTGTAGATTTACCTACACCTCCTTTTCCAGAAGCAATAGCTACAATATTTTTAATACCAGGAATATCCTTTCCTTTTATCTCGTTACTTTCATCTTTGGCTGGTGCGTTGACTTTTACATTAACCTTCACTTGTGCTTTTGCAAACACCTTATCGTGTATGGTTTTCATAATATCAACCTCTGTTTTTTTACGTGCTTGTAGTGTTGGGTTATTGATAGTAATATCTACTATCACCTCATCACCAAATGTAAGTACGTTTGTAACAGCACCACTATCTACCATATTTTCTCCAGCACCTGGAGCTGTTATGGTTTTTAAAGCCTCAAGAATATCGTTTTTTTGTAGTTTCATTGTCGTGTTTAAGCAATTCTGAATAATCTCTAATTAGATTGATTCTAAATGCAAAGATACAACCGCAAGGAGGTATATTCCAACCTTTGAAATTTCAAATAATTTGACATTTCAAGTTTAATTAATCCTTAAATAATACATTGAATTTTAAAGGTTCTCCCTCAAGTTTCATAAGTCTTGAGACAACTCCATACTAGGATCCCAAAAGTGTTTTTTAAAAGCTACAATTTTATCATCTACCACTTCTACTCCTTCATTTTCCAGCAGCTGCTGCATGAGGTTAGTTTGCGGAAAGTGATGCTTACCAGTGAGTAATCCCACACGATTTACAACTCTATGGGCAGGAACTTCACTATGCGTGTGTGCCCCATTCATTGCCCATCCTACCATGCGGCTACTTCTCGCTGCCCCTAGATACTTTGCGATGGCTCCATAACTGGTTACACGGCCATAAGGTATCTGGGCTGCGACAGCATAGACCTTTGTAAAAAAGTTTTCGGTTTTTGGGGCGTAATTCATTCGAAGTATATGGTTCTTACCAGTGTAATGATCATGAGTATCACCATGAGACACGCCATAAAATAATTAGAATACTTTGTAAACGTAGTTGCCCTATTTTGAATTCTAGCAAAAAATATCACATAAAAATATAATGCTGTAAAGGTGCCCAATGCTGCTGCTAGCACAAAAAAGGCAATAGCAACAATATCATATTCTACCTTACCACTCACATTTAATGCAGCTCCTAGTGCACAGAAATATGGTATAGGTAAAATATTAAGCGCCGAAATCATCATCCCTTTACCAAGACTCTTAAGTCCTCTGTTTTTAGAAAGCTTGACTTTAGGAACTTTTCCGCGCTTTGCTTTCATAAAAAAGAACACTGCCATAATCAAGAAGATTACAAGTCCTGTTCTTAATAACATGTTCTGTACAAATGGATTGCCAAAAATATATTTGGCCAGTAATACCGCAATAAGTGCTTGTATGATTACAATAAATGAAGCACCAATAGCGACCAGCAATCCATTATTACGACCACGCTCTACGCAAGTTTTTGCAACCGACATATTGATTAGACCAGGAGGGATAACTCCTGCTAAAGCAGCAAAGAATGTGATTAAGAAGAGTTTTGTTATCTCCAAGGCTAGCGTTTACTTAACTCTAAATTTAATATAAGTAATTGGTTTTCCTTGTTCTAGATATTGTTTTTCGTAAAAAGTTTGAATACCTACCACTTCCTTAGGAGAATATTCATTCTTGTATACATTATGATTTGCCTCTAAAATCTCGTGACCTTCACCGTGAAGTAGTCCTAGGGTATATCCATGCATAAACTCAGAGTCTGTTTTTAAGTTTACACACCCATCTGGTTTAAGCACACGCTTATACTTTTGGAGAAACTCCGTATTAGTCATTCTGTGTTTTGTACGCTTGTACTTAATTTGAGGATCTGGAAAAGTAATCCATATTTCATCTATTTCCGCTTTCGCGAAAGCGTGCTCTATCAACTCAATTTGCGTACGCATAAAACCTACGTTAGTCAAGTTATCTTCGATAGCGGTTTTTGCTCCTCTCCAAAAACGGGCACCTTTGATGTCAATACCTACAAAGTTTTTATCTGGATATGATTGTGCAAGACCCACAGAATATTCCCCCTTACCACAGCCTAGCTCGACCACAATAGGGTTATCATTCTTAAAAAAGTCCTTATTCCATTTACCCTTTAATGGGAATGTACCATCTACGAGTTCTTCTCTCGTAGGTTGTACTACATTTGAAAAAGTCTCATTTTCTCTAAAACGCTTAAGCTTATTTTTACTTCCCACAGGTATATTTAATGTTTTGGTAAAATTAAGGAAACTTTTAGTAGTTAGAAGTGTTAGATATTTGCATTGTGAATTATAAAAAACACATACTAGTTGCACCCCTCAACTGGGGACTGGGTCACGCTACGCGATGCATCCCTATAATTCGCACCTTAACTTTTCATAATTATAAAGTAACAATCGCTAGTGATGGCCAAGCGTTGAAACTGCTTACAAAGGAATTTCCAAAGCTTGCTACCGTCACTTTACCTTCATATAACATTGAGTACTCTGAGAAAGGATCGCATTTTAAAAGAAAATTAATTGCAGATCTCCCTTCCATAAGAAGAACCATAAAAGAGGAGCATAGAGACCTTGAGGAACTTATCTATAAGTTAGGTATAGATGGTGTGATTTCTGACAATAGACTTGGACTATACACTAAAAAGGTGCCCTGTGTGATTATAAGCCACCAGCTGCAGGTCTTGAGTGGTAAAACCACTTGGTTCTCATCTGCCGCACATAGAATGTATCTCCAAAGATTTAATGAATGCTGGGTTCCTGATGTAGCCGGTGATATAAATTTAAGTGGCGTCTTAGGGCATCCACAAAAAAAACTATCTATCCCTACTAAATATATAGGCCCTTTGAGCAGAATGAAATCTTCTGAAGAAGAAATTATATATGACTATATCGCTGTGCTATCTGGACCAGAACCACAGCGCACTATGCTTGAAGGCATTATTATCGCACTTTTTAAGAAAGCCAGCGTAAAACTACTTATTGTGCAAGGAAAGGTCTCCACCGAAGAGGAGATTGATAAAATAGGCGCTAATATCAAGGTTGTAAACTTTCTAACAACGGCTGCATTAGAAAAAGCGATTAATCAAAGTAGATATGTGATTGCTCGATCTGGATATACCACAATCATGGACCTTGCTGTAATGAGAAAAAAGGTGTTTTTTATACCTACACCTGGTCAAACTGAACAAGAATATCTCGCCGAATTATTAAAATCAAAAAAGATTGCTCCCTACTGTACGCAAGACAGCTTTAAGAGTAAAGAGTTACCAAGATTAAAAGTGTATCCTGGCTTTGAGCAAGGGATACCTGCTCATGATTTAACTCAATTCTTCGGCCTTTTCAATGGTGAAGGAGAACTCAGAACCCACTCCAAATTCGCTTTCAACATACACTCTTTCTTCATGCGCTTCAATGATGTGCTTGACAATAGAGAGGCCTAATCCTGATCCACCCACCTTACGGTTACCAGATTTATCTACACGATAAAAACGCTCAAAAAGCCTAGGTATATGTACACTTTCCACACCTTCTCCATTATCTGTAATACGCACGAGGACTTTATTCTGGATTAAGTCTTGTACACTTACTTCTGTCGTTCCGTTTTCTTTACCGTACTTAATGGAGTTCTCTATAAGATTAGTAAGTAACTGCTGTATGCGCTCCTTATCTGCATTGACCATCACACCCTCATCATAAGGCGCATCAAAAGCAAGTGTGATATTTCTCTTTGCAGCCTTCATTTCTAGCATTTCAAAAGTGCTGCCTACTAACTCAATAATATCAAAATACTCGTAATTAATGTTGAGATCGCCCACTTCAAGCTTTGTAATCATATCTAGATCATTTACTAGATATATGAGCCGCTCCACTCCTTTATCTGCCCGTTCAAGATACTTTTTACGTACAGCTTTATCATTCATTGCTCCATCTAATAATGTAAGAATGTAACCCTGTACTGTAAAAAGTGGAGTTTTTAATTCGTGCGCCACGTTTCCTAGAAAATCTCGT
This sequence comes from Dokdonia sp. Dokd-P16, assembly GCF_003095655.1. Classification (NCBI taxonomy): domain Bacteria; kingdom Pseudomonadati; phylum Bacteroidota; class Flavobacteriia; order Flavobacteriales; family Flavobacteriaceae; genus Dokdonia; species Dokdonia sp. Dokd-P16. The sequence continues at coordinate 1,010,767 of NZ_CP029151.1, forward strand.
CTATATTCATCTTGGATACGTAGCGATGATATTTCGATTTTCTTACGTTTTGCATAACGTTCTACCTCCTCAGATAAGGAAGCCATGTCTGTAGTTATATTATCCGGTGTAAAGCTTACGTCCTCAAGAAGTTTTATGTTATCATAAATCTCCTTTACTCCCCTGATAATAAAAAACTGCGTTCTATAATGGATGATTAAAAAAGAAATCACAAAGCATAGCCCAACACCAACTACTGGAGCCTTCCAAGATGGCTCGCCATCACGGAATAACTCAAGCATTACAATTAGTATCGCAAATACTATCGATATGTAACTCGCTGTAATAAGAGAGAATGAGTAAGACTGCTTATCTCCTGCGGCCATTACATTACAAATTTATAGCCTACACCTTTTACTGTCTTAAATGATGCATCTCCTATTTTTTCTCTAAGCTTACGTATGTGCACATCTATCGTTCTACCACCTACTACAACTTCAAGACCCCAGACTTTATCAAGTATATCTTCACGAGTAAAGACTTTACCTGGTTTTGAGGTTAATAATGATAATAATTCGAACTCTTTGCGTGGTAGAGACAGTTCTTCTTTGCCTTTGTATACTTTATATTCTTCTCTATTTATTACCAAGTTACCCACTTTTGTAATTTGAGAAGAAACCTCCTCTTCCTTAAACCTACGCAGTAATGCTTTCACTTTACTTACTAACACTTTAGGCTTAATAGGCTTTGTGATATAATCATCTGCTCCCGCATCAAATCCTGCTACTTGAGAATAATCTTCTCCCCTAGCGGTAAAGAATGTGATGATAGTTTGATCGAGATCACTATTTGCACGTATTACTTCACAAGCTTCTATACCATCCATCTCTGGCATCATCACATCAAGAATAATTAAATGAGGTGAGTGTTTTTTTGCCAGTTTTACAGCTTCTACACCGTTTGACCCAGTTATCACTTGGTAACCTTCATTAGATAAATTATAACCTACTATTTCAAGAATATCCGGTTCATCGTCTACAAGAAGTATTTTTAGGTCCTTTTTTTTCATGCTCTAAATATTATATGCCTAGTGTAAATATACGTTGTTTTAGTCTTTTGATATACCCTGCAATGTATTAGCAAAATTGCCCGTTCTCATGTTAAGAGCATTAAGATTTCGTTAAGCTTTCCTACAACCACAATTATTGGCAAGGTAAAATTAAATCATTTAACTACATGATTAACAACACCTCACTTGTAAAAAAATATTTTACAAAAGCAGACAATCGTCTTAAAAAACATTCACCTATCATTAAACTTCTTAAAAAACTAGCTTGAGTACGGGTAGATATGTTTTATATCTTTGCACAAACACTATTCTCAATGCCCCAACAGTCTATTTTTGATATCACTACAGCTCCACAATTTGAAGAAGCTGCTCTGGAGACATTTCGTTTTCAATTTGAGAATAATAGCACTTACAGATCTTTTTGTGACTTGCTATACAAACACCCTAGTGAGATAAAAAGAAGTAGAGATATTCCTTTTTTACCTATTCAATTTTTTAAATCGCATACCATTCTCACATCTGGATCAGAGACTTCGGTTGTTTTTAGTAGTAGTGGGACTACGGGGAGCATCACTAGCAAGCACCACGTTGCAGACTTGAGCTTGTATGAGGATAGTTTTAGGCACGCTTTCGCGAAAGCGTATGGAAACCCAAAAGATTATGTAATCCTAGCATTACTACCTTCCTATCTAGAAAGATCTGGATCTTCCCTCATATATATGGTGGATGACTTAATAAAGACTAGCGAACACCCTGACAGTGGTTTTTATTTAAACAACCTCAACGAACTTGCAAATAAACTAGACTCACTAGACAAGGCAGGGCAAAAAGTATTACTTATAGGTGTGTCGTTTGCGCTATTAGACTTGGTAGAATCTCACCGCTTTAACCTCAAGAATACTATCATAATGGAAACTGGTGGTATGAAAGGACGTCGCAAAGAATTAGTGCGTAATGAGCTGCATGAAATACTTTGCAAAGGCTTTGGCGTAAGTTCAATACATAGTGAATATGGGATGACTGAGTTATTGAGTCAAGGCTATTCTAATGGAAAAGGAATATTTACCACGCCTCCGTGGATGAAAGTATATACTCGAGATACAGAAGATGCACTAAGCTTACTAGAAGGCACAAAAACCGGTGGCCTCAATGTAATTGACCTAGCAAATAGATTTTCTTGCCCATTTATAGCAACTCAAGATCTTGGACGAGTATACAAGGATGGGAGCTTTACCGTAATAGGCCGTTTTGACAACTCAGACATACGCGGCTGTAACCTGATGTCCCTGTAAAATGTAAACTTGCTAAAACTAATACGACTTACTTTACGTACGTATTACTAAAATAGCAAGTTTATGAGATCACTATCATTTATTCTTCTGGCATTATTTACAATTGCCGCTACCGCTCAAAAGACAGATTACAATCTTAAAAAAGGATATGTAGCCGAAGGGTATGATGTTACAGAGTACTTTAATAATACTGCAGTAGAAGGAAATAAAGAATTCACCACAACATATGATGGTGCAAAATTCCAATTTGCAAGCCAAGAAAACTTAGAAGCTTTTAAAAAATCTCCAAAAAAGTTTATCCCTCAATACGGAGGATACTGTGCCTACGCTATTGCAGATAAAGGGAAAAAAGTATCTATAGATCCAGAAACTTTTGAGATAAGAGATGGTAAACTATATCTCTTTTATAACTCTTGGGGAGTAAATACCTTAGAGAAGTGGAATGAAGAAGGAGCGACTACTTTAAAGAAAAAAGCAGATATTGAGTGGGAAAGTGTAAGGACTAAAAATTAAGAACGACTTTATAATAGATTGGTTAGTTAGTTAGAAAGCCCCAGATGTTCACTTGAACTCTGGGGCTTTCATATTTCTATAAATAAAGTTTTTATCCCAACTAGACTGCTCTAATAACAAAGTAGTTTTTCTTACCTCTTTGAAGTAAGACAAAGGTTTCATTTATTAAATCTGTAGTCTGGATGGTATAATCCTCCCCTACTTTTTCCTTATTTATCGAGATTGAATTTTCTTTAAGTGCACGTCTCGCTTCTCCATTAGATTTTAAGAATCCAGTTTTTTCTGCAAGAGCTGCGATAATATCTAATCCAGCTTCTATTTCAGATTTTTCAATCTCTGCTTGTGGTACACCTTCAAAAACATCTAAAAATGTCGCCTCATCAAGAGACTTTAGATCATCACTTGTACTTTTACCAAATAATATATTTGATGCCGCAATTGCTTTCTCTAGCGCCTCTGCGTCGTGAACCGTTGTGGTTACTTCTTCTGCTAGTCGCTTTTGTAAAGCTCTCTCGTGTGGTGCATCTTTATGAGCCGCAACAAGTGCTTCAATTTCTTCTTTATCTAAAAAAGTAAAGATTTTAATATACTTCTCTGCATCCTCATCTGTTGTATTTAACCAGTACTGGTAAAATTTATATGGAGATGTTCGTTTTGCGTCTAGCCATACATTTCCTCCCTCACTTTTTCCAAATTTACTTCCATCAGATTTTGTGATAAGCGGGCAGGTAAGTGCATATCCTTTTCCGCCTCCTATACGGCGTACTAATTCTGTACCCGTAGTAATGTTACCCCACTGGTCACTTCCTCCCATTTGGAGTGTGATTCCTTCGTTTTTATATAAATGCAAGAAGTCATATCCTTGTACCATCTGGTACGTAAACTCTGTAAATGACATACCATCTGCATCTTCACCAGTAAGTCGGTTTTTTACAGAATCTTTTGCCATCATATAATTAACCGTAATATGCTTACCTACATCACGAATAAAGTCAAGAAAAGAAAACTCCTTCATCCAGTCAAAGTTATTTACTAAAAGTGCCTGATTTTTTGCGCCAGAAGTAAAATCAAGAAACTGTGATAATTGTTTTTTCACACATTCTTGGTTATGACGTAATGTTTTCTCATCAAGAAGATTACGCTCAGAAGATTTTCCAGATGGATCTCCTATCATACCTGTAGCTCCACCTACTAACGCGACAGGCCTATGACCAGATCTTTGATAATGTGCCAGTAGCATAATAGGAACTAAATTTCCGATGTGTAATGAGTCTGCCGTAGGATCAAAACCTACATATGCAGAGCGCATCGCTTCCATTAAATGTTCCTCTGTTTGTGGCATCACATCGTGTATCATTCCACGCCACTGTAATTCTTCTACAAAATTCTTAATCATTGCTATTGTATTTAGGCAGTAGCAAATATAAAAAGAAGCATGTGACCATGGCTATTGTTTCTCTTAAAAAGACAAATGACGTATGCAGTTCATTTTATTAAGAATTAACTCATGAGATGTATCTTTACCATATGATTTTAGTTACTGGGAGTACTGGACTTGTAGGCAAACATTTACTGTTGAGCCTCACACAAAAAGATCAAAGCGTTAGAGCTTTGTACCGAAGCGAATCTAAGAAGGCGGAGGTTGTTTCTTTTTTTGCTTTCGCGAAAGCGGAATCTCAACTACACCGTATAGATTGGGTTCAAGGAGATATTACAGAAATACCCAGCCTCACTACTGCTTTTAAAGATGTAACCTATGTGTACCATTGCGCGGCACTCATTTCATTTGACCCTTACCAATTTAAGGAGCTCACTAAAACAAATATTGAAGGAACAGCAAATGTTGTAAATCTAAGCCTAGCAAACAATATCAAAAAACTAGTGCATGTAAGCTCTATTGCCACGCTGGCAAGCACACCAAACAGTCCAATTACAGAAGATAATTTCTGGGATCCAGATGCCCTAAACTCAGTATATGCACTCACAAAAAATGGTGCAGAGATGGAAGTATGGAGAGGAACACAAGAAGGATTAAACGCAATTATTTTAAATCCCGGAATCGTAATAGGTGAAGGAAACTACCAGACCGGTAGCGGAAAGTTCTTTAATCATATTCTTGAAGGAAAAGCTTTATATCCCACTGGAGGTAGTGCCGTAATAGATGTAAAAGACTTAGTAGCATTAATGGAGAAAGCTATGAATAGCACCCTAGCACAAGAAAGATATATTGCGACTGCTTACAATGTCACTTATCGTGATTTACTAGAAGAAATAGCAAAGACCTTAGGCAATAAAGCACCTAGTAGACCTCTAAGCAACGGCTTACTGCAATTTTTAAACTTCTTAGACTCGATAAGAGGCATATTTACTCGTAAAAGGCAAATAACTAAAATAGGCTACAAGTCATTGCAAAGACAGACATTGTACAGTAATAATAAAATAATAGAAGCGTTTAATTACATTCCCACTCCGCTAGATGTGACGTTGTCACGTATAGCGCTACACATTAATCAAGCTCGCTAGAATCTTCTTTAACTTGTATCATTTTTCTACTAAAAGTATCAGTAACTAAACGCCTCGGGATCTCTTTAAACTTAGTAGAATCTTTTTGTTTAAATCTTGCTTTTACCTCTTTTGCTTTTAAAGTCCTCAGAGAATCTTGCTCTTTTTTCTGCACTGTTTCTATAGAGTCATTTACTTTTAACTCTGCCTGTACTCTTGCAAGTACTTTTGCGTTTATTCCTTTGTATAAATCTACATCTGCTGTGTAATACGCTAGATTTTGTGCGTACGTAAGACTGTCAATATCAAACTTATCATAAATATAAGTTTCTGGCTGAATTCCTAAAAGTTTAAGTTGCGCAACATTATAACCTCTAGCACTAGATATAAGTACAGATTCATATAATATGCTCTCCATGGTATTCTCATCAATAAAGTTACCTGGCTTTTCTACAGGTGGAATGTCTTGACAACTTATCAAGCATAAAAAACCTAGAAATAAAGCATATAATCCTCTCATTATCTATCAAACGTAAGACGTTCACCAAAAAGTTCATCGTATACCTTAAAGTTTTTATGAGCAAGGCGTCCATTTACAAATGTGTGTGTTATTCTAGACTTAAACGTAGTCCCTTCAAAAGGAGACCAGCCACACTTATAAAGAATATTGTCTTTTTGTACCGTCCAAGGCGCATTTAGGTCTACAAGTACAAGATCTGCTTTATACCCTTTACGTATATATCCTCTTTTTTCTACTTGAAAAAGTATTGCTGGGTTATGACACATCTTCTCTACAATCTTCTCTAAAGAGATTTTCCCTTGATGATAAAACTCTAACATTGCCGGTAATGCATGCTGCACTAGTGGGCCACCACTAGGAGCTTTTGTGTAGACGTTATTTTTTTCTTCTAGAGTATGTGGCGCGTGATCTGTGGCTATGACGTCAATCTTATCATCTAGCAACGCTTGAAATAACTCATCCCTATCCTTAGAAGTTTTTACTGCTGGATTCCATTTAATTTTAGATCCTTTCTCATCGTAATCTTCATCAGAAAACCAAAGATGATGAATACAAACCTCTGCTGTAATTTTCTTTTCGGCTAGTGGGATACTGTTATCAAAGAGCGCTGTTTCTTTACCCGTAGATAAGTGAAAAACGTGAAGTCTCGCTCCAGTTTTCTTTGCTAGCTCTATTGCTCTAGATGAAGATATATAACAAGCTTCCTCGCTTCTTATGATAGGGTGAAGATTCATAGGGATATCATCACCATAGCGCTCTTTATATATCGCTAGGTTTTTTCTAATAGTTTCTTCGTCTTCACAGTGGGTTGAGATAACCATATCTGTAGACTTAAAGATCTTTTCAAGCACAGCCTCATTATCAACTAGCATATTACCTGTAGAGCTACCTAAAAATAATTTAAGTCCCGCGACATTCTTCTTGTCAACTTTTAAAATTTCTTCTAGGTTATCGTTAGTTCCGCCAAACATAAAAGAATAGTTTGCTGCAGACGAATTTGCTGCAATTTCAAACTTCTCTTCAAGTTTTTCAATCGTAGTTGTTTGAGGTACTGTGTTAGGCATTTCAATAAATGATGTAATACCTCCTGCAACGGCAGCCTTAGACTCTGTAGCTATATTTCCTTTATGAGTAAGCCCAGGCTCTCTAAAGTGCACTTGATCATCAATCACTCCAGGTATAAGGTAAGTACCCTCTGCATCAAAAATATGCACGTCACCAGATTTTGCACTTATACTCTCTGCAATTTCTTCTATAACACCATTATGTATTAACACGTCACCTCTAAAGATGGTTCCTTCGTTAACAATATGAGCATCTTTTATTAAAATCTTTTCCATAATTATTTTTTAAAAAGATGTTGTAATCGCATTTTAACAACACCAAAAATCGCCTCAGAAATAATACCTGAACTCATTTTACTCTCACCTTTAGTTCTATCTGTAAACACCACAGGAACCTCAACTATTTTAAACTTTTTAAGATATGCTTTATACTTCATTTCTATTTGAAACGCATAACCTACAAATTTAATATTCTCTAGATCTATTGCTCTAAGTACCTTATGATGATAACAAATAAAGCCAGCCGTAGTATCATAGATATCCATCCTTGTAATAAACCTCACATATCTTGAGGCTCCCCAAGAAAGTAAAACTCTCCCCATAGGCCAGTTTACCACATTAACTCCCGTTACATATCTAGACCCAATAGCAAGGTCTGCACCATCTTTAATACAAGCATTATAAAGCCTGATTAAATCATTAGGGTTGTGTGAAAAATCTGCATCCATCTCAAAAATATATTCATATTCTTGATTAAGTGCCCATTTAAAACCCGCTATATATGCAGTCCCTAACCCATTTTTTTTAGGCCTATTTAAAAGAAATAATTTCTCTTTATATAGTTCTTGAAGTTCTTTTACCTTGGCTGCTGTTCCATCTGGAGAGTTATCATCAACCACTAAAATATGGAAAGCGCGTTGTAACGCAAATATATTGCGCAACAGCCTCTCTATATTTTCAATTTCGTTGTAGGTGGGTATGATAACTACAGCGTTTGCCATGCAATCTTGTTTGAGGCAAATGTACTTATTTTAATAAGGTCATTACACCTCAGGAGCACCTTTTGGTATAATTTGTAGTATTTTTAACGCTCTAAAAAAACTCCTCAATTTGGAAAGTAGCCTACGTCTTATTACATATCAAAACTGGATAACAATAATCATTGTAAGTTGTGTCATATTACTAGCTGCTACCAAGTTTTTTTATCAAGCAAGATTTTCAGATTTTTTAAATATAGTAGGTGCAGATCGTTTTTTCAGCACAAGATCGAAGGGTGTTTTTATATTACACCCCTTACAAGTTGTATTACTCGTCATACAATTTATAGGTATTTCTCTTTTGATTTACTTAGCATACTGCTCATTACTAAATCTCCCTTATTCAGAGAACTTCGACATTTTCAAGTATATCTTTTTGGGATACTCCGTCTTTGAGATTGTAAAATTCTTACTAGAACGATTTATAGCATATGTTTTAAATTTTGACAAAAAAACGCAGTCCTTTTTTTACAAGCGACTTAATGTAAAACACCTTTTAGGCCTGTTTGCTCTTTTAGGAAGCGCCTTTATCGTGTACCAACTACAAATTCCTTTTTATTTCATTTACAGCATCCTAGGTATAATCATTACTATTTACACTATTTCGCAATTTTGGCTCATCCGTAAATACAAGAGTGACTTTTTTAGGTTTCCTTTTTATTTTATTTTGTATTTTTGCACTCTCGAAATTGGACCCTACTTTATTTTGTACTCATTCATCGCAAAACAGTAACCCAATTAAAAAAATGAGTGTTTATGAAAGTGAAAACTATCCTCGTTTCGCAACCAAAGCCTAAGGTTGAAAACTCACCTTATTTTGAGCTAGAACAAAGACAACGCGTTAAAATAGACTTCATCCCCTTCATCCATGTAGAGGGTGTATCTGGAAAAGAAGTTAGATTACAAAAAGTAGACCTTAAAGACTACACAGCAATCATACTTACAAGTCGTAATGCCGTTGACCACTTCTTTAGAATTGCAGAAGAAATGCGTTTTAAAGTGCCCGATACCTTAAAATATTTTTGTCAAAGTGAAGCTGTTGCTTATTACCTACAGAAATACGTGGTATACCGTAAGCGTAAAATATATGTTGGTAAACGCACATTTCCAGAGCTTATTCCATTAATTAAAAAGCATAAGAATGAGACATTCTTATTGCCATCATCAGATAAGTTCAAACCTAACGTACCAGAACTTTTAGATGCTTTAGGAGTTAAATGGATGCAATCTACTTTTTACAAAACAGTAGTAAGTGATCTTTCTGAATATGAAAATGTGTTTTACGACATATTAGTATTTTTTAGCCCGAGTGGTATTCAATCATTATTTGAAAACTTCCCTAACTTTAAGCAAAACGACACACGTATTGCTGCTTTTGGGAACACCACAGTAAAAGCTGCCGAAGAAGCAGGACTTAAAGTAAATATTCAAGCACCTACACCAGAAACTCCTTCTATGACAATGGCGTTAGAGAAGTATATTAAAGATGTAAACAAGAAGTAATATTCTTCTATTGTATATAAAAAAACCTGCTCGATAAGCAGGTTTTTTTATGCCTGTTAATGAAATGTATTATCAAGATAATCTAAGCGTAAACCTCCTCGCGTTTTATTTCACTTAATATACCATCCCAAAGATTTAATCGCACTTTTAATGCTTCCTTAGACACAGCGACCACTTCATCCCATTTACTATTATCATCTCCACATAAATGTTCAATCATTTTCAACGCCATAGGCCCATGCTCATCTTCATCTAGCTCAATATGGCGATCAAAATAATACTTAAAATCAGATAAATCCTTAGCTGGGAAGTTCTCTTCTATTTCTCCAATAATTGCAGTAAACATTGCTGGAATGAGATTTTCACGGCCAAAGGTGAATGCCGCAGCAATCTCGTGTAACTTGCCTCTGTCTATAATATCAAATGTAAATTTCAAAAACTGACTTACACCCGCTGGCAAATCTGCAATAGCATCATTTAATGAAATTACATCAAAATCTGTAGCAACTAGATTATCTATTACAACCGTACTCGCACCAGCTTTTTGCATAGCATCAATGTACATCTCATAATGACTCTGTCGCTCCCCTTTTGCATTTATATCTGTCTCCTCAGCAAGAACAATTTCATTGATTAAATATCGAGTTTCGGTACTTCCTACTGGTTTCCATGGAGTTTGTGTACACGTTAATCCATTTTGCAAAGCCTTCAGTAAAGACATAAAATCCCAGACAGCATAAACATGATACTCCATAAAAACCAAAAGATCATCTGGAGTTTTTATCTCTTTGTACAAAGAATGGCTGAGCAACTGCTCTTGAAGTGGTTGTATTTCTTTTGTGACGTGTAAAATCATTTACTATAAATTTATTATATATAATACGCATATAATCGCGCTGTGGTTCTCATAAATAGGTGACAAATTTACAGTATTAAGAAGGGATATTTGATTTTTACGCTTTCGCGAAAGCGTAACTAAACCATATAAAAACACTTCCTTAACATTTATAGACACTAACTGTTTAAATCCCCTTTGATATATTTATTTTTGCACATCTCAAACAGAGCAAGAAATGTACAGAACGCACAATAATGGAAGCCTAAGAGCTGCCGATGTAAATAAGGAAGTTACCCTCGCAGGATGGGTTCAAAAATCTAGAGATAAAGGATTTATTATTTGGGTAGATCTACGTGATCGTTACGGAATGACGCAACTTGTTTTTGATGAGGAACGTACCGATGCATCTATCATGGAGCAAGCACGTAAACTAGGACGTGAGTTTGTAGTTCAAGTTACTGGAACCGTAATAGAGCGTGACTCAAAAAATCCAAATATCGCAACAGGAGATATCGAGATTTTAGTATCAAAACTAGAAGTGCTTAACGCTTCACTCACTCCTCCTTTCACTATAGAAGATGAAACTGATGGTGGTGAGGATGTACGTATGAAATACCGTTACCTAGATATACGCCGCAAGCCAGTGCGCGATAGCTTAATCTTTAGACATAAAGTTGCACTAGAAGTACGTAAATATCTTTCTGATCAAGATTTTATTGAGGTAGAAACACCATACTTAATCAAATCTACTCCAGAGGGAGCACGTGATTTTGTAGTTCCTTCTCGCATGAACGAAGGACAATTTTATGCATTACCACAATCTCCACAAACCTTCAAGCAATTGCTTATGGTGGGAGGAATGGATAAGTACTTCCAGATTGTAAAGTGTTTCCGTGATGAAGATTTACGTGCCGACAGACAGCCAGAGTTTACGCAAATAGACTGTGAGATGGCTTTTGTAGAGCAGGAAGATATCTTGAACATTTTTGAAGGACTTACAAGACACTTACTTAAAGAAGTAAACGGTGTTGAGATTGAGAAATTCCCACGCATGCTGTATGATGATGCCATGCGTTTATATGGTAATGACAAACCGGATATCCGTTTTGGGATGAAATTTGGAGAGCTCAATGAAGTAGCACAACATAAGGAGTTCGGAGTATTTAATAATGCAGAGCTTGTAGTAGGGATTGCTGTTCCTGGAGGAAATAGCTATACTCGCAAAGAAATAGATAAACTTATAGACTGGGTAAAGCGTCCACAAGTAGGCGCACTAGGAATGGTGTATTCTCGTTGCAATGACGATGGATCATTCAAGTCTTCTGTAGATAAATTTTATGATCAAGAAGATCTAGCAAAATGGGCCGAAGTTACTGGTGCTCAAAAAGGAGACCTTATCTGCATCCTATCTGGAGAGACTTCAAAAGTTCGCGCTCAAATGAGTGCATTACGTATGGAGCTGGCAACACGTTTAGGATTAAGAGATCCTAAGGTATTTGCTCCATTATGGGTAATAGATTTCCCATTACTTGAACTAGACGAAGAGACTGGACATTACCACGCAATGCACCACCCATTTACATCTCCTAAACCTGGACAGATAGAACTACTTGACACAAAACCAGGAGAGGTAAAAGCAAATGCATATGACCTTGTACTTAACGGTAATGAAATAGGAGGAGGATCTATACGTATACACGATAAAGAAACGCAAGCTATCATGCTACGCCACTTAGGCTTCTCTGAAGAAGAGGCTAAGGCGCAATTTGGCTTCCTTATGGATGCCTTTGAATATGGAGCACCTCCACACGGAGGTCTTGCTTTTGGGCTAGATAGACTTGTTGCAATATTAGGTGGTCAAGAGACGATACGTGATTTTATTGCTTTCCCTAAAAATAATAGTGGTCGTGACGTTATGATAGACGCGCCTGCTTTTCTTGATGATGAGCAAATGAAGGAATTGAATTTGAAGTTACGTGATCAAAAGTCATAACACCAACAAACTCATACTTAACAAAGCCAAATCTTGGAAACAGAAGAAAATCAAAGCAACTCTAAAGTATTTAAAACTGTTTTAAAAACGATAGCAATCACGATGGTTAGCATCTTGGTACTAGCGATTATTGCTTTTTTTATAACCATTACATTCTTTGAATAAATGAACAAAGCTCGACGTATTTTTATCATTGTTCTTTTCTTTATTCTAGCAGCAATGCTCGCATATGGATTTTACTGTAAAGACAATGTAGATGTTGCCTTGGGTCATAAATTTATTGGCCTTTCTATTGCTGGTGGTTTCTTTATCTTAATGCCCACTTTTATATATCATCGCTGGAAAGATCGCAAAGTAGCAGATTATATGCTCACCGATGATGCTTTTAAGAGAATGAAAGAATTTAACAACTCCAAAGATAAAAAGTGCTGAATTTAAAGAGTTTACATTAATATAATATTGGCAAAAGTTTGGTTTACCAAATAAAAGTGTAAGTTTGCACTTTATTAATACATATTTTATAATGGAAGGAACAGTAAAATTTTTCAATGAGTCAAAAGGTTATGGTTTTATAACTAACGACGACACCGGTAAGGACATCTTTGTACACGTTACAGGTCTTAACGGGGAAACTATCAACGAAGGAGACAAAGTTGAGTACGTAGAAGAAGAAGGAAGAAAAGGATTAACTGCTGCACAAGTACGTGTACTGTAGTTATCAAGATAGATAGATACTTTTTTACGATTACAAAAGCTCGCCTATGGCGGGCTTTTTTCGTTTACAAAAACTTTATAAAAGGTATAGTCTAGAATATTCTATTAAGTACCACACTTGCATCTAGAAGTACTATACAGAACACCCCAGCTACAATAATAAACTTCAAAATATTATGAAGTAGCACATAGTGAGGTCTCGCTACAGATCGCCATAAGATGGCCAGAAATAACAACAACAAAGCCACACTCCCGTAAAAGTAATAGCTCATATACCCCAACTTAAAGTGGTTTATTAAGAAAAAGATAGGGACTATTGTAAGACCTCCTAAAATAGTAAGTAACCACTTTGAGGTAGTAGTGCCATAAATAACAGGTATTGTTCTATAGTTCTGAACGAGATCGCCTTTTAAATTCTCTAAATCTTTAACCATCTCGCGCATGGCAATAACTAGAAACAGAAATGAACCGTGTACAAAAATGACAGGTGCTAGATTCCCGTAATAAATAAACACGGCAAAGAATGGAGTAATAGCCAGCGTTGCCGCTACTAGATTCCCTACAAAAGGATATTTTTTAAGCTTATGGGAGTAGATCCAGATCCCAAAAATATAAAGCGCATAAAATATCACTGCTTTAAAAGACACATAACTAGCAGCTATAGCGGCTAGAAAGTTAAGCACAAAATATATAGATAACTTTGTGTTTTGACTCACGAGCCTATCTAACATAGTTTTTTTAGGCCTGTTAATCAAGTCTTTTTCAGAATCATAAAAACTGTTGATGATATAACCAGCTGCAATAGTAAAAACTCCAGCAAGCACTAGAAATAAGAGATTGAGATCAAATATGATTTCGCGTAGGCGCAAATCTGGTGCTAATATAAATATAGATGTAAGGTACTGTGCGATGACGATTACTAGAATATTGTAACCACGTACCACAGAAAAGAGGCTAATTAACTTAAGGATAAAACGTTTGTTTTTTCTCGAAAGCATCAGTTGCCTTTTAAGTAAATAATATGAATTACTAGAAGGTATAAACCACTTCTAGCTTGTGTCCTTTGAGAGCGTGTTGTGCCTTTTCTAAGTCTTCAGTAAAGCCAAGCATGTAACCACCACCTCCAGAGCCGCAAAGCTTCAAGTAATAGTCATTAGTATCTATTCCTTGCTTCCATAAATCATGAAATTTTGCAGGAATCATAGGCTTAAAGTTGCTAAGCACCACTTTAGATAATTGCTTCACATTTCCAAAAAGTGACTTTACGTCTCCCTTTAAAAAATCATCTACACAAGCATCTGTGTGTTTTACAAACTGATCTTTAAGCATCGCTCTAAAACCATCTTGCTTCATGCTCTCCATAAAGATGTTTACCATAGGAGCAGTCTCACCTACGATACCACTATCTAATAAGAATACAGCACCTGTACCTGTTTGAGCTTGAGAAGGAATCCCAGCAGCTTCAATATGATCTTTACTATTGATAAGAATAGGTAGGCTCAAATAACTATTAAGAGGATCTAAGCCAGAAGATTTACCATGAAAGAAAGACTCCATACCTCCAAAGATTTGCTTCAAATTAAGCAACTTCTCGCGTGTAAGATTTTCTAACACTGTAATTTTATCTACTGCATATTTATCATAAATAGCAGCTACTAGCGCACCACTACTTCCCACTCCGTAACCTTGAGGTATACTAGAGTCAAAGTACATTCCTGCAGCTACATCTTCTTGCATTTGATCAATATCAAATGAAACAAGCTCTGGCTGCTCAGTTTGTAAGTTCTTTAAGTAAATAACAAAACGTGCAAGATGCCCGTTTGATGCAATCGCATCATCACTAGGGTTCTCTTCTATTTTAAGGGCTCCATTATAGAAGTTATAAGGAATAGCAAGACCTTTGGAATCTTTTATGATTCCATACTCGCCGAACAATAAAATTTTTGAATAAAAAAGTGGACCTTTCATAATGGGGATCTCCTAATGAGTTACACAAATTTACAGTTTTTTTGCTCCATTACCCACACAATCATCAATATAGTGGTTGTTTTGGCAAAATTTTGAAAGTTCGCTAGCTATAAATTTCTGAACAGACTCCTTTTCATTTTCCGGATATAACACATGAACGTTTGCTCCAGCATCAAGTGTAAAGCAAATCTTAGAACCTGTTTCATTACGGTAAGCCCAGATTTCACTAATAATCTCGAGTGTTTTAGGCTTCATCAAGATAAAATACGGATGACTCGTCATCATCATAGCATGTAGAGTGAGTGCCTCACTCTCCACAATCTTAATGAACTGATCTACATCACCTTGCTTAAAAACTTGCATCAAGCTTGATAAATTTTCATGAGCTTGGGTAAATCTCGCTTTCGCGAAAGCGTGACCATGCATTAAATCATGTCCTACAGTACTACTTACCTGCTTCTCACCTTTATCAACTAGCAATATAGTGTCCTGATAGTTGTGGAATTTCTCATGAATTTCTCCTTCGTAAGATGTTCCATAAAAGTTTGTGCTCCCTTCTATTTCTGCATGTTTACCCCAGACCACAAGAGGTCCCTCTATACTTCTACACGCACTTCCAGAACCTAATCTTGCAAGAAAACTTGCCTTCTCATTAAAGAAAGTATCTGTCATGGCTACCTCCATACCTCGCTCCATTTCCATAAGACAGAGCGCAAGTGCACTCATACCAGATGCAGAACTCGCAATACCAGAACTATGTGGAAAAGAGTTAGATGTTTCAATTTTATACTCATATTCCTTTACAAAAGGCATATAAATGGCTATACGCTCAAAAAATTTGGCAATTTTCGGCTTGAAGTCTGGCACTGCTTCTCCATCTAAAAAGATTTCAAAAGGAATCTCGCCAGAAACATTACTATTCTTTTTGTAAGACAGCGTAGTTGTTGTATGGCAGTTAGATAAGGTAAAACTTATGCTTGGGTTTTGAGGTAACTGCTCACCATATTTACCCCAATACTTAACAAGGGCTATATTACTAGGAGATTGATAACTTACAGATCCTGAAGGTAAAACTTTGTAATCACCAGAGGGTATAAAATCGCTTTCGGTCATTGAGTTTGAGTAGAAATTTATACAAAGATAGCAATATCAACGCTTAGAGACGTCTAAGATTATTCACTACCTTTAAGTCTTAACCAATTTATTTTATGGACAAAGATTTATTAATTCGCATTGTTCTCAGTATAATCATTTGCCTTCTTGTAGGCACTATAGGTGCTCTAGCAACCCAAAGCAGTATAGATACGTGGTATGTAGGTCTTATGAAACCTAGCTGGAGTCCGCCTAACTGGATATTTGCACCCGTGTGGATTATACTTTATATCATGATGGGTATAGCCGCAGGTATTGTGTGGAATAGAGGCTTTTACCACAAGTGGGTAAAAGTAGCTTTATACCATTTTGGCTTTCAGCTTATACTTAATGGATTGTGGAGCATCATATTCTTTGGACTAGAACAACCTTTCTTTGCACTACTCACAATTTGCGGCCTTTTCATCCTCGTAATCTTGACGATAAAATGGTTTAAGGTTGTAAATAGGTGGAGTGCAGCATTACTTATTCCTTATATACTTTGGCTTGCTTTTGCCACAGCACTTAATTTTGAAATCTGGCGTCTTAACTAGAGAGCTCAAGCAGTTTCTTTATAGTCTTATAATTTCGGGTGGTTGCAGTCACGCCAAGTTTTTTCTCAAAAAATGAATTAGTGCCCTTCGCCCTGCCATATCCTTTTTCTGGATAAAAGTAGATGCAATTCTCTGTTACTACAAAATGCTCAAATGGAATCTCTATTGTATTTACTGCCGCAATATCTTCTGCTTGCGCAGGAGTATGTAACAATGTAAAGTAACTTGACTCTATATATGCTGGCGAAAGCGCATTGCTCTCATAAACCTGAGTGAGCATTGTACGAGTTAAAACAAATACTGGCACCTCAAAACCGTACGTATCTGCAATAGCTTTCTTTATAACAGCAGTTATCTCATCTATACCTATCTCGTGATATTTAAATATAATATTCCCACTTTGTATATAGGTGACTACCTCGGCATATCCTAGCGAAGTGAAAAGGCTTTTGAGGTCTACCATCTTGATTTTTTTATGACCACCCACGTTAATGCCGCGTAACAAACATATGTGCGTTTTCATAAACTTATTTTAAGATTCTATAGCCTGAGCAATGAGATAACCACCCGTCCATGCATTTTGAAAATTAAAACCACCTGTAATTGCATCTATATTGAGTACCTCTCCTGCTAGATAAAGATTTGGCACTTTTTTACTTTCAAAGGTTTTAAAATTCACCTCCTTTAAGTTAACACCTCCCGCAGTTACAAACTCTTCTTTAAACGTACTTTTACCGCTTACGCGAAAACGGGATTGCGTGAGCTCACGACTTAATGACTGCAATTGCGTCTTCGTCAGTTCGGCCCATTTGGTAGCCTGCTGAATCCCTGAGGCGATTAATAAATTATGCCATAAACGCTTAGGCAACTCAAGTTGTGCATAGGTAAACGGAGACTGTTTTGCGTGTTGCAACTTGAGCTCTAAAAGCTCATCTAAAGCATCTTCTTGTGTGAGAAACTGGAGCCAATTTACTTGAATCTCAAACTGATATTTCAAATCGGCAAGTTCTCTTGCTCCCCATGCAGAGAGTTTTAAAATAGCTGGACCGCTCATTCCCCAGTGGGTAATAAGTAAAGGCCCTTCAGATTTTTGTTTGGTTCCTAGCACCTTTACGGTGACATTAGTTGCCAGACCCATAAGGCCATCTATCTTTTCATCTTTAATATTAAATGTAAAAAGTGAGGGTACTGCATCTGTGATAGAGTGACCTAGCTTTTGCAATAAAGACCACATCTTAGGATTGCTTCCGGTAGTCATCACGAGGTGATTACAAATAAAATCTCCCTTACTCGTCTTTACATAAAACGGATCTTCATTTGAAATTCTCGCTTTCGCGAAAGCGGAATCAAAACCAACATCTTGCACAGAGTGGTTAGAAAGCACTTCAATATTGTGCTTATGAGCCTCTTTTAAAAAACAATCTACAATGGTAGATGAAGAATCTGTGATGGGGAACATTCTCCCATCTTCCTCAATTTTAAGTTCGACACCTCGCTCTTCAAACCAAGCGATAGTATCTCCAGTCATAAAAGTGTGGAAAGGCCCTAATAATTCTTTCTGTCCTCTAGGATATTTTTTTGAAAGTTCTTTAGGTATAAACTCGGCGTGAGTAACATTACAACGCCCACCTCCAGAGATTTTTACTTTAGTAAGCACATCCTTACCTCGTTCTAAAATGGCAATTTTGAGCGATGGTCTCTTCTCGGCTATATTGATAGCGGTAAAAAAACCAGCTGCTCCTCCACCTACTATAAGTATATCAAATTTATTCATCTGCGATATCTGGTACAATACGAGTGTCAAAGATAAGTGTATTCACAGGCTTTAAGATATAAAACTCCCAAGGCTCAAGTGCAAATTCATTATTTGAATTTACTATTACCTCTTCACCGCTTACAGCATTTGTAAATGTACCGCTATATGGGTAGGTAGTTTTTACAGTCTTTCTTGAGAAATTACCAATGAATACTAATTGCTCTGCTTCCTTTTCTCTTCCAAAACTCATTATAGTTGGATGATTTACGTCAATCTTAATGAGTGAAGCTTTTTCTTTACCTCCATGCAGTGCGCTATTGTTGTTTTTAAGATTCCCTAGTGTTGCTAAGAGTTTAAAATAATCTCCTCGCTCCTTAGGAATACTATCTTTTTCGAAAAAGGCTAAACGTTTATCCAAGTCATATTCTTGCCCACTATATATGAGCGGCATGCCAGGCATCAGGTATGTAAGTGTGGTAAAAAGTTCTTTATTATCTGGCATGCGCTCACCTAGCGTTCCGGCCCAGCTATTTTCGTCGTGGTTTGTAACAAAGTACATATTCATATCATCTTGAGCTAGCGTTTGATCATACTGCGCGAGTAGGGTCCAAAAATCCTCTACACTTTTTTCTTCTTTGGCCATTTTATTTAGCAAATGATGCATCTGCCAAGCGTAGTGCATATCAAACCCATTTGCCATTAAATCTACTTGCTCTGCCTCTGCTAGCATAAAGAGCGGTGACTTTATTTTTTCAAGAGAATCTATCGCTCTCTTAAAGAATGGCACTGGCACTTTATGAGCAACATCCATTCTAAAACCATCAACATTATGCTCCTTTACCCAGTACGATAAATCTGCTATCATCTCATCGCGCATCGCTTGATTATCATAATTAAGATCTGCAACATCTGTCCATCCCCACGATTTACCCGTTACTGGATCTATAGGATCTACAATCTCTCCTTTATCATTTTGTGTATACCATTCTGGATGTTTTGTAATCCACGTGTGATTCCATCCCGTATGATTAGGCACCCAGTCAAGCACAACTGCTATTCCATGCTCATGAGCAATCTCAATCATATCATCCACATCTTGTAAAGTTCCAAATTCAGGATTTACTTCTCTAAAATCTGAGACTGCATAATAACTTCCTAGGTTCCCTTTTCTATTAGTTTCAGATATTGTAAAAATAGGCATCACCCAGAGTATCTTAACCCCAAATTCCTTTAAAAAAGGTATATCTTTTGTAAAAGATGCAAAGGTGCCTTCCGGAGAATACTGCCTTATATTTACTTCATAAATAACTCCAGACTCTTCCATAGTTTCATCAAACTGAAAAGATGTGTTTGATAACGCTTTCGCGAAAGCTGGAGTTTCATTTGAAGTATTGAATTCACAAGAACATAGTATTGTTACAAGAACAACAAGACTTAAAAAATGTTTTTTCATGAGTTTAAATTTCAGGCAGAGGAAGTACAATTATGTAATCTAACCAAAGTTAATAAATTGTACCACTCGTACACCAAAACATGACATAAAGCAAAATCGAGTAATTATATAAAAAAACTAGCCCTAGTTAAATCACAATACAACAATCAAAGTCATTAAATATTGCGGTATTCTCACCAAAAAGAGTTTGTTCACACGAAATCGTTTTCGTAACTTTATGGGGGGTCACACACTATCTTAACATAAAATTTGCATATTTTTAACCCTTAGAACGTGTACAAACACTCAAATAAACTAAGCAAACTAATTTTAAACAAGATTCTTATGAAGAAAGTAATACTTAAAAGTATGCTCTTGTTTGTTGCAATTCTCTTTGTAGGAATTGCCCAAGCCCAGACGGTGACCGGAACGGTTACTGAGGAAAACGGCCCATTACCGGGAGCAAATGTTATTGTAAAGGGTACATCTAACGGTGCAACTACCGATTTTGATGGAAACTACAGTCTTAACAACGTACCAAACGATGCAACACTCGTTTTTAGTTACGTAGGTTATGCTACTCAAGAAGTAGCTGTAGGTGGAAGAAGCACAATTAATATTGCTCTTGCTTCAGATAATGCACTTGATGAAGTGGTACTTATCGGTTACGGATCAACAACTATAAAAGATGCTACGGGAGCTGTAGATAATGTAGGTGCTGAAGACTTTAACCAAGGTGTAATTCAAACACCAGAACAACTTATACAAGGTAAAACTGCTGGTGTTCAAATATCAGAATCTTCTGGAGAGCCTGGTGCTGGTGTTGCAATACGTATACGTGGTAATAACTCTATACGTTCTGGAAACGATCCATTATTTGTAGTAGATGGTGTGCCTCTAGCTGGAGGTGGAGCACCTGGTGTAACTACTGGAGGTATTGCTCAAGCTGGTGGTGGAAATCCGCTAAGCTTTATCAACCCAAATGATATTGAGAGCATCTCTATACTAAAGGATGCATCTGCAACTGCGATTTACGGTTCACGTGGAGCTAATGGAGTTATTATCGTTCAAACAAAAGGTGGTCGAGGAGCTTCTAAAGGTGTTTGGGAAATCAACTCATCTGTAAGTTCTTCTAACGCTGCACAACGATATGACCTACTTAACAGAGCAGAATATCTTGAGGCAATCGCAGATCTTCCAAACACTCCAATTATAGGTAATGCAGATACAGATTGGCAAGATGTTTACCTACGCAATTCTTTCTCAAGACAGACAGATTTGAGCTATTCTAAAAGCTACACTGGCGGTAACGTACGTGCATCTTTTGGGTATGGAAATAATAATGGTGTTGTAGAAAATACATCATTAGAAAGAATTTCTGGCAGACTTAACTTTTCACAAAAGTTTTTTGATAACAAACTTACAGTAACGGGTACTGGTAGTATATCTCGCATTAATAGAGAGACTGCTCCATTAAATGGCGGTGCAGGATCTAGAGGTGATATAATAGGAGCATCAATATCTGCAAATCCAACATTCCCATTAGATGAAGAATTCTTTTTACAAACACCTGGTTTTTTCAGCCCTGTAAACTATCTAAACAGTTTTCAAGGGCTTTCTGAAAGTGATCGTATACTTGCTAACTTGTCTCTAGATTATAATTTCACAGAAGAGTTTAGTGCTAAGGTTACTGTAGGTTATGATAAGACAGAATCAAATACAACCGGTGTAGTTGCTTCTTCAATATTAAACGCAGAAGGACTTAGTAATATAGGGCGAGGAGATTACAACATTAATAATAATGAAAACAAACTTCTTGAAGCTACACTTAATTATAAGAAAGATTTTGGCAATGTAACTCTTGACCTTTTAGGAGGATTTTCTTACCAAGAATTTCAAAGAGATGGTGTTTTCTCTAATGGAGCTGGGTTCAACACTACTGATTTAGGAGCAATGAGAAGTCAACTCATTGATCAATACAATATTTTAAATAGTGTAGTTCCAAGCAATGCTCAAGTATTTGGATATGGAAACGACGGAAGCTTTGTTACAACACTCCTTCCTGAAATACAAACAGGACTTACAATTCCTGAAGGTTTTAACCGTATACTACCTGCATATATAGCAGGACGCTATAACAATACAGACGAATTACAATCCTTCTTCACAAGAGCTAATTTAACTTTCAACGAGAAGTTCTTAGTAACTGCCACTTTTAGAGCAGATGGGTCATCTACTTTTGGTGAGGAAGAGCGTTATGGATACTTCCCTTCTGGAGCTTTCGCTTGGAAGCTAGATCAAGAAGATTTTATAGGAGATAATATTTCTACACTAAAATTACGTCTTGGAGCTGGTATTGTAGGTTCTCAAGAAGGATTAGGTTATGGTCAATTTACTACTAGAACTCAAGCTAACTTTACTGCAATTGATAATGGACTCAATATTATAGGCGGCGGTGATAATATACCTGGAACTTCTCCTGTGGGAGATGTGAATGCAGGTTTAAAGTGGGAAGAAACCACAGACTTCAACATTGGACTTGACTTTGGTTTTAATGATGATCGTCTTAACGGTTCTTTTAACCTATATCGCAAAGAAACTAATGATCTCTTATTACTTGCTGAAACAGCCGCACCATCAAACGTACAGACAGCCTTTGGTAATTTAAGTGATGGAACTGTTTTAAATCAAGGGGTTGAATTTGCTTTAAACTATGCCTTTATAGATACTGAGGACTTTGGATTTGATGCATCATTTAATATTGCATATAACAAAAATGAAGTTCAAGATACTCAACGTATCATTCAAACTGGAGCTATACGTGGTAACGGTCTGACCGGTGCTTTTGCTCAACAGCTACAAGCAGGACAGCCACTATTCTCTTTCTATATGGCAGAATTTACTGGTTTTGATGAGAATGGCGATCCTACTTACTTAGATTTTGATGGTGATGGTATAGGAGACCCAGATGCAGATAAGTTTTTTGTAGGAGAAAATGCCGTACCTAAAGTTACTTCAGGTTTATCACTTAGTGCTCGTTACAAAAACTTTGATCTAAGCACTTACTTCAATGGACAGTTTGGATTCTCAGTGTACAATGCAACAGATAATGCATTCTTTACTAAATCTGCCCTAATTATTGGAAGAAACGTAACACAAGACGCCGCAAATAGTTTAGAAAATCCTAACTCATCTGTAGCTGTTTCTACGCGTTTTCTTGAAAAAGGAGATTTTGTAAGACTACAGTCTGCTTCACTAGGTTATAACTGGCCTTTGAGTGGAGATGGAATGTTTGATTCTCTACGTTTGTCTTTCACAGGTCAGAATCTCTTCTTGATTACAGGATACAGTGGTCTTGATCCAGAAATCAGTTCTAATACTGGATCACTCAATGCATCTTCTATTCCAACAGCAGGAATCGATTATGCTCCATATCCAAGAGCTCGTACTTTTACACTTGGTGTAAATGCTAGATTTTAATAAAAAAAGAAAAATTATGAAACGAAACATTAAACTAAATGCAACCCGCTTCATAGCGGGAGCATTTATGATCGGAGCGCTGGCTACATCGTGTACTGATCTAGAAATCGAAAGCACAGATTCGGTAATTACTGGAGAAAGTTTTAACGGAGTACTTGAACCTACATCTTTTTTAGATAATATGTTTAATACTCTCAATGGGCAAATAGGAGATCAAGCAAACATCTTTGCACTTCAAGAAGTGACAACCGATGCGGCGATTATCCCGACAAGAGGTTCTGACTGGGGAGATAATGGTATCTGGAGACAATTACACCAACATAACTGGCTAACTACACACCAATTTATTCAAACGGCCTTTTTACAATGGAACACGACGCACTTTCAAGCTGCCCAGGTTCTTTCTGACTTATCTGTTAACGCTACAGCAGAGGACCGTGCAAATGCATACTTCTTAAGAGCGCTAGGAATGTGGTTTGTTCTTGATAACTGGGGTCAAGTACCTGTGCGTGATCCTGAACTTTCTTTATTTGAAGACCCTATCGTACTAAGAGGTGCTGAAGCAGTTGATCAAATTGTCTCTGATTTAAATCAAGCAATTGAACAACTTCCTGCTGGCGCTCCAATGACAAATAACAATAGGCCAAATAAGGCTGCTGCAAGGTATTTACTAGCTAAAGTACTCCTTAATAAGCACATTTATTTAGATACTGAAGCTGCAAGTGCAGACATGAATCAAGTAATATCTCTTGTAGATCAAATTAACGGAGAAGGTTACGACTTACAAGAAGGTTATTTTGATCTCTTCCGTGATTCTGGAGATAATGAGACTATCTGGTTCTTAGGAGCTGGTGTAAGTAACAGAATATGGAATGGACTTCACTACGCGCAAACTAGTGAGCGTGACAACACCGGTGGTGGGTGGAATGGATTTGCTACTTTATCTTCTTATTACGACCTTTTTGAAGGAGATCCAGAAATTAATGAAGAAGGAAGCGGTCAAGAGGAACGCAGAGGTGTAGTACCTACATCTGGTGAGCCTATTGGAGCATGTGATGGATGTACTGACAATAACGGAGATGGTATTGCAGATGCTTCACATATTGGTCTTGGATTCTTAATAGGACAACAATACGGTGCAGATGGAACACCACTTGAGGATAGAGCTGGAGCTCCTTTAACTTTTAAAAGAGATTTCCAGGATGGAGATGGTAACTCAAGTCTTATCAATAATGATGAAACCACAGGTATACGTTTACAGAAGTATGCTGCTCGTTATGGATCTTTCAATACTCACGAGATTTTCTTTAGATATGCAGATGCACACCTTATGAAGGCAGAAGCACTTTTCCGATCTGGAGGAGATGCTACACCATTAGTAAATGAACTTCGTGTATTAAGAGGAGCTACTCCACTTGGCTCTGTAGGAGCTCAAGAACTTATAGACGAGAGAGGACGCGAATTATATGCAGAATTATGGAGACGTAATGACTTAATTAGATTTGGACAATTTACTGCAGACTGGGAACTTAAAGCTCCTGGAGCTGTAGGAGATGAGACTAGAAACCTCTTCCCTATTCCAGCAAGTCAGGTAACATTAAACCCTAATCTTACTCAAAATCCAGGCTACTAAACTTGGTAATTTAATTAGCTTAAAAGAGGGTTAGATAATATCTAGCCCTCTTTTTATATATACAACTTAGACGTACATCATCTTGAAACAGGTTTTTACATTCATAGCTTTAATGTTCTTCATATTTTCATGTAAGAACAAAAAAACAGATGCAAGATTTACACTTAAAACAGATTCAGGAATCACATTCATAAATGACTTATCTCCTGACTCAGATTTAAATATCTTAAACTACCTCTACTATAATAACGGAGCAGGTGTAGCCACTGGAGATTTTGATAATGATGGATTAATAGATATTTACTTTACTTCAAATCAAGGACCTGATAAGCTATATCACAATCAAGCTAATCTCACTTTCAAAGATATTACAGCACAAGCTAGCATCTCTAATGATACTGGCTGGACCACAGGTGTAACTACCGTAGACATAAACAACGATGGCTTATTAGATATCTATATATCCAAAGTAGCTGGTCACCTCAAGCTTGAAGGACATAATCTTCTTTATGTTAATCAAGGTCTCAAAAATGGCCAACTTACCTTTAAAGAGGAATCAAAAAAATACCAATTAAATCTATCTGGATTATTTACCCAATCTGCATTTTTTGATTATGATAATGATGGTGATCTCGACGCCTATATTATGGGGCATTCGTTATATCCCAATGCATATTTTGGACGTGGAAGTCAGCGTACAAAAATAGATAGTATTAATGGCGACAAACTATTAGAGAATCGAGATGGTGTTTTTATAGACGTTTCCGCGAAAGCGAATATATTTTCATCTAGAATAGGTTACGGACTGGGACTTGCCATAAGCGACATAAACAATGATGGTTATCCTGACATTTATATAGGTAATGATTTCTTTGAAGACGACTATCTATACATAAATCAGACGGATGGAACATTTAAGGAGGTAAACACTAGAGAAGGGAAACTAGGACACACTAGCCATTTTTCTATGGGTAATGATATTGCAGATGTCAATAATGATGGTCTTACCGATATTCTATCTGTAGATATGCTACCAGAAGATCTAAAAACTTTAAAATCATCTGGAACGGAATTTAATTTCCCTATTTTCCAAAATCAGTTACGTCAAGGATATCAACCTCAATTTATGCAAAACACCTTGCATATTAATCAAGGGAAAGAACAATTTTCTGAAACTGCTTTTCTAAGTGGTATTTCAAGTACAGAATGGAGCTGGTCTCCCCTACTAGCAGATTTTGATAACGATGGTGATAAAGACATCTATATCACCAATGGTATTGTGGGTGCAACAAATGATATGGATTTTATAAATTTTATATCAAATGAAAATATTCAAAAAAGAATAGGCAGTCGCATGACTGATAAAGAGCTTCCGCTATTAGAAGAAATTCCACAAAAGAAAACGTCCAATTATTTCTTCTCAAATAATGGTGATGGCACATTTAGGAACACCTCAAAGTCGTGGATAAAGAGTACTACCTCCTTTAGTAACGGAAGTAGTTATGCAGATTTAGATAACGATGGCGATCTAGATCTCATCGTAAATAACGTAAATGAACAAGCGTATCTCCTAGAAAACAGAACCCAACAATTAAAAGATAGTGTGCATTATCTAAAAATTCGTTTTAAAGGATCTCCACAAAATACCTTGGGTATAGGAGCAAAAGTTCATGCATACACCTCAACAGACTATCAATATTTTGAAAACTATACTACGAGAGGCTACTTGTCTTCTATTGCGCCCGAGTTATCAATTGGTTTAGGAGAACACAAGAGTATCGATTCGCTCACTGTTATATGGCCGGACGGTAAACTACAAACTTTACAAAATATAAAAGCAGATCAACTAATCACACTTTCTTCTATTGCATCTTCTAAGGTTCCTTTTACAAAAAGAGAGCATATAAAAGAACAAAAAACGGATAGCCTTATCCCATTTAAACATCAAGATAACGCAACACTAGAATTCAGCAGAAATCCACTTGTGCCTTATGCATCTACTAATCTAGGTAAAGCTATTGCAACAGGAGATTTAAATAACGATGGACTTGATGATATAATCGCTCTGGGTTCAAAAAAGCAACAATCCACTACTTATATTCAAAAACCTTCAGGTACCTTTAGAGAACTAAAACTTCCTAAGAGCAAGGAGCATCAAATACATGAGGACATTAATGCTGTCATTGCAGATGTAAATGGTGATTCTTTCAACGACTTAATTATGGTAAGCGGTGGAAATGAAATAAAATCTGGTAAACCCCTTCACCCGCGGTTATATATTAACAATGGAACATCATTCACCTATGATGAAGCTGCATTTTCAGATATAGCAGTAAATGCGTCTACCGTAAAAACCATAGATATCGATAATGATGGAGATCTTGATATATCTATAACGAGTGATGTGGTTCCTCAACAATTTGGCACAACTCCACTCCAATATATTCTTGAGAATAATGGAAAAGGTGTTTTTAAGGATGTAACTGCACAATACAGCACTTCTTTTCAGCGTATAGGAAACGTGCGAGATATTCAATGGATAGATATAGATAATAATGGATATGAGGATGCCGTGGTTATAGGTCACTGGATGTCTCCTGTAATTTTTCTTAATGATGGAACTAAGCTTACAAAACAAGATAATAATGGATTAGAAGCGTCTACAGGGTGGTTCAATTCATTGAAAGTAGCAGATTTTGATAATGATGGAGATTTAGATATCATTGCTGGGAACTGGGGACTTAATTCAAGGCTTACTGCTTCTGCAAATCAACCGTTACAGTTTTATATTCAGGACTTTGATAGTAATGGAAGCTTAGACCCTATTGTAACATATTATTATCAAGGAGAAGAAACTACGATTGCAACAAAGGATGAACTCGTAAAACAGCTACCTCAACTTAATAAGAAATATTTATCTTATAACGCTTTCGCGAAAGCGAGATTTAAAGAAATACTACCTGAAGACAAATTGAAAGAAGCTCAAGTAAAATCTATCACAACACTTGCCTCCATGTATTTTGAGAATGATGGAGACAATAGATTTACAGCACATGAGCTACCACTACTTTCTCAAATCTCATCTGTACATGACATCCTAGTAGATGATGTAAATGATGATGGATACAAAGATGTATTGTTAGTGGGTAATGATTATGAAATAAGTACTCAAATAGGAAGACTAGATGGGTCACAAGGTGTTCTCCTTATCAATGATAAAAAGGGCTTCTTCCGCATAGAAAAACAACCAAAATTTAATATTTTAGGAGCCTCTAGGAGTATACAAACAATTACTATTTCTGGAACCACCTATTACCTTATAGGAAGGAATAATGACACCCCATTATTCATAAAAAAAGACGATTAAACTTTATGGAAACACTACAAAAATATGGGCTTTTATTAATAGTCCTTCCCCTATTATTACTTTCTTGTGATGAGCAGTTTAGCACAAGCCAAAAGAAAGAGAGTGATACATTATTTACAGAGATGTCCTCGGACAGCACAGGAATCAATTTTATAAATAGCATTAAAAATGAATCCGACTTCAACATTTTTAAATACCGAAACTTCTATAATGGCGGTGGTGTTGCCATAGGTGACATCAACAATGACGGTCTAGCCGATATTTATCTCACGGCAAATATGGGTAAGAATAAACTCTTCTTAAATAAAGGAGATTTTAAATTTGAAGATATTTCAGCATATGCTGGAATTGAAGGTAACAAGCCTTGGTCTACAGGAGTAACAATGGCAGATGTAAATGCAGATGGACTTCTTGATATTTATGTAAGTAACGCAGGAAACCTCGAAGAAGATAGTCATGATAATGATTTATACATAAACAATGGCGACCTCACCTTTACTGAAAAAGCAAAGGAATATAACCTAGCGACTTCAGGATTTTCAACCCAAGCTTCCTTTTTTGATTATGATAAAGATGGAGATCTTGATGTATATATCCTTAACAATAGTAACGTACCTGTAAATAGCCTTGGTAATAAAGGACAGCGTGATAAACGCGCTCAAGATTGGGCAAATGTAAATGAAGACATACGCGGCGTAGGAGACTTACTAATGCGTAATGATGGTGGAGTATTTACAGACGTAAGTGAAGAGGCAGGTATTTATGGTTCGTTGATAGGCTTTGGACTGGGTGTCGTAGTTACTGATATTAACCAAGATTTATGGCCAGACATTTACATCTCAAATGATTTCTTTGAGCGTGACTATTTATACATCAACAATCAAGATGGAACATTTACAGAAGAAATAAAAGAATGGACCTCTCACTTAT
Organism: Dokdonia sp. Dokd-P16; assembly: GCF_003095655.1. Lineage (NCBI taxonomy): Bacteria > Pseudomonadati > Bacteroidota > Flavobacteriia > Flavobacteriales > Flavobacteriaceae > Dokdonia > Dokdonia sp. Dokd-P16. Next base: position 1,040,042 of record NZ_CP029151.1, read on the forward strand.
CACTGTCGGCGATGGGAATTGATATTTCTGATATAAATAACGATGGTTTACAAGATATTTTTATCACCGATATGTTGCCCGAAAATGAGCAACGTGTTAAGTCTGTTATGGAGTTTGATGGGTACAATATTTACAAGCGCAAGCAACGTGATGATTTTTACCAGCAGTTTATACAGAATACATTACAAATAAATAATGGTAATGGTTCATTTTCTGAAACTGCATATCATAGTGGAGTGAATGCTACAGACTGGAGTTGGTCTGGACTCGTATTTGACATGGATAATGATGGTTACAGAGATATTTATGTTACAAATGGTATAAATCATGACCTAACAGATCTTGACTTTGTAGACTTCTTTGCAAATGAACTTATAAGAAGTAAAGCTAATGGCAAAACACATCCTGTAGATTCTATTATAAATAAGATGCCAATCAAACCGCTGGCAAATTATGCGTATCACAATCAAAAAGACATCACGTTTAAAAATAAATCTAAGGATTGGGGACTTGCTACACCAAGCATGAGTAATGGTGCAGCCCATGCAGATCTTGATAATGATGGTGACTTAGACATTGTGGTCAATAATGTAAATATGCCTTCCTTTGTGTACCGCAACAACACGAAGGTTGATAAAGATCACAACTATATTAAACTCACTTTTAAAGGAAGTGACAAAAACAAGTTTGCCGTAGGCACCACAGTAAGGCTATACCACAATAATCTTTCTGTATTGCAAGAACTTATACCCTCTCGCGGATTCCAATCATCTATGGATCATGATATGACTATAGGACTAGGAAGCTCTACAACCATAGACTCACTTCGCGTGATATGGCCTAATGACAAAACACAATTCTTAACAAATGTAAAAGCAAACCAAACACTTAGGTTATCAATTACAGATGCTTCTGAAACATATATCCCTGTAAAAAAGAATAAGCCTACATTACTTAAGGAAATTACAAACCCTACACTCATTGCTCACAAAGAGAATAATTATAGTGACTTTGATTTTGAGGGACTCATTGCCAAAAAACTTTCTCAAGAAGGTCCTGCAATTGCAATAGGAGATATAGATAATGATGGCAATGACGATATCTTCATAGGTGGGGCCAAAGGGCAAACTAGCATGCTCTATCTTCATAAAGGGAAAGGTAATCTTGTCCCATCTAGTAAAATTACTTTTGAAAAAGCTGCATTATTTGAAGACACAGCAGCCACTTTTGTAGATGTAAATAATGACGGCTTTTTAGATCTTATTGTATCCACTGGAGGTGGTCAAGTGGATGCGGAGGCTTACTATATTTCTAGACTTTACATAAATAACGGCAATGGAACTTTTAAAGACGCACGTAGTTTACCATCTGCACATCAAAGTGCATCTGTAATTGCATCTAACGACATTGATGGCGATGGAGATATCGATTTATTTATTGGTAGTAGAAGCGTCGCAGGTGTTTATGGTATTGACCCACCGCACGTAATCTTAATTAATGATGGAAAAGGGAATTTCACTAAAGACAATGTGTTATCTAAGCAGCTCAACCCTGCTGGAATGGTAACAGACGCGCTATGGTTAGATCTTGATGGTGACAACAACAAAGAATTAATAACGGTTTCAGACTGGGGAACTCCTACCGCATTTAAAGTCACAAGCGAGTCCATTAAACTTATAGATACTGGACTATCATCTTATGCAGGATGGTGGAATGCTATACAAAGCGCAGATCTGGACAATGATGGCGACTTAGACCTTATACTTGGTAATGATGGAACAAATGTGCATTACAAACCAGGAAGTGACGGCCCGCTTAAAATGTTTATCACAGACTTTGATGGAAATGGTACGATAGAACAAATCACAACCTACTCAGAAGATGGCAAAGACTTTCCAATACATCAAAAGAGCGAAATTACATCACAAATAGTTTCTCTCAAAAAAAGAAATCTGAAAGCATCAGATTATGCAAGGAGATCTATTGATGAGCTTTTTTCCGAAGATATCTTAGCTAATGCAATTGTAAAAGAAGTCAACACTGCCGAAACAATAATTTCAATAAACGAAGGAAATGGAAACTTTACCATGAAAGCATTACCTACCCGAGTACAACTATCTTGTGTTTGTGGTATTACGTGTACAGATGTAAACAATGACGGTAATCTTGATATTTTAATGGGAGGTAATAATTTTGAATTCAAACCTCAGTACTCCCAACTTGACGCTGGATATGCTCATGTGTTACTAGGTGATGGTAAAGCAAATTTTGAATGGCAAAATTACACAGACACCGGATTCTTTGTTCGCGAAGAAATGAAACATCTAAAGTCATTTAAAGATGCTCAAGGCAATGTATTTCTTGTAGCAGCAATTAATGATGGAAAACCTAGAATCTTCACTGCAAATAAATAATTCATGAAGTGGGGAGTTCTATTAGTTCTGTGTTATCTGCTCACTGGTTGTACTAATCAACCAGCACAAGAAGCGCCTGCATTATTTTTAAACCCTACAAGCACGAGTACTGGAATCACTTTTTCAAACAATCTCACAGAAACAGACAGTCTCAATATACTCGACTACTTGTACTTCTATAATGGTGGTGGCACTGCTGTAGGAGATATTAACAATGACGGGTTGCCAGACATCTATCTCTCTGGAAACCAAGTAAAAAATAAGCTCTACCTCAATAATGGCGACCTTACATTTAATGATATCTCGGCTAGTGCTGGCGTAGAAGGCAAAAGCTCTTGGAGTACTGGTGCAATAATGTTTGACGCAAACTCAGATGGACTGTTAGATATCTATGTGCGTGCCGTAGTAGGCATAAATGATTTCCAGGGACACGACGAGCTCTTTATAAATAATGGCGATAAGACCTTTACAGAGCGTGCTGCAGAGTTTGGCCTTGCTTTTCAAAATTATGGAACCACTGCCGCCGTTCTTGATTATGATAAAGATGGTGATCTCGACTTATATATACTCAACCATGCGGTACATACAGAATCCTCATTTGGACATGCCGATTTACGCCTAGAACGCAACGAATTTACGGGAGACAAGCTTCTTAGAAATGACGGAAATACCTTTACAGATGTCAGTGAAGAAATGGGCATTTATGGCGGTATTAATGGTTATGGGCTCGGTATTTCTATTGCAGATTTTAATCAGGATGGTTATCCAGATATTTACGTAGGTAATGATTTTCATGAGGATGACTATTACTATATCAATAAAGGAGGATTACGCTTTCGCGAAAGCTTAAAAGAGCAATTCCCACATACCTCAAGATTTTCAATGGGTAATGACGTAGCCGATATTAATCATGATGGTTTTCCTGATCTCATGTCGCTAGATATGTTACCAGAAGACGAGAACGTCCTAAAGGCATCCGAAGGTGATGATAATATACAGACACAGAAACTGCGTACAGAACGTTTTGGTTACCACTACCAGTTTACTCGTAATATGTTATTTATAAATCAGCCAGGGTATCAATTTCAAGAACGAGCGCTCTCCTCTGGAGTTGCTGTGACAGACTGGAGTTGGAGTGCTCTCTTTGCAGATTTTAATCAAGATGGTAATCAAGACTTATTTATTTCAAATGGTATCCCAAAACGCCCTAATAATCTTGATTTTATTAATTTCATTTCTAGCGGTAAGATTCAAAACAGGCTCAACGAGACTAGGCTTTTAGATAACGAAGCTCTTAATCTTATGCCTAACGGTGCTTCACATAATTATGTCTACCAAGGAAGTAAAGACCTCGTATTTACAGACCAATCTGGAGTATGGATTGACAAAAAACCTACGGTGTCTGGCGCATCTGCGCTTGCAGATCTTGATAATGATGGAGATCTTGATGTCGTTGTTAATAACATCAATCAAGAGGCAACTATCTACGTGAACCAAACTGATACTACCGCAACCTACCTAAAATTAAAATTTGAGTATTCTAAGGATAATTCGCTAGGTATAGGCACTAAGGTTTTTGCATATCAAAATGGAGCCTTACAATATAAAGAATTATACACTGCACAAGGATTTCAGGCATCCTCTGAGCCTATTGTTCACTTTGGTTTTAAAAAGAATACTTCAATAGACTCACTTCGTATTATTTGGCCAGATAACAAGCAGCAAGTGCTATACGATATCCCTACAAATCAAACATTATCCTTATCACCAAAAAATACAACCGCTTTTGACTATAGTTCGCTTCAAATAAAAAGCAAGCCGCTATTTACTAAAGTAGCAGGAAATCTAGGTATAGACTATGTACACAAGGAGGATGCCTATATAGATTTTAACAGGCAGCAATTAATACCTTATCAGATATCTGACCGTGGTCCTGCAACGACAATTGGTGATATAAATGGTGATGGTATTGAAGACGTCTACTTTGGAAGTTCTAAGTTTACACCTTCAGCCGTGTATACTGGAGGAAATAACGCTTTCGCGAAAGCGTACTCAGCCCCACTAAAATCTCTTTCAAAAACTGAAGATGTCGCGGCTACTATCATAAATAATGAAATTATTATAGGTACAGCAGGAGGTGATTTTTCTGAAGTGAACGAGGCTTTAGAAAACTATTATTTAAAAGTATCAGACACCTTAACCTTGGAGATGTCAGGCATACGAGCTAACACCTCAATCATTATCGCAAGCGACTATGATCAAGATGGAGATGAAGATTTATTTGTAGGCAATTATGCCGTTACGGGTGACTTTGGAAAAGTTCCTGCATCGTTTCTTTTAAAGAATGATGGAGGTAAGTTTGTCAAAGATCAAGACAACCCTCTAGGCAAGATAGGCATGGTTACAGATGCCGTCTGGACAGATTTAAATAACGATGGCGCCGAAGATTTAATTGTCATAGGAGAATGGATGCAGCCACTTTTTTACAAAAATGAAGATGGCATTCTTAACAAAGAAGAAGTACTAGACGCTACGCTCAATGGTTTATGGCAAAGAATACAACCGTTTGATATGGATCATGATGGTGATATGGATTACCTTCTTGGCAACTGGGGAACAAACAGTAAGTTTACAGCATCTCCAGCGTTTCCCATGACAATGTATTATTCAGACTTTGATAATAATGGGCAAACAGAAACTGTTGTTACTACGGCAAAAGAAGGAAACTACTACCCTATTCAAAATCTTCAAGAGCTAGGAGCTCAACTTGTATTTCTCAAAAAGAAATATGCAAATAATAATGACTTTGCTGGAGATACCGTGTCCCAAATTTTTGGAGAAAGAGCACTCAATACCGCTCAGCGATTTGAAGTAAACACCTTAGCCTCCGGATATTTAAAAAATGAAAAAGGAATTTTTACTTTTGTACCTTTCACTGGTGAATTGCAAGTAGCGCCTATTATGGATTTCGTGGTTCACGACTTTAATGGCGATGGCCGCGAGGAAGCACTGGCTGGAGGAAATTATTTTGGCACAAAACCATATCACGGCAGGCTAGATTCATTTTCTGGGGCACTCATAGCATCCGAAAATAAAGTAACTTTAGGATATGAACTAGGTCTAGATTTTGCACAAAAATCCATAAGACATTTAAACATTATAACCGTTAACAATATCTCATACTTGCTCGTAACCTTCAATAACGAAGCCGCACAAGTTTATAACATACAAATCCCTGATTAATGAAAACAGCATACCACTTTCTTATAGTTGTCCTTATTACTGCATGCATCACTTCTTGCGCGTCAAAAGATGAGCCTATTGTCATTACTCCAGAGCACTTTCATAATGCAATAGATAAGGTTACCGAGGTTATTATACATGACATTTTCTCACCACCTGTTGCGAGTCGTATTTATGCGTATCCTAATATTGCAGCTTATGAAATACTAGCCGTAAATGATACTCAATTTAACTCTCTTTCTGGACAGCTAGCAGGCCTTAAAAGTATTCCAACTCCATTAAAGGACGCGACTATAAACTTTGAACTTGCAGCACTCGTTGCTCACATGGAAATGAGCAAGCGTCTCATATTTTCTGAGCAAGAAATTGAGACATATAGAGATAGCCTATACACAACATGGAAAGAGAGTAATGAGGATGTTTTTATACAGTCTCGAGATTATGGGCTAGAAGTAGCAGGCCATATCGCACAATGGATGGACGGTGATAACTATAAACAGACGCGCACAATGCCAAAGTTTTCTGTGTATGCAGATGAGCCTTCTCGCTGGCAGCCTACGCCTCCAGCATACATGGACGGCATAGAACCTCACTGGAATAAAATAAGACCATTTACACTTACATCTGCAGACCAATTTAAGCCTGTACCACCACCTGCTTTCTCACTAGAAGAAGATTCAGATTTTTATAAGGAGCTTAAAGAGGTTTATGACATAAGCAAGCAAATCACAAAAGATGGTGACACCTCAGAAGAGATTGCGATTGCTCAGTTTTGGGATTGTAATCCATACGTATCTGTAACTCGTGGTCACTTAATGTTTGCTACCAAGAAGATTACTCCTGGAGGTCACTGGATAGGTATTACAAAGATTGCTTCAAAGAAGGCAGGTTTTGATGTAATGAATACATTACATGCCTATGCAAAAACATCTATCGCCATGAACGATGCGTTTATCTCTTGCTGGGATGAAAAATATCGATCTAACCTGATACGCCCAGAAACACTAATCAACAATCACATAGACGACTCGTGGAAACCTATATTACAAACGCCTCCGTTTCCTGAGTATGTGAGTGGACACTCTGTAGTATCTGGTGCGGCATCTGAGACATTGACTAGCATTTTTGGCGATGACTTTTCTTTTGATGATGATACAGAAATAGCATACGGACTTCCGGTGCGTAGCTTCACATCTTTTAAAGCCGCGGCTGAGGAAGCTGCTGTGAGCCGTATGTATGGAGGAATACACTATCGTGCTGCAGTAGCAATAGGACTAGACCAAGGCAAAAAGCTAGGACAGTTTGTTGTCTCTACACTCGAGATGAAAAATGAAACAATGGTTGCAACTAACTAAGGTTCGAAATGATGAAAAAAGTTATAGCGCTATTATTTATTATCTTAATTGCAGTTGCAGGCTGGTACTTCTTTTTAAAACCAGGAGACTTTACTGCAAAAATAAAAGCCAAAGGAAACCTAGGAACCATCGAGCAATCTATAAAAAACTGGAACGAACGAGCTCTAATTACTGATGTAAAAATAGGAGAGGAAAATATCCAACTTACACAAGAGTTCACAAGGCAAGACTCCACTCATATCTATGAGTGGAATATAGTTAAAATACACGACTCGCTTTCTGAGATTACTGTACACGTAACAGATCCTACACATTCAATAAGCAATCGTTTGCATAGTGTTTTTAAGACTACAGATTTTAAGAAAAGTGCGACGGCAACGGTTTTAGAATTTAATGAACTACTACAAGATCACTTAGACAGAATTACAGTAACTATAATAGGTGAAGAAGAGTTACCAGCAAAGTTTTATGCCTACACAACTTTAGAGGGGTTACAAATTCTCAAAGCAGGCGGAATGATGCGTGACATAAACCACCTCCAAGGCACGATGGCATCTTATGACATAGCACTTGATGGCCGTCCATTTGTACAAATAACAGACTGGAACCGCGAGACAGATAGTATAAAATATCACTTTGCTTTCCCTATAATTGAGCGTGACTCGCTCCCGCAAGTAAAAGATATAAAGTATGGATCAAGACCGGCCACAAAAGCTATTAAAGCTATCTATAATGGCAATTATATCACTTCAGATCGCGCTTGGTATGCCTTACTTAATTATGCAAAAAGCAATAACATCAGAGTAGACCCAAAGCCAACTGAAGTATTTTATAATAATCCTAACATGGGTGGAGACGAGAGCAATTGGAAAACAGAAATCTACATGCCGATAATAAACTAGTATGTCTAACTTTTTTGATGACCAAGATTTTGAATCCATAGATTTTACCTTACAATCCTTTAAAAAAGGTGAGTATGACAATTGCACATTTACAGACTGTAACTTTGAAAATCTTCATGTCTCAAATACAAGCTTTCTAGAATGTACATTCATAGATTGTAACCTTACTAATGTAAAATTTGGCGGCACCACTCTCAATCAAGTTATATTCGATTCGTGCAAGTTATTAGGCGCAGATTTCAGCGTTTGCCAGCCATTTATGTTAGATATACGCTTTCGCGAAAGCATACTACAGCTAGCAAATTTCACACAATTACCTTTAAAAGGAACATCTTTTACTTCTTGCCAAGTTACCGAGGTAGATTTTACTAGTGCAGATTTATCGCAGGCCACATTTACTGGATCAACATTGAGTAAAACCATCTTTGACAATACAAATCTTACTAAAGCAGATTTCATAGGGGCAATCGACTTTACTATTGACACTACAAATAACAATATGAAAGGTGCTATATTTTCTAAAGACAACTTGGAAGGACTCGTAACACACTTACAACTCAATCTTAAGTGAGATTTGTAATACAGAAAAGGGGGTAAATGCCCCTACTAAAAAGCTATCCCTCAAACTATATTTACATCAATAATCAATGAGGGATTAAATTGGGGGATTTATAAACTCATATGGCCACACTAACGTGTGGCTTTTTATTTTATGTACCTTAGTTATGGAAAAACACAACTATGCGTAACATACTTTTTGGTGCAATACTCACCTTACTTATTGTCTTTGGCTTACGTTATTGCGAGCATACTCAAAATGAGAAAGAACAGCTGCGAGCAAATACCGCTCTTATAGAAAAACAAATTAAAAATGTAGGTAAGCTTATTGTTACAGAAGGTAACTATGCACAAGTTTTCACCTATGAAGATTCAAAAAAGTTCTATGTAGATGTACTTTCTGCTACAAAAAAGGCACTAGTGATAGTAAATGCCGAAGCAACCATTGCCTACGATCTTTCTAAGGTTACTACAGAAATTGATGAGGTCACAAAAACTGTAAGCATTACCTATATCCCAGAACCTGAGTTGAAAATTAATCCTAATATAGAATATTACGATGTGCAGCAGGACTACCTCAACCAGTTTAATGCTCGAGATTATAATATCATAAAATCACGCGTACAAAAAGGACTTGAGAAGGAAATTAAAAATTCTACCTTGTACACAAATGCACAAAACAGACTCATCTCGGAGCTGTCTAAAATTTATCTCCTTACTAGTTCGCTAGAATGGACGCTAGAATATAATGGCAATATTATAGATGAAGCACACCCTATTAAACCTTAACAAACTAGTTTTATTAAATAAAAACGCATCATAAAGTGAATCTCTATGATGCGTTTTTTGCTATGTATAAGATAGCTTATGCTTTTACTGTTTGCTCATTACCATTTACAATAATATCTAGCGCTTCTCCGCTCACAAGTGTAAATGCTGTCTCACTTTTATTGACCTCAACCTTAAGAATCTGTCCTCTAAAGTTTACTTTAAAAGAATAAGCTTCCCATGCGTCTGGAATTTTAGTTTCAAAAGATAGTGTGTCATTTTTAACTCGCATTCCTCCAAAGCCTTCTACTACGCTCTGCCAGGTTCCAGCCATACTCGTGATATGTAAACCTTCTTCTACTTCTTTATTGTAATCATCTAGATCAAGTCTTGATGTACGCAAGTAGAATTCGTAAGCCTGGTCCATTCTTCCAAGTTTAGCTGCTTGTATAGCATGCACACATGGCGACAGCGAACTTTCATGTACCGTAAATGGTTCATAGAAATCAAAGTGCTTTTCTAGATTTTCCTGAGTAAAATGATCTTCAAAAAAGTAAAAGCCTTGTAACGTGTCTGCTTGTTTAATATACGGCGAACGCAAGATGCGATCCCAAGACCATTTTTGATTAATAGGTCGGTTGGATTTTGGTAAATCTGCTACAGTGATTAATTCTTTATCTAAGAAGCCATCTTGTTGCAAGAATACGTCATGCTCTTCAGAATATGGGAAATACATCTGTTCTGCCGTAGATTTCCAAGAGAGCATCTCGTCGTAAGACAGATGAGTTTTACCAGATATACGTGACCAGTCTTGCTTTTGAGTATCTCTTATCAATTCTGCTTTCGCAAAAGCGAACTCCATACACCACTTTGCGATATAGTTTGTAAACCAGTTATTGTTTACATTATTTTCATATTCATTAGGCCCTGTAACTCCTAGAATCACATAGGCATTCTTAGCCTTAGAAAAAGTTGCTCGCTGTCTCCAGAAACGTGCCACAGCTATAATCACTTCTAGCCCCATTTCTGGAATATAAGTAGTATCGCCTGTGTAACGCTCATAGTTATAAATAGCATATACCATAGAGCCATTGCGGTGTATCTCCTCAAAGGTAATCTCCCACTCGTTATGACACTCTTCCCCGTTCATTGTGACCATAGGGTATAATGCAGCACCTCCTGAGAAGCCTAGCTTCTCTGCATTCTCAATAGCTTTATCCAGCTGATTATAACGATAGGTGAGTAACTGCCTAGCTACTTGTTGATCCTTAGTTGCCATGTAAAAAGGTATACAATATGCTTCCGTATCCCAATAAGTTGATCCTCCATACTTCTCACCTGTAAATCCTTTTGGACCTATATTAAGGCGGCTATCTTGTCCCGTATATGTTTGATTGAGATGAAAGATATTAAAGCGTATACCTTGTTGCGCCTTTACGTCACCATCTATAGTAATATCAGACATTTCCCAGGTCTTCGCCCACACCTCCTTTTGAAATTGTTGTAACGCATCAAAACCAACTGCAGCTGCTTCATTAATTACAGTCGTAGCAGCGTTTACAAGATTATCTTGCTCATGATTAAGGCTACTTACATATCCTCCTAATTTATGAATACTAAACGTTTCTCCTTGAGAGATTTCTGTTTCATAAACATGCCCAATATATGTTTCTGTAGTATTAGTACGCTTTCGCGAAAGCGCAACCTTTCTACCATCTATATTAAAGCTATTATGCATCATAGTGCACACATGAAACTCTGTCTTCATGGTGTGTGCCGTGATAAAAGCCATATCACCATCTTCTGAAACCTCTAGCGTGTTCCAAAACTTATCATCCCAATTAGAATCTTCATTAGTTATGCCGCTATCTAAATATGGTTCATAACTTATAGTTGCATCTTTATTAATAGGTGTTACTTCGTAGTTAATAGCACCTAGCTCATCCATTTTCATGCTCAAAAAGCGAGTAGACTTTACTGTAATATCTACATCATTTTGTAAGGTCGCATTAAAGCTTCTGTACAATACACCGCTTTTCATATCAAGTTCGCGACGGAAATCTTTTACCTCTTTACACGTATGTAAATCTAGGCTCTCACCATTTACAGTCACTTTTATACCTATCCAGCTAGGAGCATTGAGCACTTTTGCAAAGTATTCTGGATATCCATTTTTCCACCAGCCTACACGAGTTTTATCTGGATAATAAACACCTCCTATATAGCTTCCTTGAAAAGTTGCTCCGCTATAATCTTCTTCAAAATTTGCGCGTTGCCCCATGGCTCCATTTCCCAGTGCCATTAAACTCTCTGAAGATTTTATGTTATCTGGGTTCCATCCCTCTTCTATAATGGACCAACTATTTGGTGTGATATAATCTATATGCATACTCTCAATAAAATTTTAAACAATAGTCCTAACCCTACAAATTAGTGCGACAGAACGTTTATTAAATAAATTGTTATTTTTCTAGTACCTTATGCTTCAATAAGTGAGGATAAAAATGCGTCACTCATTTCTGTAAAGTCTGTAAATACATAATCTGCTTCATGTAATACATCTTTTTCTCCTATACCTATACTTACCATTCCAGCAGCATTTGCCGCCTGTACTCCCGCAATAGAATCTTCAAAAACAATACAATCTGTACGTTCTATTTTTAAAGCCTCTCCTCCTTTTAAAAATACTTCTGGATCTGGCTTTGCAGCCGTTACATCATTACCATCTACAATAGCCTCAAATTTCTGTATGAGATTAAGTTTTGTTAAGATAGGCCTAGCGTTTTTACTAGCACTGCCAAGAGCGACACCTTGATTCTTTTCGTGTAAAAAGTTTAATACACGTACTACATCTGGAAGAATCTCACTATCATCCATTCCCTCTATATATTTGAGGTATTCTTCATTCTTCTGTATAAGCCAGTGTTCTTTTTGTTCTTGCGTAGCTTCGTAGGATGCTAGATCAAGTAAGATTTCAAGCGATCGCACACGGCTTACTCCTTTAAAAAGTTCGTTCTGTTCTTCTGTAAAATCAAAGTTCATTTCCTTAGCGAGATTGCGCCATGCCAAGTAATGAAATTTTGCTGTATCTACTATTACGCCATCTAGGTCAAATAAGAATGCTTTTTTTTTCAATGTCAAGTTATTTTCATGCCTATTGGTTTATGGATAAACCAATCGCTTTTGTGATTTTAATTTTTCGCGAAAGCGTTATTATTTAATTCGCTTCGTACTCTCTCGTTCTACAAGACTCGTTTCTATATAAGCCGTTGTGTATTCCTCTATTTCCTCTTCTGGACGTTCTAATTTATTGATAAGAAGCTCTGCTGCCTTGCGTCCCATTTGTTCTCCGTGCTGGCTTACTGTAGTGAGGCTAGGTACAAAGTGCTGTGACAACTCACCATCTGAGAAGCTCACGATACTCACATCTTCAGGTATGCTTTTGTCTGCCTCCATAATATATTTGGCAGCGGTCACAGCAAAAATTTCATTTATCGTAAATACACCATCTATGTCCTTCCCTTTTAAGAAATGTTTGATACGTGCTTTTGCCTTATCATTGAGCTCATCTATAGCATCTAGTTTTAAAATAAGATCTGGATCTATTTTTATACCTGCAGATTCTAATGCTTCTATGTAACCCTTTGTTCTTAATTTACCTATCGTTATATAGTCATCTGTAGTGATGATAGCTATTTTTTTACAGCCTGTTTTTATCAAGTGGTTTACGCCTAGCTTTGCTCCCTCGCGGTCATCTATAAGTACTTTGTCACAAGGTATCTCATCTACTACACGATCAAACATTACAACAGGCATTCCTTGATCAATAGCCTCTGTTAGGTGTCTAAAGTCGTCCTTTTGCATTGTTTCTTTTGATAAAGAAAGGATAAATCCATCTGTACTACCATTTGCGAGTAGCTCCATATTAAGGACCTCTTTATCAAAATCATTATTAGAAAGGGTGATAATCACATTGTAATTGTGCTCTCTCGCCATTTGCTCAACTCCACGTATTACAGTGGTAAAAAAGTGATGCACTATTTGCGGTATAATAATCCCGATAGTGCGTGTCTTCCTGTTTTTAAGACTTAACGCGATATTATTAGGCTTATAATTATACAGCTTTGCAAAGGCTTTAATCTTCTGGCGTGTGTCTTCACTTATTTCTGCACTATCACGCAGTGCTTTTGAGACAGTAGAGATAGAAACATCAAGTTCTTTGGCAATTAATTTTAAGGTGAGTTTTCTTTTCATAATGGTATCGTAAAAATAGGCTTACTAAAAGCTATAGTACAATTTAAACAAATCCTTTTGGGTACGAAAACGATGTATTCTTAATAAGTTATTATATTTATTATCAAAATGTGAATTTTTGCTCTATTTTAGGATGTTTTAAATAGCATTTAGATCATTTTAAATTAATCTACTTGTTCAATTTATGTCTAAAAACTAGTCAAAACATGAAGCAGCTTCTTATCATTCTTGCACTTTTTACTCTTATAGGTTGTAAAGAAAAAACAACTCCTGTAAATGAAGTGGCAGTGGTAGAAGACCGCTTTCGCGAAAATTATCGCCCTCAATACCACTTCACTCCTCCCACAATGTGGATGAATGACCCTAACGGCCTCATATACCACAACGGCACTTATCACTTATTTTATCAGCATTACCCAGAAGACATTGTCTGGGGACCTATGCACTGGGGTCACGCCACCTCAAAAGACCTTATCTCTTGGGAGCACAAACCCATTGCCTTATATCCTGATGAGCTAGGTCTTATCTTTTCTGGTAGCGCTGTGATGGATATACATAACACCTCTGGCTTAGGGACAAAAGACAATCCTCCTATGGTTGCTATTTTCACCTATCACCTTATGGAAGGTGAAAAAGCAGGACGCAAAGATTTTCAAACTCAGGGTATAGCTTATAGTCTAGATGAAGGTGAAACTTGGAAAAAATACAGTGGCAACCCTGTTATAAGTAATGACGGAAACATCAAAGACTTTAGAGATCCTAAAGTATTCTGGGATGAAAATACTGAGCAATGGGTGATGACACTTGTCGCTGGCGATCACGCCAAATTTTATAGTAGCCCAAATCTCAAATACTGGACTCTTATGAGTGAGTTTGGAAAAAATATAGGGGCACATGGTGGAGTTTGGGAATGTCCCGATTTATTTCCATTACAGATTGCAGGAAGTGATGAGACAAAATGGGCATTACTAATCAGTATAAACCCAGGAGCACCTAATGGAGGTTCTGGGACGCAATACTTCATTGGTGATTTTGATGGAACTACATTTACCCCAAATCAAACAGAAACAAAATGGCTAGATTATGGGACAGATAATTATGCTGGCGTCACATATAACGGCCTAGCAGATAATGACCGAACATTTATAGGATGGATGAGTAACTGGAACTATGCTAGAGATACACCTACAGAAGTATGGCGCAGTGCAATGACGCTTTCACGAAAGCTAACGCTTCATAAAAACGAAGAAAATGGATATTATTTAAAAAATTATCCTGTACCATCGATTGAAAATTACAATTATGATAAAGTGACACATGAAACAATGAATGATGGCATGTCACTTTCCAGTGATAATTATAATGAACAACGATTAGATTTTATAATTCCTGGAGAATTAGACACATTTACATTGACATTTTCTAATGCAAATAACGATTCTCTCAAATTTGGGTATAACGCTGAAGGTCAATTTTGGCTAGACCGCACCTCATCTGGACTAACAGATTTCTCCACTACATTTGCCGAAAAAACTCATATCGCACCAGCAATTTTAGATGATAATATGGACGTATCAATTTCCATTTTTATGGATGCTTCCTCTATAGAAATATTTATAGATGGTGGAAGTACTGTGTTTACAGATCAAATTTTTCCTACCACGCCATTTACTGCACTCACATTTACAAGTGAGGATGCTACAATCGCAAATTTAAAAGTGAGTAAAATAAAACGAATCTGGAAGTAGTGTACTAGAACATCACCTCTCACAACCATAAAAAAAAGCATATGAAAGAAATTACAAAATGGAGTATCACCGTAGCCTTAGCCGGATTTTTATTTGGGTTTGACACGGTAGTAATAAGTGGGGCAAACTCACCTATTAAAGAACTATGGAACCTATCTCCATTTATGCATGGCACTTTCATTATGAGTATGGCTTTATGGGGAACCGTGATAGGATCATTGTTAGGTGGCCTTCCTACAAAAATGCTGGGAAGAAAGAAGACATTATTCTGGATAGGCATTTTATTTTTTGCCTCTGCCCTAGGATGCGCACTTACTCAAGATCCGTATACCTTTTCTGCCTTTCGATTTATAGGAGGCATAGGTGTAGGAGTATCGTCTGTAGCTGCACCTATTTATATCACAGAGATAAGCTCAGAGTCTAATCGTGGCAAACTAGGTGGGTTATATCAATTTTGGCTAGTATTTGGTATTCTCATTGCCTTTGTATCAAACTGGTTACTCAAAGGCGTAGACGGCACAAACGACTGGCGATGGATGCTAGGTGTAGAAGCTATACCTGCACTTATATACACTCTTATGGTAATGAAAGTGCCTAACAGCCCGAGGTGGCTCGTACTACAGAAAAAAGATGATGCAGGCGCAATGCTTGTTTTACAAAAAATATATGAAGGAGCTGGGGCTGCACAGTCTAGACTAGAAGAAATAAAACTAGATTTACAGCAAACTAAAACCTCAGAAAATCTTTTCCAAAAGAAATATTCAAAAGTACTATGGCTAGGATTTCTCATTGCATTTTTTAATCAGTTATCTGGAATCAACTTTGTGCTATACTACGCGCCTCAAATCTTAGAACAAGCAGGTTTAGGGGGAACCGAGTCACTTTTTAATTCCATCTCTATAGGGATTGTAAATCTCATATTTACTTTTATAGGAATACGTTTACTTGATAAACTAGGTAGAAGGCAACTCATTATCATAGGCTCCATAGGCTACATTATAAGTCTAATTATGGTAGGTATATGTTTCCAGATGGAGCTAAGCGCTACATTGTTACTTATATTTATCTGCACATTTGTTGCATCACACGCTATAGGTCAGGGAGCTGTAATATGGGTATTTCTCTCAGAAATATATCCCAACCGCGTGCGAGCTTATGGTCAATCATGGGGAACTAGTACCCACTGGGTATTTGCAGCTATCATCACACTCGTGACACCATTTTTTATAGATGATAAAGAAGGGATCATGAGGGACCATCTTTGGAATATTTATTATTTCTTTGCAGGGATGATGGTACTCCAATTGATATGGGCAATTACATATATGCCAGAAACCAAAGGACGCACCCTTGAAGAACTAGAAAAAGACCTTGTAGACCATGCCAAATAATCCACTTAAAGTTGCCTGTTATGGCGAAATCCTTTGGGATGTATTTCCAGATAAAAAACATCTAGGTGGCGCTCCACTCAATGTGGCGTTGCGCTTACACTCTTTTGGAGTAGATGTAGCTATGATTTCCACCCTAGGTAATGATGCTTTAGGCAAAGAAGCACTTGCCGAAATTAAAGAGCTTGGGTTAAAAACCAAATATATTCAACGCAATGATAAGCCTACGGGTCAAGTAACCGTTAATCTTGATAAGAAAGGTGTTGCTTCTTACGAAATAGGAGACAATGCTGCTTGGGATAACATTGCATGGACAGAAGATAATGTAGCAGCAGTTACAAATGCAGACGCCTTGATTATAGGGAGTCTCGTTTTTCGCGAAAGCGTAAATCTTGACACTCTGCTACTTGACGCAGAAGAAGAAATTACACCTCCTGTAAATCTTGAAGCAATAGAAGTACTTATAGAACGATCTAAGTTTACGGTTTTTGACTTAAATCTTCGTGCTCCACATTACGATCTTGAGGTCGTAGTAGGGCTCATGGAAGCGGCAGATATGATAAAGCTCAACGATGAAGAGCTAGAGCTTGTTGTGCTAGCAATGGGTATAGAGGCCGAGACGCTGGAGGATGAGCTTAAAATGCTTAGTGCGATGACAGAGACTCCTACCGTTTGCGTTACACTAGGTGCAGAGGGAGCGATGTTATTACATAAAGGTGGCATCCACACTCAAGTAGGTTTTAAAACTAAAGTGGCAGACACCGTAGGTGCTGGAGATAGTTTTCTAGCAACCTTAGTCTTTGGTTTATTATCTGGAGAAACGGCAGATGATGCACTTGAGGTAGCTTGTGCTATGGGCAGCTTAGTAGCTGGTAAACCTGGTGCAAATCCAACGGTGCATAATGATGAAGTAAATGATCTACTTGATGATATTTAGTAATCACGCTTTCGCGAAAATTTGAATTCAATATATTTCGTAAGTATACAAAACAACAAAGCCGACTTTTCAAAGGTCGGCTTTGTTGTTTTGTGTTCTGAAAGTTTATTGCAAAAGAAAACCTCCCAATTTCTTGAGAGGTTTTTGTACGGGCGAGAAGACTCGAACTTCCACACCGTGAGGCACCAGATCCTAAGTCTGGCGTGTCTACCAATTCCACCACGCCCGCATTTCAATACATCGTCACGTAATAACTTCGTAACGGGGTGCAAATATAATACTTTTTTTCAATCTCAAAATAAATAATTGAAAAAAAATACATTTTATTCTCGCATCCTCCAAATAAATCAACAGTTACTCATGCTAGTTTATTGATTATGAAGCCTGTGAATCGCTTTAAAATAATCCTTATCGAATTGTTAAATTTTCTGAAAATACAATAAGCGTATCTGTACCACTTCCGGTTAATCGTTGCGCGTATATTTCTATAAAATCTCCACTCTCCATAGTGACAACCGTATTTATAGACACAGATTGTATTTGTGTATCATTTTCAATAAGCACCAATGCATCAGAATCATCTACTACAGCTCCATTTTTTGCGATTATAAAACTATAAAAGTTACCTGCAGCGCCTGAGACGCGAACGGATAATGATGCACTAACTTGAAAATTTCTAATTTTCTTACCTTCATATATCAATCTATTATTTGCCGCATTTGATTGAAAACGAAATAACTCTGTATTATCAAAAGCTCCATTACCTACTATTGGAACCGCTGTACTACTAGTTATGCTTTGAGAAAAGCCAGTAGTTATTGCCGCAGTACTGTAAAAATTGGCAGTAGATTGATCATCAGTCTCTGTAGGAATACCTGAGCAGTTAACATTCCAGTCTGTAGTAAAACTAAAATCCGTATAACTTCCAGTAGTATATCCAGACACTAATGTCCCAGCGCCTACAAAGCTTAGTCCATTTAAACTAGCCTCATTAACAATAGTAGGATTTGCACTTACATCTATTCCTACTTCACCTGCGTCTGCTTCTATCCTACCACTTGACATTTGAAAATTATTAAAGGTTCCTGAAACAGTCGCAAATGTTCCCGTATTTGAAGTCGTCCAAAAAACATTACTCATAAGCAAAGAACCAATATCAGATAGATCAAAACCATCATTGTTATTTACGTATTGAGCAATACTAAAAAAAGCCGTTCCTAGAGAATGTAATGTCCCCATAGTGCTAGCCCCAGTGAACACAGTATTATTAACTACCAATAAGTCTGACCCCGTCCCAGTAATATCAAAAATAGGAGCGTTTCCTCCTGATATGGTGATATTTCTTATTCTACCCGGCGATCCTTGAAAAAGTGCTACTCCAGAAGTATTAGCCAGTATATCTTGAGAAGAATCTACTCCTTCAATGTAAGCACCATTCATATTTATAGGAGCACCCAAAACAATTGTTCCATTAATTTCGTATAGAAAATTTGAATTTAATAAATAAGTAGAACCACCACCAGCAGCAAGCTCTTCTGCCAGATCTGATGCATCCTTAACTAATTTATAATTTACTCTAGAATTATTAATACTTATTCTCTGCCATCCGCCTTCATAATAATAAAAAGATTCCAAAGTAATATCGTAAACTAACAATCCTTGTGCTGGAGTTGATATGGCTAATCTCTGTGTAGACGTCATTCTAGGTGTCAAAAGCCCCCCTACTTCAGATTGTATATCAAGAACCGCTGATGGGTCAGGACTAGTTGTGTTGATTCCAACCTGTGCTGTCATATTTAAAGTCAAAAAACAGCCCAGAAAAGATAAAAATGTAATTGTATACCTCATGATGTTTTTAGGTAAAAGTAAATTTTAACACTAATAATCACGTTGTAATTAACATTTTAATCGATGAAATACACAATATTTTATTATTTTAATTATAAATGCATTTTTTTAATGATTTGTTACTTGTAATATTTCACACAAAATGAAAGTTATAAAGTAAAAATATATTATCTAAAAAGTTACAGGCTCCTAAAGAATTTCTCTTATTTGTACTTTTGAAAAAATTACTATTTGATGAAAAATTCTAAAGAATATATAGCTGAACATAAAGATCGATTCTTAAACGAACTTATTGAGTTATTAAAATTACCAAGTGTGAGCGCAGATCCAGCATTTGCGTCATCTACTAAAGAAACAGCAGAAACTGTAGCGCAGAGTTTACGTGATGCTGGCTGCGATACAGTAGAAATTTGTGAGACCCCTGGATACCCAATTGTGTATGCAGATAAGATTATAGATAAAAACTTACCTACAGTTCTCGTGTATGGTCACTATGATGTACAACCAGCAGATCCTATAGAACTATGGGATTCTCCACCATTTGAACCTGTAATTAAAAAAACAGATAAACATCCAGACGGTGCCATCTTTGCACGTGGCGCTTGTGATGACAAGGGGCAAATGTATATGCACGTAAAAGCGCTTGAGTATATGGTTGCAAATGATAGACTTCCTTGTAATGTGAAGTTTATGATAGAAGGTGAAGAAGAAGTAGGAAGCGCAAACCTTGCTTGGTATCTGGAACGTAATCAAGAAAAACTTGCAAATGATGTCATCCTTATCTCAGATACTGGAATGATTGCAAATGATATTCCATCTATCACAACCGGTCTACGCGGTTTAAGTTATGTGGAGGTAGAAGTTACTGGACCTAACCGCGACCTTCACTCTGGTCTTTATGGTGGTGCCGTAGCAAACCCCATTAATGTCTTATCAAAAATGATTGCCTCACTACACGATGAGAATAATCACATCACGGTTAAGGGCTTTTATGACAAGGTAGAGGAACTCACACAGGCAGAGCGCGATAAAATGGGTGAAGCACCATTCTCACTTGATGAGTATAAAGAAGCCCTAGACATAGATGCTGTTTATGGAGAAAAGGGGTACACTACAAATGAACGTAACTCTATACGCCCTACCCTAGACGTAAACGGTATCTGGGGAGGATATACTGGAGAAGGAGCCAAAACAGTGATTGCCAGCAAGGCGTATGCAAAAATATCAATGCGACTAGTCCCACACCAAGAGTGGGAAGAAATTACAGAACTCTTTAAAACACATTTTGAAGGTATTGCACCTGCCGGAGTGACTGTAAAAGTAACACCGCATCACGGAGGTCAAGGCTATGTAACTCCTATAGATAATATGGCATATCAAGCTGCCGAGAAGGCTTATGAGCAAACTTTTGGAAAAACACCTATACCGCAACGCAGTGGAGGTAGTATTCCGATTGTAGCTTTATTTGAAAAAGAACTTAAAAGTAAAACTATCCTTATGGGCTTTGGATTAGATAGTGATGCCATACACTCACCTAATGAGCATTTTGGCGTATGGAATTATTTAAAAGGAATAGAAACCATTCCTTATTTCTATCAGTATTTTACAGAGATGAGTAAGTAATCACATTTCTTATTTTAAAAAAGCGTTTTGGTAATCTAGTAATTACTAAGGCGCTTTTTTATTCCACTATTTTTCAAAAAACGAAGCCAGACAATAGACAGAAGCCTATCTCCTATTGATATGAAGTAGGGTAATTACGCTTTCGCGAAAGCATAAAAAAGCACACTTACAAACAGTTATCTTAAAACATCTTAACTCTACACTTGTAGAATTAAAATATTATTCTACATTTGTAGAGTACATTCTAACACTGTAGAACATTATGGCACTATCCACTTCTGAAGAACAGCTTATGCAAATGCTCTGGAACCAGGAAAAGGCTTTTATGAAAGATCTCATAGAGGCATATCCAGACCCAAAGCCAGCGACCACAACAATCGCAACGCTACTTAAGCGTATGCAAGACAAGAAGTTTGTAGATTATAAACAGTACGGCCGTTCTAGGGAATACTTTCCTCTTGTAAAGAAGACAGATTACTTCTCAAAACACGTAAATGGGCTGATTAAAAATTTCTTTAATGATAGCGCTGGGCAGTTTGCTTCATTCTTTACCCGTGAGACAGATCTCTCACAGCAAGAACTAGAGGAGTTAAAACAAATCATAGATAACCAACTTAAAGCCAAAAAGAAATGATACTCATCTATCTCTTAAAAAGCGCTTTATGCTTGGGCATCTTGTTTGGGTTTTATAAGCTAGCGCTAGAAGGAAAAGCGATGCACCACTTTAAAAGGTTTTTCCTCCTATCAAGTCTTGTATTTTCATTTACCATACCGCTTATCACCTTTACATACCAAGCAGCAAAAGCATCACAGATTACTCCAATATTTCAAGAATATGTTGAGACAGTTTCTGCTCCCGTTCAGGCTCCTCAAGTTACTGGTGTAGATTACACAAGCACTGTTATCTGGGGAATATACCTTCTAGGGGTATTCATTTTTGGAACTCGTTTTATTGTAAATCTTGTGCGCTTAAAGAGAAAGATACATCAGGCAGAGCTTCACCCATCATCACACTTTACGCTTGCTTTACTCGAGCAAGTGATGGCACCACACTCTTTTCTTAAGTGGGTTTTTGTAAACAGACAATCATACATACATAAGGAAATAGCTCCAGAAGTACTTGCTCACGAGGCAACTCACGTGCGCCAAAAGCACTCCTTAGATATTATTGCCATAGAATTTATACAGGTTATTTTCTGGTTTAATCCGCTGGTGTGGCTTTATAAAAGTTCTATAAAATTAAATCACGAATTTCTAGCAGATCAAGGTGCCATAGCTACTGATAGTAATATTGCTATATATCAAAATATACTCTTAAGTTATGCAAGCAGTGCTCATCACACTGCGCTCGAGAGTCCTTTTAATTATTCATTAACAAAAAAACGAATCATTATGTTATCACAATCATTTAGTCGCAAAAAGGTAGTGCTGCGCGCATTGCTACTCATTCCTGTAGTTGCAATTTGCCTACTATTCTTTAATCAAGGAATCATTGCTCAAGAAGCACCTAAAAATCAAAAAACACCTCAAACTTCAACCTACACCTCACAATTCATAGATGGAGCAGAACGCAATGGAAGAAATGCACTCGTTATTGAAGTGAAAAATGACAGTATTTATGTAAATGGACAATATAGTCCGCTTGATACTTTTCGCGAAAGCATAAATAACATCACCGCACAGTGGACAAAAGAAGAATTCGCAGCGCCTGTGAGATCTATGATTTTCGAGGGCAATACAGAAGCTTTCATCAATAAAGCAGAAGCTGTTTTTAGACAAACACAACTGTATAAAGCAAATAACAACTTACAACTTATCCCACCACCGCCACCAGCACCTAGAGGAGAGCTTCCTCCGCCACCACCACCGCCATCTCCAGAAGAACATTTACTTAAAATGAACAAACTGGGCAGCCTTTTTATCTATGACGGCAAGGAAGTGACTTATGAAGAAGCTATACGCCTTGCAAAAAGTGGTGTAACAGAAATTAAAACACCGTATCCATACAGCAATCCACCCAAAACTTTTATAGGAAGTACAGAGCCAATTAAACCTAAAGTAGGTAAAAAAGTAGGTGCCACCCACTCAAGCCAAAAAGGGCGGGAATACGTTTTTAAAGATCCTAATACGTACCAGACTATTTATCAAGAAGTCATAGATCCAGCTAGCAGTGTATCGCAAGAGTCGTACCCTAAGAGTGTTGGTTTTACAGTAAGTACAATAGACGAGGTATCAGAAAAAATACAATTTACCGAGACAGCAGATAAAGAACTCGCTTCATTTTTAGAAGAAAATAATATTGACAATAAGGATGTTACTCATATTAGTACTAGTTACAGCAAACCAAACAAATCAACACGCGTAATGCAACGAACTAGTCACATTAAAACTAAAGTAGTTGGAGAACAAGACGCTATTTCAACTCAAAAAAGCAACCATTTCGAAGTGAATGCAAGTTATGATGAAAATGGTTCTTTATCAAAAAACATCGAAGAGCACGCCCTAAATGGCGGTACTTTTGAGTTTAAAGGGAAAGAAATTACTAAAGAGCAAGCATTACAAAAGATAAAAGAAAAAAACACTTCTACTCAGACATCATCACTTCATAACAAAATGATTATAATCAAAGATTTTTTTACTAGTAATGCAAATTATTACTTGAATGATAAACTACTATCTGAAGATGAATTCAACCAATTAGATGCTAGTTATAAATCAGTACTTATATCAAGAGGTTCCGAAAAGAAGAAACCGTCTTTCAAATTTGTGAAAATCAAAGAATAATTACAAGCTATACTTCACACAGCTTATTTCTTAAAACAAAGCCAATAGCAAAGCCATTCATATAGATATATGTAGCTTTGCGGCAATGGATTATAAAAAGGAATTAAGCTGTTTTTTTTACGACTACTTCGTAGTCTGGGGAATATCTGATGATGTTGCTAAATATCTGAATGCTCTCGTTTTAGGTGTTCTCCTTGTTATTTTAGTTTTATTGGTTGACAGGCTTTTTCGCAAGGTATTGAGGACCATCGCTTACCGCTTTTCAAAAGGGTCAAAAACTAATTTTGATGATCTTCTTATTGAAAATAGAGTTCCTCGCAGGTTAGCTCATATTTTACCGCTCTATCTCATGTTAGGCTTTATGCCTATCGTTTTAGGCGACTTTCCAGAGATCCAACGTTTATTTTCTATACTACTTACCCTCGTAGGTATTATACTTGCCTTGCGTATTATACGTGCGTTTCTGCATACTTTACGAGATTATTTTAAAACCGTTCCCGGTCTTAGGGATAAGCCTATAGATAGTTACATTCAAGTCTTCATGATTATCGCATGGATTCTTATGATTTTCTATGCCATAAGTTTACTTACAGATGTTTCTATAGGTGCTGCCTTAGGAACTTTTGGAGCGGCATCTGCTATTATTCTCCTTATTTTTAAGGATACCATTCTTGGTTTTGTAGCTAGTATTCAGGTTGCCATTAATGATATGGTGCGCATAGGTGACTGGATTACTTTTGAAAAATTTGGCGCAGATGGTGATGTGATTGAAATCAATCTTTCTACTGTAAAAGTGCAAAACTTTGACATGACCATTACTACAATTCCTACCTACTCTCTGATTTCAGATTCTTTTAAGAACTGGAGAGGGATGACAGATAGCCCTGGACGTCGTATCAAAAGGTCGTTATTAATCAAACAGGATAGTATCAAATTTTTATCTAACGATGATATAGAGAGACTCAAAAAGATTGGCCTCGTATCTAGTTACTTGATTAATATGCAAGGCAAACTAGACAGACTCAATGCAGATGATGATATTGATCGCTCTTTACAAATAAACGGTGTAAACCTTACTAATATAGGGCTCTTCCGTAAGTACATGGAAACTTATATCCAAAATCACAGCGCTATTAACAAGGAGATGCTTCTTATGTGTCGCCAACTTGCACCTACCGCTCAGGGTGTTCCTCTTGAGGTGTACTGTTTTAGCAAAGATAAAAAGTGGGAAAATTATGAGTACATCATGGCAGATCTCTTTGATCATTTCCTAGCTGCCGTATCTTACTTTGATTTGGAATTATTTGAATACCCAAGTGGTGACAATTCTCCAAAATTTATTGACTCTTCAGATTTTGAGTAGGTACGCTTTCGCGAAAGCGTAAAAGAATTAAACTGCAACATTTTACAATTTATACAGTCTCTATATCATAGAGACTGGCAACCGCGTGCGCTACCCTAAAAATTAACACATACGAAAAGTTGCCAAAGCATCGTTCTATACACCACACACATCATCAATCATCTTGCTGGACCTCAATCACCCAGCGACTACTAAATAAACGAACCGTACTATGATTCAATCTTTCTTTATCCTCTGCTCTGGAGCAGATCGTGACGTGCTAGATACCTGCTCTCGTGGAGAAAAAAATAAATATGCAGGTATAGGTGCTACTGTATTTTTTACAGCAGTACTTGCAACCATCGCAGCAACCTATGCGCTTTTTACCGTTTTTGATAATGTGTATAGAGCCATACTTTTTGGCTTATTGTGGGGACTAGTTATTTTTAATCTTGATCGGTTTATTGTCTCCACACTTAAGAAACGCGACCAGTGGTGGAAAGAATTTGGGATGTCAATACCTAGACTTATTCTTGCGGTCATTATCGCTGTAGTAATCTCAAAACCACTGGAACTTAAAATCTTTGAAAAAGAAATAGACCGCGTGATGCTCAGTCAAAAAAATGAGTTTACCGTTCAAAATCAAGGAGAGATACTCGCGCAGTACACCCCAGAAATCAATAAACTGGATGACCAAATAGCTGCCGCAAAACAAGAAATCGCTACCAAAGAGACAGAAGTAAATAACCTATATGAAATCTACATAGACGAGGCAGAAGGCACTGCTGGGACAGAACTTCTAGGCAAAGGACCCGTATATCAAGAAAAACGTGATAAACACGACGCTGCGCTTGCGGAGCTCGCTCTTCTTAAAACCACTAATGCAGAAAAAATAGCTCAAGCCGAAGTGCAAAAAATACAACTGCGCGATGAGTTCAACACTGCTGTAAGCACTAGTCAACCTATCATTAATAACTTTGACGGACTAATGGCCCGCATAGACGCGATGAAAGAATTACCGTGGTTACCCTCGCTATTTATTTTCTTACTCTTTCTTGCGATAGAGACAGCTCCCATATTTTCTAAGCTCATCTCGCCTATGGGTGAGTATGATATAAAGCTTGCAGACCACGAGCTTACCATAAAAGAATGGAGCGCACAAAAAGCCTTACAACGTAAGATACTTACAGAGACAGATCACATTGTAAATGATCGCGTGTATACAGACATCGCTCAAGATGAAGAGCTATACAACTACAAGAAAAAAATGGCTAAAGAAATTATGAAACGCCAGCAGGATGCCTTTTACAGGCGGCAAACTAAAATTTTGGGATAATAAATTTGATTCTTCTTCCTAAGATGAATTTTAGGTAGAATCTTTAGAAATGTGAGTGGCTAAAAGGTAAAGCGCATCTGTACATCGATCTCTTCTTCTTTTACAGCCTTTTCTGCATCCTTCTTTTTACGGTCTTCGGTATTGAGATTAGACAGTGAGATTCCTAAAAGGCGCACGCTATTTTTCATTTTCTCTTGATAAAGCAAATCCTTTGCAGTTTCTAAAATAATTTCCTTTGACCGCACATAGAGCTCTAGTGTTTTAGACCGAGTTTGTAATGTAAAGTCTGAGTACTTTATTTTTAGGGTAATAGTCTTCCCTGCGACTTGACTTTTAGCGAGACGCTTCTCTACCTCTTCTGCAATAAGATCTAATTTTTCGAGCATAAAAATCTCCGAAGTGATGTTTTCAGAAAAGGTACGCTCGGCGGCTAGTGACTTTCTAATACGGTTAGGTCTCACCTCACTATACTGGATTCCACGCACGATATCGTAATAATAAGCACCACTCTTCCCGAAGTTTTCAGAGAGATATTCCTTAGATTTCATCTTCATATCCATGCCTGTAAAGATGCCATGTAAGTACATCTTCTCGGCAGTCTTCTTACCTATACCGTAAAATTTTCTAATATCTAATTTCTCAAGAAACTCAATAACTTCCTCTGGCGGGATTGTCTTTTGGCCGTTAGGCTTATTAATATCGCTGGCAACCTTGGCAATAAACTTATTGATGCTTATTCCAGCACTCGCATCTAGTCCTGTTTTTTCTTTAATGCGTTGTCGTATCCACGAGGCAATAACAGTTGCGCTAGGCATTCCTATTTTATTTTCGGTAACATCTAGGTAGGCTTCATCAAGAGATAGTGGCTCTACAAGATCAGTAAACTCATAAAAAACCTCTCGTATCTGTGCCGAAATTTCTTTGTACCTGTCAAAATTGGTCTTCACAAAGATGAGCTCGGGACACAGTTTTCGCGCAAGCGCACCCGCCATAGCAGACCGCACGCCATACTTACGAGCCTCATAACTCGCTGCACTCACCACGCCACGCTCTCCACCGCCACCTACAGCAATAGCTTTACCTCGTAAATCCGGGTTATCCAGCTGCTCTACAGATGCATAAAATGCATCCATATCTACGTGAATTATCTTTTTTATAGGCAGCTCAGACATTGTATGCAAGTTACAAAGTACTCAGAAGGTTTTGTACTATAAATCGTAACTTTGAGTATGTCTAAAACAGCAATCATACTCGGCGCCACAGGTCTTACTGGCGAACTTTTAACAGAGTTACTCATAAAAGACCCAGCATTTTCTAATGTAAAAATCTTTACAAGGCGGCCTACCCCTTTTACACACGAAAAGGTAGAAGAGATTATCTGTGACTTGCTAGATACAAATACCTTCAAGAAGCAATTTACAGGCGATGTCGTTTATTGTTGCATAGGCACCACAAAAGCTCAAACGCCAGATAGAGATAAGTATCGCGCTATAGACTACGGCATTCCTATTCACACTGCCGAGCTAGCAAAACAAAATGGGATAGCAAGTTATATGGTTATTTCTTCGGCGGGAACTTCCGCTAAGAGTCCGTTTTTCTATGTGCGCACAAAAGGTGAAATGGAGCGCGACTTGAGTAAGGTAGGAATTGAGAACACCTACATTCTTAAACCTGCTTTTATAAACGGCCGCCCAGATGACGCCCGAAAAGGCGAGAAAGCGCTCAAAATGATGATGGCCGTTATGGACTTCTTTATGGTAGGACCTCTCAAAAAGTGGAAGTCTACACAAGCAAAAGATATTGCTAGAGCAATGGCACAACTTGCAAAACAAACAGTAACCCACACAAACATCACAAATATTGAGATTAAAGAACTAAGCAGTGCCTATAGAGTTTAATCATATCACAATTCCGTCTCGAGACCTTGAAGCTGCAATTGCGTTTTATACAGGCATTGGTATGGAACTTATTGAACACGAGCCTCAGCATCACGCACATTTTGAAAACAAGGAACACGAAGTCATTTTTACAGCTTATTTTAATCCCAAGCTTCCAGTACAACCCGTAACCGTTTACTTTGAAACAGACAGTATTGAGAGGTTTGAATTACGCTTTCGCGAAAGCGTACTCATCCCCACCATATACAGAGACTGGGGTGGCAAGGACTTAACACTACGAGATCCCGATGGGAATAATGTGGTGCTTTACCAAAAGGATACACCTACCACCGTAACTCCTTGGCAAAAATAAACGCTATGAACCTCAACCAAATCACCGTACCGTCACTAGATCTTGTAACTTCCATTGCTTTTTATGAGCAACTGGGAATGCGCCTTATTGTAAAAGCCTTGCCACATTATGCACGTTTTGAATGCCCCGAAGGAGATGCTACATTTTCTATACATATTGTAGATGAGCTACCTACAGGTGCTGGGGTAACGGTATATTTTGAAACAGAGCGTTTAGATCAAGAAGTGGCACGATTACAAGGGGAGAATGTTACTTTTGACCTATTGCCCACAGACCAGTCGTGGTTGTGGCGAGAGGCAAGACTTAAGGATCCAGATGGGAATCAAATTATTCTTTACTACGCTGGTGATAATCGCAAAAACCCGCCGTGGCGCGTTAACTAAAGGCTAGATATAACAGCAACATTATGTTAGAAATAGAACGAAAATTCCTAGTAACCTCAGCAGCTTTTAAAGAAGTTGCTCAAAAGGCAACTCGCATTACTCAAGGATATCTAAGTACAGATCCTGAGCGAACTGTAAGAGTGCGCATTAAAGGCGAGAAAGGCTTTCTTACCATTAAAGGAAAATCAAACGATAGCGGTACTACGCGTGTAGAAGTAGAAGAAGAAATCGCAGTAGACAAGGCGCAAATGCTTCTATCACTATGTCTTCCCGGAGTTATAGATAAAACACGTTACGAGTATACCGTAGGTAATCACACCTGGGAAATAGATGAATTTTATGGAGAAAACGAAGGACTCACCGTTGCCGAAATCGAACTTAACTCTGAAAAAGAAGATTTTACAACACCAGAATGGATAGGTCAAGAAGTGACTGGAGATAACAAGTATTATAACTCGCAGCTATCTAAGAATCCTTTTAAGGATTGGTAATATGAAAATTACATTCACTTTCTTAGCACTCGTACTACTATTAAGTTGTCAATCTAAGGTTGAGACAAACACTAGCACAGTCGCAGCTTCACCTACTAAAGCACAACAAATTGCAGATCTTAAAGCCAATGGTTTTGAGATATTCGATTATTACGATAATGATATTCAGGACACGATAATTATGCAAAAGTACTTTTTAGCTTTTCTCAATACAGGACCTAATAGATCACAGGATGAGGAAGAAGCTACAAAGATTCAGAAAGGACACCGCGCACATCTAGGTCGTATGTACGAGTTAGGCTATGCGGATATATCTGGACCTCTAGAAGATAGCTTAGGGGTGACCCAAGGAATTACAATTTACAATGTCCCAAATCTTGCTACAGCAGATAGTCTAGTACGCTTAGATCCCGCAGTACAAAGTGGCCGACTGGTAGTAGATATAAAACCGCTTTGGGCTGGAAAAGGCTTTGCTTTGAGATAAACATTACCCTCTAGAAATCTCAATTTGCTTCTTGATTTCATTACCCTGAGCATCTACTACGGTGAGTGTATAATTTCCTACTTCTGGTGCAATGGCTAGTTCATGAAAAACTTCGGTACTGCCTATAAAGTTATTATCTAAATACCAGAAAAGCTTCGTCTCTGGATTGCGATGAGCTACTTTAAGCACCACATCATTTATTGCCGAATCAAAATTCTTAGGTAAAATAACGCCTTCATTATTTTTGGGATATATAAAAACCATGGGTTGCTCTCCTGAGAATCCGCAATTGGGGAGGTAAGGTGGTAACTCTTTGTAATCTGGATACTTTCCTGAATAATAAAAAGCTAACGAGGCCGGTAACGCAAAGTAATTTTTAGACTTCATTTTATCTAGTTCATAACAATCAGAATTAACGCGATAGGTCTCACTATGATCTACATATACCTGTTTATGATATGGACAGGCAGCACTATGCTCTCCAGCAACAGGAGCCAGAATACTTTCTGTAAGCGGGCAATAGACGCTCGCTTTCATTCCGCTTTTTGTGCATACATTTATTTCGTCAAGGGCGTCATAAGGCGTGTCAAACCAATTAGCACTCATGGGTAAGCTACGAAGTATATCAAAAAATAAAGGCGCGGCTGCTTGAATACCGGTGATACCTGGCCTGCCTTCTCCATCTGCATTCCCTACCCAAACACCTATTGCATATTGAGGTGTAACTCCAACTGCCCATGCATCTTTAAAGCCAAAACTTGTCCCTGTTTTCCAAGCTATGGGCTGCGCATCTTCATAAAACTGCCAGTTCTCCTCACCATTAGGCCTATTTACCGTACGCAATGTTTCTAACGTATTATATATTGCTCCTGCAGAAAAGACACTTGGCTCACTATGTAAACTCTCCTCGTTCTTATCACAGGTAGCACAACGCTTGCGCAACGTGTAATCCTCAAATGAAGACGCCGAGTACTCACTACTCGACTTATTAAATGTATGCAGTGTGTTTGCCATTCCTGCATAGGTTTTTGTCAATTCAAACAGGCTACTCTCTGCTCCACCTAGTATCATAGCCAGTCCATAATGAGAAGCCGGTTTATTAATTCCGCCCAGGTTCATTTCCTTAAGATTTCCATAGAATTTATCGAGACCGTATTGTCGTAACAAACGCACAGCAGGAACATTAAGCGATCGAGCCAAAGCAACATCTGCAGCTACTGCGCCACTGTATTCATTATTAAAATTTTGTGGTTGGTAATTATTAATACTCGTGGGAATATCTGCCACTAGGGTTTTAGGCAATAGCATGCCTTCGTCTAGCATTCCGGCATATAAAAAAGGTTTCAGCGTGCTTCCTATGCTTCGTGACTTTGTTACTATATCAACATCCTTTTGATGCGCAGCATCTGTAGGTGCGTTTCCCACATAACCCACTACTTCCTTAGTGTTTACATCTATTACAACCATGGCAAGGTTGTAAATCTCATTCTGCTTTAACTGTCCATAATGCTCTTTTGCCAGTCTATTTAATGAGCGTTGCAATGGTGCTTTTATAGTAGTCTGGATGCGCTTTCCTTCAGATTCTTGTTTTATTCGCTCTACCAGATGTGGTGCTAGTTGTGGTAATGGATAGGGTTTTCCTGGGAGTTTTTCAAGGAGTGACAACTCATAGGTTGTCTTATCTATTTCTCCAGTTTTCCAGAGTTTTTTAAGGAGCTCATTACGCTTTCGCGAAAGCGTTACCTCATTTTTACCCGGTCGCACCATACTAGGATTGTTAGGCAACACAGCTAGTGCAGCCATCTGCCCCCAACTTAACTGTCCTGCAGGCAGTCCAAAATATCGCCAAGCGGCAGTCTCTAATCCTACCACATTACCCCCGAAAGGTGCGTAGGTCGCATACATATTAAGAATCTCCTCTTTAGCATATCCAGCTTCGAGCCTTGTTGCCTTTATAAGTTCGACTAGCTTTTCCATGTAAGAACGTTCTGTTCCTTTTCTAGAAAGTCTAATTACTTGTTGTGTAATGGTACTGCCACCACGACGCTTATCTGTTGTGATATTTCCCCAGATAGCCTTCCCCATAGCCACGGGATTAAACCCGGGATGCGTATAAAAATACTCATCTTCAAAAAGAAGAATACACTTCTCAAACTTTACAGGAACACTGTCTAGCGCAGGAAAACGCCACTGCCCATCACCCGCAATACGCGCACCCAGCAACTCACCTTCTGCACTCTCCACCACTGTCGCGTGCGGATCTTCAAACAATGGTGAAGGCAAAGAGAACAACCAATACATAAAAAATCCCGCCAATATAATGAGCTTGACTTTATGAGATTTTAAAAACTGTATGATGGATGTTCTGGTCATTACTATTTCTCAATCGATACCCAATTACCTTTGTTTCTTGCATAATATTTTGAATCATACATTGCTTCTACCTGAGTGCCCGGCAAGTAATACCTACCTAAGTAACTTGCATTGAGACGCACTGTAAACGTTTTTGTGCTGGATTTACTCATATCAAAATAAAAGTTGACTCTATCATCTCTTATATCTGTATAGCGTGCGCTACCTTCTATACCGCCTTGTGCATCTGTAAAGCGTGTATTTACAATTTCCCACCCGCTTGGAAAGATTTGTGTGAGTGCGATATTATCTACATAGTCGCGACTGTTATTACTTACTGTAATTTTTGCAGTAAACTCCTCTCCTTGACGTAGCTTATTAACCGCAATAGGATTTCCTGATCCATCTACAAAGGTGGTGTTTACTCGCAGATTTTTACTATCTGTGAGCTCTTTACCTAGGGGTAATTTTCCACTCTGTACTAAGCGCACAAACACAGTATTTTCTTTCTGATTTTTAAGTGTGATGCTATTCTTACCATCTTGTGTCTTGAGATCTCTGAGCGCTATGGCTTGTGGCGTGTTTATCACCACTTCCTTATCATTTTTCATCATAGACAACTGCATGGCTTTACCTCCGTTTTTAGTCACCATTTTTGCCATAGCTAGTAACGCATAACTTGTTTCTTGCGTACTCAACCATCTATCTGACGCTAGCGTTTTGGCAATTGATATCGCCAATTCTTTTTGCTTAGCATCATTCATAACCACCATTGTTTCTAGTGCCATCGCTCTGTTACGATATACAGAACCATAGGTGTGGTAGTCATAATTTTTGGGCGTAAAATCAATATTTGCCGTTACTGTTAGTTCGCGAGCTACTTTCTCCTGCCCCACAAGAGCATAGGCTCCTGCTAGTCTCCATTTGCTCTCGTTTGATAGGTTTCCGTTTTCGCGCAAGCGGTTCATTGCAGCAAGATCTGGCTGTCCAGCTAGAGCAAGTGTATATAAACGATACGCTTGTATTAAGGTGGCATTATAGGCGTATTGCCCTGATCTCCACTCGCGAGCTGCCTTTTTCTGAAAACGCAACCAATTACTCATAAAGGTGAGTGGTAGTGCATACCCCTTCTTTTGAGCTTCTATCATAAAATGACCTGCGTAACTTGTACCCCAGTCATCTGCTTGAGATTCTCCTTGCCAGTAACCGAGGCCTCCATCTGCATTCTGGAATCTTCCTAAACGGGTAATT
Source organism: Dokdonia sp. Dokd-P16 (assembly GCF_003095655.1). Lineage (NCBI taxonomy): Bacteria > Pseudomonadati > Bacteroidota > Flavobacteriia > Flavobacteriales > Flavobacteriaceae > Dokdonia > Dokdonia sp. Dokd-P16. Next base: position 1,073,753 of record NZ_CP029151.1, read on the forward strand.
CCGTTTTTGATATGTTCTTGTGACTCGGCTTTTTGCTCATAAGTCAGATCAAAAATATCACTCAAGAACAATTGCGGAAATACGCCAGATGTAGTTTGCTCTACACAACCGTGTGGATAGCGTATCAAATATTGCATACGCTTTGTAAAATCCATAGGTGGTAATGTAGAAAACTCCAAAGCGCTTTCATTAGTCCCTGCCACACCATACGTCTCATAATCAATAGTAAGGTTACTGCTAGAGTCTAGTTCGTAATCGGTTACTTGTTGCGTGATAGGGTTTGGGTTTTCTACGTCTATTTCTACTTCATATGTTGCACGCTCTCCGTGACCTTCTACAATAATCTGTATGGTTTGCACTCCTGTTGCAGCTTGCATATCAAACTCAAACGGCACTATTTTTTCTCTCTCCCGATAGCTATCGGGATGCGTGAAATTTACCGTTTTCACATTTCCGTCAGACGCTTTAAAAGCTTCAGAAGTTTTTATCGTAATCTTAGCTTGCTTGATTTTACTTTCCATGGCAAACACGGTAACGGGTAAGGTCACGTGTTCTCCCGGAGATAACTTTCGCGGAAGCGAACCTAAAACCATAAGCGGTTTACGCACAGCCACCGTTTTGTCTGATTTACCGTAAGCACTTTTTGTGGCATCTCCAGCAATCACCATCGCACGTACAGAGCCTACATAATTTGACATTTTTATAGTGTGTGATTTCGTTTCATTTTCGCTTAAAGCGAAAGGACCTAAGAAGGTAACAACAGGTTTAAAACGTTCTGCTTTTCGGTTTTTGGCAGCACTTCCTGCATCACCTCCACCTATTGCATAAATATTATCTACACTACCCGAGTATGCACCGATTACGTAATCATACATATCGAACGACTTCACACCAAGCGCTTCCCTACTGTAAAAATGCTTGTGGATTTCTGGTGTTTGAAATCTCGTAAGATCTAGCAAACCGTCATCTACCACAGCAACGGTATAAGTCATTGCTTTACTATTTTTCTCACTTACCTTTATCGTATAATTCTCTTCTGGTTTGAGAACATCTGGCATGGATATTTGTGGTTGCAATACCGTATTAATATCCTCCACAAGCAACGGAATCACACCATATAACCTGATAGGCAAATCATTTGCCGACTGTTCATGAGGTTGCAATAATGCAATATTTACATACACATTAGGCGCCATCTCTGAGGTAACAGGAATACGTACTTCCGTTTCTCCTTTGACTGCATCTACCCAGTACGTTTCTAGTATGCTCGTACCATTTTCAATACTTACAAGCGCTCTTCCTGCCGATGATGACGGGAATTTAATAATGGCTTTTTCTCCCACATTATACTTCTCTTTATCTGCAGAGAATACGAGCATCTTTGCACTCTCTGGATCACTTTGTAAACCACTCCAGTTTCTATAGAAATATGCGATGCGTCCAGTGGCGTGACCACTCTCTGGGTCTAGAATTCTAATGAGATAACGACCGCTTTCTTTTTCTGGAATATTTACATTAAAACTCGTTTTCCCATTTGCTCCAGAAGTAACCGTGAAGTTCTGTACGGGCGTGTGCACAGTGCCTGTCTCGTAGCTTGAGTAATTATCATTATTACGATTCCACCACCAGCGCCATTCCATTTTAAAGACTTTTACTTCCAGCTTACGATTGCCCGCTGGATTCCCTTGTGCATCTGTAGTTGCGAGGTCAAATGTTGTATTCTCATCTGTATAGTAGCTGCCATAGGCTCTACTTTCTGGTGAACGTAAGCCTACAAAATGCTCAAAAGGCGACACATCTTTACTTATAACATCTAGTGAAAAATCACCACCACCTTCATATGCCTTTGTCACAAACGTAGCTTTAAGCATTCCTGGGGCGCGCTTACTGAGTTCTAGTTTCTTATTGATGTTAGTACTTCCTTCATTATCCAGTGTACCATCTAGCACATTAATCTCAACCTCATCAAAACGACGGATAGGATCATAAAAATTATATTTAGGGAACTTCTTGAAACCACTATTTGAACTGCGGATGGTAGCGTCACTTACAATTTTGAGATTGCGTGCTGGTGCTCCGTGAAGCCATTTTACGGTTGCAGTACCTTCTATATTGCCACTTGCATCAAGTATCTCATCCTGAAACTCTAAGTTAACTTTGAGTCGGTTAGGCTTTATAGTTTCTACTTTAAGAGACTTATAAAATGTAGCTCCACCTACAGAGATGGTTGCATTATAATTTCCGGTAGGAGCCGTTTGTGTTGTAGGTACAGGGAAATGATAAAAATTATTTAAGGACTGTGCATCTGTATTTCCAGCGAGCACTTTTCTGTACATTAATTTGCCTCTAGCATCTGTTACTTCCAGTTTTACTGGATGATCCTTAGGCAGCGGATTTGCTTTATCATCTAGAGCAAAAGTTAAGTGAATGGTATCTCCAGGACGATGCACACCGCGTTCTAAATACGTAAATCCTTTTAGTCCTCTTTCTAGTTGGTTTCCAGAAATATCAAACTTACTCATAGACAAACTATGCCCATCTTCTAGTTTTAAATATGCATGATTGTTATCCTTTACTGCTACGGCAAAAACTGCATGACCATCAGGAGTTACTTTTGCAATACCTGTCGCATCTGTAGTCACCTTTGCTATTGCTTGCTTTTGATAATTATAAAGGGTGATTTTTGTATTTGCTTCTGGGGTAGTTGTAATAATATCTGCCGCTGCAAAGAGGTAAGAATTGTCTTTTCCTTTCTTAACTATAAGACCAAGATCAGAACCTAGCAGGTTACTATTTATAAACCTCCCTTCTTGATAATAAGCAGGGTGGCAAGGATTATCTTCTTGCTCCCAGTTATACACTTGCTTACGCCATCTATAAATGCGGTTATCCCAGTATTGCTCTTCTCTAGCATCCTCATCATCACTCTCTGCTTCTGTGTATGAGTCGTCATAGTAATCCCCATCATAATAATCATCATAGCTATCATCATCTACAGCGGTAAATGTATCATCTGTACATTCAAAGATTGCGTATGCTGGCTTATAACTTATCTCTATACGATATAGTGCTCCTGGATCTGCCTTAAATACCGTAGAGAGATCAATACCATGAGCTTTCCACTGCCCATTATCTAGGTCTTCTTTATTTGCTATTTGTATGGTTTTCTTTGCTATCCTGCGACCTACTCTTTTTAGGTTATAGGTGCTTGCATCATTGAGTTGTCCATCTTGTAAAAACTGTAACACATTGTTTTCAAAAATCTTAATGATCCTTACATCTACGTGGCTCAAGCTTGCGGCTTCAAAGTAAAAAGGAGTACTTGCGGAATTAGGTAAAATCACACCATTAGTTATTGCACGCACAGCAGGTTTTACCTGCTCAAAACTTACTGATTCTTGAAACTGCTCTTTAAGCCTATATCCATCTGTACTTTTAATTCCTTCAAAAACCTCAACCAGTGCATTTCCTACAATTTTAGTCTCTGGATATACAGTAAGTACGTTACCATTTACTTCAAAGCGAAGATTACCACCTTGCTGGATAGTTACCAGTCCGGCAAAGTTTTGCTTGTCTTGTATAGGGTCAGAAAAGTTAATTGCCAGTGAGGCATTTGCTCCTCTAGTTTGATCAATACCTATAATTTTAAAGTTATTACGACCAGGAATTTCTACGGTATTTTCTCCTTTAGTTTCTTTTGCTCCTATCTCTTTACCATTCCACGATACTTCAATTTTTGAGTCCTCTTCGGCTCTAGAGATACTGTCTATTCTAAAGGAATGAAATCTAGCATAAGCATCTTGGCTAAACCATTTGATAGATAATGCGTTTCCATTTTGTGTAGCATTTATGAGTTGTTGCGCTTTCGCGAAAGCGATATCATCACTCCCCTCTATCTGTCCTTCTAGATAGTTATATTCTTTACTATATGATTGTATTGCACGCAGGTTCACCTTAAAATCTGGCGTGATAGTCTTGAATGTAAATTGAAACTTCTCCATTCCAGACGCTAGATCATCGTAGAGTTTATCTAACAATACAGTCACCACATACTCCACATTTGCCTCTAGTGGTTCACTAGGCACAAACTCTAGTAATCGCTGGTTGCGTATTGTTAGTTTACCTGAAACACTAGGGCTTATTTTAAGTATATCATCAGGTAATTCCTGATCTAATTCAAACTGAGTAAGCGCTTTTGCAAGTTCCACACGTATAGGATTCTTCACAGACTGTCTACCTTCTGTAGTGTACGAGATGTAATCCTTGTACTTAAATAAATTATCTGTAGGTGCTGGAGTTTTATCGCAAGAAATGGCAAATAAGAACAAGGTAATGACGGTGAGCAGATGGTTTTTACGCATTGATTGTGATGGTGTTAGGTGTCCAAAACTAAGGGTTACTTATTGATAAACAAACAAGTTATTCCTCAAATTTTGGGTGCTCAAAAGTATACCAAAAGGCAGCAGATTTTAAGCAAATTAGTAACTGATTGAATTTAGATTCAGGTAGTGTGGTTATTTGTTGAACGGGAATGTTAAAACGTGTAGTATAAGCGTGTTAACTTTTGGGAGTACTTTAACTTTTATTAAAAGAGTACTCGCGCTCTACTTTACAAATCCTGACCGTATAATTATCGTACCAGTCTGATTTACCCATGCGCTGGGCACCTTGATGTTCTGCTTGTGCTTTCCAGTGAGCGATATCCTTTAATGTTTTCCAGTAAGAGACGGTAATCCCGAGATGATCACCATCATTCCTTGCTCCCTCTACTCCTAGAAAACCCGGCATTGTTGCTGCAATCTCCTCCATAAGATCTGCGGCTTGTTTGTAACCTCTCGTGCTACTGGTTTGTGTAGATGTAAAAATTACAGCGTAGTAAGGTGCTTGCATTATTCAGTTTCTATTTTGTACAACACAGGCTTACTTGGTGTCGCATCGTTCTCAAAAGAGGCAATTTGTAAATTGAGAAGATATCTACCATCTGCAACTTTATGAGGCACGTAAATCATCTCTGTGATGGTTGCATCCAGACGTATATTTTCTTCTACATTCCAGAATGCATGATGTGCTTTAAGAGCACCGCCATCTTTCTCTTTATCTACACTTGGAAGATCTATGAGGAGGTGTTTGATTCCGCTTTCGCGAAAGCGTACCATTGCTTTTTCTTCTATAAACGGCCAGTTTGTGTGAGACCAATTCATTGATTTCTTTTCGCGTGCATTAGGCAGTGTGCGTATGACCAAAGCTTCTGGAGATTTACCTTTAAGTACACTGTGGAACTGCTTATCTCTTAGTATAAAATCGTCTTCGTCGTTATCTAAGGGTTCTGGGATTACAGTAATTACCTCTGCCACAAAAAAAAATGTCTTCAGGTTTTTATTGATACTGTGCACCTTTTCTGTAATGTGTCCAGCGGTCTCTGTATGTGTGCCGTGAGAATGTGGATTAAACGTTATTGTAGTGAAGTTTACATCTCCACCTTCACTCACTTTACCTATCCACTCGCCATCTGTGACTGTCTCAAACGTAGGCGGATCAATATACCATGCCAGCGGATTCTTCTTAGGAGTAAGAGGAATCGAGAGATCAATAGGTTTTAAAAGATCGACCTTAAAAGTTTCTTTATTATGGGTTATTGTTGCAAGCATAGCGTAATTCAAAAGAAGACTAAAGATAAAAATACTCAAGTGATTTACCTAGACACATTAAGCTCATTGCTATAAGCTATGCTACTTTAAGTTGAGTATAAATAAGTCACTAGCAATACCATCGCTTAGGAACTTCCCTTTTTTTGACACATACACACGGTCACCTTCTATAAACAAAAGATGTTCTTCTACATGCTTTTGCGAATACTCAATAAAATAGTCTCTATACTTATCGCCATATAAAGTGGCTATCTCTGTAAGTGAAACCCCAAACTGCGTGCGCAATCTAGTCATCACATACTCATTATATTGATCTGTAAGCGACAGCTCTTCTACCTCCTGTGGCAACTGACCAGTTGTTACTGCTTTAATATACTTCGGGTTGTTATTAATATTCCACGCGCGGCGCTTTCCATCATAACTATGTGCAGAAGGCCCTATCCCTATATATTTTTTTCCTTGCCAGTAGGCCGTATTGTTTCTAGAATGGAAACCAGGCTTTGCAAAGTTTGAAAACTCATAGTTCTCATAACCTGCTTCTTCCATTTTACGTATTAAAAGCTCATGATGTTCTTGAGCAACTTCGTCCTCTACGGGTGGTACAATTCCTTTTTTGATAAAGTTCTCTAATGCTGTCTTAGGTTCTACGGTAAGTGCGTATGCAGATATATGAGGTACATCAAGTTTTAGGGCTTGATCAATGTTATCTTCCCAGCGCTCATTAGTCATCCTAGGGATTCCGTAAATGAGATCGAGCGAACTATTAGGAAATTGTTTTCTTGAAAGCACTAGGCAATCTATGGCTTCTTTAGCGTTATGCGCACGGTTCATTAATTTGAGATCTTCTTCAAAAAACGACTGTACGCCTATACTTAACCTGTTAATTCTTGATGCCGCTAGTTCGCTTATTTTCTCTGGAGTAAGATCATCAGGATTTGCTTCTAGCGTAATTTCTGGATTTTCTTCAATCGTATAATGCGTATAACAGGCATCTATAATCTGTTCAATCTCTGCAGTGTTCAAAACAGAAGGTGTACCTCCACCAAAGTAAACATTAGACACTTCATCATTTTCAAACTCACCTTTACGCATCTCAAGTTCGCTTATGATAGCCGTAATCATTTCCTCCTTTTTACCCATGGTGGTCGAAAAGTGAAAATCACAATAGTGACACGCTTGCTTGCAAAATGGTATGTGAATGTAGATGGACGCCATAATTTCTAAAAGAATATTACTTTTTTACCCGCTTTTCATTCTGCTTTACAAAGCTTTCCCAGCCAGAATAGCTTTTACCTATTTCTACTTTTCCAGAGTTGTAATAATGACAGACTGCAGCTGCGAGTCCATCTGTGGAGTCTAAGTTTTTAGGTAAGGTTTTTAGTTTCAATAAAGATTGCAGCATTCTTGCCACTTGCTCCTTACTCGCATTACCGTTTCCAGTAACTGCCATTTTTATCTTTTTAGGAAGATATTCTGTGATGGGGATTTCTCTAGATAATCCTGCAGCCATCGCCACACCTTGTGCTCTACCTAGCTTGAGCATACTCTGTACATTCTTACCAAAAAATGGTGCCTCTATCGCAATCTCATCTGGGTGATAGGTATCAATTAATTGGATAGTTCGCTCAAAAATGAGCTTAAGTTTTACGTAAGGATCACTATATTTCTGCAGCAACAACTCGTTAAGCAGCATGAATTCCATCTTCTTTCCGACCACTTTTATTAATCCAAAACCCATAATTGTAGTTCCTGGATCAATACCTAATATGATTCTTTCGTCTGCCACTGCTTTTATTGTTACTTTGTGCTCATCCTTAACAAAGAAATGAATGCCTAGATTATCTCACAAAGCTACGCAATTACTCTGGGCGACTCTTAAGATTCTCATTGTAGTACTCGCTGGATATTTTATTTATAGCAAACTCAACCGAAGCGGACTAATTAATCTCCAGTTTCAACTTTTTGAAATAAACACGTCATCGTTATATTTCTATATTATAATAATACTACTATTTACCCGTGCCAATTGGCTTTTTGAGTTTAAGAAATGGCAAGTTTTAGTAGGTTACTTAAGGCAGTTAAGCTTTCGCGAAAGCGCACAACAAACCCTTACGGCTCATCTTGCTGGTTTTGTAACTCCTGCAAAAGCGGGTGATTATGGTGCCAAAGCGCTGTATTACCCCAAAGAGCAACGCAAAAAAATACTCTTCTTAAACTTTATAGGAAATATGTATCAGCTGCAGGCAACGCTTGTAGTTGGCTTTATAGGCTTAGGTATATTAGCGTTATTTACAAGTGGCACTGCAATCTTTTTCTGGGGTCTAAGTATTTTTATGACACTGGTATTTTATCAAATATTACCAAAAATTCTCAGACGTTTCAACTGGTCATTAAAAGGAAATGCATGGCATAAAATCAAGAGCTTTTGGAAGGTCATACCTAAAGATATCAAACGCAAGACTCGTTTATATTCTTTTATACGTTATGCAATATTTGCACATCAATTTTATATCATTTTACTGATGTTGGGAGCAGATATCCCCTACGTATTTGCCATGTCGTGTATTGCGGCAATGTATATTTTAAGTTCTTTAATACCTGTGATGCAACTACTGGATGTAGTAGTACGGGGCGGAGTTGCTGTCTTTGTGTTTAGCTGGTATTTTGTGCCGGAAGAAATTGTGTTAAGCACCGTGCTCATTATGTGGTTATGCAATGTCGTGTTGCCACTCTTGCCAGGAACTATCTTCTTGTTCAAAAATAAAAAGCGCTCAAGCTCAGCCCTATAAAAGATGATCTGGATACTACTTTTTGTTTTTGTTTCTTACGGTATGATCATACTTGGCTTCGCCATTAAAATAAAGCATGCTGGTACTTTTGATAATCATACTAGAGCGCATAGAAACAGATTTACAGTAATTGTACCATTTAGAAATGAATCTAAGAACCTGCCACGATTATTAGCCTCACTAGCAACTATAGATTACCCTACATCTAACTGGGAACTTATTCTTGTAAATGATGACTCTACAGACAACTCCCTTGAAGTGATTGATCAATGCCTCAGGAGTTATCAGATTTCTAATGTGATTATTATTAATAATCTGCGTGCTACAGCATCCCCTAAAAAAGATGCGTTGCAAACTGCTATTAATAAGGGAACACACAACTGGATTGTGACGACAGATGCAGATTGCTACGTCCCTACACAATGGCTTGCCACACTAGATGCTGCGATACAACAAGAGCAACCACTTATGGTCATTATGCCGGTTGCTATTGCGACCACAGCGCAACCCACCTTGTTAACTGCATATGAGCAATTGGACTTTTTAAGCCTGATGGGAGCAACCGCTGGAAGCTTTTATTTTGGTCTTCCTTTTTTATGCAACGGAGCAAATCTTGCGTATGATAAAGATGCCTTTGTAAAGGTGCAAGGATTTGCTAATAATGATCATATAGCGAGTGGAGATGATCATTTTTTACTAGAGAAATTTCAAGAAACTTTTAAAAATAAGATAAGTTATTTACGCTCCCCAGATGCCATTGTAACCACACAGCCACAAGAGTTATGGAGTGCATTTATAGCGCAGCGCACACGATGGGCAGCCAAGTCTAGCGCTTACACGTTTTGGTTCTCAAAACTCATGGGCTTATTAGTCGTGAGCGTTAATCTTATGAGTGGCTTAGGTTTGATTTATCTCGCTTTCGCGAAAGCGGAAACTCAATCTCTAATCATCATCGCACTGCTGTTGAAAATAATCGCCGATGGCATTCTCATCGCAACCGAAGCTCAGTTTCACAAGAAACTTAACTATTTGAAATGGTATCCTATTGTGATGATTTGTTATCCATTTTTAAGCACTTACATAGCCTTAAAATCGCTTACTAGCAGTTACCAATGGAAAGGTAGATACTACACGAAATAATAGCCAATAACACTATCTAAAGTTATTTATTCCACCTTGAGTACTACGGGAATTTTAAATTTTGTCTTTACAGGGACCCCTTGTTTTGTGGCTGCTTTAGCTTGAGGAAGTCGTTTGGCCGCTTCATGAATCCACTGCTCTAGTTTTGGGATTTCTGTGCGAATTTCTGGTGTAATGGCAAGGGTGTCAATACAGTATTTACCTTTTTCATTTACTACAAAATTGACTACAATCGTATCGTTGAGTTCTCTATTTACAACAATCGTGTGTTTACCAAAAGACTCGTAAAAAGTGCTCGTTACTGTCTGCTCAAAACATACTCTCAACGCCTCCCCTTCTGCTTGTGAGCTACATGTATCAAAGGTAGGATAGCCGTCTACTTTATGAAGATCTATGGCCTTCCAGCTTTCTGAAAGATACTCGGAAGATGAGATTTTTTTTGTTTCTATACGGTCGCAAGAAGTCATTACAGCTATTGCTGTAATCATTACTAAACCACGATATAATAAGCCTCTCATACGTACTTCGAAAGTACGATTTTTAAATCTCGTTTAAAAGTGCTGTAAATAGGGCTAGTCCTGTGCTTTTTTGGCTTCAAAAATTTCTCTTTTAAGGATTACAATTCTCTCCTGAGCTATTCTTATCAAATATGGCTTTGATTTTGACTTTTCAGATTGAGTAACAAACTTCTCATACAACTGGACCACCTCTTCCTTATCTTCATAATAATTATCGGCTGCTACGGCAATGGCATATACCGCATCAAGGTTATCAGGATCTTCTTTAACTGCTAGTTGATAGTGCTTCATTGCCTTAGTGAATTCTTTCTTAAACTCATAAGCCCTACCTAACGTAAAGTACACGTCATCAAGTGGCAAATCTTTATACCTAAGCGCTCTGGTAGAATAATCAACGGCCTTATCATATTCTCTATTAAAGTTATATAGCCTAGCGAGGGTGATAAGTGTTCCCCAGTCTTCGTCATCATAAGCGAGTACTTCTTCATAAGCTTCTATAGCTTCTAGATACATTCTCTTCTCGTAATAAGCACGTCCTAGTTTATTTCTCACAAAAGCAGTATCCACTCCTAAATCTAGAAGATTATTAAACAAATCTATAGCCTCAACCCACCATCCTTTAATGTAATAGTTTTGAGCTAAGACATTAATTATCTTAATATTCTCTGGGTAACTTTCAAGTGCTTTATCTGAAATCTTTTCTACAATGTCGTATTCCTTAAGACCTAGATGATGCCTTGCAAGTTCATACATCGCATTTTGGTGTGTTGAATCTAGTTGCACTGCCTTTGCAAATGCTTTTTCTGAACTGTCTATCTTTTCATTATCTACTTTTTTATTTAAAACTATGGTATCCTTGGCCGCAGTCTTTTTAAGTGCTCGTCCCCATTGATAATAATACTCAGGATTAGTAGGAAACCTCTTTGCTAAATCAGAAAAAATAGAGTCTGCAAGATCATGCTTTGATTTTGACAGTAACAACCTTCCATATTCTGTTTGAGCTATGGGTTGTTTGTCATTGAGGTCTAACGATTTTTTGTAATATACTAGCGCATCGTTTTTTACTCCTTTACCGTTGTATGCTCTTGCTATTTGCAAATATGTTCTAGCCGAAGGATTTTTTATAGATTCATACTGAGCAATTGCTTTTGTATAATCTCCCACGGCATATAAACTATCTGCAATAGCCAAAGCCGGAGCTTGTGCTCCGGCTTTTGAAAATGCTATGATACTTATAAGTATAATTAGTTTTCTCATAGGTTACTCTGCTATTTTAAAAGTAATAGGTAAGCTATAAAGAACTCCTACTTCTTCGCCTTTTTGACTTCCAGGTTTCATTTGAGGTAGGTTGTAAATAACTCTTCTAGCTTCTTCTGCTATATCTGGATGTGAGCCGCGTGCCTCAACATTATCTACCTGTCCTTTTTTATTAATTCTAAATGAAACAAACACTCTATTAATTCCTGTAAGACCTAATGGCTTAGCAATACTTGTATTGAAATTAGCATTAACATACTTTGAGACTTTATCTGACATACATGTCTTTTTATCTTCATTACCTTCTAGTTCATTACAACCAGGATAGGTAGGAACATTATCTATAACTGCAAATGGTATTTCGAGTTCCTCTTGAGTTTCGACAACTTCTACTTCTTCAGAGGAATAAATTCCTGAAGCTGCAAAGCTAGGATCTCCCTTTCTCATTTCCTTTAACTCCTCAAAAGTGTAGGCCTTTATATTATACCTTTCTGCAAGTTTGGTTACTGATTCTTTTAAAGACATCATCAACAATATATTGGGGCCAGCACCATCCTGTTCGTTGCCCCCTTTGTTTTTTACTTGTTCTACGATATCATTAATTTCTAGTGATTTATCATCTCGAAGTTCCTTAATAAATTTCATTTCATTAGATGAAATCTTTGTAGAATCTTTAACTATAACACTATATAAGCCATTACCGTTCTCAAATTTTGACACAATTAATGTAAAATTTTTATTACTACTTTCATGTTCAGAATTTTGTGCCCAAGAAACCTGCACAAGCATTGCTAGTATAAGGGGCACTATAATGACGTACTTGATGAGAGCACTCTTTTTTGATTTTGATTTTTGTAGCATAATAATTCGATTTTTGATTAATGATTGATTGAAAAATGTATTTGTAAAAGAAAGGTTGTTAGTGCCAAAGGCAGTATTTAACAACTCTTCATAGTAAGCCTTTTTTGACGTGGCTGCTGTTGCTTTTTGATCGGCTAGATATTCATGTACGGTACTTATCAGTTTTTGATTGAAATATATTAATGGATTGAACCAAAAAATAATTTTCATAATCTCAAAAAAGATGAGATCCCAAGTATGACCCTGTTTTGCGTGTATTTGCTCGTGGGTAAGAATTTGCTTTCGCGAAAGCGTATCTATATCCTCTCCAATAAATATGTACTTAAAAAAAGTAAATGCTTCTGTACTGTTAGGGACGTTAATAATGTGCTCCCCACGTTTTTTAAAAGATAGATAGCTGATAAAGCTTTTAACCTTTATCACAAGAAGTAGTGTACTTATTGCCATGCCTGAGATGTAAATACTCAACCACGGAATAACAAAGGAGTTTGTTTGTTCTGTTGCTTGACTAATAGTTGCTTCTCCGACTACTACCTCTGGTAACATGACAGACATCACCTCCATAGGAACGACTGTTTGTAATGTGGCAATTTTTATAAAAGGTAGCACTAGCGCGATAATGGGTGTCGCTAGAAGGTAAATTCTATTATACACAAAGAATGTTTCCTTTCTTAATAGCAGGTAATATATTGCTAAGAATATTGCTTGAAAACAGATGGCTTGGATTACATACGATACCATGACTATTCGTTTTTATTGATTTCTTTTAGGATCGCTTCGAGGTCCTGAACACCTACGTCATTCTTCTTTACAAAGAAGCTCACCATACTCTTAAAACTACCATTAAAGTAATTATCCATCATTTTGTGCATGGAGTCATTACTGTATACCTCTTTTGTAACTAGTGGATAATAGAGATAGCCTCTTCCTTCTTTCTCATGACCTACAAAACCCTTGTTTTCTAAAATTCTTATGATGGTTGAAATGGTATTATATGCAGGTTTTGGCGCTGGCATTTGCTCAATGAGTGTTGCCACATTTGCTTTTTGGGCTATCCACAATAGTTGCATCACCTCTTCTTCAGCCTTAGTAAGTTGTTTCATAGTTGAGTTTTGTATTCCGCTAGATTATAATCATTTACAACCCTTATACCTATTAATTACTCAAATATAACTAAAACATTAGTTTAAACTAATGTTTTAGTTTAAAATTTTTGCAATGTCTTTTAGCCTACTAACAATACATAGAAATTAAAATAATAAGTTTACTGCGGTGTGCGATGTCCAAGTCTCTATACCATGACTAAGTGGAGCGCTCGTTATGGCATTACTGCTCAATTGCAGCAGTTGCCAAGAAAATGAGTCAAAACTTCTTTAAATGAGCTTAAAACCTTCTTGATTGCAAATTAACATTTGGTAGATTCCTTGTATTAAAACAGCATCCTCTGTAGTACTAGTTGGATTTATATAACGCTTTCGCGAAAGCGTACACACAAAAAAGCCCCCTCTTCAAAAGAAAAGGGGGCCTTGTATTATGAAAAGAAATTTATTAGTTACTAATCACTATAAACTCTGAACGTCTATTAAGTTGATGCTCTTCTTCTGAACACTTAACTCCATTAGAACATGTATTTACTGGTTGCTTTTCTCCATATCCCTGTCCGGTGATTCTAGAAGAGCTTATGCCTTGTTCAATAATATATGCCACTGTCGATTTTGCACGCTTATCTGACAAGCTTAGGTTATAAGAATCCTTACCTCTACTGTCCGTATGAGATCTCGCATCTAAAACCATGGTAGGATACTCACGCATCACTGCTATAACTTTTTCTAATTCTAGCGCAGCGTCTGGACGAATATTAAAACGATCAAAATCGAAATAGATTGGATTAAGTTCCAAAACCTTTGCAAGATCATCACCTACATTGATTGGTTTTTGGAGAAGGCTCAACACTAAGTCGTTTGTAAGTGTCCCAGTTACATCTGGAGTTGTAGTTATAGCCTCTGCAGTACTATATTCTTCTTTTGAAGCACGTATAACATACTGCGTAACACATGTTGCCTCAAATGCATAAGCTCCTGCAGCTGTTGCTTGAACCGCCTCAATTACCGTACCTTCACTATCTATAAGCTGCACTGTTGCTTCTGGAATAGGGTTGCCGCTATCTTTATCTGTAACCACACCAACTAGTTTAATATCACAAGGTATTTCTTCTTTCAAGAACCTGTAAATATCATCACTTCCCATACCGCGCTTACGGTTTGAAGCAAAGTAACCTACTTGCGTATCCTCATTTAATATAAAAGTAAAGTCATCAAAAGAACTATTAATAGGCTCACCTATATTGCTAATAACTTCTTTTTCACTACTATTTGTTCTAGGTGTTGTTGCAAATACATCAAGACCTCCAAAACCTGGATGGCCGTCTGATCCAAAGTACAATACTCCCTTTGAGCTCATGAATGGAAAAGTCTCTCTTCCCTCTGTATTTATAGGTCTTCCTAAGTTTATAGGTGTTCCTACAGAATCTGTTTCATTTACTGTTGCAACCCATATATCCGAAAGTCCTACAGTTCCAGGCATGTCTGATGCAAAATATAGTTTACTATCATCTGCATTTAGCGTAGGGTGTGCTGTAGAGTACTCGTCACTGTTAAATGGCATCTCTACAGGTGTAGACCATTTTCCATTTGCTTTTTTAGACTTATAAATTTTAAGCTTATTTGTTCCATTCTTTGATTTACGGTAATTTCCTTTATTGAAATTATTTCTAGTAAAATATACCGTGTTACCGTCTTTTGTAAATGCTGTAGTACTCTCGTGAAATTTTGAATTTAGTTCTCTACTAAACGCTTTAGGCTTAGTGTAAGATCCTGAACTTGATCCAACTTTAGACTCATATAGGTCTAAGAACGGTTCATTATTCCATTTGTGAATTTTCTTTGTTGCGCCACCAGTATCACGTGATGATGCAAATATGAGTTTTCCTTCATATTCTGTAGGAGCAAAATCTGAGTATCTAGAATTAATACTACGTATATCTTCTATGGTATACTTACTTTTTTTATAATCGATATTGCTAAGATAGTTAGGCTCTTCTGTAAAAAGCTCTGCTCTTAAATCATCACTATTAACCTCATTAAACTTAGCCATCATCTCATCTGCACGGTCATAGCTTTTAAGGGCACGTAGTGTTTGAGCAAAACGAAAATAGTATTCTGGTTTTATCTCCTCTGCATAGTTGCTTACCAGCTTATTGTACCATACTTCGGCTTCGACGTACTTTGCATTGAAATAATAACTATCTGCTATCTTTTGAAAAAGATCGGCAGATTTATATCCTTTCTCTGCAACCTCTAGGTAAATTTTTCTAGCATCTACAAAGGCATATTGATCAAACTTTTTATCTGCTTTATCAATTTTTCCTTCTTGAGCATTTACTGTAAGAACTCCTAGGAATAGGAGGCTAAGGCAAAAACAAATTATATTTTTCATCATGTAATCAAATTAAATATACTGCTAGAGTATACGTATTAAAAGAATCTAGGGGTAAGCATTCTATCATACTCATTAAAGAGTTCAAAACGAAGAAAAACTTCGAAACTTCCATCATTGTAAACAGTTTCTCCAAGGTCTGTACTCTCACGATCATAAGCAAGACCGATAAGCATACTATCTGACACTTGAAAACCTACAAGACCACTTAAAGCTGCGCTCCATCTATAAGCTGCTCCTAAGTGTAACTTTTCCATTACTAGAAAATTTGCTGTAAGATCAACCTGCAATGGCGCACCTGCAACTAATTTTACGAGCGTACTAGGCTTAAATTTAAGCTGATCGTTTATATCAAAAGTATAGCCCATTATTCCATAATAGTTAATACGCTCTTCTGCAATAAAGCTAGCGGAATTACTATTATTACTTTCATCAAAATGCTCGGTTTGAATTAGATTAGGCGCACTCAATCCCGCATAAAATCTATCCGTATGGTAATATAATCCAGCACCAATTATGGGAGAAATTTTATTATCTATATTTTGAGAAAATCTAGGATCTGTAACATCAAACAATGTCAATTTAGAAAAGTCTACATCTAAAACATGACCTCCTGCCTTTAATCCAAAACTTAATTTTCCTGAATTTGAAGTATTTATCGTGTAGCTAAAGTCTGCACCAATATACGTTTCTTGAGCTGGTCCTAGTGCATCATTTACTATAGATAATCCTAACCCTACTTTACCTTCACCTATAGGTGAGTGAATACTTAAACTTTGGGTTCTAGGAGCGCCTTCAAGACCTACCCACTGACTTCTATGAAGTCCAACAATACTCGTAACACCTCTATTTCCAGCATAAGCTGGATTTATAGCAACTGTATTGTACATATACTGAGTATACTGCGGGTCTTGTTGTGCAGTTAGCGTAAATGTACTTAGTACTAGTATTGCTAAGAAAGCAACTGTTAATATTATATTTTTCATATATACATCTAATAAAATCGTTGAGTGCGTAGCGCACTCAACGATTTAAAATTATTTATCTAGTTAAGTATAGATATCCAGAATTATTGATAGTCTCTCCTACTGAATTTACGTATTCTAATATCCAGTAATACGTTCCTACAGGTAAGAATTTATCTTGAGATATCGTAGTTCTACCCTCTGATAATCCTATGAAAGCTTTACCATCAGACCCATACCCTTCTGCATTATATACTTCTACACCCCATCTATTAAAGATTCTTAATCTATTTTCTGGGAAGTTTTCTATTCCTTGAATCCTAAATGAATCGTTACGCCCATCTCCGTTCATTGAGATACCATTGTTAAAGATAAGACCAGAACTTTGGCTTAGTACAGTAACTGTAGGATCATCATCACCAGTTGTGTCTGTTACATCATCAGATATATCTGAGATTTCTAGACCATTATTAGTCAATCCTATCGCTAGTGCAGTATTTACAACCTCACCATTAGTAACATCCTGTTGAGTAATAATGTATACCGCTGTAAATGTAACTGATTCACCTGGAAGTAAACTTACTGCATCACCTATCACTTCTACCATCTCATCTGTAACTATAACGTCATTTAATATCACGTTACCAGTATTTATAACATCAAAGGTATAAAGAATCTGATCACCTGCGTTTGCAAACCCATCTTGATTAAAATCTTGGAAAACTCCATTCTTAGTAATCATGATATCCGGAGACTGATCTAAGATAGTCACTGTAGGATCTTCAAAATCTCCATCACCATCAACATCTACGTTTGTTGTATCAGTTGGATCATCAGATTGATCTGTAATTGTATTACCCGCCTGATCAGTTCCTTCTGCAGTCGCAACGTTTACAACTCCTCCAGCTTCTATATCATCTTGAGTGATTGTATATGTTCCAGTAAATGTAGCACTCTCACTTATTGCTAATACCGCAACTGGACCTTCATTGATAATTATTAATGGATCTACAACGATAACATTAGTAAGGTCTTCGTTTCCATTATTTGTAACTGTTAAAGTATAAGTGATAGTATCACCAGCATCAACTACATCATTGCCATTTGAATCATTTACAATGCCCACTTTAACAAGATCTAGATTAGGTGTTGTAACTGGAGCGTCGTTATCTGTAATTGTTACTGTTCCACTTGGATCTGTATTATCAGTGTTACCACTTGTTACTGTACCATCTACTGTGAATGTCTCATCTTCCTCATCAAGCATATCATCCGTAATTGGAATCACAACTTCACCAGTAGTCTCTCCAGCAGGAATTGTTACTGTTACAATAGTCTCAGTATAATCATCCTCACCAGCAGTACCCGTTGTAGTTACAATCTCGATAACAGTATCCTCATCACTTGGGTTACTCAACGTTACAGGAATTGTTACCGTCCCAGCTCCTTCATCTACCACTACATCTTCGATAGTCACCGTTGGCGCACCATCGTTATCTGTAATAGTAACTGTTCCACTAGGGTCTGTATTGGCAGTGTTACCACTTGTTACTGTTCCATCTACTGTGAATGTCTCATCTTCCTCATCAAGCATATCATCCGTAATTGGAATCACAACTTCACCAGTAGTCTCTCCAGCAGGAATTGTTACCGTTACAATAGTCTCTTCAAAATCATCCTCACCAGCAGTACCAGTCGTAGTTACAATCTCGATAACAGTATCCTCATCACTTGGGTTACTCAACGTTACAGGAATTGTTACCGTACCAGCATCTTCGTTTACTACTACATCTTCGATTGTTACTGTTGGAGCATCGTCGTTATCTACAATAGTTACCGTTCCACTTGGGTCTGTATTATCAGTGTTACCACTTGTTACTGTACCATCTACCGTGAAAATCTCATCTTCCTCGTCAAGCATATCATCCGTAATTGGAATCACAACTTCACCAGTAGTCTCTCCAGCAGGAATTGTTACTGTTACAATAGTCTCAGTATAATCATCCTCGCCAGCAGTACCCGTCGTCGTTACAATCTCGATAACAGTATCCTCATCACTTGGGTTACTCAACGTTACAGGAATTGTTACCGTTCCAGCATCTTCATCTACCACTACATCTTCAATAGTTACCGTTGGTGCACCATCGTTATCTGTAATTGTTACATCTCCACTTGGATCTGTATTGGCAGTGTTACCACTTGTTACTGTTCCATCTACTGTGAATGTCTCATCTTCCTCATCAAGCATATCATCCGTAATTGGAATCACAACTTCACCAGTAGTCTCTCCAGCAGGAATCGTTACCGTTACAATAGTCTCAGTATAATCATCCTCGCCAGCAGTACCAGTCGTAGTTACAATCTCGATAACAGTATCCTCATCACTTGGGTTACTCAACGTTACAGGAATTGTTACCGTTCCAGCTCCTTCATCTACAATTACATCTTCAATAGTTACCGTTGGTGCACCATCGTTATCTGTAATAGTTACCGTTCCGCTAGGATCTGTATTATCAGTATTACCACTTGTTACTGTTCCATCTACTGTAAAAATCTCATCATCCTCATCTAATGTATCATCAGTGATTGGAATTACAACCTCACCAGTAGTCTCTCCAGCAGGAATCGTTACCGTTACAATAGTCTCTATGTAATCATCATCTCCAGCAGTACCAGTCGTCGTTACAATCTCGATAACAGTATCCTCATCACTTGGGTTACTTAATGTTACAGGAATTGTTACTGTTCCAGCTCCTTCATCTACAATTACATCTTCAATAGTTACCGTTGGTGCACCATCGTTATCTGTAATTGTTACATCTCCACTTGGATCTGTATTGGCAGTGTTACCACTTGTTACTGTTCCATCTACTGTGAAAATCTCATCTTCCTCGTCAAGCATATCATCCGTAATTGGAATCACAACTTCACCAGTAGTCTCTCCAGCAGGAATTGTTACTGTTACAATAGTCTCAGTATAATCATCCTCGCCAGCAGTACCCGTCGTCGTTACAATCTCGATAACAGTATCCTCATCACTTGGGTTACTCAACGTTACAGGAATTGTTACTGTACCAGCATCTTCGTTTACTACTACATCTTCGATTGTTACTGTTGGAGCATCGTCGTTATCTACAATAGTTACCGTTCCACTTGGATCTGTATTATCAGTGTTACCACTTGTTACCGTACCATCTACTGTGAAAATCTCATCTTCTTCATCGGTAGTATCCTCTGTAATTGGAACAACTACTTCTCCTTCAGTCTCTCCAGCAGGAATTGTTACCGTTACAATAGTCTCTTCAAAATCATCCTCACCAGCAGTACCAGTCGTAGTTACAATGTCAATCACTGTATCCTCATCACTTGGGTTACTCAACGTTACAGGAACTGTTACTGTACCAGCATCTTCGTTTACTACTACATCTCCGATAGTCACTGTTGGTGCACCATCGTTATCTGTAATTGTTACTGTTCCGCTTGGATCTGTATTATCAGTGTTACCACTTGTTACTGTTCCATCTACTGTGAAAATCTCATCTTCCTCATCTGTCGTGTCTTCTGTAATTGGAACAACTACTTCTCCTTCAGTCTCTCCAGCAGGAATTGTTACCGTTACAATAGTCTCTTCAAAATCATCCTCACCAGCAGTACCAGTCGTAGTTACAATGTCAATCACTGTATCCTCATCACTTGGGTTACTCAACGTTACAGGAACTGTTACTGTACCAGCATCTTCGTTTACTACTACATCTTCGATTGTTACTGTTGGAGCATCGTCGTTATCAGTAATTGTTACATCTCCGCTTGGATCTGTATTGGCAGTGTTACCACTTGTTACCGTACCATCTACTGTGAAAATCTCATCTTCTTCATCGGTAGTATCCTCTGTAATTGGAACAACTACTTCTCCTTCTGTTTCTCCAGCAGGAATTGTTACTGTTACAATAGTCTCAGTATAATCATCCTCACCAGCTGTACCAGTCGTAGTTACAATGTCAATCACTGTATCCTCATCACTTGGGTTACTTAAGGTTACAGGAACTGTTGCTGTACCAGCGTCTTCATTAACTACTACATCTTCGATTGTTACTGTTGGAGCATCGTCGTTATCTACAATAGTTACCGTTCCACTTGGATCTGTATTATCAGTGTTACCACTTGTTACTGTTCCATCTACTGTGAAAATCTCATCTTCTTCATCGGTAGTATCCTCTGTAATTGGAACAACTACTTCTCCTTCAGTCTCTCCAGCAGGGATTGTTACCGTTACAATAGTCTCTTCAAAATCATCCTCACCAGCTGTACCAGTCGTAGTTACAATGTCAATCACTGTATCCTCATCACTTGGGTTACTTAAGGTTACAGGAACTGTTACTATACCAGCATCTTCGTTAACTACTACATCTTCGATAGTTACTGTTGGTGCATCATCGTTATCTGTAATTGTTACTGTTCCGCTTGGATCTGTATTATCAGTGTTACCACTTGTTACTGTTCCATCTACTGTGAAAATCTCATCTTCTTCATCGGTAGTATCCTCTGTAATTGGAACAACTACTTCTCCTTCTGTTTCTCCTGCAGGAATTGTTACCGTTACAATAGTCTCTTCAAAATCATCCTCGCCAGCTGTACCCGTTGTAGTTACAATATCAATCACTGTATCCTCATCACTTGGATTACTCAACATTACAGGAACTGTTACTATACCAGCATCTTCGTTAACTACTACATCTTCGATAGTTACTGTTGGTGCATCATCGTTATCTGTAATTGTTACTGTTCCGCTTGGATCTGTATTATCAGTGTTACCACTTGTTACTGTTCCATCTACTGTGAAAATCTCATCTTCTTCATCGGTAGTATCCTCTGTAATTGGAACAATTACTTCTCCTTCTGTTTCTCCAGCAGGGATTGTTACCGTTACAATAGTCTCTTCAAAATCATCCTCACCAGCTGTACCCGTTGTAGTTACAATGTCAATCACTGTATCCTCATCACTTGGATTACTTAAGGTTACAGGAACTGTTACCGTTCCAGCATCTTCATTTACTACTACATCTTCGATTGTTACTGTTGGAGCATCGTCGTTATCAGTAATTGTTACATCTCCGCTTGGGTCTGTATTGGCAGTGTTACCACTTGTTACTGTTCCATCTACTGTGAAAATCTCATCTTCTTCATCTGTCGTGTCTTCTGTAATTGGAACAACTACTTCTCCTTCTGTTTCTCCAGCAGGGATTGTTACCGTTACAATAGTCTCTTCAAAATCATCTTCTCCAGCAGTACCAGTCGTAGTTACAATCTCTATAACAGTATCCTCATCACTTGGGTTAGTTAAGGTTACAGGAACTGTTACCGTTCCAGCATCTTCATTTACTACTACATCTTCGATAGTTACTGTTGGAGCATCGTCGTTATCTATAATAGTTACTGTTCCGCTTGGATCTGTATTGGCAGTGTTACCACTTGTTACTGTTCCATCTACTGTGAAAATCTCATCTTCTTCATCGGTAGTATCCTCTGTAATTGGAACAATTACTTCTCCTTCAGTCTCTCCAGCAGGAATTGTTACCGTTACAATAGTCTCTTCAAAATCATCCTCACCAGCAGTACCAGTCGTAGTTACAATGTCAATCACTGTATCCTCATCACTTGGGTTACTTAAGGTTACAGGAATTGTTACTGTACCAGCATCTTCGTTTACTACTACATCTTCGATTGTTACTGTTGGAGCATCGTCGTTATCTACAATAGTTACCGTTCCACTTGGATCTGTATTATCAGTGTTACCACTTGTTACCGTACCATCTACTGTGAAAATCTCATCTTCTTCATCGGTAGTATCCTCTGTAATTGGAACAACTACTTCTCCTTCAGTCTCTCCAGCAGGAATTGTTACCGTTACAATAGTCTCTTCAAAATCATCCTCACCAGCAGTACCAGTCGTAGTTACAATGTCAATCACTGTATCCTCATCACTTGGGTTACTCAACGTTACAGGAACTGTTACTGTACCAGCATCTTCGTTTACTACTACATCTCCGATAGTCACTGTTGGTGCACCATCGTTATCTGTAATTGTTACATCTCCACTTGGATCTGTATTGGCAGTGTTACCACTTGTTACTGTTCCATCTACTGTGAAAATCTCATCTTCTTCATCTGTAGTATCCTCTGTAATTGGAACAACTACTTCTCCTTCTGTTTCTCCAGCAGGAATTGTTACCGTTACAATAGTCTCTTCAAAATCATCCTCACCAGCAGTACCAGTCGTAGTTACAATGTCAATCACTGTATCCTCATCACTTGGGTTACTCAACGTTACAGGAACTGTTACTGTACCAGCATCTTCGTTTACTACTACATCTTCGATTGTTACTGTTGGAGCATCGTCGTTATCAGTAATTGTTACATCTCCGCTTGGATCTGTATTGGCAGTGTTACCACTTGTTACCGTACCATCTACTGTGAAAATCTCATCTTCTTCATCGGTAGTATCCTCTGTAATTGGAACAACTACTTCTCCTTCTGTTTCTCCAGCAGGAATTGTTACTGTTACAATAGTCTCAGTATAATCATCCTCACCAGCTGTACCAGTCGTAGTTACAATGTCAATCACTGTATCCTCATCACTTGGGTTACTTAAGGTTACAGGAACTGTTGCTGTACCAGCGTCTTCATTAACTACTACATCTTCAATTGTTACTGTTGGAGCATCGTCGTTATCTACAATAGTTACCGTTCCACTTGGATCTGTATTATCAGTGTTACCACTTGTTACTGTTCCATCTACTGTGAAAATCTCATCTTCTTCATCGGTAGTATCCTCTGTAATTGGAACAACTACTTCTCCTTCAGTCTCTCCAGCAGGGATTGTTACCGTTACAATAGTCTCTTCAAAATCATCCTCACCAGCTGTACCAGTCGTAGTTACAATGTCAATCACTGTATCCTCATCACTTGGGTTACTTAAGGTTACAGGAACTGTTACTATACCAGCATCTTCGTTAACTACTACATCTTCGATAGTTACTGTTGGTGCATCATCGTTATCTGTAATTGTTACTGTTCCGCTTGGATCTGTATTGGCAGTGTTACCACTTGTTACTGTTCCATCTACTGTGAAAATCTCATCTTCTTCATCGGTAGTATCCTCTGTAATTGGAACAACTACTTCTCCTTCTGTTTCTCCTGCAGGAATTGTTACCGTTACAATAGTCTCTTCAAAATCATCCTCGCCAGCTGTACCCGTTGTAGTTACAATATCAATCACTGTATCCTCATCACTTGGATTACTCAACGTTACAGGAACTGTTACTATACCAGCATCTTCGTTAACTACTACATCTTCGATAGTTACTGTTGGTGCATCATCGTTATCTGTAATTGTTACTGTTCCGCTTGGATCTGTATTATCAGTGTTACCACTTGTTACTGTTCCATCTACTGTGAAAATCTCATCTTCTTCATCGGTAGTATCCTCTGTAATTGGAACAATTACTTCTCCTTCTGTTTCTCCAGCAGGGATTGTTACCGTTACAATAGTCTCTTCAAAATCATCCTCACCAGCTGTACCCGTTGTAGTTACAATGTCAATCACTGTATCCTCATCACTTGGATTACTTAAGGTTACAGGAACTGTTACCGTTCCAGCATCTTCATTTACTACTACATCTTCGATTGTTACTGTTGGAGCATCGTCGTTATCAGTAATTGTTACATCTCCGCTTGGGTCTGTATTGGCAGTGTTACCACTTGTTACTGTTCCATCTACTGTGAAAATCTCATCTTCTTCATCTGTCGTGTCTTCTGTAATTGGAACAACTACTTCTCCTTCTGTTTCTCCAGCAGGGATTGTTACCGTTACAATAGTCTCTTCAAAATCATCTTCTCCAGCAGTACCAGTCGTAGTTACAATCTCTATAACAGTATCCTCATCACTTGGGTTAGTTAAGGTTACAGGAACTGTTACCGTTCCAGCATCTTCATTTACTACTACATCTTCGATAGTTACTGTTGGAGCATCGTCGTTATCTATAATAGTTACTGTTCCGCTTGGATCTGTATTATCAGTGTTACCACTTGTTACTGTTCCATCTACTGTGAAAATCTCATCTTCTTCATCGGTAGTATCCTCTGTAATTGGAACAACTACTTCTCCTTCTGTTTCTCCAGCAGGGATTGTTACCGTTACAATAGTCTCTTCAAAATCATCTTCTCCAGCAGTTCCAGTCGTAGTTACGATCTCTATAACAGTATCCTCATCACTTGGGTTAGTTAAAGTTACAGGAACTGTTACCGTTCCAGCATCTTCATTTACTACTACATCTTCGATAGTTACTGTTGGTGCATCATCGTTATCTGTAATCGTTCCTGTAGCAGCTACTCCACCAACAGTAAGATCATAAACTTCAGCTTCTTCATCAATTGCATCGTCAGTTGTTGGTACTGTTACTGTAAAATCAGTAACTCCAGCAGGAACTGTAATCGTACCATCACCATTTAATACAACACCGTTAGTGAATTCCGCATCCGTTGGTAGCGTGTAATCCTCATCCTCAGTACTATCATTTGAAATAACAAATGGATATACTTCAGCATCTGCGCTCTCTACAACTACTACATCGTGTACTAATGAAGTACCTTCTAATTCTTCTTCCGTTGATACCGATACTACACCAGCATCATCGTTATCTGTAATCGTTCCTGTAGCAGCTACTCCACCAACAGTAAGATCATAAACTTCAGCTTCTTCATCAATTGCATCGTCAGTTGTTGGTACTGTTACTGTAAAATCAGTAACTCCAGCAGGAACTGTAATCGTACCATCACCATTTAATACAACACCGTTAGTGAATTCCGCATCCGTTGGTAGCGTGTAATCCTCATCCTCAGTACTATCATTTGAAATAACAAATGGATATACTTCAGCATCTGCGCTCTCTACAACTACTACATCGTGTACTAATGAAGTACCTTCTAATTCTTCTTCCGTTGATACCGATACTACACCAGCATCATCGTTATCTGTAATCGTTCCTGTAGCAGCTACTCCACCAACAGTAAGATCATAAACTTCAGCTTCTTCATCAATTGCATCGTCAGTTGTTGGTACTGTTACTGTAAAATCAGTAACTCCAGCAGGAACTGTAATCGTACCATCACCATTTAATACAACACCGTTAGTGAATTCTGCATCCGTTGGTAGCGTGTAATCCTCATCCTCAGTACTATCATTTGAAATAACAAATGGATATACTTCAGCATCTGCACTCTCTACAACTACTACATCGTGTACTAATGAAGTACCTTCTAATTCTTCTTCCGTTGATACCGATACTACACCAGCATCATCGTTATCTGTAATCGTTCCTGTAGCAGCTACTCCACCAACAGTAAGATCATAAACTTCAGCTTCTTCATCAATTGCATCGTCAGTTGTTGGTACTGTTACTGTAAAATCAGTAACTCCAGCAGGAACTGTAATCGTACCATCACCATTTAATACAACACCGTTAGTGAATTCCGCATCCGTTGGTAGCGTGTAATCCTCATCCTCAGTACTATCATTTGAAATAACAAATGGATATACTTCAGCATCTGCGCTCTCTACAACTACTACATCGTGTACTAATGAAGTACCTTCTAATTCTTCTTCCGTTGATACCGATACTACACCAGCATCATCGTTATCTGTAATCGTTCCTGTAGCAGCTACTCCACCAACAGTAAGATCATAAACTTCAGCTTCTTCATCAATTGCATCGTCAGTTGTTGGTACTGTTACTGTAAAGTCAGTAACTCCAGCAGGAACTGTAATCGTACCATCACCATTTAATACAACACCGTTAGTGAATTCCGCATCCGTTGGTAGCGTGTAATCCTCATCCTCAGTACTATCATTTGAAATAACAAATGGATATACTTCAGCATCTGCGCTCTCTACAACTACTACATCGTGTACTAGTGAAGTACCTTCTAATTCTTCTTCCGTTGATACCGATACTACACCAGCATCATCGTTATCTGTAATCGTTCCTGTAGCAGCTACTCCACCAACAGTAAGATCATAAACTTCAGCTTCTTCATCAATTGCATCGTCAGTTGTTGGTACTGTTACTGTAAAGTCAGTAACTCCAGCAGGAACTGTAATCGTACCATCACCATTTAATACAACACCGTTAGTGAATTCCGCATCCGTTGGTAGCGTGTAATCCTCATCCTCAGTACTATCATTTGAAATAACAAATGGATATACTTCAGCATCTGCGCTCTCTACAACTACTACATCGTGTACTAATGAAGTACCTTCTAATTCTTCTTCCGTTGATACCGATACTACACCAGCATCATCGTTATCTGTAATCGTTCCTGTAGCAGCTACTCCACCAACAGTAAGATCATAAACTTCAGCTTCTTCATCAATTGCATCGTCAGTTGTTGGTACTGTTACTGTAAAATCAGTAACTCCAGCAGGAACTGTAATCGTACCATCACCATTTAATACAACACCGTTAGTGAATTCTGCATCCGTTGGTAGCGTGTAATCCTCATCCTCAGTACTATCATTTGAAATAACAAATGGATATACTTCAGCATCTGCGCTCTCTACAACTACTACATCGTGTACTAATGAAGTACCTTCTAATTCTTCTTCCGTTGATACCGATACTACACCAGCATCATCATTATCTGTAATCGTTCCTGTAGCAGCTACTCCACCAACAGTAAGATCATAAACTTCAGCTTCTTCATCAATTGCATCGTCAGTTGTTGGTACTGTTACTGTAAAATCAGTAACTCCAGCAGGAACTGTAATCGTACCATCACCATTTAATACAACACCGTTAGTGAATTCTGCATCCGTTGGTAGCGTGTAATCCTCATCCTCAGTACTATCATTTGAAATAACAAATGGATATACTTCAGCATCTGCACTCTCTACAACTACTACATCGTGTACTAATGAAGTACCTTCTAATTCTTCTTCCGTTGATACCGATACTACACCAGCATCATCGTTATCTGTAATCGTTCCTGTAGCAGCTACTCCACCAACAGTAAGATCATAAACTTCAGCTTCTTCATCAATTGCATCGTCAGTTGTTGGTACTGTTACTGTAAAGTCAGTAACTCCAGCAGGAACTGTAATGGTACCATCACCATTTAATACAACACCGTTAGTGAATTCTGCATCCGTTGGTAGCGTGTAATCCTCATCCTCAGTACTATCATTTGAAATAACAAATGGATATACTTCAGCATCTGCGCTCTCTACAACTACTACATCGTGTACTAATGAAGTACCTTCTAATTCTTCTTCCGTTGATACCGATACTACACCAGCATCATCGTTATCTGTAATCGTTCCTGTAGCAGCTACTCCACCAACAGTAAGATCATAAACTTCAGCTTCTTCATCAATTGCATCGTCAGTTGTTGGTACTGTTACTGTAAAATCAGTAACTCCAGCAGGAACTGTAATCGTACCATCACCATTTAATACAACACCGTTAGTGAATTCTGCATCCGTTGGTAGCGTGTAATCCTCATCCTCAGTACTATCATTTGAAATAACAAATGGATATACTTCAGCATCTGCGCTCTCTACAACTACTACATCGTGTACTAATGAAGTACCTTCTAATTCTTCTTCCGTTGATACCGATACTACACCAGCATCATCGTTATCTGTAATCGTTCCTGTAGCAGCTACTCCACCAACAGTAAGATCATAAACTTCAGCTTCTTCATCAATTGCATCGTCAGTTGTTGGTACTGTTACTGTAAAGTCAGTAACTCCAGCAGGAACTGTAATCGTACCATCACCATTTAATACAACACCGTTAGTGAATTCCGCATCCGTTGGTAGCGTGTAATCCTCATCCTCAGTACTATCATTTGAAATAACAAATGGATATACTTCAGCATCTGCGCTCTCTACAACTACTACATCGTGTACTAATGAAGTACCTTCTAATTCTTCTTCCGTTGATACCGATACTACACCAGCATCATCATTATCTGTAATCGTTCCTGTAGCAGCTACTCCACCAACAGTAAGATCATAAACTTCAGCTTCTTCATCAATTGCATCGTCAGTTGTTGGTACTGTTACTGTAAAGTCAGTAACTCCAGCAGGAACTGTAATCGTACCATCACCATTTAATACAACACCGTTAGTGAATTCCGCATCCGTTGGTAGCGTGTAATCCTCATCCTCAGTACTATCATTTGAAATAACAAATGGATATACTTCAGCATCTGCACTCTCTACAACTACTACATCGTGTACTAATGAAGTACCTTCTAATTCTTCTTCCGTTGATACCGATACTACACCAGCATCATCGTTATCTGTAATCGTTCCTGTAGCAGCTACTCCACCAACAGTAAGATCATAAACTTCAGCTTCTTCATCAATTGCATCGTCAGTTGTTGGTACTGTTACTGTAAAATCAGTAACTCCAGCAGGAACTGTAATCGTACCATCACCATTTAATACAACACCGTTAGTGAATTCTGCATCCGTTGGTAGCGTGTAATCCTCATCCTCAGTACTATCATTTGAAATAACAAATGGATATACTTCAGCATCTGCGCTCTCTACAACTACTACATCGTGTACTAATGAAGTACCTTCTAATTCTTCTTCCGTTGATACCGATACTACACCAGCATCATCATTATCTGTAATCGTTCCTGTAGCAGCTACTCCACCAACAGTAAGATCATAAACTTCAGCTTCTTCATCAATTGCATCGTCAGTTGTTGGTACTGTTACTGTAAAGTCAGTAACTCCAGCAGGAACTGTAATCGTACCATCACCATTTAATACAACACCGTTAGTGAATTCTGCATCCGTTGGTAGCGTGTAATCCTCATCCTCAGTACTATCATTTGAAATAACAAATGGATATACTTCAGCATCTGCGCTCTCTACAACTACTACATCGTGTACTAGTGAAGTACCTTCTAATTCTTCTTCCGTTGATACCGATACTACACCAGCATCATCGTTATCTGTAATCGTTCCTGTAGCAGCTACTCCACCAACAGTAAGATCATAAACTTCAGCTTCTTCATCAATTGTATCGTCAGTTGTTGGTACTGTTACTGTAAAGTCAGTAACTCCAGCAGGAACTGTAATGGTACCATCACCATTTAATACAACACCGTTAGTGAATTCTGCATCCGTTGGTAGCGTGTAATCCTCATCCTCAGTACTATCATTTGAAATAACAAATGGATATACTTCAGCATCTGCGCTCTCTACAACTACTACATCGTGTACTAATGAAGTACCTTCTAATTCTTCTTCCGTTGATACCGATACTACACCAGCATCATCGTTATCTGTAATCGTTCCTGTAGCAGCTACTCCACCAACAGTAAGATCATAAACTTCAGCTTCTTCATCAATTGCATCGTCAGTTGTTGGTACTGTTACTGTAAAATCAGTAACTCCAGCAGGAACTGTAATCGTACCATCACCATTTAATACAACACCGTTAGTGAATTCTGCATCCGTTGGTAGCGTGTAATCCTCATCCTCAGTACTATCATTTGAAATAACAAATGGATATACTTCAGCATCTGCGCTCTCTACAACTACTACATCGTGTACTAATGAAGTACCTTCTAATTCTTCTTCCGTTGATACCGATACTACACCAGCATCATCGTTATCTGTAATCGTTCCTGTAGCAGCTACTCCACCAACAGTAAGATCATAAACTTCAGCTTCTTCATCAATTGCATCGTCAGTTGTTGGTACTGTTACTGTAAAATCAGTAACTCCAGCAGGAACTGTAATCGTACCATCACCATTTAATACAACACCGTTAGTGAATTCCGCATCCGTTGGTAGCGTGTAATCCTCATCCTCAGTACTATCATTTGAAATAACAAATGGATATACTTCAGCATCTGCGCTCTCTACAACTACTACATCGTGTACTAATGAAGTACCTTCTAATTCTTCTTCCGTTGATACCGATACTACACCAGCATCATCGTTATCTGTAATCGTTCCTGTAGCAGCTACTCCACCAACAGTAAGATCATAAACTTCAGCTTCTTCATCAATTGCATCGTCAGTTGTTGGTACTGTTACTGTAAAGTCAGTAACTCCAGCAGGAACTGTAATCGTACCATCACCATTTAATACAACACCGTTAGTGAATTCCGCATCCGTTGGTAGCGTGTAATCCTCATCCTCAGTACTATCATTTGAAATAACAAATGGATATACTTCAGCATCTGCGCTCTCTACAACTACTACATCGTGTACTAATGAAGTACCTTCTAATTCTTCTTCCGTTGATACCGATACTACACCAGCATCATCGTTATCTGTAATCGTTCCTGTAGCAGCTACTCCACCAACAGTAAGATCATAAACTTCAGCTTCTTCATCAATTGCATCGTCAGTTGTTGGTACTGTTACTGTAAAATCAGTAACTCCAGCAGGAACTGTAATCGTACCATCACCATTTAATACAACACCGTTAGTGAATTCTGCATCCGTTGGTAGCGTGTAATCCTCATCCTCAGTACTATCATTTGAAATAACAAATGGATATACTTCAGCATCTGCGCTCTCTACAACTACTACATCGTGTACTAATGAAGTACCTTCTAATTCTTCTTCCGTTGATACCGATACTACACCAGCATCATCATTATCTGTAATCGTTCCTGTAGCAGCTACTCCACCAACAGTAAGATCATAAACTTCAGCTTCTTCATCAATTGCATCGTCAGTTGTTGGTACTGTTACTGTAAAATCAGTAACTCCAGCAGGAACTGTAATCGTACCATCACCATTTAATACAACACCGTTAGTGAATTCTGCATCCGTTGGTAGCGTGTAATCCTCATCCTCAGTACTATCATTTGAAATAACAAATGGATATACTTCAGCATCTGCGCTCTCTACAACTACTACATCGTGTACTAATGAAGTACCTTCTAATTCTTCTTCCGTTGATACCGATACTACACCAGCATCATCGTTATCTGTAATCGTTCCTGTAGCAGCTACTCCACCAACAGTAAGATCATAAACTTCAGCTTCTTCATCAATTGTATCGTCAGTTGTTGGTACTGTTACTGTAAAGTCAGTAACTCCAGCAGGAACTGTAATAGTACCATCACCATTTAACACAACACCGTTAGTGAATTCTGCATCCGTTGGTAATGTGTAATCCGCATCCTCCGTACTATCATTTGAAATAACAAATGGATATACTTCAGCAACAATACTCTCCGCAACAACCACATCATGTACTAACGAAGTACCTTCTAATTCTTCTTCCGTTGATACTGACAAAACTCCAGCAGTATCATCATTAGTAATAGTTCCCACTCCAGTATTAGCTGCTGGATTGATTGTTCCGCTAGATACACTAGCTATACTAACCGAAAATTGTTCATTGTTTTCAACTTTATCATCTCCATTTACAGTAACAGGAAACACTCCACCTGTCTGTCCAGCTGGTATAACAACTGTTAAGACTGTAGGAGCTACATAATCTGCATCACCTAGTGTACCCGTACCATTAGAAACTGTAAAAGCTACTGTTGTATCCACATCTACTGGCGCACCTAAAGTCACCGGAAAATTTGCAACTACAGTTGATCCATCATCACCTTCGACTACCGTCACATCACCAACACTAACCAATATAGAATCAAAGAAATCATTTTCTTGTGAAGATTCGAAGTTAGTAATCGCAATAGCGATAGTATTATCGTTACCCGCGTCTACATCACTTAGTGACACAGTACCCGACAAATCTGTTTCTGTTATGGTAAAATTACCATTGCCAGAAACAGTAAAACTATATTGACCATTTGCGTCCGTTGTAGTTGTTTGAGTTGAATCACCTGTAAGATTAACAGCCACACCAGATCTTGGAGCACCGTCTACAAAAACTTGACCACAAATAATAGGATTAGTAAGGAGTACAGACTCTTCAGGACTGTATTCCACATCTTCAAATAATAAAGAAAACTGTCTATCTTCAAAACCTAAACCTCCATTATAACCATCTTTACTTATTGTATATTCAATAGAAGAGAACGAGTTATAATATCCAGTAAATGAATAAGAATCATCTACATTAATACCGTCAACAATTCCAGATCCATTAGACTCCCCTATTATCTGGGTAGGAGTTTGTGTAATGTTAATTTGTGAATTAGCACCATTTGTATAGTAGGCATCAGGAATCTCCAACTTAACTCTCTCTACATCCCCAGCAATATTACTATCTAGGTCTAATGCAGTAAGATATACTGATACTGCCTGGCTTATATTAGTATTTGCTACTACGAAATTGAATGTAAAAACAACCTCTTGCCCATTAACCCCAGGGTCTCCCTCAATAACTGGCTGAAAAGCTCTATCAAAACCACCAATAGCACCAGTTGTAGCATCTAGGTTATCTATACTATTAATAGAAGCTCCATTAATAAATGCATCTACAGAGACTAAACAGTCAATACCTGCTGATACATCATTAAATCTAAAGACATCACCTACTTCAACTACCGTTGGTGAGCCAGCCTCTGATTCTACAGTAGCATTTGTTCCAATGAAATCTGCAGATGTTAATACAATAGGATCATCATCACACGATCTCGCAACAGATTGAGCGTAAATGTTTCCATTAAGAAATAATCCTCCGAAGGTCAACAGAAGGATTACAATGACATTATTAAAATGCTTAAGAGTAAATTTTATCATATACTATAGGTAGCTGAAAGCATAAGCTTTCTGTTTTAGTTGCAATTAATGGGGTGTAACTATAAAAACCATTACAAAAATACAATGGACTTAAAAAACGGATTTCAGAACTACCCATCTTCACCAAAAATTCGATTAAAGAAGCAAATAATTCGGTGTTATACACATGTTATAAACAATTAAAATTCCAAGCAACACAATTCCCTCCTATGTACGCAATAAATAGCGGTAGGGTTTTAGAAAATATAAAATTTGTTGATTAGCATAATCCGCTGAACATCAGTATAGATAAGGGATAAGCGGCTTCACGCTCGAAAAAACTACTAAAAAACGATATAAAAATGGCCTCTTAAAATATGTTAATATTCTAGCAGTCAGACAGGTATATGTTGCTAATTTTCCATGTTAATTAACAGATTTTCCTGCAATACTGAGCTTATAATTAATCTTCTCTGAAATAGAGTTTTTATAATATTTCAGAGAAAAAAGCGTACCGCTTAAAATCGTAGAATCTTAAAGAAAAAAGAAAATAACGAATTTAAGAGCTTTTACGGACAGTTAGTTATAAATACAAGTGTGTATTCATAAATTCCGAAAAACACTCTAAAACAAGTCTTGAGGACAAGCCAAATTACGTATACATAATTTTTTACTATTCAAAAATAGTATAGCAATAGAATAAAATTATGATTCAAATTTTCGCGAAAGCGTAATAAAATTATCCTTTAATCAGGTTCCAAATGTCATTTCCAAAAATCACAACCATTAATCCCATCACAATGACAAAACCAATAATTTGACCTCTTTCTAATGTTTTTTCTGAAGGAGCTTTTCCAGAAATCATTTCATATAATAAAAACATCACGTGCCCTCCATCAAGTGCTGGAATAGGAAGAATATTTACAAAGCCAAGCCAAACAGAAAACATAGCCGTGAATCCCCAGAATTTATACCAATCCCATTGTGGTGCCATCATCTCTACAATACCTATAGGACCTTTTACTTTCTTGTAACCTTGTACTTTTCTATTAAAGATTAATTTAAACTGGCGCACTTGCTTAGTGAGTACATCCCATGTTTTTGTAAGACCAGCAGGAATTGCCGCTCCTATACTATACTCATCTTTTACTAATAATTCCTCAACGTTTGCACCTACCCCAAAAGAACGCCCCTCACCTACAGCAAAGGTTTTTTCTATACGTTGCCCATCTCTATCAAGTGTCATAGCAACATCTCCGCCTTTTGCTTGATCAAAAATAGATTGAAACTCCGTCCATTCATTAATAGTATTTCCATTAATCGCTACAATTTTATCACCTACAAGTACATCATTATTGAATGCTATAGAGTCCTTGGCCACTAGTCCTATAGTATTACTAAAACGTGGTCTTATAAATTGCTCTTCTGCATCAAGTACAGATTTTTTTGCTTCGTCTGGGATAGGGAATGTAAGTTCATTACCATCACGCACTACAGTTACGTTATCACCTAATAATATGTCAATCTGCACATCGTCAAAACGAGTTACCGTTTTATCGTCTATTTTTATTACTTGATCACCATTACGCAACCCTATTTCTTCACCTACTTCGCCTACAGCAATACCATACTTAAGACGGTCTGCTGGTACATACTCATCTCCATAATAAACAAGCATTGCACTATAAATGAACCATGCAAGAAGCACATTTACAGTCACACCACCTATCATCACAATAAGACGTTGCCATGCAGGTTTTGATCTAAACTCCCAAGGTTCTGGATCTTTTGCCATTTGCTCCTTATCCATACTCTCATCAATCATCCCAGCAATCTTCACATAACCTCCAAGTGGAAGCCATCCTATTCCATAAACAGTGTCACCTATTTTTTTCTTGAACAACGCAAACTTCACATCAAAG
This sequence comes from Dokdonia sp. Dokd-P16, assembly GCF_003095655.1. Taxonomy (NCBI): domain Bacteria; kingdom Pseudomonadati; phylum Bacteroidota; class Flavobacteriia; order Flavobacteriales; family Flavobacteriaceae; genus Dokdonia; species Dokdonia sp. Dokd-P16. Next base: position 1,109,083 of record NZ_CP029151.1, read on the forward strand.
AAGAGAAAGAATTTCTCCACTTTAATACCGAAGTAACGAGCTGGTGCAAAGTGACCAAATTCATGTAAAATTACAAGGATAGAAATAGCAAGCGTAAACTGGGCAATCTGTATAAAAGTCTCCATAGAAGGATATAAGTCAAATTTTGAACGCACAAAAATAGGCTTTTAGATGCGCATACTAAAGTTATATGCGCGTAGGATAGCATTTTTCAAGCCATACTTTATATAACTGCCACTTGGATTGTAACTTTGTAAAAAAATGCACTATGGCACATCACCTCGCTCGCTATAAAACACTATTTATTACCCTTGGTATTCTTTCTGTCATTATTATGACCTTAATATATAGCCAACTCAAAGTAACTCCATCTCTTACAATTTACCAACCAGACATGGTAGATAAAGAACTCGTAGACAGCACCATGCAATATGTGAAGAAATATCATACCATTGCAGATTTTTCTCTAACAAACCAGAATGGAAAGACCATCACGCAGAAGGATTATGAGAATCACATCTACGTAGCAGATTTTTTCTTTACCACCTGCCAGACCATTTGCCCTATTATGACAGAGCACATGGTGCAAATACAAAAGAAGCTAGAGGGAGATACACTAGTTAAACTACTTTCTCACTCAGTAATCCCTACTTATGATACTCCAGAAGTTTTGAAGGCGTACGCCATAAAAAAGGGAGTAGATGACTCACGATGGAACCTTGTTACTGGTTCTCAGGAGGAAATTTTCACGCTTGCGCGAAAAAGTTATTTGGCCGTAAAAGATATCCCAGGGACAGAAGACGACCTTGATATGGTTCACACTGAGAACTTTATGCTTATAGATAAAAAACGTCAAATACGTGGTTATTATGACGGTACAGATCCAGAAGCAATAGATCAATTACTTGAGGATATTGAGATTTTAAAAGCATCTTATGAGCCAAGGAAAGCTTGGTACCAAAAGATTTTTTAGAATGGAATTACGTACGCTTTCGCGAAAGCGTAAAATGCATTACTTTTGTTATCTAAATTCAATCTAAATAAACATTGAAGAAAACAGTCGCCCATTTACAAAAAGGAGAACGCGCTATCATTATAGATGTGATGACAGACGAAGTTCCTCTTAAGTTACTCGAGATGGGTTGCCTACCAGGCAATGAAGTACGATTGATACAACTCGCACCATTTTCTGATCCTCTATATATAGATGTGAATGGAAGTCACCTAGCGATACGCCGAGAAACGGCTCTTCATATAATTATAGAAACGCCATCCTAAATTATGGCCAAACAGATTAACGTTGCCCTCATAGGGAACCCAAACACTGGAAAGACTTCTGTCTTTAACCATCTTACAGGTCTTAACCAGCAAGTAGGTAACTACCCAGGGATTACAGTAGAAAAGAAAGAAGGTATCTGTAAACTTGATCGTGGTGTAAAAGCACATATCTTAGACCTTCCGGGTACATATAGCCTTAATGCTTCGTCTCTTGATGAAAATGTGGTTATAGAGTTACTTCTTAATAAGAATGATAAAGACTACCCAGATGTTGCGGTTGTAATATCTGACGTTGAGAACTTAAAGCGTAACCTGCTTCTTTTTACTCAAATAAAAGATCTTGGCATCCCAACTATTCTTGCTATCAACATGGCAGATCGTATGGAGCGCAAGGCAATCTCTCTTGACATTCCTAAGATGGAAGAGCGCCTTAAAACAAGAATCGCACTTATAAGTAGCCGTAAAAACACGGGAATAGACAAACTCAAGGAACTTATCACCGAGTACAGATCTATCAATACAGAACCTTGTATTAATGCTTCTGTAATTGCTCCAGAATATTTTGACAGATTACGTAAAGCTTTTCCAAAGCAAGATTTATACAAGTTATGGCTTGTAATCACCCAAGACGTAAACTTTGGAAAGCTAGAGCGTAATGAGATGAAAACCATCTCTTCTTTTAAAACTGAGTCAGAGAGTAATCTTAAAAGACTACAGCAAAAAGAAACGATTGTACGCTATAAGTATATCAATGAAGTTTTGAGAGAAACTCAAACCATAGATATTGAAAATGCAAAAGATTTAAGAACTCGCTTAGACCGCATACTTACACATAAGGTGTGGGGTTACGTGATTTTCTTTGCCATATTACTACTCATATTTCAAGTAATATATGACTGGTCACAGTATCCAATGGATGCTATAGACACTGCATTTGCTAGTATGAGTGAGTGGGTGCAAACTAACCTTCCAGAAGGTAAACTTACAGATCTTCTTGCAGAAGGTATTATTGCTGGACTTGGGGGAATCGTGATTTTCATCCCTCAGATTGCCTTTTTATTCCTATTTATCTCTGTACTAGAAGAAAGTGGCTATATGAGTCGCGTGGTTTTCTTAATGGATAGAGTGATGCGTCGTTTTGGACTGAGTGGTAAATCTGTAGTTCCTCTTATTTCTGGAACTGCTTGTGCCATCCCTGCGGTTATGGCAACACGCAACATTGAGAACTGGAAAGAGCGATTAATCACCATACTAGTTACTCCATTTACTACTTGTTCGGCGAGATTGCCTGTGTACTTAATTATCATTTCACTAGTGATTCCTGATGAGAAGTTTCTATTTTTTAATTTACAGGCGCTTACGCTAATGCTCATGTATCTCATAGGCTTTGGTGCTGCGATAGGTTCTGCGTGGATTCTCAATAAAATACTTAAGATAAAAAACAAGTCATTTTTCGTAGTAGAAATGCCTAACTATAAAATGCCGCTGCTTAAAAACGTAGGAATAAATGTTCTTGAAAAAACAAAATCCTTTGTAGTAGATGCAGGTAAAATTATCCTTGCTATTAGCATTGTATTATGGGTACTAGCTTCCTTTGGACCTAATGAAAAGTTCAATCAAGCAGAAAATATTGTAACAACACAACTAGAAGCAGAAGGAGGCATAAACACATTTCCGGATGCGGAAGCTTACCAAGCAGAAATAAACAAACTAGTTGCAAGCCAAAAGCTAGAACATAGTTACATAGGCTATATGGGTAAAGCAATAGAGCCTATTGTAGAGCCACTTGGTTACGATTGGAAAATAGGGATTGCTCTTATTACTTCATTTGCAGCAAGAGAGGTCTTTGTAGGTACACTTGCCACCATATATAGCGTAGGTGACGCCGAAGAAGAGACTATTAGAAACCGTATGGCTGGAGAGATAAACCCAGTGCTTGGAACACCACGATTTAATTTTGCTAGCGGAATTTCCTTATTACTCTTTTATGCATTTGCAATGCAGTGCATGAGTACGCTAGCTATTGTAAAAAGAGAAACAAACACCTGGAAGTGGCCTGCAATCCAGCTTGTAGCGATGACAGCAATTGCATATGTAGCAGCGCTTGCCGCATTCCAGATTTTAAAATAATTTGTAAGCTAGACACTTATTTAACTACTAAGAACGCATGGAACTTATACAAAATATTATCGTGATTCTTATTTTTCTAGTAGCCCTAGGGTATCTAGTTACAAAGTTTGTATGGACACCAGCTTTCTTAAAAAAGAAAGACGACAGCGGCTGCGGCACTGGCAGTTGTGGATGTTAATTACTCACTTCTACTCGTAAATAATAATCACTTGCTTTAATTTTTGATAAAGATGTAGGGTACGGAGCTAGCCCCTTAATTGATATTACAAAACCATCTTCTGAGTATATAGGCGCTACTCGCCCACCATTGAGTATAATTTCTTTAGTGGTTTTTTTACCACTTTCGCTTGTTATTTCTACAAGCACTTTAGCATTTCCAGCCCAGATACAATCTACACCTTTTGGACATCTACTATCTTCAAGAACTTCAACTAATCGCAGAGATGTACCCTCGATAATAGTAGACTGCCCTTGAAAAGCCTTCAAATATATCTTAGGAACCTCTACTGTTGTGGAGTCTTGCGCTTTCGCGAAAGCGGAATAAAGAAATATAATCGCAACGATGTAATAGGTTTTCATAATGCTAGTTTTTACACAGCCTACATAAATAGACACTTGTGCTTTATACTTCTAAATACTCCAAAAGCGATGCCATGTTGCAGATTATCCTCTAAATAAGAAAAAATCATCTTTCATATGCTCGATATGCTCATCCTTATTTGTGATGATATATTCTAGCGCGAGATCTGTAAACTCTTTCCCTTTTGGTGTGAGCGAAACAATATCACTGCTAATATTAATTAAATTATTTTTTTCAGCGAGTTCTAGTACGGTTTCAGATCTTACTTTTTGCCAATTTATATGTTCGTTGAGATGCTGCACATGCCTCTCACTTTCCTCCTCATGATTATTAAGATGTAATAAGAATGTAAGTAAGGATACTTCTGTGCGCTGCTGTCGCTGCCTGTACATCACTGCAATAAGTCCTTTACTAGGTGCAAATAAATATACGGTAAGAAATACGAGACCAAGAACAGTAGTCATAGACCCAGCGATGGATGCATCGAGAAAATGAGCCATCCAATAACCACCAATTGCCGAAAAGACTCCAAATATCACCGAAAGCACTAACATCTTCTTCAAATCTGATGTAAGCAAATAAGCCGTTGCTGCCGGCGCAATCATAAGTGCCACTACAAGAACTGCACCTACCGCTTCAAAAGCACCAACAACCGTTACTGAAGAAATAGTCATTAATCCATAATGCAAAACCACCGGAGAAAAACCAAGCGCTGCAGACAAACCTGCATCAAAGGTACTCACCTTAAGTTCTTTAAAAAACGCGAATAGCATTCCCACAGTGATGCTTAAAATTGCCCCCATCACCCACAGTGACTTAGGTCCTACATCTGTTCCCGCTATTATTAATCTATCAAAAGGTGCAAATGCTAGTTCGCCCAATAATACCGCATCTACATCAAGGTGCACATCGTTTGCATTTTTGGCAATGAGTATAACGCCTATGCTAAAGAGTGCTGGAAAAACGAGTCCTATAGCGGTGTCCTCTTTTACTAATCCTGTTTTCTGGATGGACTCCACCATCACAACAGTAATGACACCCGTTACAGCCGCCAGTAATATCAATAATGGCGAATTAAGATCTTCAGTAATAAAAAATCCAATTACAATTCCCGGTAAGATAGAGTGACTAATGGCGTCACTTATAAGTGCCATTTTACGTAGTACCAAAAACACCCCTGGAATAGCACAAGCAATGGCTACTACTGCGGCAATCAATTGTATTTCTATTTGTGCATCCATTAGTTATTGTTATATAAGTTTGCAGCCGCATCGTAACCCTTACTCGTAAGCGACCAGTTCTGACCCTTTACTTTCACCCACTCTTTTTCTTCTAGCTCCTTCAATGTAGATTTTGCATATCCTTGAAAATTATTCAAGATTAATATTGCGTGAGGGTGAGAGATATTTTCATGTGTTTTTGCAATATCAAACATAAACTGCAATGTCTTCTGGAGTTCCAGATCTCGTCTGTTTTGATATTTACGTAGTTGTTTAAAAAGAATGCCTCGCCCAGGAGAAAAGATGAAAGAAAAAAGCACAAATACACTAGCCACTAGCACAATCACTGGGCCTGTAGATAAATTGTTTTGACTAGCGCTGATTGCCGTCCCAAAGACTCCTGAAAACGCACCAAATATAGCCGCGAGTACAATCATCACACTTAGCTTATTTGTCCACTGCCTTGCTGCAGCAGCAGGTGCGAGTAACATCGCACTCATTAATACCACGCCTACGGTTTGCAATCCTAGTACAATGGCAAGCACGATAAAAAAGGTAATGAGAATATCTATAAAACGCGTATTAAATCCTAAGGTCTTAGTATAGTCTGCATCAAATAATAATATTTTAAATTCTTTCCAAAACAGCAACATGATGACTAAACAAATACCTGTCACAATGGCCATTAACGTCACATCCTTCTCAACGAGCGTAGCCGCCTGACCAAAGAGATATTTATCAAGCCCCGCTTGGTTTGCATTTGGTTGTTTCTGTATAAACGTAAGCAACAACATTCCAAAACCAAAAAATAACGACAAGACAAGTCCTAGGGCTGTATCACTTTTAAGATGAGTTTTAGTAACCATCCCACGTATCCAGAAGGTGCCAATAAGTCCGCTTACTAAAGCTCCTAACAGCAACACATTTGTATCCTTTGTACCTGTGATTAAAAAAGCAATAGCAATACCAGGCAGCGCAGCATGAGAGATGGCATCACCAAGTAAACTTTGCTTTCTAAGTACTGCAAAACTACCAAGCATACCACAAATAGCACCAAGTATAGCTGTACCCAGCGTGATGGTTCTGAGGGTATAGTCAGAGAAGAGTTGAGAGAAATATTCTGAGAGTTCCATGTGTTATTAGTTTGTAGGACTTAGGATGCACCGCTGGTGCTTGTAGGACGCTTCGCTTGTAGTGAAAACTCTAATCCAATTTTAGACTTTTCTTTAAGCCCATTATCATTTTTGCGATTTCTTATCATAGTTTGTAGGACTTAGGGTGCACCGCTAGTGCTTGTAGGACGCTTCACTTGTAGTGAAAAAATCTAATCCAATTTTAGACTTTTCTTTAAGCCCATTATCATTTTCGCGATTTCTTGTAATTGTTTTCTAGTATTATCATTCTGTTCTTGAGAAATATATTTCTTTCTAGTTGCTACGGTAGAGCACGTAACACATTCCTTAAGAGAATCCCAAGCCATATTTAAATACCTATTGAATTGCTTATTTGTATCACCGTGACCCTCGCTTATATTTAATGCTATAGAAAGAGCCGCCCTACCATATTGACTCGATAACCGATACCTCTCTTTTTGTGGAAAAGTATCAATCAACGCATCAGCTGCGTCAATAAAGTCTAGTGCTTTCTGATAAACACTCAATTTTTCAAAATTGAATACTACATTTTCCATCTTAGTAATTTTTATATTTAATCAACATCATGTTCCAACCTTATTTTTAGCAATAAAAGCAACGCAAACAACTTATACTACAAGCATCGCGTCCTAACAGTTCCGCAGGAACGTCCTACCGCCTACATACTATTTATTTACCGCAACCTTATAGTTAATTCCATAAGTCTTGGTGAGATTATCATCATTAAAAATATCTTTCACAGGTCCTGTAGCAATTTTCTTGACGTTTAAAAAAGTCACCCAGTCAAAATATTCTGGTACTGTTTGTAAATCGTGATGTACTACTACTACTGTTTTTCCTGCTTTACGTAATTCTTTAAGAATATTGATAATAGCAATTTCTGTAGTGGCATCTACTCCTTGAAAAGGCTCATCCATAAAATAGATTGCTGCATCTTGCACTAGTGCTCGCGCAAGAAAAACACGCTGCTGCTGTCCTCCTGATAGTTGGCTTATTTGTCTTCCTTTAAAAGGAAGCATACCTACTTTTTCCAGTGCTTCTAGTGCTGCTCTTTTTTCCTTAGTTCCAGGACGTTTTATCCAGCCTAACTTTCCGTAGGTTCCCATAGTTACCACATCAAGTGCCGTGGTGGGAAAATCCCAATCTACACTTCCCTTTTGAGGAACGTATGCCACAAGCTTGCGCTGCTTATCATAGGGTTTTCCATAGATAGAAACGCTCCCAGCAATGGGATCTATAATACCAAGTATAGATTTTATAAGCGTAGACTTACCTGCACCGTTAGGCCCCACAATAGCCATAAGCACTCCTTCTGGCACTTCCAGATCTATATCCCAAAGAACCGGCTTGTAGTTATATGCAACCGTAAGGTCGTCTACGCGAATGGCTATATTCCCCTCTTGATCTCCACCAAGGGGAGAAGATTGTAATCTATTACTTAAATTCTCTCTCATGTTTTTCGCTTCATATAGGAAAAGGGTACTATCTGTACAATCGAAATAGAGATGCTTATAAGTTAGTGTATAGTTATAAACTCGTATTTCCTTATTCTTTACCTATTTTTTCTGTTCTTCTATTTTAAAGCTTCTACAATTGTAGTCACGTTGTATTTGAACATCCCTATGTATGTTCCCTCTACACTTCCCGCATTACCTAGTGCGTCACTATATAAAGAACCACCTATCACTACTTCTTGTCCTCTAGATTGCACGGCTGCTTGCAATGCTTCTATCGTTCTTCTAGGTACAGAGCTCTCTACAAAAATGGCTTTTACTTTATTGTCAATTATAAATTGAGAAAGACGCTGTACGTCCTTAACTCCTGCTTCGGTAGCGGTAGATAGTCCTTGCAACCCTACTACTTCAAAACCGTAACTCTTCCCAAAATAGTTAAAGGCATCGTGAGCCGTAACGAGAATCCTTTTTTCGGCTGGGAGCGTAGCTATTGTAGCTTTAACCTCTACTTCTAGTGCATCTAACTGTGCTAGGTAAGCTTCAGCATTTATTTCGTAGCTTTTTGCGTTCTGAGGATCCTTTCGCGAAAGCGTACTTACCACCTCTGTTGCAAATTGCTTAAAATACTGAATATTAAACCACACATGAGGATCATAGTTAGACGCAAAATAATCTGAACCTATGAGCGTATTTTTATCTAGAGATTCCCCCAGAGGTACTTGGGTAACTTGAGTTGCGTTCATCTTTTCAAAAACCTCCACAAGCTTACCTTCTAGGTGTAGCCCATTATAGAAAATTACATCTGCACCAGCAAGTTTTGTCACATCACCAGCACTTGCTTTATATAAGTGAGGATCTACACCGGCGCCCATCAAACCTTCTAGATTAATAAGATCGCCTCCTATATTTTTTACAAGATCTGTAATCATGGAGGTGGTAGCAACTACATTCAATTTGCCATTACTTTCTTTCTCACCCTTGCAACTAATCACGCTTAAAGCGAAAATGACAATTACTATATATAGACTCTGTTTCATTATTTCTTATTTTTTATCTATTCTAAAACTAACTCCTGCACTTATTAATAAATCTTGACCATCTGTAATGCTCTTACCTATAGTTGCATCAAGTTGCACTAGAGGAGCGATGGCATATGTAAGACCTGCATCCCAAAAATGATTTGCACGATTATCTTCTGGAAGATCCCCATAAACTTCTGCATAAGCACCAAGTTTATCTGTAATTGCATAGCCATATGCAAACGTATAAACATATGCTAGCTCCGGGGAGTCTCCACCATACTGGCCACCTATATTGTAGGCTATTCCTGATCGTTCACCAAGTGTATGATTAAATGCAAAGCGAAAATCTGCACTAGTAAATTCTGGCTTAAAGTCTGTACTTGCTGTAAATGGAAGAAATAAATGACCTATTAAACCTATTTCTGGTTTCCAGCCATCTTCTTTTGCTATAGCTACTTTTGCACCAAAAAGTAATGGAGACATCCCGTTAAGGCTACTTATTTCTTGATCATTGATATTTGTTTCTACCTCTTGGTACGCCCATCCCACTCTAAGCTCGAGATTATCTAGTATCCCATAACGGAGTAGCGTAGTATTATAACCCCACACGCGTTCTTCTATATTATTCTCCTCAAAAGTGGTCGTATATGCTCCTGTTTCAACTTGCAAACTTCCTTTAGGTACTACCGTAGGTGACTCTGTTGCATCCGGGCGATCTGTGACGAGACCTATTTGAGTTTCTGTCTTTTGTGCCGCTAGTTGTGTGCACATTGAGAAAAGTAATACTGTTGTAAGCGTAAAAATTTGTTTCAAGGTTATTGATTTTGGTAATTATTAAATCTGGATATATAGGTTATCTGCTATCTTTTTGGAAATAAAAAACTGTTCTTTTTTTACTTGTATCACCATCGAGCCGTCAAAGAACTCTCGCCCTAGTACTTTTATAGTTGCCCCTATTGCGATGTTTCTTTTATCTAAAAATTGAAGAAACTCTGCCGACGTTTCTCGTACTCCCACGAGCTGGCCGGTATTGCCCTTATTTAATTCTGACAGCAACTTTTTTATAGCACTTTTTATATTTCCATTTTTATCTGGAATAGGATCTCCATGCGGATCGTAGTCTGGATAGTCAAGAAATTTGTCTAAGCGATTAATAAGCTCCGTAGAGTTTACATGTTCTAATTGTTCTGCAATATGGTGTACCTCATCCCACTGGAAATTGAGTTTTTCCACCAGAAAAACTTCCCAAAGCCTGTGTTTACGTACAATATAAATAGCTGCTTTCTCGCCTTCTTTTGATAAGCGGGCACCTCTATATTTTCGGTAAGAAACCAAACCCTTGTCTGCAAGTTTTTGCACCATATCTGTTGCACTAGACGCTTTAGTCTGCATTGTTTCTGCAAGTGCGTTTGTGCTTACCTCCTTGTTAAATTCTTGTTCAAGGTGGAAGATTGTTTTAAGATAATTTTCTTCTGCTAGTGTGTACATATATTTATCAAAGGTAGGAAACAGAAGTAGAGTAGTAAAAAAATATATTTAGTCTAGACTAAATATTATAACTAAACTAATGTACCTTAAACGTTTGTGTTAATTAATGTTTTAAATAATTGTACTGGACATCACTTTGCTATATTTATCCAAACTATCATAAGATGCAAAGAGTAAAAGTCACCGCTCCCCTACAATCGTGGGATATTTTTTCAGAATATCTAGTCACTAGAGCTATTAAAGCTGCTAGAGAACTTGATTATTCTCAGGTGGAAAATTTCATCTCAAAGTATCATTGGGATTTTGACACTTCGCTACTAGCGACAGAAGATTTTACTACGATTGTAGTAACAGATCGTGACCAAGTTATCCAATGGGTGAATGGTGGTTTTACGGAAATGACTGGCTACCCAAGAAATCATGCTGTAGGTAAACACCCTCGTTTTTTACAAGGACCAGAAACCTCAAAAGAAACCAAGAAAGTTATAAGCAAATCACTACGTCTTGAAAAACCTGTAGTCAAGCAATTACTTAATTACAAAAAAGACGGCACGCCATATCTCTGTGATATAAAAATCATACCTCTTTTTAATAAGGATCAAGAACTCACACACTTCATGGCTCTTGAAAAGAAAGCACGTGTAGCTTAATATTTTCTTATCTTCTGTTTACTGCTGATAAACAAGACTTAACTAAAGACATTTGTTTAAACTTGACCCACATGTTTTACTTGTGGGTTTTTTGTTTTGTTATGCTTTCGCGAAAATGAATACCCTTGTAAAACACGATAGCCCTATTGGCTACAATATGCAAGACAAAAATCCTAATCTATCTATTTTTTAAAGTTTACAAGCGTTTAAAATGATATGAAAAACAATTATTTATACTAATATCACGAAAATCCATAAAAATTAACACATCTACTAAATGCTTACAAATTATTGATATACAGTACACTAAGTTGGTAAAAAAAAAAAAAAACGGATAGTTGATTTGCCTTTAATTAGTCGAAATAAAGGAAATCCGTAAAATTCATCTGTAGAAATTTACTACATTGCAATTGATTAATCATCTAGTATACTAGTAGTTACACAAGAGTGCATTTATTGCGCAGTAGATAAGCTCTTGTATAACCTTTATGTCGGTAATCTTGAGGATGACTTTAAATATACATTGAGATTAAATTTATAACTTATTATTATAAAACAAACATTTCTATTACTAGCGATAGTTTTTACTTTCTCTAGTTTTACAACAGTTACATCCAAACAAAAGATCGAAACTTCTATTGAGTTTTATGACTTGCTTGAAGAGGAACAGGTTGACGACAGACAATGTAGGCGCAGAACCTGTACGTATCGCAACGGTCAACAAATAAGTTGTACTGCGTGGATGTATTTTGACTGTGGTACTGTTTTGAATGAGGTAGTTGTAATTGCCAAAAATTAATTCACTAAATAATGAGTCTCTTAGGTGAGTATGCCTAAGAGACTCAATATTATATTGGTATGAAAAATTATAGAATCTATTTATTATTAGTATTTGTATGTAGCGGATTTAATCTAGGGGCGCAAAGCATTGACATTTCAGGAATAGTTACTTACCACCAAGAAACTAATCTTGCTTATTTATATGAAGAAGATTATAGCTTATACTTTGACAAAAATCAATCTTTATACTTGGAGAATATTGGCAAAAAAAAATCTAATCAGGAGAAAAGCAACCAACAGGGTAATGAAACGACACGATCTATTATCGTAGGACGTTCCAATATTTCACAGCAATATTATCACTATAAAGAAGGTAGATTTACTTATAGAGAGATCTGGTTTGATGAACCACTATATGTAGAAGACAAAATCACTTTTAATTGGGAACTCATTGACAAAACCAAACTCATAGGTTCTTTCCTATGTAAAAAAGCAAAAGTTTTATATAGGGGTCGTATCTATTATGCATGGTATGCATTACAAATTCCTTACAATTATGGACCCTGGAAATTTAGAGGGCTCCCAGGTCTAATTCTAGAGGTAGAAGAAGAAAACAGCAAATTTAGAATTACCGCATCTAAAATAGCACTAGGAGATACCATAAATGAATTTGAAATTCCAGAAAAACGTAACCTACTTTCTATTCCAGCCTTTTTGCTAGAAAAAGAAAGATTAAACAATGAATTGCTGGCACGGATTAATAGTAAAGCAGCTAAGGGATCTCAGCCCCTAAAAGCTAGCTCTGATTGTGATGATTGCAAAACCTTGCAACTAGAATGGTACAATAATTAATAATAAAAGTAGAACGTAATGATGGGTAGATGGCTCCTTATACTATTCTTTTGCCATTTCTTTATGTCTTCTAGTTATAGCCAAGTGACTTTTACTGGAGTGATTACAGATGAGCTAGGTAATCCTCTCCCGTTATCCAGTGTAATTGTTAATGAGCTGAATACTGATATCATTATAGCCTATGCCATAGCTGATGAAAATGGGAAGTATAAATTATCATTGAAAAAGCTAGAACAGGATTACTCTATAATTTTCAGCAGTTTAGGATTTAAGGCCTTCCAGCAGGTTATTTCTGAAATTGATGCTGAATCACCAACCTTAAATGTATCATTATCTATTAATAATCAAATTCTTGAAGAAGTTATTGTCCATGCAGAACGCCCTATAAAAGTGCGCAAAGACACCATTATTTTTAACGCATCTTCCTTTACAAACGGCACAGAAACAGTGGCAGAAGACTTACTTCGTAAAATACCTGGCATTAACATCTCAGATGATGGTACTATAAAAATAGGAAATCAAGAGGTAGAAAAAGTAATGATAGAAAATGATGACTTCTTTGAAAAAGGATATAAAACCCTTACGAAAAACATGCCTGCCTCGCCAATAGAGAAGGTGGAAATCCTTAAACGATATTCTAATAATAAACTGCTCAAAGGCATTGAGGAAAGCGATAAAATCGCAATCAATCTTACACTTAATGAAGATGCAAAACGACAGTGGTTTGGTAATATTGATCTAGGGTACGGTCTGGCGTCACAAGATCGTTATGATGCACGAGCTAATCTCTTAAATTTTGGCAAGAAAAATAAATATTACTTTTTTACAAATCTTAATAATGTAGGATACGACGCTACGGGTGATATAAATCATCTTATACGCTCTTCTAGTTATGGAGAGCCTGGAAGTATTGGCGACAGTGAGCAAAGTAATAAGCTCATACATTTATCAAATAGAGTTCCTTATTTTAAAGAGTCTAGATTTAAGTTTAATAATGCAGAGTTGATATCTCTCAATGCTATCTTTAACCCCTCAGAGCACCTTAAAATTAAAACTATAGGATTTGCAAACTGGGATGAGCTCGCCTACTTCAGAAACAGTACAGATACATTTGTAGCAAATGGCACAAACTTTACAAACACTGAAGAATATAGTCTTAAAAGTGATTTTGTAACACTCTTTGGAAAGCTAGACATCAATTACGACTTATCTAAAACCGCTAGTATAGAAGTGGTATCAAAGTATAGCAATGCTGCAGCAGATAAAAAATCTGACTTACTTTTTAATAACACGCCTACACTCCAACTGCTAGATGAAACAAATAGTAGATTAGATCAAAAAATAGCGTACTCAAAGAAGTTTAAAAACAATAAGGCACTATTAATTACGGGACGGTATATAAAAGAAGAAACTCCGCAAGGGTTTACAGTGAATCAAAATAATTTTTTTACCCTTTTTGAAGAAACCGAGTCGCAGGACAATATAAGTCAGAAAAGTAGCCTCAATTATGAGTATTTTGGCACTGAGGCTCACTGGCTAGATCGTAGAGAAAGCGGTCATCTTTTTGAGATAAAAGTTGGAAACACCCTAAGAGTGGAATCATTACAGAGCGACTTTACTATTGTTACAAATGATGGAATTATTACCCCAGTAGATTTTCAAAATAAACTGAATTATACTGTAAATGATACGTATCTATCTGCAAAGTATTTTTGCAAATTTTCAAATAAATGGTCGATTACAGGAACTATAGAAAATCACCTCATTACAAACAGCCTAGATAATAAAATATTAGAGAACAAAAGTAACGCAGAAACTATCTTCTTTATAAACCCCTCGCTTGCTACCTCCCTAAAGATTAATGAGAAAAATAAAATTACTTTATCCAGTGCATTATCAAGAAGAAATAATGGTATTACAGAAGTTTATAATGATTACGCTCTCACTGGTTTTAGAAGTTTTTCTAGAGGTACAGGCGCATTTAATCAACTAGATGCTTCTAACTTATCATTATCATATGAGCTGGGTAACTGGAGTGATCGATTCTTTGCAACTGCTTTTGTAACCTACGCAAAGTCATTTGATTTTTTATCTACTAATAGAACAATAACACAAGACTTCACACTATCAGAAAAAATATTACTAAAAGATCAAGAGCTTCTCAGTGCAAATCTCTCTCTAGATAATTATTTAAAAATAATAAAGTCAAATTTAAAAGCAAAAATCTCCTACTCCTCTACTAACTTTCAGAATGTGGTTAATGATTCCCCTACGCGAGAGGTTACATCAGATAATTACAGTTATGGATTAGAGTTGCGCAGTGGTTTTTCTGGCATATTTAATTATCACATAGGCACTACTTGGAGAACAAATAGCATACGTAGCGCAGGATTTAAGAACGACTTTACAAATAATGAAAGCTTTCTTGATCTCTCATTTATTTTAAATGAAAAATTTAATGTGCAAGTGCAAACGGAGCGTTACTTTTTCGGAAATCTTTCAAGTGACAATATTTATTATTTTGCAGATCTCACATCCACCTATGACATTAAAAAGAATAAAGTGAGCCTTTCCCTCTCTGCTAAGAATCTGTTTAATACAAAAATCTTCAGGGAGTTCTCCATAAGCGACATAGGCTCTTCCACCACGGAGTATCGCCTTTTACCTAGATATGCATTATTAAAACTGAGTTATCGTTTCTAAGGCACCAGCTCCTTCACCTTTTCATACACAAGATCACCTTCCCAACCTCTGTAGGTAAGATAGTCTGCAAGTTTTTTACGCTTGCGGTATTTATCGGTTTCTGAGGAGAGTTGTTCATAACGCTTTCGCGAAAGCGTAACGCAACTAGCTGGACATTTTTTTACTTTTATTAACAAAACTTTAACTTTTTAAGTTAATCATAAATATCTGTTTTTCAGCTATTTAATAGTGTTAAAAAAAAAAAAACGCATAGTTGATTTGCCTTTAATTAGTCGAAATAAAGGAAATCCGTAAAATGCATCTGTAGGAATTTACTACATTGCAATTGATTAATCATCTAGTATACTAGAAGTTACGCAAGAGTGCATTTATTGCGCAGTACATGAACTCTTGTATAACTCTTCTGTCGGTAATCTTGAACACGACATTAAAAAATATTTGAGAATTTATTTTTAAAATTATACTAATGAAAAAAATTATACCAATAATGCTTGTTATATTAATGGCATTGTCACTTACATCATTTCAAAATAAAGAAGAAAACACACAACAACGTGTTCCTTTTTGGGGTAGCACAACAGAGTGTTCAACCTCTGGAGATAACGGATGTGTAGTAACTACCTGCACCACCACGTCTTATGCGTTTTGGATAAAAATGGGATCAGAATTATCATCACTATCAATTGACTGCAGCGACATGGCTCCTTAATTTTTGAATAAATATCCCGCAATATTAATTGCGGGATTAATCTTTATTTTATGAAATTTTTTATAATTATTCTTTTTTCATTAAATTTATATAGCCAAGAAAAAAAAGTTTGTATTCTAGATAGTATTTCTAAAAATCCAGTTTCATTTAGTTCTATATATTATTCTACAAGCAATCGAGGTTCGATAAGCGACATAAATGGAGTAGTGAATATCAAAACTCTTGATAATAGCGAAAAAATATCCATTAGCAACTTAGGATACCACACTAAAGATATTTTTACAAATAATATAAATGACACAATATATCTAAATAAAAAGACTGAACAATTACCAGAAATTATTCTTGAATCTACGAAAAATGATTTGTTAGGATTTTCTAATTCAAAAAAAACAAAATATTTAGGTTCTCAAATATCTGGACCTATTTTGGTTCAGCTTATTTCCAATCCTAACCAATCGCAAACTATCATAAATAAGCTTATTTTTAATATACGTTCAAGTAAAAGAGATAGTTTATATGTGCGAGCACATTTATTTACAATAGATTCTGCAAGTATGAAACCTAAAATTGAACTATTATCAAAATCTATAATAAAAAAATTGAATAAAAGGAAAGGCAACTTAGAAATTGATATTTCTGGGGAGAAAATAATATTCCCTAAGGATGGTGTCTATATTGGATTAGAGTGGCTAGGGGAAGATAACGAAGCTGACTTCGGCTACACGTTGGTTGATAATGAATTAGAAGGCCTTTTAGTGACCTCTTTATTATTTAAAAAGAAAATTTGGACACGTCTCAAACTGACAGATGGTTTTACACGTGCTTCTTTCGGTTTAGAGGTAGTTAACTTTTAAGGTACCAGCTCCTTTACCTTTTCATACACAAGATCACCTTCCCAACCTCTGTAGGTAAGGTAGTCTGCTAGTTTTTTGCGCTTGCGGTATTTATCGGTTTCTGAGGAGAGTTGTTCATAACGCTTTCGCGAAAGCGTATTAAAAACCGTATCATACTCCTCGTCTTCTATCTCAAGTAGGGCTGTTTTAAGATTATAAGCCCCTATGCCGCGTTGTTTGAGTTCGCGAGTGATTCTTGTCCTTCCCCAGCTCTTATGACGAAATTTACCCCTCGCAAAGGCTTTTGCAAAACGCTCTTCGTTCAAAAAGTTGTGCTCTAGTAAATGACCTATAACCACATCTATCGCATCTGGTATCATACGCATGTCTCGTAACTTTTGAGCGACTTCTTTATGGCAGCGATCCTGGTAAGCGCAGTAGGCTTCCAGCTTACGCTTTGCTTCTTCTACAGTATATGTTTTAACGGGTTGTTGCACTAAGCAAAAGTACTTGTTTGCAAGGATACCATTTTTACAAAAGGGCATAAAAAAACCCCATCCTCAAAAGAGAATGGGGTTTTTACTAATTTTCAATCTTAATATCCTTACCAGAAGCGTCTGTAAAGTTATACTCAAGATACGTGTATGCATCTCGTGGCATTACTTTTACCCACTTCTTGTGATCTAAAAACCATTTAGATCGTATGGACGGGAAGCCTTTTGTTAAATAGGCTGCTACAAATGGGTGTGCATGTAGCGTCACCTTCTTTGTTCCAGATTTTAATATGCGGTTGAGCTGTCCTTGAAGTTTCTCTACAATTACAATAGGAGCTTCTATCTCATTAGTACCACCGTTAGGATTTTCTTCACGGGTCTTAATGTTCATTTCTGGACGTACTCGCTGCCTAGTGATCTGGATAAGTCCAAATTTACTAGGAGGTAAGATTTTGTGTTTTGCGCGGTCATCTTTCATCTCATCTTTGAGGTGATTAAATAACTCACGGCGATGTTCAGCTTTACCCATATCGATAAAATCGACTACGATAATTCCTCCCATATCACGGAGGCTAAGCTGACGTGCAATTTCTGAAGCGGCGATCATGTTTACCTCAAGTGCAGTGTCTTCTTGACTTTTGGCTTTATTTGATCTGTTACCACTGTTTACGTCTACAACGTGCAGGGCTTCTGTGTGTTCAATTACAAGATAAGCACCACGGCTCATTGATACTGTTTGGCCAAAAGACGTTTTAATCTGTCTCTCTACTCCAAATTTCTCAAAAATAGGCAGTTGGTTATTATATAATTTTACAATATTCTCCTTGTGTGGAGCAATCTCGCTTAAGTAATCCTTAATTTGATAATACAACGTCTCATCATCTACAGTGATGCTCGTGAAGCTATCGTTAAAAATATCCCGCAGGATAGACGATGCACGATTCATCTCTCCTAGAACTTTGCTAGGATGGTGAGCGTTTGGAATTTTTTTGCTCATAGTGGTCCATTTGTCCACTAGATTTTGCAGGTCTTTGTCTAGTTCTGCAACTTTTACACCTTGAGCTACTGTACGTACGATAACGCCAAACCCTTTAGGTCTGATACTTGTAACAAGTCTCTTAAGACGTGCTTTTTCTTCTTTACTCTCAATCTTTTGTGAGATAGAGATGCGGTCAGAAAAAGGAACGAGAACAATATAACGTCCAGCAATAGACAGCTCGCTACTTATACGAGGTCCTTTGGTCGAGATAGGTTCTTTTGCAATCTGTACAAGTACACTTTGTTTAGACTTAAGAACTTCGGCAATTTTACCGTTTTTGTCTATGTCTTTCTCAAAGGTGAAATTTTGTAAGGAATAGTCTTTTAATTTACCTGTAGTAACACTTTTTATGTATTTCTGAAGCGTAGGAAGTTTAGGACCGAGGTCATGGTAATGCAAAAATGCATCTTTCTCATAGCCCACATTTACAAATGCGGCATTGAGACCAGAAACGGTCTTTCTTACGTTTGCGATATAAATATCACCTACGTTAAACTTATTTTTATCTTCTTCTTTATGAAGCTCAATAAGTTTTCCATCTTTTAATAAGGCAAAATCAACTACGGAGGAACTAGATCTAATGATCAATTCTTTATTCACTGTGTAGTAATTTTATCCCAATAGCTATCGGGATGGTTGATAATTTTAATTCATTACAGATTGTGGTGTATGCCATGCGCATACGTTGTGTAATAAATACCGGTGCAATAATGACGTACCGTAGGTGCGGGTAGTGCTGTTATTGCAATGTCAATGAACGCAGAATTACACCCAGAGGGTGTAATAAAAGAAAAAGTAGTCTTAAGACTACTTTTTCTTCTTGTGGCGATTTGCTCTACGTCTTTTCTTACGTTTGTGAGTCGCTACCTTGTGTCTTTTTCTTTTTTTACCGCTTGGCATAAAAATGATAGTTTTTAATTACTTATTAGTCTACACTAACGTTCGTTTTTACACCTTCTACAAAAACTTTAGCAGGCTTGAACGCTGGAATATTATGTGCTGGTATTTTGATAGTCGTATTTTTTGAAATATTTCTACCTGTTTTTTCCGCTCTGGTTTTGATAATAAAGCTACCGAATCCTCTTAAGTACACGTTATCTCCACCTTCTAAAGAAGTTTTTACTTCTTCCATGAAAGATTCAATAGTTGCTTGCACGTCATTTTTTTCGATACCTAGTTTCTCAGAAACTTTAGCTACGATATCAGCTTTAGTCATAATGTCAAATATTTAGGGGTTAAAAATTCAAGACTGCAAATATAGGGATTATAATAACAAAGAATCAAACATAATCTTTTAAAAAATAGATACATAACATCTAGCTTTGTGTAAAACCCTATTTTACATTGTCATTTTCTAACAAACTCATAGCTTGGTACTTAGAACATAAACGCGATATGCCATGGCGCAATACTAAGGACCCTTATAAGATTTGGCTCTCAGAAATTATACTTCAACAGACGAGAGTAGCGCAAGGATTACCCTATTATTTGGCTTTTACAAAGTCATTTCCTACAGTACAAGATCTTGCAAATGCAACCGAAGAGGAAGTGCTTAAACTTTGGCAAGGATTAGGCTATTATTCACGCGGCCGAAACCTACACGCATCTGCTCAAATTATTGTAAATGATTATGGCGGAGTCTTCCCAAACACATATGAAGAAATTAAAAAATTAAAAGGAGTAGGTGACTACACCGCAAGCGCTATTGCCAGCATAAGTTTTAATGAGCCTACAGCAGTAGTAGATGGTAATGTATATAGAGTACTATCTAGGGTGTACGGCATAGACACGCCCATAAATAGCACGCCTGGCATTAAAGAGTTTAAAGCGCTCGCTCAAGAGCTCATAGATGTAAAACGCCCAGCAGATTTTAACCAAGCCATTATGGAATTCGGCGCGATACAATGTAAACCTCAAAATCCATACTGCCTGCATTGTATATATAATGATAAGTGCGTAGCATTACAAAAGAACAAAGTTTCTCAACTCCCTGTAAAGCTCAAAAAAACTAAAGTGCGTAATCGCTACCTCAACTATCTTGTCTTTAGAGATAAAGATGGACAAACCTTAATACAGCAACGCACCGGAAAAGGAATATGGCAAGGACTTTATGAATTTCCAGTAATTGAACTTGATGCTGCGCTTACTGATGGTGAAGAATCCCGCTTTCGCGAAAGCGTTACATCTTCAAAGCAAGCTAAGGGAATGAATATTAAAGAGGTTGTAAGATTTAATGAAAAACCAATCGTTCACAAATTATCTCACCAGCATCTACATACTACTTTCTGGGTGGTTGATGTGGTAGCCACTGGAACAGAAGGAACACCCCTAGCAACTATAAAAGATTTTCCTGTACCTATATTGATAGGTAGATTTTTAGAAGAGTTTCTACCTCAGTAGTACATTATTCTAACACAGTCTTAAGCTCCTTTCTATAATCTGAAGGGTTCTGGCCAGTGAAGGCTTTAAACTTTTTATTAAAGTGGGAGAAGTTATTAAAGCCGCTCTCATAGCACACTTGGGTAATACTCATGGGTTGCTCCGCTAGGAGTCTAGATGCGTGCACGAGTCGATACTCATTTACAAACTGCGTAAATGTTTTATGAGTAATCTTTTTAAAATAGCGACAAAATGATGGAATGGTCAAGTTTGTAATATTTGCCATTTCTTCTAGAGGAATTTCTTCTTTAAAATGAGTTTTCACATAATTAAAAACCTCATTAATGCGGTTATTATCTTTTACATCAGAGAGTAATGAGAAGCCATCTGCATTTAATATTCTAAACTCTTTTGTGGTTGCCAGCTCATTTAATACAGTTATTTGAGTTATGAGACGATTAAAATCTGATTGATCCTCCATCTCTTCCATCATTGCCCCTACTCTCTTTTTAGTCTCTCCAGAAAAAACAATCCCGCGTTGTGCTACTTGTAAAAGTCTTTTAATTGACGCCATTTCTGGAAGGTCAAAAAAAGTATCTCCTAGAAAATCTGTTTTCATGTGTATTACAGTCTCACTCTTATTACCCGTGAGTTCATCTGTAAAACCACAATGAGGTAAATTACTACCTACAAGAATAAGTGTACCCCATGTATAATAAGACAAGTTACTTCCCACCTGTCGTCTTCCTGTACCACCGTTTACATAAACTAGCTCAATCTCTGGGTGATAATGCCACAGACTGTTATCATTAATATGATGCTCATCAAACCGTTGATACGTAAATGAGTTTCCAAAATCTGGAGTAATAGATTCAAAAGTGGGTTTATGCAGAAGCATGGCCTTTTTTTTACAAATTTATAAATGACTACAAAATGAAAACTACATTAATTTACCTTAAATGTGTTCTAAATTAACACACACACCCCTATTAACCATACTGTAGGTTAAAAATGAACATATTGCTGCACAATTAGCAGTGGTGATCCCTTAATAACCACCGTATGTTTGTACCATAATAAATAATTAATCAATTACTTAAATCAACAGTTATGAAACAGACACTAAAATTTTCAGCAATTGCATTTTTATTATTTACTGCTACTACAACATTTGCAGCTACTAGTGAGATGACACATTATGACGTACAACCTGAGCTTTTAATTAAGACTTCAAATCCAGGTGATAAAATTAAAAAAGCGTCTAATGCAATAGACAAAGATGTTTTTACAGAAGGAACAGACATGGTATATGTGAGTTTTTCTAATCCAGAGTTACAACGTATCAAGCTAGAAGTGAGAGATGGACTTAACCGTATCGTTTACTCAAAAGAGATTGACGGAGAAGCTTCGGTAAGCAAGACTTTTAACTTTACAGGGGCTTACAAGGGATATTACACTATCCATATCGGAAACGAAAAAAAGAGCTTTAGCAAAGAGTTTGAAATACTATAAAATACGTTTACTCGCAGTAAACAATTAGTATGCTTAGTTATCCCTAGATGGTAGTTCGTCTAGGGATTTTTTTGTTTATTTATTTTCAGTAACAACCCCATTATCTCAAGAAAAGAACGTTTTTAGTAATAGTAGATAATGGTAAATGAGAGCATATTTTCGCGAAAGCATAACACACTTGCATTGCTATATTTACTACATTTGAAATTATGGCAGGAACAATCAATAAAGTGATCTTAATAGGTCACACGGGAGATGATGTAAAGATGAACTACTTTGAGGGTGGTAATTGTATAGGACGTTTTCCGCTGGCGACTAATGAGGAATACGTAAATCGCACCACAGGTGAACGCGTAAGCAATACGGAGTGGCACAACATCGTAGTGCGCAATAAAGCTGCCGAAATTTGCGAGAAGTACCTCAAAAAAGGTGACAAAGTATATGTAGAAGGACGTCTAAAGACTCGTAAGTGGACAGACGATAAAGGAATGGACAGATACTCTACAGAGATCCAGTGCCAAGAGTTTACTTTTCTTACTCCTAAAGGTGAAAACCAAGGGCAGTCACAAGGAGGTGGACAACAAGCACAACAACCTGTACAAGCAGCACGTCCTCAAGCACAACCTTACAACCCTAACCAGCCGGCACAACCAGCACAGCCTTCTACAGACACTAGTGATGTAGATGATTTGCCATTTTAATTTAACTAAACTATCAAACTTTTGGACCCTGATCCCGAACCCTTATTTATATTATTAATTAGTGTAGACCCCACTACTATCATAAGTATTGCAGTCCTTATAGTGTTACTCATGTGCTCTGCACTGATAAGTGGCGCCGAGGTTGCTTTTTTCTCACTATCACCTAGTGATCTTCTAGAAACAGAAGAGCAAGTCGCAGATAGAAAGATGCTCATTGTAAAAAAGCTTCTCACTAAACCTAAAAAGCTTCTCGCAACAATTCTTGTTGCAAATAATGCCATCAATATTGCGATTGTACTGCTCTTTGCCAGTCTGGGCGAAGTAATATTTGCAAATATCACAGCAGATATTTTTGGTATTCCACTACGTTTTTTGCTGGAAGTAGTGCTTATTACGTTCTTAATTTTACTTTTTGGTGAGATCCTTCCTAAGATTTATGCAAACCGTAATAACAAGAAATTTGCAGCACTTGTAGCATATCCACTCCGTGTACTTGATGTGATTTTTACACCTTTAAGCAGCCCTATGCGCGCTGCAACTTTATGGATACAAAGAAAACTAGGAGAGCAAAAAACTAGCTTTAATGTAGACCAGCTATCGCAAGCACTAGAACTTACAAGTGAAGAAGATACCACAAAAGAGGAGCAGAAGATTTTAAAGGGTATTGTTTCCTTTGGAAACACAGATACAAAGCAAGTGATGCGACCTCGAATGGATGTATTTGCACTCAATAAAGAGGATGATTATACATCTATTCTAAAACAAATTACAGAAAACGGCTTCTCTCGTATTCCTGTCTTTTCTGAAAGTATAGATACCATTGAGGGAATTCTATATGTAAAAGACTTGCTTCCTCATCTTAACGAGAAAGAATTTGACTGGGCAAAGCTTATACGCGAACCGTATTTTGTCCCAGAAAACAAAAAGTTAGATGACCTTCTTGCAGAGTTTAAAGAAAAGAAAAACCACCTCGCCATCGTAGTAGATGAGTATGGTGGTACAAGCGGCTTGATTTCTCTAGAAGATATTATAGAAGAAATTGTAGGAGACATCGCAGATGAGTTTGATGATGAAAACATCATCTATTCTAAACTTGATGAGCACAATTGGATTTTTGACGGAAAAACATCTCTCAAAGATTTTTACCGTATCATAAAACTTGAAGAAACCACTATTTTTGAAAATAAAAAAGGTGAGGCCGAGACTATTGCTGGTTTTGTGCTAGAAGTCTCGGGAGGATTCCCACGCAAGAATGAGGTAATAATATATCAAGACTACACGTTTACCATAGAGGCACTTGACAAAAAACGTATTAAACAGATTAAATTCACTATAAAATCGTGAGGTTTCCTGCATTCATAATATCAATTCTTACAGCTACTTTACTGGCATCTTGCGGTGGCGATACATTGCCTAAACCTAAGGGACAGCTCAGTTTATCATACCCTAGACCGTCATATACATTTACCGCATCAGATTGTGATTATAATTTTGACCTCAACTCACTAGGTAAAGTGCGCTATAAAGATAATTGCTCTGCTGTCATTGACTATCCATCGCTTAATGGGAGTGTATTCTTGACATATAGAGCAGTAAATAATAACATTAATGCATTACTCAATGACGCACAAAAGCTCACTTATGAGCATGTGCGCAAGGCAGATGACATTATAGAAGAGAAGTATATAAACCAAGAGCAAGGCGCTTACGGGATGTTTTACGACATTAAAGGAGATGCAGCCTCGCAGTCACAGTTTTATATCACAGACAGCACCACACACTTTTTAACCGGATCTATTTACTTCAATACAAAGCCTAACTATGATAGTATTTATCCTGCGGCTATGTATCTTAAGAACGATATTAGGCACTTGATGGAAAGCATTAAGTGGAAAGAATCACAGTAGCCTTCTTTAGAGTTCGCTTTCGCGAAAACTTCTCATATTCCTAATAAGTTATTACCGAACTTTGCATTTCTAAATTCAAGCAATGCCAAATAATTCACTCAAGTGGATATACCTTGTCGTACTATCCATTATTTGGGGAAGTTCGTTTATCCTTATCAAAAAAGGGCTAGTAGGCCTAGAACCACTACAACTAGGAGCTTTACGAATCTTATTCTCCGCATTTGTTCTGTTACTATTTGGATGGAAAAGTTTGAAAAGCATAAATAAGTTAGCTTGGAAATGGATAGGAGTTTCTGCATTGCTAGGAACTGGTATACCCGTGTTTCTCTTCGCTTTTGCCGAAACTGAGATTGATAGCGCCGTAGTAGGAATTTTAAATTCTAGTGTACCACTACTTGCGTTTGTTTTTGGAATACTACTATTTGGAGCCAAATTTATCAAACAACAGTTCATAGGTGTTCTTTTAGGACTTATAGGCGCTGGGGCACTCATTTATATAGGTGCTCAAATAAATGAAGAGCAAAATTACTGGTACGCTTCACTAGTAATCATAGCATCATCCCTGTATGCGCTTAATGTAAATATTATAAAACGCCACCTTCAAGATGTAAGCGCACTAGCTATTGCTGCAGGAAACTTTGTTTTCTTAATCATACCTGCACTCATCATACTATTTTACTCAGATTTTTTTGAACTTCCTTTAACCACAGATACCACAATACAGCAATCCATCGGCTACATTGTGCTGCTTTCTATTTTTGGGACTGCCATTGCAAAAGTGATGTTTAACAAGCTAGTACAGATAAGCAACCCAGTGTTTGCCTCCTCTGTAACCTACTTAATGCCTATTATTTCTGTGACTTGGGGATTACTAGATGGAGAAGCATTTACAAGTCTTCAGGTTATTGCTACACTGATTATCCTTACTGGCGTTTATATTGGGAATACGGGGAAAAGAAAGGTCTAACTAAATCTGATTCGATTGAAATAAAAGCCTCTAGCTTTAAAAATCTCATAAAGATTACTAGCTAACTTTCGCGAAAGCGCACAAAAAAAGGCGACTTACATTACTGCAAATCGCTTTCATCAACTAAACTATCTTTTCAACTACCCTAATGGTGGTTGTCCATTCATTATTTCTTCACTTGCATACTCTTCAAACTTCTTGAAGTTATCTTTAAAAGATCTCGCAAGCTTGTTTGCAGTGGCATAGTATCCTTCATCGTTATTCCAAGTTGCTCTAGGTGATAATACCTCTGTAGGTACTCCTGGGCATGTGCGTGGTTGCGCTAGTCCAAAAACAGAGTGTACATGGTAGTGATCATGAGAAGTCTCTTGTGGTAACTCTCCATTCATCGCTGCCTTGATCATAGCACGTGTGTACTTAAGTTTCATACGTGATCCTACTCCATAAGGTCCGCCAGTCCATCCAGTGTTTATAAGCCATACATTCACTCCAGATGCCTTCATTTTCTCACTAAGCATCTCTGCATATTTAGTAGGATGTAATGGCATAAATGGTGCTCCAAAACAAGCCGAAAATGACGGTTGTGGCTCTGTAACTCCTGCTTCTGTTCCAGCAACCTTTGCAGTATACCCACTTATAAAGTGATAAGCAGCTTGACCTGGTGTTAATTTTGAGATAGGAGGCAATACTCCAAAAGCATCTGCTGTTAAGAAGAAAATGTTTTTAGGATTCTTCCCTACAGAAGGCTCTTGAATATTATCAATGTGGTTAATAGGATAACTCACACGTGTATTTTGTGTGATAGAAGTATCTTCAAAAGCTACATTACCATTATCATCAAGAATTACATTCTCTAGTATTGCTCCTGGCTTGATAGCATTAAAGATATCTGGCTCATTTTCCTTAGACAGGTTAATCACCTTTGCATAGCAACCTCCTTCAAAGTTAAAGATGGTGTTTTCCTTAGTCCATCCGTGCTCATCATCTCCTATAAGCTTACGCTCAGGATCTGCCGAAAGTGTTGTTTTTCCAGTACCAGAAAGTCCAAAGAAAATTGCAGTCTCTCCATTATCCCCTACGTTTGCACTACAGTGCATAGGTAATGTTTCCTTCTCTACAGGAAGGATAAAGTTCAATGCAGAAAAGATTCCTTTCTTGATTTCACCAGTATAACCAGTTCCACCTATAATGATTGTCTTTTCTGTAAATGAAAGAATTGCAAAGTTACTCTGGCGAGTCCCATCTACTTCAGGATCTGCTAGAAATCCAGGAGCATTAAGAATAGTCCACTCTGGATCAAATGTTTTAAGTTCTTCAACCGTAGGGCGAAGAAACATGTTATAAGCAAACATGTTTGACCAAGGATACTCGTTTATCACTCGTATATTTAGTCTGTAATTCTCATCTGCACAAGCATAACTGTCTCGCACGTAGATTTCTTTTTCAGAAAGATAGTTGGCTACTTTTGCTTTTAATTTTGCAAAAGCTTCTTCACCAAATGGGAGGTTAATGTTACCCCACCAGACTTTATCTTCTGTCTTGGCATCTTTTACAATAAAGCGATCTAAAGGTGATCGTCCTGTAAAAGTACCAGTGTTTACTGCTAGTGCGCCAGAGGACGCAGTAGTTCCCATATCATTTTCTACGCTTATTTCGTGTAGTTTCTCAGGGGAGAGTTGGTAGTTGATTTTGGCATTTTTGATGCCTAATTTTTCTAATGAAAGTGTCTTCGAAGCTAAGCTATCTGCGACCATAACAATGAGTTTTGTGTTGTTTTAGGTCACAAAAGTAGTAAGACTTTGCTCAGCACTATAACGTTTTCGCTGTTTTATTTGGATTTTATGAAATGTATAACTATCAGAAACCAACTAACAATGAGCAAAGTCCCGCCTATTGGGGTGATAAGAGCGATTTTAGTAAAATCAAAAGATGTTAATTCATTGGTTGCCAGCCCGTATATAGATCCTGAAAAGAATAAAATACCTAGCAATAGAAGCACCCATACTATTTTTTTCGTTTTTTCGCTTAAAGCGAAAACTGGAATAAGCAATAACAATAAGGCATGATACATTTGATACTTTACTCCCGTCTCAAAAGTCGCAATCGCCGATGTGTCAAGCACTTTCTCGAGGCCATGAGCACCGAAAGCTCCTATAATAACTGCAGTAAGTCCAAAAATCCCACCTGTGAGTCTTAATTTTTTATCCATGCTATTTGTTTAAGGCGTGGTCCAAAACCGTACTTTAGACCAACAGAATTCAATTTGAACTCTCATACAAAATTACAAAACAAACTACCCATGCGAAAGATTCTCGTTATAGGCGCTGGAAAATCCACGAGCCAACTCGTAAACTACCTACTCTCTAAATCTGACACCGAAGATCTACATATCACCGTGGGTGACATCTCCATAGAGAATGCTCAAAAACTCATCAATAATCACAATAATGCTACTGCACTACGCCTTGATGTATTTAACAAGGAAGAACGTGAGCAGGCTATTAAAGCAGCAACTATAGTAATCTCTATGCTTCCTGCACGTTTCCATATTGAGGTGGCTCGAGACTGCGTAACTTTTGAGAAGTCTATGGTAACCGCTTCTTATATTTCTGATGAGATGGAAGCGCTTGATGCTGCTGTAAAAGAAAAAGGTCTTGTATTTATGAATGAGATAGGCCTAGACCCAGGTATAGATCACATGAGTGCCATGCAGGTAATAGACCGTATACGCGATAAAGGAGGAAAGATGATCCTGTTTGAATCTTTTACAGGTGGTCTCGTAGCTCCAGAAAGCGACACCAATCTATGGAATTATAAATTTACTTGGAACCCTCGTAACGTGGTTCTCGCAGGTCAAGGTGGCGCAGCCGAGTTTATTCAAGAGGGAACTTATAAGTATATTCCCTACCAACGACTTTTTAGACGTACAGAATTTTTACAGATAGAAGGTCACGGTCGTTTTGAAGGTTATGCAAATCGCAATTCGCTAAAGTATCGCTCTGTATATGGTCTTGATGACATCCCTACATTGTATCGCGGTACCATACGTCGAGTTGGCTTTTCTAGAGCTTGGCAAATGTTTGTACTCTTAGGTATGACAGATGATAGTTATCAACTAGAAAAGACGGAGCACATGAGCTACCGTGATTATGTAAATTTATTTCTACCCTACTCTCCTACAGATTCTGTAGAGTTAAAACTACGTCACTACCTAAAGATTGATCAAGATGATTTACTCTGGGACAAGCTTTTAGATCTTGATCTTTTTAATGCCAATAAAAAATTAGGACTTACAAACGCAACTCCTGCTCAAGCATTACAACGCATCCTAGAAGACAAATGGACACTCGCACCAGAAGATAAGGATATGATTGTGATGTATCATAAATTTGGCTACGAGCTTGACGGTAAGCGCAAGCAGATTGATGCAACCATGGTAAACATAGGAGAGGATCAAATAGAAACAGCAATGGCAAGAACGGTAGGTTTGCCAGTAGCTATGGCAACCTTACGTATTCTTAATGGAGAGATTACTACACCTGGAGTACAACTACCTATTAAGAAAGAAGTGTACAAACCTATTCTTAAAGAACTAGAAGACTACGGCATTACCTTTAAGGAATACGAGGTAGACTATCTAGGTTATAATCCAGATAACGTAGGCGGATAAGCTTTTTAAAAATTAAATTACAGTTTCTAACTATTTACATATCTTGTAGTTTCAATATATAATCTTTTTGAGATGAAAATAGTAAAAGACGAACTTATTATAGACGGTATAGATAAGATAATCTTGCGCCAACTTATGGAAGATGCCCGTAAGCCTATTCTTGAGATTGCTCGTAAAGTAGGGATTTCTGGAGCTGCCATACACCAGCGTTTACGCAAGCTTGAGAAGTCTGGACTAATAACTGGCTCTAAGTTTATTATAGATCCAAAAGTATTAGGTTATCGCACGCAAGCATTTATAGGTGTATACCTCGATAGAGCTGCCAATAATGCAAGAGCCGTACGACAACTTAAAGATATTCCCGAGGTGATAGAGTGTCATTACACTACTGGAAACTGGTCTGTACTTATCAAAATTCTGTGCAAAAACAATGAAGATTTAATGAATTTACTCAATAAAAAGATTCAAGCTATAGATGGTGTCTCTCGTACAGAAACCTTTATCTCACTTGATCAACAAATAGACAGACAGATTAAAATCTAACTTTTTACGCTTTCGCGAAAGCGTACCACTACTATTAAAACCCAATATTTATGCATAAAAAAACCTCTCACTTGGAGAGGTTTTTCTTTTAACTAAGCTTTTGTTACAGCCCAGGATAACTACCCGTAAGGATCTCAATACCATCAATTACCCAACCTACAACAAAGAAACCTGCTGTAAGAATAAATAAGATGTTCCAGCCTATTGGGCTTCCTAAGTACCATCTGTGTGCCGCAAAACCTCCTAAGAATAACCATAATAAAATAGCTATCAGTTGGCGATCTGCTTCTACTGCTGCAGGTGAAGTAAGTACTTCTGCCTGATCATCCTCAGTAAGTGTTACTCCGTTTACGGCAGCAACTGCTGTTCTCTGTACTGGAAATCCAGCATAGGTATTTGTAACGGCAAGCATTACAAACGCAAATAATAGTGTAATTTTGAGTCTCATAGTTTGGTTTTGTTTTTATTAGACCTAACTAAATTACCTAAAAAACAGCTATGTACTTACGAAGAATTCTCTTTTTTACATATTTCCTGCTCGGAGCTACCGCTTACGGCCAACTTACTGCTTATGAATATATGGGAGTTATAAAGCTTAATGATTCTGCTTTTATATCCTATAAACTAGCCTTTGAAGAAGTGGATGGTAGAGTACAAGGATACTCCATGGCAGATTTAGGAGGGAAACACGAAACTAAGTCAAATATCAAAGGAATTTACGACAGTGAAAACAAAATATTCTCCTTTGCCGAATATGATATTGTGTACACAAAATCTCCACTAGGTGAGGTAGACATGTGTCTCATAAACTTTGAAGGTAAAATGAGAAATCTTGAAAACAACAAAGCTTTTAGCGGTGATTTTAAAGGACTATACCCAGACAAGAGTTCATGCCTAGATGGGATGCTCATCATGTCTGCCACAGAAGAGGCGCAAGCTAGAATTGCCAAGCTAGACAAGAAGATTCAGAAATCTAAAAAGGTAAGTCAAGAATTAAAAGATAGAATTTCGGCAAAACGTTCTGTAGACACGCTTACCATGAGTATCGTAAGGAAAAATGAAAACCTCAACGTCTTTACAAAGACAAAGGATGTTGTGATTTCTATATATGATTCAGGAAAGGTTGATGATGACCGCATTAATCTATTTGTGGATGATATACTTATACTAGAAGATTACTCAATAGAAAAAGCTAAAAAGCAAATACCAATCACTATTACCAAGAAAACAACCGTAGTACGCGTAGAAGCCCTTACAGAAGGAACCTCTGCTCCAAATACAGTTAAAGTAGAAATAAAAGACGGCCCAAGTTTAATAACTACGAGAACGAGTTTAAAAACTGGGGAAAAGGCCGAACTTACTTTAGTGAGGCAGTAAAAGAAGTTAGATTTCCTCTTAATAAAGCACAAAAAACCCACGCTATAAACGTGGGTTTTGATTAACTCTATCAATTTATTAGTTACACTGTAAATTGGTGAGATAGTTAGTTATATTCCTATCCTCATCTACTGAGAAAAGATTGTAATGGTATTTCTTATTAAACATCTTATTACCATGTTTGAAACTATTTTTAACATTACTCTCCATACCCGATATAAGTGTTGAGCAGTCACCGAAATATTTTTTTACAGTTTCTATTGAATTTATACTTTTTTCCTGAGTTAAGGAATGAGCCCATTCCTTTTCTACGACATTACCTTGCTTATCAAATACAGTAAAGAAGTTTACATCTCTGTATACCCTACTAGCAAGGGTATATTTATCACTTTCAGCTACTATTTCCATTAATCGATAAGTCTTTTTCTTTGGAACCAACATTTTTAACACAATCTCCTTTGTTCCAGAATTAGAAAGATTAAAATAATATGTGACCGCGCCTCCCCCAACTGATTGTCCAATAAATTCAAATTTTTTCAAGGCTTCTACATCTAGAACCACCTCGTTTATATCTTTAATATCGATATCGTTTATTTCTCCATCCTCATCAAAATAATATAAAACCTGAGCACCATAGGTTATTCTACCCCAAATGCGTTGACTTACCCCTACATTTTTATTAGCTAATTGTAATTTAGGTGTATGCTTCTTTTTTCCAGATTTAGCCTTCTGGTTATTTTCTCCATCATGCAAAGTAATTATAGATCCATCTTGCATTGTAATCTCACCGAAAATGTTTTGAGCATTAGCAGTTGTAAATAAAGCACCCATAAAAAGGGCAAGTAGCAATTTTTTCATATTATTTTTTTTGTTTAAGATGCTCAATATATGCATATTGCAAAAATTCACTTGCATAATTCTATTTAAAATGTGTCAAATTTTGTTTCCCCGCCCCTAAAGGGAGCAAAATTCTTTAACTGTCAGTACATTCAAACTAACGCACAAAAAAACCCACGCTATAAACGTGGGTTTTGTAATCTAACATTTTCGCGAAAGCGAAAAAATTACTATTCCTGTGCGACTCGCACCTAGTATCTGTAGTACTCAGGCTTAAATGGCCCTTCTACTGTCACACCGATGTAGTCTGCTTGCTCTGTAGAAAGAGTTTCTAGCTCTACACCTAGACGTGATAAGTGCAATGCTGCTACTTTCTCATCAAGGTGCTTAGGAAGCATGTATACTTCGTTGTTATAGTTTGCACTGTTTTTCCAAAGTTCGATTTGTGCTAGCGTCTGGTTTGTAAATGAGTTACTCATTACAAAACTAGGGTGACCTGTTGCACAACCTAAGTTTACAAGACGACCTTCTGCAAGAACAATAATATCTTTACCGTCTATAGTATACTTATCTACTTGTGGCTTGATTTCATCCTTAGTTGCTCCGTGTGTGCTGTTTAACCAGCCCATGTCGATCTCATTATCAAAGTGACCTATGTTACATACAATCACCTTATCCTTCATAGCCTCAAAGTGCTCTGGGCGTATGATGTCTTTGTTTCCAGTTGTAGTAATCACAATATCTGCGTTACCTACTACAGAGTTAAGTTTCTTTACTTCAAATCCGTCCATTGCAGCTTGAAGTGCACAGATAGGATCAATTTCAGTTACTGTAACAATAGATCCAGCACCTTTAAAAGAAGCTGCTGTTCCTTTACCTACATCTCCGTATCCACATACTACTACACGCTTTCCAGCAAGCATAGTATCTGTAGCACGACGTATAGCATCTACCGCACTCTCACGACATCCGTACTTGTTGTCAAACTTAGACTTAGTTACAGAATCATTTACGTTTATTGCTGGCATAGGTAATGTTCCTTTCTTTACACGCTCGTAAAGACGGTGTACACCAGTCGTAGTTTCTTCAGAAAGACCTTTGATATCTTTTGCAAGTTCTGGGTAACGATCTAATACCATGTTAGTAAGATCACCTCCATCATCAAGGATCATGTTTAATGGCTTACGATCTTCTCCAAAGAAAAGTGTTTGCTCGATACACCAGTCAAATTCTTCTTCATTCATCCCTTTCCAAGCATATACTGGTATTCCAGCATCTGCAATGGCTGCAGCAGCTTGATCTTGAGTAGAAAATATGTTACAAGAAGACCAAGTTACCTCTGCTCCTAGTGCTTTTAATGTTTCAATTAAAACAGCTGTCTGTATTGTCATATGCAGACATCCTGCAATACGAGCACCTTTAAGCGGCTGCTCATCTCCATACTCTTCACGTAGAGACATAAGCCCAGGCATCTCTGCCTCTGCAAGTTCGATCTCTTTGCGTCCCCAGCCTGCTAGGGAAATATCTTTTACTTTGTACGGTACGTACGGTACTGTCTTTGTGCTCATAATTTGTATATTTAGCTTATTTCTTAGCAGTGGCAAATTTACGCAATACCTTACAGAAAACCTTTTAATCGATGCCTCTTTACAAAACGATAACAGTTAGCTCGAGTACAACAGTCTATATTTGGAAGATTGAAGAAGATATTACTACGCTTTCGCGAAATATAAAACTCACAGATCATTGCCAAAATAGACTCAAGGGAATGAAGTCTGAGCTTCATCAAAGAGGTTTCATGAGTATACGCCATCTCCTCGCCGAAGCAGGCTACACAGATTTTGACTTATATTATGATAAAAACGGAAAACCTCATCTGCATGATGGCAAGCAAATCTCTATCACACATAGCTACACCTTTACTGCCATTATTGTAAGTGATCAACCCGTAGGTATCGACATAGAAAAGCAACGTGACAAAATCTTACGCATTGCTCATAAATTTACACCCATAGAAGAATACTACACACTTACTAATGCAGATGCTCGCATGCGCAAACTCACTATTGTATGGGGAGCAAAAGAGTCACTTTATAAACTATATTCACAAGAAGGGCTCAGTTTTTTAAAGCATATTGACGTTACAGATTTTGATTTTGATGATGCTAAGACTACAGCGACGGTAAATTATGAAGGTGCAGTCTCCACCTATGATCTCACCTTTATGGAGTTCGAGGGATTTACCTGTGTATATGGGTTTTAATTTTGGCCCCGATAGCTATCGCGATTTAAAGTTTTACTTGCGTTTACGGTTATTAATAATGAATAGCATTCTTTGTACTGCAATTCCTACCTTCGTGTGGTGACTATATATTCCCAAATCAAACACAAAAAAGAAGAAGGCGGTAAACTACTCGCAATTCTCATAGATCCAGATAAGTTTGAATTGGATCCCGCTTTCGCGAAAGCGTACTTAAAAAAACTACCCGCTACTACAACCCATATTTTTATAGGCGGCAGTACAGATCCAGCACGTAAAACAGCAACTGTGGTTCGACTTCTAAAAGCCGAAACATCATTACCAATTATTCTGTTTCCTGGAAATTACAATCAGGTTACTCCAGATGCAGATGCAATATTATTTTTATCCCTATTATCTGGTGATAATGCCGAATTTTTAATAGGCCAGCAAACCAAAGCTGCAAGAGCAGTACAACAAAGCAAGCTTGAAGTGATCCCTACTGGATACTTACTCATAGAAGGCGGATCTGTAACTGCTGTGCAACGAGTGAGCCAGACCAGCCCAATGTCGCAAGGTGATGTAGAACGCATAGTAGACACGGCACTTGCAGGACAATATTTAGGTAAAAAATGTATCTATCTAGAAGCAGGAAGCGGCGCAAAAACAGCGGTGCAACCTTCAATTATTAAAGAAGTTTGCAATGCGCTCACCATCCCAGTAATCGTGGGCGGAGGTATTAGAAATTCTACTCAAATGGATCTAGCCTACGAAGCTGGTGCAACAATGGTCGTTATAGGCACAGCTTTTGAAGACAACTCGTGGAATGACCTCTAATTAATATTATATCACCCTCATGAAATACATCATTTATCTAATAACGATTCTCATCACAACACAACTACTAAGTCAAACGACTTATGTAGTTGATGCAGTGTCAAAAACACCAGTATCCTTTGCTACTATTTCTTTTGGTGATGGAAGAGGAACGTTTGCAGGCGACGTTGGTGAGTTTACTTTTATTAGCTCAAAATATAAGGATATAGACAGTCTGTACATTTCGGCTATAGGTTTTAAAGAACAGGCCTTTGCTGCCGCTAGCTTACCCAAAAAGATTTTTTTAGCTCCAGAGGCTAGCTTACTTTCTGAAGTTATCGTTACCGCAGAAAAGAAAGGCAAATACAAAAAGAAGAAACACAAGGAGACTACACACACTAATTATTATAACTGCTGGCTCCCTACCGTAGAAAGTGAGGTTGCTGTTCTTTTTAATCGTGAGGATGGAAAATCTTCAAAAATTGCCCAACTGTGGATTCCTATAAACTCAGAAAAGGAATATCGCAAAAAAGGTAACATGAAATTTTCTACCTTGTTCCGCATTCAGTTTTATAAGAATGAGAATGGACTGCCTGGGACACCTGTAATTCATAGGGATATTGTTTTTCGCGTAAGCGAGCAAGATGATGAGATGTACGAGCTCGATATAGATAAATATCAAATCTTTATTCCTAGAGACGGGATTTTTGCCTCCTTGCAAGTACTAGGGTATGCAGATAAAGAAGGAAAGCTTATACAGACTAAAAAATATAATGAAATTGAAACTCCTAGAGGAATTCAAAAAGTATCTGTTACTTTTAGACCTCTATTACCGTTTACAAGTGAATTGCCATCACAAAAAACGTATGTGAGAAGAGTCTTTTTTAATGATAAAAAATGGCAGGTCTTTGACCGTACTTACAATGAGCATTCAGCGCTTGTAAAAACTGGAAATGTAAATTATGGAATGGGTGCATTACTACACATTTATCAAGAATAACAACTATGCAAATCTCTGTAGATCTTACTTTTAGTCCGCTACAAAATGATTATGAAATGTATATCATTTCTATTATAAAGCGACTACGTGATTCTGGTCTTACCATTGTAGAAAATCCTCTTGCCACTCAAGTATATGGGGACTATGACAAGGTGATGACTACACTTACTAAAGAAATGAAGCGCAGCTTTGAGGAAATAGGCATCGGTCTATTTTATATTAAAATTGTAAAAACAGATCGCTCTGATTATGTCGCAGATTTTTGATTTCCTTTTTGGGCAGTATGCCACATACGACACCTTAGACATTGTCTTAGAACTTATAGCTGCGGTATTTACAATCGCATCTGTAGTCTACTCAAAACAAAATAACGTTCTCGTTTTTCCAACTGGGATGATTTGCACAGCAATCTTTGTGTATCTACTTCTCAAATGGGGACTACTGGGAGACATGATGATTAATGGATATTACTTCGTTATGAGTGTTTATGGATGGTATGTCTGGACAAAAAAAGTAGATGGCATTGCGGTCACTCCTATTACGAGAACTACTAGAAAAGAGCACCTACTATCTGCTATCATTTTTATAACATCTGCGATTTTTGTGTACATCGTGTATATCATTTTCGATAAAATTGAACACTGGACATCTTATGTAGATATGATCACCACGGGAATATTTTTTGTAGGCATGTGGCTCATGGCTAAACGTAAAATTGAGAATTGGATTTACTGGATTATAGGTGATATCATCACAGTACCTCTTTATTTTTATAAAGGACTCACTTTCAGTAGTATTTTATATTTTGCACTCACTATCATTGCCATTTTTGGATATTTAGCATGGAAAAAGAACTTAGACAAGTCAGTAGTAATTGCATAAGAATTTGCCTTATTGGACCAGAAAGTAGTGGGAAAAGTACGCTTTCTCGAAAGCTAGCTCAGCATTACAACGCACCCTTAGTGCTAGAATATGCAAGAGAATATCTTCAAAATTTATGGGACAAAGAGCAAAAGATATGTAGACCTATGGATCTACTACCCATTGCCAAAGGCCAGATAAAACTAGAGAATGCTGCAGTGAGCAATGCTACAAACCTTGTTATTTGTGACACAGACTTACTCACCACAAAAATATATAGCGAAGCATACTATGATGGATGGTGTCCAGAATTGTTGGAAAAAATGGCGTTAGAAAATAAATATGATTTGTACCTTTTAACGTACATAGACACTCCTTGGGAGAAAGATGACTTAAGAGATCGCCCAGAAAGAAGAGAGGAAATGTTTAATTATTTTAAACATACCTTAGAGAAGTATAAAAAACCATTTATTCTTGTAAAAGGCACTGTGCCAGAAAGAATGGTAACTGCTACCAAATCTATAAATACACTTTTAGTTTGAATATCACAGATCAAGACATAGAGCACATCACAAATTTAGGTGTAACCAGAGAGCAAGTTGAAGAGCAATTCCAGATACTCAAGGAAGGAATTCCATTTGCAAACTTGCGAAGTGCGGCAACAAAAGGAAATGGTCTTATTGTGCTCAATCCAGAAGAAGAAAAACAACTAGTACAACATTACGAGGATAGTAAAAGTGCAATACATCCATTAAAATTCACTCCAGCATCTGGTGCTGCTACGAGGATGTTCAAATTTCTATTTGAATTTGTAGAAGACTACAATCCAAAAGAGGGAAGTATTAACGCATACATAAATAAGAAAGGTGTTCCAGAGTTAAGATTATTTTTTGTTGGCTTAGAGAGCTTCCCTTTCTACAAGAAAATAAGAGCACGCATTAAAGACAAGTATGGAAAAGATGGTGCAGACATCAATGAAAACAGATTGCGTTTTGTAAAAATAATGCTTGAAGAAAAGGAGCTTAATTTTGGAAAAAAACCTAAAGGATTATTCCCTTTTCACAGTTATAAGAAATATGTTGCAGCAGCTTTTGAAGAGCATCTTTTTGAAGGTGCTCTGTATGCAACAAAAGACACCGTTGCCCGACTTCACTTCACAGTTTCAAAAGAACATCAAAAGAGATTTTCAAAACGTTTTGATAAACGCAAAGACTATATAGAACGTAAGACAGGAATGACCTTTGACATATCTTATTCTTACCAAGACTCAGCTACAGATACAGTAGCCCTTACCGAAACTAATACACTTTTAAGAGATCAGGAAGGAAAACTCATATTTAGACCTGGAGGGCACGGAGCTTTAATAAACAACTTAAATAAGCAAGATGCAGATATTATATTCATTAAGAATATTGATAACGTCGTTGTAAATAAGTACAAGACTCAAGTTGCTTATTATAAAAAAATGCTTGCTGGAAAGTTACTTTCACTTCAAGCAACATCTTTTGAATATCTAAAGAAAATTGACAGTCAAAGTGACCTTTTAGACAGCGAGCGTATAGAGATTGCGGCCTTCTTAGAAAATGATCTATTCTTAAGGCTTCCTACAAACTATAAAAGTCTTGAAAACGCAGCACAAACAGATCTTTTGAGAAAATTACTAGATCGCCCTATACGCGTGTGTGGTATGGTAAAAAATGAAGGAGAACCAGGAGGCGGCCCTTTCTGGGTGATTGACGAAGATGGTACTGAGAGTTTGCAAATTATAGAAAGTGTGCAGATTAATCCCGATGACAAGGAGCAGCAGGAAATTCTTAAAAATGCTACACACTTTAATCCAGTAGATATCATTTGCGGTGTAAAAAATTACAAAGGAGAGAAGTATGATCTTCTCAAATATGTAGATTACAAAGCAGGATTTATCGCATCAAAAAGCTACCAAGGAAGGAAAATTAAAGCACTTGAACATCCAGGACTTTGGAATGGTGCAATGGCACATTGGAACACTATATTTATAGAAGTTCCGCTAGTTACTTTCAATCCTGTAAAAACGGTTAATGATCTTCTTAAACCAGCTCACCAAGTAAAATAACACAATCATAGGTTAAATTTTGTTTAATCTTATTTATTAAAAGATAAACAATAAGTATCTTTATTTCAAAATAGAAATATGGATACCGCACTGGTATGGTTTAGAAATAATCTACGCGTACAGGATAATAGCTCACTGACACACGCAATTGCTTCAGGCAAGCGTATTATTGGGCTATATTGTTTTGACCCTAAACAATTTCAAATTGGCGATTTTGGGTTTAAAAAAACGGAGAAATATCGCGCTCAATTCTTGATTGAGACTGTTCAGAATCTCAAAAAGAATCTCAACAATCTCAACATCACTTTGATTGTAACTCACGAACATCCAGAAGTAGCTATACCAGAACTCATAGAGCAACACGACATCTCAGAAATCTACTCTCAAAAAGAGTGGACGCATGAAGAAAATGAAGTTACCCATGCGGTCGAAGAAAAAATTAATAACGTAAAACACCACTTATACTTTGATCAGTTTCTCTTTCATCCCGAAGATATTCCTTTCGATACTTTCGGAGACATTCCTCAAGTATTCACTCAATTCCGTAAAAAATGCGAGAAAGAAAGCAGTGTCCAGCCTTTACAAGAAAAAATCGAAGCGCTTCCTTCAGAAAATCTACTCGATGAAGAAAGCGACATACCTAACTTGCAAGAGCTAGGCTTAGATACTTTTACTAAAGACCATCGCTCTGCTTTCCCATGGAACGGTGGAGAAGACGAGGCTTGGAGCCGTCTAAATGATTACTTCTGGAATACAAAAAAACTACAGTACTACAAGAAAACACGCAACGGACTCGTAGGCGAAGATTATAGCTCAAAGTTGTCTGCATGGCTGGCAAACGGATCTATATCTGCACGCCAAATTTATTGGGAGGTAAAAAAGTTTGAAAAAGAAATTATTTCAAATCAAGATACATATTGGCTCATTTTTGAATTGATATGGAGAGATTATTTTAAATACGTTTCTCTCAAACACGGGAATGACTTGTTTAAAATAGGCGGGATTCTGAATAAAGAATACGACTGGAAGCGTAATGATAAAGCCCAGCGTGAATGGATTCATGGCAATACAACATATGACTTTGTAAATGCCAATATGATAGAACTCAAAGAAACAGGATGGATGTCTAACCGTGGTCGTCAAAATGTTGCGAGCTTTTGGGCCAAAGAGCAACAGCAAGACTGGCGCGTAGGCGCTGCTTACTTTGAAAGTATCCTCATAGATTATGACGTGCATAGCAACTGGGCAAACTGGATGTACAACGCAGGTGTAGGAAACGATCCTAGAGACAGAAAATTCAACATTAAAAGGCAGCAGGAAATGTATGATGGTAATGGCAAGTTTGTAAGACTATGGACTCAAAATGAATTATTCTAAATGAGCACTTTACGACTTATTCTGGGCGATCAGCTCAACCACAAGCACTCTTGGTATCAAGAGCAATCTGACGATATCATTTACTTCATGGCAGAAATGCGCCAAGAAACAGATTATGCTACACATCATATTCAAAAAGTTGTCGCCTTTTTTAAAGCAATGCGCGAGTTTTCTGACTGGCTTACATCTCAAGGACACCGCGTGATTTATTACACCCTTGATGCTCCTGAAAACACCCAAAGCCTCACTAACAACATTGAGCAACTTATCAAGGAAAATAATATATCACTATTTGAATACCAACTTCCAGATGAATATCGGCTAGATGAAATGTTATCACGCTTTCGCGAAAGCGTAACCATCGAAGTAAAGTCATATGACACAGAGCATTTTATGACTTCTCGAACGGATCTCACTTCGTTTTTTGAAGGTAAAAAGCTCTTCACCATGGAATATTTTTACCGCATGATGCGCAAGAAATATGACGTCATGATGATAAATGATAAAGATCCCGAAGGTGGTAAGTGGAATTTTGACCATAGTAACCGTAATAAGTGGAAAGGAGATACTTTAATCCCTATTGAAAAGACTTTTGACACAAATGTCTCCTCTATTGTAAAGCTCATTGAAAGTGCTGGAGTTAAAACTATAGGACGCATAGACGAAAAGAATTTTGCATGGCCTACCAATCGTAAAGAATCACTTGAAGTGCTTGACTATTTCTGTGAGCATTTACTAGTTCATTTTGGCGATTATCAAGATGCCATGGATCCAGATCAAGCCTACTTATATCATAGCAGATTAAGCTTTGCAATGAATAGTAAGATTCTAGATCCTCAAGAAGTTATTAAAACGGTTATAAACTACTGGAGAGCACATCAAGAAGAAATAAACATTAGTCAAGTAGAAGGTTTTGTTAGGCAGATTCTAGGATGGAGAGAGTACATGCGAGGGATGTATTGGAAAGAAAT
Source organism: Dokdonia sp. Dokd-P16 (assembly GCF_003095655.1). Taxonomy (NCBI): domain Bacteria; kingdom Pseudomonadati; phylum Bacteroidota; class Flavobacteriia; order Flavobacteriales; family Flavobacteriaceae; genus Dokdonia; species Dokdonia sp. Dokd-P16. The sequence goes on from NZ_CP029151.1 coordinate 1,150,721, forward strand.
GCCAGCATTTGCGACGACTAATCATCTTGAGAATCATAATCCACTACCAGATTTTTACTGGACAGGAAAGACTAAGATGAATTGTTTAAAATGCAGTGTCAACAATAGCCTAGATAACGCTTATGCACACCATATACAGCGATTAATGATTACTGGTAACTACGCTCTTCTTACTATGTGTGATCCAGCACAAGTAGATGAGTGGTATCTCGGGATTTATATTGACGCTATAGAATGGGTTGAAATCACAAACACTCGCGGAATGTCACAATGGGCAGATGGTGGTAAAATTGCAACGAAACCCTATGTTTCTAGCGGAAGTTACATCAACAAGATGTCTAATTACTGTAAAGGATGTCACTATAAGGTGAGTAAAAAGACAGGCGAAGATGCATGTCCTTTCAACTCATTATATTGGAATTTCTTGAATGAAAAACAAGAATATTTTAAAGGAAACAATCGCATGAGTATGATGCTAAGTCTTTTAAATAAAATGGATAAGAAGACATTACAAGCACATCAAGAACGCGCAGAAGACATCATTAAAAATCCATCAAATTATTAAAAGAGAGGTAAACATAGTATGGTTTAAAAGGGACTTGCGCTTGCATGACCACCTACCCTTGTACAATGCTTTGCAAGAGGGTAAGCCGCTGCTTTTACTTTACATTTTAGAACCTTCACTAGAAGCAGATCCTCACTATAGTAACCGTCACTTTAACTTTATTAAAGAGTCATTGCAAGATTTACAGCGTGAATTACAAGCATTTAATTCTAAGATTTTGATTGTTCATGATGAAGTGGTTTCTGCATTCAAAGAACTCATTAAACATTATAAAATCCACACCGTTTTCTCACATCAAGAAACAGGCTTGCGTATAACTTATGATAGAGATCTTGTTCTAGAGGCATATGCAAATGATCTAAAAATAGTGTCACTAGAAAATAAGTTTGGATGGGTAGAATTTGCAAATAATGGAGTGCAACGCAAACTTAAAAATCGTGTAGGATGGAGCGAAGACTGGGAGTGGTTTATGAAACAACCGCAGATTCCTTTTCAGCCCAAAAACAATCAATTACTATCAATAGATGATATTAATGATCTAGAAGATAATTTTAAAAAAGTCTCTTTACAAACACCTGCATCTAGTCCTTTTCAAAAGGGAGGGACGACGACAGCGATGCGTTATCTGGCGTCATTTTTGCATGATAATCGATACCTCAATTATGCAAAACATATTTCAAAGCCTAGCTTAGCTCGAAAGAGCTGTTCTAGGTTATCACCTTACATCGCTTGGGGAAATGTGAGTATACGCCAAGTGTATCAGGAGGCAAAACATTTTCGCGAAAGCTGTAAAAACAAACGCGCCATAGATGGATTTACTTCACGATTGCGATGGCAAGCACATTTCGTCCAAAAGTTTGAAATGGAGGATTCTATGGAATTTGTAAGTGTAAACAAAGGATACCATAACCTCTCAAAAAGTGTGAATGTTGAGTTTCAAAAAGCTTGGAAACAAGGTAAAACGGGATATCCACTAGTAGACGCATGTATGCGATGTCTATGTGAGACCGGCTACCTCAATTTTAGAATGCGTGCTATGACGCTATCTTTTTTTACACATAACTTATGGCAACCTTGGCAAGATGCAACCTATCACCTAGCCCAGCAGTTTCTAGATTTTGAACCAGGTATTCACTACCCTCAAATACAAATGCAAGCGGGTGAAACAGGTATAAATATGCTGCGCATATACAACCCGGTTAAGAATAGTTACGAGCATGACGAAAATGGTGAGTTTATAAAAAAATGGATTCCAGAATTGGTAAACGTACCCGTCGCATACATCCATGAACCGTGGACGATGAGTGTTCTTGAACAGCAATTTTGTAATACAGTGATAGGTGAAGATTATCCTGCACCTATAATTGACATTAAGAAAACAGCAAAGTATGCAGGAGACATATTGTGGAAGCTTAAGGATGATAATATTGTAAAGCGAGATGCGTATCGTATCTTAAGACGACACACGCTCGCAAACAGAAATAATTTTGATTAAAAGACTATGAAAAAGCAAGAAATACCAGAATTTACAGAACGCGAACTAGACCGTATTATAGAAATGGCTTGGGAAGATAGAACTACCTTTGACGCTATAGAAATGCAGTTCGGCATCAAGGAACAACTTGTAATCGAAGTGATGCGTCGTGAGATGAAGGAAAGTAGTTTCCGCATGTGGCGTAAGCGAGTACAAGGACGTAAGACCAAACATGAAGCAAAACGTGCTTATGGCATGGATGATGCCCGCTTTAAATGCAGTCGTCAAAAACAGATTACACATAACAAAATTTCAAAAAGGAGGTAATATTATACTAATTACTTTTAGGTAAGAAATCACCACTATGACAAAGAAAAAACCAGACCAGGTTGTTTATAATGAGGAGAAAGGCAAGTATGATGCTGCACTTACTCCTTATGCAACAAACTTAGGAGCGCCAGCTATTGTGACTGATGATGTAACTACATGGAAAAACTCAAACATCAGTAAGGTTAACCATCAATTTAAGACTGAATATGAGGAGTTAAAGGCGCAGTATGAGGTGATGATGAAAAAGTTTGAATATAATAATCTCATTTATGCTGCAAAGTTCTCTTTCGAACCGATTGTAGGTGCCATTTATCATCTATATCGTTCTAAAAGTGGAGAACCTTTCTTGTCTCTAATTTCGCCAGATGAATGTAATTGGGATTTTGCCGGAACCTTCGAATTAAAGGCCGATAAAATCTGGAACCGACTAGACACTCCTAAAGAGGAAGAAGAAGAAAATGAAAAATAATTTACAACAAGCAACCATAGGTGGAGGATGTTTCTGGTGTGTAGAAGCCGTTATACAACGCTTAAAAGGTATTTCTAATGTGGTTTCTGGATATGCTGGAGGGCAAGTTCCTGGACACCCTACCTATAGAGAAATTTGCTCCGGACTTACGGGACATGCAGAGGTGATACAATTTGATTTTGACCCTGCAATAATTACGTATGCAGAGATACTCACCGTATTTCTCACTACTCATGACCCTACGACCCTCAATAGACAAGGAGCAGATCGTGGGACGCAATATCGATCTGTGATTTTTTATCACAATGAAGAACAAAAAGCGCAAGCAGAACAAGTGATTCAGGTAGTACAAGAATATTATGAGGATCCTATAGTTACTGAGGTTTCAGAGCTACCTACATTTTATGATGCTACGCAGGAGCATCAAGATTACTATAATGAAAACAGACAGCAAGGATATTGCCGTGTTGTCATAGACCCCAAAGTAGCTAAGCTCAAAAAGTTTTATGAGCACTTGCTCGCTTCTTAGTACTGCTATAACAGATTAAAAAAAGCCACATTACTCATAAACATAGAGCAATGTGGCTTTTTAAGTTGTGGAGTGATTAGTGCGCTTTCGCGAAAGCGTACCTCATTATCTTTCCATATTAATCAATCTGTAAATAAGAATTGCCGTACGCTTTGTGAGCATCTCTATAGTTTTAATATTTACCGTCTCACTAGGAGTATGCGCTCCCGTTCCCATAGTCCCTAGACCATCTAGGCAAGCCACATACGCCGCTACAAACGAAGTATCTGCAGCACCGCGCTTTCCTGGATCATAAGCTGCTACAGCAGGACCTCCCATATCTTGACTCACTTGGCTTAAAATTTCTAATACCTCATAATTTTGAGGAGTAGGCTGCATTGCTGGATAACTATCTTCAAACTCAACTACGGCACTTGTATGCGGCAGATTATTTGCTACTATCTGACGCATTTTTGTACGTGCTTCCTCCTTCTGTTCTTCGGAGATAAAGCGGAGTCCTCCTTGCACATATGCTGTTTGTGCAACTACATTTCCTTTTCCAAAAATGCTTCCTTTGCTCTCCTCTGGGTTGAGCTCCATTGTGGTACCTCCCAGCATCATCCCTGGATTAAAAGATAATAATTCTGGACCTCTTACTTCATTATAGAAACCGTTGAGAATACGTGCAAGTTCAAAATTTGCTCCTGCTCCTACGCTTTCGCGAAAAATACCGCTAGAGTGCGCTCTCTTTCCAGTAACTGTTACTTTCCAGTTAGAGGATCCTCGTCTTGCCACGGTAGCATTATCAAAACCTGTAGAGGTTTCGAAACCTAAAGCGATATCTGAGTTTTTTGCTGCATCTATCAAATCTTTCCTGCTTATTGTAAGCGGCTTTCCGGTGCTTTCTTCATCTCCTGTAAAGGCTACGGTGATTTGCGCATCATCAAGTAATCCTGCTTCTCTAAGAGCCTTAAGTGCATATAGCACTACTACGTTACCACCTTTCATATCATTTGCGCCAGGACCTTTTGCAATAGAATCATTCACCATTTCAAATTGCTGAAACTCGCTATCGTCCTCAAAAACGGTATCTAGGTGTCCTATAAGAAGCAATCGCTTGCCTTTTTTTCCTTCTGTATTAGCAAATAGATGCCCTGCTCTATTCATCTCGGCAGGCATATCAATCCAATTTGTAGTAAAACCTATATCTGTAAATGACGCAGAGAATACATCGCCCACTTCTTTCACGCCTTTTGTATTGAGGGTACCACTATTAATATTTACCACGTTTTCGAGAAATTCAATACTTTCCTCTGTATGTGTTTCTACAAGGCTTATAATTTGTAGCTCCTCTTTTGACAATTGTTGTGTAGAAGATTGCGCATGGAGTGTTCCAGTTTTTGCGCAAGCAATCATTAAACTGATTACAATTAGAAATAATATCTGATGGCTCTTCATAGGTTTTTATAATTAAGAGGTGATTATCTCAAAGATAATCAATGCTCAATAATTGAATTCTTGCGTTATTTTTCTTTTTTTTCAAATGGAGGGTAGGAGTTTTTATAATTGGACGGTTATATAACAAAGAATTGATCCTACTAAAAACAATGTTCCCCCACTTTTTTGGATTAGTGAAAACTACATTTGAGTACAATTTCAAAAAAAAGTTGAAAAAACCTTGAGAAATAATTTTCTTGAGGTTTTCTCTTTTTAATTGCTCTTTTGTTTGAAAACACTTGATTCTGAACACATAAGAATCACGACGATTTTATAAGCTCAAGAAAAGCATTACTCATAGTGACGCATGATGAAAAAAAAGTCAAAAAAAAGTCAAAAAAATGCTTGATTTTTTTGGACGAGTGTAAAAAAGTTTTATATTTGCATCCGCTTACAAAAAGTAACACTCCTCAATAGCTCAGTTGGTTAGAGCATCTGACTGTTAATCAGAGGGTCCTAAGTTCGAGTCTTAGTTGAGGAGCTAGTAAGTAAAAGCCATACAGTCCGTATGGCTTTTTTTTGTGCCCTATTTTAAATTTGTTAAATGACAAGTATTAATAAATGCTCACTATATTAATTCCGCAAAAGAACTAGCTTGCAGCATAGCACATCCAACCTCTCAAGGAAATTAGAGCGGTTTTACCGCATCATCCGCCCTGCCGAAAGCAGCTTACTAGAAATATTAAAAAAGATAACCAAGAGCTCTTGTAATTGCTAACACAATACTCACCCAAATACTTAAAGAGTATATCAAGAGTTGTCGTGAAAATCGGGAAACTATAAAGAGAGTTTTATTTCTAGTCTAAGCATCTAAGATTGCTCTAAAACAAAAAAAGCCTTTCCTACAGGAAAAGCTCTTCATCGGATTCAACTACAAATCCTACCACATGTGATGTGGCCAACACAACATCGTTAAAAGTAATCAATTACTTCTATAAACCAAAAAAAGCCCACGGACTGTGAGCTTTTTGTTGCGGTCTGGACGGGACTCGAACCCGCGACCCCCTGCGTGACAGGCAGATATTCTAACCAGCTGAACTACCAGACCGTTACTCCACTTTTTGAGACTTTGAGTATGTCTTAAATTTTTCAGTTTTTCAATCTCTAACTTTTTAATTAGAGAAGCAACATTGCTTTTGCTTCGTTGCGGGTGCAAATATACACTCGTTTTTTGATTACACAAACAAAAAATTAAAATTTTTAAATAAATTTTTGACGCTCCACTAAAAACGTGGTGAGTATAGGTGCAAAACCTTTTTCAATCACCGCTGGAATATACTTGATACGATACTGAGCACAACGTAGTTGCAAGTTTTTAAAGTACGTTTCTACCGCGCTTGTATAAATATCTCTAATATTATCTGCATATAAATTAATTGATGATCCACTCTCTACATCTACAAATTTACGCGGGCTATTATCAAATTTAAAGTCATATTCCTTCTCTTGGCTATACGTATGAAAAAGAATCACCTCGTGTTTATTGTATTTAAGATGTTGCAACGCTTCAAATAATTGTTCTTGCTCTACATCATCTTGTAACATGTCTGAAAATAAAAACACCAAAGATCTACGTTTTAGCTTTTCGGCAATGAGATGTAAGTGTTTGTATGTGGCTGTTTTCTTTTCTGCCTTTGCAAGAGCTGGATCTAGCACACCATTTAATTGATCTAATAACATGTGGTGATGCCTATCACTTCCCTTCTCTCCCGTGTAGAATTCATAGTCGTCACTGTAAATACTCATTCCCACAGCATCACGCTGCTTTTTCATAAGATTCATAATCGCGGCACTCGCAAGTGTAGAGAAGCTTATCTTATTAAGATTTAAAACGCTGTGCTCCTTTACAGCGGGATAATGCATAGAACTACTATTGTCTAATATAAGATGGCAGCGTAGATTAGTTTCTTCCTCATAGCGCTTTGCATACAGTCTATCAGTCTTGGCATAAAGTTTCCAGTCTATATGTTTTGTGCTCTCTCCAGGATTATAGATTTTATGCTCTGCAAACTCTGCCGAAAATCCATGAAACGGACTTTTATGCATCCCAGAAATAAAACCTTCTACTACCTGACGCGCCAGCAACTCTAAGTTACCGAAGCCCGAAGTTTTGTTAAGTTCTGATTTGATATCCATTATGGGTACAATTTAAGGAGGTAAGATATATGTTTTGATACATTAAACACAAAGTGCGGAATAAATTCCGCACTTTGTGTTACTCATAAAATTATAAAGGAAATTATCCTTCATAAACACCATCTGCAATCCCGTAAGCTACAGACTCCTCTGCACCCATCCAGTGATCACGCTGGAAATCTTTCATTATTTTTTCAAAAGTTTGACCACAATTATCCGCAAGGATTTGCGCGCTCAATTCTTTTGTTTTTACGATTTCTTGTGCTGTAATCTCAATATCAGAAGCTTGACCACGTGCTCCACCAGATGGCTGGTGTATCATTACACGTGCGTGTGGCTGTATAAAACGACGCCCTTTCTCACCTACAGATAGTAGTAATGAACCCATACTTGCCGCTAGACCTGTACAGATAGTAGAAACTGGACTTTTAATCATTTTAATAGTGTCATACATTGCAAAACCAGATGTTACATAACCTCCTGGGCTATTAATAAACAGTTGGATCTCACCATGACCTTGTGCATCTAGGTATAAAAGACGATCTATTACGTGCTTTGCACTTTTATCATCTACCATTCCCCAGAGGAATATCTTTCTATCATCAAGCAACTGACTGTCAATTGCGTCTTGTACTTTCATTTTCTTTTCCATAAACATATGCCGCGATTACGGCTATTTATCGTTCCTACCTAAACAGAAACCTCATCATTTTTTTCTTATTGTACTCTTGACTGCTACATGGAGCATTATTTTGCTTTCGCGAAAGAGTACTCTAGTAACAGCGCTCTAAAAATACAAAAAGGCTTGGCACAGTGCCAAACCTTTCTGATAATCTTATAAAAAGCTTGGGCTTATAAAAGTCCGTCGATAGCTTCTGTGTAAGTTGCCTTAGGGGCAACGCCTACTTGACGCCCTACTACCTCACCGTTCTTAAACATAAGAACTGTAGGGATGTTACGTACTCCGTATTTTGCTGCAAATTCTTGGTTTGCATCTACGTCTACTTTACCTATTACGGCTTTACCTTCGTATTCTCCTGCGATCTCCTCGATAACTGGTCCTACCATACGGCAAGGTCCACACCAAGCAGCCCAAAAGTCTACTAATACAGGCTTATCGCTGTTTAATACTTGCTCTTCAAATGTCGCATCTGTGATTTCTAATGCCATAACTATATATTTTAATTGTAATTCTATTTAATTGAACTATGCAAACTTAGTCAATAATTAATCCAAACCTTACAACGCTTATATCAGCTTTGATTATAGCGTCATTGTGACAGTTTATCATGAGCTACTTGACAGTATAACACATCCTATCGCCTGTTACCAAAAACTTGCAAAGCAAAGTATAACAAGGTTGCTAGTGATCCTATAGCGGCAACAAGATATGTTCTTGCAGCCCACTTTAACGCATCTTCTGCTCCATCATACTCTTGTGGTGTTACCATATTTTCTGCCTTAAGCCATGCTAAAGCACGGTTACTTGCGTCATACTCTACTGGCAAAGTGATGAGACTAAATATAGTTCCCATTGCGTATAGTGCAAGACCTATAATTGCCACAGTACCACCTATTGCGGTAGAAGCCATTAATGCGACACCACCCATAATAACCCACATACTCATTTTTGAAGCTATGTTTACTATAGGTACAAGCTTAGATCTCATTTGCAACCAACTATAAGCCGTAGCGTGCTGTACAGCATGACCTACTTCATGTGCAGCAACCGCTGCTGCCGAAGCATTACGTTGTCCATAAACTACATCACTAAGATTTACCGTCTTATCTCTAGGGTTATAGTGATCTGTAAGTTGGCCAGCTACAGAAATTACTTTTACATCTGTAATTCCATTATCGGCTAGCATTTTTTCGGCAATCTCTGCTCCAGACATCCCGTTGCGCAGCTGCACTTCTGAATAATGTTTAAATTTACTCTTGAGCTTGTTGCTTACTAGCATACTCACAAGCCCGATAGCTCCTACAATAATATAGTAGCCCATATATCCTCCTAACATAGTCGTTTATTTTAAAGTTGTTTTAGGTTTCTAAAGTTACAAAAGTATTGTGCACAAATTAAGCCAAGATTACAATTCATCTATTTACCATCAAGAACCCTAAATACTCGTTGTAATAACAACTACATAAGATTATGGAATACATATGTTGTTTTTAAAAGTTCGCTTTCGCGAAAGCGTAACCCACAACCTATATCGCTAGCGGAACATATGGCACGTCAAAAACCTCCGAAATTTCTTGATACACGACATCACCTCCTACGATATTAACTCCTTTTTTAAGAGTAGTATCTTTAAGACATGCAGCTTTCCAACCTTGATCTGCAATCTTTAATACATAAGGAAGGGTGACATTGGTAAGTGCTACGGTGGAAGTATAAGGCACTGCACCAGGCATATTTGCCACGCAATAATGCACCACATCATCTATAATAAAGACTGGGTCTTCGTGCGTAGTAGGTTTTGAGGTTTCCACGCAGCCACCTTGATCTACAGCAACATCTACAATTACGGTACCTGGACGCATCTCCTTGAGCATGTCTCGAGTAATAAGTTTTGGCGCTTTTGCGCCAGGAATAAGAACACCACCTATAACAAGGTCGTGCGTTTTTATATGTTTACGGATATTAAATTCATTTGAAAACTCTGTCACCACGTGTGGCGGCATGATGTCATTTACATGACGTAGTCGCTTCATGCTAATATCAAGAATGGTTACATGAGCACCTAGTCCCGCAGCCATTTTTGCTGCTTGAATTCCTACCACTCCTGCTCCTAAGACTAACACCTTACCAGGACTCACTCCAGGAACTCCACCTAGAAGTACGCCTCGCCCTTTTACAGGCTTCTCAAGATATCGCGCTCCCTGCTGTATAGACATACGACCAGCTACTTCGCTCATAGGAGTAAGCAACGGGAGCGATCGGTCTTCTTCTTCAACCGTTTCGTAAGCTATACATATAGATTTACTCGCAATCATCGCTCTGGTGAGCGGCTCACTAGAGGCAAAGTGAAAATAAGTAAATACGATTTGATCTTTCTTAATGAGCTTATATTCTGGCTCGATAGGCTCTTTTACCTTCACAATCATCTCTGCGCTTGCATAGATTTCCTCAATCGTATCAAGGATTGTTGCACCCGCATCTATATAATGTTGATCTATAAAACCGCTATTGAAACCAGCTCCTTTTTGAAGATGTACACTATGACCTCTCTTTACGAGTTCATAGACTCCGCCAGGTGTGATACCCACCCTGTTTTCATTGTTTTTAATCTCTGTAGGAACACCTATTACCATTGCTTAAATTTTGGCTTGAAGGTAACAGAAACATCAAAAACTGCTGATTATAAAATATTAAAAATCAGGGGCTCTCATAATGATATCATTAAAAATACCTGTGGATTTCTAGCAATCTGAAAATGCTATTTTTTGTCGTATTTGATTTTAAAATAGAGTAGTAAGAAAGAAGAGACCACAGTAATAGCATTTGCTAATATGATGGCGAGACTTTCTTTAAGAACACCATAAACGAGCCAGAATACAATCCCTATAAAAAACATACTAAACATAGGAAGACTCAAACCAGAGACATCCTTAGTTTTCCAGGTTTGATACACCTGAGGCAAGAAAGCCGCCGTAGTAAGTGTGGCTGCAACCAGACCTATAATTTCTATGTTATCAATTCCTGCCATAGCAACAACGTATTATTAATGTAATTACAAAACAAAAGCCTGCTCGTGAGCTATTAGAACACAAGCAAGCTTTATATTTTAACTAGGTGTTACCCCACTATATTTACAATCTTACCTGGCACGATAATCACCTTCTTAGGTGTGCGACCATCTAGATACATTTGAGTTTTCTCATTTGCCATGACTACTTTTTCTATCTCATCTTTAGATAGATCAAGTGGTAATTCTAAGGTAAACTTCATCTTCCCATTAAAGGAAATAGGATAGTTCTTTGCACTCTCTACTAGATGACTTGCATCAAAAATTGGAAAAGCAGCCTCAGAAATGCTTTCTGAGTGACCAAGCTTGTTCCATAATTCCTCTGCGATATGCGGAGCATAAGGAGCGATGAGTATTACCAGAGACTCAAGCACTTCACGAGAAGTACACTTTTGAGCTCCTAGCTCATTTACAGCAATCATAAATGTAGATACAGACGTGTTGAAACTAAAGTTCTCTATATCTTCTTCTACCTTTTTAATTGTTTTGTGAAGTGTTTTAAGGCTGTCTTTACTTGGCGCCTCATCAGTTATATTAAAAGCTTCGTCTACTCCATTATGGTAAAGCTTCCAGAATTTCTTTAAAAAGTTATGTACTCCCGTAATTCCTGCCGTGTTCCAAGGTTTTGCTTGCTCAAGCGGCCCTAAGAACATCTCGTACATACGTAATGTGTCTGCTCCGTACTGCTCACAGATTTGATCTGGATTTACGACGTTGTATTTAGACTTGGACATTTTTTCAACCTCGCGACCTACTTTGTAAACGCCATCTTCTAAGATAAACTCAGCGTTTTTAAATTCTGGTCGCCAGTTTTTAAAAGCTTCTACATCTAACTCATCTGATGCGTTAACAAATTCCACGGGTGCATGTACCAAATGAACATGATTTAAACTAGGATTGAAATTAACTAGCTTATTTCCAAATATCTTCTTTAATTCTTCGAGTTGGTTTTTCTTGAAATTCTCAAAAGCAGACTTATCTTCCTTGAGAGAATCTAATGTACTCTTAGAAATAAAAAGAGGATGATTTTTAACTAAATCAATAAAATCTTCACCCTTTCCATCAAAACCTAATAAGCCAGTCGCGTCTAATCTATACACAAAAGCACTCGTCCCCAAAATCATCCCTTGATTGATCATTTTTTGGAACGGCTCATCTACACCTACGTGTCCTCTATCTTTTAAGAACTTCACCCAGAAACGTGAGTACAATAAGTGCCCAGTTCCATGCTCAGATCCTCCTATATATAAATCTACATTACCCCAGTAATCCATTGCTTTCTTTGAAGCAAAGACTTCATCACGCTGTGCTTTCTCCATATATCTAAAGAAATACCAGCTACTTCCTGCCCATCCTGGCATGGTGTTGAGTTCTAGCGGGTAAATTCCATTATCCTCGGAGTTCTCGACTGCGCTCGAACGGACAAGGTCGTTAGATACTACTTTGTTATTCTTGGTATCCCATGCCCATACATCTGCACGGCCTAATGGTGGTTCACCTTCTTCTGTAGGTAGGTATTTTTCTACTTCTGGAAGTTTGATAGGTAAATGAGCAACGTCAATCATCTTTGGGATTCCGTTCTCATAATACACTGGAAAAGGCTCTCCCCAATAACGTTGACGGCTAAAGACCGCATCACGCAATCTATAATTTGTTTTACCAGCTCCTGCGCCTATTTTTTCTAACTCGTAAATCGCAAGTTTAACGGCTTTCTTATATTTTAATCCGTTTAAGAAATCTGAATTTGTGATGACCGTAGTTGCCTTGTCTGAAAAAGCTTCTTCTGAGATATCTACGCCTTCAAAAACATTAGGAATTGCTATGTCAAATTTCTTAGCAAAGTCATAATCACGTTGATCACCACAAGGAACTGCCATCACGGCTCCTGTTCCATAACCAGCAAGCACATAATCACCTATCCATACTGGGATAGGTTCCTTTGTAAAAGGATGCTCTGCATAAGCTCCAGTAAATACACCAGAGATGGTTTTTACATCTGCCATACGCTCACGCTCAGAACGCTTTGCTGTTTTTTCAATGTATGCTTCTACTGCTTCTTTTTGTTCTGGAGTTGTGATCTGAGCCACTAACTCATGCTCTGGAGCCAATGTCATGAAGGACACTCCAAAAATAGTATCAGGGCGTGTCGTAAAGACATCAATCCCCCTAGCCCCCGAAGGGGGAACAATTTTATTATTCAATTCGGTTGTAATCGTCTCAAGAACCTGTTCCAGATTTGCTAAAACTTCCTCATTTCTAAATCTCAATACGGTATACCCTAAGTCTTCTAAAATAGCCGTTCTTTCTTCATCTTGATCTACTTGTGTATCATGAATACCTCCATCAACCTCAATGATTAACTTTTTTGAAAGACACACAAAATCAGGGATAAATGCATCAATAGGATGCTGTCTTCTAAATTTATCACCAAGATTCTTACTTTTTAATGATTCCCATAAGGCTGCTTCTGCAGGAGTGGGATTCTCTCTCATCTCCTTTGCTCTCTCTAAGAGTAACGCCGCATTATTCCCTCCGGTCAAGTATCCCGCTCGAGTTCCCCCTTTGGGGGCTAGGGGGAATGTAACCATCGCTCCAACAGATTTCCCTATCCAGTTGCGCTGTGTTTCTTTTATTGATTCGCTCCAGTCTATTCCTTCAAGTCCTTGTATTAAACGCTCTGCATAAGCAGAGATTCGCATAGACCACTGTGTCATTTTCTTACGTATCACCGTGTGACCACCACGCTCAGAAACGCCGTTTACAATCTCATCATTTGCAAGTACGGTTCCAAGTGCTGGACACCAGTTTACTTCCGTTTCGGCAAGATAGGTCAGGCGATATTGTAATAATATATCTTGTTGTTCTTTTTCTGTAAACGCATTCCACTGCTCTGCAGTGAATGGTGTGATATTATCATCACAAGCAGCGTTTACCTCTGCATTTCCAGTTTTCGCGAAAGCGGAAACCAACGTTTCTATCGCCTCTGCTTTATCTGTATCCTTATTATACCATGAGTTAAAAAGCTCTGTAAAAATCCACTGCGTCCATTTATAGTACTCAGGATTTGAGGTACGCACCTCACGACTCCAATCAAAAGAAAAGCCAATTTTATCCAGCTGTTTTCTATAACCGGCAATCACATTACCTTGGTTATCTACACCACCCTCAATATTGACCTTTGTAGTCACAGCAGGATGCTGCCCTGTCTGGATTGCATATTGCTCTGCAGGCAATCCAAAAGAATCATATCCCTGTGGATGCAGCACATTAAACCCCTTTAAACGCTTGTAACGCGAGTACACATCACTAGCAATATACCCAAGCGGGTGTCCCACATGAAGCCCTGCACCAGAAGGATAAGGAAACATATCAAGCACATAATATTTAGGCTTGTCACTGCTATTTGACGCGTGAAAAGTGCCTTTATCTGCCCAGTATTGTTGCCATCTGGCTTCTATCTCGTTAAAGTGGTATTTCATGGTATATGTATTATTTATACGCTTTCGCGAAAGCGTGCTCATCCTAATTTAAGGGGGCAAATTTACAATTAATTATGGGGAATTAGATAGTAGCCAATGACATGCTTTGGTTATCATTATAATGCGCACTCTAGCGTGCTTACTGCAATGTGATTTCTCGTCGCTACGCGCTGTCGAAATGACTATTGTCTTGCCTGTTGTTCTTGCGGCAATAACAACTCATAAATCATCTCGTTTATTGGTGTAGGCACTCCGAGTCTTTTGCCTTCCTTCACGATATAACCATTAAAGTTTTCTAGTTCGCTAGGTTTTCCTGCCATGATATCGCGTTGTGTCGAAGCTGTGGTCTCATGCGCTTGCTTGCTAATGGCTTCAAACATATTTTCAATTGTTTTCTCTGGGAGTATAATTCCTTTTGCTTTTGCCACCTCAAATACTTCTTGCGCGGTTTTGCGCATCAATTCTTTTATATATGGCTGCTCTCTCATCACTCCTATAGGAACTCTTGTTAGTCCGCCTATAGCACTTATGGTTGTTATAAAAAGGAATTTTTGCCAGATGGCTACTTGAATATTATCTGGTACAGCTGCGTTAATTCCTGCATCTGTAAATACAGACAACATCCTTTCTAAACGTTCCGTCTTACTATTATCCTGCTCACCAAATAATATTGCGGGTGCTATATCTGGATTAGAAATCACTCCTGGTGCTTCTATAAAACTTATCATACGGCAAAGTCCTGCCAGTACTTGTGACTTAGGCACCACCGCATTAAGGACCTCCACATTGCTTGCTCCGTTTTGTAAAGGCAGATATAATGTATTTTCATCACAATATTGCAATATGTCTTTTACAGTCCTCTCTATTTGATATGACTTCACTCCAAAGATGACTAGGTCTGGCGTTTCAATCTTACTAAGATCATCTGTTGCCAGATACGGAGTCGCTTTAAAGTTTCCTGTTATGCTTTTTACCTCAATACCGTTTTCTTGTATGGCTGTAAGGTGTGCTCCTCTAGCAATCATGGTCACTTTATTTCCAGTAAGTGCGAGTTTCCCTCCAAAGAATCCTCCCACGCCACCGGCTCCGTAAATCAAAATATGCATCGTTTTTATAATTTTATAAGAACTAGAAAATGCTAGTCAGCTTAAAAGTACAGTAAGTTGATTTATTTTTTCTTTATAATATCTTAATTAAAAACTCTAGTATATCTTTGCAAAATCTCAAAGGGGTGCTTTTTACGAAGCTGAGATTATACCCATTGAACCTAGAACAGGTAATGCTGTTTAGGAATGAGGAACATGTCTTTCCAGATAACGCTATACAAATTAGCTTTTCTAGTGTCACCATATTTCTCTTGAGAAGCACCACGGTGCACCCTCTTCAATATGTGCTTATCGCACAGGTATATTAATGATAACTTATCGGAATATTTGCCCTTTGTATTCGTAACTAAACCATATACGGATGAAAAAGATCCTATTGAGTATGATTGCGCTTGCAGGAATTACAGCTAGTGCACAAGAGAAAACAGTGGTAGACACTACAAAAGTAGAATCCCTAGATGAAGTTTTAGTACGCTCTGTAAGAGTAAAAGCCGACTCACCAATTACGCATTCCAACCTTACAAAAAAACAAATTGCAGAGCGCAACTTAGGACAAGACATTGCCACGCAGCTCAACTTTTTACCAAGTGTAGTTACAACCTCAGATGCCGGTGCGGGAATAGGTTACACAGGTTTTAGAGTGCGCGGTACGGGTAATCAAGGTATCAATGTTACTATAAATGGAATCCCATATAATGATGCAGAGAGTGCAACTACATTCTTTGTAAACCTACAAGATTTTAGCTCTTCTGTTGAGAGTTTACAGTTACAACGTGGTGTAGGATCTTCTACTAATGGACCTGGAGCTTTTGGAGCAAGTCTTAATATTCTTACTGATGCAATTTCTAATGAAGCATATGGTGAGATTTCTAACTCTTTTGGGTCTTTTGGGACGCGACGTCACAATGTGAAATTTAGTACAGGTTTGCTTAATGATCACATAGAGATATCTGGTCGTTTATCACAGATTAAATCTGACGGTTACATCGACCGTGCGTCATCTGATCTTAAATCGTATTTTTTACAAGCAGCATACAAGGATGATAATACACTTATCAAACTTATCAACTTTGCAGGATCTGAGGTTACATACCAATCTTGGTTTGGGATAGATGCAGAGACACTTGAGGAAGATAGAACCTTTAACCCTGCTGGACAGTTTACAGATGAGAATGGTGAGACACGCTTTCACGAGAATCAAGTAGATGATTACAAGCAAGATCATTACCAACTGCATTGGAACCAGCGTTATGACAATAACTGGAGCACACAGCTTAGTTTAAACTACACCTACGGGAGAGGATTTTTTGAAGAATATAAAGAGGATGAAGATCTTGCATTTTACAGTATTGCCCCTGTAGTTATAGGTAGTGAGACCATAGAAACATCAGATATTATAAGACGTCGCTGGCTAGACAATGACTTCTATGTGGCAAGTGCAACGGCAAATTACAAGGACAACAAAATCGACTTTGTAGGTGGTGCTTACGGTAGTATTTATGATGGAGACCATTTTGGCGAAGTGATTTGGGCGCGTTTTGCTAGTGATAGTGAGACTGGTGACAACTACTACTTCGGGACTGGAAAGAAAAAAGAATTTTCTGCTTTCGCGAAAGCGAACTACCGCTTCAATTCAAAATGGAGTGGATACTTAGACCTACAGCAGCGCTTTATCTCATACACTACAGACGGAATCAACTCTGACGTTGCCGAATTTATTGTAGATGAAGACTATAGTTTCTTTAACCCAAAAGCAGGTCTTTCTTATAAAATAGACAGCGAAAACCAATTATATGCATCTTTTGCAAGAGCAAATCGCGAACCTAACCGTACAGATTTTGAAAACGGAGCTCCGCGTCCAGAGCGTCTTAATGATTGGGAATTAGGATGGAGATACAATACAAGCCGCGTGTCGCTTAATGTAAATGGATATTATATGGGATATCGTGACCAGCTAGTTCTCACTGGAGCGCTAGATGACGTAGGGGCACCTATACGTGCAAATAGTGGTGAGAGTTATAGAGCAGGTATCGAAATAGATGCTGCAATTGCTATTACTGATAAGTTGATGATACAACCTAACCTAGCACTAAGCACAAATAAAAACAAAGACTTCGTTTTTGAAAGAGATGGTGTGTTAACAAATCTAGGCAATACAAATATCTCTTATTCTCCAGATGTAGTAGTGGGTAACACCATAAGCTACAAACCTGCAGAAAATCTAAGGTTAAGCTTCCTGTCTAAATACGTGGGAGAGCAATATCTAGGGAACATCGATAGCGACTTTTCAAAGCTAGATAGCTACTTTACAAATGACCTCAACATAAGTTATGAGATAAAGGATGTGTCTGTTTTTAAATCTATTATCCTTAACGGATTAGTAAACAACATCTTTGATATAGACTATGTGTCAAATGGATATTTCTTTACCTATGATGATGATTTTTCAGTACCAAATGAGATCACTACCATTGAAGGAGCGGGCTATTATCCGCAGGCGGGAATTAACTTCTTAGTAGGTGCTACGCTTAAATTTTAAGGGATAAAACGCCTTATTATTTAATTTTCGCTATATTTAAGTCGCTAAAAATAAACAATGTGTAATCAGTTGGGGGACTGAACTACAAATTGTAAGTGAGAAGCCGCCTCTTTTGAGTCGGCTTCTTTTTTTTCTTTTAGTTAAATACGGTGATGCTATTACCAGAAGCATTTACTCGGTAATTAAGCATTGTGTATTCTAGCACCTCATTATTAGACTGCCCAGTAAAAAGATTGTAACTATTATCATCATCACACTGACATTTTACATTAATACCGTCTATAACCATGAGCGAGCAATCATTGGGTGCATGGTTAGGGTCTGATGCTTCCCACGCAACAATGCTGCTGCCTGTATTAATAACAAAAAGACCACGTAAACCACCATTCTGAACATAGATAGGATTACTTGGAATTTCTAAATCTAATACCTGGATAGCACTCAACTGTGTAGAAAAGTTCACATCTAGTAAGAAAGGATTACGCTGGTTTCCATCATCACTATTTGTGCATGAAAAGCAAAGAGTAGTAAGAAGGACAAAGGTCAATATCTGACGCATAGAAATATTTTTTTTTACGCTTTCGCGAAAGCGTGATTTCAATAATTTAGGCTCGCAAGGTACCATAAAACGGTAAAGGATTTAAAATATTTTGTATATTCGTGAGACACGTCCCGAAGAGGGACTTTTTTTATGTGTATGCATAAAATGACACCATTTTTAAACTAATTATACTTAAACCGGATCTATTATGAGTAAGGTAAATTATTATACACCAGAGGGCTTAAAAAAGCTCAAGGATGAACTCAATCACCTACGCGATGTGGAGCGCCCTAAGGCATCACAAGATATTGCAGATGCTCGTGACAAAGGAGATTTAAGTGAGAACGCTGAATATGATGCTGCAAAGGAAGCACAAGGTATGCTTGAAATGCGTATTGCAAAATTAGAAAACCTAGCCTCAAATGCACGTATCATTGACGAGTCACAACTAGACACTTCTAAAGTGCTTGTGCACTCTACAGTAAAGATTAAAAATCAAATTAATGGCGCAACCATGACCTACAAACTTGTAGCTCAAAATGAAGCCGACATTAAAAAAGGTCTTATCTCTGTAGACTCACCTATAGGTAAAGGACTGCTAGGTAAGGAAGTAGGTGAAGTAGCTGAAATTCAAGTGCCAAGTGGCGTGATGAAATTTGACGTTGTTTCTATCTCAAGAGACTAAGTTGAACTCGAAATTGAAGTTGAAATTGAAGTTGAAATTGAAAGCTCTATGCTTCTTTAACTACATTAAAAGACTAAAAGTTACCATGTAATTTTTAGTCTTTTTACTTAATAGATTTACCTATCCATTTCATAAACACATTCATATGCCAAGCATTTTTACCAAGATTATAAATAAAGAAATTCCAGGACACATCGTTGCAGAAGATGATAAGCACATCGCCATTCTAGATGTAAATCCTAATGCAAAAGGACATACACTCTGTATCCCTAAAAAGGAGGTAAATAAAGTATTTGATCTTGAGGAACAAGAATACCTCGACCTGATGCTATTCTCTCGCAAGGTTGCAATTGCTCTAGAAAAAGCAGTGCCTTGTAAACGCGTAGGCGTTTCTGTAATAGGTCTTGAAGTTCCTCACGTACATGTACATCTTGTACCGCTACAAACTATGGAAGATATCCAGTTTAAGAAAAAAGTGACACTTACCGATGGAGAGTTTAAAGAGCTTGTAGAGGTTATAAAAAGTGAGTTTTAGAAACATAAACACCTGCTATTCAATCAAAAATATTTCTAACTTCGTAAACTATTTGTAAGATTTTTCTTTGTTGGTTTGTTTTTTTAGGTTTGAACTTATTGATCTAAAAACTAACAAATTATAATAAAATCATCAGCTCATCATTTGTTGCATTACTTATAGTAGCTTCTACTAATTTAAACGCTAATATTGTTAGTGAGGAGTTTTTTGATGCAGATTGTTTTACTGTTGCATCTCAAACAGAACAAGATTTCCTTGATAATATGGCAAATCAACATGCAATACCCTCTGCTGAAATTTCTTTTCGTGTTTTCGCAGCTGCATTTGACGCCTGTTATGAAACTCAAAACTAATACTTGAGACTTTACATTTTTCAAAACCAGATACTAACATTACTATTAGTTCTGACAGTATCTGGTTTATTAAACATTGACAGCTATGAAATCAAAGTGCCTTATAGGACTTCTATTCTTTTGTGTAACATCCTTAACTGCCCAATCTGGCAAAGCTATCTATAGTAAAGAATTAACATCGCTCAACAACGATATATCAAATCTTAGCCTTAAACAAAAATCATATAGAAAACAGATTTTGAAGAATCTTCAAAATTGGAATTATCAATTAGATTTTAATGATAAAAAAGCTAGCTACGCAAAACAAGAATCCCTCAATATAAAAACTAATCCGGTAATAGATGCTATGACCTTGGGTTTTGCTAATTTTTCAGGTAGTATTTATTTCGACACCGCACAGGACATTGTATTAAACATTAAAGAATTTGATGGAGAAAAATATATTATAAAAAAAAATAAAATCAATTGGACACTGTCAAAAGATACTCTTCAAATTGACAATTACCTTTGTTATAAGGCCACAACTATTGAAAACATATCTTATTTAGGAAAGGAGCAACAAATAAAGATTATTGCATGGTATTCTCCTGAAATATCATTGTCATTTGGACCCGACGGTTATGGAGGATTGCCTGGAATCATTATGAAATTAGAAAAAAATGGCACTACAACCACACTAAAAGAAATCCTGTTTTCTAAAAAAAATACCGAAGCAATAATTAAACCATCTAATGGAAAAGTGGTTACTGAGGATGAATTTAACAAAATAACTTCTTTAGCTTATAATAACATAAAAAACAAGTAACACTTGACAAATAAAACACGTACACACCTGTACTTCAATCAATAATATTTCTAACTTCGTAAACTATTTGTAAGATTTTTCTTTGTTGGTTTGTTTTTTTTTTAGGTTTGAACTTATTGATCTAAAAACTAAACAATTAAGAGAAAATCACTGTCAATTTTAAGTTTTGCATTTATATTTACAAATGCTCTTGCCAAAGAAAATCCGAACTATATAATAGAGCCTGATTGTGTTGGAGCTGCCATTGCTGCTGGTGATTTAGCCGAAAGCCTTGGAAGCTCTTATGAAGATGCTTATAATACAGCTAATGACGTTTACGACGCTTGTATGTCTGGACGGGCAATTACATTAACAACTGCAATGGAATAGACAAAAGTAATTTTAAGTGAAGATGGATTTTATTTAAGGTCCATCTTTTTTAATCAAGAAAAAAATGAAATTATTACTTTTAATATATACTCTATTATTCTACACCTCTGCAAATGCACAACATCTTAAGGTAACTTATAATATTAAAGATTTTAATACTCAAATACCAGATTCTTTTAAGTCAAACCCTGCTTATGCATATTTAATTAAAAGAAACGAAAACATTAAAAAGCATATTGATCAAGTTCATTTTGAATTGAAGGCAACATCTAATGAATCTATTTTTACTTACATAGATATACTCGACCCTCCAAAAGATATAGGAAAATCAATCAAATCAGGTATTATAGCAACTGGAATGAATGGTATATTTTACAGTAATAATAAGACAGAAGAACTTAGTATAAAAAAAAACATAGGAGGACAAATTTTTACAATATTAACCAAATCAAACAATAGAATTTGGCACCTAGAAAATGACCGTAAGTTTATATTGAATAAACACTGTCTTAAGGCCACAACTACAGATACTATTAGAAATTCTAAGGGTAAATTTTTAAAAAAAATTACGGCTTGGTATGATCCAAGCATGCCTTATAATATTGGACCAGGAACTTACAGAGGTCTTCCTGGAATAATATTATCTATTGAAGTCCAAGAAACTAATAAACATTACAAAATAGAAGCTATCTCCATTAAAAATGGAGAAAAATTCATCCCTAGGTTTAGGGTAGAAAATCCAATAACTCAAGCAGCACTGGATAGTTTATTTGTTAGTAAGAAAGGTGGTTTTTAAAAAAATAAAACACGCAAACACCTGTACTTCAACCAATAATATGTCAAACTTTCTAAACTATTTGTAGGATTTTTCTTTGCTGGATTGCTTTTTCTTTTTATGTTTGACATTCATCAATGTAAAGATCAATATATTATGAAGGAATCATTACTTGCCTCAACAATCTATCTAGCATAAGAAGTTTCGCAACAATAAGCCACAATGAGGATATATCAAATGAACGACCTCAAATGCCGGATTCAATCTGCTTTGAGGGAGCTCATAGTTTATTCACATATTTTTATGGAGGTGTTAACATAAGTAATGTAGGTGATTTTAATCGCTTAGTTGCCTACTGTGAAGCTCAACAACAGTAACCAACATCAGATATGAAAAAAAATATAATATTTTTTATCTTAGTTATGTTTACAATGCCCATCTTTTCTCAAGATGGGTATAAAGTTTCTTACTTTATCTCCAAGACGATACCTCATGGGTCTATTGACAACTTAAGCATGCAAGCAAAACAAATGTCACAAAAACTTCTAGATGCTGCAAAAAGCGTACGTTATACACTTACCATAAATGAGAAAAGCTCCTATTTTAGCGCAGATGATTTCTTTAGCATAGGAGAGAGTACAAGTCTTGACCAAATCTATTTTGATTTAGCTAAAAAAACTACCTCATTTAACAAAGAGATTTATAGTAACTATTCAAATAAGCAAATGACTTTTGTTAAAGACTTGGTTGATAAAGACTTTATTGTCAAAACAAATTTTATTGATTTTAAATGGAAATTAATTAATGAAGAGAAAACTATAGCAAACCTTAATGCCTATAAAGCAGTTGGAACCTATTTTGACCCAATTAAAAACAAGGAAGTCACAGTAATAGCATGGTATGTACCTTCAATTCCAATTTCTGGAGGGCCAGACATATTTATGGGTTTACCTGGTCTCATTGCCGAGGTAGAATTAAAAGGAGCTATAGTAACTATTGAAAAATTAGAAGATATAAAAAACCCTGATATAAATAAGATAGATGATTCTAAGGCTATGACGTCAAATGAGTATCATAATTTAATCAAGGATTTAACTGGTAAGTTTATAGATAATAATTAAGATTTTAATTTGCTGCTTCTCATCTTGTAGTAGTATAAGCAAAATCTTTTTTCTTTTATTTAGAAAAGAAATATTAAAAAATTCCAATAATACTTGATGGTACCTCTCTCAATAATAAAAGGACTTCACAAGTACAAAAACACGCAAACAGCTGTATTCCAATCAATAATATATCAAACTTCCTAAACTATTTGTAAGATTTTTCTTTGTTGGTTCGTTTTTTTTTTTAGGTTTGAAACTCATTAATCTAAAAACCAATATATTATGAAGAAATTAATTTTACCGTTAGCTGTGATTTTTATTACTATGAGTTCTTTCGCATTAGCTCCAGTTGTGAATTGTGGACAAGCTTGTGCTGATTTCGCTACAATTGGTGCAAACGCATCAGGAGGAGATTTCGAATATGAAGCTGATCTATTTTATGCTTGCGTTGGAAAATATTGTAACCAACAATAGTCTAATTTTAAACAAAAAGTTTGACATGTAGGGTGTTTTAATAAAATACCCTACATATTCAAAGAAAGAATTATGAAGAAACTTGTAATTATTTATTGCCTCCTATTTTTTTGTTTTTTTATATCTAATACGATGTATAGTCAGATGACTAGCGGTATGGTAGAATATATAGTTGTTGCAGATAACTCTTCTATCTTAGAAAAGTTAAATACTATAAATACGACTAGAAGCAACAAAAAAATGATAGAAGATAGCTTTAAAAAAGGAGATGAATTTAGATTTATTGTAACTTTTAACGAAGAACATTCTGTGTCTAAAGGAATTACAACTCTAGAAAACGAAAAAAATAGTTTAAGTTTAAATTCTTTAAAGCTTTTATCTAAAGGGAATGATATTGTTTACACAAAACTATATAAAGATTCTCTTCTTATACAAAGACCAGGGTATAGTAATGTACTAATACTAGCGTCACCATTAAAGTGGAAACTATTTAGTGAATCAAAGTTAATTAATAATAGAATTTGCTTTAAAGCTACCTCGTCGAAAATTGTAGAAAATAGCTCTGGAAAACAAGAAGTTCCTATCACTGCGTGGTATACAAAAGAAATCTCTTTACCTATAGGACCATCAACTTACAACGGATTGCCTGGTCTCATTATTGAACTAACTACTAATAACGGTTTTTTAAATTACAAAGCTGAAAAAATATCTCTAAAAAAAGGAGCCAACAAGAAAATAAAAATACCTTCGAAGACTATTCTTCTAGAAGAGGAAGCCTCTAGAATAGCCAAGAAAAATTATTTAAACAGGAAAGGTTAACTTACATACAATCCCAACTATCAAGTATTTTGTAGGCTTAGTGCTTACTCATTGAAACGCTTTACTGCTTGCTAAAGTTAAATCAAGTGCAATATTAGATTCTTCATTAGAAGACAAACACACCACCTACAATTACGTGGTTTACTTCTCAATTAAACTTTAGAGGTGGACCAACAGCTTATGCCACATTGCCTGGAATCATCTTAGAATTAGAAAGTCAAAAAGTAAAATTTACAGCGGTAAGTATTAAACATAAAAAAGAAAGTTCATTAATACTTCCCGATTATGACTCTAAAGACATCTTATCTCACAAAGAATGGAATGCCTATTTTAGTGCTAATAATCCAATATCTCGATTGAAAAATTAAATTAAAAATAGTTTGTCAGCATATTTCTCAATAAGAGAAGGACTTTAGATGCATAAAAACACGCAAACACCTGTACTTCAATCAATAATATTTCTAACTTTCTAAACTATTTGTAAGATTTTTCTTTGTTGGTTCGTTTTTTTTTTAGGTTTGAAACTCATTAATCTAAAAACCAATATATTATGAAAAAATTGATTTTACCATTAGCTGTAATTTTTATTACTATGAGTTCATTTACTGCTGCAGATAACGGAGACTGTGACGGTCTTGCTGAATGGTCGTATTATTCAGCGCTATATTGGGGGTTCAGCGAAGAATTCGCTACAAATGCGTATGCTGATACTTTTGAAACATGCACCTATGAAAATGGAGGAACTAGTGCTTTTACTGCAAATGTTGAATAAATGACATACAGACGTATATTAAATCTAATTTGCATAGGCTTCAACTTAGTTTGGAGCCTTAATCTTTCAAGTCAGCATACCATTATTAATTATAGAGGAACTGCAATATTTAAATCAGCTACTGATTCGGAGTATAGTAATAATATGACTTTACTTACCAAACGTATAAACAACAGCTTAAAAAACATTGATATTCAAGTAAAAACAAATGGTGTTTTAAATATCGTTTCTTATGTAGAAAAATTGGAAAATGATTTTAATGGAGGCACTCTAAAAAATCTAACGCTATCGATGGCTTTAAATGGAAAACTAATCTTCACAGATTATAGCCGGCAAACATCCTATTATGAGTCATTAAGTTATAATATGTTGAGAAGTGTTTCAACAAGTAATATAGAATGGGAGATTCTTGATGACGTTAAATATATCCTTGGATATAAATGCTATAAAGCACTAGGTAAAATAGTGTCCCTAGATGAAGAATATAAACTCGCAGTACCCACAATTGCCTGGTTCTGTCCTGAATTATCCTTGAAAGGTGGTCCAACCGCATATGCTACTTTGCCTGGACTTTTATTAGAGCTAGAAAATAAGAAAATGAAATTCACCGCGATTAGTATAGAAGAAAATAAAAACACACTAAGAGAGATAAACCTAAAAAACAAAAAAATAAAATCACACAAAGAATTTGTCGCCTATTTTAGTGCTAATAATCCTTTATCTCGCTTGAATAATAAAAAATAGTTTATTAGCATATTGCTCAATAAAAGAGAAGCTTTCAATGAATCAGCTAATTAGGATATATTAACAATCAATAAAATTAAAATCTAATTTGCTCAATCAAGTTTTAAAGAACTCCTCAGTTACGGTCCTACTTTTACTAGTGGGACTTTCTTCATTTGCTCAAACAGTTGTATTAAATGGTAAAACACTAGACACCTTGCAAAGTCCTTTACCTAATACAAACATCCTCTTCTTCCCTACTATTCAAAACGAAGATAAAGTACGTTTCTCCATCACAGATCAAGAGGGTTTTTATCAAGTTACTCTTAAGGAGAACATATCGTATATAATGGAGATAAGCTATCTGGGATTTAATACTTATAAAGACACTATAAAACTATCACAAGATACCACAAGAAACATCATCTTAACCCCATCTACCCAAAGCCTTGAAGAGATTATTCTCACAGAGCGCACACCCATTAAAATACGGGAAGACACCATCACGTACCGCCCAGAAAAATTCTTAACGGGTGAAGAACGTAAGCTACGTGACGTACTTAAAAAATTACCAGGCCTAGACGTAGACCGCGCCGGTAATGTTACTGTAAATGGGAAAGAAGTAACTAAACTTCTTGTAGACGGCAAAGAATTTTTTACAGGTGATGAAAAACTGGGAGTTAACAATATTCCCGCTGGAGTCATAGATGAGATAGAGGCGCTAGATAATTATAATGAGGTGTCATTTTTAAAAGGGTTAAGTGATAGCGAGCAACTAGCTCTTAATATTAAACTTAAAGATGGTAAAAAGAAATTTGCCTTTGGAGAATTAGAGACAGGTGGCGGTATAGAAGACCGCTATCTATTGCACCCTACCTTATTTTATTATAGTCCAAAAACGAGCGTAAATGTTATAGGTGACTTTAATAATATAGGTAAGAAGTCATTCACCACTAAAGATTATATAGACTTTGAGGGAGGCTTTTCTCGCCTAGCAGAAGATCCTAGTGCCTATTTTAAATTATATAATGATGAGTTTGCAAGATTCTTATCACAACGTGATTTTACATTTAATAGAAATAACTTTGGCGCGTTATCTATAAACCAGACCTTAACTCCTCAACTTGACCTTAGTGGTTATACCATCCTATCTGGTGGCGACTTAAAAACGCGTCAAGAAAATAGTATTACCTATTTATCTGGTCAAAACATAGATGAGCAACGTACCACAATGCAAAATAACAAGTTGTTCTTTAGTCTTACTAAAGCTTCTTTACGCTACATAGGAGAAGAAAACCTTGATATGAACTATGAAGTATTCTTAAAAACTAATAGTGGTGAGGGAAACTCTTCTTTGGATTCATTTACAGCTACAGAGAGTACCTTTTTAAATCAAAAAAACATTCCAAGCTCCTCAGATATTACGCAAAAATTAAGTGTTAATAAACAATTTACTCCCAAGCACACTACATCTATACATCTAAGTCATAAATATGTAGATACTGATACTCGAGGAGATTGGAAATTTAATAGACCTATATTTACAGGTATCATTCCTATAGAAAATACTGGGGATGCTATCCTGCTTGACCAAGTGCGCAAAAACAAGGGGCATGACCTCAACTTTAATGTAAAGCACTACTGGGTGTTACACCGTTTTCACCACATCTACCCAGAAGCTGGCATACGCTACATTGACCAGCAATATGATACTAGCGATTCTCAAGAGCTAGAAAATAGTACTAATAACTTTACCGCTGCTGGATTTAATAACGACCTAGACTATCGCCTTTCTGACACCTATGCAGGGATGCAGTACAAAGCAAAAGCAGGTAAATTTATATTTAAACCTGGTATCTTCTATCACTATTATGATTGGAAAATAAAGCAGCTGGACACCGAGCTTCGTCAAACTGGAAAAACTGTAGTACTTCCAGAGCTCAGCGTAGACTGGGAACTTAACAGCTCACATAAAGTGAAGCTGCGCTATAATCTCAACTCACGTTTTGGAGAAGCAAGCCAGTTTGCAAATAGATTGAGGCTTAGCACCTTTAATCAAGTATTTACAGGTAATGAGCGGCTAGAAAATGAGTTATATCATAGCGCCAGGATTACCTATAGTAAGTTTAGTCTATTTAAGGGAACCTTCTTAAATGCTGGTTTTAATTATACAAACAGGCTACAATCCATTAGAAACAATACTGTGATAGAAGGTATCGATCAAATTAATACACTTGTCTATACTTCGCTACCAGAAAATAGCTATCGCGGTAATTTTCAATACACAAAACTACTAGGAGACTATAAGGTAAAGGTAGGAAGCACCGCATCCTTATCAGATTATTCGCGTGTGATAAACACGGTACTTCAAGATTTTGAATCGCAAAGCTATTCGTATTCTTTAGGCTTAGAAACCCGCTTTAAAAATGCACCAAACGTTGAATTCAATTGGAACCAGCGTTTTAATATATTTGAGTCTGCAACTACGAGCACAAACTTTACTCAGATCAATCCATCCGTACATCTAGAGTATCGATTTTTTAAGGACTTTGTGATTGATGCAGATTATAACTTTACATACTACGAGAATAAAACACTTAGTCAGATTAATAGGTTTTCACTAGGAAATACATCTCTGCTATATGCTCAAGAAGACAGCCCCTGGACGTTTACTATCGATGTAGATAATATATTTGACACTCGCTTTAAAAACGAAAATAGCTTTAATCAATTTCTTGTAAGTGACACTCGTACATTTATACAAGAACGTACGGTACTGTTTAAAATAGCCTACGGATTTTAAAATTACAAACTACTAATCAACGCAAAAACCACAATAGCGATAACTGCTACAGCTATTGCCCCTATCACATAGGTTTGTGATTTTACTTTAAAGAAGGTTTCTTTTTCGGCGCGTTTTAGGTTGTACTCATAGAGACGCTCGATATCTTCGGTCCATTTTACGGGATAAATAGGAAACTCACAGTGCTTGCAGTATATCTCTTCACGCACCACATCTGTCGCTTTTTTGACCCAGAAAGTATCTTTCCACTCTTGCTTGAAGCTCAACTCTAGCCCACTATTACTGTAGCATTCTGGGCAGTTGCACTGTAAAATAGTCGTTTGTATGGTCTTTAATTCGGTTGTCATAAAAGAAGTACGATGTATTTGGCTAGTTAGATCTTTCCATGATTCCAGAAAGCGCCAAATGTTGCAGCAAGATTACGGTTTTTGCATCTCTAATCTCTCCATTTTTTAATGCTTTTAACGCTTTCGCGAAAGCGTACTCAATCACAGTGATATCTTCATGTTCTGTTGTCAAACCACCGCCATTACTAACTTTTTGCTCTTCCTCATATGACGCAAGAAACATATGAATGCGCTCTGTGCTTGAGCCAGGAGTCATAAAAAAATCACCCGCCTTTGTAATGTTATCAATGCGATACCCCATCTCCTCTTCTATCTCCCTAATAATCGTTTGTTCTGGGATCTCATCTTCTATCATCCCTGCACATGCCTCAACGAGAAAACCATCGTGCTCATTAAGATAAGCTGGCAGTCTAAATTGTTTGATGAGCAATACCGTTTGCCTTTTTACAT
This sequence comes from Dokdonia sp. Dokd-P16, assembly GCF_003095655.1. Taxonomy (NCBI): domain Bacteria; kingdom Pseudomonadati; phylum Bacteroidota; class Flavobacteriia; order Flavobacteriales; family Flavobacteriaceae; genus Dokdonia; species Dokdonia sp. Dokd-P16. Next base: position 1,180,127 of record NZ_CP029151.1, read on the forward strand.
TATAAAGCAGCGCGCAAGCTCCATCACCACGATCATAAACCTCGCGGCGCACCTGATCCCAAGAGCCATCTTCATTCTGATAGTCAAAATGGACTTTTTTAAGCGTTGCCCACTGATCACTTATAATTTCTTCCTTTATATTTTTTACACGTGTATTCATTCGGCGAGTCGTAGGGAGATTTGCATTGTGGTTCCTTTGTTCAATTCTGATTCTAGTACTCTTATGCGTCCGTCATGATACTCCTCAACAATACGTCTTGCGAGGGAAAGTCCAAGACCCCAGCCACGTCTTTTTGTAGTAAAACCTGGTTCAAAAATATTATTAAACTTAGATTTTGGGATTCCTTTACCTGTATCTGTAATTAGAATTTTGGCAAATCTCGTGTCACGTGAAATTGCGATGGTCAATGCTCCCTTACCTTTCATGGCATCAATCGCATTTTTAATGAGGTTTTCAAAAGTCCACCCGTACAGCTCCTTATTGAGCATTACAGGCAACTCCCCTTGAGGAACGTCTAAAGTAAAGTTTATGAGTTTTGAACTTCTCTTACTCAAATAATCATAGGCTTCTTGTGTTTCTGCTATGATATCTACTTCTTCTAGATCTGGGACAGAGCCTATTTTACTAAAACGATTTGTAATGGTCTCTAGCCTATTGATATCCTTAGTCATCTCTGCAATATAATCTGGATCTACATTTTCTGTTTTGAGAATTTCTGTCCAGCCTACAAGGGATGAAAGCGGCGTGCCTATTTGATGTGCAGTTTCCTTTGCCATACCAGCCCAAAGTAGATTTTGAGCTCCTGCTTTTGAGGTTAAGTAATAGAAGTAAATCAATGCCACAAAAAGAATGACAATCACAATAAGCGCAATAGGAAAATACTTAAGCTGATTGATAACAGATGAGTTTCCGTAATATAAAATCTGACTATCAACTCCGTCATACCCTATTACAATAGGCTCATTAATGAGCGCATACTCTTCTGCAAGTCGTTTAAAATCTTCTTGCGAGAGTTTATCTTCTTTATTAATGTTTCTAGGTGTGTAGTGATTTTCTTCTATGCTGTATAAAAGTATAGGGATCGTTCTGTTATCACCTATTATAAATTGCTGTAGAGATATAAGCTCATCAGAAATAATACGGGTATCTCTGTTTCTAGTTTCTAGATTAACATCGCTCGTATTTGCAAACGCTCTGTAAGCTGCAGCATAAATCTCTACTTTAGAACGCTCTGCATCTTTGAGCTGATCAAAAAACAGCGACACATTCCACAAGATGAGTGTGGTAATGATAAGCGAAGCGATGATAATAAACCATCTCGCAATGTGCGGCTGGGCGCTGAAGTTCATAAAGTATTCTTTGTGTTAAAGATACGGGAGAAAATAAAAACGCCGGACCTCCTTATTAATTGCTTCTTGCAATACTAACTATTAATTTCTACCAGTTTCATCTGGATATAATGATGGAAGTGGATCACTTTGCCAAAACTCCTTTGTATCCACATCCATTACCGTAAGCGACCCCTTAAAAGCTGCTCCAGTATCAAGATTCCAGATGTTTGCTTTATTTACAGGCACTAAGGAATTAATGCGCGTTGTAGGTGTGTGGCCTATATAAATCTCTTCAAATAGCTGTAAACGTTTAGGGTATAACGGATCTTCCTTTTTAAGATCTTCTCTCATTGCACAAGCCATTTCCCAAAGTGTACGATCCCAATAAAATGCAGTACTATGCCACTCGTATTCTGGACCGTTTAAATTTTGAAAACCCGCATGACAGAAAAACCGATTTTTATCATCTAGATAGTAATCCTCAAAAGTCTTATAAAATTCAATATGCTCTTTAATTTCTTGGGCAGATCTCTTCCCATAGCAATCTATTGTGCTTTGCCCGCCATGCTGTAACCACTTAGGAGACATTGTTTTTCCTTCTAGCCATTGCTGCACAAGATCATCATGGTTACCGCGTATTAAAGTGACTTTTTTGTGTTCTTTTTTAAGGCGCATTAACTCATCTATCACTGCATCACTCTCACTCCAACCATCTACATAATCACCCAAAAAAATGAGGTAGTCATCTTGAGTGACTTTTGCTCTCTCCATTACCTGCACTAAGGCTCTATAACCTCCATGTATATCTCCGAAAACTAATGTTCTCATATTCTTTTTCTTTCTTTTTTATTCATAACGCACCTTTCTTAAAATACGCATCGACTCTTTGTATCTCCCGTACACAGCACCATCTAAAACTTTTAAATAAGGTTTTAAATCTACTAACTTCTGTATCGCAGTTTCAAAACCATTAAAATAACAAATCAAGTAGGTATTAGCTAGATTATATAAATCATTCCACTCCCCTTGATTTAGGTTTATCCCGCGTTTCAGCTTATAGAAAATAACATTGTTGTTATTAAAAATGTGATACAATGTCTTTTTATCAATCACTGGTGGCTCAAAAATAAGCTTGGTATCGATTGTATAAGTACCGCTTTCGCGAAAGCGTATCACCACCTCCTCTAGTGGATAATATTTAAATTGGTCTTGTACTCCCAAGTGCACAAACTCTTGAATTTTAAAACAATCCTCATCATAAGTAATAGTTACCTCATCTAGCGCTGAGTAAAATAGCTTTACTTGTTCATTAATGAGTTCTATATCCACCCGAGAGTAATACGTCTGACCTTTAACCACTTTTTTATTTCCAGCCCAGCATAGCACAAACTGTTCTTTAAACACCTTGTAAGTGCTCTCCATGTCCTTATGACGATGATTTACAAAGTCCATTACACCATCTAGCGTGAGACCTATGCTGTTTTTTGCGTGATTTTCTATTGCCGCAACAATCTCACTATTTACATCTACAATATCCGACTTGAACGTCTTAGGCATAGACATGCTACCATCTCTAAAAAAGACCGTGCCGCCCCAGTATTTCCAGATATTACGCCGTAATGCGGTAAGCTTATCTTGTGCTCGTATGGTAACAAGTCCCACTACTTTATCCTGCGGCAACGTAGGAAAAGGGATATTCTCATAAGATATTATAGGAGGATTATCTAAGTATGCATTTATGAGATTCTGCAACTTGCTGTCATCAAAAAATGGAACACCTATAATAGTATTTTCACCATCATCTACGCCTATTACTATAAAAGAATTGTTCTTTGGGTTACTATTGGAAAGCGCACAAATATGCTTTAAAAATTTTGCTTTCCCTTCCTTGTTACTGATGTCAATCTTACGCTTTTTGTCATAAAAACTATTCTCGTCGTGATGAGCGAGTAAGTTCTTTACGAGAAGGCGTTTATTGATCATCACATTATTTTATTAGTCAGCTTGCAATCAACTTTTATTCACAATAGTACTAGATGCTTGTGCCGTACTAAGCACTACGAGATCTGCAATATTTACATGATAAGGTCTTGATACTACAAAGTGAATAATATCTGCAATGTCTTCTGGCTGTAGGCAATCAAAACCTTGATACACCTTATCTGCTCGCTCGTTATCATTTTTAAAGCGAACTTTACTAAAGTCTGTTTCGACCATTCCAGGATGCACCGCTCCTACTCTAATGTTGTGTTTGTTCAAATCAATGCGCATCCCTTGATTAATAGCATCTACGGCATGCTTACTTGCGCAATACACATTACCATTAGGGTACACTTCTTTTGCTGCGGTAGACCCTATGTTGATTATATGTCCGCTTTTACGTGCTGTCATCTGTGGGATGATCGCCTTGCTCACATAAAGCAATCCTTTTACATTAATGTCAAGCATCGCGTCCCAATCCTCTATAGAACCTGTTTGTATAGGGTCTAGTCCGTGAGCATTACCCGCATTATTGATAAGAATATCTATGTGTTTAAAATCTTCTGGCAGATTAGATATGGCTTTTTGCACATTCTCATTACTTCGCACGTCAAAGTTGAGTGTATGTACCTTGACTAGCTTTCCTAATTCATTTTTGAGCGTGTCAAGTTCTTCTTGACGTCGCCCGCAGAGAATAAGGTTTATATTTTCATTTGCAAAGCGTACTGCTGTGGCTCTACCTATCCCGCTGGTTGCGCCTGTTATAAGTGCTGTTTTCATTTCTTTTGAGAATTTTTATTTATAATCTACGCAACTTCTTCTCCTGTACTAGCTTCCAGCAGTTCAAACCAATCTTTTCTTTCAAGATTTATAGCCACTGCTTGTACAGCATTTGTGATGCGGTCTTTACTAGTAGTGCCTATAACCGGATGAATATTTGCAGGGTGTTTGAGTAACCATGCAAGTAATAATTGGTCATCTGTAGCGTCATATTTAGCACCTAATTCTTTCAGTTTATTCTTGATACGAATATTCTGCGGAGTGTCTTCTCTAAAAACAGAACCTAGCGGACTCCAACTCATGGGCGTGATTTGATGTGCCATTATATAATCTAGCGTTCCGTCTGTAAGTGAAGAACGCTCAGTGATAGAAATCTCAATTTGATTTGCGCTTACCTTACTTTTTGTTGCCACTAAGTCTATGCCTCTCGGTGTGAAATTAGATACCCCAAAATCCTTAATCTTGCCTTGGTGTTGTAATTGGCTCACTGCCTCGTGCACTTCATCTGGCTCAAGTAGCGGACTAGGTCTGTGTAATAAAAATAAATCTAGGTATTCAGTACGCAGCTCTTTCAGTGACCTTTCGGCACTTGAGATGATGTACTCTTTATCGTATTGGTAATGCTTGATGGTATTTTCTGCTCGTGCATCGCCTTTCATTTGGATACCGCATTTGCTTATGATTTGTATATGGTCTCTGGAGATATTCGCTTTCGCGAAAGCGTTACCCCATTCACCCTCAGTCGTGTAATCACCATAAATATCTGCATGATCAAAAGTGGTAACACCTTGATCAATACAATGATTCATGGTCTCAATCATTTGCTGCTCGTTGAATTGCTTACCCCACACGCCCCACGTCATGCAACCTTGAATTATTCTTGAAAATTTCATTATCGTTTTTTAATTTGCGTTCTGAATAAAATTACTACTTCTAAAACTAGCTAAATGTGTGCGAAGCCCTTTATTTTCCTTTATTTTTAACCAAATGTTAACAAGCTTTATTGGAATAAAATGTGATTTTGCGACGTTAGAAGTATCTGCTTAATAGAATTTGAAATTATGGAAGAAAATACTACTGCTATTGATATACAGGCTATCAATGAGAAGATAGAAAGAGAGAGTGCCTTTGTAGACATTCTCGCAATGGAAATGAACAAGGTAATCGTAGGTCAAAAACACATGATCGAGCGTTTACTCATAGGTCTTTTAGGTCGTGGTCATATCCTTCTAGAAGGAGTGCCAGGACTTGCAAAAACACTAGCCATAAACACGCTTGCACAAGCGGTAGACGGGTCTTTCTCTCGTATACAGTTTACTCCAGATTTACTTCCAGCAGATGTAGTGGGAACACTTATCTATAACATGAAGCTTGCAGACTTTAGCATCAAGAAGGGTCCTATTTTTGCCAACTTTGTGCTTGCAGATGAGATTAACCGTGCTCCTGCCAAAGTACAATCTGCACTCCTAGAGGCAATGCAAGAAAAGCAGGTAACCATAGGTGATGAAACCTTTATTCTTGATAAACCATTCTTAGTAATGGCAACTCAAAACCCTGTAGAGCAAGAAGGTACGTACCCACTTCCAGAAGCACAAATTGACCGTTTTATGCTTAAAACGGTAATTGATTACCCAACAATAGCAGACGAACAACTCATTATACGCCAAAATTTAAAGGGCTCTTACGAAAAAGTAAATCCTGTAGTTACAGTCGCGCAAATACTACGAGCACAAGAAGCCGTAAAAGAAGTATACATGGATGAAAAAATTGAGAAGTACATTCTTGATATCATCTTTGCAACTCGCTACCCAGAAAATTATGGATTAGCAGATCTTAAACCTCTTATTAATTTTGGAGCATCTCCTCGTGGTAGTATTAACCTTGCAACTGCTGCAAAGTGTTATGCTTTTATAAAGCGTAGAGGATATGTAATTCCAGAAGATGTAAGAGCCGTAGTACACGATATCTTACGCCACCGTATAGGAATCACTTATGAGGCAGAAGCAGAAAATATCACCTCTGTAGATATCATTAACAAGATTGTAAATCAGATTGAAGTACCATAGTCTTTAGATTTAAAGATCATTTGTAAACCTCATATTTATTACATAAAAGGCAACAAGAACCATTGGATACTAAGGAACTCTTAAAGAAAGTACGCAAGATTGAGATAAAGACACGTAGACTGTCTGATCATATCTTTGGTGGCGAGTACCACTCAACGTTTAAAGGACGTGGTATGACTTTTTCTGAGGTGAGACAATATCAATTTGGTGATGATGTGCGTAATATAGATTGGAATGTAACCGCTCGCTATAGCGAGCCTTACATTAAAGTCTTTGAAGAAGAGCGCGAACTCACCATGATGCTCGTGGCAGATGTTTCTGGGTCAGAATTTTTTGGTACAGATAAGCAATTCAAAAACGAGATTGTTACAGAAGTTGCTGCGACGCTAGCCTTTAGCGCCATGCAGAATAACGATAAAATAGGTCTCATCCTTTTTACAGATGAGATAGAATTATTTATACCTCCTAAAAAAGGAAAGTCGCACGTACTCCGAATCATACGCGAACTACTAGAGTTTAAGCCAAAATCTAAGAAAACAGATCTTTCTCAAGCTATTAAGTACTTGAGTAATGTAATGAAGAAGAAAGCAATTGTTTTTGTGCTTTCAGATTTTATAACAGATGGCTATGAGCAAACGATGAAAATCGCTGCAAATAAACATGATATTACAGGCATACGCATTTACGATCAGCGTGAAGAAAGCATTCCAAGTCTAGGTATTGTACAGATGGAAGATGAAGAAACTGGTGAGCTCATGCTTGTAAATACAAGTTCAAAAAAGGTGCGTAACGATTACACTAATTATTACCGAGAACGTGTAGATTATTTTAAAGAAACCTTTAAACGTAGTGGTGCAGGAGTGATAGACGTAAGGACAGATGAGAGCTATGTAAAGAAGTTACTAGGCTATTTTAAGAGAAGAGGATAAGGTTAAAATAAAAAGTTAGATTACAACAATTAATGAATAACAACTTAACATACATAACAACTCCTAAGAATGCGATTCTTCGTGCGTTATCGTTATTCTTATTGCTATTTATTTCTTCACTTCAAGTTCAGGCGCAAGATGATGTGCGTGCAACCATAGATTCTACAAGTATTCTCATAGGTCAGCAAATCAATTATACGATTGAGGCGCTAGCAAATGATGGTGAAGCTGTTATTTTTCCAGAAGGGCAGACGTTTAGTCCGCTGGAGGTTATTGAGAGTTATGCGATTGATACAGCAAGTTCTACATCTGCTAGAATGAAGCTTATAAAAAAATATGGCTTGACACAGTTTGACAGTGGTCGCTATGTAATCCCAAAACAAAAAGTTATCATAGGTACAAGAACGGTCGAGACAGATACCTTTCTTATAGAAGTAAATAATGTAATTCTTGACACCGTAAATCAGGGGTTATATGACATTAAACCTATTATAGACCTACCCAGAGATTATAGCAACTGGTGGAAGTATCTATTATGGATTATCCCAGTAGTGGTAGCGATTTCATTGTTTTTATGGTGGTTATTACGTCGCAACAAGAAACAAAAAGAAGCAGAGCAATACATCCCTCCTTTTGAACAGGCAATGGCTACGCTTACAGCATTAGATAGTAAAAACCTCATAGCCGAAGCAAAATACAAAGAATACTACTCTGTACTCACAGATGCGATACGCCGCTATTATGAGGAAAAGGTGTATGATCGCTCTATGGAAAGCACCACAGACGAGCTTATTGCACGTCTTGAGATGGAACGTGCTAGTGGTCATATAGATTTTAGCAAGCATACTATCGCTAGTATAAAAGATATTTTTAAACGTGCAGACCTTGTAAAATTTGCGCGTGTGAATCCGCCAGAAGGAAAGGCACAAGCAGATAGACTTGCTGTAGAAGATATTGTAAAACAAACAAGAGAAGCATTACCACCTCCTACTGTTGAGGAATTAATGATGCAGGAGGATTATAGAGAGGCGCTTTCGCGAAAGCGTAAAAGGAAACTTTGGCTTTCTGGAATAGGCGGTATCCTCGCAATTTTATTACTCGCTACAGGTATAGGAATCGCTATTAAAGGATATAGTGAAGTGAAGGATTTTGTTTTTGGAAACATGACAAGAGAGCTCGCCGAAGGTAACTGGATCACGAGTGAATACGGCATCCCTTCTATGGTTGTAAGTACTCCAAAGGTTCTTACACGTCAAGAAGTTCCATTACCACCAGAGGCTCAAGGAAAGATTGAAGCAACGGCATTTGGATGGCAAACGTTTCCTGCAAATGTGACTATTGGTGTGTACCAATTCAAGTTCCCAAAAGGAGCCGATGTAAAAGTGGAACAATTGATATCTAGCCAACTTGCTATGTTTGAAGCAAACGGATTCTCTGCAGATATTCTTAAGAGTGAGAAGTTTGCTACACCAAATGGTGCAGAAGGAATAAAAACTTTTGGTAGCGGCTCGCAGGTTATTGATCAAGAAAAAGGAACAGTAGATGCTGGAGAGTATGCATTCATAACGTTTCAAGCAGAAAATGTGATTCAGCAACTATTTATTAGTTGGCACGATGAAGACCCTTACGGAAAAGAAATCGCAGAGCGCGTGATGCAAAGTATCGAACTCCAGGCTAAAGAAAAAGAAGAGAACTAATGCTAAGCAATTTTGAATTTACTAATCCTGAGTTTTTCTGGCTATTTCTAGCACTGCCAGTTGCCATTGCTTGGTATATATGGAAACGCAAGAAGCAAACTCCAGCAGTAAAGCTTTCAAGCATTAAAGGTTTTAAAACTGGAAGCAGCTTACTGCCTAAGCTAAGACCATTATTATTCATATTACGCCTTGCTGCATTAAGCTTAATAATCGTTGCATTAGCGAGACCTCGTAATGTGGAGGTATCTACAAAGACAAAAACTACAAAGGGTATTGATATTGTAATTGCGATAGACGTATCTGCAAGTATGCTAGCAAAAGATTTACGCCCTAATAGACTAGAAGCGCTTAAAAAAGTAGCGGCTAGTTTTATAAATGGACGTCCTAATGATCGTATAGGTCTTATAGAATATGCAGGGGAAAGTTTTACAAAAACACCGATTACCAGCGATAAGAGTATTGTACTAAGTGCGCTAAAAAGCATTCAATATAACAATATTATAGAAGGAGGAACTGCCATAGGTATGGGACTTGCTACGGGTGTAAACCGTCTTAAAGACAGCAAGGCACTAAGCAAGGTGATTATTTTAATGACAGACGGTGAGAATAACGCAGGACAAATAGATCCTCGTATCGCTGCAGAGCTTGCTCAAGAGTTTGGCATTAAAGTATACACCATTGGGATGGGAACAAACGGGATGGCGTTATCGCCGTACGCTCGGAATGCAAATGGAACTTTTGTGTATGAAAACATCCAAGTAACCATTGATGAGGAGCTACTAGAAGAAATTGCAGCCACCACGGGTGGGCAATATTTTAGAGCAACTAATAATGAGAAACTACAAGAAATCTATGATGAGATAGATAAGCTTGAACGTACAGATGTAGAGGAGTTTAAATACACAAACTACGAAGAAAAATATCGCCCGCTTGTGTTACTCGCTGGGTTACTATTACTCATAGAATTACTGTTGAAGTATACAGTATTCAAGAGTTTTGTTTAAAAATAAATAGCGCTTCAAGAAAGCAACTATGTATCTATTAGAAGAAAAAATATGGTTTTGGTTACTGCTCGCTATTCCAGCGGTAATACTCTTGTACCTTGGTGTAATAATCTGGCAACGCAGTGCACAGATGAAATTTGCCAATGCTAAGTTACTTAAGAAACTAAGTCCCAACAGATCTTACTTTAAGACTGGTCTCAAAGTATTAGTAGTATGTTTTGCCATATTATTTCTAGTTGTAGGGCTTGTAAATCCTAAAATAGGGACTAAACTAGAAACGGTAAAAAGAGAAGGTGTAGATGTAGTGTTTGCCATAGATGTATCAAAATCTATGCTTGCAGAGGATATCGCTCCTAATCGAATAGAAAAATCAAAACAGCTCGTAACTCAGATTATTAATAATCTAGGCAGTGACCGCATAGGCATCATCGCATATGCTGGTAGTGCTTATCCGCAGCTTCCTATAACTACAGATTATAGTAGTGCAAAGCTCTTCTTGAGCCAGATGAACACAGATATGTTATCTAGTCAAGGAACAGCAATAGGGGAAGCAATCGAACTTGCCAAAACCTACTATAACGACGAAGAACAAACAAATAGAGTATTGTTCATTATTTCTGACGGAGAAGACCACGTAGGGGAATCTTCTAATATAGCAGAGCAAGCAAATGATGAAGGCATCCGTATTTTTACTATTGGGGTAGGGAAAACAGAAGGTGGACCTATTCCTCTTAAACGTAATGGTATCGTACAGTCTTACAAGAAAGATCAAAATGGTGAGACCGTAATTACGCGTCTGGATGATACTACATTAAAAGCGATAGCCGATGGTGCAAATGGAGAATACATTGACGGAAGCAACACTGCCACGGTAGTAGAAACGGTACAGAATTTGCTTAACGGAATGGATAAGAAAGAGTTTGAAGCAAAGCAATTTGCAGATTTTGAAGATCAGTTTCAATGGTTTTTGGGAGCTGGATTATTACTATTGTTTTTAGACATCTTTTTACTAGACCGTAAGACTAGTTGGCTTAAAAAACTAAACCTATTCAACGATAATTAAACATCCTCACCAAACCACTCCCTCACCAGAGTGAAGTAATAGTGAAATGTACAATGAAACAGTTTATAACTAACATATCACATATAACGATGGCTCCCTTACAAGGTGCTAAGGACATACTATTCATAGTTGCCTTGCTCCTTTCATTTACCATCACAGCACAAGATAAAAAAGCGACACCTCCAGAAAATCCTTATGCAGATCAAGCTCGAGAGCTCATTGTAGAAGGGACAGAAGCTATGGTTAATCAAGAAGGTGGTGTTGTTGATTTTAACGCTTTCGCGAAAGCGGAATCAAATTTAAGGGCAGCAATCTCATTGACACCAGAGAGTGTTCCTGCAAAGTATAATGCGGGTAACAATTACTACAAGAACAAAAGATGGGAAGAAAGTACAGATGCGCTGGTTAAAGCCACTGCAGTTGCTCAAACTAAGAAAGAGAAACATAAAGCGTTTCACAATCTTGGGAATGCTTTATTCCAACAAGAGCAATGGGATGGCGCAGTAGAAGCTTATAAAAATGCCTTGCGTGCAGATCCTACAGACGAAGAAACTCGCTATAACCTACAACTAGCAAAAAAAGAGAAAGAAAACGATGGTGGTGGCGGTAGTGATAACGACGATAAAGAAGATCAAAACGAAGATAAAAAAGAAGACGAAAAGAAAAAAAACGAAGAAGGCGACGGAGATAAGAAAGAAGGAGAAGATGGTGACAAAGATGAAACCGATGATAAAGGAGAGGAAAAAGAGGATGATGGAGAAAAGAAGGAAGATGATAATGGAAAGCCTGAAGACAAGGATAAAAAGCAAGATGGTGGCGAGGGTGAAGAAGATAAAAAGCAACCTCCACCACAGCCTAGACAAGGACAGTTATCTCCTCAACAAGTGCAAAGCTTATTAAAAGCTATGCAAGATCAAGAGAAGAAAACGCAAGAAAAGATGAACGCACAGAAAGTGAAAGGTGCAAAAGTCAAAACAGAGAAAGACTGGTAATGAAGATGAAATTAAACATACTAATTCTATTCTTACTCGCAACAATAACAACCGTTGCACAAGATGTACAGTTTAATGCAAAACTGAGTAAAAACAGACTAGGTGTAAATGAACGTTTACGTGTAGATTTTACCATGAATCAAGATGGTGACAACTTTAAGTCGCCAGATTTTGATGGCTTTACTGTGGTGGGTGGTCCTAGTCAAACTACGAGCAGACAGTGGATTAATGGAAAAGGTAGTTTTTCGAAAACATTTTCTTATTTCTTAACCCCTACAAGACAGGGAAACTTAGAAATAGGGCAGGCCGAAATAACAGTGGGTGGCCAGGTGTATAAATCACCAGCAATGCCTGTAGTAGTTACTGGCGCTGTAGAAATACCTAAAGACCCAAACGACCCAACTTACCTAGCTAAAGAAAATGTACATCTTGTGGCCGAGGTTTCAAAAACAAGTCCTTACCTCAATGAAGCTTTTACAGTAGTATATAAACTTTACGTATCTGAAACTACCTCTGTAAATAATTGGCGCGAGATTGAGTCACCAAAATTTGCAGATTTCTGGAATCAAAGTGCAGATGAAAAGCAGTTTAAAATATATGATGGCACCTATCAAGGGAAACCATATAGATACGTCATTTTAAGACGCACGGTACTTTACCCTCAAAAGACGGGTAAATTAGAGATAGAACCTCTTAGCCTAAGTGTAGCTGTGAGCGTACCTACTAATCGTAGAGATATTTTTGGCAGGCCACTCAGTAAAAGTGCAAATATTACCGTAAGCGCTGCCAAAAGAACAGTAAACGTAAAGCCGCTCCCAGAAGCTGGCAAGCCTGAGTATTTCTCTGGAGCGGTAGGAGAATTTGAATTTGCCGTAACTACAGATAAAGACTCCCTCGATGCTGGTGAAGCATTCCAGATGAGTGTTGAGGTAAAAGGAAAAGGAAATTTAAAACTTTTTGAACTTCCTGAACCTACACTTCCTAGTTCGCTAGAAGTATATGAGCCAGAAAATGGTGACCAGATACGCACTAACCTTGCAGGTATGAGCGGTATGAAAAAGAACTCTTACACGGTAGTTCCTCAATATAAGGGAACCTACCCTATACCGCCGCTCTCTTTTTCTTATTTCAACCCTAAGACAAAAACCTATGAGCGTCTTAAATCTGATGATATAGTCGTTACTGTAAACAATGGACCTTTAGAAAATCCAGTGACTACAGATAGTAAAGCTCCAAGTGGTGAAGAAGTGGCTGTTGCTCAAAATCAGTTTCAATATATCAAGACCAAAGCAAATTTAACTCCTGTCTTAAAAGAACAGTTTTTTAAAAGTAATACGTTCTGGGCCTTAGTGATTGTTCCTTTTCTTTTGATTCCCCTTGCGATGATTATTCGTAAAAAGCGAGATGCTTATGCAAGTGATGTCACAGGTAATAGAATTAGAAAAGCAGATAAGCTCGCTCGTAAATTTCTAAGTACTGCAAAGAAAAATCTAGGCAACCAGAAGGAATTTTATATCGCAATGGAGCGAGCACTTCATAACTATCTTAAAGCAAAGCTTAATATTACCACTAGTGAGATGTCTAAAGATCGTATCACAAGACTCCTAGAAGAAAGAAATGTAGACACTGCTACTAATATTGAGTTTATAAGCTTATTAGAAAGCTGTGAATTTGCAAGATACACTCCTACAGGAGATGTAGCGATGCAGCAAGATTATGACAAGGCTGTACGAGTAATAAGCACTTTAGATAAACAACTGTAACATGAGAAACTTAATCAATTATCTCGTAGTGACCGTTTTTATGCTAGCGGCCATTTTTACCACTGCACAAACACCAGAACAACTTTTTGAGCAAGGCAATAGCCATTATGCAAATGGTCAGTTTCAAGAAGCTATTGATGCTTACAAAAAGGTACTAGATACTAATCAAGAAAGCGCTGCTATCTATTATAATCTAGCAAACGCACATTTTAAACTCAACAATGTTGCTCCAAGCATCTATTATTATGAGAAAGCAAAACAACTAGCTCCTGCAGATCAAGAGATAAAAAACAATGCCTTTTTTGCTGAGAAGATGACCATAGATGCCATCACACCATTACCAGAAAATACATTTAAAAAGTGGTACAATAGTGTACTTACCTTACTCACTACAGACGGATGGGCGTATGCAACGATACTATTTGTTGTGTTGTGTACACTGCTATTTTTAGGATATTACTTTACCGCTAGTTCTACTAAGAAACGTGCATTGTTTGTGTCGTCATTAGTTAGTCTCGTGCTTGCTATATGTTCATTGTTATTTGCTTATTCAGCTTTCGCGAAAATATCCAAGGATAACCCAGCAATCGTGTTTGCAAAAGAATCTCAAGTAAAAGGAGAGCCTACTTTAGCTAGTCGAGAAGCATTTTTATTACATGAAGGTGCAAAAGTAATGGTGCTAGAAGCTGTAGATAATTGGAAAAAGATACTTCTTGCAGATGGAAGAACAGGCTGGATTCCCACGACAGATATAAGAGAGTTGTAAAGACAACTCTTCTTGCCTTAACTCCATAACAGGAGCAATTAATGTATCTACTCCCGACAAAAAGAGTAACACTAGCGATACTACAACTACATTTTGCACAAGGCTATTAGAGATAATAGATCTAATTGTTATGTAATTAACTCAAGTAACGCATATTCGAAACCATATTTATAAAAGCTAGTCAGAATCACAAAACCATTCTATGATTTCTGAGAGGTATTAAATTTATTTATCTTTATCATTAATTAAATTAAACAATGCTCAAGGCTTTCACTTTGTATTCACTAGCGCTTATGCTGTCCTTCTCTATACTAGGTCCAGCATTCCTTGCGTTACTTGAAAATGAAGCAGATATTGAGGTTGTACAAGATATTGAGGAGGAGAAAAACGAGACAAAAAAAGAACTTGAAGAGTATGAGAAATTCTTTAACGACCTTGTTTTTTACTCAATTGAAGTAGATGAAACTACTGAGCTATCTAGCTATTACTACTTTATGAGTACTTATGATTATACTCAGGATATTAATATTCCACCTCCAGACTATAGATTATCTTAACCCTGACTCTTAATCAGGTATATGTAGAGGCGTAATCTTACGTTTCGTTTTCGCGTAAGCAAATCCACAATTATTATTTAAAAACTGCACCTCTACTTTAATAGAAGTGTTCAAATCACGAATTATGTTCAAATATTTAAAAAACGACTTACCCGCAAGTGTCGTTGTATTTTTTGTTGCACTACCCTTATGTCTTGGTATTGCTCTTGCCAGTGGCGCTCCATTATTTTCCGGTTTAATCGCAGGTATTATAGGTGGTATTGTAGTGGGTGCCTTAAGTGGATCTAAAATAGGGGTAAGTGGCCCAGCTGCAGGACTTGCAGCAATTGTTCTTACAGCAATAGGTGCTTTAGGTGGTTATGAAAACTTTCTTGTTGCCGTAGTCTTAGGAGGAATTATACAGTTAGTTTTTGGATTTTTAAAAGCTGGAATAATAGGTTACTACTTCCCTTCATCCGTAATTAAAGGGATGCTTACAGGTATAGGAATCATTATTATTTTTAAACAAATTCCACACTTTTTTGGTTATGATGCAGATCCAGAAGGAGACTTTGCTTTCTTCCAGATGGATGGAGAAAACACACTTTCTGAGTTAGGAAATATTATTGGATCCATAAGTATAGGAGCAACGTTAGTAGGAGTTCTTGCCTTAGGAATACTCATATTATGGAGTAATGTTTTATCAAAAAAAGGAAGAATTTTCCAACTTATACAAGGACCTCTTGTCGCAGTTGCCGTTGGTATTATTTATTTTATAAGCACACAAGGATCTGAGTATGGAATAAGTGCAGAGCACTTAGTAAGTGTACCAGTACCGGATAGTGTAGACAGTTTTATAGGTCAGTTTGCTTTTCCAAACTTTGGGGCAATAACAAATCCAGCAATCTGGGTAACGGCATTTACGATAGCTCTTGTAGCAAGTTTAGAAACGTTATTATGTGTTGAGGCTACAGATAAGCTAGATCCAGATAAAAATGTAACTCCTACAAATAGAGAACTTCTAGCACAGGGAACAGGTAATATTCTTTCTGGTTTAGTAGGAGGGTTACCAGTTACACAAGTAATTGTAAGATCATCTGCAAACATACAATCAGGTGGGAAGACTAAAATGTCAGCAATCATTCACGGTTTTTTATTATTAATATCTGTAATACTTATACCTACGCTACTTAATAAAATACCGTTATCCGTACTAGCAGCTATATTACTTGTTGTAGGATACAAACTAGCAAAGCCTTCTACTTTTAAGGCAATGTGGAGTGCTGGATGGAAACAATTTGTGCCATTTATAGTAACTGTGGTAGGTATCTTCTTTATCGACCTTTTATGGGGAATAGGGCTTGGTCTTGCAGTAGGTATCGTGGTAGTACTTTACAAGAGTTACAAGAACTCACACTTTTTACATAAAGAGGATAGAAGTAATGGAGCGCAGCAAATGAAAATGACACTTGCCGAAGAGGTTACTTTCTTCAATAAAGGTGCTATTCTCAAAGAACTAGACAATTTACCTGAAAACTCGTATCTTGAATTAGACGTGCGTAAAACGCGCTTTTTAGACAATGATATTATTGAAATTTTAGAAGACTTTGCTGTCAAAGCAAAAGCAAGAAATATAGATATTAAATTAATCTCAGAAAAAGGCGAAGTGGAGAACCCACCTAGCTATATAGAGTTCTTTAAATTAAGACCAAAAACAGCATAAATTATGAAAGCACACACAAAGATTACACAGGCAAAAATGACGCCTGATACCGCATTAGAATTTTTACAAGAAGGTAATGAGCGCTTTTTGAAAAATTTAAAAGCTAATCGTAATTTATTAGAGCAGGTAAACGATACTTCTGATGGGCAATATCCATTTGCAACCATCTTAAGCTGTATAGATTCTAGAGTATCTGCAGAGTTAGTTTTTGATCAAGGACTTGGAGATGTATTTAGCGTGCGTATCGCAGGAAACTTCATTAATGAAGATATCTTAGGAAGTATGGAGTTTGCTTGTAAAGTAGCAGGAACTAAACTTCTTGTAGTTTTAGGACACACAAGCTGTGGGGCTATTAAAGGAGCTTGTGATCACGTGAGATTAGGTAATCTTACTGCTCTTATCAATAAAATAGAGCCAGCCGTAGCAGCTGTAAAAGAGCCTAAAGATGAAGCTTTAAGAACTTCGGCAAATTTAGATTTTGTGGATGAAGTATCTCGTGAGAATGTAAAAATCGCCATCGACAATATAAGATCTAGAAGTGTGGTACTGAACGACATGGAGAAGGATGGTGAAATCAAAATTGTAGGCGCCATGTATGATATAACTGACGGGAAAGTTACTTTTATGTAGTAAATATGCTTTCGCGAAAGCGTAACTCACAACAGTATACGCTTTATACAAACTAAAATGTTAAATTAGTAGGGTGGTTCCGTTAAGAAGCCACCCTATTTTTATGCAACGAATTAACTTTCTATTTTGACACCAACCTAACCATTATGAAAAACTTCTTTAAACATCTTAAAGGCGATGCCTTTGGAGGAATTACTGCAGGTATTGTAGCATTACCACTAGCACTAGCGTTTGGAGTGTCTTCTGGCCTTGGACCAAGTGCCGGACTATATGGTGCTATTTTTATAGCATTTTTTGCTGCACTGTTTGGAGGTACATCTACGCAAATATCAGGACCTACGGCTCCTATGACAGCGGTAAGTATGGTGGTTATTGCAGGTATTATTGCAACTTTTGATGGTGATGTAGAGAAAGCACTACCAGCGATACTCACAGTTTTCTTACTAGCTGGGCTTTTTCAGATTGTACTGGGTGTAATGGGTATAGGTAAATACATTAAGTACATTCCCTATCCTGTAGTTTCTGGTTTTATGACTGCTATAGGCGTTATGATTCTTATTACACAGCTTTTGCCTGCAGTGGGGTATTATCCTAATCAAGATGAGAGTTATGTAGATAGTTTTAAACCGCAAGCACAAGAGATTGTTCTAGATAAGATTTTACAAGATGAAGCAGGCGAAGGCCTCCTAGTTTTAGAAAACTTTGAAGAAACTATACGTAGAGCAAAACTTACAGACGATACCGATGTATACAAAGAAGCGGTAACGCTTGCAAAAGCATCATCTTCTGGAGTAGTTGGCACCTTTAAGGTAATGGGACGCGCAATACAAAACATAAACTGGATAGAGCTAGCTCTGGCACTTGCTACCATATTTATTATTTATGGCTTTAAACGCATCACAACCGCAGTGCCTAGTACACTTGTTGCACTATTGGTCGTGTCTGGAGTAGCCTATTTTGCACCCTTTGAATACAGAGCTATTCAAGAAATTCCTAGCGGTTTTCCTGTGCCTAAGCTTTCCATAATTACAGATTTTGAGTTTAGCATTATATCGCCATATATCCTTACCGCACTGTCACTTTCATTTCTAGGAGCAATAGACTCGCTCCTCACCTCTGTGGTTGCAGATAATATGACAAAGACTAGACATAAGCCTAACAAAGAACTCATAGGTCAAGGTATAGGTAATGCCATCGCTTCATTTTTTGGTGGGATTCCGGGTGCTGGAGCAACGATAAGAACAGTAGTAAATATTAACTCGGGTGGTAAGACTAAACTATCAGGTATGATTGCTGGTGTATTGTTACTATTCATTCTACTTGCATTAGGCCCTATTGCTTCACAAATACCAGCCGCTGTGCTTGCAGGTATTCTTATTACCGTAGGTCTTGGTGTTATGGATTACAAAGGATTAAAAGCAATACCTAATCTTCCTAAGGACATAAAACTTGGTCCTATCAAGCTAAGTTCTGAAGTTATTATAATGATTGTGGTACTCGTGCTATCTGTAGTATGGGATCTCGTTGCAGCAGTAGGAATTGGATTAGTATTATCGTGTCTTATGTTTATGAAGAAGATGGGTGACTTTACTACTAGGCAATCTAAAGTTTTTGACCTACGCGCCGCCGAAAAGAATAAGGTTTTATGGAGTGATGAACTTATTTTTCCAGATCATCTCAAGGAGGAGGTATTTATTAAACACCTTCGTGGTCCATTATTTTTTGGATATACATCCGAATTTTCTGCACTTACCAAGCAAATTCCTGCTACGGCATCAGATGTAATATTACGTATGGAGCGTGTGCCTTATGTAGATCAGTCTGGTGTATATGCGATAGAAGACACGATACTCCAACTTAACCAAGGTGGGATTAATGTGCACATTGTAGGCTTAAGAAAACAACCTAAGTATATGCTAGAACGCATTAAAATCATTCCTGAATTAATACCAGAAACAGAGGTTTACGATACGTTCAAGGAGTGTATTAACTCCCTTAACAAACAAGTAAAAGATAGATATTAAATAGATGTTGTGGGGTGTAATTACGCTTTCGCGAAAGCGTAACTATCAACATTCCTAAATACTAGAAGAGTCGTCTGTTTCAGTCGGCTCTTTTTCTTTATCTGGGTTATAGATATCCTCATCCTTTGCTTTTTTAAGGATAGAAGGAAGAAGTGCAGGTGCCAAAGGCTGAATGATGGGATACAACACCGATTGCTCTTTTTTATCGTCACCTATAAATGATATCTGACGGTCTGCAGCATCTATAAACATAAGCACCACACTTATCAAAAAACCAAATTTGAGTACAGCAAAGGCTGCTCCTACTATCTTGTTTACTATACCAAGCATCGCAAAATTTGCCACTTTGGTAAGTAATTTTCCTGCTAGAGAGACCACAAGTACAATAATGATAAAGGTCGCAGCAAAGGCTGTAAGATTTATAATTTGCTCACTCCACGCTGTTTTTTCTACAAGCCAGTCCCCTACGTAATGAGAAAAGTGGATTGCTCCATAAATTCCAGCAACGAGACCTACAAGTGATGCTAGCTCTACAAATAGTCCTTTGCGCAATCCTTGAATAGCACCTAAAATTAAAATAATACCAAAAATGATGTCAATAGTGTTCATGCGCTAAAGATAGTAATTTCAGTTAATGGTGGTATTTTTGCAGCTTAAAATTGGTATAGATGCTATTTTATGGCATTAACCGAAAGCTTTCATCTATTGAAGCTTAACCGCGTGAATAAATTCACGTACAGAAGAGAAATATATGGCTAGAGACGAACAACTCAAAGAACGATATGCGGCGGTAGTTGATAAACTATCTACCCGTTTTGCAGATGGTGATAAAGGCGCTATGGATTTAGATAGCATTATCTACCTCATAGGTATACAAGAATTAGGACAGCTGGATAAAACTTTTAAAAAAGACGAGAAAATGAACTTGATGCATATTGCCATCTGTCGTTTGCTTGAACCTTTTGGGTATTATCAATATGATTATGACGATCCTGAGGGATGGCCTCACTATAAAGTGCTAGAAGCACTACCACCACTTAAGGCTGGCGAACAACAAATACTCATGAAAGATGCGATTGTACAATACTTTCTTGAAAAGGGCTTAATCTCTTAAAAACTAAACACGATAGCGACTATATAATCTTACTGCTTTTACGGCTTGGTTATACTGCTACACCCCAATTTTATTCTTAAATTTGCCATTTCCTTTTAGACGGTAAAAAGACGTATTATGTTAGATAAAATCAAAGAACACATTGAAAAAGTAAAGGCCTTTAAAGCCGAAACTTTAGAAGAAGTTGAAGCATTCAGAATCAAGTATTCTGGAAAGAAAGGACTTGTGAATGATTTTATGGCAGACTTCCGTAATGTGCCTAATGAGATGAAGCGCGAGTATGGACAGGTAATTAACACTCTTAAAGCAAGTGCCCTTGAAAAGGTAAACGAGCTTAAAGAAAAACTAGAAGGAGCAGAAGAAGCTACGGCTACTGGTGATTTATCACGCCCAGGTGAACCTATTGAAATAGGAGCACGCCACCCTATCTCTATTGTAAAAAATCAGATTATTGATATTTTTTCTCGCATAGGATTCAACGTTTCTGAAGGACCAGAAATAGAAGATGACTGGCATAACTTTACTGCCTTAAACCTTCCAGAATATCATCCAGCACGTGATATGCAGGATACCTTTTTTATACAAACAGATCCAGACGTATTACTACGTACTCACACCTCATCTGTACAGGTGAGATATATGGAAAATAACAAGCCACCTATACGTACGATCTCTCCGGGTAGAGTATACCGTAACGAGGCTATAAGCGGTCGTTCACACTGTTTCTTCCACCAAGTAGAAGGATTATACATAGATAAAGACGTCTCTTTTGCAGATCTTAAACAGACGCTGCAACACTTTACTACAGAAATGTTTGGCAAAAGTAAGATACGCTTACGTCCATCATACTTCCCATTTACAGAACCTAGTGCCGAAGTGGATGTATACTGGGGTCTTGAGACAGAGACAGATTATAAAATGACTAAAGGAACCGGATGGCTCGAGATTATGGGCTGTGGCATGGTAGATCCTAATGTACTTGAAAACTGCGGTATTGACTCAAAAGAGTACAGTGGTTTTGCATTTGGGATGGGAATAGATCGTATTGCATTATTATTACACCAAATCTCAGACATTAGAATGCTTAGCGAGAATGATGCTCGTTTCTTAGAGCAGTTTAAATCTGCTTTTTAGAGTCTCACTGTCCCCTCGAGCGCAGTCGAGAGGCAAATTATTTCTAAATTAAATAGGTCATTACTGCGTCTGACCAGATTATAAATATGCGTAAAGACATTATCATACCCGAAGTTAAAAACGTCTACGTAGCCGCTGTAAAGGAGCTACACGAGGAGTTTAAAACAGAAGATTGGAATGCTTATATCGTAAACGATAATCTTGAGCCTCTAGAAATGGTACTTCTTACCGTACAAGGCTATAATGAGAAGCAAATGACTACGCATATGCGTCACACAATCAAGCTACTTCCTGCAAAGGGATTTGCAAAGATTGAGTTCATGCAAGAAGATATCTTTACACTTGATAACTTCTACTCTGTCACTTATTTTCTAGACAACAAGATGTATGAAAGACGTTTTGAGTTTCCTGCAAACTCAATACAAGAAGTCAATACCGTTAAAGTACCAGTAATGGGTAAGGATGGTGTACTAGCGGTGTAGGTTTTTACGCTTTCGCGAAAGCGTACTTAAAAGAAAAACATATCTTATTTACTTATGTAATAGTAACCAGTTATTACCACAGCTCCTGAAACCATTATTAAATTAAACAAGATATAGTAGAGCATATAACTTAATACTAGTCGCAAAATGGTGGTTATTGTTTTACTCTCTTTAAAAAATTGCACAAATGTCCATCCTGCAAATATTAATGGAATAATAAACAAGGCTCCTTCTAAAAAATACGCCATATCCTCGTTGCTGTTGATAAGAAGTAAGGGTGTACAGATAAGATAAATAATCAACTTTTGCCCTTCCACAAAAAGATTAACAATTAGGTGCTCAAAGTAATTATATCCTTTCCCTAAAAAGGATATATAAGTAGTTAATGCAGTAAACGGCAAAAGTATTATAGTTGCATAGGCATAATTGTCTTTTACAATTTCTAGAAAAGAAATAATAGCTGGCGAAGCCTCTCTTTCAATATGTGAAGCGTTTCCATTCTTTAAAACATCTTTTAACGCTTGGATAAACCCAGAAATGGCTTCTCCCATCACTGTATTTTTATCCAGTAGCAGAGATGAAAACACGTATATAGTTGCCAGTAACAGTACAAAGGAAATCGGCTTAAAATGATTTACACGCTTTCCTTCAATATATTCTCTAATGGTATGACCTGGGCGAGTAAAAAGCTGCTTTATGGTGTAAAGAAAACCTCTGTCAACTTGGAGTACACTATTAGGTATCTCTTGCAGCACATATGTGCCGTTTATTCTATCAGTATGGGATTTTTGCCCACAATTACTGCAAAAATCTCCTTCTAATGTTGTGCCACAGTTCTTACAATTCATACCCTAATTAAGCTTCTCTGTCAACTTAATAAACACTTTCTTAGGATCTTTGCCCTTATAAAGAATACTGTGTACCGACTCTATAATAGGCACACGTGCTTTCTTATCACGTGATTCGTTGAGTTCTAGAGCACTTTTTGCAGCATAGTAACCTTCAGCTACCATAGACATTTCCATCTGTGCGCTTTTTACTGTGTAGCCCTTCCCTATCATGTTACCAAACATTCTATTTCTACTAAAAACAGAATATCCCGTCACCAGTAAATCTCCTAAATAAGCAGACCCATTAATGTCACGCTTCATCTTGTGGGCGCGCTTTACATAGCGTTTTATCTCACGTATAGCATTACTCATTAATAACGCCTGAAAGTTATCTCCATAGCCTAGACCGTGCGCAATACCTGCTGCAATGGCATAGATATTTTTAAGCGTAGCAGCATATTCAATCCCTATAATATCATCACTCGTGGTGCATTTTATATAATCACTAGACAAGTGCTTTGCAATTACTTTTGCATTTTGCTTTTCGGCACATGCAATCGTGAGGTAAGAAAGTCGCTCTAGCGCAACCTCTTCTGCATGACAAGGTCCTGCTATAACCGCTATATTCTCAATAGCAACATTGTGCTCTTCATTAAAGTGAGAGCCAACGAGTTTACCACTCTCAGGCATAATCCCTTTTATGGCAGAGACTATGACTTTATCTTTTAGCGACACCGTAAGATTCTTAAGCTCACCTCCTATAAAGGCAGATGGAACAGCAAAAATCACATAATCTGAGTATGCTACAATCTCGTTAATATCATTACTTAACTTAAGCTGCTCAGGTTTAAACTCTACAGAGCTTAAATAGCTTGGGTTATGCTCTTCTCTCTTAATATGCTCTAGTGCATAATCACTACGCATATACCAGCCTACAGTATCTAGGTTTTCACACAGCATTTTTACAATAGCGGTTGCCCAACTACCTCCTCCTATAACTCCAAATGTGGGTTTACTCATAATCCTAGTGATTATTACTAATTAACCTTTTACTTTCTTTGCTACTTTTTCTGGCAACACCTCATAACCCATGTTATAAAGGGTAAATCCAAAAATATCTGCATACTGCTCGATAGTTTTTGCTACCGGCGTACCAGCCCCGTGACCAGCATCTGTCTCAATACGTATAAGTACTGGGGCATCTCCTGCTTGTTTTTCTTGAAGCTCTGCAGCAAATTTGAATGAGTGCGCTGGCACTACACGATCATCATGATCTCCTGTAGTTACCATAGTTGCTGGATATGAAGTTCCTGCTTTTACGTTATGAACTGGCGAGTATCCTTTAAGATACTCAAACATCTCTTTACTGTCTTCTGCTGTACCATAATCGTAAGCCCATCCAGCACCTGCTGTAAATGTATGGTAACGCAACATATCCATCACGCCAACTGCTGGTAATGCTACCTGCATAAGATCTGGACGTTGTGTCATTGTTGCTCCTACAAGCAAACCTCCGTTAGAACCACCGCGTATTGCTAAGTATTCTTTTGAAGTATATTTATTATCTATTAGATACTCGGCAGCTGCAATAAAATCATCAAAAACGTTTTGCTTTTGCATTTTTGTTCCAGCATCATGCCATTTTTTACCATACTCACCGCCTCCTCTTAAGTTAGGCACTGCATATACTCCTCCTTGCTCCATCCACACCGCATTTGCAATGCTAAAGCTAGGTGTTAGACTTATATTAAATCCTCCATAAGCATAAAGGATAGTAGGGTTCTTACCGTTAAGCTCTGTTCCCTTTTTATAAGTGATAATCATCGGTACTTTTGTACCATCTTTTGAGCTATAAAAAACTTGCTTGCTCTCATATGCTTCTGGATCAAAATCTATGTCTGGTTTGATAAATAGCTCAGAAGTTCCAGATGCGATGTCATATTTATAAATACTACCTGGCGTCTTGTAATTTGAAAAGCTAAAATATAACTCCTTCTCATCTTTCTCTGCTCCAAAACCTCCTACAGTACCTACTCCCGGAAGTTCTACATCACGTACAAGCTTACCGTCATAATCATACTGCTTTACTTTTGAAACTGCATCTACCATATAACTAGCAAAGAAAGAACCTCCACCAGTACTTGGACTCAATACATTCTCTGTTTCTGGTATAAAATCTACCCAGTTTTCTGGAGTTGGGTTTGAAGCATCTACCGTTACTACACGCATATTAGGCGCATCAAGATTAGTCGCTATAAATAGTTTACTACCTATATTTTCCATCACATAACTATCAGAATCTTCGTGATCTAATACAGTCACAAAAGGACTATTAGTCTTCTCGAGATCTTTCATAAACATCTTCCCTCCAGAAGTAGAGTTACGCGCACTTACTAGTAAATAGCGGTTATCTTTTGTAACTCCACCTCCTACATAACGATGCTTCTCTGCAGCTGTACCGCCAAATATTAGCTTATCTGTAGCCTGTGCAGTACCTAACTTATGGTAATATAATTTATGCTGATCTGTCTTTGCCGATAGTTCGCTGCCCTTAGGTTTATCATAACTAGAATAGTAAAAACCTTCGTTTTTATACCAAGACATTCCAGAGAACTTTACATCTACCAGCGTGTCTTCTATAATTTCTTTTTTCTCGGTATCCATAACGAGAATCTTACGCCAGTCACTTCCTCCTTCAGAAATAGCGTAGGCTAGTATAGAGCCATCTTCAGAGAAACTTGCTCCTCCTAAAGAGATAGTACCATCTTCTGCAAAGGTGTTTGGGTCTAAAAATACAGAAGCAGTACTTGGATCTTCACCAGTTTTATAACGGTAAATAACGTACTGATTTTGAAGTCCGTCGTTTTTATAGAAGTACGTATAATCACCTTCTTTAAATGGCGAACCTACTTTTTCATAATTCCACAATGTGGATAAGCGCTCCTTGAGCTCCTCACGAAAGGGAATATTCTTTAAGTAGTCTTGGGTGGTATTGTTCTCACGTACAACCCAGTCCATCGTCTCCTCACTACGATCATCTTCTAGCCATCTGTAAGGATCTTGTACTTCTGTGCCAAAATAGGTATCTACAGTATCTACTTTTTTAGTTTCGGTATAGTTCACAGCAATAGTGTTTTTAGGTGTCGCCGGCTTATCATCACAGCTTATAATAGCAGTTGTAGCAAGAGCGAGAAGAATCAATTTTTTCATAATACGGGTTGTGTTTGATTGCGTATTCAAGATACGGGTTATTACGCTTTCGCGAAAGCATAAAAAAACCCACTCAAAAGAGCGGGTTAAATATAGTGTTAAGCATTTTCTAAGAAAACAAATGTCTATAATTATTCCAATTACGGTATATAAAATACCCATTGAGAACTGCTACTAAAAGCGCAGGCACAATATTAGGTGGATCTAATACGGCGTGAAAAAGAACAATATTTACAGATATAGGAATCAATGCGAGTAACGCCACAGGAAAAATCTTCTTAGTTATAAAGAGAAGTCCTACAATCACTTCTAGTCCTCCTACTAGCGGCCACATATAACCACTATCTGTAAATGCTTGAAAAAGATGTGCTGCGCCTACATTATCACCAAATTCAAAATCTGGCATAAACCAGAAAAATTTATTGAGTCCAAAGACAAGAAGCATTAAGCCTAGCCCTATGCGAATAATTGTGTGTACTAATTTCATAATGGTTGTTTTTTAATTACAACCTTAGACGATAGACAAAGTACTTAATTACAAAGACCTACTCTTTACCGTCTAGAAGTTGCTGAAACATATCCTTATATCGAGATACATGTAAGCCATCTATGAGTCCATGATGCACGTACAGTGCAACAGGCATTGTAAAGGTTCCAGATGATTTTTCTGTTATCTGCCCGTAAGAGATTTTAGGAACGCTATCCTTTGCCTTAAAGAGTCGGGAGTGTGTAATGGATGAAAAATCCATCCAAGGTATGGCAGAACAATGCATCACATCATCTGTATTAATAGGCGGAAAAAGATCGTCTGAATTTTTTATGCGCTCCACCTCACTCTGCACGGACTTTGTGAAAACCGTTATATCTGCATCATATGGAATATAACTAAAACCAAAGGTTTCATTATCTCTCATGAGCGTCGCACTAGCGCTTATAGTATCAAGTAAAACCACATCATTATCTGGTGTGATCCGGTATTTAAAGTTCTCAATAGCCATCGCAGCTTCTAGCGACTTGTGTAGATAATAGATAAATAAAGACACTCCTTGCTCTTTTGCTCGCTGCTTTGCAAGTGTCATATCTACTTGCCAAGTGATCCCGAAATAAGGCTCCTCAAATTGTGAGAAAAACTCAAAATGTGCGCGGCGCTTCCAGCTAGAGATATCTATTTTATTCAATGTAGTTGTGTTTTGTACAAATATAAAAAGTCCCTCACGAGGAGGGACTTTTTATAGTACTAAATAAAGATATTTTTAATAGTGTAGGAGTTACACTAAGCCATTAGCTACTAGATATTCTCCTATCTGTACCGCATTTGTTGCAGCACCTTTACGTAAGTTGTCTGATACAATCCACATGTTAAGCGTGTTCTCTTGTGAGTAATCACGACGTATTCTACCTACATAAACATCGTCCTTACCTTCTGCATAAATAGGCATAGGGTATGTATTTGTATCCGGATTATCTTGTACCGTTACTCCAGAAGTTTCATTAAGAACCTTACGAATGTCATTCTCTTCAAAAGGCGCACGGAGCTCAACATTTACAGATTCACTATGACCACCTACCACTGGAATACGCACAGCAGTTGCTGTTACCGCAATAGATCTGTCATTTAAAATTTTCTGAGTTTCATTTACAAGCTTCAACTCTTCTTTGGTGTAACCGTTATCATCAAAAACGTCACAAGCCGGTATTGCATTACGGTGTATAGGGTAAGGGTAAGCCATTTCTCCCTTCTCACCAGTATATTCATTTTCTAATTGCTGCACCGCTTTTACTCCAGTACCTGTAATAGATTGATAAGTAGAAATCACTAACCTTTTGATACCGTAATCTCTATGTAACGGTGACATTGCAAGTACCATTTGTATCGTAGAGCAATTAGGGTTTGCTATAATTTTATCTTCTTTAGTAAGAGAAGTTGCGTTAATTTCTGGAACAATAAGTTTCTTAGTAGGGTCCATTCTCCATGCAGAACTATTGTCTATCACGGTTGTTCCCACTTCAGCAAACTTAGGCGCAAATTCCTTTGAGGTATCTCCACCTGCCGAGAATATAGCAATATCGGGTCTAGCTGCAATTGCATCTTCCATAGAGTGGATGGTGTATTCCTTCTCTTTATATAGTACCTTCTTACCCACAGATCGCTCTGAGGCTACAGGTATTAATTCCGTTATAGGGAAATTACGTTCTGCAAGAACTTTTAACATCACTTGGCCTACCATCCCGGTGGCTCCTACTACCGCTACTTTCATAGTATCGTTTTAAAGAGGTTGTTTTAAAAATGAGCTTCGCTTTCGCGAAAACTTTATAAAACGTCAAAGTTAGTACGCATTAACGATTTATAAGCCGTTGAAACCTTAAAAGTTAGTTAGATATATAACAATACGTCAAACTTTGTTTTAATTACATAAAAAAACCACCCTGTTAGATAAACAAGGTGGTTTGAGTTAGAATATAATAGTGTAGCGGTTGCTACGAGTAATTATTTCTTAAGAGAATCTCTGATTTCTTTTAATAAATCGATTTCAGATGGTCCTGGATCTGCTGCTACTTCTTCTACAACTGGCTTCTTAGTTTTGTTGTAAGCTTTTACAATCATGAAAAGTACAAAACCAACGATGATTAAGTTAATGATTGCATTAATCCAGTTTCCATACATAATTGCATTTTCTGGAGTTGCTACAGCACCGTCTACCATTACCGCCTCGTCAAGAACTATTTTTAAATCTGCAAAATCAACACCTCCAGCAAAGTGACCTACAATAGGCATCATGATGTCTCCTACAAATCCTTTTACTACAAGTCCAATCGCTCCAGCAAGTATTACTGCTATTGCTAGGTCAATGACGTTACCCGTCATGATGAAATCCTTAAATTCTTTTAACATTGTCAAGTCTGTTTTTTAGGTTAATATGAATCGAAGGTAACTATTTTTTTCAAACCACTTAACAAAAGTTTAAGAAACACGCTTTATCGAAGAATGACACGTTTTACCCGTTGACCGATCGCTGTTAAGAGTTCGTATGAAATAGACTGCATCTCTCCTGCCAGTGTTTCGGCACTTGTAGTTTCTCCAAAAACCTCCACATCATCTCCCTCTTTACAAACTATACCCGTGATATCGACCATGACCATATCCATACAAACGTTACCTACAATGGGCGCCTGTTGTCCCGCAATAATCACATAACCTACACCGTTTCCTAGCGATCTAGAGATGCCGTCTGCATGACCAATAGGCAATGTAGCGGTAACCATATTTTCGGTTGCTTTGTATGCTCGATTGTATCCTATACTCTGACCAGGCTCAATATGATGAATCTGTGAGATTACAGATTTTAATCTAGCTACTGGTTTTAAATTTTTTGTCTCCTCTTCATTATTACCGTAACCATACAACCCTATACCTATACGCACGCAATCAAAATGGGCTCTGTGATAGTTAATAACTCCAGAGGTATTAGTCATATGCATGAATGGCACATAATCCAACGCTTGTAGAAGTTCCTTGGAGATATTTGTAAATTGAAGTATTTGATTTAAAGTAAATTCTTCTTCGGCAGGATCTTCACTAGCTACAAGATGTGAGAAGAGAGATGCTACTTTTACACTCACATTTTCGCGCAAGCGGTCAAGAATCCATGATACGTCAGTATTTAAGAAGCCTAGTCTATTGAGTCCTGTGTTAAACTTTAAATGAATAGGGTAATTTTCTTGCCCTTTGCCTTTTGCAAAAGCTGTAAACAACTCCATCATTCTAACGCTGTAAATACTAGGCTCAAGGCATCGCTCTATAAGCTCATCAAAAGTATCTGGCTGCGGATGCAACACTAATATAGGTGTGGTTATACCAGCATCTCTAAGCGCAACACCTTCTGAAACGTATGCCACAGCGAAGTAATGTACCCCCTGGATTTCTAATTCTTGAGCCACAGATCCAGCATCACTGCCGTATCCAAATGCTTTTACTACTGCCATAACTTTTACAGCGGGTGCTACCTTCTTTCTTAAATAAGAATAGTTATGACGTAAGGCAGCTAGATCTATTTCTAAGCGTGTGATTGACATTAGTTAGGGTCTTGAGGTGTTTGCCTCGAGGTATTTGTTGTGATTTCTTCGGGAGTTTCTACGTCCATCTTACGTAGTCTGTCTCGCAACATAGCTTTATAGTAAGCCGCACGTGAGAGTGGTTCATACTCTTCTGTCTCTCCTAGCATCACAATATCCTCGCTTTGTGCTTTTCTATAACTATATTGAGCAAGGTTACCTGTACGAGTGCACACTGCGTGAACCTTAGTTACATACTCTGCCGTTGCCATTAGATTAGGCATAGGACCAAAAGGATTTCCTTTAAAGTCCATATCAAGACCAGCAACAATTACTCGTATGCCGCGATTTGCCAGATCATTGCAAACCTGTACAATCTCATCATCAAAAAATTGTGCCTCATCAATCCCCACCACATCACATCCATCTGCTAGCATAGGAATATTTGCAGCTGCAGGAACTGGTGTAGAACGTATTTCATTTGCGTCATGTGAGACCACCATTTCTTCATCGTAGCGCGTGTCTACAGCAGGTTTAAAAATCTCAACTTTTTGTTTTGCAAACTGCGCGCGTTTGAGCCTGCGGATGAGTTCTTCTGTTTTACCAGAGAACATAGATCCACAAATGACTTCAATCCAGCCAAATTGCTCTTTATGATTTACTGTATTTTCGAGAAACATTTTGTACTTTTCTAGACCAAAACGGCAATAATTCCGTTTTATTAATCCCAATGATTAAGGCAGAGGTAAATGTATCAAAATTACGTTGAAACCACTCCACATATCTCAAAGTTATGAAGAAAACTATCAAGGCAGAACTCGTAAGCATAGCTCATAAAATCCTACAACTACGTGACGATGCAGATTATAAACAACTGGCAGATACAACTAGAAAACTGCATGAAAAGCTTACTGTTCTTGCTTATGCAGAACAGCTCGAAAATGCAGGAAAACCTACCTTGGGACTTAGAGAACTAGAGGAAGTAATGGTAAATGAGGAACTTGCACCAGCAAAGGAACCGTCACCAGCAGATCTAGAAACCCAAACTCCTACTCCGTCTCCTACAAGAACGCCTGCCGAAATACTAGCAGACAATCAAGCGAGATACGCCGAAGCAAAAGGAACAGATGATCACCACAGACCAGATGGCACGCAATATAATGATGACGATGAGCCCGTACATGAGCCTGTGATTGAAAAAATTAAAGATATGTGGCCAGAAATGACCCCTGAGGCTGCAGATATTGATAAGGTAATAGACGCTATTATACCACCTCAGCCAGCTGTTGGCAAAGCAGATAGTTTTGAAATAGGAAATGAATTCGGACAAATGCCCATTTTCGAACCTAAAGAAATCACTAGTCAAGAAGTGGCAGATGATAAGCCAAAAAACCTTAATGATCGTTTGAAAACTGGTTTAAAAATTGGACTCAACGATAAACTCTCCTTTATAAAACATCTATTTGCTGGAAGTACCTCTGACTATAATAGAGTACTAAGCCAACTAGAAACCTTTGGCTCTGCAGCAGAGGCTCGCACTTTTATCTCCCAAATGGTAAAACCTGATTATAATAATTGGGAAGGAAAAGAAGTACAAGAAACACGCTTTCTAGAGATTGTGGAAGGAAGGTATTCATAGATAAATGCCCTATTGACTTTTGCAAACAACTATTTTAAAGAAGAAATCTGCATCCACGTTCATAGAGAGTGCCATTATAAATAATAATATTTTTTTATCACTATTGTTGACCTTCAAGAAAGCTAAGGTTGATAAAATCGCTCTTTCCGAGAATGATCTCATGTTTATTATTGAAAATAAAATTGTACTGCATAAAAAATTTCCGAAAATTGACTCTGTAAGCTATAACGGATTAAGAGAACAACTTGTAATCACTACCAATACTGCAGTTTTTAAATATTCATTAAAAGCTTTTAGAATTAGTTACGACGAAGGGAAAAGTCTTAAGGCAAGACTAAATGAGTTTAATTCTAAAATCAAAACTAGCTTACCATGAAAGTACAACGCATTATTTACTGGATCACCACAATAGGCATTTGCGCTATCATGCTCTACTCGGCTCAAATGTATTTTAGAAATACAGCGATGGTTGAAGGTTTTTTTAAAGCTCTAGATTATCCTACATATGTTGTAATACCGCTAGCGGTATTAAAAATTTGCGCAATCCTTATGCTATTATGGAGAGGTATTCCGTGGCTTACAGAGTGGGCTTATGCTGGAATATTTTTCGACGTAGTACTCGCAGCGGCTGCACACTACAAGGCAGATCATGATATTACTTTGACGCTTGTTGCACTAGTACTTCTACTTGCTTCTTACTTTTTTGGCAAAGAAGTAAGACCCATGTATCGTTAGTTATACAACTACAAACTATCATTTATCACTAACTTTGCGGCATGTCAAAACTCTACTTAGTTCCTACACCCATTGGTAATCTTGAAGATATGACCTTCCGTGCTATTCGCATACTTAAGGAAGCAGATCTTATTCTAGCTGAAGACACTCGCACGAGTGGTAAGCTACTTAAGTACTATGAAATAGGCACGCAGATGATGAGCCATCACATGCATAATGAACACCAGACAGTTGATACCATTGTTAAGCGTATTCAAGCAGGTGAGGTAATTGCATGTATAAGTGACGCAGGAACGCCCGCCATCTCTGACCCTGGTTTTTTACTTACACGTGCTTGCGTTGAGGCAGACATAGAGGTAGACTGTTTACCAGGCGCAACAGCATTTGTACCTGCGCTTGTAAATAGCGGCTTCCCTAATGATAAATTTATTTTTGAAGGATTTCTTCCCGTAAAAAAAGGGCGCCAAACTCGCTTTCTGGCACTTCAAGAAGAAACGCGCACGATGATTATTTATGAATCACCTCATAAACTCATAAAAACACTAGGTCATTTTATAGAATATTTTGGTGCAAACCGTCCGGTTTCTGTATCTAGAGAGATAACAAAATTGCACGAAGAAACTGTGCGCGGGACTGCCACAGAAGTACTCGCCCATTATACAAACAAACCTCCTAAAGGTGAGATTGTAATTATAGTAGGAGGAAAGTCAAAATAGCAGTTTCCTATCCTATGAGTCACTTAACCTTATCACCTTGGAAAACCTATTAAAATCCATTAGATCTTGTAACATTTGTTTAGACTTACCTCTTGGTCCAAATCCAATAGTTTCTGCTCATCCAAAAGCCAAAGTACTCATTATAGGTCAAGCTCCAGGAACAAAAGTACACAAGACATCTATACCTTGGG
Organism: Dokdonia sp. Dokd-P16; assembly: GCF_003095655.1. Classification (NCBI taxonomy): domain Bacteria; kingdom Pseudomonadati; phylum Bacteroidota; class Flavobacteriia; order Flavobacteriales; family Flavobacteriaceae; genus Dokdonia; species Dokdonia sp. Dokd-P16. Next base: position 1,213,516 of record NZ_CP029151.1, read on the forward strand.
ATGACCCTAGTGGCAAGCAACTACGTAAATGGCTAAGTTGCGATCATGAGACTTTTTATAACCCTAAAATAATATCTCTAATCCCTATGGGTTTTTGTTACCCAGGCAAGGGAAAAAGTGGAGATTTACCTCCTCGATCCGTGTGTGCTCCACAATGGCATGAACAAATTTTAGAAAAACTACCGGATTTAGAGCTTGTCATTCTTATAGGCACCTATGCCCAAAAATATTACTTGAAAGACAATACTTATAAAAATCTAACAGAAACTGTTCGCAATTATAACAAATACTTTCCTAAATTCATGCCCTTACCGCACCCTTCGCCACGCAACAGATTTTGGCTGCATAAAAACCCTTGGTTTGAGGCTCAAGTTTTACCTGTGCTTAAGTCCGCTTTCGCGAAAGCGATATCTTAAAAATTATAAGTCGCCGCAAGTATTAGATTTCTTCCCGCAGCAGCTATTCCAGATGAATATGTACGGTATCGCTGGTCTGTAATATTATCAAGATTTGCTGTAAAAGACCAGCTATCAGAAAGCACATAACGACTACCTAAACTAAGTTCATACCAGCTAGGTGAGTAAGGATTACCATCACTGTCAAGGGCATAGAGGTGTGAGTTACTTTGCTGACTAGGAGCAAGCTCGTCAAAATCAAAAGAACCACTATAAGCCACCGAAGCATCTAGCGTCCATTTATTACTAGTCCATATTAAGTGATTATTCCCAAAAAGCGGCGCCGCATGCCTAAAAGGAATGTAACTACCATCTTCATCTTGTTCTACACCACTCGTATAATTGAACTGCCCTGTAAGTTTCAGGGTTTTAGAAAGCTTTGCATCTGCGCCTATTTCTATACCATAAACCTCAGCCTTAGAGGCATTCTGTATTGCTTGCACGTTACTCAATTCTCCTTGATAAGCTATCTCTGTTACACCATCAAGATCAAAATCGCGGCGTACTAAAGCGTTTTCAAGCAAAGTGTAATAACCGTTTACATCCAGCCTTAGTGCGTTAGAAAAATTGAAGTTAAATCCTAGTTCGCCATTGTAAGCATACTCAGATTTAAGATTAGGATTAGGAACTACTACAGATCCTGGCTCGCTATCAAATATTTTACCTACATCATCAATGTTAGGTGCTCTAAACGCTGTTCCTAGATTTGCTTTGAGGCTTACTGACTTAGAAATTTCATGAGTGACACCTATGCTTCCTGTAAGGTTTCCAGTACTTAAATCTGCTTTATCAAAAGGCAGTGCAAAAAACTCGTTGTTATCAGAAAAATCGGCTGCAAGTAGTATGTGGTTATAACGCAGTCCAGATTGCAGGCGTGTCTTCTCTGTAAGTTCTAATTGTATACTTCCATAAGCTGCTAGAGATTGCCATGTAGATCCGTCTGGATAGCGAGAAGCTTGATTGCTTATAGTTCCAGTAGTGATATCTGTTACTTGACCATTAGATCCTACTTTATTGTGTACATACTCTAGTCCATAATAGACTTTATTACGTTTTGACTTTAGATTTTTTGTAAAATCTAAGCCAACAGAAAATGCATCTACATTCTCGTCAGTTTCAAAAAAATCTGTTCCGCCAAAATCACGATCATTTCTACTCTCTTTAGAGTTCTGATACGTAATGGTTGCTCTTGCACGATTGTAAAAACTACCATAGCCCTCTTTATCAATCTGGAGGTTAGTCATAAACCACTGTTGCGGACCATAAAACCACTCTGCCGCCCTAAACTCTCCATCTCTTTTTCTCGTTAATCTATCATAACGATCATAATCTGATGTAGTGGCATAAATAAGACCTAAGTTAAAATCCCAAGTATCGTTAGACCTAAAACGCACTTTTTGCATCAAATTTAAGGAGTTAAATGCAGAGCCCTCCTGTACCAAAGGATTATCATTAGTCACTGCAGTATCTACACCGTCAATAATTTGCACAAAATCAGTGCGCAAATAATCATCTGGACCGTGCTTCCCTTGACGCTGGTCATCATAATCTGAGTAGCTTGCACTCGTAAGAAAAGACCAGTTGCGCTTCCCTATATTGATATCAAAATGTCCTGTCCTTTCATTATTTGCAGTGTTTACACGTGCAACGGCCGCACCTGTAACCACATTAGTTTCTGTAAATGAAAGCTTAGGTTGCTTAGTATAAAAGTTCATCACTCCACCCACAGCATCACTACCATAAATCACAGATCCTGGACCTAGTAGCACCTCTGTGCGGTCTATGGTAAATGGATCTATGGAAATTACATTCTGCACGTTTCCTCCTCTAAAGATTGCGGTATTAAAACGCACGCCATCTAGCGTAATGAGTAGCCTATTTGTAGAGAACCCTCTTATTAAAGGACTACCTCCACCCTGCTGACTTTTTTGCACAAATACAGAGCCGCTTGCCTGTAGCAAATCTGCAGCTGTTTGTGGGTTTGCTCGCTGTATATCTTCAGATGAGATTCCTACTATTTTTTGCGGAACGTTCTTTCGGCTTTGTGCAAATTTGCTAGCAGAGAGCACAATTTCCGTAAGCTGATTGTCCTTCTGCTTTAAGAAGATTCTGTTAGAAAGTGCTATGATCTGAGCTTTGCTGTATTGCGCATCTTTATGTGCGACTTCTTGAAAATAAAGGGTTTCCGCTTTCGCGAAAGCGGTCACATCTGCTCTCCCATCAAAATCTGTGAGAGCACTTTTACTTTTATCTTTATTAAAAATAGCAACTCCTATTATAGGTTCGCGCGTATCTACATCAAGCACCGTAATTTTTTGGGCTTGTACAGAGACAGCTACTAATAAGAGTAGGGTAAAGAGTATGCGCATTTTAACTGAAAATTGAGTTGAGCACCGCTAGTGATCTAGGTTTTTTAAAACCGTGTAAATGTAACTCATAATACTGTAATAGCATGTTGAGAAAAGAGGTGCGCTGTTTTTGGTTTAGTTTGATAGAAACTAGTGCATCAAAATTTGTGCCCAAGAATAACTTTAACAACTCGATATCTTGCCCAGAACGACAGTAAATACTTGCTCCTACATTTTCAAACATCCCGTCCATCAAGTTAAAGTACTCATGCTGAACCTCTGAGTCATCAGGATAAAAACCTAAGTAGCTGCTTAACTTCAAAAGAAATAATAAATGAAAATTTGCAATCGTATTATTTAAATCTAGCCATAAGCTAGCGTTCACTATAAAATCAAAGAGAGGTACATTTTCTTCTTCCTCTTGCACAGAAGATCTAAGTACATCTGCAATAAAAAAAACAATGGCACTTTTTGCCACTTCCGTATGTAAACTCGTGTAATGCGTGACCACTTTTGCCTCGCGTATACTTTCTAAAGTTCCCTTATCCTTATGATTTGCTTCAATCTCTAAATGCGTGAGCGGCTGGAACATGGCAACTCGAAGCTTACCCTTCTTTGATTTTAAAACTCCTCTAATAAGGTAAGATTTGAGTCCGCTACTTTTTGTAAAGGCTTTTACAATGAGATCTGCCTCTCCATATTTGAGTGCAGAAAATACAATGGCTTCAGTTTTTACTAGCATTATCTAATGATCATGACTTTCTCAATAGTAGTTTCTTGCAACTCTTCTGGAGGTCCCGTAATAATGATGAGGTATACTCCAGAAGCAACCTTATGTCGCCCAAAAGCGGTAGTATCCCACTCAATGCTTCCACCCGTGGTATTTTCTTCATAAACAAGATTACCTACTAGATCTGTAATCTTCACGTTAGTATTTGCAGTAAGCCCTTCTATACGCACATTACCGTTAAACCCAGGCCTTACGGGGTTTGGGTACACGAGCACTTCTTCAAGATCTTCGGCTGGTGCTGTGGAAGAGCCGTCAAAAGCTACCATTCCTCTTATCGTTCCAAAGTACACACTACCGGTTTCCGGATCAATTGCTACAGATTGTACTGTATTTGAAGGAAGTGGTGAGTTATCTGTAGTAAAATGAAAAATCGTTTCTTGACCATTAGGACTCACATAAAACACACCTGAATCTGCAGTGGCAAGCCACTTATTATTTGCGCCATCTACAATAATATCTGTTACTACCTGATCATTAAGTAGCTCTTGAGCAATACCATCTTGTAATATTATGATAGCATTTGCACTTACCTGAGGATTTTCAAACAATTGAGAAGGCCCGAATAGTACTCGCAAACCCAATCTTGTGCCTATCCAGAGCGCTCCGTTTCTATCTACAGCTAGTGATCGTATATCATCTATGGGAAGGTTTCCAGCGCCATCCTCGCCTGCTAGACGAGCAAACGCATTTGTACCTGGATTGAAAGCAATAACACCTCTTCTATCTGTTCCCACAAAAATATTACCATCTGGGGTAATAGCAACTGCATCTAGGTTTGCATCTTCACCAGCAAGGATCTCTTCTGTATTGAACGGAGTAAACTGTCCGCTAGGAGAAACTCTTTGTAAGCCTAATACAGAACGTGCATTAGTCACCCAGAAATTACCTTCATTATCAAATGCTCCTCCGTTTACTCTCACATCATTTGTCGTAGTGGCAACTGGTAAAAGCGGACTATTATTTTCATCATAGAGAATACTTGGAGTTTCATCTATAATCTCTACAAGTCCTCCATTAAAAGAGCTAGCATACAATCGTGATGGATCTTGATCATTAATAGCAATGTGTACAAAATTGCTCGCCCCAAAGAAATCTTCCAGCGGAATAAAACTCCATCCCTCTGCTTCAGTATAACGACTTATTCCTTGTCTTTTAAGTGGAAATGGATTGTACGATACCGTATAATCACCAAAAACAGACCACACAGAACCTGCACTTGCTGCTGCGTCAAAATGAGCATTTTCTAATGGCCCATTAGGCAATAAACGGGTTATATCTCCAGAGGTTGTGCTATTAATGAGAGCAACACCTGACCCTAGAGTGCCTATAAACACAGCATCATCTTCTATAATTGCAGTGGTATATTTAGGAATAAAATCTTCTATAGCTCCGTAATTTTGAACTTGCGTACCAGTTACATCATATAAAAAAACACTAGCGTTGAGTGTGACTATAATATTCTCTGCACTAGATTGCACATCTATAATGGAAGTCTGAAAATTTTGAAAAACAGAAAAATCTAACCCGTTAGATGAGACTAGAAGACCATTATCCTCTTGTAAGTAAAGATTATTGTCAAATTCTATAACCTTCTCAAAAGCGCCATTTCGAGTTGTCTCCCAGTTATTAAAGTCAATAAGGTTGTCGTTTGCTACGAGCGCCCTACGCAGTCCGCCATCTGTAGTTGCCGCATAAATATATGGCTCTAGAATCGCAGTACTACCTATATCTAAAAGTCCTCCATTATTACCAATAAAATAGGAGTCATCAAACTCAAGTCTCTCTACATCATAAAGTGACACCCCAAAGCCAGTAGCTATATAAACAAACCCATTATATTCTTCAAAGTGGTTGATACGCTTGCGATCTGGGGGAATGGCTGGTTTATTAAAAATATCTACAACCGTAAGTACATCAGAAGTATTACCTACAATAACATCTATCACTCCATTTTCATAACCTACGAAGAGCGTATCAAAACTCTCACTATAATATATAGAAGAGATTAAATTACCAGAAAGACCATTTACCGTAGTTCGGTTTGTAGTAGTACCATCTAGTGTATTATAAATAAAAACCGCATTCTCAGATGCTACATACACCTTCTCATTCCCTGAGGTGATACCCACGATTTGGTTATAAGAAAAATGTGCTGTCCAATCTTCAGAAAAATCTTGTGCCACCGCAATAGATGAAACAAAGAATACAATAAGAAGAAAACGTATGTTCACAGCAGGAAAATCTTATTTATTTAAAACGATCAAATGTACAATTATTGCACTATGAATCGAAATGAGGCGTCTGCATATATTATTACGATTTTATGTGGAGGTATGCTTTCGCGAAAGCATAACAAAAAAAAGGGCAGCCTAAGCCACCCTTTTTAAAAACTATATAAAGCAGTTATTATACTACTCCTTGTGCTAGCATTGCATCTGCGATTTTTACAAATCCTGCAACGTTTGCTCCTTTTACGTAATCTACGTAACCATCTTCATCTTTACCATAAGTTACACATGCTTCATGTATATCAAGCATAATGTTGTGTAGTTTCTCATCTACTTCTTCTGCTGTCCAGTTGTAACGTAAACTGTTTTGTGACATTTCAAGTCCAGAAGTAGCAACTCCTCCAGCGTTTGAAGCTTTTCCAGGTGAAAACAAGATTTTTGCTTTGTGGAATACTTCAATTGCTTCTGGTGTACAAGGCATGTTTGCTCCTTCGGCAACACAGATACATCCGTTGTCTACTAATGTTTTTGCTTCATCACCGTCAAGCTCATTTTGAGTTGCACAAGGCAAAGCTACATCTACTTTTGTTCCCCAAGGTCTCTTACCTTCATGGTACTCTGCAGAAGTATACTTTTCTGTGTACTCGCTTATACGGCCACGTTTTACATTTTTAAGCTCCATTATAAATGCTAGCTTCTCTGCATCAATACCATCGTTATCTACGATATATCCTCCAGAGTCTGACATAGTGATTACTTTACCACCTAATTGAGTTACTTTTTCGGTAGCATATTGAGCAACATTTCCTGATCCAGAAACTGCAACTGTTTTACCTTCAAAAGTTTCTCCTTTAGTTTTAAGCATACTTTGTGCAAAATATACGTCTCCGTACCCTGTTGCTTCTGGTCTCATTAATGAACCACCGTATGATAATCCTTTTCCAGTAAGAACTCCCGTAAATTCATTACGAAGTTTCTTGTACTGTCCAAACATGTATCCTATCTCGCGACCACCTACTCCAATGTCACCCGCAGGCACATCTGTATTAGGGCCTATGTGGCGAGAAAGCTCGCTCATAAAGCTTTGGCAAAAACGCATTACTTCTGCATCAGATTTTCCTTTTGGATCAAAATCAGATCCACCTTTACCACCACCCATAGGTAATGTTGTAAGGCTGTTTTTGAAAACTTGCTCAAAACCTAAGAACTTAAGAATACTAAGATTTACAGATGGGTGGAAACGAAGTCCACCTTTATATGGACCAATAGCGCTGTTAAACTCAACACGGTATCCTCTATTTACTTGTATCTCTCCAGAATCATCCGTCCAAGGCACACGAAACATAATCGTACGCTCTGGCTCTACCATACGCTCAAGAAGTTTCTTCCCTTGGTATTGAGGATTCTTTTCTATGAAAGGTATTACAGTTTCTGCTACCTCGTGAACGGCCTGCATAAATTCAGGCTCGTTTGGGTTGCTCTTAGCAACATAATCGACAAATTTTTTAATGCTGTCTGACATAAGTTTAATCTATTGTGAGAATGTATTTTACAAATCAATTTTTACTGATTACAAATATACGGTATCCTTGATTTTATGCGCGTATTTTTTAGAATATCGTAATGAACAAATCAATAAGTAAGATTAAACTTACATAAAATAGGGAATATTCTTGAATATTTCGGTGTTTGACATTATTGTATATATTTGTCACACTCAAATTACCTACTTATGAAAGCCAAGTACCTACTGTTGGCATTGCTATCTTTTACGATGGCACATCAGAGCTTAAATGCTCAATTTGGATTTTCGCACGAACTTGGCGTGATTGCGGGTCCAATTGCATTTCAAGCAGATTATGGTGAACGTGGGAATCAAGAAACAAATATAGGGAATACTGGATTTGGAGTAGGTCTCGTTCACTATCTAAATTTCTCATACCAAGCAGATTGTAATTGCTACTCCCGATACACGTATTTTAATGATCACTTTAAAGTTCGTAATGAAATTGATTATCACTTTACAAATCTTAACAACTTTGGCCCAGAAACAGACGACAATGATTTTGGTGGTTTAAGACTACGTAATCACAAAGGAAAAGCGAGCGTTTTAGAAATAGGTTCTCATTTAGAATATTACCCACTTAGCATAAGAGATTTTGCAGCAGGAGCTTTTAAATTTGCTCCTTATGTGAGTCTTGGTGCCCACTTTGTTTCTTATAATCCTAGTGCAACTACTGATTTGAGAGCAGATGGAAATATTTTTGGACAAGTGCTCAACCCCTACACACAAGATCCTTTTGACACGGGACCAGCTATCTTTGATGGTTTTAATGTAGGTGATGGCGAGTTTGGGACAGGAGTTGACACAAGACCTGGAACAACCTGGGCCATTGCTGGAAGTATAGGGACTCGATATAAACTAGGTGTACTAAGTGATCTTAATTTAGATTTGAGATGGCACTACTACTTTTCTAACTGGGTAGATGGACTTAACCCTGACCCAAGACCTGACAATAAGGTAAATGACTGGATTTTCTGGGTTAATGTAGGATACATCTATTACCTAGATTAACTTAATATAAAGACTAAATAGAAAAGCGACTTTGATAATTTCAAAGTCGCTTTTCTATTTTACAAGATTAGTTTTCTAGTGCCTGTTTAAGATCTGCTATGAGATCTTCTTCATCTTCAATACCTACGCTTAGCCTCACTAAAGAATCTTTAATTCCAAGTTTTTCTCGTTCTTCTTTTGGGATAGAACCATGCGTCATTGATGCTGGATGACCTGCAAGCGACTCGACACCTCCTAGACTTTCGGCGAGCGTGAAAATGCGTAGCTTTTCTACAAAGCTTACGGCTCCAGCTAGCGAATCTTGCTTAGTAGTAAATGATATCATCGCTCCGTAATCCTTCATCTGTCTTTTGGCAATATGATGATTAGGATGATCTTCAAACCCAGGCCAGTATACCTTATCAACCATAGGATGTGATTTAAGGTAATGAGCAACAGCCTTGCCATTTTCACAATGTCGTTGCATGCGCACATGTAAAGTTTTTATACCGCGCAATGCTAGAAAACTATCTTGAGGTCCACTTATGGCCCCACTTGCATTTTGTATAAAGTATAATCTATCTGCTAGCTCCTTATCTTTTACAACAAGAGCACCCATAACCAGATCGCTATGACCCCCTAAATACTTTGTAGCACTATGCATCACAATATCTGCACCTAAATCAAGGGGTAGTTGTAAATAAGGAGTTGCAAAAGTATTGTCTACCGCAAACAGGATCTTATACTTTTTTGATATTGATGAAACTGCCTCAATATCAATAATACTCATCATCGGGTTCGTAGGCGTTTCTACCCAGATGAGCTTTGTTTTTTCATTTATATATGTCTCTATATTATTTACATCTTGCATCCCTACAAAGTGAAACTTAATACCAAAACTTTCAAATATCTTAGTAAATAACCTATATGTACCACCATACAGGTCACTCGTTGAGATCACCTCATCACCAGGCTTGAGCAATTTCACAATTGCATCTATTGCGGCAAGTCCAGATGCAAAAGCGATTCCATATTCTCCATTCTCTATACTCGCAAGCGACTGCTCAAGTGCGTGACGCGTTGGGTTTGCAGAGCGACTATACTCATATCCCTTATGACCGCCTGGAGTAGATTGTGCATAAGTAGAAGTTTGATATATAGGAGGCATTACAGATCCATAAGCCTTGTCTGGATGCTGTTTACCATGTATTGTCTTAGTATTAAATTTCATTTATTAGTTATTTTATAGTGATACGAACTCTCATCACCTGAGTAAATGTGTCTATAAAAATACGACAACTCGCAACAAGCTATTATTCCAATAAGGAAATCAAAACATAATATAATGCTCAAGTTGCGGCATTGTCATCTCCTTGCATACGTCGCTTTTAATTTGAAAGCATAACAACTACCTTTATTGCATGAAAAAACTGCTTCCTTCCATATTTGTAATCTTATTTTTTATAAGCTGCGAAAAGACAATAACCTATACAGCTACCACAGATAGCTATTCTACAAAAGATTTTGCTATTTGTAATAGCCAGCCATGTCCAGAAATTGCACTATCAATTCTCAATATGGAAACACCAGAAGAAGCTGCTATCACTGTAAATAATTGGATTCAAACTTCTACTATAAACACACTGTATAACGAGACAGAAATTTTACCTAGCTCTATCAATGATGCCATTGAACTCTATATTAACAACTCACAAATATCATATCCGGAAACGACAGAACTTTCGGACGCTCATGAAATCACTATAGATTCTGCGATATCATTTGGTTCTAACACATTACTTTCTGTAGTATTCTATTCATACCAATTTATGGGTGGTGCGAGTGGTTTTGACAATGAAATGTATCTCAATATCAATCCACAAACTGGTAAAGAGTATAGTGATGACGAGTTGCTCGATGATGATTTTTACGCTTTCGCGAAAGCGCAATTTGAAAAAGAATATCCGCAAGAAACATTTGACGTCACACCATCAAACCTTCCCGACAGCTACCTAAAAGAAGTAGGATTTACCGAAGAAGGTATTGTTCTTATTTATAATGATATGGGTGTATCCTCATTTAATATGGAGGACAAGCAGATTACAATCCCATGGGAGCTTTCAAAAGATTACCTTAACCTTTAATGAGTTTTGATAGTTGGATAATACAGCCTAGGTGTAATCCTTCGTGAAAATTATTAAAATCAAGTCCATGCTCTACTTTTGACAATGTTCCGCCCGTGGTAGAAAGCGTATATTCTTTAAAGTCTTTAAAAATACCCGCCTCATAATCTCTTTGAAGTGTCTTAAGAGTATCAAAAAGCATCTCGTGTATGAGACCTACTTCCTCCTGGGTTACATCTCTTTCTGGCTTTGTACCTTTTTTATAACTATTAATAAACTCCATAGATACAGCTGGCGTGAGACCAGAAAGTCCATAAGTAAGAAGTTGTTGTGTTGCGATGCTATGACCTATATTCCAGATAATATTATTATTGAAGCCATTTGGTATTTTATTGAGTTCTTCAAGTGTGTGACTCTTAATAAAACGCTCTAGAAGGTGACGGTTTTTTAGACAAATATCAAAGGTGTATTCCATTAGGTTTAATTTTTTCTAAAAATAATCCATTTTGGTAGAGATAGGCGGTATTTTTATACTGTAATTGAAATACACCACTTTATTTTGAAAAAAATCTACCACCTCTCTACCTGTAATACTTGCCAGCGCATTATTTCTGAAATTAACCCTAGTGATGATGTCATTATGCAAGACATTAAATCTGAGCCTATGACGTTATCTCAAGTAGAAGAGATGAAAGAAATGGAAGGGTCTTATGAAGCTCTTTTTAGCAAGCGAGCACAATTATATCGTAAACGCGGTCTTAATGAACAGACACTATCTGAAGATGATTATAAAAATCTTATTCTAGAGCACTACACATTTTTAAAACGACCTGTTATGATAGTGAATGACGCAATATTTGTGGGAAACAGTAAAAAAGTAGTGGCTGCTGCTGTTGAAGCATTTGCAAAATAAAAACCTATGAGTAAGCGTCATCTCGCCTTTCTTGCAGCCTTTGGCGCTAGTTTTATTTACGGTATTAATCACACGCTAGCAAAGGATTTGATGCCCACCTACATCGAGGCGTATGGATTTATTATGCTTAGGGTACTAGGAGCAGCGGTTCTATTCTGGATTACTAGTTTGTTTTTTCCCTCAGAAAAGATAGAATGTAAAGACTGGTGGCGTATGCTACTTTGCGCACTCTTTGGGATGACCATAAACATGCTCATGTTTTTTAAAGGGCTGCAATTATCTACTCCCATAAATAGCAGTGTGGTGATCACACTATCTCCCGTGATATTGCTTGTACTTTCTGCTATATTCTTAAAGGAAAAGATCACTTGGCTTAAAGGTTCTGGTATTGCTATAGGTCTAGTGGGTGCACTAGTTTTGATCCTCTTTGGCGCAAAAACACAAGAAAATGCCCCTAACATTACGCTAGGTAACATGCTCTTTATGATTAATGCTACCGCATACTCTGTCTATTTAATTCTTGTAAAACCACTCACTGCAAAATATTCGTCTATTACTTTAATGAAATGGTTTTTCCTTATTGCGGTATTTACAAACGCCCCTATCGGGCTTCCTCAATTTCTGGAAGTATCATGGAGTACTTTACCTCCTAATGTCATAGGAGTTATGGCTTTTGTGGTAGTAGGGACGACCTATCTTACCTATCTCTTTAATGTATTTGCTTTAAAACAGCTTAAACCATCAACCATAGGCGCATTTATATACCTGCAACCTCTTATTGCAACCATAGTAGCTATTATCTTGGGTGCAGATACGCTTACTACTATTAGGATTGTTGCTGCTGCACTTATTTTCTTAGGTGTATATTTAAGTACTAAACGAAAAAAAGCAATTGCCTAAAATCACCACTCAAGAGTATTTTACTATAAACGACATCCCTGACACGACCTTCAGAGAGTTAGGTTGTGATCAAATCTTTTACTTTTCAAAACTATTTTTGGCTTCCTTTGAAGAGGCAAATAGCACGATAGATTATCGATATTTGGTTTTCAGGAGTAAAGAGCAACCTATAGCTATTGCTATTCTCCAGCGGGTACGTGTCTCTCTTGAAGGCGCACCGAGCAATCTTCCATATTATCAAAAGCTAGCCAAATCTGTACAATGCTACCTAAGCAATAAAAAAACGCATATTCTAGTTTGCGGGAACGTGTTCTTAAGCGGGGAGTATGGGATATGGGTTAAACAAGGAATAGATAGAAGACGTATTTATGATATGCTTTCGCGAAAGCTTAAAAAATTGCAAAAATTAACTAAGTCAAGTGTTTGTTTTTTAAAAGACTTTAATGCCGCACAAGACACCGCTGCAAGTGTAGTAGAAAAACAGCACTTTCAATCATTTGCCGTCGAACCTAACATGCACGTACATGTTACTCGGAAAGATTTTGAGGAATATAAAAGCTCTTTGAAATCAAAATACCGTATAAAAGTTAATAAGGCAGACTCGTCTAGTAACGCTCTTGTACAAAATTCACTTACCGCAAACGAAATAAGAACTCATAAAGAAAAACTTAAATCCTTATATCTAGATGTTGCAGAGAAAGCCTTGTTTAACACTGCTTTTATTGACATTGAAACCTACGCATTACTTAAAGAGCGGTTTCCCGAAAATGTAATCATTAGCACCTATAGTAAGAAAGATGAAATAGTAGGATTCTCAACCGCTTTTTTACATAACGAACAGCTCAGTGCTCATTATGTGGGGCTTGATTATACCACAAATAAAACAGATGCCATCTACCCAAGAATGTTAAACGATTATATTCGATTAGGTCTTTTACTAGGGGTGAAAGACATTAACTTAGGCAGAACTGCATCTGAAATTAAAAGTACTCTAGGAGCAACGCCAGAGCACTTAAGATGTTATATAAAACACCGTCGTACTGTGGCAAATATGTTTTTTAAACCATTTATACGCCAGATTAAAATGACGGAATATAAACAACATAACCCATTTAAAATTTAAATTCAATAGCATCTACTTAGCGTAGATACTATTATATCTTCATTAAATTATGGTTATCAATCTACACTAATATTGAAAAATTTAAGTAAGCTGCTATTCATTTGACCTTCGTCAAAATCTCAGTAAACTCCTCTCACATCTATATTTTTATAAACTAGATATTGCTAAATATAGTAAATAAGTGTTAAAAATTTTAACACTTATTTTAACATTCACATAATTAGCAAACATATTTCTAAAAAAACTTCACTACATTTATTGCGAACAACTTAAAATCAAATACTTATGAAAACTAATGAAATTGCAAATAATTTAGTGAGCTGGTGTAATGAAGGTAATTATGAGCGTTGCTATAAGGAATTATACAGCCCTAATATTGTAAGCTTAGAACCCGCTTGGGCAGAAAACGCGCGTGCAGAAGGAATGCAAGAAGTTGCAAAGAAAGGAGAATGGTGGGAAAATACTTTTGAAGTACACAGCAGTAAAGCAAGCGAGCCTACAGTAGCAGATAATTGGTTTTCTGTGCGCTTTGATATGGACACTACACATAAACCTAGTCAGCAGCGTTCACAAACATCTGAGCTTGCCGTATATCAAGTAAAAGATGGAAAAATTGTACAAGAGCAGTTTTTCTATGATATGCCTGGACAATAAATAAAAAATCCCGGGTTTATCATGCGTTTGCACATTGTATACCCGGGATTTCCTTATTATGCTTACTACTACTTATCTATAGGCATTTGCCCATGTGAGCGCATGTCTTCCTTAGTAAGAATTTTAAAGTCTGGTGTTTTTGGTGCATTTTCGAGCATAGGCGTTAATGCTTCTGGTAGTCCGATAGTTTTACGAGTAGTAAGATCAATCCAAGCTCCCATCATGCTTCCGCGAGCTAGGTTTCTACCTTTGTAATCATAAAAATTGTGTACAAACTTGAAGAACATACCATCTTCACTAGCTCCACCTAGTTCAAATGTTACGGTAATAGGCTTGCCTTGAAAAGCTTCTTTAAAGAAGAACAACTGCTCGTGAAAAATTACTGGTCCTATATTATGAGTTACCATTTCTCGTTGGCTTAGTCCGTTCTCAATCATATAGCCCATACGAGTATGAGACATAAAATTTACATAGGCAGAGTTTGCTAGATGACGATTTGCATCTATATCACTCCATCGTATATCAAATTCCTTCGTGTACATATTATAATTATTTAATGCGCTTATGCGCTATAGTTAGTGCTGTTTAGTTTGTAAAATTACAATTTCAAAATCTTTTATTGCCTTAAGAATAGGTTAAGAATCCCGACGCAATACCCCAAGCGCGTTGTATACAATTTGCTGTAAAATATCGCGATTTCTCAAAAACATTCCTGTAGTACGTATTCCTTGAAAAGTGCAGAATAGAAAATAAGCATACTGTGATGCAGACTGCTTTGTGTTTATGAGTTGTGCATCTTGACCTTCTTGCACTAAGCCTTTAAAAAACTCTATTCTGTGCTCTTGCATCTTCTCGAGATAATCTCTTATTGACTCGTCCTCCCTACTAAGCTCCACTTTGCAGTTTATACTAAAACAACCTCTTCCTTGGCTGTCTTTTACAATCTCCTCTATAAAATTTTCAAATACAAAACGAATTCCCTCTAGCGGATTAGATGCTCGTACTAAAGCATTTGTATAAATCTTTTCATTTTCTTCTTGGTACTGTATTAATAAGATTTTATAAATGGCTTTTTTATTGCCAAACGAATTGTATATACTCGACCTATTAAGTCCCGTAACTTCTACAAGATTACTCATGCTTGTACCGTTATATCCTTTTTGCCAAAACAAATCTCTTGCTTTTGCTAGTACAATTTCTCTATCAAAATCTTCGGTTCTAGGCATTTTATGAGGTTATAATCTTGATAAAGATAATTGGAATGTTTGTTTCACAAAAGAAAACATTAAATAAAACTACTTTCTATAGGTTTGATTATTACGCTTTCGCGAAAGCTTAATTCTACCTATTTTTATATTCTCTTAATAGTTTTTTACTAATAGTACACCACCTAACATAATGCCCATTGTACCCTCACGTTTTCGCGCAAGCGGACTTTTTAAAGACCCACATTTTTCGACTATTTATTCTGCAAAGATTAGACGTGTAAAGGGGATCACGCAAACTCGAGAGCGTATGGAGCTTCCAGATAGAGATTATATAGATATAGACTGGACTCTAGCCGCGACACCACAGGGAGACAACATTAAAAAAGTCGCGGTATTATTACATGGACTTGAGGGAGACGCACAGCGACCTTATATACTAGGTACTGCAAAGTTGTTGAGTAATCATGGTTATGATGTGGCTGCTATAAACTTTAGAGGGTGCAGTGGTAGCCAAAATAGATTGTATAGATCATACCACAGCGGCGATACCGGCGATATTAGATTTGTAGTAAACACTCTCGTTACTAGAGCATACAACCATATTAATCTATATGGAGTAAGTCTAGGAGGCAATGCAGTGCTCAAGTATCTAGGAGAGCAAGATGATATACCCTCACAAGTGACCTGTGCTGCCTGCATAGGTGTTCCAGCAGATCTTAAGGCTTCCCTTGAGCAACTTACAAAAAGGGAAAATATCATTTATCGCACATCATTTTTAGTACACCTTAGAGCTAAGTATCGCAAGAAAATGCAACAGTTTCCTGATAAGATGAATAAGGAAGAATATAAAAAAATCAATAGCTTAAAACGTTTTGACGATCTGTATACCGCACCCGCACACGGCTTTGAGGATGCACTTGATTATTATGCCAGAGCAAGTAGCTTTGACTACCTTGATAAAATTACTATACCTACCCTTATTCTCAATGCAAAGAATGATAGCTTTCTCCACGGTGATTGCTATCCAATCGCACAGGCAAAAAATTCTAATATTATACACTTAGAAATGCCAGACCATGGAGGTCACGTAGGATTTTATATGAAAGGAGAATTTTACTATAATGAACTGCGTACTCTAGAGTTTTTTCAAAAAAATATGTAGTAAAAAGTAAGCGTTAGTTATCTTTATATTAATAAACAAAACTATAAATTATGAGAATTAAAGGATTTCTAGCAGTGATTGCACTAGCTACTATAATGGTAAGTTGTGGAGAAGGGGAGAAAAAAGAAACTAAAGAGACTGTAAAAATAGGATCAAAAAAAGCTGCTACAAAAGCAGATGAGAACACTGTAAATCTAGCACTTGCAGGTAATGACCTCATGAAATATGACAAGAGCGAGCTTAGTGCAAAAGCTGGACAAGAGGTAACTCTTACCTTTCGTCATACTGGAAAAATAGGGATTAAAGTTATGGGACATAACTTTGTATTACTTAAGCAAGGTACTTCAATACCAGAATTTTCGGCAGCAGCAGCTACCGCTGGTGAGGCAAAAGACTGGATTGCAAATGAAGACCAGATTATAGCACACACAAAAATGATAGGTGGTGGCCAGACTACTTCAGTAACATTTACTGCTCCAGCAGCTGGAACTTATGACTTTATCTGTAGTTTTCCAGGACATTCTGGATTAATGAAAGGAAAGTTTATTGTGGAGTAAATCACACCACATGTAAATTAATAAAAGCCATCATGAGTTGTAACTCATGATGGCTTTTTTCATTACTCTATATTCTTCTATAGTAAACCGAATGTCAATTAATACGACGGTTTGCGTCTGTTTGCTTTCTTTTCAGATTGCACTTTTTTAGTATTAAGGCGTTTAAGTTTTGCCATCTTAGAAGGACGTTTCTTTATTCTAACCTTAGGCCTTTGTACAGCTACCTCTAATAATGCAAACAGGCGTTTTATCACGTCCTCTTTATTTTTATGCTGGCTACGTGAGGTTTGAGAAGCGAGCAGCAACACTCCTTCTCTTGTAAGCCTATGACTAAGCTTTTCTTTGAGTAACTCAAGCTCTACCCCTGATACTGCAGCAGATTCATACATACCCCAAGATAACTCTACTCTTGAACTTGTTTTATTTGCATGCTGTCCTCCTGGCCCACTACTTCTCGTTGCCTTAAATGTAAGTTCGGTAAGTAGTAGCTCCTTGTTCATTGTTTTTTATTTCTTCTACATCGCTCACTGCAATAAATTACTTCATCCCAGTTTTTCTCCCACTTCTTGCGCCATGCAAAGGGTCTTTCACAAACGGGACATACTTTTGTAGGAAGGTGCTGTTTTTTCAAAATTTGGGCTTAACTGTATTGTAATTTAAGATTATCAAGCATAATCTTAGTAATAGCGTCTAGGTCAAATTTATGTTCCCATCCCCAATCCTTTCTTGCTTCACTGTCATCTATAGAACCTGGCCAAGAATCTGCTATGGCTTGTCTAAAATCTGGTTCATATTCGATCTCAAACGCAGGAATTACTTTTTGAATACTTTGAGCTACATCTTCTGGCGCAAAGCTTACTCCTCCAAGATTATATGACGAGCGTATTTTTACATCCTTTTTAGGAGCATCCATGATATTTATAGTTGCTCTTATTGCATCTTCCATATACATCATAGGCAACACTGTTCCCTCCTGCAAGAAACAACGATAGTTACCATGTTTAAGTGCTCTGTGGTATATATCTACTGCATAATCTGTAGTTCCACCACCAGGTTCTGTTGTATAACTTATAAGCCCTGGGTAGCGTATGCTTCTCACATCTACACCGTACTTTTTATGATAGTACTCACACCAGCGTTCTCCTGTTTGTTTTGAAATTCCATACACAGTTGATGGTTCCATAACCGTAAGTTGGGGAGTATTTTCTGAAGGAGTAGTTTCTCCAAAAACAGCAATACTTGATGGCCAAAATACCTTTTTAACCTTCTTGTCTTTTGCTAAGTTTAAAATATGAAACAGCGTTGTCATATTAAGATGCCAAGCTTTGGCAGGAAAACGCTCTGCAATGGCAGATAGCATGGCTGCCATTAAATAAACTGTATCAATTTTATATCTAAAAATTACATCTTCTACCGCAGCAAAGTCTGTAGCATCCAGCAGCTCAAAGTGTCCCTCACTCATCAGCTCTTCGTTGCCTTCACGGATGTCACTGGCTACAACTTTATCTGCACCAAATCTGTTACGTAAAGCAATGGTAAGCTCCGTTCCTATCTGACCGCAAGCTCCTATGATGAGTATTCTAGATTTCATATTGTGTGTTTTTAGTAGTACGCTTTCGCGAAAGCGTATGCAAACTTAATCATAAATATTGCGCGTATATACCCAATTAACCTACTTTTGTTAAGCGCTCAGTATAAGATTTTATGAAACAGTTACTTCCTTTTTTAATTATTCTTTCATTTATTATCACCACTTCTTGTAGCCAAAAAGAAGCTTCTCCAAAACCAAAAGAGAATGTAACATTAGTGGGCAATGACACCTTGACACTTGAAACTCCAAACAACCTTAAAGCTACCATACGACTTACTGCACAAGCACAAGAAGGAGTTAAAAACTGGTCGTTTTACAATGACCTCTCTGCCGCTGTTGATAGCCTACCATCTAATACTCTGGGTGAATTACGCCTTAAATTAATAAATGTAGATGCCCTGTATATTAATCTAGAGCAAGCAGAAGAAGACCTAGCTCCAGTTACCCCAGAAGCAGTACAGACTAAAGCGGTAAATGCGCGTCTCGTTGCTATAGAGACTAAGGCAAAAGTGCTCCAAAACAGTGCCCAACTCAACACTCCAGTGGCAGAGGATATCTCTAGAAAAATTGGCGAACTTTATAATGCCTACCAAGATCTAAATTTACAACTCAACGAACTTTTTGATACTAGCTTTAAAGACTTGCTAGAGGAGATAAAACAAGAAAATGAACAGGCTGCTAGTGAAAAGGCAGACGAGCTAATACCTAACTAACATGAAAATCTTATTTGTATTCTTTGCGCTAACTATTAGTACCGCATACGGCCAAGACACATCTCTTATAAAAAAGGATATAGAAGTATCTCTTAATTCTTGGCACAAAGCAGCTGCAGATGCTGATTTTGAAGCGTATTTTGAATTAATGACGGATGACGCCGTTTTTGTTGGAACAGATGCAACAGAAAACTGGCAGCTAGAAGAATTTAAATCATTCTCAAAACCTTATTTTGACAAAGGCAAAGCATGGAGCTTTACAGCTATTGAGCGTAATGTGTATTTATCTAGTAGTGATAATACCATCGCTTGGTTTGATGAACACCTTAGTACGCAAATGGGTATATGCAGAGGATCTGGAATTATGAAGAAAATAGATGGGAAATGGAAAGTACAACACTATGTACTTTCTATCGCTGTACCTAATGAAAATGTCTCTACCCTTACTGCTCTTAAGAAGGAATGGGATACTAGGTATATAAAAGAGATCTTTAATAAAAATTAAGCTGAATCCAAACGTTCATTGTTAAAATCTCACCTTGAGATTGTATTTATTAGATTTTTCATAGCTTTTTAGGCATTTTACATCGATATAATTATGCAATAATGACTATGCGTATTATATTTGATATTCAATAAAATAAACTATGAAAAAACTACTACTATTTACATTATGTTTGGTCACATTTATGACCAATGCTCAAATAGGATCGACTGCACCATGGATGGCGCCGTTTAATGATTCTAATCGAAGCACAGAACCTACTTTTCAAGAAATTGTTGATTCCTTTGATGCCTACTGGGAAGGAAAAGATGAAACAGTCAAAGGAAGCGGTTATAAGCCTTTTAAAAGATGGGAATCTCTGTATGCAAATTACCTGAATGAAGATGGCACTGTCATGTCACAAAAGCAACTTTGGGATGTTTGGCAAGAAATTAATAGTCAATCAAGGTCTACGCAAGCAGATGATAGCGACTGGAGAAATATAGGTCCACTTACACATACTAATACCGGCTCTTGGTCTGCTGGTCAGGGACGTGTCAATGCATTTGCAGTAGATCCTACAAATCCAAATACACTCTTCGTAGGAACACCTGCAGGTGGAATTTGGAAATCTAAAGATGCTGGAGACTCTTGGATCCCGCTTACAGATCAACTTCCTCAAATTGGAGTTTCAGGTATTGCTATCGATCCTACCGATACTGATATCATATATATCGCCACTGGTGATGATGATGCTGGAGACTCGACAAGTATAGGCGTTATGAAATCTACGGATGGAGGTGCTACGTGGAACACTACAGGTCTTAATGAGAATAATAGTCCAACGACTATGAATGAAATTTATTTTGACCCAGCAGATAGTAAGACCCTATGGGTTGCTACGAGTACTGGTATTTTCAAGACTGTAGATAGTGGTGCAAATTGGGATAATGTACTCGGCGGAAACTTTGACGACTTAAAGGTTAAACCAGGTAGCTCAGATGTTTTATATGCAGCAGATGCATCAAGAATATTTAGAACACTTGATGGTGGAGATACTTGGTCAAATATATCTTCCGGGACTATCTCAGGTGCAGCAAGATTAGTTATGGACGTAACTCCAGCAAATCCGGATGTGTTGTATGTTTTTAAATCAGATAACACTTTTGGAGCTGGTAACATTTACAAATCATCAAATAGTGGAGATTCATTTACTCAAACTTTTGCAGGTGGTGAAGATATTTTTGGAAGCACACAGGCGTGGTTTGACTTTGCATTTGCAGTATCGGATACGAACGAAAATGAATTATATACTGGTGTTTTGAATGTATGGAAATCTACAAATGGTGGTGTCAGTTTTACTCAATTAAATAACTGGAATGCTCCAAATACTCCTTCTTACACGCATGCAGATATTCATAATTTAAGATTTATAAATGGAACTCTATACTGTGGAAGCGATGGCGGTTTTTACAGCTCTAATGATGGAGGAGTAAACTTTACTAGTCACACAGATGGCCTAGCTATTGGTCAGTTTTATAGAATTGATGTAGCACCAGAAGATGCTTCTATTATATCTGGAGGTCTTCAAGATAATGGTGGTTACGCACGTAAAAATGGTATGTGGCAAAATTATTACGGAGCAGATGGTATGGAAAATATCTATGACCCAAATGAT
This sequence comes from Dokdonia sp. Dokd-P16, assembly GCF_003095655.1. Lineage (NCBI taxonomy): Bacteria > Pseudomonadati > Bacteroidota > Flavobacteriia > Flavobacteriales > Flavobacteriaceae > Dokdonia > Dokdonia sp. Dokd-P16. The sequence goes on from NZ_CP029151.1 coordinate 1,234,997, forward strand.
CCATCTAAAGTATATGGCTTCATACAATCTGGAGGTGGGCCTTATTTTTCAAATGACGGAGGTGCTTCGCTTTCTGGATCGTTTGCATCACCGGAGACTGGAAACTGGATAACACCCCTAGCTTTTGCTAAGGATAAGAGGCTATATGCAGGTTACACTAGAGTTTATGAACTTGATTTTTGCTCTAATTCTTGGGTACAAAAATCATCGTCATTTGGCTCACGCATAGACCTATTAGAAACGGATCCTAACGATGCTTCTATTATGTATGTAACTGTTAATGGAGCTTTATATAAAAGTTCAAATAGTGGTGCAGACTTCACTGTTTTGAGATCATTTCCTGAAGATATTTCGTCATTAGAAGTGAAGAATGGGGATAGTAATACGCTATATATAGTTACGGGAGGAACATCTGGTAAGGTATATGAAGCAACAATAACAGATAATACAATTACGGTAAATGATATTACAGGTTCTCTACCAGAAGTACCAAAACTGGTTATTAAACATCAAAGTAATCACTCTGAAAATCCATTATTTTTAGGGACTGCACTTGGCATTTGGAAATATGATGACATCACTAATGACTGGGAAACATTCGATAATGGACTGCCAAACACAGCCGTACGTGACTTAGATGTAAACGAATTTAACGGGGTTCTTACAGCAGGAACTTATGGACGTGGTATCTGGCAAACAGATATTGATACACAGCCGCTATCTTCAGACGTTGCAGCGACATCGCTAGCACCTCTAAATAATCAGGTAATATCTTGTGGAGAAAATCCTACTGAAATAACATTCAGAAATAATGGAACCTCTTCTATAACGGAAGCAACTATAACTTATGAAGCTGGAGGCATTCAAAACACCATGCAATGGACAGGAAATCTTGCTACTCAAGAAGAGACTACTATAGAGTTACCAATATTAGGACTACCTGTAGGAACTTATGAATTAATAGCTCAAATAACTACTAATGGCGATCAAGTAGAAGATAACAATGAGAAAAGAACTTCTATAGCTATCAATGAAGTAGGCGAAATCTATGTAGTGAATGATTTTGAAACACCAGAGAATAATTTACTTGTTCTTACAGACAATGCAAATGCGTCTTGCGATACTTCGGCACACACATGGCAGAGAGGAATTCCTAGTGGAACTTTATTAAATCAAGCTGCATCTGGTCAGAATGTTTATGCTACAAATCTTAGTGGTGACCATGGCAGTAATATTAAAGAATATCTTACCACTAAATGTTATGACATATCATCCTTAGAAATACCAGAACTATCTTTCAAAATGGCTTTCGAATTAGAATTGGATTGGGATATTATGTATGTAGAATATACTCTAGATGACGGATCTACTTGGAATATTCTAGGTACAGCAAATGATCCTAACTGGTATAATAGTGATACACTTCCAGACACTAACTGTTTTAATTGCCCTGGAGCACAATGGACTGGAACTAACGCATCATTTAATAATTATAGCTACGATCTTAGTGCATTTGCAGCAGAAACTAGTATGATCTTTCGTTTTGTATTTCATTCTGATCAAAACACCGTGGAAGAAGGCGTTGTAATCGATGATTTACAGATAGGTGCTGAACAGCTCTCTATCGAAGATGCCGTACTAGAAGGACTAAGTATCTATCCTAATCCATCTACTGCTATTTTTAATATACAGTGGCCTGCAGAACAATCATTATCCATAGAGGTATTTGATATTTTAGGTAAGTCTGTTATTAAGAGGTTTGATATGCCTCAAGGGTCAAGTAATTACCCACTAGACATGAGCACATTTGCATCAGGCTTATATCTCATTAAACTAAACACTGACAAACAACAAATTACTCAAAAATTAATTTTAAAATAATTACAAAAGCCCTCTTCACAGAGGGCTTTTTTGATTGCTTATGTAACATTTAAAATTTAATTTCGTCCCATTCAAAATAACCTAATAACGTTACTCTATGAAACTCTATAAATCGGCTGCAATTGTGGCTACTTGTGCTCTTACGCTTGTAAGCTGTAAGACAGAAGAAACAAAAGAGACAGCTCAAGTTGAAAAAATTCCTGGTATTGTACTAGAGAATATGGATACTACGGTTGCTCCTAATCAAGACTTTTACAATTATGTAAATGGATCTTGGATGAAAAACACTGAAATTCCAGATGACCGCACTAGCTGGGGAGGATTTTCTGTACTGCGTAAAGCTACAGATGCAGATGTTTTAGAAATACTTGCTGAGGCTGAAAAAAGCGGAACATACACAGCAGGTACAGATCAAGCAAAAGCGCTGGCAATTTATAATACTAAGCTAGATACCGTAGCGCGTAATAAAGCCGGGCTTACACCTCTACAACCTGCATTAGATGCAATTGCTAGTGTAACAAACTTAAGTGAGTTACAGACAGTTTTAGCTACTAATCCTGCTGTATCATCACCATTCTTAAGTATAGGAGCCGGAGCAGATCTTAATGATAGCTCTATGAATACCGTTTACTTAGGGGCAAATGGTCTTGGTCTTCCAGATCGTGATTACTATATTCTAGAAGATGGGAAATCTAAAGAAATTCGTGTAGAATATGTAAAACATATCTCACGCATGCTTCAAATGCTAGGAGATTCTGAAGCAGACGCAACTGCCGCTGCCGATAAAATCCTTGCAATGGAAACTGCGCTAGCGACTCCAAGATTAGATAAAGTAGAGAGCCGTGATGCTCGTAACTTTAACAACCCACGTTCTGTCGCTCAGGCAGACGAGATGCTCACATCTATAGATCTTAAAAAGATGATTGCAGATCTTGGTATTAAGAAGGATTTTGACACGCTTCTTGTCACACAATTAAAGTACACAGAAGCTTTAGACACATTCCTTAAAAAAACTTCAATAGAAGATATCAAAACGCTCGTACGTTGGGATACATTTAATAGTTCTGCAGGAAGATTGAGTACTGATATAGAAACTGCAAATTGGGAATTTTATAGCAAATACTTAAGCGGCGCAAAAAAACAACGCCCAGCAGATGAGCGTGCACTTGCAACAGTAAATGGTTCTCTAGGAGAAGCGCTAGGACAATTATATGTAGATGCTAAGTTTCCACCTGAAGCAAAGGCAAAAGCAGAAACAATGATTGCAAATGTTATTGATGCTTACAAAGCTCGTATCCAAAAATTAGACTGGATGGGTGCAGAGACTAAAGAAAAGGCTATCGAAAAGCTTGATAAATTTACAGTGAAAATTGCATATCCAGACAAGTGGGAAGATTACTCGACAATGGATGTAGCTGCAGATAAGACGTACTTTGAAAATATGACTGCAGTTGGAAAATGGGGCCAACTTAAAAATTATGATGAAATAGGTGAGCCAGTAGATAAGTCTAAGTGGGGAATGTCTCCTCAGACTGTTAATGCTTACTTCAATCCACTTAACAATGAAATTGTATTTCCAGCAGCAATACTTCAACCACCATTTTACAACTACACAGCAGATGAGGCTGTAAATTATGGAGGAATTGGAGCTGTAATTGGTCACGAGATCTCTCACGCTTTTGATGATAGCGGATCACGTTTTGACGCAGATGGAAACCTTAAAAATTGGTGGACTGCCGAAGATCTTGAGGCATTTACAACTCGTGGTAATGCACTTGCAGAGCAGTACAGCGCTGTAGAGGTACTTGATAGCGTTTACGTTAACGGAAAATTCACGCTAGGTGAAAACATAGGTGACTTAGGTGGTGTACTTGGAGCTTATGATGGATTACAGAAATACTATGCAGAGAATGGACGTCCAGAAAACATTGACGGGTTTACTCCTGAGCAACGTTTCTTCATGTCTTGGGCAACAGTATGGAGAACAAAGAGCCGTGATGAAGCATTAAGAACACAAGTAAAGACAGACCCACACTCTCCAGGAATGGTACGTGCGGTACAACCTTTGTTAAATGTTGATGCTTTCTACGAAGCTTTTGATATTAAAGAAGGAGATGCAAATTACCTAGCTCCTGAGAAGAGAGTTCGTATTTGGTAATATAATATATTCGCTTTCGCGAAAACAAGAACCGCCTCAATCGAGGCGGTTTTTTTATGCGTATTACTTTCGTTATTAAAGGTGCACCGTAAACTCGTAATTTAAAACACTATCAACCGTAATACTATCTATCTGCTTAAAGGATAAGGATTCTTCTTGACTATATTCTGGCGGCTCAAGACCCAACTCAATAGCCTGCTTTGTATAGTATTCTTTTTTTGTAGGGTGACTAGGAGACACTGCATTTATAATGTGACCAAAGGCATTTTGCTTGATTATCGCTGTTAAAATCCCAATGCAGTCATCGCGATGTATCATATTAACTGGAGCATCACCATTAGTTAGACCTTTACGACCCGCTAAAAATTTAACAGGGTTTCTACTGCCACCAAACAATCCTCCAAAACGAACAACCGTTGTCTCAAAAGCAGGGGTATTAAAGAATATCTGCTCTACATCATACAACTGCTTAGCTGCATTTGTATCAGGTTGTGGAGCATCTTTCTCTGTCACCTTACCTTGTGCATCATCATAGACGGAGGTACTACTTATAAGAATCACCTTTTTAACCTCAGACCGTTCAATCAGATGTAGAAAATGCGCCATTTTAAGAGCATAATTTGCACCTGTGTTCTTTCTCAAACCTGGCGGGATCATAATGAGTAGCACATCTGTATCTGCAAGCAAAGTTTCTACTAAACCTGAGACACCAGTTTCTGCTATTATTACGGGATATGCAGCGATATTGCTTCTTGTAAGATCTTTTGCCTTCTCTGCATCTGTCACACTTCCTTTTACTGTGTACCCCATAAGATGGAGTCTCGTAGCAAGTGCTTTACCAAGCCATCCTAAACCTGCAATTGTAATTTTTTTATTCATCTATTTTCTAGTAATAACTAGGGTGTTCGTTTAAATCTTCAGCAGCAACTATAATAAGTAGTTACTTCTATACTCTTGTCGAGAATTACATTACTATTTTACACCAGCGTTGATGCTATCTTTTTTTGCTTTCGCGAAAGCGTACTCAGCAATATCAATCGTACGCTCAACTATGATCGCGTCGTTAGGTACAAATGGTTTTGGCATCGTAGTATTAGGCCTCGCAGAAACTGTAAATTTTGGGTTTTCTAATAAATCATACGAGAACTCCTTGAGCGTAAACTTAGGACTCACACCTTCTGGCACTGCAAATGTAAACTCCAGCTTGTCATTTTTACCTCTGTAGTAGCTCAAAATCCCTTTACTACCTCGTTTCTTATAAAGCGTCTCAGTACTATCTGCATTTACAGCAACACCATTCCAAGAAATGTGCTGTAAAGGAGTTTCTATAGCTGTATACATACGCATTTGATGCACAGTACGATTAGGTGTGACTGTAAGTGTCATGTACCTCAACCCATCTACCAGCGTGTCTTTATCTAGCTGCACCGTACTTTCTGGCAAATCAATTACAGCAGTTTCCTTTGCATAGGTATATGGAGTATTATACTTACTACCTGCAGCATTACCTATGTACATAGCTGCTTGTTCTGGGTTTTCTCCTAGATATCCTTTGGTCCAGTCATCAAGCGACTTATTATATGTTGCCCAGTATGCTCTATTTGTATCTGTATTTTGATAATAAATAAGACTATTAGGTGCTTGACGATCTACTGCAGCATCTGAGTTCATGTGAGCAATCCCAAAACAAATGAGTGCTCCTAGCAAACTCAAATATGCCAAGAACTTCTTGTTTCTATATAAGCCAAATACTGGCAATACTAATCCAAAAAGGAGTATTAAAAAGATAACACTCGCATAGAGCATATCTGGTCCTAAACCTACAGGAAAGAATTGCACTAACGGGGCTAATAAAAATATAGCTGGAGCACACAGTAAGACAAGTAACAGCACACTAGGCTTACGTTGCGCTATAAGCACATAGAAAGCAATTAACCCAAAATATACAGGAATGATAAAAAAGGCAGCACCTTTTAAATAAACGGCAACAAGTATATTAATGATGAGCCACATCGCAAGTGGAGCTACCATATTACTTGCCGTGTTTTGTGCCACGGTAAGCCTATGATACATACCCATGCATAAACTAAAGCCTAGTAACGCAAAGGCAATAATATACCAGTGACCATTATAGATAAAAACGGGCAGCATGTCTTCATACGTAGGATATATATACTTTAATAACTCCCACAAGAGGTAAAAAAGCCCTCCTCCTAAGATTAATGTAAGGAAGAAAGTGCTGAAACCTCTAGCAACATATTTTCTCCTCAATTGTTCCTTTTTAAATCCATAAACTAGTAATACTATAAACAGGACAATCGCAATTGCTAGCATAGGCCAGATCCATGAAAATGGATATGCAACAAAGTTGGCCACAGCGGCATCAAAGTACACGTAATCTTCATCTGACTTTATGTTGGTGAGATCTGCAGATGCAAAATGTGTGAGCAAAGGCATTAGATAGGTTCCTTGGTGCTCTAGTGTCTTGCGATCCAAGTTTTCAAAAGTGTCATTTACCGTATGATAGTCAAAATGATCATCTATAAATGCAAAGAAAAAACCGTCGATATCGCCATCTTCTCTCAAAACAGTCGAGTCCGTATCATTAGGCAACATTTTGTAAATACTATACATTAATGAAGTCCCTACTGGGTACTCCACTCCTGCTTCCATAAATCCATTAATGAGATTTTTATTACCATGATTAGTCTCTACAATCATATTAGAAGGACCACCACTACCACGTGCTTCAAAGTTGAGGGCAAGTCCCACGTTTTTTGCCCATGGGTGTTCATCTACAAAAAGCTGAGCGCCATCTAGGCCAATTTCTTCGGCGTCTGTGATGCAAATTATGATATCATTTACAGGAGTGACTCCGCTAGCAAGGTATGCTCGTATACTTTCTAGTATGGTTACCACACCAGAACCTGCGTCACTAGCGCCATGAGATGCGCTATGCGGTGCACTATCATAATGTGACATAAGTAATAACGCTTTACCATCGCCACTTCCTTTTATACGAGCTATGATATTTTGAGGCTTTGTAAGATTACTGTATCCATTCCATTCCTCATTTACAAAGCCTTCTTGCACTTGCGGCTCTAGACCAAGCTTGCGAAGTTCTTGTACTATATATTGCTGCACTTCTGTATGTGCCGCTGTACCCACAAAATGCGGCTTTGCCGAGATTACTTTTAAATGTGATAATGCCCTTGCGGTAGAAAATTCTGTAAGCGGAGTTTCTTTGTCACTTATTGTCTTAGGCATGAGTGAGTAAAAGCTCACAAATACTAAAAACAACACTAGAATAAATGAAATAATATGGGATAAACGTTTCATCGACAAGGTAATCTATTGGTTTGGTGCTTGTAAAATACGAATTTATGAGCTTGAGTACGCTTTCGCGAAAGCGTAACCTTAGAGATTAAAATTAAATCACTAACTTTAAGAGAACAAAATCAGCAAGTTATGGCAATTAAAAGTTTTATGGGTAAGCGCGCAAAGGACACCAAAAGCAGCGCTACAGACATTAAGGTAAGTGATTACATGAGCCGAAAGCTCATTACTTTTTCTCCTGATCAATCGGTGCTAGAAGTGATGAATAACTTAATTAAACACAAGATTTCTGGTGGTCCCGTGGTTAATGGAAATAACGAACTACTGGGTATTATCTCTGAAGGTGACTGTATGAAGCAAATTTCTGAAAGCCGCTACTACAATATGCCTATGGATAATATGAAGGTGTCTAATCACATGGTGACTAATGTGGATACGATAGATGGTAATATGAATGTTTTTGATGCGGCAAATAAATTTTTAGAGTCAAAACACAGGCGTTTCCCTATTGTAGAAAACGGCAAGCTTGTAGGGCAGATAAGCCAGAAGGATGTTCTTAAAGCTGCGCTAGCACTCAACGGTCAAACTTGGAAATAAACTGTTATGGCATTTTTTCAAACCAAGCAAGTTCTACTTGCTGAGCTTCATATATAAAATTATTCTTGCGCTCGAGGCCTATCTTCTCTAGTACTCTGCAAGATGCTTTATTCCCTAACTCTGCCATGCCGCAGAGTTTTGTATTTGGAAAATATTCAAAAAAGTAATCTCTTGCCGCAATTGAAGATTCGGTTGCATAACCTTTACCCCAATACTCAGGCATAAAACGATAGCCTATATCATAAAAATTAGTGTGGCCATTCATTTCTTTTTCAAAGTTATATTTGAGTCCCGTCCACCCTATCCAATTTCCTGTGCTTTTCTCTATCGCTGCCCAGCGACCTATACCGTAGGTTTCATATTGCATACGAATGTAATCTACATACGTTCGCGCCTTTCCCATACATGTAATAGGGTTTTTGCCTAAATATTCATGTACTATTGGATTGCTATCTAGAAGATACACACCTCCTGTATCTTCTATACGAACCTCGCGTAAGATGAGATGTTCTGTTTCTATGTGGTAGGTCATAATTAATTTAGAATTAAATCCGCTTCAATTTTATGCCCGCTTCACAAGCGCATAAAAATCACCTTCAAGCGGCAAGTAACCTTGATCATACACAAAGTAATATACTGTACCGGCTTTTGTAGTATAGATACTTGTAAATAGATTGAAGTCAAATCCAGCTGCATTGAGTTTAGACTTGGTTGTTCTGGTTTTGTCTTCTGGATTGAGACCCTCTAAAATGCGATAATTTTTGCGCAATACATTATTAGTATTGCGCATGATATTCTTTGAGTCCTTATTTTGATTATTGTTGTGCGAATTACGGCATGAGTCACTACAGAATTTTTTATCTGCGCGACCTATGATTTTATCTCCACACTCGGGACAAGCTCTTTCCATATACTTGCTAGATACTTGAGCTCAAAGCTCAAGCGTCCATATTATGAGGTTAATACTCTTTAATTATTCTTATAAATCTTAATGTCTAGATCTCCGGTAGCATTCATATGAGCACGGTACATTCCTGCAGTGTTAAATTCCATCGCAACGTTACCGTCTTTGTCTATCGCTACAATACCTCCATCGCCTCCTAAAGCTGGAACTTTCTTCTGGATAACTTCGCTAGCCGCTTCTTGAAGTGTTACTCCTTTATATTCCATCATTGCCGAAATATCGTGAGCCACCTGTGCTCGTATAAAAAATTCTCCCCATCCTGTACTACTTACTGCACACGTAGCATTATTTGCATACGTACCAGAACCTATAATAGGAGCATCACCTATACGATTGTAACGTTTATTAGTCATTCCTCCTGTAGAAGTTCCCGCAGCTAGGTTACCATATTTATCTAACGCCGCACAACCTACGGTTCCAAATTTACTGTCCTTTATATAAGGATCCATAAATACCACCTTCTTATCATCATCGTGGTCGAGCTGTGTTTTTTCTTTATCTATTATTTTCTGTAAAGATTGGAAGCGTCTTTCTGTATAGAAATAAGAAGGATCTACAATTTCTAGTCCTTGCTCTTGTGCAAATTGCTCTGCTCCTTTTGCGCTTAACATCACATGCTCAGATTTATCCATAACAGCTACTGCAAGATCAATAGGATTTTTTACTGTTGTTACTCCAGAGATGGCTCCCGCATTAAGCGTCTTACCATCCATTACACTTGCGTCAAGCTCATTTGTACCATCATGTGTAAAGACAGCACCTTTTCCTGCATTAAATAAAGGACTGTCTTCCATTATATTTATAGCTGCTGTCACGGCTTCCATACTAGTTCCACCATCGGCTAGAATTTTATGACCAGCCTTTGTAGCTTCTTCTAGCTTAAGACGATATGCTTTTTCTAGTGAATCTGTCATATTCTTTTTGAGAATAGTACCTGCTCCTCCATGTATAACAAGACCAAATTTTTGATCTGCGGGGATAGTATTTTCAACTTCCTTAGAATTTTCTTTTTTAACTGGCATGTCGCAAGACATGATTAAAAAACATGAAATAATACTAAAAACTAATTTTTTCATAAAGATTACGATTTTGTAAGTGTCTAAATATAAGGAGAAAGAAACTTTAAAACGAACTGGGTTTTTCAAAAACATCGACGAAATACACAGTAATTCCTTTGAAATTTCTTACAAATAGAATTTTTTTGTGTATTTCATCGATTAAATACACAAAATATACGTTTAAGTGCAAAATAGTTTTATATTGCAGTCATAATAAACTCATAACCCCAAATTATGAAATTGATTAGCCAAACTTTATACGCACTAGTTGCGTTGTGCCTCCTAAGCGCGTGCACCAGCGAAGAATCTACAGAGATAGATACTCTTGCAAATTTAGAAACTACTATTGAAGTAGAAAATAACATTGAGCTTGCCGAAGAGGTACTTGATGTACTTAATGACTATAGGGCATCTCTAGGTCTATCTGCGCTACAGTGGCACACAGATTCAGAAAATCTTGCAGTAGGACACTCTAGTTATATGGTAGCTCAAAATGCTGCTAGTCACGATAATTTTTATGAGCGTGCTGCTATATTGCAAGAAAATGGGGCAGACATGGTGAGTGAGAATGTTGCTTACGGTTTTAGAGATGCAGCGTCAGTTCTAGAAGGATGGCTTAACAGTCCTGCTCATAAGCAAGCAATAGAAGGAGATTACACACACACAGGTGTAGGCATCGTCATGACAGAAACAGGAATACCATACTATACACAACTATTTATACGATAAAAAGATACCCCAAAATCAGTTTTGATTATCAACCCCGTTTACAACAGTAGACGGGGTTGTTTTTTTACGCTTTCGCGAAAGCGTACTTCTATAAATTGTATTTTTATACAAAGAATAATATTATGGCAATTCAACAACCGTTTAATTTAAATAAGTGGATTGAGGAAAATAGAGATCTCCTCAAGCCACCCGTAGGCAATAAGAACTTATATAAAGATGCTGGTGATTATATTGTGATGATTGTAGGCGGCCCAAATGCGCGTAAAGACTACCACTACAATGAGACCGAAGAACTATTTTTTCAAATAGAAGGTACTATTGAGGTACACGTACAAGATGAGGGAGTAAAGCGCACTATGCACCTAGGTCCTGGTGATATGTATTTACATCCCGCTGGTGTACCACACTCACCTGTTAGGCATGAAAACTCTATAGGTCTGGTGATAGAACGCAAGCGAGTAGACCTTGATGGAAAAGATGGATTATTATGGTTCTGCGATAACTGTAATCATAAATTATATGAGGTATTCTTTAAGCTTAATGATATTGAAAAAGACTTTTTAGGACACTTTAAAGATTTCTATGGAAGCAAAGAACATAGAACTTGTAATAACTGTGGGACTGTCATGGAAGTAGATGAGCGATTTACTACGGATTAGTAAAAAAACAGAATAATTTTTAGGGTGTGTTTAATAACACGCCCTTTTTTATGGAAGCCTTTGAATTATCCTTAGATTTGACTCAGAACTACACCTCTATTGCAGCAGATGTATATTAAAGAAATTATTAATCATTGAGTAAGATCGCTATGTATGTTTTCTTCACTCAATAATTCAAAAAACTATGAGCACAGTAGCAAAAGATTTTGGAATGGACGAAGCGCTTAAAATACTTGGCATTTCTGATATAAATGAAGGAACCTCTACAGGTCAAAAAAGTTTTGGTAATGGAGACATTATCGAGTCTTATTCTCCAGTAGATGGTCAATTAATAGGTAAAGTAAAGACTACCACAAAGGAAGATTACGAGAAAGTAATGACCTCTGCAACGGCAGCGTTTAAAGACTTTAGAACCATGCCAGCTCCAGCAAGAGGAGAAATGGTACGTCAGTTTGGAAACAAACTTCGTGAGGTAAAAGAGCCATTAGGTAAACTCGTTTCTTATGAGATGGGTAAATCATATCAAGAAGGACTAGGTGAAGTACAAGAGATGATAGACATCTGTGACTTTGCAGTGGGTCTTTCTCGACAGTTACACGGTCTTACTATGCACTCAGAACGTCCTGGTCACAGAATGTATGAGCAGTACCACCCGCTGGGTGTGGTAGGTATCATTTCGGCATTTAATTTTCCGGTAGCTGTTTGGGCTTGGAACACAGCGCTTGCTTGGGTTTGTGGAGATGTTTGTGTATGGAAGCCATCAGAAAAAACACCGCTTTGTGGTGTTGCTTGTCAAAACATTATTGCAGAGGTTCTTAAAGCTAACGATATGCCAGAAGGTATCTCATGCCTTATAAACGGAGATTACAAAGTAGGTGAGATGATGACTACAGATAAGCGCGTACCTCTTATCTCTGCTACCGGTTCTACTCGTATGGGTAAAAAGGTGTCTGCTACGGTAGGAGAACGTCTAGGAACGTCACTACTTGAGCTAGGGGGAAATAATGCAATCATTGTAACTCCAGACGCAGATATTAAAATGACAGTAATCGGTGCCGTTTTTGGTGCTGTAGGAACTGCTGGACAACGCTGTACATCTACTAGACGTCTTATTATACATGAGAGTATGTATGATAAAGTAAAAGACGCCGTAGTAAAAGCATATGGACAGTTACGCATAGGTAATCCTCTTGATGAAAATAATCACGTAGGACCATTAATTGATACAGATGCAGTTGCTAATTACAACAGCGCACTAGAACGTGTGGTTGCAGAAGGTGGTAACCTTATTGTAGAAGGTGGAGTCCTTAGTGGAGAAGGTTATGAGAGCGGTTGCTACGTAAAGCCAGCGATTGCAGAGGCTAGTAATGATTATGAGATTGTACAGCACGAGACTTTTGCTCCTGTATTATACTTATTAAAATACAAAGGAGATGTAATGGAAGCCTTAGAGCTTCAAAACGGCGTTGCACAAGGACTTTCGTCTGCTATTATGACAAATAATCTTCGCGAGGCAGAGCGTTTCTTAAGTGTTGCTGGATCAGATTGTGGTATTGCAAACGTAAACATAGGTACTTCTGGTGCAGAGATAGGTGGAGCCTTTGGAGGTGAGAAAGACACTGGAGGAGGCCGCGAGTCTGGATCTGATGCTTGGAAAGTATACATGAGAAGACAGACTAATACTATTAATTACACAACCGAGCTACCGCTTGCTCAAGGAATTAAATTTGATTTATAAGAGACTATCTCTTTTAAGTAATACTTATTTTAAAACCGTTTCCCACTAAAGGAAACGGTTTTTTTGTGCGCTTCCGCGAAAAAGTGAACACATCAAATCCACTCTTTGCATAATAAGCAAAACAGTATGTAACCTACGTTTTACGCTTGAACTTGATAATTTTTACTCGACTAATCTCTTAAAATCATCGAGCAAATACATAATCTACTGAATATCAAACCTAAAAAGTTGTAAGTGTTAATATTTTAACTAACTTTAAGAAACAGTAATCACCTAAAAAACAAACAAATGAGTAAGAAAACGGGATACCTCCTAGGTATGCTGCTTACGATTGTTATTTGTATGATTCTCGCATGGATTTTTTGCTGCAATACCACTGGAAATAGTGATTTGCAAAACAACCAAAGAGAAACAACTATTGACAATCCTCCTGCAGTAGCTGCTCCAGAAGTAGCAACCTCAATGGCCTTTAACCTTAAAGGACCTGACGGTAATTTTGCCTTCAACAGCAATGACAACTTTAACTTCAACACTTCATCATTTTCAATATTACCTCCTATTTCTGGAAAGGTGACAGATGGCGTAGGTGAACTCAAAGCATACTTTGAGACTGCCGGTAATGAAGATAAGATGATGGATATCACAGGATATTATGATAGTGGAGAAAAAAACACCTCAGCATTTGCAGATCTTGGACTTGCGAGATCAAATTCGGTAAAAAACTATTTTGTTGATCAAGGAATTCCTTCTAGCCGTATTAATACGTATGGAGAGCTACGCGCATCACTAGTTCCTGATGGCAACGTTTACAAAGGTCCTATAGAATACAGGATCTTTAATCAGGCAAATGGAGATCTTGATGCTACTAACACGGCACTACAAAACATAGAGAATAGCCTAAGAGCAGACCCACTAGTATTGTACTTCGATTATGGAGAAGCCTCTGTAACACTAAGCGAGAAACAACGCTTACAAATAGGAGACATAAGCCGCTATCTAGATAAAAAAGAAGGTGCAACCATCACTGTTGAAGGTCACACAGACAGTCAAGGTAGCCTCACAACTAACGATAGATTAGGATTAGAAAGAGCAGAATTTGCAAAGGCATACCTCGCAAACAACGGTATTCCAGGATCAAAAATCAAAACAGTTTCAAAGGGAGAGCGCAGCCCTATTGAAACAAATGATACCGAGGAAGGACGCAATAAAAACAGACGCGCAGTCATCACACTAAACTAACAGACCAAAAACAAAATAATTATGGATTTTTCAAACGTAGCTTGCTGGATATGGCCACTCATCGCAGGTGTCATCTGCGGTATTTTAGGATATTTATTGGGTCGCCTTTTTGGCAGTAGTAATAATAAAACAATAGACTACAGCGCAGATCTTGATGCTTGCAAACGCAAAACAGCGTCACTACAAGCAGATCTTGATGCTTGCACTCGTAAAACTGCATCCTTAGAAGCAGATTTAGCTTCAAGTCAGTCTAAGCTTAGTCTAGCAAAAAAAGCTCCCATAGTGGCAACTAGCACTGCGAGTATCGCAAGCTCATTTGCAGCAGGTGCTGCAACAGGCGCTGTCACAAACACTGTCACAGAAAATAACCTTCCACAAGAAAAAAGTAACAGTGTTGTTGGGGTGACATTTGATGCAATTGCTGCAAAAAGTGCGTACGGAAAGAAAAAAGTAAGAGAAAATGACCTCACCATCGTAGAGGGCATAGGACCAAAAATCTCAGAGCTATTTCACAATCATGATATTAAAACTTGGGCATCACTAGCAAGCACCTCTGTAGAGAAGTGCCAAGAAGTACTTAATTCTGGTGGAAAACGCTATGAAATACATCGTCCAGGGACATGGCCTATGCAAGCAGAAATGGCAGCACTAGGAAAATGGGCAGAGCTCAAAAAATGGCAAGATGAGCATGATTATGGTAAGGCGTAAGTAACACAGTATACCATAAAAAAAGTCCGCTATGATACATTTCATAGCGGACTTTCATTTTGTAAAAAACTGTTTACTATAATAATGTGGCGTCTAGTGTGATTTCTGCTTTCATAAGTTTAGACAGTGGGCACACTTCCTTTGCTTTTTGAGCAATCTCTTCAAATTTCTCTTTTGAGATATTTGGCACCTTCCCTTTGGTTACTAACTTGATGGTGGTGATTTCGCCATCTTCAAAAGTTACGTGAGCATCTGTGTCAAGACTATCTGCAACAAAATCTTCTTCATTTAACAAGAAGCTCAATTGCATAGTATAGCAGCCTGAGTGTGCAGCACCTATAAGCTCTTCTGGGTTAGTCCCCACGCCATCTTCAAATCTAGTCCCAAATGCATATTGTGCTTTATCTAATACCGTACTTTCTGTTGATATTGATCCTTTACCTTCTTTCCCACTTCCTGCCCAGTGCGCGCTTGCTTTCCTTGTAAATTTCATAATTGGTAATTTAAAACGACAAAAACATGTCTTCATCGCTGTTATTAATATGAAGTAAAAGTAATTAGATTATGCTTTCGCGAAAGCGGTATTAACAGCATATAACATCATCTTTAACAAAGCTTTATAATGACCTCAACTAATAGTCTACACTTGTTTTGAGGAGGTTGAAAGTCATTAACCTATTTGCGTGCCATTTGCTACTTTTCTATCTGGAGCTATTAAAATAACATCCTTCTCATTTCCTAAACCTCCCAGAACGAGACACTCACTCATCATTGTTGCAATTTGCTTTGGCGGAAAATTAAGGACTGCAACCACTTGCCTTCCCACTAGTTCTTGAGTCGTATATAACTGAGTGATTTGTGCAGATGTTTTTCTTTTACCATACTCACCAAAGTCCACAACCATTTTATAGGATGGATTTCTAGCCTCTGCAAAAACCTCTGCAGATAAGATGGTGCCTACTCGCATTTCTACTTTAGTAAAATCACTCCAGGTCAAATTTTCATGTTGTTTATCATCCATAGTTGACTTTTAAAACAGAAACTAAATAGCTCATAAGTTAGTTATTAATCTACATTACTGTTGCCCATTACTAGCTAGCAAAACAATAACTCCTATCACCATAAGACCTGCTAGTATGGCAAAGAAAATCTTCCAAAATGAATACGGTCGTTTTCCAGAAAGTGCTCCCGTTTCTCCATTAACAAAGAAGTTATATTCCTTCCCGTTGTATCGGTATGAACTCACATAAACGGGTAATAAAATGTGTTTAAACGTCTCCTCTGCGAGCTTCATGTCTATAGATGAAACGCGTTGTGTATCGCCACCTATGTCTCTAGCTGCCCAAGTAGATGCTATTCGCTTTGCAACATCACGAGATTTACCATAACCATCTTTGAGAGGAATCGTATATTTTTCTGTCACAAAACCAGATAAAAATCCGCTGTTGAAGGGTTGTAATTTTTTAAGATCCCATCTAGCAATTTTAGAAGGAACTCTTCCTGCTCGCTGTTTTGAGGCTTCTATCAAGGTGTCATCTACAAATCCAAATACACTGCCAGAAGCAGGATACCATCGCGTTTTTTGCACTTGTCTAGATTGCGTTTTTCCTTTACTATCTCGATACGTTTCTGTCACATAGTAGTACTCCCCTCGCTGGCCAGTATAGTTTGCAGCAAGTTGCGCATCAAAGGTCCAGTAAGGTAAATACAGTCCTTTTGTAAACTGAGGATCTAGCGAGGCTTTCTTTAATTTATTAGGAGCCCACCACAAACCGTTTACCCACTTTTTAAAAATAGTAAAAGAGGCACTCTGATCTATTTGAAATGGCAATACCGCTCCTGGCAAAATCCAGTCTTCCTTGCGCATATCTTCAAGTATGAGTGGCATACTGCAATACACGCAATGCAGGGATTTATAATGTTCTTCTACATGCTGGTTTGCTCCACAATTTTTACAGTGAAGCATTGAGATTTCTTCGCTGTTTTTTTGATCTCCCATTTTATCCAAGTAAGGATAAAGCTCTAGTTCTTCAAACTTACTGGTCTCTAGTGATATTTTTTCTTGATGCCCACAGTACTCACAGGTAATAGACGTGGTACCTGGCTTATACTTAAGCTCTGCACCACAATTTATACATGCTTTTTTAAGTTCAGTTTTATGAATGGGTGTTTCTTCCATATAGGAATAATGAAAGGTGCATATATAGGAATACGCACCTCAAAAGGTTTTAGTTATAAAATATTATTGTGGTAACGGCGGCGGTGTGTTACCTCCTAAGAAAGACTTAAGCTCTTCCACCTCTTGCAGTGCAGTCCATGCAGCCATTCCTTGTTTCCACACAAGGCTCTCTTTATTGATAGTGCGATTTGCAAACAAAGCTTTGAGTTGATCTAAACCTACGGGCCCTTGTTGAGCACCGTTTACCGCATAAAAATATTGTACTGCGGCTGGCATAGGTGGAGGCATCATTCCTCCTTGATTCATTTGGGGTTGTGCTTGTTGTTGTCCTCCCATTTGTGGAGACATCATTCCGCCCATTTGTTGTGCGAGTACAAAGCCCATTCCCATACCCATTCCTGCTCCTGCAGTACCACCTTCATTTGTAGCTGCAGCTTCTATAGCTTTTGCAGTTTTAAACTTAGTAAGTTTATCTAGATCGATTTTATCCAGACGACTGTATTCAAATATTTCTTTCTTGAGGTCTTCTGGCATCGATACATTCTCGATGTAAAACTTCTCAAGAGAAATACCTACAGACATAAACTCTGGCTTCATTACCTCTTGGCACGTCTCAGAAAGCTCTGAAGTATTTGCAGCATACAGCTCTATAGGAAGATTTGCTTCTCCTACCGTATCTGTAAATCTTGTTGCAATGAGACTTTTGAGGTGCTCATTAATCTCAAAATTTGTAAAGTTGTTATCTGTACCTACGATATCTACAATAAACTTTCCAGCATCTGCAATTTTAAAGGCATAGGTTCCAAAAGCGCGAATTTCTACAAGGCCAAAACGATCATCACTTAACGTAATTGGGTTTTTAGTTCCCCACTTTTCATCTGTAAATAAGTGCGTGTTTACAAAATAAACTTCTGCTTTAAATGGAGAGTTAAAGCCATATTTCCAACCTTTAATAGTAGATAATATTGGTAAATTTTGAGTAGTCAGATCATACGTTCCAGGTGTAAAAACATCTGCCAGTTGGCCTTCATTTACAAACACTGCCGTCTGTCCTTCACGTACAACAAGCTTTGCACCATTTTTAATTTCATTTTGATAACGTTCAAAACGGTGAGCAATGGTATCATCTGTGTAGTCTAGCCACTCGACAATATCTATAAACTCATTACTGAGCTTCTCTTTAATTTTACTGAAAATATCCATAGGTTGTGTTGTTTTATTTTGTGTTTTAAAGTTATGAAAAAAGGAGCATAAAAAAACCTACTATCGTTCCCTCAAACAATAGCAGGTCTTATTTGCCTATATAAAGGCAACTCAAAACAATGTATGGTGGCTTATCATCTATCCTTGATACTCATATGAGCTTCCATCTGGAAACTCTATTGAGAAATAAGAAACATCAAATTCCTCATCTTGAAAAATTTCTTCTAGAAGTCCCCACTCTTCCGTATTTGTATTCATGACATATCTTTTTAAGTGATTAATACATTACAAATATGAACCAGATTTATGGATCTCTAAGGGATATAATAGCGTGAATTTACAAGGGCGTAAACCCCTATATTAATAAGTTATTCTTAAACACCCTACACAAAAGATTTATTAATAGAGCTGCTGAACATCTTTTCTTATAATGCTATAGAGGTTGTTGTTAAGCTTTCGCGAAAGCGTTATTAATACCCTTAAAGAATTCCTATTTTTGATACACTTTTAAAATCAATATGTATGCTCACGATAGATCCTAAAGAAATTCCAGTTCCACAATTATTTGCTCACCTTACAGGTGCTGTGGGACCGCGTCCTATTGCATTTGCAAGTACTGTAGATAAAGATGGTAATGTGAATCTCGCTCCTTTTAGCTTTTTTAATGTCTTTGGGGCAAATCCTCCTATTCTTGTGTATTCCCCTTCTAGAAGTGGTCGTGATAACACCACAAAACACACGCTAGATAACGTGCTCGAAGTACCTGAATGTACTGTAAACATTGTAAACTATGCAATGGTACAGCAAATGTCACTTGCAAGTACGGCTTATGCAAAAGGTGTAAACGAGTTTACAAAGTCTGGACTTACTGAAAAACCATCTGAGATGGTGCAACCTCCTTGCGTTGCAGAGGCTCCAGTACAGTTTGAATGTAAAGTGATTGAAGTTAAGCCGCTAGGAGATCAGGGTGGCGCAGGAAATCTTGTGATTTGCGAGATTTTAAAAATGCATATTAATGAAGACGTTCTAGATGCTCATGGCGCAATAGATCCACTCAAAATAGATCAAGTCTCTCGCATGGGTGCAAACTGGTATAGTAGAGCAAAAGACGGGCTTTTTGAAGTGCCTAAACCAGTTTTAAGAACCGGTATAGGAGTTGATATGATTCCTCAAGAAATAAGAAATAGTACAATACTCACTGGTAACGATCTAGGCATGCTAGGTAATGTAGAGCAATTACCTACAGAAGATGAGATTTCTAACTTTATAGCACAGCATGAAGATGTAAGAACAAATCTCGCGACAGCAAGTGAGGAAACCATGCACAAAATGGCAAAGGAATATTTAGATAAAAAAAATGTGGATAATGCGTGGAGAGTTCTGCTCGCAAAACGCTAGGATTTTCATAAATTTACACCCTAATAATTGAACGCGATGGAAGTACAAGGTAAAGTAAAGATGGTCGGTGAGACTCAAACATTTGGGAGTAACGGCTTTAGAAAAAGAGAACTTGTCGTAACGACAGAAGAGCAATACCCACAGCACATTATGGTGGAGTTTGTACAAGATAAAACAGATCTTTTGAACAACTATGCTGTTGGTCAAAACGTAAAAGTGAGCATTAACTTAAGAGGTCGCGAGTGGGTAAATCCACAAGGAGAGACTAAGTATTTTAACTCTATACAAGGATGGCGCATTGAGAATGTAGCAGCAAATGCTGGTGGCGGTGGTCAACCACTTCCTCCTATGCCTCCTGCAGATTCTTTTGAGCCTGCAACAAACCTTAATAGTGACGATCACGACGATCTACCATTTTAAGACGATAAAGATCAATGTATTGATATTTGAACCCAAAACAATTAACTTGTTTTGGGTTCTTTATTTTTACACCTTTATCAACCTATGATTGTATACGGAGTTTGTAAAAGTTGCCATAACCACTTGAGCCTAAATGTTCTTGCAGGAACACGCACAGAACTCTCAAAACAAATAGGTGTAAGCATTTCAAAAAAATGTAATCGCTGTGGCGTTACTAATACCTTTACTATAAACCAACTCAAAGCCAAACTCTCAAAACGCATACGTCATGCGGTTTTCGAGGTTGCAATTGTGGGTGTCGTTGTATTATTTGCTAGCTGCTACTTTATCTCAGATATAACCTACATCGCATTAATAATTGCGCTTTATATAGCACTTGCAACGGGCTATGTGTGGTATACACGAAGAAATTTTCAGGTGATTGATACTTTTAATAGAAGCAAAGCCTAGTTATCTTTGTGTACATCTATTAACAATACTCGTGCTTTTACTCCCAGAAGATCAACATTGGAATAATGACCCTTGGTTTCCAGAACACCATCTGGCAGACGAGGAAGGACTACTTATGGTAGGCGGTGATCTCACTACAGACTGGTTACTACTCGCATACAATTCTGGCATCTTCCCTTGGTATAATGAAGGACAGCCTATTTTATGGTGGACGCCAGACCCGCGTATGGTAGTAAAACCTAGTGACGTACATGTATCAAAATCTATGCGCAAAGTGTTACGAGACAATCACTTTACAGTTACCTATAACCAGAATTTTCTAGAAGTCATACTTGCTTGTAAACGCATTAAGCGCAACGGTCAAGATGGCACGTGGATTACTAATGATATTATAGATGCATACCTCAGATTACACGAGCTAGGTCATGCTATTTCTGTTGAGGTTTGGCATGATGAAAAATTAGTCGGAGGTCTTTACGGGATTGATCTCAAGGAGAAGGGAATATTTTGTGGAGAGAGCATGTTTGCAACCATGAGCAATGCTAGCAAGGTGGGATTTATTACGCTTTCGCGAAAGCTAGAAAAAGAAAATTACCACCTCATCGATTGCCAGATGTATACAGACCACCTAGCGAGCCTAGGTGCCGTTGAAATTCCACGAGATTTATTTCTAGAATATCTACAGTAGCAATGCCTTGCGTCCCTACTGCACCTTATTATATCTGAAGCAGCTTACTTCATGGTCATTTACCATACCAATAGCTTGCATGAATGCATAGATAATGGTGCTTCCCACAAACTTGAATCCGCGTTTTTTTAGGTCTTTTGATATGGCATCACTCAGCGGTGTGTTGGCTGGAGCTTCCTTATAGAATTGCACCTCATTTTGGATAGGAGTATTATCTACATAAGCCCATAGATACTTAGAAAAACTTCCAAACTCTTTTTGTATCTCCATATACAGCCTAGCATTTGTGACTGTACCACGCACTTTTAATTTATTTCTGATAATGCCGGCATCTTGCAATAATGACTGGATTTTATCTTCCTTATATGCTGCAATACGCTTGTAGTCAAAATTATCAAAGGCTACTCTAAAGTTCTCTCTCTTCTTTAAAATGGTAATCCAACTCAATCCCGCTTGAAAAGTTTCTAATACAAGGAACTCAAAAAGCAAATCCTCATCTCTCAAGGGAGTTCCCCACTCATTATCATGATACGCTTCATAGAGATCATCACCTACACACCAACCGCATTTATTTTTTGTCATCATTGATCATTTGGGATTCTAAGGTGAAAGATAGTAAGTTTGTAGCAGAGCTCACGACATATGAGCTATGGAAACAATGGAAAAAACAACAACACAATTAATAGCAGAGGGTCTCTCTCAGGCTATTTCATATCAAGATTATAGAGTACTTACAGAGACTCACGCCCTAGAAGGTACTAATACAGGTCCAGAAGTAACAGAGGCGCTACATAACTATACAATGCTTAATCACAAGCGCATGAAACGTCTAGACAAGACACTCAAGCTCTCTGATGATGTGCAGCAGCAAATAAAAGATTTTAAAGGAGATGTAACTTGGCTAGTACTTACGGAGAGCTGGTGTGGTGACGCTGCTCAAACGATGCCTATGATGCAAAAGTTTGCAGACCTCAACCCTAAGATTACATTTAAAGTTATTCTTAGAGATGAGAATCTTGATCTTATGGATCAGTTTTTATATAATGGAGGGCGTTCTATTCCGAGACTAATCGCTGTAAATAGCGACACTAATGAAGTGATAGCAGACTGGGGACCACGTCCATCTGAGGCCACAAAAATGGTTAATGATTATAAAGAAGCTCACGGTAAGTTAACTCCAGAATTTAAAGAAGATTTACAAGTGTGGTATAACAAAGACAAAGGGCAAGGAACAGCTCAGGATTTACTTAAACTACTTAAGTAAGCTCGTCTATCCTTGAAAATCAAAAGTCACACTCCCTAGTTGTGTGGCTTTATTTCCTTTATCAAAGTAAGCTCTTGTTAAATACTCCATTGCCTGATCTATGAGACATCCGTTTGAACTTGTAGAAGCACTTTTATTATAATCCTTATCAATGATGGTTCCTTTATCGTTTACGGTAATATTCACCACTATCTTGCCGTAAGCATCACATGTATACACAGGATTAGGAAGAGCGATGGCAGTACGACCTACTAGATCATATGACACCGTACTCTGTCTATAAGCACTTTTCTTTTTCTTATTACGTGCAGCTTCTCGGGCATCTATAGCCGCTTGTACCTCTTCTCTTTTTGCTTCTAGAATACCTTCTCTAGCTTCTTGAAGTGCCTTAAGCTTAGCCTCATTGTCGTCATTAAGTTGCTCTACACTATTCTGCTGTTGAGCTTCTATTGCTTTTCTAATTTCGTCTTCCTCTTGAAAGCTTCTATTTTCCTTTCTAAGTTGAGCGGTATTGTAGGCTTGGTTGGTTTTTGAAATGCGACGCTCTTGAACTTGATCTTCTTGTTGCTCTTGAAGCTCCTCTGCTATCTCCTCAGTAATTACAGGAATCTCAATAAACTCCTCTATTTCCCCTTGATATGGTTTTACTCCCAGAAAGAAAAAAACGAGCACAAGTAAACTTGCCCCCGTAACGGTAATTAGTAAAGCCTTATCAGAATGAGAAATCTTCATAAAGAACTAAAATAATAAAAGAAAAACAGGTCAATCGCCTAATAACAGCGTTTCACGAATTATTCCTCCGTGGAACCAGCTGTAATTTCGGCTATAAATCCATCAAGAGACTGTGCATCATCTACGTTGTAATCACCTATTTTGGTTCTTCTCAATGCACTTAAGTGCGCTCCACTTTTGAGTCCTTCGCCAAAGTCAAATGCTAGTGATCTAATATATGTTCCTTTACTACAGCGCACTTTAAAATCTACTTCAGGCATGGCAATGCGAGTGATTTCAAAAGATGAGATATTAATCTCACGTTTAGGAATATCTACTTCTTCTCCTGCTCGTGCAAATTCATACAAGCGTTTCCCCTCCTTTTTGAGTGCAGAAAATACTGGTGGGCGTTGCATGATGTTTCCTTGGTACGCTTTCGCGAAAGCGTAAATATCCTCATCAGTAATATGCTCTGTAGAAAAAGTTTGATCTACTTCTGTCTCAAGATCATAACTAGGCGTTGTACCTCCTAACACAATAGTACCAGTATATTCTTTTTCTTGACCTACGAACTCATGTAAACGCTTTGTAAATTTACCTGTACAAATAATCATAAGACCCGTTGCCAATGGATCCAGCGTACCTGCATGACCTACTTTGATTTTTTTTATATTTCGGTTCTTGCGTATGAGCCAGCGCACTTTATTAACCAGCTGAAATGAGGTCCATTCTAGGGGTTTATCAAAAATGAGTACTTGCCCATCTCTAAAATCTTGATCTGTAAGTGCAGTAATATCTACCATTAAGCTTGATTATATATGGAAAATCCTATCGCAATTACTCCTACAATAAGACAGTAAATAGCAAACCAAGAGAGTTTACTTTTCTTAACCAATTTAATCATCCACGTACACGCTACAAGTCCTGCTACAAAAGCAGCCACAAAGCCTATTACTAGCACAGATACGTTACCCGTTTGCGTGGTAAGTGCTCCATCCATAAGGTCTTTTGCAATCTTCCCAAAAATAAGTGGGATTACCATTAAAAATGAAAAACGCGCTGCTTTGCTCTTATCGTTACCTAATAAAACAGAGGTAGATATAGTCGCTCCACTACGAGAAATACCAGGAATCATTGCCACTGCTTGAGAGACACCAATTATAAATGCATTTGAAAAAGTAACATTCTTTTGAGTGTCTTTTGCTCTATCTGCAAAGTATAATAGCACCGCAGTTACAAGAAGCATACAGCCTACGAGCATGATATTTCCTCCAAAAAGCGCTTCTAGCTGTTCTTCAAAAAAGAGCCCTACAATCACTGCAGGAATCATTGATAACACGATTTTTGCAGAGAACTTTGTTTCTTCATTCCACTTGAATGAAAACAATCCGCTTAAAATTTCTATGATATCTTTTCTAAAAACTACGATCGTAGAAAGTGCCGTGGCAAAATGCACAACAACGGTAAACATCAAGCTTTCTTCTGGGACAGAAGTGTCTCCTAGGATTGCCTTCCCTAGTTCTAAATGACCACTAGAAGAAACTGGTAAAAACTCTGTGAGTCCTTGAATGACACCAAGGATTAATGCGTCTAAGTTATCCATAACCGCAAAGATAAGATTGTCGTTATAAGGGGCAAGTGTTACTTCCCTTTATTAGGGTTGAGTAGTATTGCATATACTTCTATACCAAAACCTATGAGAATCACAGCAGGTGCTAGACGTATACGTCTCCATGAGTAGATCTCAGGATTAAAAACATTAGGGTCGTCACTACCACCACCAGACATTAGTATAAAGCCTAAGGCAATCACGCCAAGTCCAATAAGCATCCAGATAAAATTCTTCTTACCAAAGATAAATTCGGTTTCCTGTTTAATGACTTCTTTACGTTTTTGTTCTCCCATAGTAATACTTTTATACTGCTAGTAGTATAATTCGTCTGTGCGCAAATTTAAGAAACGTTGTGTTGCAAGAAAGGTGCTAAACCAAGTAATCACAATACCCATCATAAATACTCCTCCAAAAAGTGCTCCTAATAGTAGTGGATCATCAAGTAATGTAAGTTGTGGGAAAGTCTTGTTTGCATAATACAATACTCCTGCCATACCTGCTATAGCTATAAGCGCTCCTATAATCCCTAAACGCACACTTTTCCAAACGAAAGGCCTGCGTATAAATTTTTTAGTCGCTCCAACCATCTGCATGGTTTTTATGGTAAATCGCTTAGCATACACGGATAATCGTATAGAACTATTAATAAGCAACACTGCTATAAAAGTGAATATCCCTGAGATAATGAGAATCCACAAGCTCATTTTCTTAATGTTATCGTTAAGGAGTGAGATTAACGGCTTGTCATACGTCACTTCCTCTACAAAGTTTTTAGAAGCAATTTCTGCTGCGATTTCTGATACTTTTTCTGCAGATACGTAATCTGCATTAAGGTATAAATCAATGCTATTTTGTAATGGATTTTCCCCAAGGTAATCTACAAAGTTTTCTCCTAAAGCCTCGCTATGCGCTTCGGCAGCTTCTTCTTTTGATACAAATTGTATGGACTTCGTGTATTCTGCAAGCGACAAAGACTTCTCAAGCTGCTTCATCTCCACATCTTTTGCTCCATCTTTAAAGTAAACACCCACTGCAATAGTTTCCTTAAAATAGTCGGCTACTTTTTTGGTATTAAGCACTAGTAATCCTAGTATTCCCAATAGAAATAGCACCAAAGCAATACTAATCACCACCGAAAAATAGGAGGTAATTAATCGTCTTTTCTGGTATTTCTCAAAGGATGAACTCATCTGCTAGGGTTTTGAGTAAAAGTAGTAAATCCTACACACTCCATTATCAAACGAAGAGATTCTGATTGTATTATTTCAAAAAATAATTTATAAGAAGAGATCACTCTCCATATACGCATCTATTACACGCTGCTCGCCATCTTTCCCCTTGATACTGTTGCCATGCTCCATTCCTAAAACTCCTTTAAAACCACGACTATGAATGTATTTAAATACATTTTTATAGTTAATCTCTCCAGAAGTAGGCTCATTGCGCCCTGGGTTATCTCCTATCTGGAAATACGCAATCTCGTCCCAACACTGTTCTATGTTCGGGATCAAGTTCCCTTCCTGAATTTGCTGATGGTAAATATCAAATAGAATCTTACATGACGGACTATCTACTGCTTTGCAGATTTGATATGCTTGTGGCGACTTAGATAAAAAGAGTCCGGGATGATTTCTAAAGTTTAATGGCTCTAGCACCATCACAATACCGTGCGGTTCTAGTAATGCGCTAGCTTGTCTAAGGCTCTCCACCACGTTTGCCGTTTGATATGCCATGTCTTGACGCATATCCACATGACCGGGCACCACGGTCATCCATTTTGCATTTACACGCTTTGCAACTTCTATAGAACTTTTAATATCTGCCAGAAACTCATCACGCCATTCTTGTTTTCCGCTGGCTAGATTTGGTTTTGTCCAGTGTATTTTGTGAGCAACAAAAACTCCCATGGTCATTCCGCGTTCTTTCATGACAAGTGCCATCGCTTCTTGTTCGGAAACAGGACGGTTGCGCATCTCATTGTCTTCACAAGCCGTGAAGCCTTGATCTGCCATAAAATTGAGCTGATCGATACCATTTTCGCCAGCGAGCTCTTTAAACATCCCTACATGTGGTGCATAGTTGAGATTAAAAGAGTGTGCTCCATTTTTTGCTTTCGCGAAAGCGGAAACATCTCCTATCCCTTTAACCATAGCATTTACACCAATACTCCCTAAACCTAAAAAGGAACCCGTGAGAGCTCCTTTTTGTATAAATTTCCTTCTGTCCATAACTTATTAAAATTCTTGCAACATTGTCATTTATAGCATTCCATTTATTAATTACATCTGGTGTAATTTATAGAGAATATGTCTTTCCTCCTGTTGCTTCCTCTAGTGGCAAGCAACCTACTTGTTTACCTGGAATAGGCTCATAAGCGAGTACATTTTCTCCTATTTCTTCTGAAGCTTTCCATCCCCATATAGTCATTCCTCTTATATTTCCTAAAAGACTGAATGCTCCAGCATCTGGATCTACCTTTACTGTTTTATCATTTTGATAGGCTTGATAAAACTCACCAAGGCTTTTCTGAAATACAGCTTCTTGCTCTTTTGACGAAGTAAGATACTTTGCCAATAGGGCATCATAATCCTCAGCTTCTGCATCATCAAATATTTTACCAGATGCATCTTGCAATCTATTTGCAAGCGCATCAAATCCTGCTAGAATTTGCGTTTTGCCTTCTGCATCTACTGCTTGATTCCAGTAAGTATCTATAAACTTGTGTACACCTACATCTACCGCTCCTGGGATCATCTCGTCAGAAGGAATAATAAGATCTACCATATGGCGCAATGCTTTACCTTGAGTCTTGCTTAAAAATACAGGCTCAAACACCGGTCCATCTGCTTTACAACTTTGTAAAAGGCTCAATATAGTAGGTGTTGCAACAAGTGCGACTCCACCTAATCCTAAGTTCTTTATTAATTGTCTTCTATTCATCTTACGCTTCTTTTTTGATTTGAGCAGCAGCGTGATTTGCAGCACGCGCGCTAAAAGCCATGTATGTGAGTGATGGGTTTACACAACTTGCAGAGGTCATAAAAGCTCCGTCTGTTACATAAACATTAGGAACAGCATGTAACTGATTATTACCATTACAAACTGATGTCTTAGGATCACGTCCCATACGAGCCGTACCCATTTCATGTATTCCGTTACCCGGAGCACTAGGATCATCCATAGTCTGGATATCTGTAAATCCAGCCTTTTTAAGCATATCTTTTGCACTTGCAATCATATCCTTACGCATTTCCCACTCATTTTCTTTCCACTCTGCGTCAAAGTTTACTTTAGGTTGTCCCCATTTATCTAGATCATTATAGTCTAGCGTCATCTTATTCTCATGGTAAGGAAGACACTCTCCAAAGCCCATTAGACTCATCGTCCATCCTCCTGGTTTTTGAATCTCTTCTTTAAGCTTTGCTCCATATCCTGCTTCGGCAATTTGTGGTTGGTAATCACCACGTCCTGCGCCACCTTGATAACCGTAACCACGCTTAAAAGTTTTCTGATCTGTTACTCCGCCTATATTTCTAAAACGAGGAATGTATAATCCATTAGGACGACGTCCTTTGTAATATTTGTCTTTATCACCATCCCACTTTGCAGTTGCTCCTGCCTTGAAGTGGTGATCCATTAAGTTATGACCTAGCTCTCCAGAGTCATTACCCATCCCGTTAGGAAAACGCTCACTCTTAGAGTTCATAAGGATACTAGCAGATGCAATTGCAGATGCACAAAGGAAAACGGTCTTTGCTTTAAACTCCATCTTCTCCATAGTCTCTTGATCGGTAACTTTTACTCCTGTTGCCTTTCCTGTTTTATCATCATACATCACTTCTGTAACGATAGAAAATGGACGTAACGTCATATTCCCTGTGCGTTCTGCAGCTGGTAATGTAGATGAGTTACTTGAGAAGTATCCTCCAAAAGGACATCCTCTCATACAGCGATTTCTAAACTGGCAGGCAGAACGCCCGTCATAAGTTTTTGACCCTGTAATGTGAGCAACACGCCCTATAGTAAGTAAACGACCGTCTTTATAATTTTCGGCCATGTTTTTCTTAAGCACTTCCTCTACACAGTTCAACTCCATTGGAGGTGAGAATTTACCATCAGGTAACACCTCTAGACCTAGATTTTCTCCAGAGACAGAGATATACTCTTCCACCTTATCGTACCAAGGAGAAATATCTTTATAACGCACTGGCCAGTCTACGGCTATGCCTTCTTTTTTATTTGCTTCAAAATCAATATCAGATAAGCGATAACTCTGGCGTCCCCACATAATAGAACGACCTCCCACGTGATATCCACGTATCCAGTCAAAACGCTTAGTCTCATTATAAGGATGATCTACATCATCTACAAAAAAGTGACGACTCTCTGCTTTATGCACATAACCCGTACGGGCCTGTTTCTCATAACGAGCCTCTACTTCTACACTATTATTACCCTTTAATTCAAAGTCCCAAGGGTCTTTATGCATAGTAGGATAGTCTTCAATGTGATTAACCATACGACCACGCTCTAGAACAAGCGTTTTCATACCATTCTCACATAACTCTTTTGCTGCCCATCCTCCGGAGATTCCTGAGCCTACGACGATTGCGTCGTACATTTCGTTTTCGTTAGCTGTGTTCACTATATATTGTATTAATGAAAAAAATTTGTGATGTAGTTTACCAAATATATAAATTTTAAGTTGTTTTTTGTTAATATGAGAAAAAGGTTACCTTAGTCAAACACTAGATTTAACAGTAATTCACGGGCGAAAACGTTATAGTTCTACCCTCCAATTAAATTATATTATGAAAAAATATCTTCTAGGAACATTTTTATGCGCCTTTGCACTCATTTCTTGTAAAACTGATCAAAAAAAAGAGGTGGATAACGCTTCCGCGAAAGCAGAAGTTGAAAATCCACAAAAAGCTATGCCAACTTTCAAACATTCCCTCGCTCAGTGGTCACTTCATAAACCGTTTCAAGATGGTACTATGGACCCGATGGAATTCCCGCAAATTGCCAAAGATCTTGGTTTTACCGGAGTAGAATATGTAACACAACTATATCCATCTGTTGCTGAAGTAGGGACAGATTATAAAGAACGTGTAATGAAACTTGCAAACGACCTTAATGATAAGGCAACTGCTGCAGGAATGGATAACGTTCTTATTATGGTTGATCACGCTGGTGAACTAGCAGATCCAGATCCTAAAAAACTAGAAGAAGCTATTGCAAATCACAAAATATGGATGGATGCAGCAAAACTTATGGGAGCACACTCGGTAAGGGCAAATCTCTTTGGAGAGCTAGATCCTGTAAAATGGCACGCACTATCTGTAGCATCTCTTAAAGAACTAGGAGCTTACGGTAAAGAAGTAGGCGTAAACGTAATTATAGAAAACCACGGAGGATGGTCTAGTGATGGAGAAAAGCTTGTTGCTGTGATGAAAGAGGTTAATATGGAAACAGTAGGTGTCTTACCAGATTTTGGAAACTTTTGTGTAAAACGTGAAGGTGGAGAACGCTGGGGCGCGCCTTGTGTTTTAGAATATGATACCTATAAAGGAATAGAAGAAATGATGCCGTATGCAAAAGGAGTGTCTGCAAAGTCATATAACTTTGATGAAAATGGTAATGAGACAAAATTAGACTATCAACGATTAATGCAAATCGTTGCCGATAGTGGTTTTGAAGGATATGTGGGTACAGAATATGAAGGACCACTAGAAGACCCAAAAGAAGGTATCGCTCTGACTAAAGCACTAGTTCAAAAATCAATAGACAATCTTAAATAAGCAATATGAAATCAACGACTAAGTTTCAATTATCCCTAATGATGTTTCTCGAGTTTTTTATCTGGGGAGGCTGGTTTGTAACCTTAGGTACCTTTATGGGTAATAACCTAAGCGCCGAAGGAGGAGAAATTGCAGCAGCCTTTTCTACACAATCTTGGGGAGCTATTATAGCACCATTTATTATAGGTCTTATTGCAGATCGATTTTTTAATGCAGAGCGCATTCTGGGAGTATTACATATTATAGGTGCTGTACTTATGTATTTGATGTCACAAGCAACAGACTCGGCTGTGTTTTATCCATATGTTTTAGGGTATATGATTGCTTATATGCCTACACTGGCGCTAGTAAACTCGGTTGCATTTAACCAGATGAAAGACCCATCAAAGGACTTTCCATTCATTCGTGTATGGGGAACCATCGGTTGGATTGTGGCGGGACTATTAATAAGTTTTGCCTTTGGATGGGACTCTCAAGAGTCTATCGCTGCAGGCTTACTTAAAAATACATTTGTAATGACTGCTATTGCTTCTGCAGTACTAGGAGTTTTTAGTTTTACACTTCCTAAAACACCACCAAGTGCAAAAGGAGAGAAAGTTGCAATTAAAGATATTTTAGGTCTTGAAGCTTTAGATTTACTTAAGGATAGAAACTTTTTAGTGTTCTTTTTATCATCTGTTTTAATCTGTATTCCACTTGCTTTTTATTATCAAAATTTAAGTCCGTTCCTAACGGAGTCTGGTGTAGAAAAGTCTACAGCCCTTGCTTCTATAGGTCAAGTATCTGAGGTAGTTTTTATGTTATTATTACCTTTCTTCTTTAAGAAATTTGGGTTTAAGAAAACTATCCTTGTAGGGATGCTCGCTTGGACATTGCGCTACCTACTGTTTGCTTATGGTAACACGGGAGACCTTTTCTTTATGATAATTACAGGTATTGTTTTACACGGTATTTGCTATGACTTTTTCTTTGTGTCTGGACAGATTTACACAGACAGCAAAGCTGGGCCAAAAATCAAAAGTGCTGCTCAAGGACTTATCACACTCGCCACTTACGGTGTAGGGATGCTTGTAGGTTTTTATGTGGCAGGAAAAATTACAGATGCAAATATTATAGGTGAAGGTCACGACTGGAACTCAGTATGGGTATTCCCAGCAATTTTTGCAGCAGCTGTATTTGTGATTTTTGCCTTGTTATTTAAGAGTGAGAAAATAGAATATACGGAGTAGTCGCTCAGACTTAAAAAGTCTTTCCCCAACCCTGAAGGGTGGACTTTTCTAAGAAGAAGCATATTTACTCGATATAATTAAAAATTAAAAACACAACACAATGAGCAATAAAATAAGATGGGGCGTCTTAGGTGGCGGCGGAGATAGTTTAATAGGTGTGTTACACCGCGTGGCGGCAAGTATGTTTGATGCATACCAACTAGTAGGTGGTTCATTTAACCCAGATATTGAGGTAAGCAAAGACTTTGCTGCTCAAATAGGCATCCCGACAGATCGTATTTATAAAGATCTAACGGAGCTTGTAGAAAAGGAAACAGCACTCCCAGCAGAACAGCGTATGCAGGTAGTGTCTATACTTACACCTAACTTCTTACACTTCCCGATGGCAAAGCAGCTTCTAGAGGCTGGCTTTAACGTGATTTGTGAGAAGCCTATGACAATGACGCACGCAGAGGCGTTAGAGCTTGAGGCTATCCAAAAGAAGAATGGTAACGTCTTTGGACTTACACATACCTATACAGGTTATCCTATGGTACGCCAAATGAGGGAAATGATAGCAAATGGAGAACTAGGCGAGATACAAAAGGTAGACGCTCAGTATTATCAAGGCTGGATTAATAACCTCATACACGACAAGGAGCAACGCAATAGCACCTGGCGTTTGATGCCCGAGAAATCTGGAATTTCTTGCTGTCTGGGTGATATAGGCGTTCACGCTTACCAGATGCTAGAGTTTGTAACTGGCAAGAAAATAAAATCTGTACTTGCAGACCTCAACCATCTATATGCAGATAATGAGATGGATATAGACGGTACCGTATTACTGCGCCTAGATGAATACACAAAAGGCGTGTTACGCTCAAGCCAAATAGCAACGGGAGAAGAAAACAACTTTACCGTAGCTGTTTATGGTACAAAAGCAGGTCTCAAGTGGGAGCAAGAAAACCCTAACTATCTTTATTTACTAGAAGATGGACAACCTATGCGCGTGCTTAAACCAGGTCACGCTTATAACAGTCCGCTGTCATTAGATGGCACAAAACTACCTCCGGGACATCCAGAAGGAATTTTTGACGCGATGGGTAATATCTATAAAGGCGTTGCAAAGGCAATACGTGGAGAAGACTACAATTCAGGGGAATTTCCAGGTATGACAGATGGCGTGCGAGGAATGAATTTTATAGAGAAAGCCGTACAATCTCATCGTGATGGGAATGTGTGGGTAGATTTAGAGTAGTATAAGTACGCTTTCGCGAAAGCGTAAAGTTCTAAAAGTATATAAACATATCCCAATTGAAATATATGCAAAGTGTAGGTAGTTCATGGGAATAAAAAAGATAGTCTCTCCTTAGGAGAGATTTAGAGAGGATTATGAAAACAATAAAAGGACCCGCAGTATTTCTCGCCCAGTTTATGGATGACAAAGCACCATTTAATTCGCTCGACGGATTGTGTAAATGGGCAGCAGACCTTGGGTATAAAGGAATACAAATCCCAACTTGGGAAAACCGATTAATTGACCTCACCACAGCGGGAGAGAGTAAAACCTACTGTGATGAGCTTAAGGGTAAAGTAAATGACTATGGGCTTGAGATAACTGAGCTCTCTACACACCTACAAGGGCAACTGGTTGCAGTACATCCTGCTTATGACTTGATGTTTGATAATTTTGCTCCAGACGATTGTAAAAACAACCCAAAGAAGCGTACTGAGTGGGCTCGTAAGCAAGTAATAAGCGCTGCACACGCAAGTAAGCATTTAGGTCTTGATGTGAGTGCTACGTTTAGTGGTTCGCTGCTTTGGCATACAATGCACCCTTGGCCACAACGTCCTGCAGGACTTGTTGAGATGGGGTTTGAAGAACTAGCCAAACGCTGGTTACCTATACTCAATACTTATGATGAGTGTGGTGTAGATGTGGCTTATGAGATTCACCCTGGTGAAGATCTACACGATGGTGTCACTTTTGAACGTTTTCTAGAAGCTACAGGTAATCACAAGCGTTGTAATATTTTATATGACCCGAGTCACTTTGTATTACAGCAGCTCGATTATATCTCATATATAGATCACTATCACGAGTTTATAAAGGCCTTTCACGTAAAGGATTCTGAGTTTAAGCCAGATGGGAAGCGTGGTACTTTTGGCGGTTATAGTGACTGGCAAGATCGCGCTGGGCGTTACCGCTCTCCGGGTGATGGACAGATAGACTTTAAAACCATTTTTACAAAACTCACAGAATACGGCTGTGACGTTTGGGCAGTGATGGAATGGGAATGTTGTGTAAAAAGTCCTGAACAAGGAGCTAGAGAAGGCGCACCATTTATCGCTTCACACATTATTGAGGCAACACAAAAACGCTTTGATGATTTTGCAGGTGAGGATATTGATAAGGAGCAGTTAAAGAAGATACTTGGACTTTAAAACACAATTATGAGAAGAACAATCTATATCGCAGCAGTAGCTTTAATAGCATTTGCTTGTAAAAACGAGACAAAAACTACGGTTGTAGACATTAGGAGCGGAGAAGGCAATACCTTCTCTATAGGCGGCAAAAAAATTGCGGATCCTAGTGATAAAGTTGTTCTTTTTGACGGCTCTAACCTCAACGCCTGGAAAGGATATGGTACAGACGGTATGCACGACAACTGGACCATAGAAGATGGAGCAATGGCTTTTACACCTGGGGAAGAAGGTGGTAAAAACATCATTACAAAAAACACCTATAAAAACTTTGAACTCAAGCTCGAGTGGAAAGTTTCAGAAGGTGGTAACAGTGGTATCTTTTGGAGTGTAAAAGAATCTCCAGAATTTAAAGAAGCTTATGAAACTGGCCCAGAGATACAAGTGCTAGATGACGAACGTCACCCAGATGCAAAAGTGGCAAACGGCACACACAAAGCAGGGTCACTTTATGATATGATAAAACCCGCAGATGGTATGATTAATCCCGCAGGTGAGTGGAACCAAGTAACACTTTCTATCAATCACGATAGCAATCTAGGTAAAGTAAGCCTCAATGGCAAAGAGGCATACACTTTCCCGGTAAACGGTGAAGAGTGGGATGCTATGGTTGCAAAGACTAAGTTTGCAGACTGGAAAGGCTTTGGTAAATATCAAGAAGGTCACATAGGTCTCCAAGATCACGGTGACAAAGTCTGGTACCGCAACATTACAATAAAAGAATTATAGATTATGAAATTATACCATTTAGTAATTATCGCAACAGCACTAACCATTACATCTTGCGGCTCAGGAAATGTGGGTGACGAACCTACAAAACCAGAACAAACAGAAGTGTGGGGTCCCAAACCCGCAAAGGTTGCCATAAACGGGCAAACCGGTATTCCTAGTGATGCTGTGGTACTGTTTGACGGCACAAACCTCAACGCTTGGAAAAGTAAAAACGATGGCGGCGCTCCTAAGTGGACAATCAACCAAGACGGCAGTATGACCGTAAAAGATAAGACTGGAGATATTGTAACTAAGGAGAACTTCGGGAGTGTACAATTACACCTAGAATGGCGCAGTGATCCAAACAATACACAGACTAACCAAAACAGAAGTAATAGTGGTGTGTTTTTTCAAGGATTGTATGAAGTACAAATCTTAAATAACAATGATAATGACACCTATGTAAACGGTATGGTGGGCTCTATTTATAAGCAAAAAGCTCCAGACGTTATGGCTGCAAAACCTACTGGAGAGTGGAATACGTATGATATTGTTTTTCACGCACCAGAGTTTGATAGTACAGGAAAAAGAATAAAAGCAGGTACGCTCACAGTATTACTCAATGGTGTGCTTGTTCAAGATCACTATGAGTTACAAGGAAGCACAGAGTACATAGGTTTCCCTAAAAACAATGCGCATGGAGATGGCCCAATCATACTTCAAGATCACGGAGATATGAGTGGTGTAGGGTATAGAAATATTTGGTTACGTAAATTAGATTAATGGACTTCCCTACAATACTTACCACACTGGCACCAGCACTCATAAGTCTGGCATTATATATAAATACGCGTTACTTCCCACCGTCAATGGGTAACTCATTCTTAGCAAAATCTCCAGAATGGTGGATGAGAGATCAAGCCACTTGGAATAGTGCATACTCGTTTTTGGCTCAAAAATATGGCATTGGCACCATTGCGCTTTTTGCAATTTGCAGCTGTCTGTTCTTTCTTGAAAGCCCTTATGCAGCATACGGCGGTTATGTCGCACTCATCGCTTACGTGATTTTAGCAAATTACCAAGTGCGCTCATATATGACTGACAAAATAAAATAATATTGTCTCGCTTTCGCGAAAATTTGATTGCATTCACCAGGCATCTTGAATGATTGTATGTAAGCACGACTTAAATACTCTTAATTACAAGATTATAGGAATACAACTAAGCTTTCGCGAAAGCGTACAAACCCCATTCATAATTAATAATTGAACCTTTATCTTTGCCGAATGATAAAATCGATGACAGGTTTTGGGAAAAGTGTACTACAACTTCCTGGAAAAAAAATTACAATAGAGATCAAATCGCTTAACAGCAAAAATCTAGATCTCAATGCTCGTATACCTTCTACCTATCGTGAGAAAGAACTTGCCCTGCGCAATATGGTTGCAAAAGCACTCGAGCGCGGTAAGATTGATGTAGGTCTTTATGTAGAAAGTACTGGAGAAAATACCAATACAGTTATTAATGGAACGGTGGTAAACGCTTATATGGCTCAGCTCTCTGATGCAGTGAGTGGTAACCCTAGCGAGACAGAACTTCTTAAAATGGCAATGCGCCTTCCTGATGCTTTAAAAACAGAACGTGAAGAGCTAGATGAAAATGAGTACACATCGATTGTATCAAATCTAGAGGAAGCACTTAAAGAAATAAATAAATACCGTCTAGACGAAGGAAACTCTCTTAAAGCAGAGTTTGAACTACGTATTGCAAACCTACAGCGCTTGCTGGAAGAGGTAATTGTACTTGATGTAGATAGACTAAGTGATGTAAAAGTAAGGCTTGAGAAAGCTGTTTCTGATCTTAAAGTAAATGTAGATGAGAATCGCTTTGAGCAAGAGCTTATTTACTACCTAGAGAAATATGACATTACTGAGGAAAAAGTTCGCTTAAAGAATCACCTAGATTACTTTACAGAAGCACTAGAGTCTGATGATTCTAACGGTAAGAAACTTGGCTTTATAGGTCAAGAAATAGGTCGTGAGATTAATACAGTGGGATCTAAGTCTAACTATGCACCTATGCAGCAGCTGGTAGTGCAAATGAAGGACGAACTAGAAAAAATAAAGGAGCAAGTTTTAAATGTACTCTAATGGCAAAGCAACCAGAAGATAATAGTAGTGATCATCAGGGAAAGCTCATCGTATTTTCGGCACCTTCAGGAAGTGGAAAAACAACGATAGTAAGACACCTTCTAGCACAAGAAGAATTAAACCTTGAGTTTAGTATTTCTGCAACGAGTCGAGAGTCTCGTGGAGAAGAGAAAAATGGGAAGGACTATTATTTTATAGATCTCAAAGAATTTAAAAATCACATCAAGGCAGACGACTTTTTAGAATGGGAAGAAGTATACCGTGATAACTTTTATGGAACATTGTGGAGCGAGGTACAACGTATCTGGGCCATGGGTAAACATGTGATTTTTGATATTGACGTTGTGGGAGGTTTACGTATCAAAAAGAAATTTCCAGATAAAACACTTGCTGTGTTTGTAAAACCACCTAGTGTAGACGAACTTAAAATACGCCTCAAGAAGCGTAGCACAGAGAGTGAAGATAAGATTAACATGCGTATCGCAAAAGCTTCTGTAGAGCTCGCTACAGCACCACAGTTTGATCATATTATTCTAAACGATAATCTAGATAAAGCTCTTAAAGAAGCGGTAACACTTGTTACTGATTTTGTAAAATAACATAGAGATGACATTACAAGATTTTAAAACCAAACTTGCTACTATACCAAGCGAGATTGAGTTTACAGATACCATGGCGATTATAGAGTCACTATATACTTTTACGCCTAGCTCCTTTACAAATGGAGACATCCGTAACGAAAGCGGTGAGAACAATGGCTCTTGCAAGTTATTTGGTTTTGCAAAAGATCAAGGATTGAATAAAAGTGACACACTACAGTGTTTTGGCGCATATTACAGAGAAGATGTTTTGAGCAACCCAAACGGCACAGATCATCAAAACATTAGAAACTTCATGCAGTACGGATGGGACGGTATCACCTTTGATGCAAATCCTCTAAGCAAGAAATAATTCTTAAATACTACTCCATTGAAAATAGGTCTCTACTTCGGAACATTTAATCCTATTCACATAGGGCATCTTGCGATTGCAAATCACATGGCAGAGTATAGCGACCTAGATAAAATCTGGATGGTCATCACGCCACACAATCCGTTTAAGAAAAAGAGTAGCTTACTAGATAACAATCACCGTTATCAGATGGTTCTAGAAGCTCTTGAAACCTATGATAAAATAGAGCCAAGCAATATTGAGTTCAATTTACCGCAACCTAACTATACGGTATACACACTAGCTCATCTGGAAGAAAAGTATCCTCAGCACGAGTTTTGCTTAATCATGGGAGAAGACAATCTTAAAAGTCTTCATAAATGGAAAAACTACGAGGTGATTCTTGAGCGTCACGACATTTACGTATATCCTAGAATCTCTGAAGGCACGGTTGAAACACAGTTTGACAACCACTCAAAGATTCACAAAGTAGATGCTCCTATCATGGAAATTTCTTCTACGATGATTCGTAAGGCTATTAAGGATGGTAAAAATATAAGACCTTTATTACCACCTGAGGTGCATACTTACATAGATCAAATGAACTTTTACAAATAGGTCATAAGTGTATGCCTAGACGGGATTTGACACATCAAAATAGTAAAGAAGCTAGTTATTACGGCGTTTTGATGGTGGTTTCTTTTCTTGTCCATCTCGCTTTAAAACGCGTAAAAGCTTTAGATAATGATTTACCTGATTTTCTCTTAGGGTTTACGGTTGCTTTATTTATTGCATCCAGTATACTTACTATCATCAAATATTTTAAAGCTAGAAAGGAACCTCAAAGCCCTAAGCTAGCTAAGGTTCGCATTTTTGTAATTATAGCAGTTATTTTCTGGCTATTTTTCTTAGTAAACCTTTCTAAAGAAGTTTTGGAGGTTTTTAGTCAGCTAGCTTAAATACTACACATAAAAAAAGAACAAACATTCCAGACTTATCGTCTTTCATGCTTGTTCTTTTAATTAGTCTATAATCGCGCTTGAGCGCTTACTTTTATTTCTCTAAGTGAGGAATACGTAATACTTGACCTGGGTAAATCTTATCTACATCCTTAAGCATAGGCTTGTTTGCTTCAAAGATTTGTGGGTACTTCATTGGGTCTCCGTACATCGCTTTTGAGATTTTGCTTAAAGAATCTCCTTTTTCTACTGTATAAAAACGAGCTTCTGGCTCTGGATTTTCTACAGTTAGTCTATCATCTACCGTTGCAATACCAGTAGAGTTTCCTACTACAAGTATTACCTTTTCTTTAGTTGCTTGATCGTTTGCACTTCCAGTAACTACAGCAACATCTCCATCTATTGAGATATCAAGGTTGTCAACATCAAGACCTAAGTCATTAATTGTTTCTGCCATGTTACTTGCTGCTTTAGCATTAGACATTGCAATTTTTTCTTCGGCTACTGCCGCTTTTTCGGCTGCTTCTTCAGCATCTGTTTTTCCTATTCCAAAAACTTTTGCTCCTGCATTTTTAATAAATGAAAATAATCCCATAATTATAATATTTAGTTAGTGTTTTTATTGTGTAGTCAATTTACAAAAAACCTAGAGTTATCAATACATTGTTATGATGACTTTAGTAAATCTCAATGTATATTAACCCTTACCTAACATTTAAGCAGATCATCTATGTTTTTGTAAAATCTCATTCACATGAGCCACTTCCCAAAAAAAGAGAATCCCCACACTAAGTAACACTTAGGTAAGGATTCTCCAACTAAATAACCAACCAAAAATTCTTGAATCACACTGCTGTGGTTAGTGCAGTGATCGTTACTTTTTAAGCGCTGCTGCTTTCTTTTCTGTAAGCGCTTTTATTTCTGCTTTAATGTCTGCCGTTTTCTTACGAAGTTTTGGCGCATTTTTACTCTTTCCATCTGTTGCTGTTCTAAACTGGATATACCCTCTACCTCTAAACTGGTAAGTAGTTCCCGTGTTTACTTGAAACAGCTCTATCGTTTCATCATCAATAACGGTAAGGTCAAAGAACTCATTGTCTGGAAAATTATAATCTAATGTTAAAGTCTTTAAGTAGAAATCTCCAGGCACATCATTTACATCGTAGATACCATCATAATCCCAAAAGATATTATTTACAGACGTTCCATTACCATCTTCAGAGCTTCTAAAGTTTCCAGACTGTCCCGCAGGTAAAAACTGTAAGAAATTCTCATTATCAAAAGGATTTATTTCTCCTTCCTCACTCGTATATATTTTTTCCCAAGCTTCAAATTCTTGCAAGAAGTAGTGGATGTTATTATAAAAAACCAAGTCATAGTCAAAAGTGCTACGTTGGTATCCTACAAGGATATATACTGCTCCAGTTGATGGGTGAAATAACTCTATCTCATTACCAGATAATACACGCACGTCAAAAGAATAATCTCCATCTAGATCATGATAAGCATCTAGCTCATACCCAAAAGTGTCATAAGCTCCCACATCAATACCAAATCCTCCACCATTCTGACCTAGACCAGATAAGTTGTTGTTTGCAAAGATGGTTCCGTTTCTAAAGGATACTGTAAATGCCTTTTGTAAAAATGGTACGGTAAGATTACCAGAAGAGGCATCGATATCTACATAAAATATTTCATACTGACTCAACACTTGATTAAGTGAAGGTCCATTATCTACTTCAACATAAGGATCTACTACTACGATCTCTTCTGTATAACAAGAAGTAAATAGAGCTGCGATAAGCGCTACTGCAAATAATTTTTTGATCGTTTTCATACTGTTTGTTTTTTGATTCCCTTAACAGTATTCAAATGGCGTGCCAAAAATATAAACATCTAACTATTAGTTTATTATGCTTTAATTTCGCTTTCGCGAAAATATTATTAATTAGGAGACCTGTGACTTATAGCTCATACAGACTATTTACTGTATACTATATTTCCTAAATTTTCCTTGGCGAAAAATTTCACCAAGGAATTGTATCAATAATCTTGATTATTTTAATTAAAACATACAATAGAAGACGCTCTTTTTAAAGAAAGATTTTCAATAAATGGCAATATTATATTGTCTTTATCTAAATATAAATAACTATCCTTTATCCTCTATCATTATTCCAAAGTGACTAAGAACTCATTTGAAAAATAAGATACATTATCATCTTCTGCAATAAATTGGAGAGTATAATCTCCATCAATAAAGAAGTTTCGATTTAGCCTAACTGACAGAATATTTGCATCGTGAAAACCTTGACGGCCACTAACAGCCTCTCTTGCTGTTGCTACTCCTTCTGCAGCACAATTAAGATTAATGTCAACCACTGTAACGCCTTCCTCATTTACAAAAGTTCTTGTGATACTAGGATCATTAATATTTGTAACTTTTACATTATAAAAATCCATTTTATTAAAATCACTAATACTGGATACACCTTGATCCCTTAACCAAAAATTACCCCTAGGTTGCAATAAACCTATAGTTCCATTTAAATTTATACACGTGTTTATATCCGTAAGGACACTACTACTAATAAACGGAACGTGATTGTTTAAGCTAAAAGCACTCCTAACTCTTCCTCGTGTATTAGTTTGAGAGTTTGTAGTGATACGCGTATAAGCTTCTTTGGTAAACAGACCTATTTCAAACGGGTAATCATAAACATAATTCTCATCTGTAGTCGTTGGTAATATACTTCTAACATTTTTACCTACTTCAAAATCAATTGTTAAAGGTGTAGTGGTTACATTTAGTAAAGGAACACTATCATTTTCAATTATTATATAACCATTAATAGGTTGGGCAAATTCTCCAAATTCGGCACCATTTGAAGCAAT
This sequence comes from Dokdonia sp. Dokd-P16, assembly GCF_003095655.1. Taxonomy (NCBI): domain Bacteria; kingdom Pseudomonadati; phylum Bacteroidota; class Flavobacteriia; order Flavobacteriales; family Flavobacteriaceae; genus Dokdonia; species Dokdonia sp. Dokd-P16. The sequence goes on from NZ_CP029151.1 coordinate 1,277,127, forward strand.
TAAATTATAAAGATGATTTACTTCAACATCTGTGGCTAAAAAGGTAGTTCCAGCCTCTAAATTAAAGCCCAAGGTCGTTACAGAAATCGTTGGACTTACAAACTCTTGACCATTACTAAAGCGTTTAAAAAACATATCATACTTAGTCCCTTTTTCTAATCCTTCGATGGTATTTGATGAAGTTTGTTGATAGTTACCAGTACCTGATAACGCGTAATTAATTTCCGTAGTCACATTAGAGCCGCCATCAGATGTTGTACTTAAAACTACACTCGTAGTAGTTTTGTTAGTTACTGATATTTCGAGGTTTGTTAATCCAGAGTTTGAAGTTTCACCTTGATCATCTTCACTTGAGCAAGACAATAAGATTCCTACCAAAGCGACTAAATAAAAAAAATTTTCATTAAAAATAAATATATGATTGTTAAAAAATGTGTGTGAAGCTAAGTTACTTTTTTTTGTTTGGTTTATGTAAATAATTGTGGAAAGTAGTAAAACTAAATATTTATTAATTCAAGGGTTGGGATTAATATTTATAATTAAGATATTCATAACAGCACATAATGACATCTATAAATTATTCATTTATTACATAGTGCAACATCCAAGAACCTAAAATTTAATCCGCCATGTACTTCAGTTTATCATTTATACAAGATTATCTGCTCTATTTAATCAACTATAAAACGCTAGAGGTTCACACGATTCTAATAATTTAATTTTAGTCTAATTGGCTTACGTCAACTCAAATAACTTTCCTGGCAATGGTCTTACCACTCCTTTGAGTTCCATTTGTAACAATATACTCGCGATCTTAAAAGTGGGTAGCTTGCAGTTGAGAGCAATAATGTCCATAAGCTCCTTTCCATTCTCGTTAAGGAATCGCCACACTACCTTTTCTTCTTCTGTGAGTTCTACAAAAAGTTGCTTTTGAACGGCTGGCTGCTGCTTTTCTTCTAGTTTCCAGTTGAGAATATACACAAGGTCGGCTGCGCCTGTCATGAGATTTGCCCGTTGCTGCTTGATGAGATTATTGCATCCTAAACTTTGCTTATCATCTGCACGTCCGGGTACTGCAAATACATCGCGATTATAGCCATTTGCAAAATCTGCAGTTACAAGGGATCCTCCTTTCTCTGCAGATTCAATCACAATAGTAGCTTCAGAAAGGCCTGCTATAATACGGTTGCGTTGCAAGAAATTAGTATGCACAAAACTACTACGACTCCAGAAATCTGTAACAAAACCCCCATTCTCCTCTACTCCACTCATGTACTTACTATGCACTTTTGGATATACTTGGTTGAGACCATGAGCAAGTACACCTATGTTTTGTAAACCGTGGTCAATACACGCTTTGTGTGCTGTAATATCTACTCCATAAGCAAATCCCGAAATAATAAGCGGATTGAGCGGAGCTATCTCTTTGATGAATTTTTTTAAGAAATGCTCACCATAAGTAGTGATCTTACGAGTGCCCACAATACTAATAATTCGCGGATTATTCCAGTTAATGTTTCCTCGAGAAAAGAGCACAACTGGTCCATCTATACAATATTTCAACCGTTGTGGATAGTCTGGATCTGTGTAGGTAGTTGCCTTAATATCATTAGACTGTACGAAGGAAAGTTCTTCTTTCGCGAAAGCGTAATACTTCTCCTCACCAAATGCACTAAGTTTATGATTTCCTATTCCATCTATTTTGAGAAGCGTGGTTTTAGGCTGTTTTAGTACCTCCTCTGCACTCCCAAATTGTTGTATTAATTTCTTGATGGTCCCATCACCTAAATTAGGAGTATGCTGTAATGTAAGCAAGGAAAGTAATTCTTTTTCGGACATTAACTGTTGATTTTAAGACGTCTAAGTAACAACTATTATATCTGTTAATAAAATAAATCACTAAATCTTGGAGGGTTGTGCATTTTGATTAATTTTGAATTATGCAGTTAGATCAGTACATAAGCGATTTATTATATAGATATGAATGTGTGATATTACCTGGTTTTGGGGCGTTTTTGACTCAAATCCAGAGTGCACAGATTCACTCAACAACCCATGCCTTCTACCCGCCAAAAAAGAAGCTTTCTTTTAACGCGCAACTTACAGATAGTGATGGATTGCTAGCAAATTATATTTCTAAAACTGAAATGATCCCTCATGAGGAAGCGAGTACTCGTATTAAAACGTACGTGCGTTTTCTTTTTGACAGTCTTCACAAGGGAGAAGCACAGACACTATCAAACATAGGTACACTTTCTCTAGACACAGAAAGCAGGTTACAATTTGAGCCATCATACCACCTTAATTATCTTACAGATTCTTTTGGTCTTTCTTCATTTACCTCTCCAGAGATTTTAAGAGAAGTATACAAAGAAGAAGTTACTGCTCTAGAAAGCACGACCCCTATTGCTTTTACTCCAGAACGCAAGGCAGCGAGCTCGTGGATGAAGTATGCAGCTGCAGCTGTAATAGCTTTTGGCCTTATAGGCGCTGTAGGATTTAACTATGTAAAAGATGTAGAGCAGCATAACTATGTTTCTCATCAAGAGGCAGAAAAGCAACTAGAAGATAAAATTCAAGAAGCTACTTTTGAGATACCTAATCCGCTACCGGCGATTAAGCTATCACTTACTAAGCCTGGAGGAAGCTATCACATTGTTGCAGGAGCTTTCCGTATGGAAGAAAATGCACAAACACGTGTGGACCAACTTACAGAGCAAGGTTTTAAAGCTCGCAAGATAGGAACTAATAAATATGGCCTTCATCAAGTAGTGTATGGAAGCTATACAGACTCTCAAGAGGCTCTTGCCGCATTAAAGTCTATACGCAGTACAGATAATAAGGAAGCGTGGCTTCTTGTACAAGAAATGGAATAATCCTTTATTAGATTTTCATTTTTCAGCTTTCGAGTTTGACGTACCTTTGCGCCAAAATTGAAATGTAATGCAAGCACGTACGCCTACTGATTCAAAAACAACACTAACAGATTTAGTACTACCTAGTGAGACTAACCCTTTGGGTAATCTCTTTGGAGGTGAGTTACTCGCTCGTATGGATAGAGCTGCAAGTATTGCTGCAAGGCGACACTCTCGTCGTATTGTAGTAACTGCATCTGTAAACCACGTAGCCTTTAACCGCATGGTTCCTCTAGGAAGTGTAGTAACTGTAGAAGCAAAGATTTCTCGCGCTTTTAGAACCTCTATGGAGATTGTGATTGACGTGTGGATAGAAGACCGTGAGAGCGGCTTAAAATCGCAGGCTAATGAAGCAATCTATACCTTTGTTGCCGTAGATGAGCAAGGAATCCCAGTTCTAGTACCACAGGTAACTCCAGAGTCTGATCTTGAGAAGAAACGATATGACGCCGCACTGCGACGTAAGCAACTATCACTTGTGCTCGCTGGTAAAATGAAACCAGAAGACGCAACAGAGCTTAAAGCTTTATTTATATAACACAAAAAAAGCCTCCAATTGGAGGCTTTTTTTATGCTTGTGGTTATTACCACTTTTCTACTTCTTCTTTAATAGCTTCTTTGGTTTTTCCAGTCTTTTCTTGGATGCGACCTACAACTTCATCAAATTTTCCATCTGCAAATGTCTCGTCGTCGTCAAAGTGCTTTCCGTATTTCTGTTTGAAATCTCCTTTTACTTGATTCCACTTTCCTTCTAGTTCTGTGCTGTTCATAATCTTTTCTTTTTAGGTTCACCACTAAATTACTTATAATGAGAGCCTTCTAATTATAAGAGAATATTAAAAAGTGTTATGGTTGTGCTAAAGTTACTCAGATGTAGGATTTCCAGTACGCTTTCGCGAAAGCATGAAAAGAATATTACATATTAAGTACCCAATCTGCTGGGTTGAGCTTTGACGTATTTTTACGCACCGAGAATTTAAGAATACTCTTCCCACTAAAAGCGTTGCGTGTCACTTGACCAATCTCCTGTTTAAAAGAAATTTTATCTCCTTGTTTCACCTTAATGCTCTTGAGATTTGTATAGACAGTGAGGTAATCTCCATGACGTATAAAAACTGTAATAGTACCTCCTTGCATATCTTGTATCTGAGTAACCTCTCCTGCAAACACAGCTCTCACTGCTGCATCTGGATCTGTCTCGATATCTACACCGCTATTAGTAAGTGTAATTCCAGGAAGCGTAGGGTGTGCAGATTTACCAAAGCGACGCGTCACTCTACCTCGCACTACTGGCCATATTAATCTACCTTTATTTCCAGAAAATTCTTTAGCAAGCGCAACCTCTGCAGGAGTCATAGCAAATGTCTTACTGCTAGCCGACTTTCCGGCTTTTTTATTGCTCGCTGCAATAGCATCTGCAATGAGTTTATCTATTTGTCTGTCTATACGGTCTGCCTCTTGTTGTTTTGTTTTAATCTGGGCAATGTAGCTACTTGATTTTTTACGAATCTCTTTTACTAGTTCGTCTTGACGTTCTTTCTCTTTATCAAGCTCTCTTCTAGCAATTCTATTTTCTGCAATAAGTGCTTCCTTATCATCTTTTTGTTTAACTAGCTTCTTGTTTGTTTCTTGAATGAGCGTGGTGCGCTCCTTAATCTGCAAGCCTTGCTTCTTACGGTAATTTGCATACTGCTTCATGTATTGCGTACGCTTATATGCTTGCTTAAAACTCTCACTAGATAAGAGAAACATAATCTTACTTTGACCACTCTTGCTCTTATAAGACTTACGAATCATATCACTATAATCCTCCTTGAGAATGGCAAGTTCCTTACGTAAGTTTTCCATTTTCTCGAGGTTTTCATTAATCTCTCGAGTAAGTAAATTAGCCTGACTATTAGTAACTTTTATAAGATCTGAACGCAGTCTAATTTTTGTATCAAGATCTTCTACTTGTGTGAGGATAGAAACCTCTTTCTTTTTATTTGTTTCGCGCAAGCGTTGCAACTGCTGCATTTCCTTTTTAAGAGCCTCTCTGCGCTGTTCTAACTGTCTTTGCTTTGCAGATTGCCCAAGAGCTGCCTGTGACATCAATAACGTCAAGAAACAGATTACAATAAAGATGAATGCGAACTTACCTTTTTGCATTGAGCTTGATTTCTTGGTATCCAGAAGGAATAGAAAATGGCATGCGTACTTCTCCGTTTAAATCTATATCACGATACTCTATTTGTACTTGAGACTGGTTCTTACCGTCATCTGCAAGGATGTCTAATAAGAATGGAAATATCTTGGTTCCTACTTCTTTATAATCGCCATAAGCAATATCAAGCGATCCTCCATTATCCATTTGCTCAATACGCTGCTCTTGAGTAACAAAGTTTTGAGTATTAATGCCAAAAAATAGATTGACTTTATCAAGTTGCTTTCTTGGGGTGACCTCGTAGCCATTTTGAGTTTCTTTAAAACTATACTTCCCTTCTCTCAAGTCATACACAGTTTGTCCTGTAAGTAACCGCTGTAGTTGGAAAAAGTCTATTTCTACACCTAGATACTGACTTAAAAATGTAAAGTCACCATCAAAGTATTGATTGTTGAGCTTATCATAAAACTGCACCTTCTGTGGAGTTATTAAAGCACGAGCACCAGAAAAGCCTATCAAGGATGCATTCATCCAGATTTGTTTATCCTTTTCAATACGGATAGTAAGAGTAACTGTAGGCTTTGTACCTTTTTTATCTCTGTACTTGATTTTTGTACGAGCGTCAAAAGTTGTGAAATCTATCGCATTATTATAATATTCCTTTACAAGACGCTTAGAAGAAATATCTTCTACTGTCTCTGTGGTAGTAACTTTCTTTGCACCACCGCAACTTGCGAGCACTATTACTAATAATATGTAGCCTAGCTTCTTCATTAATTTCCTTGTGATTTAAGTTCTTTTACCTTGCTGTAATAACGGGCTGCTTTTGCAGCATCACCATCACCCATGTGTGCATCTCCCAGCTGTTTGTAAAAGTCCATCTCCATGATCAAATCTTCAATAATATAATCTACACCAAGTTCCAGCTGATCAATAGCAGCTTTGAACTTACCTTGTTTATTTAATGCTACGCCATAAGTAAGATACAGTAATGGCTGCGATGGATATAAATCAAGACCATCTGCCACTACATCTTCTACTTTTTCAAAATCACCTGCGTCTAGTAATAATAAACTTGTGTTTTTTATCAGTTCGAGATTTTCTGGCTCACTATCTAACGCTTTAATAAGGTATGGCAATGCCTTCGCCTTATTTCCTTTTTGAATGTAATAAGTAGCCAGCTCTTGGTAAATATTTGCATCTGCTACTTGGGTGTCAAAAATTGCAATGGCTCGCTCTAGCTCCGGCTCGTACTTTGGGTTTCTATTTACAAAGAGTACAAAGTCATTAAGCACTCGGTGTTTTGCTGGTGGACTCATACGCGTACTTTCAAGCACCTTTTGCATAGAGGCGATTGCTTCGTCTATCTTCCCGTCATTAAGGTTAAACTTGTATAAAGCTAGGTGAACTTCGTCTGCATATGGATTTACTTTTTGTAGCTCAAGTGCAGTTTCGTATGCCTTTTGCGTGTCGCCTTGCTCACTGTACAATAATATAAGTTTGAGATACTCTGCTTCGCTCTTTGGGTTTGAAGCAATATTCTTTTCTATCTCCTTTACCTGTCTATTTGTATTACCAGAAAGCACATATAATTTACTCTTTAATCGATCTCGGTATATGTCACTCCCTATCTCATCATCCAGCTCTTCAATGAGGTCAAGTGCTTCTTCGTATCGCTTTGTGCTTGTATAAATGCGTGCAAGATCTTCCTTGTACTGCACATCAAACTCGATAAGCTTTTTTACCGTGGTAGCTGCAGCTTCATAATCTTGCTGCTGGAAGTGAACTTCGTATAATGCCTCTAAAACATCTACATCATTAGGTTTGATACCTAAGTATGTATTAAAATCTGATGCAGCCTCATCATAGTTTTTGAGAAACACTTCGTTTTTACCTCTCTCAAAATATAATATGGCAAGCTCAGGTTCTACAGCGATGCACTTATTTAATGATGTGATGGCGCGTTCATAATTTTCAATCCCCTTTTGCTTAAGAGCTTCAAAAAAAGCAGTTTGAAAAGCATCTGACACATCACCTAAGTCATCTACATTCTCATCTGCAAAAGGTGTTACCTCTTGCGGTTGCTGTGCATAAGTACGCTTTCGCGAAAGCGTAAAAAGCACCGTCAGTATGAGTATGTAAATTCCCTTGTTCATCACTTTATATTATTTCATCACTGTGTAATCTCCAAGACTTACACGAGTATGCTCTCCGTTATACTGTACTTTATTACCAATCATCGCTTCTGTCCACTGTGCATTTTTGATTACACTATCTTTCTGGATTAAGCTATGGCTTATGGTACTGTCTTCAATAGTTGTGCCAGCTCCTATGGCAACGCCTGGACCTATGGTACAGTTTTTAAGAACTACATTTTCGCCAATGAAACAAGGCTCAATAATCGTTGAGTTCTCATTTACCACAGAATCTGCAATTAGTTGCTCCTCTTTTTCATCGTGTAAGAACTGTAACATCTTAGAATTAGTATCTATAGCTACTTCTTTATTACCACAATCCATCCACTCTGTAACAGTTCCTGTTTTGAAAATACGTCCTTCGGCCATCATTTTCTTAATACCATCGTTGATCTGGTATTCACCTCCATTCATTAGATTTTCATCTAACACTTCTTGAAGCTTCTCTTTAAGAACGGCTACATCTTTAAAATAATATATTCCTATAACGGCTTGATCAGAGACAAATGTTTCTGGCTTTTCTACAAGCTCTACAATTTCTTCTTTATCGTTGAGTTTTACGACTCCGTAAGCCTCCGGGTTAGGCACTTTCTTAGTCCATATAACACTATCTGCCTCTGGATCTAGCTCCAGATCTGCACGTATTAGTGCATCTGCATATGCGATTACCGCAGCACCACTTAAAGAAGGCTCTGCACTCATGATTGCGTGACCAGTTCCTAATGGCGCTCCCTGACGATAAATAGACGCCTTTGCTCCAAGACTCTGCGCAAGTTCCTCAAGTTGTGCAATCACAGCATCTCCAAAAAATGTAGGATCACCAAGTATAAATGCAATCTCGTCTACTGGTTGCTTTAAAATTTTGGCAATATCACGCACTAAACGATGCACAATAGGAGCTCCAGCTACAGGAATTAGTGGTTTAGGTATTGTTAAACTATGTGGTCTTAATCTTGAGCCGAGTCCGGCCATTGGTACTATTATTTTCATCTTTTATAAATCTTTACTTAATCCATTTACATGGAATTCTTAGTTTTTGTTCTCTAAGTCTAAATTGTACAATCTGGTTAATTCTTCAAGTTCTGCCTCAAATTCATCCCCATTATATTTAAATGAATGTATGCGCCATTCATTACTAGGCTTGTAAAACTCAAAAGTGAATCTTACAGGTTGCCTATCATATCTTACTAAATATGTATAAATCACATATTTACCCGAAAATTCTTTCTTAGTTATTAAATCTCGACCGTGCAGTTTACCAATGTATTCTTCGGTGAGGTCACTCATTTTATTCTTTAAGTTAATTATTGCATCAGTTTGACTATTTACCCAAGGATTACTTCCGTAAATATTATCAATGGCTTGAACAACTCCTTTAGACTGATAGTCACTAAAAAAATCCTCAATCATTTGCTCAGGAGTAGACTGTGCATTGAGACTAAATGATATTAATATTATAAATAAAGTTATAAGTTTCTTCATGGTTATCTATTTTACCCCTGTACTCCCAAAACCGCCTTCACCACGATCTGTGGTTGAAAGTTCTGTAACTTCTTCCCATTGTCCTTGCTCATGCTTTGCAATGACCATCTGTGCAATGCGTTCACCGTTTTCAATTGTAAACGGTTCATTAGATAGATTCACAAGAATTACTCCTACTTCTCCTCTATAATCTGCATCTATGGTTCCTGGAGCGTTGAGTACTGTGACTCCTTTTTTGGCAGCTAGTCCACTACGTGGCCTTACTTGTGCCTCAACACCTATAGGTAGTTCCATAAATATCCCGGTAGGAACAATGGCTCTTTCTAATGATCCTATCGTGATTGACTCTGTAATATTTGCACGTAGATCCATTCCTGCACTAGCAATGGTTTCATAGTGAGGAAGTGCGTGTGCACTTTTATTAATTACTTTAATCTTCATTATAATCTATTTCAATTCCGCAGCTGCGGTGTTTTTATTAAACTATGAGTTGACTTTATTTTCTCTTTACTAATCTTAATAAAAGCTCTTTTTCGCGAAAGCTTATAAAGCCTATTAATACTATAATCATACCAACTCCTACAAGATACAATGGTAAGCTCCCAACACCAAAATAATCTCTAAAACCATAGAAGAAAACGCAAGAAAATGCAATACTCATGACTAGGTACAAAAGTATATTTTTTACATCATAAGGAACTGCTAAATGTTTACGCCCCATGAGATAAGACACGACCATCATTAATCCATAAGCACTACAGGTAGCAATGGCACTAGCGAGATATCCTATTCTAGGTATTAATGTTACGTTTAAAACAATAGTGAGAATAGCACCGCCTACAGAAATGTATGCACCATATCTAGTTTTATCTGTCACTTTATACCATACGGATAGCGTTTGATAAATTCCAAAAAACAGGTATGCAACGAGAATGAGTGGCACGATGTACATGCCTTCCCAATATTCTTCTCCATCGAGCAAAATCACCTTTACTACGTCTACTAATACAACATAAGCAAATAATGCTATAGAGCCTAAGACTACAAATGCCTTTGTAATCTGAGCATACATGACTTGTGCATTTTCATTTTTTGCTTCGCTAAAAAAGAAAGGTTCAATCCCTATCCTGAAAGCAGTTGCAAATAAGGTCATACCAATGGATAATTTATAGCAGGCACCGTAAATAGCTACTTGCCCTTTGGCAATATGATCTGGTAATAATTTTTCTAATAAGATCTTGTCAAAAGATTCATTTATTGCAAAAGCAAGGCCTGCTAGCAATATGGGTGCTCCGTATGCAAGCATCTTCTTCCACAAGTCTACATCAAAAGACCACTTTACAAAATATGGTCTGATCACGATTAAAAAGGTGAGCATACTAGGTAAGAAAAGTGCAATAAAAACAAGCTCTATCTTATCTGTAGGTAACCAACTAGAAACACCATCTAAACTAGGCAGCCATACTAATAAGATTACAGAGAGTCCCGTTGAGATAACAACATTGAGTAATTTAATAAGTGCATATGTTCCCGACTTTTTTTGCGCTCTCATGTATGCAAAAGGGATTACGGTAAGCGTATCAAATGCAATAATGAGGATGACCCATCGCCAGTACGTAGCAGGTACATCTGATATTTGTGATAGCGTATCAATACCCAAAAATGCTATAATCGTGAATGCAACTGTAGAAACTAGAAGCGTAATGAGTGATGTAGATAGCGTCTTAGCACTATGCTTATCGTCATTAAAAAATCTAAAAAAAGCGGTCTCCATCCCGTAGGTAAGAAGCACATTGAGAATCATTACGTATGAAAATACGATAGTCACCTCTCCAAAGGCTTCCTTATCTGGTAAATATCCAGTATAGAGACGTGTGAGTAAAGCCGTAAGCACGCGCGGCAATACCGTCGCTAGACCATACACAAAGGTGTGTTTGAAAAGGCTTTTAAGAGAACTCAAATAATTATGTATTTAAGTAGCCAAAAGTACAGAAATTATACTAGGAACTAGTTACGACCACCACGTGGTTTCTGACTAGGGTAGGCTTTAGTTTCTTTCTCTACAACGTTGGCGATTTTGGCATATTTAAGCACTCCATTATCACGGTATGTTATACCAGCTTCAGATGGAGATAAGATAAATGGAAATGCATCTTTTTGAACAGGAGGAGTATTTACCGCCTCATCTTCTGCATTATCAGACATTACTACATCTTGATTAACACCTTGATCAGTTCTAAAACGTGCTACATAATTATCACTACCACGCATAATTTTTCCTACGCTTTCGCGAAAATATACGTTTTCTAATACCACATTGGCTTCTAATGCTTCTATGTCTAAATAGAACTCTATTCCCGAGCCTCCCTGAGCCATACCAGCAACGTACGTATTATAATATGCTGGACTTGATGCAAAAGCTGGTTGAGATAGTACCATAGTTTGTTGCGTATCTGACACAACTGTAGACTTACATTGTGTGAGTAATAATGAGGAGAATCCTATGCTTAAAAGCGCTACTAGTTTGTACATTTTCATAATTGGTTGTTTTGAGTTTATATTCAAAACCCTTGCCATAAAGGTAGTAAAGATTATTCTTGTAAAAACTAGTTAAAGCAATAAGCTACATTGACTTTATAATACAATGGCAATTCTCTAATAATATCCATTAAAAAACCCCAACCGTTTCCGATTGGGGTTTACTATATAAGTTAAAATAGTACTATTTAAATCAATACTAGTTATTTAAAGCTTCTGCTCCACCTACGATCTCTAAAATTTCGTTTGTAATAGCCGCCTGACGTGCTTTGTTATATTGTAATTTAAGCGCATCTCTAAGCTCTGTTGCGTTATCTGTTGCTTTGTGCATGGCAGTCATACGCGCACCGTGTTCTGATGCTACAGAGTCTCTAATTCCTTTAAAAAGTTGCGTTTTTAAAGCTTTAGGGATTAATCCTTCAACTATCTCCTCTTTAGAAGGCTCAAAAATATAATCTGCAGTTGCTGTTGCTTCTTCTTGTACGGTTGCTACGATAGGTAAAAACTGCTCTGGAGTTACAATTTGCGTTGCTGCGTTCTTAAATTTATTATAGATAATATCAATGCGATCGTATTCTCCAGCTTCAAAACGAGCCATTAAATCTTCTGCAATTGCGGCTACATTATCAAAAGTAAGATCATCGTAAATATCATTGTTATTTTCGATTACCTTAAAAGTCTTTGCTAGAATAGCATCTGCCTTTTTTCCTAATGTAACTAAGTGCACTTCTTTACCAGCATACTTTGCGGCAACACGTGCATTTACACCTTTAATAATGTTTGTATTAAAAGCTCCTGCAAGACCTCTGTTTGATGATATAGCTACTATAAGTACCTTTTTTATCTCACGATCTTCTGCAAGTTTACTTCCAGAATCTGCATCTAATGTTGCGCTTAAGTTCTGTAAAAGCTCAGTAAGCTTATCAGAATATGGGCGCATTGCTGTAATTGCATCTTGTGCTTTCTTCAACTTTGCAGCAGATACCATTTTCATGGCACTCGTAATCTGCATCGTAGAAGATACCGATGAAATTCTGTTTCTTATTTCCTTTAAGTTTGCCATCTTCTTTAAATTCCCGTAGTCCCAAGCATTACAACTTGAACATCACGATTTGTCTTTAATTTTGACAAGTCTCCCGCTCGCGCGGGAGTTGTTGAATTACATTTTTCGCGAAAGCGAAATACTCTTAGATATACTTTGCAGATAGGTCTTTTGCAACAGCTACTAATGTATCTGTAACCTCGTCTGTAAGTTTTCCAGATTTAAGTGTATCAAGAACACCTCTATGCTTAGCGTTTAAGAATTCGATATAATCTGCTTCAAATTCTTTAACCTTGTTTACTGGAACGTTACGTAGTAAGTTTTTAGACCCTGCATAAATAATTGCAATTTGATCCTCTACTGTAAACGGTGTATTTTCTGCTTGCTTAAGTATCTCTACGTTACGCTTTCCTTTTTCAATTACGTTAAGGGTAGCAGCATCAAGATCAGAACCAAACTTTGCAAACGCTTCCAATTCACGGAAAGCTGCTTGATCCAGTTTTAAAGTACCTGATACTTTCTTCATTGATTTAATCTGTGCGTTACCTCCTACACGTGATACCGAGATACCTACGTTAATAGCTGGGCGTACACCAGAGTTAAATAAATCTCCATCTAAGAAGATTTGCCCATCTGTAATAGAAATTACGTTTGTAGGGATATAAGCAGATACGTCACCTGCTTGTGTCTCAATGATAGGAAGTGCAGTAAGTGATCCTCCTCCTTTTACGATAGGCTTAAGACTATCAGGAAGGTCATTCATTGTTTTTGCGATAGCATCATCATTAATCACCTTTGCAGCACGCTCAAGTAATCTTGAGTGTAAGAAGAATACATCTCCAGGGTATGCCTCACGTCCCGGTGGACGACGAAGTAGCAATGATACCTCACGGTATGCAACTGCCTGCTTAGATAAATCATCATAAATGATTAATGCTGGACGACCTGTATCTCTAAAATATTCTCCAATCGCTGCTCCTGCAAATGGTGCATATACCTGCATTGCTGCAGGATCTGATGCGTTTGCTGCAACAATAGTTGTATAAGCCATTGCTCCAGCCTCCTCAAGTACATTTGCAATAAGTGCAACTGTAGAAGCTTTTTGCCCGATGGCTACATATATACAATGTACTGGCTCACCAGCATCGTAAAATTCTTTTTGGTTAAGGATAGTGTCAATACAAACAGTAGACTTACCTGTCTGACGGTCACCAATTACAAGCTCACGTTGTCCTCTACCTACTGGTATCATCGCATCAATTGCTTTGATTCCTGTTTGTAATGGCTCTGTTACTGGCTCACGAAAAACAACACCAGGCGCTTTACGCTCAAGTGGCATCTCATAAGTTTGTCCAGCAATAGGTCCTTTTCCATCAATAGGAAGACCTAAAGTGTTCACCACACGTCCAGTAATACCTTCACCTACCTGGATAGATGCGATACGCTGTGTACGTTTTACGGTATCACCTTCTTTAATAGATAAAGAAGTACCTAAGAGTACAACCCCTACGTTATCTTCTTCAAGGTTAAGAACAATTGCTTCAAGACCACTTTCAAACTCAACAAGCTCACCATACTGTGCGTTTGCAAGTCCGTAAATACGAGCGATACCATCACCCACGGTCAATACTGTTCCTACTTCGTCAAGGGAAGCTGTTGCTTCAAAACCTGAAAGTTGTTTCTTTAAAATTGCCGAAACTTCTGCTGGTTTAACTTCTGCCATTTGATCTAAATTTATAAGTCCGCTTTCGCGAAAATTTTCTCACCGTACGATGAGCCGTTTATTTATAAACTATTACTAAATTCTCTTTTTAATTTGCCTAACTGGCTAGCGATACTCGCATTGTATTGCGTATCACCTACACGTAGTACAAAACCTCCTATAATGCTCTCGTCGATTACATTAGTTAAAGTTACGTTTGTACTTCCAGTAAGCTCAGTCACTTTTGCTAGCACTTTAGTTTCTAGCTCTGGTGTTAAAGCTACTGCGGTTGTTACCGTTGCAGCCTCAATTTTGTTTGCTTTATTATATTCTGTAATAAAACTTTGTGCTACGCCGCCTAACAAGTTAGCTCTTTTATTATCTACAAGAACATCAATAAGACCAAGAGTCTCTTTTGTTCCGTCTGTAAATACTTGACGTAGTACTGCACGTTTATCATCTGTTTTGATAATCGGACTGTTAAGAGCATTGCGAAGACCTTTACTTCCTTCTAGCGTTGCTGTAACAGATTTCATATCATTTAAAACTGCCTCAATAGTACCATTATCTTTTGCAAGATCTAGTACTGCTTTTGCATATCTTATTGCTGCTCTGCTCATAGTGATGGCGGCTTAAATTCTATTAGTTTAAAGTTGCGTTTCCTAGCATCTCATCTACGAGCTCTAGTTGCTTTCCTTTATTTGAAAGTTCACTCTTTACAACTTTTTCTGCAATCTCTACAGATAATGCTGCAACCTGACCTTTAAGGTCTGCAATAGCACTCTTACGCTCAGCTTCGATTGCTGCTTGTGCTTGTGCTACCATTTTGTCTGCTTCAACCTTAGCTTCTGCCTTAGCATCGTCAATCATTTTTGTCTTCATCTCACGAGCTTCTTTAAGCATATACTCACGCTCTGCACGTGCTTCTTTTAAAAGCTTCTCGTTATCTGCTTGAAGATTTTGCATGTCTAGTTTTGCCTTTTCGGCAGCATCTAGAGCTCCTTGTATTCCCTCTTCACGCTCATTAAGAGCATTCATGATAGGCTTCCAAGCAAATTTTACCATCAATAGAATGATAAGTAAAAAAAGGATTGTTTGTTTTACAAACAGGTCAAGTGAAAAATTTTCTAATAATTGTTCCATCTCAAAAGTGATTCTTTGTTCTTTTATTCTTTGTTTAATTAAATTCAACTCCTGTAACCAACCGTTACAGGAAGTTGAATTTTAAGGTTGATTTGGATTAAGCTCCTAAAATTAGGGCACCAAATGCAAGTCCTTCTAAAAGTGCAGCAACGATAATCATCGCAGTCTGGATCTTACCAGCAGCCTCAGGCTGACGAGCAATTCCTTCCATTGCAGCTCCACCAATCTTACCAAGACCGATACCACCTCCAATTACTACTAAACCAGCTCCCACTAAATTTGGGATCATTGGTGCTACTTCTTGTACTAATGCTAAAGACATAATAGTGTATATAAAAAATTAAACAAATAAAAATTCTTAATTAAGTGAAGTTCTTTCTAATAACTTCTGTATCCTCTATCGCTTCACCATGCTCATCATGTAACTCCTCGTCATGATGATCATCTGCTACAGCCATACCAATAAATAATGCTGACAATGTAGTAAATATATACGCCTGTAAGAATGCCACTAGCAATTCTATAAGCATAATAAATAGTGATAAGAACAATGATACTATGGTAGACCCTGCTACGCTAAGTGAATCTTGTAATAAGATTCCCACCGCAACAAGACTCATAACAACAGTGTGTCCTGCCGTGATGTTTGCAAATAAACGTACTAATAGTGAAAATGGCTTAATAACCAATGTACCTGCAAGCTCGATAATACCTAATAATGGTCTAAATGGCCACGGAATACCTGGCATCCACAACATGTGACCCCAGAAGTGTTTATTACCACTAAATACGTAAATCACTAGTGTAATCACAGCAAGTGCTGCAGTTACCGCAATCTGACCTGTAACGTTAAAACCAAATGGCATTAACCCTACAAGGTTAAGTATCCAGATAAAGAAGAATACTGTAAGAAGGTATCCTGTAAATTTTCTGTAGCTCTCTCCAATGTTTGGCTTTGCGATCTCGTCTCTTACGTAAATTACTAGAGGCTCAAGTACTCGTGCAAATCCTGTTGGGATATTTTTTTTCTTGTATTGTCTTGCTAATCCAGAGAACCAGATTAACATTAAAAGTCCTATTAATAAGATACCAAAAACACTTTTTGTGATAGAAAGATCAAAAGGTTTTGAAGCATTTGTAGCGTGTTGATCTTCATCATAAGTAAGACTTGTTGCTCCCGCCTCAAGTTCATAGATACGACCGTGATTTTTCACAAAGCGGCTTTCTCCTTTAGTTACGATTACCTGTCCTTCATCATCATGATGAAACTCTGAAGACATGAATGCAGTAAAACCATTTTCTCCCCATAACATTACAGGAAGTGGGAAACCCCAGTGATGCTCTACTCCATTATCATCAAAAGTTGAGAATAAATGGAAGTCGTGAGAATCCTTTAAGTGATGCTGTATATAAGCCTTTACCTCCTCTTTAGTATTAACTGGATTTCCTTTTTCTCCAGTCTTTCCAGCATCCGCTTTCGCGAAAGCGTAAAAGGGAATACTAAGAACAAAAACTAATACTAAAAGTGTGATTGATTTTGATGCTACCTTCATTCTTAAATTTTCAATAAATAACGTAACCTTAAATTTTGTGCAAAAATACTCATTTTCTTGAAAATAAAATGCATTTCTTAATTATTTCAAAATTAATCCGCTCTGTTTAGCATTTTAACAACCACCATCACCTCATAAATTATGAAAATAGCAATGGGAATAAGTAAAGATAATTTATCTGATTTTGTTAATTGCAAGCTTGTTGACAACAATTCTCTAAAAATTACAAAGAAGAGCATCATTTTTAAAACAATAGATCCTAGGTATAAAAACCCTATTTGATCCTTAAATTCCTTTAAAAAATAAATGATGAGCTCAAAGGTAACCACAAGAAACAATGACAATGATGCATGAAAAATATACACCTCTCTTAAGTTATAGGGAGGAATGCTATCTAGTGACGTGAGCAAGTAATTATGCAAGCTGTAACTTATAAAAAAAGTGATTACAGCAATGATTACATACAAGAGTAATTTTTTTATCACGACTACTTGTTAAGTTGTATTACTCCTTTGATTACTATATAAATGGAAAGAAAAACTGATAATAATGTTATTGTAGTCTCTAGCCAATTTGCATCATACCGTACATCGAGCCATTTTCCTAATAAATTACCTAAGTAGATGGTTACACCCATCTGGAAAGGTATAGTGGAAAATTTAACCCATTTATTAAGCTGAACGTTCTTCTTTTCCTTTGCCATTTGACAATGATTTTACGCTTCCCTTCATAACACAAGATGCATTAAAGGTTGCTCCAGGCTCTACAGCTAGTTTACCAGTAATTACTTCGCCTTCAATATGAGCAGCTGTTTTAATAGAAAGAAGGTTTTTAATTTCTAATTTTCCTTCTATCTTACCTTCTACATCTGCATCATTACAAATAAGAGTACCTATGACCACCCCTGTTTTTCCTATAACAATTTTATTAGGTGATGTAATATTACCATGTATCTCACCATCAATGCGAAAACCACCTTCTGAGGTTACATCTCCTTTAAGTGTTGTACCCTGGCTTATGCGGTTCTGCTGGTTAGTGAGGTCAGGTCCTTTTCCTTTCTTATTGTCTGAAAACATCGGTAAAAAATTAGTCAGTTAATTTGAATCTTGTGCTTTGTAAGCATCAAGATTTTTATGCATTTGAATTATTTTATAATTCTCTGAAGCGATTACCATACTAGGTAATGTTATCAAAATATCTTTATTAGTACTAAGCAACTCTACGAGACCTTCTGCTTGCCTGCGGCTACTCAAAAAATGAACTACAACAAACGATTGTTGTGCATCATAAACATCAATGGAGGTTGAGAACTCTGTATAACCCACCTCATCAAAGCTTTCTAAAAGCTTTTTTTGTAAATCCTTTGCTCCTTGAATATTACTGTTATTAAATGGGTAGACTATTTTATAGTTAATTGCAATTGCCTCGTCATCAAACTGATCAAACTTCATGGTAGGCAGCGCATTTTGAAGTAAGCTTTGTGCTTTTTTTCCTTCTTCTGTGCGAGGATATGTAAGTGCTACATAGCTCAACCCTTTTTTATAAGCATCATATCCTTCATATCTACCAGCGACTGTTGCCTTGAGTAATTCAAATTTTGGCAAATATGGATCTCCATAAAACTGATCTATTCTTTTATTTAAATCACTCTCAAGATTTGCAAAGTTTTGATTTTGGAATCTCTTATATAATCCTTTGTACACCTCTTCTGGCGACTCTGCGTCGGCTTCTAATGCTTTGTCTGGATTATTAATGCGGGTAGCATAACGAGAGTCTGGATATTCCGTTGTGATTTTATTTTTATAAGTATTCGCTTTCGCGGAAGCGTCCATAGCCCCATACACTTGGTAGAGATTATATAACGCAGGAAGTACCAACTTTTCATCTGGATTAAAAGTTAATAATCTTTCTAATCGCTGCGCTGCCAAAGGATATTCTTTGAACTTTTCTTTATAAATAAGCCCTAGCTGAAAATATGCAAAGTCACGTTCTTTTAATAAACTATCTACCTGCGTTTTCTCTCTTGGTAAAGTTGCAATATAATCTGCTGTAGTCATCGCCTTCTCACCATCAAGCTCAGGATTATCTAAGGCTACTGGCAAGGTGCCAGAATTGAGTGGCACAGACTGCACAGAAGATAATCTCCATCCATCTACAAGACGACGTTTTCCCCATCTTTTTTCAAAAGACTGTTTCCCGTAAGAAACTGCTACATCATTATAGAAATAAAACTCTCCTGGCTCTCCTCCTATTGCTCCTCCTCCAATGCTTGAAGCATTGAAAAACTCATTGTTTCGTATGTTATCAATGCGCGCAATAGAATCTGCCGCTCTCTTTGCTTTAATTTGAGCAATATAGTTATCGAAATAAGCTCTAAGCGAATCTTCAGAAAGTGTGACAAGTGCTATAATACTGTCATTGCGCTGTGTGAGGTTTTCGTAATCTATAACGTCCGTTAGATTCTCACGCTTTTTCTTGATAGTACGATACTCACGGCTGCGATCACTTATCTTACCTATCACGCTATCATAATAAGCTCCTGCAATTTTATAAGAGGCTTGCTCAAAACTATAGTCTGCAAGTGCTAGGTAATCTCTAGAAAGCAAATAATCATCTGTACTACTTTGTCTTAACGACTTATTATAATTTGCAATAGCAGAGTCTTCTCTTCCTGTTTTCATAAAGAAGTCTGCCTTTGCATAATAGATTTTATCTAAAAACGGTCTGTTTTCACGGTTACGTACCATCTTATCTAAGCGCTCTCTCAAAATCAGAGTATCAGCTTCTTGATAATCATAATTACGTATCTGCTCTATATGAGCGTTTATGTGATACTTGCGGGGAATCTTTCTATTAAGATCAATTACTTCTTGGAATGCTAGGTTTGCACTATCCTTTTCTCCTAAACGATTGTAGAGTTGTCCCTTAATATAATTATAACGACCTCTCTCCTCAGATTTACGAGTTAATTTTGAAGCGTCTTTAATGTAGATAAGAGCACTATCTAGTTTATTTAAATTGAGATATGCTTGAGCAAGCATAGCTTTTGCATCTGCAATGTCTTGATCCTTTAGTTTATTTTCAACCTTAAATATTTTCTCAAGGTTAGCAATTGCAACCTCATTATTTTCAAGGCGGATGTTTGTCTTTTCTTTCCAGACTTTGGCTTGCGCTATATTATTACTTTTAGGATAGTATGCTAGTACGTAATTAAAAGCCTCTAGTGCAGGCACAAACTGCTGATCGTAATAACGTGCTTTACCTAAAAGAAGAAAAGCTTCATCCATTTGTGGGTTACGCTCCTCACCATCTATCTTCATAGCATGGTTTTGTATTGCTTTAATAGCTTTTTCTTCGGCTCTTAAAAAATTAGGATCTCTGTTCTCCTCACCTAGTGCAGTATTTTCCTCAAAAACGATACGCTCAATGGGTAAGATATCCCAGTAATTATCATTAAAGGTTTGTACAAGCGAGCTTTTGCCTTCTTCAAGGGCTACATTACCGTTATATAAAGTATTAAACTCTGTAGTAACAGCATGGAAGTTACGACTCACAAAAGAATCGTTCTTACGAGAACAACTCGATAGAGATAGTGTGATAACACCAGTAATGAATAAACGTTTTAAGAGTAATTTCAAACCTTATTTGTTTTTACTAAAAGGAACTGTAATTTACCTTTATTAGTATGGAAGCTCGTAAAAATACGCTTCTTTTTGAAAAAACGAAGATTTCTATCAGTAATTAAATAGTATTCACTTAGTAAGAAGTATCCTATTTACAATAAAAAAGCAGCAAAAAGACATTTTACGCAATCGTTTGAAATTTTATTATAAAAATTACCTCATGTTCATCATTGATTGCAAGCACTTTAGTACATTTACAATTCAGGTCGTTTTAAACGGTTTGAACAATTAAGTTGGGGAACTTAGGAAATGGTTGCTTTATTGTGACCATTTTTTTTACCCAAAACTTACGCCTCTATGATCACCTCATTACCAGCAAAATAACCTTCTAGCTCTTTAAGAGTCGCTGGTGAGGTAATAATGTCCTTTACAAGCTCTCCTTTTTCAAGCACTACAATACGCTCACAAACTTCTGTAACATGCTGTAAGTCATGACTTGAAACAAGTACTGTAACCTCCTTATCAATTGCCATTTGCTTGATAATTCCTTTGAGTCTTATTTGTGTAGTTGGGTCCAGATTTGCAAAAGGTTCATCTAGAATAATAACATCTGGCTTACCTATAAGCGTAGCTACAATACCTACTTTTTTTTGATTTCCCTTAGAGAGATCTCGCAAATACTTGCGTTTTCCTATAATCTCATCATTAAAGAAATCTTCAAAAGTTGCAAGTAACGCATCTACATCTGCCTTATTCTCACCTCTTAAGTCTCCTATAAAATAAAAGTATTCCTCTGGTGTTAAGTAACCTATGAGAAAAGTCTCGTCTATAAAAGATGCAGTGTGGGTTTTCCAGTCTTCACTTTCATTTACTTTTACTCCACCATTTTCTATATAACCAGAAGTAGGCTGAATAAGATCTAGTAAACAGCTAAAAAGGGTTGTTTTTCCTGCTCCGTTATTACCTACCAGTCCAAAAGATTGGCCTCTAGGAATCTCAAACCCGTCAAGATTAAGAACTGTTACTCCGCTATATGATTTTGATAAGTTGTTTATATTAATCATAATCTATGTTATTTAGTTTGTTTATAAGCTTCAAGCGTTTTATACTTCTCGCTCTTATATATTTTAATAATCTGGTCAAACACTTTATCTCTAAAGGCAAAACCTATCAATCCTACTATAGCAACAAGCGCATACCCTAGCATAGGCCCTACTGTAAAGTGGCCTATAGCATACAAAGCCATTGGTCCGAGCATTTTAGGCAAACTCACGAGTAGCGTTTTAAGGTTAAAAGAGCTCTTATCACCAAAAGCTTTTTTACCACTCTGCAAATCTATAGGTGTTTTTATAAACGCTCCACCTAGTAATACTAAGTGTGCATTAATTCCCATATTAAAAATGGCACCTACAATGATGGCGAGTAGCACATCTACCCCAAAATAAACATAAGGAATACAAAGCATCGCAGAGATAAGAGTCGCAATTACTACCAGTAACCACTTTGATTTTAAATACTCTTTGTAAGCGATATTTTGCGTCATCATGAGCGGGTAATAAGCACTATCCCAAGAAGGAACAAACTGACCAAAACTGAACAGAAACCCTCCTGACACAAACACTGCCGCAAACATCATCCAGAATGGACCACTATATACCTCTATTGCATCTCCAAAAAACAAGAATCCATAAAATAAAAACATGATACTCATAAAGACCGTAGTCTTAGAGCGTTTATTTCTCATTATGAGTCTAATATCATTTTTGAGAAACGTAGACTGCTTCCCAAAACGGTCTAGCCATCCTAAATCTCCACCTGACGCCTGACTTACTTTTTTTGCAAGACCCGCATCAAGGTATAATCGTGCTAAGAAATATTTAAAAGCGATGGTTGCGACCACAACAAGTAATGCTATGGGGAAAATAACCGTCCACTTAACTTCATACAAACCTTGAAAAAATGGCTGAGTGAAAGCAGTAATATCAAAATATTCATAATACTGAGCAGCACCTAGAAGTGCAAAAAGCACTCCCATACCTATTACTAACCACAATTTATCATTCAAAAAGACATTGATAAAGTTATTTGCATATATAAAACAGAACATTGCAATATGCCACACCAATACTCCTAGCGGATTAAAGCCCTGCGCGATTAATACAATAGAAAATGGAATAAAGAAAAACGCATGCATCCAGTTCCAGAAAGAAAGTACCGTCTTGCCTAATGCAAATTTTACAATCTTAGTTTTCTTAAAAGGTAGCAGCAATAGCGGCTTGATGTTTACCACTGGCATTTTCTGACCCATATATCTAATAATAAGATCTCCCACTACGTAATAAATCATAAACATGTTTACCGTAGCAAAAGGCTCGAGTTTCGCCTTTTCAAGACCAAAATATAGGAATGAACCCATCATTCCCAACCACAAAACCATTGATATCACTCCAAAAATCATCAAGATCTTGAGAGCGAGGTTGGTTTGAAAAGAAGCACTTCTAAAAAAAGCCTTCCACTCAAGGCTTATAAATTGTTTTACCATAATTACAGGTTATTTAGCGAGGTATAGGTATTTAAACTCTCTATAATGTTACATACAAAACGCAATCGTTTGTATTTTTACAAAAAAAAACACAATGGCACAATTCCATACACTTCATATACAACGCATTACACGCGTTACAGAAAAATCTGTAGCAGTAACTTTTGCTGTTCCAGATTCACTAAAAGAAGATTTCAACTTCTCTGCAGGACAATATATAACTTTAAAAACTCAAATTAATGGCGAAGAAGTTCGTCGTGCATATTCTCTTTGCAGCACTCCTCAAGAAGGACTTACTGTTGCGATAAAAGAAGTTGAGAATGGTACCTTTTCCACGTATGCAAACCGTGAGTTAAAAGAGGGTGATACCATGGACGTTCATACACCAGAAGGACGATTTAAAATTGAAAATTCCGCTTTCGCGAAAGCGCAAACCTACGCAGCCTTTGCCGCAGGATCAGGAATTACGCCTATTCTATCAATGATTAATACTACTTTATCACAGTCTGCAGATAGTAAATTTGTTCTAGTATACGGAAATCGCACCGAAGAAGAAGCTATGTTCCGCGATGAGTTAATAGCCTTACGTGACCAATATAAAGATCGTTTCTCAATAGAGTTTATTTACTCTCAAACACGAGTAGATGGAGCACATTTTGGACGTATTATGAAGGCTACAGTTAATTTTGTAGTGAAAAACAAATATGCAGCAAATGACTTTAACGAGTACTTCTTATGTGGTCCAGAAGCCATGATTAAAGAGGTTTCTAAAGTGCTTAAGGAAAACGACACCAAAGAAGAAAACATACACTTCGAACTTTTTACAGCAAGTACAGAAGAGGTGACTATTGACGCCAACCTAGATGGTAAAACTGCTATCAAAGTAGTTTGTGACGATGAGGAGTTTGAATTTACTATGGAGAAAGATGCTGTCATTCTTGATGCAGCTTTGGATCAAGACATAGACGCTCCACATTCTTGTCAAGGCGGCATATGCAGCAGCTGTATTGCGCGTGTGACAGAAGGAACGGCCGTAATGTCACAAAACCAAATCTTAACAGACTCAGAAGTAGCCGAAGGATTAATACTTACCTGCCAGGCGCATCCTACCTCCGCATCCATTGTGGTAGATTATGATGATGTGTAGTCTTTTACAATAAAATATTTTAAAACTCATTGGGTATAACTACTTAATGAGTTTTTTCTTTTTAAACACTTGCATGTGCTTATCATTTGTAGATATATTGCACGCTTATTTTTTGAGACTGATTAATTTACAAAAGGAATCACTAAACTTATTAAAGAAACAATACAATGGATGTAGACCAACAGGAATTTTCAATATTAACTACGCTATCGTCTCAAGAACTTCAATCCCACGTTGATCGCTATATATTGTTGATGAAAACTACCTATAATGTACGGTATGTGGGTTTTGCTGTAGCTGGACTATTTGGTATTTACAGCATTTTTATTGCTGGAAAACGTGTTACTTATTCAGAGAAGAATATTATAGAAATGACAATGCTCACACTAGGAGTCTTAATAATAGCTATACTTATTTGGTTTTTAGTTTCCATTCTTAAGAAAAATGCCGCACTGAAAAAAGGATTAAGAGCAACTGCAGAAAATCATGCCTTAGATAAAAAATCATTTTTAAAGGAATTTAATGCCCTTGTTATAGCTCAACATGGTGGTAAAGGAGTTTATAAAATATAGTGTTTTTCAAACACGTCAAGCTCTAGCCCTAATTAGCTTAAAATGTTGATATTATACTAAAACTAGACAATCTTGGTTTATGTAGATATATCTCGTCTAAATATATGATTAGACCAGACAGCACACCTTTAATCTATGTGGACCTATTACCGTGATGTAACTTTATACGCCGCAGGCACGTGCCTATTGTTTGGACTTGTACAGATTCCCGCTAGTGAACGTATCGCTGTAGGGATAATTACTACTATTATTATCTTTGGAGTTTTTGGAACTGGCTTAGGCGTTTTGGCATTTGCATATTTTCAAAAGCAGCAATATTACATGTATCATAATCTCGGCTTTACAAAGCGTTATTTAATACTACGTGCATGGGCGATAAATTTTGTTCTTGCCTGTATACTCACTGTTTTCGTACTGCCGTTTCTATGAAAAATGAACTCAACGCACACGGTCTCTACAAGAATTTTGGAAGGAAAAATATACTCACAGATGTGTCTTTTAATCTTAGTACAGGAGATGTTTTAGGACTTTTTGGAAAAAATGGTTCTGGAAAATCTACCCTTCTCAAAATTCTTTTTGGAACACTTAAACCTACGCGCTTAGAGCTTAGCATAAATGATATATTTATAGCACCTAAGAACATCATACCTGAGCAGCTTATTGGTTACTTGCCACAAGAAAGTTTCTTACCTAAGCATTTAAAAGTAAGAGATATTATTCCGTTATTTCATGAAAGTGGTGATGCTCAAGACACCATCTTTAGAGCTCCATTTATTGAGAAAATTGCTTCAAGAAAGGCAGGCCTACTCTCCATGGGAGAAATACGCTATCTAGAATTACTACTTGTCGCAAATCTCAACCACCCTTTCTTAATGCTGGACGAGCCTTTCTCTATGATAGAACCGCTTTACAAGGATAAAATAAAAGAGTTTTTAATTTCGCTTAAAGCGAAAAAAGGAATCATACTTACAGATCATTATTATACAGACGTTCTTGACGTTTCTACTAAGAACCTAATACTAAAGAATGGTGTTGCTCATGAAATTCATACTTCACAAGATTTGAAAGATTTTGGCTATTTGAGGTAAGAAAACTTTCTGAAACGGTGCACTTTGAGCTACTTGTGTGATCTCTCCTAGCGTCGAGATGACGATGCATAGTCATTTCGACAGAGCGAGGTACAAGTGACGAGAAATCGCATAAGAGTGAAAATGTTATGTGAGAAATTTTAAAACGCTACTTGTGGAGCTATATTCTTGAGCTACTTGTGAGATCTCTCCTAGCGTCGAGATGACAATCTGTAGTCATTTCGACAGAGCGAGGTGCGAGCGACGAGAAATCGCATAGGAGTGAGCAATCGAGAACTACTCTCAAGTACTAATTATATAGAGTTGTATTATGAATCATTCTCATGGAGCTATATTCCTTAGCTACTTGTGTGATCTCTCCTAGCGTCGAGATGACAATTTGTAGTCATTTCGACAGAACGAGGAACGAGTGACGAGAAAACGCATAGGAGTGAGCAATCGAGAACTACTCTCAAGTACTAATTATATAGAGTTGTATTATGAATCATTCTCATGGAGCTATATTCCTTAGCTCCTTGTGTGATCTCTCCTAGCGTCGAGATGACATCTCACATTTTCGCGAAAGCGTCCTTCTATATAAACTTCTTAATAATAGTTGCCACAGGCTCTATAGCAGTCGTTTCTTCTATCGATGGGCCAGCTACCCAAACTGTTTTATATGTAGCACTCTGAGCGGCTTTTGTGGTGTCACGCATTCCTTTTGCAAAGCGTATAGCCTTTACCCACTTCTTAAGTTTCTTATTCTTGTTAAGTAAGCCTTCTAACCACGTTTGTTTCGTCCCTATCTTTTGAACGTACGGCGTGTTTATGACAGTACAAGGTGTACCAGAAATCTTCTGAGTCATCACGATATCTTTAGCACCAAAGTCTACACAAGCCTGCTTATATTCTTGTGAAACTGGAGCCTCTTCTGATGCTATAAAAGGGCTTCCTATACTTGCTCCTATGGCACCATAGGTCATGGCGCGCTCAAGATCTGCTTTATTTGCAACGCCTCCAGCAGTGATAACTGGAATTGTACAATTTTCATCAAGTTCTTTTATCAGTGCTTCGGGAGCGATGTTACCTCTGTGTCCTCCTGCTTGATTATTTACAGCCACAAGAGCATCACAGCCCATAGCCTCTACCTTTTTTGAATAATCAAGGTCTGTTACATCACAAAACACTTTGATTCCCTTAGGTTTTGCCTGCTCAATCACCATCTGTGGTGATCCTAAGGATGTAATTATAAAGTCTACCCCTAATTCACAAGCTGCCTCAAGCTGTGCAGGGTATTTCATGTTTGATTTATTTACAATGAGGTTAATACCAAAAGCTCCTCCAGGAACTTTGGCAGCCTTAAGTTCAGTAATTGCAGCCTTAAGCTCATCTATCGTTCTATAATTGAGTGCTGGCACACAAGCAGCAATTCCGTTTTCCATTCCGGCTTTGAGCATCGCTACATTAGATACCAAAAACATAGGTGCCATAATGATAGGATGTGTAATTCCAAGTAAATCTTTTAGGGTAGGTTTTGTTGTGCTCATAACATTCAATTTAAACAAATATAATCAATCTTACTATGCGTGCATAATACTTTTTTCACTAGATTATAGTCGTCACTTTCTCAACAATATCAATAGGTAAGATAGTCGTCATCGCATCCTCATAACCTTCTGGCACTAAGTTTCCATAAATTGAAGTAGGTATTTGTGGATACCTTTTTCTATCTGAAAGTAGGCAGTTTACTTCTTGGTTAAATGGTGCAAATCCTGCGTATGGATGCGTTACTCCCCATAATGTTACGGTAGGGATCCCATACATCGCTGCTAGATGCGCATTACCACTATCCATAGCGAGCATACCATCTAGCTGACTAATAAGATTAATTTCTTCTTTGAACTTAAGTTTTCCGGCAACCACCTTTGTCATCATGCAACCTTGCGAAAGGTCTCTAAGTATCTCCTCCTCATCTGGTGCTCCAAAAAGGAATAAATTGTATTCTTTCCTGCCATCTAACTCTCTAATAACTTGCTCCATCAAGTCTAGTGGGTATTGTTTTCCTTGATGTGCTGCAAAAGGCGCAATGCCAATCCACTTTTTATGACAACCAGCAGTAAACTCTACAACTTCATTTTGTTTGTTAGGTTTAGGGAGTGGTTCTGGTATAAAATGACCTCCATCTAAGGCTTCAATAACATCTTGATATCTAGCTATTGTGGTTTTAAGGGCTTTAAAAACTTTGTCTGCACTTCTAGTAAGCGCCTTTTTATCTGGTCTACCTTTATCTAAGCAAACGCTGGGAAGATTAAGAAACTTACGCAGCATTTTTGAGCGAATTACATTATGCAAATCTGCGACATGTGTGATTCCTAACTTTTTGAGTTGGCGCGATAACTTCCACATACCGCTTACACCTTTGTGTATGGTATTAACTTCGGCAGCGATAAAAGTTACATTAGGTATTGCCTCTACAATAGGCCTAAAAAAAGGTTTTGAAAGGAAGGATATTTTTATTTCTGGGTTCGCTTTCGCGAAAGCGTACACCACAGGCACCGTCATCGCAACGTCTCCCATTGCAGAGAGACGAATGATGAGCATGTGTTTTTGTTGAGCCATTATCTCGTTAGACTTGTGAAGGGTTTATCGATTTTAGACTAAATCCTTCAACAGATAATTATTTTTTAATGTTGCGAAGGACTGGGTTGAGCTCATCGTCATTGTACATCTTCATCTGCTTATAGACTTTCATGTACTTATCTCCGCTTGAGATATCCTCAAGCAAGGTATCTATCGCCGTCGAAAGGTCTATGCGTTGCTCAAGCAATATATCAAGTTTTATTTTACAAGCTGCTCGGTGTGCATCACTAGCATCTGTGCGAGTTGCTTCCTCGTCCATATGGTATACTTTGAGCGCTAGAATGGATAAACGATCTACTCCCCAAGCCGGACTTTCTGTATTAATTGTAGCGCCTTCTTTAACCTCAACACTGTTATATTTTTCAAGGAAATAGCTATCTATATATTCAACCATGTCTGTACGATCTTGGTTAGACGCATCAATCTTACGTTTTAGAGTCAAGGCTGCAACTGGATCAATCTGCGGATCACGAATGATGTCTTCATAATGCCATTGTACCGTATCTATCCAGCATTTTCTGTACAATAGGTGGCCCAATAAATCTTCGTTTTTATCATACTTATTAGTAAATGGTTGGTCTACCGTATTTACTAAATGATAGGTGTCGATTGCTTCTTTAAAAATGGCGTTTGCCTTTTCTGTAAACATATAATTGTTTTCTATAATGTAATTGTTCTATAATGCGGAGCACTTCGTATAACGTGTAAATCCTCTAAGGAATACGGGCAATAGGCATGGTCTACAAAGATATTATTTTTTGAGTTGGCATAGCGACCTGCCTTTACTTGTTAAAAGTAGCCT
Organism: Dokdonia sp. Dokd-P16; assembly: GCF_003095655.1. Classification (NCBI taxonomy): domain Bacteria; kingdom Pseudomonadati; phylum Bacteroidota; class Flavobacteriia; order Flavobacteriales; family Flavobacteriaceae; genus Dokdonia; species Dokdonia sp. Dokd-P16. Next base: position 1,306,233 of record NZ_CP029151.1, read on the forward strand.
TGAATTTAGAAACAAGAGCTGTCAAATTAAGGTAAGAGATGTATTATGATAGGTAATAATATGATAAACCATAATAAGCTTTCCTTAAATAGCAAGCTCTCTGTGTTTTCGAGATAATTACTTACAATGATGGTCATTACGGGTATAATAAAGTACCACTCCGCCCCTGTTTTAGTGGTGGTAAATAAGATTACCACTAGTCCCACAGCTAGTATTCCTAAAATAACCGAGTATCTACTTTTTGATCCCGTAGAAGCCCTCCGTTGTTCACCTAGATATTTCCATATAGTCCACAATAATGTCCCTATGAAGAAAGCAATTGCCGCGAGCACCTGTAGATTATTATAAGCTGTAAAATCTAGTGATATAGATTGAAATGATAATGACACCTCAGACGGATCACCCACTTGAAACAATAGTACAGCATAATAAATCACACTAAAACTCAGTAATGCTAGTAGCGGAATAAACAGGTATCTTACCACAGTAATTCTATAAAAAAGCAACGCTAGATAAATCGCTATAACATACAGCCAGCTAAAATAAAACGCTAGTGAGGCTAATAATATCCACAGTGCCGCGTCAAAAATCTTGCGCTCCATGTGTAATTCTGACTTGAAACTGATGATCCTACGTAGCGCGATTAAGATAAAGAAACCAGCTATTAATATGGCGTGATCCTTTAGAGCGACAGGTAATGCTAAGCTAAATGCTGCAAATAGAAGTACTCCATAAGATGATCGCTTAGTAAGGTCATTCTTTTGAGAAACAAAACTTAATATAAACATTGTGAGTACATAAAGTATCCACATACCTAGTGTTGTAAGTGTGCTTAGCCATGTAAATGGCTCAGTAATTATGTCCCTATGACTATAAAAAAAGCCCAAGGTCATATATATCAAAACAATGGCAATAGCGAGTGGTTTTGATGACCCAAAAAATCTTGTGAGCATAGCTAGTTTTTTTCCTATTTTTGCAATAACATCTTTACAAGATGCATAATTAAGATTTCAATATTGTAAACATACAACATTATGAGTTTGACAGGACTTTACGAAGGCATTCAAGAATTTGCAGAAGCAACTTTATTTGCACCTTTCAACGCACTTGCAGAATTAGAACTAAGCAACTGGTGGCTAGCTAACGGAATCAACTGGTTCTTTATGCTCATTTGTGCTGCAGCTATCGTATACTGGGTTATGGAAATCAAAAAGTATGACGATAATGACACAGAATACCGCGAAGCAAAAGCTCACGGTTTCTTAGGTAAAAACAGCGAGCTAGAAAGTAACCTGTAATTTACTATAGGTCAAAACCTATATCTGTACGATAATTCATCCTATCAAAATGTAGCTTTTCTATATTTTGGTAGGATTTTTTTATGGCCTCTCTATAATCTTCATGGAAGGAAGTGATAGCAATCACTCTACCACCATTAGTAACAACTGCGCCATCTTTTTCTGTTGTTCCTGCATGGAATGCTATAGAACCTTCAATTTTTTCAAGCCCTGTAATTACTTTTCCTTTATCATAAGCCTCTGGATATCCACCAGAAACTAGCATTACTGTTGCTGCACTTCTAGTATCTAGCTTAAATTCTTGCTTATCTAATGTTTGACTATCAACCGCTTTAAAGAGTGATACTAGATCAGACTGGATACGTGGTAATACTACCTCTGTCTCAGGATCACCCATGCGCACATTGTACTCAATTACCTTAGGGTCATCTCCTACTTTGATAAGACCAATAAATATGAATCCCTTGTAATCTATATTTTCTTTAGTAAGACCATTAACCGTAGGCTTAACAATACGGTCTTCTATTTTTTTCATAAAAGCAGCATCTGCAAATGGTACTGGGCTTATTGCACCCATTCCTCCGGTGTTAAGTCCTTTATCACCTTCACCTATGCGTTTGTAATCTTTTGCAGTAGGAAGCACTTTATAGTTTTTACCATCTGTAAGTACAAACACACTAAGCTCGATTCCGTCTAGAAATTCTTCAATCACTACGGTCGTACTTGCATCACCAAATTTACCACCAAGCATGCTTGCTAGCTCCTCCTTTGCCTCATCAAGATCATCTATGATTAGAACTCCTTTACCCGCCGCAAGACCATCTGCTTTTAATACATATGGAGGATTTAAAGTTTCTAAAAAAGCTTGTCCTTTCTCTAGTGTCTCTGCTGTAAAAGCTTCGTAGGCAGCCGTAGGAATATCATGAGCAATCATAAATTCTTTTGCTCGTTCCTTACTTCCTTCAAGTTCTGCTCCTTCTTTACTTGGGCCAATGACAGCAACGTTTTTCAGAGCTTCATCTGCTTTAAAGAAGTCATATACTCCTTGCACAAGTGGATCCTCAGGTCCCACAACCACCATTGTAATTTGTTCCTTAATCACTAAAGCTTTGATGGCTTCAAAATCGGTTACGCCTACGGCAACATTGGTTGCTATTTGAGCAGTACCTGCATTTCCTGGTGCAACAAATAGTGAATCACATTGCTCGCTCTGTGCTAGTTTATAAGCAAATGTATGCTCGCGTCCTCCAGAACCTAAGATTAAGATATTCATTATGGTATATTTTGCGTTTAGACAAAAATAAATGTTTGTATTTTGGCTCCCTAATTAAGACGATGTGAATTTATTCAACTGGGCTTTAAAAATGAAAGGATTTGATACCGCTTTCGCGAAAGCGGAATTGCAACGTATCAAAGACATTCCAGAAAATCAGTATGCCGCTTATATCTCTGAACAGAAAAAAAAGATAGTTACCCATCACGAAATCTATAATTCATTTTACAGAAAATTTCTTGCCAAAAGAGATGAAAAAGACTGGGAAACACTACCTGTACTGACAAAATCTGATTTACAACAGCCTCTTGAAAATAGGCTTTCTCAAAACTATGACCGCAAGAGTGTATACATAAGTAATACATCGGGTTCTTCTGGTCACCCTTTTGTTTTTGCAAAAGATAAAGTTGCACACGCATTGAGCTGGGTGAGTTTTCAAGATAGATATAACTGGTATCATCTAGATCTGGACACTTCAAAACAAGCACGTTTCTATGGAATCCCTCTCAATAAAATAGGATATAGAAAGGAAAGGCTCAAGGATAAACTAGGCAACAGATATCGTTTTCCCATTTTTGACTTATGTGATCATAAGCTTGCCGGTATGGTTGATAAATTTAGAAAGACACCTTTTGACTATATAAATGGTTACACAAGTAGCATTGTATTACTGGCAAAATATTTAAAAAAGCACCAACTAATACTCACAGATATTTGCCCAACCCTTAAGGCATGTATTGTAACCAGTGAAATGCTTTTTCCAGATGATTTACAATTAATGGATGAGCAATTTAATGTCCCAATCATTAATGAATATGGAGCCTCAGAAGTAGGCCTCATCGCCTTTCAAAACAAAAACAAAGAGCTGCAGGTAGACAGTGAGTTATTATTTGTCGAAATTCTTGATGACAACGATAAAGTATTACCACATGGTGATGTAGGGCGTATTGTTATTACGTCTTTTTATAACAAAGCACACCCTTTTATACGCTATGATATAGGGGATATGGGGTCATTATCTCCCCAAAGCACTCTTAAAAAACCTATTTTAGAAAACTTACAAGGAAGAACAAGTGATATTGCACGTCTTCCTAGTGGTAAAGTAGTTCCTGGCCTCACATTTTATTATGTGACCAAAAGCATTATAGAGGAAGATGGCAATGTACGTGAATTCATTATTGAACAAACTGCTAAAGATTCATTTACATTTATTTACACCTCTGAGAGACCACTTAATGTTCAAGAAAAAAGTAACATTAAAAAAACTACCGCTACATACCTTGAAAGTGGACTTCAACTCACATTTGAAAAAGTGGATGTCATGGATCGTAGTAATAGAGGAAAACTTAAACAGTTTGCATCGCTCGTCTCTTAAACCTCGTATCGCTGTATCCACTTAGGTCTCATTACAAAATACTCCCAGAAAAAGCGTAATAAATATAGTGCGGATAGTGTATGAGAATATCCTAGGCAAGTTTTATAAAACTGGTAGTTGTACTTGATAAGATTTAATTTATTTGAGCTCATCGAGCCTTCACTTACTCTATAAAAAGCAAGGTCTTCTTGCAAGCCTAAGGCTGGTTTCTTGCTTTTCCTTATCGCTTCTAACCATAGCGCCCAGTCTTGTCTCTTTCTAACGGCTGGAGCGCTTATTTTACCTATTGCGGCTGTTTTATAAATGCCCGTGAGATTTCCCACATAGTTATTACTATGTTGCTTCTTGTAAGCGAGTTCTGGTAAAGCCACGATGCGTTTTCCAAGTGGCTTTCCACCTTCATCTATATGCACATAGCTGGTATAAGAAACGTCACAACCTGTTTCTTGCATGAAAGCAATTTGCTTTTCGAGTTTTTCTGCATGCCATAGGTCGTCAGAGTCTAAGAAGGCTATAAACTTACCTTGTGCAGCTTCTGTTGCGACGTTACGAGAATGAGCAGCGCCACTATTTCGCGAAAGCGTAATAAGCTTAATTCTATCATCAAGAGCCGCTAGTGCTTTCACAATTTGAACAGAATCATCTGTCGAGCAGTCATCAACGATAATTTGTTCCCAGTTTTGATACGTTTGCGCTTGAACACTAGCGATAGTTTGGGCAATAAAACGTGCTGCATTATACAGCGGGGTAATAATTGAAACCAGTGGTTCTATATCTTTTTTAGTAAGCTTTGTCATCTCCTACAATAGCTTTATAAATAGTATTAAAAACGATTTTAATATCTAAAAAGAGCGACCAGTTTTCTACATAGAATATGTCAAATTTTACGCGGTTCACAATATCTTCATCGGTCTCTATTTCTCCTCTATATCCACTTACTTGTGCTAGGCCTGTAATTCCAGGTTTTATGAAGTGACGTACCATAAATTTATCTATACGCTCCGCATACATGTGTGTATGGCTAACCATATGAGGTCTTGGCCCCACCACAGACATGTCTCCTTTAAGAACATTAATAAATTGTGGTAACTCATCCATACTTGTTTTACGCAAGAAGCTACCTACTCTAGTAATGCGACTATCATTTTTACTCACTTGCTCAAGATCTGCCTGCTCGTTATCCCTCATGGATCGAAATTTATAACAATAAAATTCGTGATAATCTAATCCATTACGTTTCTGTTTGAAAAACACAGTTCCTTTAGAGTCGAGCTTTATTAAAATTGCAAGCAAAGGGGTAAGCCATGATAATACGCCTACAAGTACAGCAATAGAAAGAACGATGTCAAACGCACGCTTAATAAACTGATTTAATGGCTTATCTATAGGGATGGTACGCAATGATAGAATGGGAGTAATCCCTAGATATTGATATTCTAGTTTCTTTGTAAAGATCTCGCGGCTGTCTGGAATAAATTTTAATATCTTAAGGTTGTTATCTGTAAATTCAGATATCTCTCTCAACTCTTCATTAGTAAACTGCTCTACTGAGCAGTAAACCTCATCTACACTATTCTCTAATATGTAATTAAATATGCTATCAAGAGAAACACTTGGGTCTTTTACATCAAAGGTGTTACTCACTACATAACCGTACCTTTTGTTTTCATCAAAAAACTTTTTAAGCTCCTTAACTTGGACATTCCAGCCTAAAATAACAACACGACGATGGTTACCTCCTAAAACAGCTCTGTATGTTTTTAATAAATAAAACACACCAAATTTATTAACCCCTACACCTATAAAGACATATAAAACATATAGAAAGACAGCTACTGGAGAGGCGCCTACTGTTTGAAATAGACCAAAGAATGCAAAAACAAGTAATGCAAAAATGAATAACTGTAATAGTAAAAGAGATACTATACGTGTAGGCTTAGTATACCTATAAACTTCATAAAAATCTGACTTGATGGTTGAAAAAATCCAATTTGTCGTGATATATAATGAGAACACCACAAAATCTTCATTCATAATGAGGCATACCCTAGCTAGTAATAAAATAATTACTAGGTCTATAACATAAATTATGGGTCTTATGTAAAAGGAATACCTACCTACGCGTTGCGCCATACTTATTTACGTATGTGTTTTGAAAAGTCTTTATGTTCACTTTTATATAATTGTTCTTGAGATAAACTTTTAAAATATTCAAACGTCTTTCTCATGCCTTCTTTGCGGTCTACCTTAGCCTCCCAATCTAATATTTCTATTGCTTTTGAAATATCTGGTTTACGTTGCATAGGGTCGTCTACTGGCAAATCTTGGTAAATTACCTTCTGGTCTGTTCCGGTAAGTTTTATAATCTCCTCGGCAAAATCTTTTATAGTGATTTCATCTGGGTTGCCTATGTTTACTGGTAATGCATAATCACTTAATAGTAGACGGTAAATACCCTCTACTTGATCATCCACATAACAAAAGGAACGTGTTTGTAAACCGTCACCAAATATCGTTAGATCTTCTCCCCTTAGTGCCTGCCCCATAAATGCAGGGATTACTCTACCATCATTAAGTCTCATACGAGGTCCATAGGTATTAAATATACGCACGATACGAGTTTCTAGTCCGTGAAAACGATGATAAGCCATCGTGATAGATTCTTGAAAACGTTTTGCCTCGTCATATACTCCTCTAGGTCCTATAGTATTTACATTACCATAATAGTTTTCATCCTGAGGGTGTACGAGTGGATCACCATAAACTTCAGAAGTTGATGCAATCAAAATACGGGCATTTTTGACCTTAGCCAACCCTAGTAAGTTGTGTGTTCCTAAAGAACCTACTTTAAGTGTCTGTATAGGTATTTTAAGATAGTCTATAGGACTTGCTGGCGATGCAAAATGCAAGATGTAATCAAGTTTACCAGGTACATGTACAAATGTCGTAACGTCGTGATGATGGAACTCAAATTGTTCTAATTTAAAGAGATGCTCAATATTTGACAAGCTCCCCGTTATAAGGTTATCCATACCAATTACATGAAAACCTTCTTTAATAAATCTATCACATAAATGAGACCCTAAAAATCCTGCAGCACCTGTAATTAAAACTCTCTTCATAATTGGTTGATTAATCTATACAGATTTAAAAATCTGTGTTCGTAAAAATAAGGAAGTATTAGCTGCTTGTAAAGCGTAAGCCTTATAACCTACTCAAGGTTTGAGAAAATTTCTCTAAAATAGGTTTCCTTGCAAATTTTTCAAGTACATACTTTCTTGCAGCTGTACCCATAGTCATAGCTGTATCTGGAGACAAGTTGAGAGTCTCTAGCTGGCTCAATATTATATCAACATTAATAACGGAGTTATAAAATCCACCATTTGAATCTTTTATAATCTTAGCTGGCTCTGCGTCTGGGTGACCAGTGATGATAGATGGTCTAGCGCTCGCCATCATTCCTAAGATTTTAGAAGGCATAACAGTATCTACAACCTCGCTTTTTTGAAATAAAATATGCACATCTGTACTAGCGAGTAAACTTGATAACTCTACGAAAGGAACTGGCGCATAAAATTTTACCTTTGTATCCTTTAAACTTTCCTTCAGAGTCTCCATTTTTGCCCCTGCTCCTACTACGATAACTTCAAACTTATTAAAATCTAATGCTTTGATAACGTTAGTAAATAACTGCCAGTCTTGCTTGTCTCCCACGTTACCAGAATATAAGATGCTAAATTTCTCTTTTGAGAAAAAAGCATGTTCTTGAGCCTTTAAAGGGTCACTCTCGTCTGCATCTATCCAGTTGGGGAGATAGTAGGTTCCGGAAGTGGTTTTCTCTTTGAGTTTGGCCAGCATCGTATGACTTATGGTGCTTACATAATCTGCTTTATTAAGGATACTGCGTTCTAGTTTCATCAAGGCCTTATAAGGCATACTAGTGTTGTTATTTCCAGAGGCAAGACCTGATTGAAAAGCTGCGTCAAATTCAAAATCTTGAATGTGAATCCAGTGTTTTGCGTTACGCTTTCGCGAAAGCGTATTTCCTAACCATGCACTACTCGTAAAGGGGATTACAGAAATCACAATATCACATTTCGTGATTTGTTTAAAATTAAATCTTGACCCTATGGTAAAGTCGGCTATGTGAATAACACGCTTTAAGAATGTAGGCTCCTTGGGAGTAAACTGCTTATATCGATATATATCAATGGTTCCCTTCTTCTCATGCAAATAAGTTCCTTTGTTTTGATATGATTCTGCTATTTCCCACTTTGGATAGTAAGGAAATGCGGTAATTACAGAAATATGCGCCCCTTGATCCTCCAGATATTCTGCTAGTTGTGTGCTATACAGACCTATTGCCGTATCTTCTGGATAGAAGTTTAAGGAAATAAGCGTGATGTGTTTGCCTTGTAGGTTATTCAATACGATCTTTTATAATGATTGCTGGTGTACCTGTGCAGATTTTTCCTGCTGGTAAATTTTTAAAAACACTGCTTCTCGCACCTACCACGGTGCCATTTCCTATTGAAACTCCAGGTGCTACATAAACATCTGTAGCAATCCAGCATTTTTCTCCTATAGTGATAGGGTGCGCCTCTATTGCAAAACTTGAAGAGTGATAATCATGTGTTCCTGTGCATAAATAACTGCGTTGTGATACCACAGCATTTGCCCCTACAGTAATAGGTCCCAGCGTGTATAGCGCTACCTCATCACCTATCCAGCAGTAATCTCCTAAAACTAATTTCCAGGGATAGGTGATTTGAGCTGTGGGTCTTATAATTACTTTCTTACCCACCTTAGCACCAAAACATCTTAGTAAAAACCGCCTCCAGCCGTATAATGCCTGCGGAGAATTTCTGAACAAAATAACATACACAATACGCCATAATTGCACTATTACACCTAGTTTCCCTCTGAAACCACTAGGAGTATTATATGATTTTAAATCTTGATAGTCCACTAGCTTTTAAAGATATTAGTAAGCCTTTCTGAAAAGGCTGTTATCGTAAAATTTTTATTAAAGTAATTCACATTACCTTCTCCTATTTCCTTAATAGTGGACACATTGTTTACAAGGTACTCCATCTTGGCCGCTAGATCTTCTACCTGTTGTTTTTCTACAAAAAAACCGTGTTTACCATCTTCTATCACATCTACAATCCCGCCTTGTGTTGTGGTTACTATTAACGATCCTGTAGCCATAGCTTCAAGTATTGATATGGGTTGTCCTTCCATAGCATAATAGGTAGGTAATACAAATACATTACCCCACTCAAAAAGTTCTTTCTTTTCTTTTCCTCGTACGACTCCTTTGTAATCTACGTTTTTGAGCGTGAGTAGCAATGGGTTTACTTGAGACCACATTTCGGAAGTGACACCGCCTCCTATCTGTGCATTGAAGAGCACTCCTTTGTCTTGAAGAATTTTAAGTGCTCTTAAAAAGATTAAAATACCTTTCTCCTCCATCAAGTTACTCAAATATATAAAACGAGGTGCAGTATATGTCTTTATGATGTTTTCTTGTAAATATTCTTCGGCAAAATTAGGAAGTACATGTATATCTTTCGACTGTAAAAATGGAGTGAGATTAGCAATTAAAGATTGAGACAGTACAATCCCCGTGTTTGATTTCGACATTAAAAAATGTACAATTCTTTGTTGCACACTACTCATTTGCTCATATGCAGTACCTAGATGATTACCATGTATGTGGGTAATTATACGCTTTCGCGAAAGCGTACCAAACCCAATAAACAAGGCATATTTAAGAACACCAAAAAAGGTCTGTCCTGGTGTTATATATAAAATATCGTTTGAAAAAACTTTAAACGCTGCTGTATTATACTTGAGATTATGCCAAAATTTTTTAAATGAAAAGCTTCCTAATTTCTCATCTAGCTCGCTAAATGACGTATTAACTATAGTCACCTTAAAACCAGACTTAATCAACAAGTTACTTGCTACTTGGTTTGCCAGTGAAACCCCAGTGGTGGGCTCTGGAAAAGGGCCTACAATAAGTATCTTTTTATTAGTCATTAATAGGTGTGGCAAATAAGGTTTTGGCAGAAAGAAAATTAAAAAACAATGAGAAGTAAATGACCCCTGATTCTTTTTCAAAAATATTATCTGTGAGCATCATTATGCTGTAGAATATGATTACCAAGATCAGTAGCTCATTATTAAATCTGACGGCAAAGATAAAATTTAAAATGAGTGTAGCTAAGAAAGCAAGCAACGCAATGATTCCTCCTATAAGTAATAAACTAAGAAACTGATTGTGGGCATTATACCCTCCTTCTTCTAATAGCTTAGTTTCTAAAAGCTCATATCTCTCTGTAAGTACCTCGCGGTAATCTCCAACACCATAGCCAGCTATAGGACTTTCTCGTATAACATCGAGGGCTATCCCGTAAATAGTGAACCTAATATTTGTAGAGGTAGGAGCTCCCTGGCTAATGGATTCAATCTTTTTAAATTCTAAAAATTTATCTCGTGTGCGTGGTATAGCAATCATTAATACCAGTAGACCTACTATTACAAAAGCATACGGTTTCACCAAGCCTTTATTACGCTGAAAGAGCACAAAGACAAAGGAAACAACCATAAGCGCTATCATAGATCCCTTCTTTGCATAAAGCAATAAAAACAATACTAAAACAAGGTTTATAACGAGCAATCCAACGATTTTCCGTCGTGATTTTAGGGATCGAAATATGTATATGGAGAATAATAATGCAGCACTACAGTGCATTCCAGAATAAATAGGATGAATTTTATATTTACCCACATGGATTTTCATGATCATGGGAAAGTGCATAAGCATCTCATCAAAGCTATAATGCGTTATATAAAACCATAAAAAGGATATAACGTTAAATAAGGCGACAGTAACAACATAAACTGCAAAGTATCTTTCTAGATGCGTATATAATCGCTTTATGTCTTCTCGAGAATACATTGCAAAACAGAGCGGAAAGACTATTAACGATAAAAATATGGTGAGTTTCTTAATGCCAAATTCAACATTATCACTGTAGAGTAAAGTGCTCGCTACTGCGATATACACAAGTCCATTTACTATAAAAAAACGGAAATTAAATGTGTTCTTACTTTTAAAGAAATGAAGCAGAGAGATGACAGCAAATAGACCTATCGCTATAGATTTAGCGTTAGAAGGTAGTAATACAGATCCAAATAATAGAAAGAGAGCGCCTTCCGGTAATCTTAAGCTTTCTTGATGCGACTTTGCTTCCATTGTTGCTGATTGATTATTCCTTGTTTGATAAAATAATCTAATATTTTAGCAATACCCATAACTCCGACAAGGATGCCTACATAATACGAGAATCCATTTGCAAAATCCCCTCTAAGGAAAAACACAAGGTGAATAGCAAAATAAAAAGCCATCATCCTTTTTATTAAAATACTACTTTGCAACCAAGTAAGCAAGTAAACAATTGTGTACGCTAATGCTATTGCTAGTAGTATTACTCCCACTACTCCAAAGTTAATATAACCCTCTGAAACCATGGGATTAGATAGATTACTAAAATTAAAGCCATAATTATCTATAAGATGCTCTCCTACAAGTTGCCCTGTAGTTGTAGGCTTATCTGGCCATATTTTGCGTGGAACAAAAAAGAGAAAAGCCCCTAATAGTTGATATCCATGTGAGAAGCCCTCGTATTTTACATAATCTATAGTCGCTACAATGTTTATAAAGGCATCGTAATGAAGTGTATTAAATACCTCACCTATGCCCTCTCCTTCAAACTCATCAAGAAGTAATCGTGGTTGTATAAAAACCTCACGTAAAGATGACCTCGCATGCGTAATTATTGCAGACAATGGAAATACAATAATCATGGTGAAAAACATAAAAAATGTAGTCTTCACATTACTATTAAATATTCTAGGTATAAATAGGTAAATAATTGATATATAGATAGGTCCTAAAGCATTTCGCTTTTCTACTAATGGATTTTTAAACCATAACAATAGTATTACAAAGAGCATAAGTACTAATGCTATTGCCAACACATTTTTTGAAGAGCTTTTTACATTCTTATAATATTGTACTGAAAGAATAATTCCTCCTAACGGAACTACAAATAGCAGTTTTTTCCATAATAGCAATGCCGTAGTACCAACAGAAAATGATGTCTGCCCTGCTCTTGAAATCTCACTTATCACAAAACCATAACTTGCTATAAAAACGAACAATGATATCCCTAACAACCCTATTAATACCAAGGGCAATCTTGTATTACTTTCTATAGTATGTTTTACGACTCTAGTTTTTCTAGTTTTTTTAAACAAGGTATAGGCCCCAAAAAAGAACATAGTAAAAATAACTACAAGCACATTTGCATAAATAATACCACTTGATGTATAAGGGAGATTTGTTATAAAATCTGCATTCTTAATACCTATCACCCGTAATTGCAGTATGGGTGCTATTATGAAAAATAAAAAGTTAAAAACAATATACACAGATATAAAAGGAGAGTACTCCTTCTCTTTATATAAATGCCACCAAAAAAGTACAAATAGAACTAGGTTACTCACAAAAAAAGAAGCCCACACCTCTATCTCTGTTGCAAAAGTTGCAAATAGAAATGTACTTATTACTATATAAGCGAGTATTAAAATAAGTTTACCTAACATCCTTTGCTACTAAGTTAATAAAAACCTGAGCCATCGCTTCTACTGCATAATGCTTTGCACAAGATTTTGATATTCTTGAACGTCTTTTTATCCACTCATCTCGGCTTGAGAATATGCTTAGTACGCTTTCGCGAAAGGAATTGATGTCGTCACTATCATAAAATAATGAATTTTCATCTTCAATAGCTGCCTCTATTTCTGGAGAATGGGGTTCTCCATTAGAAATCAACATAGGTACACCAAACCCAAAACTTTGAGTAATGGATAAACCTACATAGCCAGGCGAAACGCTCATAATACTGCTAGCATATAAGCCCTTTAACATGTGTTGATCATAAATATGTCCAAGCAACTGTACTCGAGATTCTAGCCGTTGTACTTTTATATAACCACTTATTTCATCTTTTTCCTCACCTTCCCCCACGATTAACAGATTTGTGTCCTCAGGAAGGTACTCGATAATGGCGCTGAACGCTTTTACAAGAAACAGCACCTTTTTAGCCTTAGTGAGCCTCCCTACATAAATAAGATTACGAGGATTTTCAGATACTGGAACCATCTCGTTTTTATTAATCAAGGCGTTCGGTGCTGCGTAGATTAACTTTTTAGGCATTTTAAATTGCAGCTCTTGCTGCTGCTGTTTTGTATAAACCACTATACTATTTGCAAGCTTACGCATTTGCTGCCGTAATAAATCACTCTTAGATTCTTTACCGTTACGAGGCCAAGCATGTCCCCATAATACCGTCTCCTTTTTTGACCATTTTCTTCTCAAAAGTAAATACCAATTTGATATAATACGCGGGTTCATCTCTAACACGAGTAAACCCTCTTCTTGTACGAGATGTTTTATGCCTCGTTGCCAAAGAAACTTACCTCCTAGTAAATAAAAGTTGGTGACAGAGTGATGTATAATTGTATTGTCCGTCTTAACAGATGATTCAAAATAGTAACTCCCTCCATACAATTCAAAGCGAGAACCTAAAGAATCTCTAATATGCTCAAAGAACCGACCTCTATAGTCCGGCAGAACCGTTTGGAGAATAGTAAGTCTATGCTCCATGAACTTCAATATTTTTGCGTTTATTAAAGTAGAACCAGGCAAGAGCAGCTAGCAAAAACTCCGTAGTAATTACTGCGATTACAATACCGTATATAGGCCAAAATGAAACCAATATAAAAGCGAAAATCACGTTAAAGACACCTCCTACAAAAAGAATGTTCATCCTAGTGATATAATCACCTACAGCTGGAAAGTATAAAGAGAGCATCACCATATTTGCTGCTGCAAAAACAGTTCCTACAGACAGTATTTTAAATGCCAAAACATAATCGTTAATGGCTGAATCATTAAATAAGAAGTCCAAAATAACGTCACCAAATAATAATACAGTTACTGTATAGATTGCAGCAAGGAGTAACATAATAGGAGTAAGTTTAACAATATTAGAGCGTTGCTTAACAGCATCCTGTTTTGATAACCAAGGGAATATTGCCTGCATGAGAGGACCAAAAAAACTTTTTGAGGCAATAAAAATTTTTTCAAAACTTCCATAAATTCCCGCAATACTATCACCCGCAACAATACCTACGATAAAAATATTTGCCGAATTGAAAAGTCTAGCAGCAATATTTGAAACAAAAATACTTTTGCTCTCTATCATAAGTTCCTTCATAAGGACTTTTGATGGCTTTTTAATCTTGACATACTTAAGACTAATGATAAAACTTATAAGCCCTGCTATTATATACCCTATACTCGTATATAAAGGTACAAGTGTATAATCTTGTACAGATATGACAAAAAAGAAGATTAGTGCCGTAAAAATGACCTTAGCTAGCACATTGAGAATGGCTATAAATTGCATTTTCTCTATTCCCTGAAAAAACCAGTCTGGAAATAAGGCTTGACCAATTACTACACCGTAACTAAGCGCATATACCTCCCACTCTAATTGAAATCTAGGAAACATGAAAATTATAGCTGTATATACTATGGCAACTACAATTACTAGCAAAAACTTAACACCCATCACAGCCGAAAATATAGCGGCCTTTTGATTTGCATTATCTTTTGCTATTGATATTCTTCGTGTGGCACTTAGGTTAAAACCAAACTCAACAAAAACATACAAAATGGTACAAAATGCCTGAGCAAGTAATATAAGTCCATACTTTTCTGTACCTAGAGTTCTTACTAGGTATGGTAATAATAACAGAGGTAGTAAAATATTTGCCGCTTGGATAAATAGTAGTGAAACATAATTTCCAGCAATAGTTCTACCTGCGGTACTTTGCAATATAGACTTTATTATATTCACTTAAGGTTTTATAAGAATCACTGTATCAGAAACTCCACTAGAAAATTGTAATTGTTTCCACTGCTTAGTGACATTTGAAAATTCTTTCCAAGTTGGTAATTGTTCTGATTGCTGGTTTAAATAATTATAAGGTGCGTGAGTCTTAAGAGGTATGTAACGCTCTGCATCATCTAATAAAAGATATCCTCCAGAAGCTAATTTATCAATAGCTTTTAAAGCTAAGGTATCTCTATGCTTTCCATCAACAACGATAATATCAACGCTACTTTCCTCAATGCTGTCCATCAATTCTATGTATGGTATATTACCTTCGGAGTCCATAATGCTAGGCTTAAACAAATATGAAATATTATCAATATCAGAATTTTTCAAATCATCATTAACCTGTTTAAACCAATCCTGATGATCCTCTATGCTTATCAATGATTTAAGTCGCTTAGCATACCATACAGTACTTCTGCCGGACCCAAACTCTACACCCATCATATTTTTATTAAGATGCTCGTCTAGCCATTGAATTGCAGTAGGAGCAATCCAAGGTTTATCTTTATTAAATTGCTCATATATGTATAAGCTAATCCTATTTTTGGCGTACCTAGGTGTCCATATTTTAAGATTCATCTATTTATTTTTAAGATACCAATTATATAATCTATTAACTCCATCCTCAAGCGCTACCGTATGTTTCCATCCTAAGCTATTGAGTTTTGTTACGTCTGTAAGTTTGCGCGGAGTTCCATCTGGTTTTGAACTATCAAAAATTAACGCTCCTGTAAAACCTATCGTTTCTTTGATGAGGGTAGCTAGCTCTTTTATAGAGATATCCTCTCCTGTGCCTATGTTGATGTGTGTATTCCTTACTTCGGTGGTGCTTCCTTTTACGTCATCAAAACTTGTGTTCTCTAAGATATGTACACAAGCATCTGCCATGTCTTGACTCCATAAAAATTCTCTTCTAGGCGTTCCTGTTCCCCATATCTCAACACTTTCAGCTGTAACACCAAACTTTTCTAGTATAGGTTGCGCTTTCGCGAAAGCGGAAACATCTAGATCCTTACAAACCTCATCGTTCTTTCCTTCAGAGAGTAGTTTTGCAAGGTGAATCTTTCTTATTAGTGCTGGTAGCACGTGAGATTTCTCTAAGTCGAAGTTGTCATTAAATCCATATAGATTAGTAGGCATCACCGAAATGAAATCTGTTCCATATTGCAGATTATAACTCTCGCAGAGTTTAATACCTGCTATTTTTGCAATAGCATACGGCTCATTTGTGTATTCTAAAGCGCCTGTGAGCAGAGCATCCTCTGGCATAGGTTGCGGTGCATTTTTAGGGTAAATACAGGTACTTCCTAAAAATAACAACTTCTTAACTCCGTGTACATAACTCTGATGAATTACATTATTTTGAATCATGAGATTCACGTACAGAAAATCTGCTCGATACGTATTATTTGCTATAATCCCACCCACTTTTGCGGCTGCAAGAAAAACATATTCAGGCTTTTCTTGTTCAAAGAAGAGTTGGGTTGCAACAGTATCTGTTAAATCAAGCTCCTTGTGAGTTCGCGTGATTATGTCCGCATAACCTTTTGCTTTAAGCGTGTTTACAATCGCGCTTCCCACCAGGCCGCGATGTCCAGCAACAAATATTCTAGCGTTTTTAGGTATTGATATATTACTCAAAATAATTCATCGTTTTATATCCGCCCTCTTTAAGGTAGCTGTCTTTTTTCATTAACCTTAGGTCACTTTGCATCATATCATCTACTAGTCCTTGAAGTTGATATTCTGGCTTCCAGCCAAGTTTGTTATAAGCTTTTGAAGCATCTCCTATTAAAAGTTCTACCTCTGTAGGTCTAAAATACTTAGGATCCACCTCAACAACTACCTGCCCTATTTTTACAGGATAATCTACATTTTCTGATGCAATAACAATCCCTTTTTCATCTATTCCTTCACCTTCAAATGACAAGGTAACACCTATATGAGCAAATGACATTTTTATAAAATCACGCACCGTCGTAGTCTCTCCAGTGGCGATTACCCAATCTTCTGGCTCATCTGCCTGCAAGATCATCCACATCATTCTCACATAATCCTTAGCATGACCCCAGTCACGCTTTGCGTCTAGATTTCCTAGATACATTTTATCTTGTAAGCCTAAAGCAATTTTTGATGTAGCTCTAGTAATCTTTCTAGTCACAAAAGTTTCTCCTCTTACTGGAGACTCGTGATTAAATAAAATACCGTTACACGCAAACATATTGTAAGCTTCACGATGGTTTACGGTAGACCAGTATGCATATAGTTTTGCTACTGCATAGGGACTTCGTGGATAAAAAGGTGTGGTTTCAGATTGTGGTACTTCTTGTACCTTCCCATATAACTCTGATGTACTTGCTTGATAAATACGTGTCTTTTTTTCAAGACCTAGAGCTCTCACTGCCTCAAGGAGTCTTAGTGCTCCCAATCCGTCTACATTTGCTGTATATTCTGGCATCTCAAAGGAAACTTGTACATGACTCATTGCCCCTAGATTATAAATCTCATCTGGCTGTACTTCTTGTATGATTCTAAATAGATTTGTGCTGTCCGTAAGATCTCCATAATGAAGAAAAAATCGCTGATTATCAATATGCGGATCTTCATAAAGGTGATCTATCCTATCTGTATTAAATAAAGATGATCTACGTTTAATACCGTGTACTTCATAGCCCTTCTTAAGTAAAAACTCACTTAAGTACGCTCCATCTTGACCAGTCACACCGGTTATTAATGCTACTTTATTACTCATAAATTATTATTAATATGTGGGAGAAACTATCCTTTTAGGACCGCTGTTTCGCGCCTGTATGATTTGTATACACTTACAATCCCTGAGAATATTAGAAATATAATTACTAAGCCTAATGGGAAAATAACAATGAGATTATCTGTTATAGATGACTTCTTTGATACTTGGATGTCACTTACAATTACTGCCAAATCAGAATAACTTACAAAGTCATTTTTTTCTATTTCTAAGTCTTCTACTAGATTTGATTTGGTATGAAATAATGATGCAAGGTTGTTGGATTGATTATTAAAATAAAACCCTCCACCGTCTTTTGGCTCTAATTTGTTATTATCCTTACTAAAAGAATTAATAAGCTCATTTATTTGAGCAATAGATTGTTCTTGGCTTTCTAGATAAATCTTATGATTTTTAAGACCTTCTTTTTTCAACTCTTTAGCATAGGAATTATCATTAATAAATGATAGGAAAGATTCAATATCTTCTAAGTTTTTATCACTATCAAATGTAAATTTAAGTTTATGAAATTTAAACTTAGATAAAAATCTATCTGTTGCAAACAACTCACGGTCATCCTTAAGTTTAAACTCTCTGGTCATTTCTCCTAGCGCGCCGTCATTTTCACCTATATAATTAACTAAGTCTATAACCTCAACTACGGGCTCTACATTAACTTTTTTGATACTAAAGTTTTCAGGAGACTTACCAAGAGATGTTATAAAATCTTCATCGTCTTCTTCAAGGTTATTATTAAACTGCTCTATTGCCGTATAAACGTACGCCTGACTCGTAAAATTAGTTTTAAGTAACAGGTTTGCCTCATAAGATGGCTCGTCCTTCAAAACGAACCCTATAGCTATTCCAGCAATGATGAGTAATAAGAACGCCCACCACATTTTAATGACATAATCAACAATTCTAAAAAATGAATAAACTACATTTTTAAATAATCTACCTACCAAAGAAAAGATGTCTGAGAGGTCCATTTCTTGCTGATTTCCAGACTGATTGTAGTGATCGCTCATGTGCTTACTTAAAATTGAATGTTTGTTGTAATATATTCCTACTTATTAGTAGTGAACAGTTGGTGTAATATCTTTTCAGTAATTAGGTATGTAGGCTTTACCCCTGTAGTTCCTAGTCCTCCAGAAGCAAGTGTGCTACCCGTTTCTAGTGGGTTATCACTAGCATAGTATGCATATCGTACTTTTACATCCTCTTGAATACTCTTACGAAGTTTTGCGGCAGCTTGTATTGCCTTTTGATAATGTGCTCCTTCCATTTCTAGACCTATCACACTCCAAGTACTGTCATGGAAGAATTTAAGGATATCTCTATTTTGTAGTGATGTTCCTAATACAGAAACCATAGCTCCTTCAAACACTTCTAATCCGTGTCCTTCAAAATCTTCTTTTGTAAGTTCGTTCTCAAAAGGATAATTATCTGCTGTTCCTTCAAAAAGGTGTGCACTTGGAATCATAAGATCTCCCTTTCCACCTTCTAGAATACCCGCTTTACCCATAATAGACACAGAATCTACATCTAAGTATGTTTTCTCTTCTCCTTCTTCATAGGGTTTGAGAAGCTCTTCCATCGTTTCATAAGCTTGCTCTCCAAAAGCGTAGTCCATTACTATAATAACAGGCTGCTGCTCCTTTTTTAAATCATTGCTACAGAAATCATTTTCGGCTACTGGTAGCTTACACATATCAAAAATCTGAACATTGATATTAGTACCACTATCATCTGGTAGGTATATCATTCCGTTCTGTAATGCGACTTTCTCCACTTTAGCTCGTAGAGCTCCGTTGCCACTATTACTAAGCATTTCATACACCTCCAGTTTAGACTTTTTCTTAAGTTCAGACTTGAGTGCAAGTGGTGCATATAAAGTGTTCATAACAGAGTGCATATTTGCACTAATAATATGAAGAGGTCTACCTAAAAGATTATTTTTCTTTAGAGTCGCTTTAATATCATTTGCCCAGATCTCACCGTGTATGTGATGACCTAATCGTTCTCTTAAAACAGGACTAAAGGTAACTGTGCGTTTCTCCTCTTTAAGTACTTCTGCTATGGCAAGTTTACCTAACCAGTAAATAAGCTCAAAGAAGCGCTTATTGTTAGAACGTGTATTAAAAAGAGGTGCAATTGCGCGAACTTCGGCAAAGGTGCGTCCTAAGATATTTGCAGTATGCGTAGTTGCAATCTCCCAGCTATTTTGATCTAGCTCTTCGTTGTTTAATACTGCTTTTTCTAGCTTTTCCCAATCACGTATTACTGCGCCTTCATCATTTATGAGGACACGCTTCATAATCTTATGAGACTCAATAAATAGGAAGGTCACGTGTGTAAGAATATCATAAATTTCAGAACGACCACGCGTGATCTCGATGTTCATTTGTTCTTCATCTATGCGGTAGCAATTGCGACGACGCTTTGCTGGAATAATAGGTTCAAAGTGGCTATTTTTGTAGCCTTCATCACTTGTTAAGTTTATGAATCTGCATTGCTCTATTCCTTCTGGAAGTCTATCAATAACGTAAAGAAGACCATCAAGCTCTACTTTTTCTTCGGCAATGGTACCGTAAATTTCTGGTCTTAGTATAAGAAGTGACTCTCTAAGTGTCTCACCAGAGACTCCCATAGGTTTATAAAATCCTCTGTTAAAAAGGTGACGCATTGTAATATACATGCGTTCTATAGCGCTGCTGCTCTCTTGGGCTCTTGTACGGCCTTGTGTTTTGTTTGTGCTCATAATTGGGGATAAAGGTACTTAATAGAACTTGACCATGGTAATTTCATCGCCAGCTTACCTATTAAATACTATTTTGATTGCAATAGATCGGCAATCTTTCGATCGTTTGAAAGACGTGGAATTTTATTTTGACCACCTAACTTTCCTTGTGATTTCATGTAATTATTAAAGCCATCTTTTACCACCTTCGTGATTTTCAATGGCTGGAGTACCTTTCCTGTGATTAAGTCAAGGTAGTATGAATTTTGAGCTTGTAGTGAGGAATCTAACGCTTTCGCGAAAGCGTGCAAATCACCACTACCCTCATTTTCAAATTCTATAAACCACTCATGATAAGGCAACCCATCTTGAGGTGCAACTTGAGGCGCTACGGTAAACTCTGTCACTTTAATATCTGTTCCGGCTGAGGCTTCAAGCATGGCTTGCTCAACTTCCTTACCTATGACATGCTCTCCAAAAGCCGAAATAAAATGCTTAATTCTCCCAGAAACCATAATACGATATGGTTTGAGACTCGTAAATATCACGGTATCTCCTATGTTATAAGCCCATAAACCTGCTGTGGTAGAGATAATCATCACATAATTTACGTCAAGCGCTACATCCTTAAGCGTTATTCTCGTAGGATTCTCGTTAAAAAACTCATCTGCTTTTACAAACTCATAAAAGATACCGTTGTCTAGTTGCAACAGCATTCCTTTCTCTGTTTGCGTATCTTGAAAAGCAAAAAATCCTTCACTCGCTGGATATAACTCAATGCTGTCTACACTTCTACCTATAAGATCTTCTAGCTTGCGGCGGTAAGGTTCATAATTCACACCTCCATATACAAACAACTGATAGTTTTTAAAGAGCTCTCCCACCGTTTTACCACTCTTCTGGATAAGGCGCTCATAATACATCTGTACCCACGGAGGAATCCCTCCTATAAGCGTCATATCTTGGTCTATCGTTTCAGCTACAATCGCATCTACCTTTTGCTCCCAGTCGTCTATACAATTAGTCTCAAGACTAGGAAGCCTATTCTTCTGTAGGTAATTAGGCACATAGTGTGCGACAATACCAGAAAGGCGGCCTAGTTTGATGCCATTCTTTTCGGTCATCTCTGGGCTTCCTTGTAAAAATATCATCTTACCATCTACAAAGTCAGTATTTCCTGTCTCTGCGATGTAAGAAAGAATTGCATTACGCGCACTATTAGGGTGCGTTTTCATGCTGTCCTTAGTAAGCGGAATGTACTTTACTCCAGAAGTAGTTCCAGAAGTTTTTGCAAAATAAAGAGGTTTTCCTGGCCAGAGTATATCTGGTTCTCCAGCGACCATTTTATCCACATAGTAGCGCAAGTCTTCATAATCTCTTATGGGAACTTGCTTTACAAAATCTGCATGTGACTTTATCGTGTCAAAACGGTGATCATTACCAAAAGCTGTATACTGAGCAGCACCTATAAGACTCTCAAAAACTTTGTGCTGAGTCTCAATAGGGTTGTCTGCCCATTTTTTTATACTTCGCTGTATGTACGACGCAAAAATTTTTGCTCCAAAAGACTTTATCGACATTAGTTAAAATCTATAAAATTAGTCGGATTTATAGGGTAACCATTACTCCACAACTCAAAATGTAAGTGCGGTCCAGTACTATAGTCACCTGTATTACCCACCGTGGCAATAACTTCTCCTGCTTGTACTAACGCTCCTTGTGACTTATTGAGAGAAGCATTGTGTTTATATACGGTAATAAGGTTCTTACCATGATTTATTATGAGTACATGACCTGTCTCTGCTGTCCACTCGGCAAAAATCACAGTTCCATCTGCTGCTGCTTTTACAGGAGCATCTTTTACCGTTACAATATCTACTGCAAAGTGTTTTTGACTAGCATTATATGCAGATGATATGGTTCCTTTTACTGGAGGAAACAGTGAGAAATCTGTATCCTCAATAGCTTTATCAAAGACATTGTACTTGTCTTCCTGCTCTACAGTTTGTCTCAATAAACTGTCTTCTCTACTAGGAAGCACATAGATTTCTTCATCATTAAAAACAGCATCGCGTATAGAATCTCTATCAAATTCTAGCTCCTCTACATCACCACTCAATACTCTACGTATGGAAGAGTAGTATTGCTCATTTACTCTAATTGCATTTTCTATAGAATCTGTTTTTGCAACGAGTAGCGTCGCATTGCGCTTGAGTTTTGTGCTTGAGTAACCAGGAATATATTCCCTTAATGGTGTAAATGCAATAAGTAATGTAGTAAGTGCAATAAGAATAATAGCAGATATACCTACTAAAATAAACACATTGAGTCGTGTGAGTTTAAAAGAAATACGCTCCTCAAAAGTATCTTCATTGAGAATAACTAAGCGATACTTGTGCAGTAGCTTTTTTGCAATCTTTTTTTTCTTCTCTTTTTTTTCTGCCATTTGAGATACAAATATACTTTTTAGATATGAGATAATTGATGTCTTTACGCTTTCGCGAAAATTGGATTGCCATAACCACTCAACACCAATTAAGTCCTTTTTATGACTTTAACGCTCGTATGTCTGTTTTCTTACTATCTTTGTTTTTCTAAAACAGATGAAGATGAATTTTTTAGCAATATTTTTAGGAATGGTAGGCCCTTGGCAAATAGGACTTATTGTATTAGTTGTCTTATTACTTTTTGGAGGTAAGAAAATCCCTGAAATGATGCGCGGCTTAGGTGGCGGTATCAAAGAATTTAAGAAAGCGTCTAAGGACGAAGAAGATGATATGATAGAAGAGAAGAAGTAATACTCGCTCTTTCTTATATAAAAAAACCGCATAGCTCTTTAAGTTATGCGGTTTTTTTGTGTGTATTACGCTTTCGCGAAAGCGTAATTACTAAACATCATTTATCAATCTACTAGGGTTTTGATATGTACTAAAGACTCGTAAAACAATAATGTCATCACCTTCTCTGTCGTACACTATTTTGTAATGTCTTATTATAATCCTTCTAAAGGTATTATTAATTTCATCCTTTTGATATTGCTCAAAGTAAATAATAGTTTCACTAGCCTCGATAATATCATTAACCACATTTAGAGCGCCTTGTGGTGATTTCTTTACATTCTTTAAGTAATTATAAATTTGCTTTAAATCTCTTTTTGCTGTATTCGTCCAGACAGTATTAAGCATCTGTTACCAGCCCTTTATTTCTTTCTTGAGATCATCAACGGCTGTATACTCTCCTCGTTTATATTCTGCTTTTGCCTCCTTTAGCTCTTGTTTATATTGTTCTCTACCTAAAGGTTCTCCATCCACGGTGTAAGCAATAACTTCAGATTCTTGATAGCTTATTGCTAGCGCTTTTATCATTGCAAGTAAGCGCTCATCTGCGTCTTGCACTTTTTTTAAAACTTCCTCTCGCAATTCTCGTTCTCCCATAATATACTGTTTAACAACATAATAAAGATAACGTTTTTACCTCAACCTAGCACTCTTCAAGATACTTTCAAGCTCAAACATATTATCACGTTGGTCTTGTGATGGGGAGAAGATAAAGCCTTCTAATATCAAGTATCTTCCATTTTTTTCATCTCTTACGGCATAGTTTACAAAAGGTCCAGCCATATAACGACCGTCTACTTCCCATGTTCCTTTAGTTTCATAAGCTAGCTTTCCATCTATCTCTGTTTCTTGTAAGTATGGTGAGAAAGCTCGTTCTGTAATAAAGCGACCGTCATCTACTGGTATTTTCTTTCCTCCTATAGAATCACGCATGCGTATAATGTTCTTGATTGTTAAGGTATCCTTATCAATTGCTTCTAGCGGCACTTCATATACCGTTATGTTCATATTACCACTGCGCTTAAGTTCCTTGCGCATCCAGAAGAAATCCGGTTTCTGTTCTGCATATCGATATGCATTAGGAAAGTTAAGTTTTACTCCAAATACTTTTTGTAAAGAATCTGTTTTCTTCAGTGCCTTCTTAATTCGACTTTGGTTTGCAACAAGCTCTTGTTCTTTAAAAGCAGTTACAATACGTTCCTCATTATCAATAATAAGGTTTGCAATTTGTGTCTGGCTTCTTCCAGTAACAATTATTCCTGTCTGTGGGCGTGCATATGGGTCTTTTACTATGGTTAAAGAGGCACTATCTGCTGGTTTTATTTTTAGATAAATTCTGTTCTTAAGTAGAAAACCACTGAAAGCTTCTGGCGGAATCTGATCTATAGAAAATTTAGGCTCCTCACGTGGTAATCCATATACTGGATCTGCTAGGACGTCACGTAGCGCGTCTCCTATAGCTCCTTGCCATTGATCCTTAGACACAATGACCTTAACATTGTTAATATTACCTACAGACTGGCTTAAAATAGGTTTACCGTCATTATTCCCACATGAAAAAAGTAAGGATGCCACTACTACACTTAAAAATAATCTTTTTATCATATTGCTATTATTAACGATTAACATCCAGACATCACAAGGATCGTGGTGTAATCTATATCTCTATTAATTGTAAAAAATCCGCCTAGTAAATTGTCGGTTGGTCTGTATTCTGTAAGGTCAAAGTTCCAATGATTCTGGCCATAATCTCCAAAAACCTTATTAACCGACTCTACCCACAACAGTACAGATTCTCTATTGGGATTTGCTATGGTGAGCACTTCTCCTGTAGCAAGAGCTGCGTCTCCACAATTGCGTTTTGTGTAAATGATTCCATTTTGAAAAGTTTGTGTGAATCCGCAATCCCCTCCTCCATTAGGTGGAAGGATTTCCTTTTCTGAAATGGCTTTATAATTATCTATCAAGTACGTATAAACAGGGTTTTTTATAATACTATTTACATTCCCCTCACTATTTACTACTGTATAAGCCTCAGCATCATAAGGTTTAAGAGTTACTTCTTGCGCAGCAAGTACTGCTGTAAAGCATAGGCTTAAGGAGAGAAGTAACTTTTTCATAATTGTTTTATTTAGAAACACGTAGTTTCATTCCGGGCTTCAATTTACTACTACTAATATCATTCCAAACTTTAATATTATCGATGCTTACCCCAGGAAACTTATTTGCAATTTTCCAGAGTGAGTCACCATTTTGAACAGTATATGTTTTCTTTCCCTTTAATGAAACCGTTTTTGTGCTACTACTTGCACTACTGTTTGTGACCGGCTTTCTAGGGTAAATGGTTAGTCGCTGACCTATTTTAAGAGCATTTGATCGTAGGTTGTTCCACTTCTTAATCTGGCTTACACCTACTCCGTATTTGCTTGCTATCTTTCCTAGATAATCACCGCTACGCACTCGGTATCTTACCTGAGAGCTTGCTGTAAGTACTTCTGGCAATGGCTTTTCTCTTTTGTCTAGTTCAGCTTTCGCGAAAGCGTAAATAGCCTGTTCATTTTGTACAAATTTACCCACACTCTCGATAGGAAGTCGCACGTAATATTTCTTGTCCTTTACCACCGGAATAATATCCAATTTATACTGCGGATTTAGAAATTGAACAATCTCCAAAGGAATTCCCACAATACTAGAAACCTGATCTAGCGCGATACTTTGTTTTATGTGAATGGTATCTGTTGCAAAGTAGTTTATAGGTGCTCTTTCTGGTGTGTATCCATGCTCATCTGCATATTCAAAAAGATACATGGTGGCTAGAAAAGCAGGTACATAACCAGCGGTTTCTCGAGGTAAATTCTTTCTAATATTCCAGTAATTTGTAGCACCTCCAGAACGTCTTATGGCTTTAGACACATTTCCTGGACCAGAGTTATAAGAAGCCAGTGCAAGATCCCAGTCTCCATGAATGTCATAGAGTTGTGATAGGTAAGCACAAGCAGCCTCTGTTGCTGCAATAGGATCCATGCGATCATCTACATAGCTGTTTACCTCGAGGTTAAACATTTTACCCGTTGCAAACATAAATTGCCATAACCCTGTTGCTCCTACTCTAGATTTTGCTCTTGGTCGCAGTGCACTTTCTACAATGGCGAGATATTTCATCTCTAGAGGGATGTCATACTTATCCAGACGCTCCTCAAACATAGGGAAGTAAAACTGGCTTACTGCCATAAGCTTCTCCATAGCTGGTTTGTGACGCTTTAAATAGCGGTTTATAACGCTTTCTAGCGATGGGTTATACTCCACGTTAAATGGAGTACGCGCATTAATTTCGGCAAGGCGCTTTTTAAGCGTGTCTGTAGGAAGTTCTAGATTTACTTCAGGCTGGTATGTGTGACTTTCACGTATATTATTTATAGAATCAAATAAATCCATTCTTGCCAGTTCCTTACGCCAGCGCATATCTATAAGTGCTGCTTGAGGATTATCTGGTAAGTTGAACGTTATAGAATCTCTCACTTGTGTATCTAGTAATACTTGAGGTAAATCTTGAGAGATTGTATTGGTAATGACAGTTTCTACTACTTTGATAGTATCTCTTTGGAGTGCCGGTTTTTTATCTTCTTTTATAACCGGAGCTTTCTGTTTATAAGCCTCATATGAGAGGGTGTCTTGCGCTTTCGCGAAAGCGGAAAACAAGAGTATAGAAGCTACTAGGGATATTTTAAAATTATGTTGCATTAGAGTCATAGTCAAGGAACGAAAGATACGGGAAAATCGTATGGTTTTAAAGAGAGGAAATATAACTTCTAGCCAGCACAACTTCTGTTAGGGATATAAATAATAAGACCACCTCAAGAGGTGGTCTTATCTATTGATGTGTTATTAATTATTCTTGTATAGCAGCTATACCAGGTAAAGTTTTACCTTCTAGCATTTCAAGCATTGCACCACCTCCTGTAGAGACGTAGCTTACTTTTGTATCAAAACCAAATTGTTTTACAGCGGCAACACTATCTCCTCCACCTACTAGTGAGAACGCGCCATCCTTTGTAGCTGCAGCGATACTATGACCTAGTGCAATAGTTCCTCCTGCAAATGTTTCCATCTCAAAAACTCCTAATGGTCCATTCCATAAAATAGTTTTTGCACGCTTTGCCACTTCGTCAAAAAGTTCGCGAGATTTTGGTCCAGCATCAAGGCCTTGCCATCCATCTTCAATACTCATGATATCAGACACCTTTGTATTTGCATCGTTTGAGAAATCATCTGCAGCAATTACGTCTACTGGTATGTGAATCTGTACTCCTTTTTCTTTGGCTTGTTTAAGAATGTCAATAGCAAGCTCCAATTTATCATCTTCACAAATAGAGTTTCCTATGGTTCCTCCTTGTGCTTTAATGAAAGTAAAAGCCATACCTCCACCTATAATCATCTCATCTACTTTATCAAGGATATTCTCAATAACTGTAATTTTTGAAGATACTTTAGAACCACCAAGAATAGCTAGTACTGGCTTCTCACTATTATTAAGAACGCGATCAAGACTCTCTATTTCTTTTGATAGTAAATAACCATAGCATTTTGCATCTGGAAAGAACTGAGCAATGATGGTAGTAGAAGCATGCGCACGGTGTGCAGTACCAAAGGCATCATTTACATAAATATCTCCTAACTCACTTAACTGCTTTGCAAAGTCTATATCACCAGCTGTTTCCTCGCTGTAGTAACGGAGGTTTTCTAGTAGTAATATTTTACCCATTTCGAGGTTAGATGCTGCCTCTGTGGCTTTTGCACCTACACAATCCTCCACAAAGTTTACTTCTACACCAATGACTTCAGAGACAGTTCTACAAATCTGAGATAAAGAAAACTCCTCTTCTTTATTTTTAGGTCGACCTAAATGAGACATAAGGATAGCAGATCCTCCATCTTCTAATACTTTCAAGATTGTAGGTTTTGCAGCCTCAATTCTTGTAGTATCAGTAACATTACCATCTTCATCAAGGGGAACATTAAAATCTACGCGAATTAATGCTTTCTTATTCTCAAAATTAAAGTCGTCTACTGTGATCATTTTCATTGGTTTTGCTAACAAATATAATAGATACAGAGGATAAAAAATGCAGTGATTCCTTTATATTTGACGCTATGCTGTTTTCAAACGTTATCGGGCAAGATTTTATTAAAAATCATCTCACAACAAGTGTTGATGCTGGGCGAATTGCTCATGCTCAACTTTTTATAGGTTTATCTGGCACAGGGGTTTTGCCCATGGCGATTGCTTATGCACAATATATTTTATGTAATAATGCTCAAGGCGAAAATGAGGGAGGATCGCAAGCTTGTAATTTAAAGTTTGAGCACTTATCGCATCCAGATTTGCACTTTGCTTTTCCCGTAGCAACTACTCCCGAAGTAAAAAGCCATCCTGTCTCTAATAATTTTATGAGAGAATGGCGCTCGTTTATTACAGAAAACCCATATGGAGATCTCTTTGAATGGCACCAGCATCTTGGTATTGAAAAAAAACAAGGACAGATAGGTGTAGATGAAGCTTCTGAAATTAATAAAGCTCTCGCTTTAAAGTCATATGAAGGTGGTTATAAAGTAATGATCATTTGGGCAGTTGATAAAATGAATACTGCTGGATCAAATAAACTTCTCAAACTACTAGAGGAGCCACCAGCAAAAACGTTGTTTATTCTTATTTCTGAAAATGAAGACAGCATTATTGACACGATAAAGTCAAGATGCCAAGTATTACATTTCCCAAGATTAAGCGAACCACAAATTGCAGATGCTTTAATTACTCATCATAAAACTCCTGATGCAGAAGCTCATAAAATTGCTCATCAAGCACAAGGAGATTACCAGCAAGCGATGCATTTATTGCATCATGATGGAGACGATATTCAGTTTGAAAAATGGTTTGTTACTTGGGTGCGTACCGCCTTCCAAGCAAAGGGTAAAAAAGAGGCCGTTTTAGGACTCATGGAGTGGAGTGAAATCATAGCAAAATCTGGACGTGAAACACAGAAAAATTTCCTTGCATATTGCGTTCAATTTTTCCGTCAAGCTTTGCTTAAAAATTACAAGGCAAATGATCTTGTTTTTATGGAAACAGAGACAGGTTTTGATCTCTCAAAATTTGCTCCATTTGTTCATAATAATAATATATTTCCTATTGTAGAAGCCATCCAAGATGCTTCATATCACATAGAACGTAATGGAAATGCTAAAATAATCCTGACAGATCTATCTATAAAACTAACTCGATTTCTACATCGTAAGAGTTGATTATATCAATTAGTTACCTCTATTTTTAGTTTTGTCTAAATATATTTTTAGATAAATAATTAATAGTGTGCTCTATTTATATACTCAGATGATATCAGATCTTGTACTAAACGACAATATTTAAAGGCTCTATAATCTGCCACTACGATTTCTACCTCGCTAAACGCTACCAGTTGGTTAGTGAAATCTTATTAAATAGGCTTGATTATATTTATGAAAAATACGTAGTCTTTAATGCTTCATCTAGTCATTTATCGATGAGATAATTTATCAAAATCAGGCATAAAAAAAGCGATGATTTCTCATCGCTTTTAAAGCTATTTTAAACACTAGTGTTTAGTCTTCTTTCGGAGCATATTCTCCATTCATTTCTGTAAGAATTGCTTCTGTAAGATTCAATTCATCTTTACCATAAAGAACACTTCCAGCATCGTTAGATCCATAGATATAAGAGTAACCATTTGTCTTTCCGTAAGCCTTTACTTTATCCTTCACTTTTGTAATAAGTGAGTCTATTACTTTCTGGCTTTCTACTTGTAGTTGTCCTATTCTTGCCTGGCGTTCTTGTTGTAATTGTTGTGCCTCTGCTCCTAGTTCGTTGTAAGTTTCTTCTTGTTTCTTACGTGACATAGACGGTCCGTTTTTTCTAAACAAGTCTTCTTTGATTTGGTAAGACTTAATCTTAAGCTCTAATTCGCCCATGATTTCGTCATTTTGCTTTGTAAAACGATCCTTTGCGCTTTTAAGCTCTGCATATTCTGTAAGTAACTCTTCAGTATCTACAAAACCAGTTTTCTCTGTTTGACAGGCTACAGCCATCATAGCAGTAACAAGTAGCATTCCTATTTTTTTCATTGTGTTATTTTGATTATTTGATGCGAAAATAGGTAGAATCCATTAAAACTTAATTAAAATCATGCGTATTTCCATTTTGATTTTCAAATAAATGTAGATAGACTTAAAGTCATCGGTTATTCAATAAAAATTGAATCTTTTGAAATCTACATATAGAAGATATATAAAGAACGCTACAATTTAAAATAATGAAGTAATTCGTGATTAGTAAATACGATACGCTGAAATCCTCAAAATTGAAAACAGAAATGGAATACATTAATCAGGAAGATTGATAAACACATTACAAGTGATAGTAATTGTGTGATTTGAAAATTGGTATTGTTAATTGAAAATATTTCACGTGGAACATTTTACAACAAAATGCATTTTAAACAAAAACATTGAAAACCAAATTCTCAATTCCAGATTAAATATAAAAAGATGAAAATTGGTTGAAATAAGCTCTCATAAGAAAAAGCTATGGTCAAAAATTCGAATAATAACGAAATCCTATGAAAATCAAAGCCTATAAACACCATTTTTAAACGGTTTCAACATTTCGCCATATACATTTAAGGCATGTATGCTCAAAAGCGCTTAAAAGCGCTTATTCGCGATTTAAGCGTGTTTTAGGACATAAATATGAGATGAATAACCTCCAGACTGCTTTGCTTTACGATTTGACTTAAATCCAGTTACAAATGCAGTGAAGAAATTCATTTTACCATTTTTATACTTTTCAGAAAGAAGACCTACATAATAGGAATCAAATTTCATAGGCAGTGTTTCTACTAAATGTAAACCATGTTCTGAAAAAAGTTTTTTTATAGCAATTTCAGAAAAATGGTATAAGTGTCTTGGCACATCAAAAGCTGCCCAATATGATTTATAATAACTAGCATCAAAAGATTCGAAATTAGGAACGGCAATAAATATAGTTCCATTTTTTGCTAGTTGGTTTTTCAACCATGCAATTTGCTCTTGTAAATCGTAAATATGTTCTAGCACATGCCACATAGTTATCACATCGTATAACTCCCCTCCTACTTCATCGATAGTGTTATAAATATCGAGTCCTTTATGTTGAGCAAGCTTTTTTGCTTTGGCATTTGGCTCTACTCCTTTTACGTTCCATTTTCTTTTAGATAGAAATTCCAAAAAATCTCCAGTTCCAGCTCCTATATCTAAAACAGAGCCTTGGTCAGGATGAAAACTTTTCAGGAGTTTTTGCTTTCGCGAAAGTGTGATACCTTTTATAGTTTGATATGCGATTTCAAATAAAGATCGTTTTCCATCTGTATGAGATATATAATCTTCACTTTCATAATATGAAGGAAGTTTAGAAATTTCCGGCTTAGGGCTAGTGAAATACATGTGGTACTTCTTATCATACTTTAATGTAAATTCCTCCCCACTTACCGAATGATCTTTTACTTTAAAATCTTCTTTCATCAACTTTGTTTCACGTGGAACGTATACTATTTAAAAATTATCGCCCCATATAAACTAACATTACACTTATGTCTGAAGGAGAAACTCCACTCACTCTAGACGCTTGAGAAATTGTAGTTGGCCTAATTTTAGATAATTTTTCCCTAGCCTCAAAAGACAGAGACTTCAGTTTTGTATAATCAAAACCTTCTGGGATTTTAATATTTTCTAATCGCTGTAGCTTGTCTGCATTTGCTTTTTCCTTTGCAATGTAACCAGCATACTTAACTTTAATTTCTGCTTGTTCTAATACGTCACGATCAAGATCTTTCTCCTCAATATAAGCAGCTACTTTCTCGAAACCTTTCATATCATCAAGCGTAATTTGAGGTCTAGAAAAAACTTTAAACATCTTATCAGATTGTCTCATAGGAGAAGATCCTCTCTCCTCTAGAATATCATTTACTTCTTCAGGAAGAATACTTGTCTCTTCAAAGAACTTAACAAGATCATTAGATTCCGCCTGTTTCTTCTCCATGGTAATGAGACGTTCCTCAGAGGCTAAGCCTACAGCATTTGACATAGGCGTGAGGCGTTCATCTGCATTATCTTGACGCAACAGTGTTCTATACTCAGCACGAGAAGTAAACATCCTGTACGGTTCTTCTGTACCTTTTGTGATTAAATCATCTATAAGAACTCCTATATACGCCTCATCTCTTTTGAGCATGAAAGGATCTTTCTCATGCACTTTAAGGTGTGCATTCATACCAGCCATTAATCCTTGAGATGCTGCCTCTTCATATCCTGTAGTTCCATTAATTTGTCCAGCAAAATACAGCCCGCTCACAAGCTTAGTTTCTAGCGTATGCTTTAACTGTGTAGGCGGAAAATAATCATACTCGATAGCATAACCTGGACGGAAGAATTTTACACTCTCAAAACCAGCTACAGACTTTAAAGCCTTAAACTGGACATCTTCTGGAAGTGATGTTGAGAATCCATTTACATAGATCTCACATGTATTCCACCCTTCTGGCTCAATAAATAATTGATGTCTATCCTTATCTGCAAAGCGGTTAATCTTATCTTCAATAGACGGACAATATCTTGGTCCAAGAGATTTAATTCTACCATTAAACATAGGCGAGCGATCAAAACCTTCTCTCAAAATATCATGCACTTCTAGCGAAGTATAACTCATATGACAAGGACGCTGATGTGTAAGCGGACTTGTTTCTTTAGAATAACTAAACTTCTCTGGAACTTCATCCCCTGGCTGAATAATCATCTTAGAAAAATCTAACGATCTACCATCTACTCGTGGCGGTGTTCCCGTTTTCATTCTTCCAGACTCAAAACCAAATCCAGCTAGTTGTTCTGTAATTCCGGTAGCTGCTCTTTCACCTGCTCTACCTCCACCAAATTGTTTATCTCCTATGTGGATTAATCCATTTAAAAAAGTACCATTAGTTAGCACTACAGATCTTCCTTTTACTTCAATTCCGAGAGAGGTTTTTACACCAACAACTTTATCATTTTCTACTATGAGTCCGCTCACCATCTCTTGATAAAAATCAAGATTCTTAGTTCCCTCAAGCTTCATTCTCCACTCCTCTGCAAATCTCATTCTATCAGATTGCACACGTGGCGACCACATTGCAGGACCTTTAGATTTGTTAAGCATCTTAAACTGTATCGCTGTCTTATCAGATACGATTCCGCTATATCCTCCTAGTGCATCAATCTCTCTTACTATTTGCCCTTTTGCAATTCCTCCCATAGCAGGATTACAACTCATTTGGGCAATAGTTTGAAGGTTCATAGTTATAAGAAGTGTAGAACTTCCCATATTTGCAGCAGCAGCGGCAGCCTCACAACCTGCATGGCCAGCACCTACTACTATAACATCGTATGTATCTTGAAATAGACTCATTGTTTCACGTGGAACATTAAAATATTAATAACTCTAAGAGAAGTTACGCTTTCGCGAAAGTGTAATATACATTCTTTTAAAGGCGTGCAAAGATACAGCCTTTAATTCTCTCTAACACAACTTCCCCCTGGCTCAGATGTTAAACCTTGAAATAGAAGCGTGTAAGAAATTTACTACTTATCTAACTGATAAATATAAGTTTTCCTTTGCTCTCATCTCCTTAGCCTCATCCTCACTCTTATCTTTGTAACCGCAATAGTGAAGTACTCCGTGAACCATAACACGGCTTAATTCGTCTTTAAAAGAAGTTTTAAAATCTGCAGCATTATCTTCAACACGCTCTACAGAAATATACACATCTCCACTAATTACATCTCCACTCGTGTAATCAAAACTGATTACATCTGTAAGCGTATCGTGATTCAAATATTCAACGTTGAGTTTATGTAAGTAAGCATCATCACAAAAAATGTAATTGATCTCCCCCATTTGTTTTTGCTCGGCTTCTATCACAGATGTTAACCACTGAAGAATTTCTTCAGGATTTGATAACTCAAAATCATTTGTACTATTAAATTCAATCATTGTTTTTCTGGAAGTAATCCTGCACTTTACGCTTATATTCTTCCTTAAGCGGGAGTGCATTTCTGTTTAAAATTTCAGTTGTATTAAAATACTTTTTGGCCTTTTCGAGAGCACTATTCACAGGGTTTGCAAACTCCTTCAAGTTGGTATTTGCTTCACGCTTGTTCTCTTCTCCTTGTTGTAGTGTTGCCTCTTTAAGTTTAAGAAGTTCGTGCTTAAGATTAGTCATACGTTGTAAGGTTTCATTATTAAAACCTTTGTCTAACAATTGCTGCTCAACATCCTTCATATCCTTAACAAGCTTCTTTGCATTATCCCCAAGACCTTCCTTTTGAATAGCATCTTCTAGTTGTTGCCTTAACTTAGACTGCTCTTTATAAATTTCATAAAGAAGTCCCTGCTCATACTCGTCGCTTTGTGCATCTCCTTCTTTACCATTTCCTTCACCATCACTTCCTTCACCATTTTTGTCTCCATTGCTCGAACCTTTTCCTCCACCTTGACCACCTTCTCCTTGGCCTTCTTTTCCTCCTTCACCTTCAGATCGGGGTTGCTCACCGCCTTCCTTTCCTTGTCCATCTTTACCTTCAGAACCCTCGCCAGATTCTCCTTCTTTACCCTCACCTTCTTTTCCTTCTCCAGGCTTTTTTCCTTCACCCATTTTCTTATTGAGTTCCTCTTGACTCTGTATAATATCCGGAAGTTGTTGTCCATTACCACTACCACTACCCATACCCATTCCTTTCCCTTTTCCAGAACCGCTACTAGACATCATGGCATTTTGCATATTATCTAGCGTCTGACTAAGGAAGTCTGCTAGTTTGTTAGTTCCCGTAATCACATACTGCTGGCTACTTACTCCTTGCATAATTTGATTCTCTGCAAGTCTTAATAAGGCTTGATCCATGCTGTAATCAATATCAACTAAGGTCTCATTGATAATCTCATCCAGTTTTGGCTGGCGCAGTGACAAGGCATATAAACTATCATCTATATGTCTGAAGTTTTGTTTGAGTACATTTTGCCTTCTTAACTTACGCGCGTAGTTAGGATTCTTATCATCCATCTTACGAAATTCCATCATTATAGCTTCTTCCTCAAAACTAAAAACAAGAAGATTATCTAGTATCTGGCGTAACATCTCTGTATCCTCTTCAAGACTTTCTTCACCATCCATTTGCATTTGGGATTGCATAGATTGGCTCATTTGCTTCATCTTTTCTGCAGCCTTTTTTTGTTTCTGCTGGGCACTAGATTTATCTTGAGGGGTACCGTCTTGTTGTTCTTGATCCTCTTGTTTTTCTAGTTCATCACTAGCTCCCTGCTGCTCTTCTTTAATTTCTTCTTGTTTTTTCTCGTCACCAGGAAGGTCCATAGGCTTTTTAAGTTCTTGGTTTTCTTTCTCAAGATCCTTTAACGCTTCCTCCAGTTTTTTGAACTCTTCATTGAGTTCATCTTGTTTTTCTTTAGTGTTTTCTTTGCCTTCCTTATTACTTAAGTCTTCTTGTTTTTTTGCCAACTCTTCTAAGTCTCGAGCAATTTGCTCCGTCTTTTTTTGAACATAATAACGCTTTGTAAGCTCCACCATCTGCTCTAAGTTGCGTTTATTATTTTTATTCTGCTTTTCAAGTTCCTCAAGCTTTTCAGAGAGTTCTTCTTTTGGCATTTTCTCTCGAAGCTTTTGTAATTCCTTTAAAAGCTTTTCGTTTTCCTTTGCTTTCTTTTCTTGACGTTCTAGACGTTCCTTCAGTTTTTCTTTGTCCTCATCTGTAAGCTCTTCTTCCTTTTGAAACTCATCTAGATTCTCCTTAAGTTGCTTAGAAAAATCCTTCATCATTTCCTCTTGCTGCTTCTGACGCTTAAGAAAACTATCAAGTTTCTTTTGATCGTTAAAACTGAGCTGCTTTTTCTCCTTTTGGGTTCTGGATATTTCTTGCAATTCCTTCTCGCTATCCTTCATCTTCTGTAAGGACTTATCAAGATTACCTATAGATTTTTGTTGTTGCTCAAGCTGTTTGTTTTTAAGCTCATCATCTGTGAGTTTTACAAAACTATATATGGTGCTCTTCGTACTTTTAAAACGGTGGATGGCATCGTTATCAAATACTTCAAAATAGTACTCATAATTTACTCCTTCTTGTAAATCCAGATTATTAGGAAATGCATATATGAACTGATCTACGTTACCCTTTGAAATACTGATTTCCTCATACTGTTTATTATCACTCTCTGCAGGATAATAAACAATTTGTAATTTTTTAAGCCCGTAATCGTCGCTCACTTTTCCGTAAAAATAATTCTGCTGCTCGTTTACAGTATCTTTTTTTGCTTCTAAGGATATTTGAGGATACTGATCTTTTATGACTTGTAAATTATAAGCCAGATTTTCATAATTTTTCAGTTGACTATTGCTAGTACTTACTTCATAACTCGTGTTATTATAGATACGCTTTACTGCTTTGAAAACTTTTGAGGTTGTCACATTTTCGCTTAAAGCGAAAGGAATAATAGTATCCTTAAGAACAAGATCTACACCTTCCGTCTGCCTCGTACTAATATTCCAAGAAACGGTAGTTCCTTCTGGAATAATTGCATTTCCAGTATTTTTTACAGTCTCTTTTCCTTTGCGAGTATGTGCCGGATAGTTAAGTTCCATATCAAAATCCATAAGTACAGGAACCTTGAGCACCTCAATGGTATATGGCTGGGACACTACTTTATTACCTTTGAGATTGAAAGTTATATTTTCTGTAGGCTTTTCAAATATATAGCTATACTCTCCCAGAGCGATTTGCTGTAAAAAATACACCTCATCATTAAAACGCACAGACGCCTCCTCAGGAATTACATCTCCCAATGTGCGCACACGCAACTCAAAATCTTTATTTTCTATAGCCTGTAAATTCTCATTTACAACATAAAAACTAAAAAGCGCTGGTGGTTCATAAGCCTCATTATAATTTACAACACGCTCATAACTTGTTGAGAATACCTTTTCCTTCCCTGCATAGTTTGCAATGAGGAATATAACTACGGGTATTGCAGCATATTTGAGGTACTTCTTATTTTTTTTAAAATCTATGGCTAGTCTAAAAGGGATAGGCTCGAGCTCTTCACTCTTCTGCTCTATGCTTGCGAGCATTAACTCTGAGTCTGTAACTTCATTATGTAATTGCAAGGTGTTTATAAGCTTGTCGCTTACTTCTGGAAAATAATTTCCTATCAAACTTGCGGCATCCTTGTAGTTAATGCCTTTTGACAATTTAAATAATCTGGCTAGTGGTACTATTATAAACTTGATGAGTAAGGCAACTTCTACTACTATAAATGCCCAGAAAAGAACCGTTCTTCCCGCTGGACTAAGCCAGAAAAAATACTCAATGAGTAGTGTAATTAAGAAATAAAATAGACCTAATGCAAAAAATAATATCGCACCGCGCAGCAATTCATTAGTGTAATACTTTCTAATAAATCCCTCGAGCTTCTTCTCTATTTTTTCAAATCTATTCGTCATCTATCCTAATTCTCTTTATAGCAACCTCTAAAGTACTATTTTATTATGTTTTAAGAGGATGTCAACATTTACAAAGATATCACTGTGATCTTCATAAAAAACTTTAAACCGTAATCGTTAAGCCTTTTTAATGGCTTAAAAGTATCTTTGCACAAAATCTAAGACTATGTCTCAAAACGTTCGGGTGCGATTTGCACCTTCACCTACTGGGCCATTGCACATCGGT
Source organism: Dokdonia sp. Dokd-P16 (assembly GCF_003095655.1). Taxonomy (NCBI): domain Bacteria; kingdom Pseudomonadati; phylum Bacteroidota; class Flavobacteriia; order Flavobacteriales; family Flavobacteriaceae; genus Dokdonia; species Dokdonia sp. Dokd-P16. Next base: position 1,344,373 of record NZ_CP029151.1, read on the forward strand.
GGTGTGCGTACGGCGCTTTTTAATTATTTATTTGCAAAAAAACATGGAGGTACTTTTATCCTCCGTATAGAAGATACAGATCAAAATCGCTATGTACCTGGTGCAGAAGATTATATACGTGAGAGTCTAGACTGGTGCGGTATTTCATATGATGAAGGACCTACAAAAGATGGCGGATTTGGACCTTATAGACAAAGTGAACGTAAGGATAAGTATCACGCTTTCGCGAAAGCGTTAGTAGACTCAAATAATGCTTACTATGCATTTGATACTGCCGAAAGTCTTGATGCACATAGAAAAGATCACGAAGCAAACGGCAAAACCTTTATCTATAACTGGCACAATCGCCTTAAACTAGATAACTCTCTCGTTCTATCGCAAGAAGAAACAGAGAAGCGTATAGCCGCTGGCGAAAATTATGTGATACGTTTTAAATCTCCTCAAGATGAAGTATTACAACTACGTGATGAAATCCGTGGTGCTATGGAGATTGATACCAATATTCTAGATGATAAGGTGTTATTTAAATCTGACGGGATGCCTACCTATCACCTAGCAAACATAGTAGATGACCATTTAATGGAAATTACTCATGTGATACGTGGTGAAGAGTGGTTACCATCTCTAGCGTTGCACGTGTTATTATATAGAGCCTTTGGATGGGATGCGCCGGTATTTGCTCACCTACCGCTTATTCTCAAACCTGTAGGGAAAGGAAAATTAAGTAAACGTGATGGTGATAAATTAGGATTTCCAGTATTTCCGTTACAATGGGAAGATCCAAAATCAAACGAAATTTCTTCTGGATACAGAGAAGACGGTTACTTTGCAGAAGCAATGGTAAACATGCTTGCCTTTTTAGGATGGAATCCTGGTACGGAACAAGAAATTTTTAGTCTAGAAGAGCTTGTAGCAGCTTTTGACTTAAAACGTGTTAATAAAGCTGGAGCAAAGTTTGATCCAGAAAAGACAAAGTGGTTCCAGCAGCAGTATATGCAAGAATCTCCTGTAGCACTTATAGCAGATCAATTTATGACATTCTTAAAGGATAAGAATGTTACCGCTACAGAGGAATATACTACACACGTAGTTGATCTTATTAAAGAACGCGCCATCTTTGTAGAAGATTTATGGACATTAGGAAGTTACTTCTTTACTGCTCCAACAGAGTTTGATGAAAAGGCAGCCAAGAAAGCTTGGAAAGAAGATACGGCGGCCATCATGGAAGAGGTGAAAATTATATTATCTGGCGTATCTAACTTCACAACAATAGAAGCTCAAACAGCTCTTAAGGAGTGGATTGTAGCAAAGGAATTAGGTTTTGGAAAAGTAATGCAACCTTTTAGATTATCACTTGTGGGCGCTATGCAAGGACCTGATGTTTTTGATATTGCTACCACCATTAGCAAAGAAGAAACATTGCGACGTATAGATTATGCAATTACCACACTAGGATAACTGTTATACATCACATTATTATTTAAGGCTACAAATCATTGATTTGTAGCCTTAATTTTTTGCCGATAGTTTATAAATAAAAGACAACTCCAGCAGTGATTAATGATGCATTGCCTTTAAAATCTCTTGCATTGTTATCAATTACAAGGTTTTGCTCATTAAGATTATTGAGGATGTTTGTAAATCCATATTGGTACTGTAGCATAAGCCTTACGTGTTCAAAACCACCTGTAAGTCCTATGATACCAAAACCATTTACTCTAGATATTTCTTGTATATCACTTGCGGTGAGAGTAGTATAACCGCTTACTATATTTGTGCTTTGACTAGAATTATCTAATTTCATCTTACTGTTGATAAGTAGTGCAGGTCCAATGTCTACTGCTAGATGGTTTGCAATTAAGTTATAACTGAGTAATAGATTAAGCTGCGCACCTATGATATTGTATTGAGTATCCTCACTAGTAAGTTGATCTAAAGAAGTTGTTTGAACTGTAACCGCAGTACTTAACAAATCAATCCCGTAAACCATTCCCCAATTATTATACACATTTCCTCTAGTAGTAAAACCCGCTAGAAAACCAGCTTCTCCTTGTACATCAAAGTTCTTTGTATCTATATCCATAAATGCAACTTTACCTTGAAGGCCTATACGGTTATAATTACCGCTACCCCTATAAGATTGGGCAAAGATTGTTGTGGATGTTATAAGTAGTAAAGCAAATAGTAATAAATATTTCATAGGGGAGTATGTAAAGAAGATTATGCTTAATTAATGGTTCTAAGGTATAATAACTTCAAGGCAATCAAGAAACTTTTAGTTTATGTGTTACATTTTATCGATTATGGCTACTTATCTTTAAGATTACAATAATCACCATCAATAATTTCTAAAAATATCCAATATGGGACAGATTCTTTTACCAGTATTAATAGTACTAGCCATACTTATAATCCTCTCAGGGATATTTATGGTTAAACAGCAAACCGCCGCCGTTGTGGAGCGTTTTGGAAAATTCATTGGAGTACGTAACTCGGGACTTCAATTTAAAATTCCTGTATTTGATAAAATTGCAGGTCGTATCAATTTAAAAATACAGCAGCTTGATGTTGTTGTTGAGACTAAAACTAAAGATGACGTTTTTGTACGTCTTAAGATTTCTGTACAGTTTCAAGTAGTAAAAGATAAAGTGTATGACGCATTTTATAAACTTGAAAATCCACATGATCAGATTACCTCTTATGTATTTGACGTAGTAAGGGCAGAAGTTCCAAAAATGAAACTAGATGATGTTTTTGAGCGTAAAGATGATATTGCTATTGCAGTAAAGCGTGAGCTTAACGAAGCTATGTCTAGTTATGGTTTTGACATCATTAAAACCCTTGTAACAGACATTGATCCAGATATGCAGGTAAAGGCAGCTATGAACAGAATTAATGCAGCAGAACGCGAGAAAGTAGCTGCAGAGTTTGAAGCAGAAGCAGATCGTATCAAGATTGTAGCAAAAGCTCGTGCAGAAGCAGAGTCTAAGCGCTTACAAGGACAAGGTATTGCAGATCAAAGACGTGAGATTGCTCGTGGCCTTGAAGAATCTGTAGATGTATTGAATAATGTGGGGATTAATTCTCAAGAAGCATCTGCACTTATTGTAGTTACTCAACACTATGACACTTTACAATCTATGGGTGAGCAAACTAACTCTAACTTAATTTTAATGCCTAACTCACCACAAGCTGGAAGTAATATGCTTAATGATATGATAACTTCATTTGTAGCTTCTAATCAAATAGGAGAGCAAATGAAAAAAGATAATGAAGCAAAAGGTATTATCAATAAGAAGAAGAGAGACGCTCAAGAAGATTAATTATTACAATTGAGCTCATAAAAAACCCCAAGAACAGACTGTTCTTGGGGTTTTACTATTTATAAAATAAGTCTGTTAAGCTTTGTACTCTCCTTCTCTGTTTACTTCCTTAACGCGTTTATATCCAAAAATTGTACTTAGTAATTTAGCCACCACTGCCTTTTGAAGTAATGATCCTACTAAAGTGCCTAATGATGATACTGGAGAAAATCCAGAACTCATACCATTTTTAGCTCCATTTACATTAAGCCTTACCTCCTCCTCACTTATTTGTCTTTTAAGTTTAAGGATTTTAAGGTCATGCTCTATTTGTTCAAAACTACTATATTCTCTCATTAGTATCTGCTTTATTAGTTACTACTGGAGCCAAAGGAGATGCTTTTGAGATTGAATCCTCACTAAAAGCAAGTTTACTGTATTTCTTAAGCAGCATAGTTTCGAGCGGCTTTGCAGCAAAAAGAAATATTAAAAAGAAAATCACTAAGTAAATTCCTCCTACAATAAAAAATCCTGCACTCAAGCTATCTAGAGACTCCCCTATCACGATAGAAAGACCTATAGAAAAGAACATCATCGCTATAAGACCAAAAGTTGCTCTCAAAGCTAAGTTTGCTCCACTTACTAAACCTCTCATTCCATTCTTGAACAAGCTTAGTTTATAGTATTCTGCAGTGACTTTGGCATATTCCTGCCCGTTATCTGTGAGTCCTTTTAAGTTATTTGTTAACTTTTCAAAAGCCATATCTGATTGGTTTCTGTTGGCTTATGATAATGCTTTCTCCACTTTGGCTACGTTTTTATCTACAACTGCATCTTTTTGAAGTTTTGCATTTTGTACACGTAACTCAGCTAGTTTTGTTTCTAATGTTGAAATTACGTCATCTGCCTTGTGACTTGCAGTTGAGATAGAGTCGTTTAACTTTTCTTCAAAGGTTAACTTAGCTTTCTGAGCATTATCAGTAAGCGACTCTCTAGTTTCCTTAAGTTGCTTTAGTAGTTTTTCTTGCTCTTTCTTAGCTTTCTTAGAAAGATCCTTTCTTGTTTTAGTTCCTTTTTCTGGAGCATATAAAATTCCTGCTGCTGCACCTATTGCACCACCTAAAACTAACGCTAACAATGTATTACTTGACTTACTCATATGATTCTATTTTATATTAATAATTGGTTGAATGTAAAGATATTTTGATATGTTTCTTTTCTCCGTTAATAACCGGTTAATATCTCTTTAACCAACTCACAATCTTTGTTAAAAGTAGCCTCTTATCATCCTTAAATGAGACATTTATGCCAATAACTGTTAATATATAGATCCTAGATATTAAAATTTAGACGCTGCTTCTTGTAATATTTCGTTGCTATCTTCTTTTGCCTTTTCAACAAATGCTTCGGCTCCTTCAATGTCATTAATGGTTTTATTTTGCGCTTTCGCGAAAGCGTACAAACTCTCAATACCCGCAATACGGGTACCCACCTTTTTTGCCGACGTATTAAAGAATCCTTTTACTTCATCTTCCGTTAAACTCGCTGCTAGCTTCTGTATATCTGCCACAGCCGCAAGACGCTTATCTTCTGGAAGGTTTGCAAGTTTCTTTCCTAGTTTATTAATCGTACTTAACGCAGAAGCTTTTTGTTGTTGCTGTGGTTTTGCTTGCCCTTGAGCATTACCTTGTGCTTGTTTAGGCTTCACTTTTGCCCATGAATCACGTAAACCTACGGTTCTATTAAAAATAAGGTGATCTGCTGTAGACTCTTTATCTACATTAAAATATCCCTTGCGCTGGAACTGGAATATATCACCTACCTCAACGTCTTTAAGACTAGGCTCAAGGTATCCAGTAATCGTAGTAAGACTGTTAGGATTTATAAATTCCATAAAGTCTTTATCCTCATGTCCATCTGGATTTTCATCACTAAATAATCTATCAAATAAACGTACCTCTGCTTTAATAGCATGAGCAATAGAAACCCAGTGTAGCGTTCCTTTTACATTGCGCTTAGAAGCTTCTGTACCGCTTCCAGATCTACTCTCTGGATCATAGGTACAATGTATCTCTGTGATAACTCCGTTCTCATCTTTGATAACCTCACCACCTTTTATGATGTATGAGTTTTTTAAACGTACTTCCTTATCTGTAGTAAGGCGGAAATACTTGTTTCCGGCATTTTCTTTAAAATCCTCACGCTCTATGTACAACTCTCTACTAAAAGGAACTTTACGCTCTCCTGCAGCCTCATCTTCTGGATTATTCTCTGCATCTAGCCACTCCTCTTTTCCTTCTGGATAGTTAGTAATGACAAGTTTTACTGGATCTAATACTGCCATTACTCTAGGAGCAATGTTATTTAAATCCTGACGAATATGGAATTCTAACAATGCAACATCAATCACATTCTCACGCTTTGCAACTCCTACTGCATCAATAAAATTACGTATTGCTGCTGCAGTATAACCACGACGTCTTAGTCCAGAAATAGTAGGCATACGTGGGTCATCCCATCCAGATACAACTCCTTTTTCAACTAATGTGAGCAACTTACGTTTACTCATAATAGTATAATTGAGGTTGAGACGTGCAAACTCGCGCTGCTTAGGACGTAAATCATCACCAGAATATACTTGATCTAAGAACCAATCATAAAGTTCTCTGTGAGGCTTAAACTCAAGCGAGCATAAACTATGACTTACCTGTTCTATATAATCACTCTCTCCATGTGTCCAGTCATACATAGGGTAGATACACCAGTCACTACCTGTACGGTGGTGATCTTTATGCAGTACACGATAAATAATAGGATCACGCATTAACATGTTTACATGCGCCATGTCAATTTTTGCACGTAAAATATGCTCTCCTTCCTTAAACTCACCCGCTTTCATTCTAGCAAAAAGGTCTAAGTTTTCTTCTACCGTACGATCACGGTAAGGTCCAGGCACACCGGGTTGTGTAGGTGTTCCCTTTTGCTCTGCCATAGCCTCACTAGATTGAGAATCTACATAAGCTTTTCCATCCTTAATAAGCTGGACAGTCCAATCATATAACTGCTGGAAATAATCACTAGAAAAACATTCCTTATCCCATTGATACCCTAACCAAGAAACATCTTCCTTGATAGCATCTACATATTCTTGCTCTTCCTTTGCAGGATTTGTATCGTCAAAACGTAAGTTTACCGGTGCCCCGTACTTCTCCCCTAGCCCAAAACTTATACAGATTGCCTTACAGTGACCTATATGTAAATACCCATTAGGCTCTGGTGGAAAGCGAAAACGCAAATCCTCCTTAGTATAGCTTCCTTTAAGGTCTTCTTCAACAATTTGTTCTAGAAAATTCAATGATTTATTATCCTCTGTCATGATGTATGATTGTAAGGGTAAAATTAATCAATTTGTAGTTGGATTTAATAAGTGTTTTCACTGATGTTTTTATTGCTTACGCGAAAACTTGAAATCATTATACAGAAGCATTCATACAAACCATCGTGCTAGGTAAACCTCTCAACAATAGTATTACCAAAAACCACTGATTATACTTGAATTATAATGTTTTGAAAGTCATCATGTAACATTTTAAAAAAATAGACACTCATCTATTATAACAACAATACACTATGAAACCACTTAATTATACTTGCGTAAAATGCCAAAACCAAACTTACAAAATAGGCGAAATGCGTGCTACTGGAAGTTTTCTAACAAAATTGCTCAATATGCAAACAGAAAAGTACAGCACAGTAACATGTAAAAATTGTTCGTACACGGAGTTTTACAAGGCCAAAACTGGAGCACTTAGTAACATTTTTGATTTGTTTGGAGGATAAACTAAGGTTAAACCTTGGGATTTATAAATGCAACATCATGTTTTGAGTTGTAACTTTGAACACTTATAAACAATACCATATCATGGGAAAAATAAGAGTAACAAATATACGTGCATACGCCTACCACGGTTGTCTTTCTGAGGAAACAGCCATAGGATCAGACTACAGAGTAGACGTAGAGATTGAAGCAGATTTATCAAAAAGTGCTCAAACAGATAAACTTGCAGACACGGTAGACTATGTATTACTTAACCGTATTGTAAAAGAAGAAATGGCGATTCCTTCTGCATTACTAGAAGTAGTGTGCGAGCGTATTTTAGTACGGTTTTTTAAAGAAGAAGCTCTTATACAGCTAGCTACAGTAGCAGTTTCAAAAGTAAATCCTCCTATAGGTGGAGATGTAGAGATGGTTACTGTAGAGCGTACTCGAGTGCGTTAATACCTTTATTATCAGAGGTAAAACGAGTTAAAAATTCGTAAAAAGAATTTGTATTATTTATAAAGAAAAAAAAGAATATCTCATTTCGATATTTGTCAGTACTATTCCTATATTTGCACACCACATAAGGTGTCGTGGCCGAGTGGCTAGGCAATGGTCTGCAACACCATCTACAGCGGTTCGAATCCGCTCGACACCTCAAAAAGGAACTTCTAACGGAGTTCCTTTTTTTTTGTGCTTTATTGTAAAGACTTAATTAATGAATCGTATCTGGCTTGATTTCTGGAAGCTCTTGAAAACGTTCCATCTCTTGCTGGATATTAAACTCGTCTGAAGGAACAAAACCTTTTGTCACCAGTACAAGACCACAGAAAATAAGAATAAGACCTAAAACCTTTTTTACTTTAAAAATTCTACGTGGTGTGAGGTAACGCTTAAGTTGTTTTGCAAGAATTATTTTACCTAAATCTGTAACGAAATAGGCACCTATCATCCCTATAAAGAAACCTAGTAAACGGTCTCCGTCATTATCTACCGTAGGACCTACAATTATTAAGATTCCTAACCAGAAAACAAGTACTCCTATATTAATAAAGTTGAGTAAAAATCCCTTTATGAAGAGCTGTAAATAACCACCTTTCTTCACTTTTGCTCTGTTAGGATCAAGTGCATCTCGGGTAGGTTTTTTAAGATAAATGGTAAGTCCGTACACAATTAATATCGCTCCTCCAAAAACATAAAGACCTGGTTGATTACTCAGATTTTCCAGTAGTTGATAACTACTTAAGTAAGCAACTACTATAAAAACAATATCTGCAATAATAACACCTATATCAAAGGTAAGTGCAGCTCTGAAACCTTTAGTTGCCGCAGTTTCTAGTAACACAAAAAATACAGGGCCTATCAAGAACGCTAAGAAAAATCCTAGAGGTATAGCCGTGTGTAAATCTTGAAACATATAGAAAGTGCTTTACACAAAGTTAGACAAAAGCATACAGTAAAAAGAAAAGGATGCCTACGTATGTAAACATCCTTTGTATATATCTATTGATTAAGAATTTAAAGTGCTTTCAAACCTGTTATAGAAGATTGCCCTAAAAATATAATAGCTTACATTATTTTAATACGCCCTCCAAAAGTACGACGACGCTTCACCTCTGCTGGATTACCATAGATCACAATATCTCCACCTGCTCTTATCGTGAGATCTGCTAGTTTACTTGCATAAGCTTCTACTTCTCCTCCTGCTTGTACAAATATCTCGGCTGTTTCTGTTTCAAGATCTCTACCTTCATAGATGCCTCCTGTGTTCACTTTTACCTTTTGTAGAGTTGCTTGACCACTTGCTTCTATAATTCCTCCTGTAACGGCTCTTAAATGTGCTTCTTTTACAAGTAAGCCTACTTTTACACGAGCACCTTCTTGCATTTTAATCTCAATCTTGTCTTGTTCTATAAGTTCATTAGACGTGATTACAGCTCCCTCATTTCCATCTATTACTTGCAGGTTGTTGTAGTGCACATGTACAAAGGTTTTGTTTCCATCAAAAATAAGATCAAGATCCATTTTGATTTTCAAAGTTCCATCCTTGTTTACTACTTGTACTTGACTTACATCTTCACCAGTAATAATTACTTTATTCTCGGTAGACTTTACAAGGTTTACTACAATACGATCATACACTTTTACTTCTGTAAAATCACCTACGTCTTTTGTAATTGGGTTTTGAGCAAATGCTGTTGCTGTAATAACTAGCGCTACTATGGTATATATAAATTTCATATTCATTGTTTTTGTTTGATATAGAGACCAGACAATTACTAGATTGTTACAGTTTACAGCTTAATGCCTCTTCCCTTTCCATGTTCCACCATAGGTGTAACCTTCTTTATAACGATGTTTATCGCAACATGTTTCACATATAAAAACCCACTCTTTGGCGTGATTTAACCGTACTCTAAAAGCTACGGTTATTTCTTTGTTACAAGTATGACAGGTCTTTGTTTTAATATCAAATTCTTTATGAAAAAGCTCTTTGTGAAATGTGTTACGCTTTCGCGAAAGCGTATTTAAAAATCTATCTTCTTCTTAACTCAAATAAATCTTTACGACGGTCTCTTAAGTTCTTAACAGCTCCAAACTGGTTGAGGTTACGTAATAAGTCTATATCACAATCTGCAATAAGAATCATCTCTGTGTTAGGTGTAGCCTCTGCCTTGATCCCGTTTGCTGGAAATGAAAAGTCACAAGGAGTAAATACCATAGACTGTGCGTACTGGATGTCCATGTTATGCACCTTAGGCAAGTTACCCACACTACCTGCTATTGCCACATAACATTCATTTTCAATAGCTCTTGCTTGTGCACAGTTACGCACACGAGAGTATCCATTTTGAGTATCTGTAAGGAAAGGAACAAAAAGAATATCCATACCATCATCTGCAAGGATCCTACTTAGTTCTGGAAACTCAGAATCATAGCAAATTAGAATTCCTATTTTACCACAGTCTGTGTCAAAAGAGTGCAATTTATTACCTCCTTGCATTCCCCATACTTTTGCCTCATCTGGAGTTACATGAAGTTTTTCATAACGTTCTGTACTTCCATCTCTACGGCATAAATACCCTACGTTGTATAGTAAATCATCTACCACTTCTGGCATACTACCTGTAATGATATTGATGTTATAAGATATTGCTAACTGTGAAAAACGATTTTTAATTTCCTCCGTATGTTTTGCAAGTTCCCGTATAGCTTCTGAAACTGGTAGGTGATTATTTTCTGCCATAAGTGGAGCGTTAAAGAACTCTGGAAAAAGTGCAAAATCTGATCGATAACCAGATACTGCATCTACAAAGTACTCTACTTGCTGCATGAGCTCTTCTAGATCTTTATACAAACGCATTTGCCACTGTATTAAGCCAAGTCTTACTACCTTTTTTTGTGTAGCTGCAACAACAGATTTTTTCTCATAGTAGATGTTATTCCACTCTAGAAGTACGGCAAACTCACCTGAGTCTTCATCACCAGGTAGGTATCCTTTTAAAATCTTAGCAGGGTGAAAATCATTATTGATCTGGAAGTTTAATACCGGATCGTGGATTTCTTTACGCTTTACCTTCTCAATATATTCCTTGGGAGTTACAGAATCTGCGTGTTTGTGATAGTTAGGAATACGACCTCCAAAAAGGATTCCTTTTAAATTTTGCTCCTCACAAAGCTCTTTACGGTAATCGTATAATCTTCTTCCTAGACGTAAACCTCTGTATTCTGTTTTAATAAAAACATCGATACCGTACAGAATATCTCCATCTGGCTTATGTGTATTGAATGTGTAGTTACCCGTAATTTCTTCATAGGTATGTACACTGTCAAAAGTAGACTCATTGAGTTTTATGGAAAGCGCGCAACCTGCAAGTTTTCCATCAATTTTAATTACTACTTGACCTTCTGGAAACTTATTGATAAGTGCAGTAATTTGTTTCTCATTCCAGTACATATCTGGCATATTAGAATACGCCTGTATCATTGCACTTTTAAGTTCTTCGTAATCGTTGAGCGTAAGATATTTAAGCTCGATATTTTCTATGGATGTTGACATGTAGTATGGTTAAGAAGAGCGATTTTTAATTCTTCTATAAGATCACAAAATTAGTGCGCTTTTTCTTAATAAATTGCTAAACTTTTAAGAATAATTAATAGCATAAAAAAACCATCACACTTATGATAGTGTGATGGTTTAAACTTTAATATAAGTGATAAGTTACCTACTGATGCAATCCTTCCTTTACACCTACAAGTGTAAAATCAAGATGCTTCTTCACTAGATCTGCTTCTTTTACTTTTACTATTACTTCATCTCCTAGTGTAATTTGATTACCAGATTTTTGCCCTATTACAGAGTAACTATCTTGGTCAAATTCATAGTGATCACCTTTAATGTCTCTTAAGCGCACCATTCCTTCACACTTATTTGAGATTATCTCTACATAAATTCCCCATTCTGTAACTCCAGAAATAACACCTACAAACTCTTCATCCTTGTGATCTTGCATGAACTTAACTTGCATATACTTGATGCTGTCTCGTTCTGAACTTGTGGCTAGCTGCTCCATTTGTGAAGAGTGCTTACATTTTTGCTCATACTCTTCTTCACTAGCAGATTTACCACCATCAAGATAATGCTGTAATAATCTATGCACCATTACATCTGGATAACGACGTATAGGCGATGTAAAGTGACTGTAATAATCAAATGCAAGACCGTAGTGACCTATGTTATCTGTAGAGTATACTGCTTTACTCATAGTACGTATAGCAAGTGTATCTACCATGTTTTGCTCCTTCTTTCCCTGTACATCTGTAAGAAGTTGGTTTAAAGAAGAGGTGGTAGTCTTACGATCTTTTAAGTCTAATTTATAACCAAACTTGCCTATCACTTTTTCAAGAGATGCTAGTTTTTCATCATTAGGCTCATCGTGTATTCTGTATACAAATGTCTTTTTAGGAGATTGCTTTCCTATAAACTCAGATACTTTTCTGTTTGCCAGTAGCATAAACTCTTCAATGAGTTTATTTGCATCCTTAGAAGTTTTAAAATAAACACCCTCTGGATTCATGTCATCATCAAGCTTGAATTTTACTTCTACTTTATCAAAAGAAATAGCTCCATCTTTCATGCGCTGGCGACGCATAATCTTAGCAATTCTATCCATTTCTAATGTTGCTTCTACAAGCTCATCAGATACTTTGTAGGCTTCTCCAGTAAGAGAAACTTCGGCTGGGATGAGGTTTGATCTGCTTTCTATAATTGCCTGTGCTTCTTCATATGCAAAGCGGGCATCACTGTATGTTACAGTACGTCCGTACCAAGAATCTACTATTTTTCCAGAGTCTGCTTTCATTTGAAACACTGCAGAGAATGTATACTTCTCTTCATGAGGTCTTAATGAACAAGCACCATTACTCAATATTTCTGGTAACATAGGTACTACCCTATCTACTAGATATACAGATGTTGCACGCTCATAAGCTTCATCATCTAGTATCGTTCCCGGTACGAGATAATGACTTACATCTGCAATGTGAATTCCTATTTCATAATTACCATTCTCAAGTTTTTGAAAACTTAATGCATCATCAAAATCTTTTGCATCCTTAGGATCTATGGTATACGTGAGTACATCACGCATGTCGCGACGTTTTGCAATTTCATCTGCTTTTATAGATGTATCTATCTTGTTTGCAAACTCTTCTACCTCTTCTGGAAACTCATATGGAAGTCCATATTGAGCAAGGATAGAATGTATTTCTGTATTATGCTCTCCTGGTTTTCCTAAGACCTTTGTAATTCTTCCAAAAGGAGAATCTGCCTTATCTGGCCAGTCTTCTATAGTTACCACCACCTTATCACCATCTTCTGCTTTGCCCAGCTTTTTAAGCGGTACAAAAACATCGGTGTACATTTTATTAGACTCAGAGGTAAGTACAAAAGCAAACTTCTTTTGAAGTTTTACTACGCCTACAAACTCTTCAGTTTTGCGCTTAATTATTTTTGTAATCTCTCCTTCATGCTTCTTACTACGGCGCTGGCGGTAAATATATACCTCTACTTCGTCACCATTTAAAGCTTTATTTAAGTGATGCGGTGGTACATAAATGTCTTGTTCTAGATCATCTACCATCACATAACCTCCACCTTTTCCAGATACATCTAGAATTCCGGTGTGGTAATTTTTATTTGAAGCAATCTTAAACTGGCCGCGTTCTTCTTCTATAATCTGCTCTTTGGCCTTAAGTTGCTGTAAGTGTTTGATAATTTGGTTGCGGCTGGATGGATCGTCTACATCAAGTTTGGCCGCTATTTGTTTGTAATTGTAGGTTTTTTGGTGATCGTCTTTTAATATTCTAACGATTCTTTCTGAGAGGTTTGATATTTTTCCTGGTCCTCTCCTTCTCTTCTTGCTATTCATCTATTTTATTTCTGTCACAAAATTAGTCCTAAAAAGCTCAACTATAGCTTTTATGTTAAAAATTTAAGGTTTAGTAACGTTTTGTATACTTTAAGTTGTTTTTATACGCTTTCGCGAAAGCGTACTTTAAAGATATAATATCTAAAGCAACTCTTATACCGTTTTTACATAGTCTCACAAGCATAACAAGATCTGTACTAAAGTTTAACACTCTAATTTTAACAAAATATTAGTATTATCTTAATTAAATCTTAATTTTGCTGTAACGTTTTGATTTTTATTACGTCTTTAAGTAGATGACAACTATGAATACCTCCAAATTAATACATAAAAACACAATCTTGCTCCTTGCTATTTTCTTAGTAGGGATCATCGTCGCTGTGGTATATATCAATGCTACTTTTGAAGAGGAAACAAATAGCCGTCATACTACAGCACCTGTAACAACGAAAGGAGTTTCTTACCACTCATAAATTACATTTAAGCTTTTCTTTTAAAACGATTCCTTCCTCTTTTTTACAAAAGATAGAAGCATATAGTCATGCCTTCATCTTTCTAGTATTTTTCTTTTCAAGTATACAGAAAGTCAAGTACTCCGTTTTTTAAAATAAATCACTTCAGGATTATCAAAAATAGTCACTCCCTTTTTTCAATCAATTGACTTAAGAGAGCTTTCATTTTACAGAATTCAATTTTTAAAATTTTAGATGTTATTCACATATATATATATATCATTTGTTTTCTTTTAAAATTTTAAAAAATAATGATGCTTATTATATACTGTGAATAGCGGTATAACTTTTAAGAGGGAATATTGTAAATATCACTTTTTGATAGTTGTTCACACCTTATCATACAGTTATTAGATTGTTTTTCTATTGAAAACATGAGGTTTATGAATCACTGTTAACAAATGTTGATAACCATAGATTATTGCAAATTGCTCATAAGTCGAGTTATCAACTTATTAAAAATCGGCTCTTTTTGTGCTCATAAAATTGATCACTATTAAGCAAAGAAAAATTTGGTTCGTGTACCCTAAGTCTAGTATTGTTTTTTTAATCTTAATCTGCAAGTAGAGTTATCATTTACCGTCAAAAGTTATTGACAAACGCTATTAACAGCAATTCAAGGGTTATTAACAATAGTCTAGAATTGGAATATTTAATAGCTCGTTATGACAATAAGCACTATAAATATTAAGTTAAGTATCATTATTTCAATTACTTAACGTTATTAACAATTGTTGTGCTTTATACCATAACGTAGTTAAAACCTATTAACCGCCTTATTGTTCATATAAGAAGGATATCAGGTTACTACTTATCTATAAAACGAGAATGCTATTCCTTAACTTTGATTAATAAAACAAACGTACTATGAAAATCTCTATAGGTAACGACCACGCAGGAACCAGTTATAAGAATCTTATTGTAAATTTTTTAAAAGAAGCTGGACATACCGTTAATAACTACGGTACAAACGATGATGGAAGCGTAGACTATCCAGATTTTGGACATCCCGTCGCTAGCGATGTAGAGAAGGGTGAAGCAGATTTTGGGATTGTAATTTGTGGTAGTGGTAACGGTATTGCAATGACTGTTAATAAACATCAAGGTGTAAGAGCAGCACTATGCTGGATTAAAGAAATTGCAGTCCTTGCACGTGAGCATAACAATGCAAATATAATAGCGATTCCTGCCAGATATACCTCAGAAAATCAAGCGCTAGATATGGTAAAAGCCTTTCTAGCTACAGATTTTGAAGGCGGACGCCACCAACGACGCGTAGATAAGATTGCTTGTAAATAACTCAAAAAAAATTCGCTACGCGATATACATATGGAAGAACCTGGCATTAGTTTTATTATAAAGAAGTACGAGTTTATAAGTAGAGACGAGCTATATGACATACTACAGCTCAGATCTGAAGTTTTTGTTGTAGAACAAGACTGTGTATATCAAGATATAGATGGTAAGGATGATAAGGCCGTTCATGTTTTAGGTTATAAAAATGATGAGCTCATTGCTTACACGCGTATTTTCAAACCGGGCGCTTATTTTGATCAAGCTAGTATAGGTCGAGTACTTGTAAAAGAAAACCAGCGTAAGTTCAAGTATGGCTATGATCTTATGAACGCATCTATAGAAGCCGTGCATAAATACTACGATGAGCGTATTATAAAAATATCTGCACAGAAGTACTTAAAAAGCTTTTACAACAACTTAGGTTTTAAAGAACAAGGAGCAGAATATCTAGAAGATGGGATTCCTCACATTGTGATGATAAGAACATAAAATTAACGTGCAATTATTGAGATAATTATATGGTTGAGTTACGCTTTCGCGAAAGCGTATTTATACTAGTTTGATTGACAATATGATTTTTGGGCAGTGATGTAAACATTGCTATCAAAAAATGATGTCAATTTATTTTTTTCTTTAGCACTCATCAAATTCCACTGATTTATTGCTTTTCTTGACTTTCTTTTTCCTTTGCCAATTTTTAAGCACAAATAAGAATCATTTGTAGCTATACGACGAGTAATTTGATCAAAGCAAAATGGTAAAGAAATAAAAACGTCAAAATTAGTAGGTATGGTAAGGCAAAATTTTCCTTCAAGATCTGTTTGAGTTCCTATGGTTGTACCTAATATAATTACGTTTTGTCCAGGAAATGGTCTTTTATTTTCATCAACGAGTACCCCAGTTATTTGCCGAAAAGAAGAACTCTCACTTTGTGCTACTACAAGTGTAAAGTTCCAGAGTAGTAATAAAAGCAATAATATTTTCATGTCTAACTATTACTTCTTAGCCTTCACCTTCTTGATATAAGTCACATAAATCTCCACACGCTTATCCTCAGAAGGATCTCCACCTAGTGGAAATCTGCTTCCAAAACCTTGATAACGCATGCGTTTTTTTGCAACTCCTTGATCTGCGAGATAATCATAGATAAACTTTGCTCTTGCTTCAGAGAGATTGCGCTTGCCTGTTTTAAGATTGATACCATCGCGACCGTGATCTACACAACATACGTGACCTTGAATCTTAAAAATAATTTCAGGGCGTTCTTTTAAGTACTTGGCTAGCTTTTTTAGATCATTGTATGACTTCCCGTGTATGTAGCTATAGTTGGTTTTAAAAAGAATATTCTTAAGTAAAATACGATCTCCTTTAGCTATCGTATCTTCCTCGTAGTTTTTATAGCGATCTATTTTGGTCGTGATTTCATCCGCCTCTTCTACTTCTTCTGGAGTGACAGTGCGCGCTTGTTTTAGAGAAACAATAATCTCTACTTTTCGATTAAGTTTACGTTGTATCTCGCTTCCTGCATCATCTAATCTGGTGAGTAAAAGCTCTCCCTTTCCATCAGAATTTTTGATAATCGTGTCTGCAACACCTTGCAGCATAAAGATGTCCTTAATAGTATTTGCGCGATCTTGCGAGAGACGTTTATTATAGGCATCTGTGCCACGATCATCACAATAGCCGTAAATGGATATATCCTCTATTTTATCCTTAGGCAGCGATGCGATAAAGCGATTTAAAGACGCTAGCTCTGTTTTAATAAGCGCCGATTTATCGGTATCAAAAAAGGTTTCATGAGTGCGATCTATTTGCGCACTTACAGAAAGTACACAGAGGTAACATGCAATATGTAACGCAAGGAACTTAATAATTTAGAATCTTACTATAGCGCTTACTATCATTAAGTACGGTAGTCGCTTCTTTAATTTCTGTATTGTTAATAAGCTGGTATTCATACAGTCCATCACGGTAGAAGTATCGTTTTACAATCTCATCAATCAGTAAATTTTGAATTTCCTCTTGACGCTCATCTATCGCTTTATTTTTAGCTTGTGCAATAGCATTGTCTAGTTGTGAGTATGCAGCTTGTACTTCTTTTTTGAGATCATCTTTTTCTGCTTGAAGAAGCGCTTTTGCAAATGCTTTTTCAGTTTCGGTCTCATAGTTAAAACCTGTACGTGTCAAGAAGTTTTTAAAATCATTAAAATCTGTTTGAGACCATGAGAATTCGCTCATATCGCTGTACTGATGCTTATAATAATAATCTGTAGCGTATTCAAAAATGGCGTTATCCTTAAGTAGCGCCGTAGTCACAGGACTAAGCTTTGCAGATGATACTTGAATGTCTGGCAGTACACCACCACCATCAAAAACCTTGCGTCCGTTCTTAGTTTTAAACTCGTTATAATCTTCAGAGTTAGTACGCACGGCATTACCATCATTATCACGATTCCAGTAGTCTAACGCTTGAATACAACGTCCAGAAGGCGTGTAATAGCGAGATATTGTAATCTTTACAGAAGTTCCATAAGTAAGAGGCTTAGGACGCTGTACAAGACCTTTCCCAAAGGTTCTAGCTCCCACTACCACTGCTCTATCATAATCTTGTAAACCACCAGATACAATCTCAGACGCAGATGCAGATCTACCGTTCACAAGCACTACTAGTGGTATTTCAATATCCACTGGTTCTTGCTGGGTTACGTAGGTTTTATTATACTTCTTAACAACAGACTTTGTCGTAGTAATAAGTGAGCCCTTAGGTAAAAAGAGGTTACAGATATTGATAGCTTCACTTAGTAACCCACCACCATTACCACGTAGATCTAGAATGATTTTTTTTGCACCATCCGTCTTTAAACTTACAAGCGCATCTTTCACTTGGCTTGATGCTTTTTTACTAAACGTAGTAAGTACGATATACCCAGTATCTCCATCAATTAACTTAGAAAATGGAACTGCATCAATCTCAACAGAAGAACGTTTTATCGTCGTAGTATTCGTTTTCCCTTGACGTTCATAAGTGATAACAACCTCACTGTTAGGAGCTCCTTTTAATAAATCGCCAGCATCTCCGTCCATATGTGCAACGGTGATATCCCCTATTTTAAGGATATTGTCACCCGCTTTTAATCCTGCTTTATCTGCTGGATATCCTTTGCGCGGTTCAACAATAGTCATTTTATTAGCTACGTTTCTTACCGTTGCTCCTATTCCAGAGTAGTCTCCAGAGCGATTTATTTTGGCATCTTCCACCTCTTGCTCGGTCCAGTACTTAGTATAAGGATCAAGATCTGCAAGCATCCCTTCTATCGCACTATCCATCAATTCTGCAGGGTTAGTCTCATCTACATAATTCATGTTAAGCTCCTTAAAAAGCTCTGTAAAAATTTCGATTTGCTTTGCAATTTCAAAAAAGTCACTTTTAAAACTTACCGTTGCTATACCAATGGCAACCGCAATGATGGGGATGAATATTTTCTTTTTCATAATCTTTTATATCTGTAGTAGACCGTAGTTGTGAGTATAACGCTTTCGCGAAAGCGTACGTATATTATTTATGTTTCTTTTTCATCCAGCGACGCACAAAAAAAGCGCTTATACTTAACAAGATAAGAAATGGCCAAAGATGCAACAAACCTAAAAAGAATACCGAAACACCGTTCCAGCCACTTTTAAGGGCATTAATCATTTTTGAACCATAGGAGTTTGTGACCTTAGTATCCACCTCGTTCTTATAAAAATGGATATTTAGAGTGCTTAATGAGACTTGGCTTTCAAGGTATTTGAGTCTTCCTTGCTTTGCTTCTATTTCTTCTCGTATCTCTGCGAGTTCGCGTTCTATCTCTAGCATTTCTTTGACATTTTTTGCCTTTGAAAGTAAGTCGATATAACGATCTTCTAGCGCTCGCTTTGCTTTAAGGCGGGCGTTGAGGTCTACAAATTCTTCTGTAACGTCTTTTTGAGAGATAGTTTTCTCGTCAAAATATGCTACACCTTTTGAAATCTCATCAAGTGCTATCTGGAAGTTACGAGTAGGAACACGTACAGTAAGATTTTGAAAAACGCCGCCGTAGCTCTCTTTACCGGAATTATCATTCTGTATGTACCCTTCAGTCTTTTTTATAATATTGAGAATATGTGCGTGCGTTGCCGCCATATCCTGAGTTTCAAAACGTAGATTTCCTGTTTTGATAATTTTTTGTGTGGTGGCTTGGGCGTTTGGAGCACTTTCTTCGAGTACAATTTCCTCAATCTCCATATCGTCAAACGCCTCGTATGTTATTCCTGGTTCGCTATTGCTATAAGTACCGGTTTCGGCATTTTCACATGAAATAATGAATAAAAAACTAAGAAGTAGAAGAAACTGTCGCATCGTTAAAACGTTTTATAAGTTTGACCATGGCCTTATGAAGCACTGCTTGAGAGACTTCTTCTTGGCCTGTATATAATATAAGCATCGCAAATGTCGTGCCTTTTGTATCTATAAGGTCTTTATGTAAACGATAGGACTCTCGCATTAAACGTTTTATGCGATTGCGAGAAACAGCCAACTTAAAATTACGCTTGGACACAGAAACTCCAGCTTGTACCACGTAAGCATCAGTAGATAGTGGTGTTTCTATATAAACCATCCTAAGCGGAAAAGACTTCACAGACTTTCCCTCAATAAAAAGGGTGTCTATCAGTTTTTTAGACTTTAATTTTTCGGCTTTTGGGTAGGTGTGTGGCATTGCGAGCAAAGATAACAGAATTCAAATAGGTTGTATGATGCTAGTACGCTTTCGCGAAAGCAAAAAAGCACATAAAATTATGGATAAAATACGTTTAATAGGAATATATCCATAAATTTGTAGCGTGAACGAACTACAACCTCATAAAATAAAAAGAGCCAAAGAAGATTATGCAGGTAATCGGTCTGTGCAAACGGGTTTTCCCAGTCCAGCAACGCACTATCGCGAGCCTATGATTGACCTCAATAAAGAGCTCAGTTCTTCTCGAGATGCGACATTTTTTGTACGCGTAAAAGGGGACACATGGAAGGAGTATAATATTCTAGATCAAGACGTCTTGATTATAGATAGAGCTTTACATCCTAGTCAGGGCAAACTTGCTTTGGTAGTAACTCCAGACGGTTTTGATGTACAGAGAATAGACACCAATAAAAAGGTAGAACTCTGGGGAATGATAAGCTACATAATTCACAAAGCGGTATGATTGCAATGGTAGATTGTAATAGCTTCTACGCCTCGTGCGAGCAAGTATTTCGTCCAGATTTACGAGGAAGACCAGTGGCGGTACTTAGCAATAATGATGGTTGTATTATCGCCAAAAATAAAGAAGCAAAGGCACTCAAACATATTCCTTATCGCGATCCGCTATTTAAAATCAAGGGACTGCTTGCGCAAAATGATGTGACTCTATTTTCATCTAACTATACATTGTACGGCGATATGTCTGATCGCGTGATGAATGTGCTCAGAGATTTCTCACCAGCCGTTGAGGTGTATAGTATAGATGAGTCATTTGTAGACCTATCTGGTATTACCCACGTAAACCTCGAAACATATGGGTACCAAATTAAAGATACCGTTGTGCGACGCACGGGAGTTCCTGTAGGAGTAGGGATTGCACCTACTAAAGTCCTTGCAAAACTTGCCAATAGAATCTCAAAGAAGATAGCACGCTTTAATTATGTCTTTGTCATGGACACCGAAGAACGCCGCATAGAATGTCTCAAATGGGCCGAAACAAAAGATGTCTGGGGACTTGGTAAAAAGCATGTAGAACGCCTGGCAAATGTGGGTGTTTTCACAGCTTATGATTTTACACAATTGCCGCTTGCGTGGGTACGCAAAGAAATGACGGTAATAGGGGAGCGACTTTGGCGCGAACTCAATGGAGAATCATGTATTCCTTTTGATACGCTTCCGCGAAAGAAAAAAGCAATAGGTACCGCAAAATCCTTTGGTAAAAAACTAGATAATCTTCCTCAAATTGAGGAGGCTTGCGCCTACTACATAAGCGAAGTAAGTGAGGTGCTACGTTTTCAAAAATGTTGCTGTACACAGTTGCGTATATATCTTACCACAAACTACCACAGTACAAATGATGTGCAACACGCAGATAAGACCATTGTCACCTTATCTGTACCCACAAATGATACTTTCTTGCTTATTGTAGAAGCAAAAAAAGCATTGAAGCGAATTTACAAACCAGGTTTTAAGTATAAAAAAGTAGGAGTAGACCTCTTAGGTCTCATTCCAGAGGAGCAAGTACAAGGAAATCTCTTTATGCCTGAAGCAACAGGAGATAAACGCCTTATAAAAGCCTTTGATGCGATTAATAACCGATACGGGAAGTCCACCGTTTCTGCAGGATTATCCGGTACCACAAAAAGTAATAAGGAATGGGAACTCATCAAAGAAGAGCGTAGCCCTAGATATACAACGCAGTGGGATAGTTTGCTGGAGATTGGGGAGTAAAAAGCCAAAGCAAATCCTAGGGCTTATTTTCTCGTTTTCGAAAATTTATTACCTTCTTGTCAATTCAATTTCATTTCTTAACTCTAGAGATGAATCAGTTTCTGATCTTGTATTTAATAGAGATATTGTAGTTTCAGAAAAGCTTGTAACGAAAAAGAGGTTTCTAGCGTCGTCTTCGTCGTTGTCATTACCTGAAAATATGATGCGTACCGTTGCATTATCGCTATCAACTACGAAACTGCCGCTCTCATCCAATAATAGATCATAGGTATCCGTAAAAATCTGAACGCCATTTTCTTCACGAGTATCTGTTAAAGTATATGACCCTGTTAATGTAAAAGTGGCATTCTCTGCAAATGTCCAAGTTGTTTCAAAATTACTACCTATTGATGTATAATACTCTTCAACCGTTTCTCCATTAGAGGTATAAGAACTTGTTTGCTCAAGTTTTATAAGAGTTATGTCATAAATACCAGAAAAATTTTCAGTCGTTAGATCAAATGAAACTTGATTGTCTTCCGGAACTTGATTATCTTCTGTAATTTCATTGTTGTCTGTAGCTTGATTGTCATCATTGGTACTGCAACCAAAAGCAAGAAGAGACAGTAAAAGCAAATAAAAAGTAGTACTTCTCATTATTTTAAATTTTCCTTCGAAAATACGTTATATCGTATAAGTAGCACTATACAATTTTTGAAATCTCTTATTTTTCAAATAACCTTCAGCAGCACTTATTTGAGCATTCGCATAATTTGGAAAAGGTGTATTTTATTGCCCAAGCTACATTTCCTCTTTTGTCAAAATTGCTTTGTATATTATAATAGCCACTTTAACAACATTAAAGTACGAGCAATCTAATTTCCACAGATCTGAGAATGCCGCAAGTGAAAATTTTGCTTCTAGAGGAATGTACTTAGAGGGAGTTGATGATAATAGAAAGCGATATTTCAGGGACTTTGCAATTCAAAGAAAAAATGTTTCAAAAAATTCATTACGCGTTTTTCTCACGCATAATGCAAGTCTAGAAGATATTGTACTGAAATCAAATGATTCACTATCTTTAGAAAACGATCAACGTGGTGTAAACACCTTTTTTTCAAAGCTCTTTAAAGATGACACAGAATATGATTCAGAAAATTTTAAAGAATATTTGAACACTTTGAATAAGAATACTATCATTAAGATAGATGGTACAGTATACACGGAGGATTTAGTTGCTAGTTTTTTAGAAAATGGTCAGAGGGGTTATGAGACCTATCTGGATTTAAAGAACCTAGAACGAGGGCGACATACATTTCAAATCATATCAAAAAAATTAAACAAAAAAGACGCTATCGTAAATGATACATTGGGAACCATTCCATTTTGGTATTATCCAGATATGTAGTTTTCAGTATTTGAGGATTAGAATATTCCTAACGTTGTTTCAAATTAATCTTTTTTCTTAACTAGGAACTTATAAAAGAAGAGCGTAGCCCAAGATATACCACGCAATGGGATAGTTTACTGGAGATAGGGGAAAAATAACTTTCGGTTAATCTCGGATATTATTAAGCATAATAAGGTACTCTTCACTTAATTTGATAAGCTTGTCTATGAGTAAAAATGTATTTTTTGATTCAAGTAGCTGGTAATCAATATACTGATCTTCAAAATAATCAAAAAAGGCGTACGAGTAATTTGCTGGAAGTTTAAGTTCATTACTTAAAAAAGTATCGTTAAAAGTAGGATGATCTTCAAAGAGTTTTTCTAAATCTGTAGCAGATATCGTTGAGGTTGATTTTGGTGTTTTTTTATCTCCTTTTTTCTTAACGAGTTTAGCAGCAGCTCTAAAGAGCGCTATAAAATTTAAGCCAGGCGTAGATGGCGCGGGTTCGTATAAATGAGGATTTTTGTCAATGTCGCTAAGAATAGATTGCTGGACATTTTCCTCATACTTTGGTGCACTAAACGGTGTAGCTTTGACAACTTTGTTACGTAAAAGAACTTCGTCTAGTTGATTGTTTACTTCCTTTAATTCTATAACAAAAGGTGCTTTCAGAAGATCGTTAGTAACCACTTTAACCTGTGGAGCATAAGGAAAAATGTAAAAGTAGATAGAGTCATTTACTTCTGCAGCTATTTTAAAAGCTCCTTTGCTACTTGAGTATATCTGTATATCCTTACTTAAATTTTTGACGCTCACATCTGCTATTGTTTGTGTGGCGTTGTAAATAGTTCCTTTAAGCGTTTGCGCTGAAGTATAAGATCCTATTAGGCAGAAAAAGAAGAGTAACTTATAATTCATAAATACTTTTAGTTAGCCTTTAAAAATATTAAAACACGCATAGTATCAGAAGATTAAGAATCATAAAGTATTGATAAATTAGTGCTTATTTAATTATATATAAAGGGTGTTAGAATGTCTGCATACTATAGAGACTTATTCAAATTGGGTCAAAAAAAAACCAACCCATTGCGGGTTGGTTTATAATATTATATATTCAAAAGAGATTCCTTACTTTTTCTCCCAAACGTTATCTGTTTGATCAATATCTGCCATCATTGATGTAGGATCAATCTTCATCATTTTTACCTCACTTAGTGGTGCATCAATGGTGAATGTATAGGTAGGGTTTGTCCAAGGCCAGTCTGCTAGTTGCTCACGAGTGATGTTTGGTGTTGGGTTTGGCTTTTCGGCGCGCATCATACGTAATGGCATGTAGTAAGATTTTTGAGAACCATCTGCCATATCCACATAAAGATCTATAGGCATCGGCATGAGTCCTTTTCGCGTAAGCGTAACCTTAGTTTTATTACCATCTGCTTCTACACTTGTGATACCGTAATCAATAGTGTTTGTAGTCTGCGCCCAGTCCATTAAGTACCAGTCTAGTTCCATTCCAGAAACTTTCTCTGCAGTACGTTTGATGTCGTTAGGTGTAGGGTGCTTAAAAGAAAAATCATCAAAGTACTTTCTAAGTGTTTTCTTAAGATTGTCTTCACCGATAACGTATCCTAATTGTGCAAGAAATACCGCTCCTTTGCTATATGCAGCGATGCTGTAAGGCATGTTCTCATTGTAACGATCTGCGTGCGTTGTTTGTGGTTGCTCTTTACCGCTTTTAACGAGGTAATAGTAGCCTCTGTACGACCCAGAAAGCGGATTAGGATTATCACCTCCTGTAAGTTCATTTTCTGCAAGAGAAGAGATATATGAGGTAAATCCTTCATCCATCCACTCGTGTTTTGCTTCGTTACTTGCTAGTAAGAATTGGAACCAAGTGTGTGCCATCTCATGTGCAGTCACACCAAAAAGACTTCCAAACTTGCGCTCACCAGTGATAAGTGTGCTCATAGCATACTCCATACCACCATCACCACCTTGTATCACAGAGTACTGCTTGTACGGATATGTACCTACGTGTTTGTTATAAAAGGCAAGCAAACCTGCCGTCATAGGCTGGAGTTTCTTCCAATTTTCTTTGATAGACTCTTTGTTTTTATAGAAAAAGTGAAGTTCTGTATCATTTTCTCCCATGATCATATCGTGCACATAATCAGGATCTGCAGCCCATGTAAAGTCATGTACGTTTGGCGCTTTAAAGTGCCATTGTAATTTACCACGTTTTGCATTTTTACCTGGCTTCATAGAAGTTCCTGCATACCCATGACCCATATCTTCTGGATCTTGTAAATATCCTGTACCACCTACTGTGTAGTTCTCATCAATATTGATTTTTACATCAAAATCTCCCCATACTCCGTGAAACTCACGAGCGATATAAGGATCTGCATGCCATCCTTCAAAATCGTATTCGGCCATTTTTGGGTACCATTGCGTCATAGATAGTGCAACACCTTCTTTGTTGTTACGACCACTACGGCGTATTTGAGTAGGTACTTGACCTTTAAAATCCATCTCAAAAGTAGTAGTTGTTCCTGGTGCAATAGGAGTTGCAAGTTGTACTTCAAGTACCGTTCCCGCTACTTCGTAAGTTAACTTCTTACCATCTTGAGTAAGGCTATTTACTTTAATAAACCCAATCTCATCTGGCGCTAGTTTACTGATACGATCTTTTACACGACCATCTGGATCTGCAATGTTGCGTGAGCGCACGTCCATCTCGCTTCCAGGTTGGAACGCGTTAAAATATAAGTGATAAAAAACACGGTCTAGTGTCTCTGGAGAGTTGTTTGTGTACTCTAGCTTTTGTGTACCATCATATTGATAGTTTTTTACATTCATATCGATTTCCATTTCGTAATCGACGTGCTGTTGCCAGTAAGAGGTGTTGTTTTGTGCATACGCTTTCGCGAAAGCGAACAACGATACCATCACCAGTAATTTGTAAGCGTTTTTCATTATAGATTGATTTAAAGTTAAAATCCCAAACTCCGTTATTGAGGAGGTTGGGATTTTGAGAAATTACTAAAATTATTTTTGTAGTTCTGCTAGTTTAAAAGCGTTGTACATATTTACCATTTCGCCAGATTTTGATACTTCATTGAAGCGTGCTTGCTTCTCTGTATCTCCACCTAAAATTACCGAAGTATTAGTAGTAAGACCACTCTTCATGATAATATTTTTAACCTCGTTTGCAGAAAGCTTAGGGTAGTAGCTACGTAACATTGCAGCAACTCCAGCTGTGTTAGGCGCAGCCATAGAAGTACCACCTAGATACTCATACGTGTCTTCTGGTGTAGTAGAGTATATATCTACTCCAGGAGCAAATACATCTACATTAGATTTTCCATAGTTTGAGAAGTTTGCAAGCAACTGGCTACCGTACTTAGGTGCTAGAGCGCCTATTGTTAAGAAAGTATCTGCCATTTCTGTTACGTTGTCTAGTTGATCATTAGGATACACACGGTTTGCTGGATCATCAAGAGATAACCCTTCATTACCCGCAGCGTTTACGATAAGCACATCATTTTTGGCAGCATATTTTATAGCTTCATATACCCACTCAGGATTTTGTGAGTAGTACTTTCCAAAAGAGGTATTAATCACCTTTGCACCATTATCTACAGCGTATCGTATAGCAAGTGCGATATCTTTATCATATTCATCTCCATCTGGCACAGCGCGCACTGCCATGATTTTAATGTTGCTATTTGCAACACCATTCATTCCTTTACCATTGTTACGAGTTGCAGCAATGATTCCTGCTACGTGCGTACCGTGTTTTGCACCGTCCGGCTCAGGTCCATATACATTGTTGTTACCGTATTTTGTGTCTGTAATATCGTAAGGATCATCACCTAGCACTTTTCTAAAATCAGCTGTTTTATTATAATTTGCTTCTAGCTGACCAGTAAAGTATTCAACACCTTCATCTATGTTTTTCATAAAGTCAGGAATACTCTCTGTGTATTGAAACATTTGAGTAATAAACCCAAGGTGGTTCTGCATCTCGGCAGAAGGATTTTTAATAGTTGCAAGATCTGCTTGCGTGTAATCTTCTTTTCCTAATGCTTTTACTATCGCAGGATGAGAAGATTTAAGCTGGCTAGCAATTTGCTCGTATTGTGTTTTTTGACGCTGTGCACCTGCAACTTTCTCGTCATACTCAGCTTTTGCTTTTTGATATTGTAAGAAGATATCTTTTTGAGAAGCAGGAATAGTTGCTAGTGTTTTACCAGCAAACTCACTTTCAAAACGTTTGATGATACGTACAAATTCAAGTTGCTCTGCACCTACATCACCTAGAAAATTCCAGCCATGTATATCATCTATATATCCATTGTTATCATCATCTTTACCGTTACCAGCAATCTCTTTTGGATTCGTCCAGATACGACCCTTAAGGTCTTCATGGTTAATGTCAATACCAGAATCTATTACTGCAACGATTACTTGCTGTCCAGACTTACCAGGAAGAATTTCGGCATATGTGCGATCTACGCTCATGCCTGGTATGGTATCAGTTCTAAGATCTCTTGAACTCCATGCTTGTTTCTCACTTTCTGTAAGTGCAGAAACTTTGAGAGGGTTGCTATCTACATTTTCTACGGGTACAGTTACCAGTGCAGATGGAGTCTCACAAGAGGCTAAAAAAGTGGCAGCCATTGCTGCAATCACAAGAGATTTTGTGTGTTGTAAATTCATCATATTAGTTAAATAAGTCTTTAAAGGTATAAATTTCATTTGCACGCACGCCTTTCTCGGTGTGCTGTACGGTAATTATTTCATTATGAGCATCGTGCTCTAGCCATAGATAGTAATTATTATCTGCAGCGATATTTAAGAATTGTTCTTTCTCGCTTATAGAAAGTAGTGGTCTTGTATCATAACCTGTCACATAAGGAATAGGTAAGTGGCCTAGCGTAGGGAGTAGGTCTGCCATAAAAACAATGGTCTTACCTTGATACTCGATATGTGGAAGCATTTGCTTTTCTGTATGACCATCTGCAAAGAGAATACCAAAGTTGAGTTCGCTATTTTTTTGAAAAGCTTGTTCCCCTCGTTCTATAAAGTGAAGCTGTCCACTTTCTTGCATAGGAATAAGGTTTTCCTTTAAAAAACTAGCTTTCTCTCGATTGTTAGGCTCCACAGCCCACTGCCAGTGATTTTCATTTGTCCAGAATTTTGCATTTTTAAATGCAGGTTCATAACCTGTACGGTCTTTATTCCACTGGATGGCTCCACCTACGTGATCAAAATGGAGGTGCGTCATAAATACATCTGTAATGTCATCACGATGAAAACCATACTTCGCAAGTGATGTATCTATAGAGTGGTCTCCCCACTGATGGTAATAGCCAAAAAACTTTTCAGATTGCTTATCACCCATTCCATTATCAATGAGAATAAGTCTGTTGCCATCTTCTATAAGCATACATCTTGCGGCGATATCAATGAGATTATTAGCATCTGCAGGGTTTGTTCGGCTCCAGATAGACTTGGGAACAACGCCAAACATGGCACCACCATCTAATTTAAAATTTCCGGCTTCAATGGGATATATTTTCATAAATAAGGTTGCATCTAAGTGGGATTACTACAGTTACGCTTTCGCGAAAGCGTAAAAAATGTAAAAAAGAGTACTATTCCCAAAAACAAAATCTCTGCAAAATACCAAAAAGGAGCTTTTTAAATGGTTGGAACCCCTAGTTTTTAACAAAGAATTGTAACTTCACAACGACCGCCAAAAACGGAAAAACACTAATATCGCATCAAAACAGAATTACCATGTTAGAACTTGCTGGAATCATAATTTTAGGAATCATTGCACAATGGGCCGCATGGCGTTTAAAGTTACCAGCAATTTTACCATTATTACTTATAGGTCTCTTTGTAGGACCCGTATCTACTTTAATCTCTGAAGATGGTACAAAATGGATAGAACCTATATGGAATGGGGAAGAAGGACTTTTTCCAGGAGAGAGTTTGTATTGGTTTGTATCGCTTGCCATATCTATTATCCTTTTTGAAGGCGGACTTACACTAAAACGTGATGAAATTAAGAATGTAGGCCCAGTAATAACAAAGCTTATCTCTTTAGGCAGCCTTGTAACATTTTTAGGAGCAGGATTTGCTGCCTATTGGATATTTGGACTTAGCCTTCAGATCTCTTTATTATTCTCAGGACTTATCATTGTAACAGGACCTACAGTTATATCGCCTATTTTAAGAAACGTACCGGTAAAGCGAGATATCTCTACAGTGCTTAAGTGGGAAGGGATTCTCATAGATCCTATAGGAGCACTTGTAGCAGTATTAATGTATGAATTTATCTCTGTAGGTGAAGGAGCAGCTTTTACAAAGACAGCCTTAGTGGAGTTTGGTAAGATTATACTTTTTGGAAGTACGTTTGGGTTTACGTTTGCTCATGCGCTGGCTTTTATTATCAAAAAGAAGCTTGTACCACACTACTTAATGAATGTTTTTACACTCGCAGCAGTACTTGGTGTATTTGTAATGTCAGACCAGTTTGCTCACGAGTCTGGACTACTTGCAGTAGTAGTGATGGGAATGGTACTAGGAAACATAAACCTTCCTAATATTAAGGAACTACTATACTTTAAAGAATCATTGAGTGTCTTACTTATCTCTGTGCTATTCATCTTGCTATCGGCAAATATGAATCTTGTAGATCTTGAGTTATTATATCGTTGGGAGACACTAGCACTATTTCTTGTTGTAGTATTTGTGATACGACCTATAGGCGTCTTCTTGAGTACTTGGGGATCAGATTTACAAACCAATGCCAAGCTGTTTATTTCATGGGTAGGACCACGAGGAATTGTAGCGGCAGGTATTGCGTCACTTTTTGGATCAAAACTGTTAATTAAAGGAGAGCCAGGAGCAGAGTACATCACACCACTGGTGTTTATGATTGTACTGGGTACCGTATTATTGAATGCAACTACTGCACGACTATTTGCAAAGATGGTGGGCGTGTTTCTTACTAAATCTGAGGGTATTCTTATTGTAGGAGCATCAGAAATGCCAAGACTTATCGCCAAATATCTCCAGAAAAATGGTCGTCACGTAGTACTTCTTGATAGTAATTCTAATCATATACGTACAGCAAAAGAAGCTGGGCTTATGGCGCTAGAGGCAAACGTCTATGCAGACGATCTTACAGATGACGTTGAGCTTAGTGACATTGGATACCTAATGTCATTAACAGGAAACAGTGATATCAATAAGTATGCTATTAACCGTTTTAGAAAGCAGTTTGGAGAAAACGGAGCTTACCGTCTTATCTCTAAGAGAGAAATGGATAACATCGCACAACTACCTAAGGAAGGATTATTTTCGGCAACAGATGACTTCTTTAATATGACAGATGTTACGAGGCAGTATCCTACGATTAATGAGGTTGCGGTATCCTCAAAGGAGGAGTACATGGCAATAGGAAAACTTGTTGCAGATGATAAAAATATGATTCCGCTATTTGTAAAGAAGAAAGATAATACCCTAGAAATCATAAGCTCATTTATGCAAGATGTAGATGTAAAGTCTTTTGAGGGAAGTCACTTAATTTACCTAGGAAAACCTATAGAAGAAGAAACACTTGCCAAAATTGCTGAGTCAGGAGAGCCAGTATCAAACTCGGATGATGAAGTGATTGTCCCAATAGGTGATTAAGGATTGTCTTAAGATAGTCTGTTGTAGTACTTTTTCTTGTAAAAGAAAACAAGCATACCTGCTCTAAAAAGCATCCATACGATAAAGGCGAGCCAGATCCCTATCACACCCCATCCTAAGTACTTGCTTAAATAAAGAACAGGTACAAAACCAACAAAGGTAGCTAGTAGTAGGGTGTTGCGTAGCCATGCCATCTCACCAAGCCCTTTGAAAATGGCGTCTAGTGTGAACGCTACAGCATTAATAGGCTGCATGATAATCACCATAAAAAACACTCCGTAAAATACAGAGAGTACCGTTTCCTCATTGCTAAAAAGAAGGCCTAGCGGTTTGTATAAAAAGGTACAAACAATAATTAATACAGCCGAAACAACGAGATTATAGCGAACGACTTTCTTGGTTAATTGCCACAAATTAGGATAGTCCTTTGCGCCAAGTAAACGGCCACTTAATAGGTTTCCTGCAGCACCATAACCATCAATAAAAAATGCCGTAAATAGCCAGATATTGGCAGCAATAGTATGTGCCGCCACGGTTTCATCACTTATGGCAGTTGCTTCTCTCACAGCCAGCACAAGCGCCACGTTAAGCGAAAATGAGCGAACAAACAAGTTAAGACTCATGGAGATGAGTCTTTTTATTTCTGGGTGTAAGGGTAAAGTAAGTTTAAGAGAAACCTCTGTTTTTACTAGTAAAAGGATGAGCGCCATTATAGCCATAACACCTTGAGCAATCAAGCTAGCCCACGCAGCTCCTTTTACACCAAGCGGTTCGATAATTCCTTCTACACCATATACTAATGCGATGTCTAAACCTATGTTTAAAGAAGCACCAATGATGGCAACAATCATAGGCCAAAAGGTGTTTTGTAAGCCTCTGAATATTCCGAAAACAGCAAACGTAAATAAGGTGAGGGGAAACCCCCAGACTCTAATATTATAGTAATCGATACTTAATGAGAGCACTAAACCTTTTGCATTGAGTAGCGTAAAAATTTCGGCAACAAAGAAATAGGTACTGGCAAGTACCACAATGCTTAGGATGATATTAAAGTAAATTGCTTGAGCAGGGAGAACCTTAATATCCTCTAGTTTTCCTGCACCTAGATTTTGGGAGATAATGGTAGATATTGCGCTACGTGTTTGACCTAAAATCCATATAAGCATAGATAAAAAAGAACCCACAATTCCCACCGCAGCAAGTGACTCAACGCTATTTTCTGCCATATTACCCACTACAGCGGCATCTGTACTAGACAGTATAGGCTCTGCAATGCCAGCTATAAGCGCAGGAATGGCAAGCTGTTGTATGCGCTTGAATGAAATATCTATATTACTTGTGGTGGTGCTGATAGGATAGTTTTTTAAATAGAAAGATCAATAAAGTGTAAAACTACAGACTAAAAAAATGATAACCCACCTCTAGAGAACTCTTTCGTAGCAGTAAAATGGGTGCTCACTTTGTTTCGGAAAATAGATACTTCCTAGTTTCTCATATCCTCGAGCTTCATAAAACTTTTGATTACGTTTATTTTGAGAAAAAGTATCGAGACGTATTGAAGGTGTCGAGTGCGCTTTCGCGAAAGCGTATGCATAATCCATTAGTTTGCGAGCATTTCCTTGTCCTTGATAGTCGGGATGTACGGCAAGCCTATGGATGTACAAATTATTTTTTGAAGGGGTGAGCCAGTCAATGTCTAGATACTCATCATCCATTAATGTTGACAACACAATGGTACCTATAATGCTATCATTCTCCTTGAGAAGAAAGAGCTCATTACGAGCAATATCTTGCTCAAAAGCAGTGGCAGTAGGGTAGTGCTCATTCCACTGAAAAATATTTCTTGAAATCATTTCTTGTGCACAGGCACGAGTAAGTGAAAGGATTTCAGGGATTTCTGAATTTTTTGCAGGTACAATCACAGATTAAAAAGTATTTTTGTGTTAATCGGTAAAAATACAAGTTACAGTATGAAAAATATTCTCGTTCCCATAGGTTCTTCAGATAGCGCTTTTAACACGCTTCAATATGCAATAGATCTTGCACAAGAGATTGATGCAAATGTGTATGCGATATCAGTGTTTCAAGAATTTTCTAAAGCAGGTAGTGCTTCAAAGCTAAATACCGTTATCAAAGAAGAGTCAGAAAGTAGGCTCGAGAAGGTTGTAAATGGAGTAGATCACAAAGGAGTATCTGTAGTTGCTCACCCTATTAAAGGAGGTGTGATAGAAGGTGTAGAGCGCTTTAATAAGCACGTTCCTGTAGATCTTATGGTGTTGTCACCACGTAGTAACTCTGTGCGTGATGAGGTGTATCTAGGTAACATGACGGGGAAGCTTGTAAAAGGAACTGATATTGCAGTACTAGTAGTGCCAGAAAATGAAAAATTTAAGGAGCCTTCAAATATTTTAATGGCTTTTAAAAATGGAAAGTTTGATAAAAAACGTCACTTAGAGCCATTGAGAAAGCTTCAAAAGCATTTTGGGACAGAACTTCACTTACTGCATGTGGAAACTCCAGAGTCTGACGAAGCTATGAAAGAAGTATCTGATGACCTTAAAAAAATGAGTGCGTCTTATAAAACCACAACAAATGCAACTACCTATCAAGGAGTGCTAGAACACTTCCAGTCTGTAGAGCCAGATATGTTATGTGTTGTGCGTAGAAAGCGTGGTTTCTTTAAGAAACTATGGGAGAAAAATGTTGTACTAAAGAAAGAGTTTTTTACCACAAAACCTCTTCTTATTTTAAGAGTACAATAATATAGATTAGGATGGGGGATTAGCTCATTTGGCTAGAGCGCTTGCCTGGCAGGCAAGAGGCGACCGGTTCGAATCCGGTATTCTCCACCAGTACTCAAAGGGCTTCAAGGGTTTTCAACTCTTGAAGCTTTTTTCATTTGCACGCAATTTGCACGCAAAATGGGCTTTTAAGAATATTAATTAATATTTGATCCATTTTGGTGTAAAACAAGATCTTCACTGCTTTTTATATCTTTTCTAGATTACTTCGAAGAATATAAGCAATGTTTAGATCCCTATAATCTCTATAGTAAAACATAACCTTCCGTTAAACAATTGAAATAATTAAAAATTATACCTAGCTTTACAATAAATGAAACTATTTCTTCACAAATCAATGGCAATCTTTATGGCTTGCGTGGTGCTCGTAACCACGACGTCATTCACCGTGGATATGCACTATTGTGGGGATAACTTGGTAGATTTCAGTTTATTCTCAAAAGCTGAAGGTTGCGGAATGGAAAAAGCGCAATCCGTAAAAAGTTGTGAGAATCCTAAAATGACTGAAAAATCGTGTTGTACTGACCAGCAAATTGTCAAGGAAGGCAAGGACGACCTCAAAATTTCATTTGACACACTTTCATTCGAGCAGCAAACGTTCATCGCTGCTTTTACCTATTCATATATAAACCTTTTTGAAGGAACCGAATCTGAAGAAGTTCCTTTTGAAGATTACCCGCGACCCTTTGTCAAACGGGATGTGCAAATGTTGCACCAGACTTTCTTAATTTGATTTGTTAGATTTTTAGAATGAAGCCCAACAGCTATGCTGTCGTGGGCTAAAACTCGTGTTTGCCATTTTTTGCAATACGCAATTCCAATTATCTAATAATCAAATGCTATGCTGAATAAGAGCATTAAATTTCTCATAGAAAACAAACTTGTTGCTGTTCTACTACTCGCCCTATTCGTGGGTTGGGGCGTGGTTAATGCGCCTTTTAATTGGGAAACTGGCTTTCTGCCTACAGAGCCAGTTGCCGTAGATGCCATACCTGATATTGGCGAGAACCAGCAGATTGTTTTTACCAAGTGGCAAGGTCGCTCGCCACAGGATATAGAAGACCAAATCACATATCCGCTTACCACTTCCCTTCTGGGTATTCCAGGCGTGAAAACCATTCGTAGTTCTTCTATGTTTGGATTTTCGAGCATCTACATCATTTTTGAAGAAGACATTGAGTTCTACTGGTCACGCAGTCGCATACTCGAAAAACTGAACTCACTTCCTGCAAACCTTTTGCCCGATGGTGTCAACCCATCATTAGGGCCAGATGCCACAGGTCTGGGACAGATATTTTGGTACACGTTGGAAGGTCGTGATAAAGACGGAAACGTGACTGGCGGTTGGGATTTACAGGAATTGCGTAGTATTCAGGATTACTATGTAAAGTTCGGGCTATCCTCTGCAAGTGGTGTTTCTGAGGTAGCTTCCATAGGTGGCTATGTTCAGGAATATCAAGTCGATATCGACCCAGAAAAAATGCGCCAGTACAATGTAAGTATGGGCGATGTGGTCAAGGCCGTAAAGCAGAGTAATCAAGATATAGGCGCACAAACGCTCGAAATCAATCAAGCAGAATATCTTGTGCGCGGATTAGGTTACGTAAAGTCTATCGCAGACATTGAAAGTGCGGTGGTTGATTCTGAAAATTTTACTTCAATCCGTATCAAAGATGTGGCTAATGTTCATTTAGGGCCAGCCACAAGACGTGGTATTCTGGATAAGGAAGGTGCCGAAGTCGTAGGTGGTGTTGTAGTCGCTCGCTATGGTGCAAATCCGTTGGAAGTTATCAATAATGTGAAGGCACAAATTGCCGAAATCAGCTCTGGTCTTCCCACAAAAACCTTGGCAGATGGTCGCACTTCACAAGTAACCATCGTTCCATTTTACGACCGTACCGAACTCATTCAAGAAACGCTGGACACGCTAAACGAAGCCCTGACTTTGGAAATCTTGATTACCATTTTGGTCATTATCATAATGGTGTTCAACCTGCGAGCATCTATACTTATTTCAGGATTATTGCCCGTAGCCGTTTTGATGGTATTTATTACGATGAAGCTCTTTAATGTAGATGCAAATATCGTTGCGCTTTCAGGTATCGCCATTGCCATCGGTACAATGGTGGACGTGGGTGTCATACTCGCTGAAAATATGATACGGCATTTGGAAGATGAAAAGTTACGCCTTAATGAAAACGGTAAGGAATACAGTACAAACGAAATCATCTACAACGCAACTGCCGAAGTTTCTGGTGCTATCCTAACCGCAGTTTTAACAACAATAATCAGTTTCTTGCCCGTATTCACGATGATTGGTGCCGAAGGAAAACTGTTTCGTCCACTTGCCTTTACTAAAACAATGGCACTCACTGCATCGCTCGTCATTGCGCTGTTTATTATTCCACCCATCGCGGCATTCCTTTTCCGCAAGACGAGTGTACGAGAACGCACCCAATATGCCATCAATGGCGTACTTGTTTTATTGGGGATTCTCGCCATCGTTTATGGCTTTTGGTTAGGACTAATTCTTATCGCCTTTGCCATCACATCATTTTTAAAGATGCGTGGTACGCTTTCGCGAAAGCGTAAAAACCTAATCGACATTATCATTTCATCGGTTGCCATCGTGTTTTTGCTCGCGACCTATTGGCGACCGTTAGGCTTTGACCGAAGCATCGTGATGAACCTGATATTTGTTTCCACTATCTGTTTTGGATTGCTCGGTGTATTCT
The DNA here is from genome assembly GCF_003095655.1 of Dokdonia sp. Dokd-P16. NCBI lineage: Bacteria > Pseudomonadati > Bacteroidota > Flavobacteriia > Flavobacteriales > Flavobacteriaceae > Dokdonia > Dokdonia sp. Dokd-P16. The sequence continues at coordinate 1,380,837 of NZ_CP029151.1, forward strand.
CAATTTTCAGGATATATTACGAGCGTATTTTGCGATGGGCACTTCAGAACCGATATCTATTCTTAATCGTTCCGGCTACGGTGCTCACGCTCGGTATTCTCATAATGCGAAATACGGGCAAAGAGTTTATGCCAGCGCTCAATGAAGGTTCATTCCTTTTAATGCCTACCTCACTACCGCACGCAGGTGTCGAAGAAAACAAACGTGTTCTGCAACAGCTCGATATGGCGGTGGCAAGCATTCCTGAAATTGAAACCGTGGTAGGAAAAGCTGGAAGGACAGAAAGCGCTCTTGACCCAGCACCACTCTCAATGTACGAAAACGTCATTCAGTATAAATCTGAATATATGCGAAATAGCTCTGGCGAGCGACAACGCTATAAGGTTAATGACGATGGATTGTTTGTGCTGAAGAACAATAAATTCATCATCAACCCAAATAATGACATAGATGAAGATGTAAACTATGAAAAAGCTTCGCTCAAGACTACTGCCTCACGCAATGATTTGATTGAAGATGAAGATGGCGAATACTATCGCAACTGGCGACCAGAAATCAGCAGTCCAGATGATATTTGGAACGAGATAGTACGAGTTACGAAGTTGCCTAGCGTGACATCTGCACCTAAGTTGCAACCCATCGAAACCCGATTGGTAATGCTACAAACGGGAATGCGAGCACCTATGGGTATCAAGGTAAAAGGTCCCGATTTAAAGTCGATAGAAAACTTTGGACTGCAACTGGAAGACATTTTAAAACAAGCCGAAGGTGTTAAAGAACAAGCCGTCTTTGCAGACCGAATCGTGGGCAAACCGTACTTGCTCATCGATATTAAGCGAGACCAACTGGCACGTTACGGCATATCTATAATGGATGTGCAGGAAATCCTTCAAGTGGCGGTTGGTGGTATGCCACTCACACAAACCGTGGAAGGTCGTGAACGCTATGCCGTGCGTGTACGTTATCCACGAGAGTTACGGGCAAATCCAGACGACCTTAAAAACATCTACGTTCCCGTAGAAAAAGGCAGTCCTGTACCGCTGGGTGAATTGGTTGAAATTCGATACGAACAAGGACCACAAGTCATTAAGAGCGAAGATACTTTTCTAATTGGCTATGTGCTGTTTGATAAACTCGATGGCTTTGCCGAAGTAGATGTGGTGGAAAATGCTCAAGCCTTAATCCAAGAAAACATTGACAACGGTACGCTGGTCGTACCCCAAGGTGTTAGCTATCGCTTTACGGGAACTTATGAAAATCAGTTGCGAGCAGAAAAAACCTTATCGGTTGTCGTACCACTTTGTTTGCTCGTTATTTTCTTGATTTTGTATTTCCAGTTTAGATCGGTTTCTACATCGCTTATGGTGTTTACAGCAATCGCCGTAGCCTTTGCAGGTGGTTTCATAATGATTTGGTTGTATGGGCAAGAATGGTTTTTCAATTTCAGCTTTTTTGGCGAGAACCTACGGGACTTATTCAATATGAAAACCATCAATTTAAGTGTGGCCGTTTGGGTTGGTTTTATAGCTCTTTTCGGTATCGCAACGGATGATGGCGTGGTAATGGCCACCTATTTAGACCAATCTTTCAAAAGCAATGACCCAGATTCTCAAAAAGATATAAGGCTCGCCACTTTGGAAGCGGCTGGAAAACGTATCCGTCCGTGTTTGATGACAACCGTAACCACAGTTTTGGCACTACTACCAGTACTCACATCTACAGGAAAGGGAAGCGATATAATGATACCGATGGCGATACCCATTTTTGGCGGAATGATAATCGATGTCACGTCCTATTTCCTACTGCCAGTCCTATACAGCTGGAAAAAGGAATACCAACTTAAAAAAGCAAACAGATGAAAAAATTAAAATATATACTGGTGTTCTTGTTTGTTTCCGCTTTCGCGAAAGCGCAACAATTACAATCCTACATTCAGGAAGCCGAAGCCAACAATCCAGAAATTCAAGCCTTTGAATTGCGCTACAACATCGCCGAAGAAAAGGTAAACGAAGCCAACTGGATTCCCAATACCGAAGTAAGTGCCGGCTATTTTGTGAGCGAGCCAGAAACCAGAGTGGGCGCGCAACGAGCACGTATAGGTGTCAAGCAAATGTTGCCGTGGTTCGGTACTATCACGGCTCGTGAAAATTATGCAACCGCAATGGCAGATGCCGAATATGTAGACATCACGATTGCAAAACGCAAACTCGCACTTTCGGTCGCACAATCCTATTATCGTTTGTATTCCATACGTGCCAAGCAAGCCGTACTGGACGAAAACATACAACTACTGGAAACCTATGAGCGACTTGCACTCACATCTGTAGAAGTGGGCAAAGCGAGCGCCGTAGATGTATTACGACTTCAGATACGGCAGAACGAGTTACAGCAACAAAAAGAAGTGCTGGAAGAAGAATTTACAGCAGAACAAACAGCTTTCAACAACTTGCTTAATCGTGATTCAATGATGAATGTTGACGTAATTCCAGAAATGGAAATTCCGCAGGAAGACCCATTTTATGACAATGAAGCGCTGACGCTAAATCCGGAACTACTCAAGTACGATAAGCTCTATGAATCGGTAGCACAATCTGAATTGCTCAACCAGCGTGAGAGCTTGCCTATGATTGGTTTTGGTTTGGATTACTTGCCTGTAACTGAACGTAGCGATGTCAACTTCAGCGATAATGGGAAAGATGTATTGATGCCTATGGTTTCGGTGTCCATCCCCATTTTCAACAACCGTTATAAATCTATTTCAAGGCAAAATGAACTGCGTCAGCAAGAAATAGAAACACAACGGGAACAACGATTAAATGTGTTGGAATCCGCTTTCGCGAAAGCGCAATCGCAACGCAATCAAGCACGCATAGCATACAACACACAAGCCCGAAACCTAAAGCAAGCGCAAGATGCCGAAGAAATTCTAATAAAAAATTATGAGACAGGCACTATAGACTTTAATGATGTGCTGGATATTCAGGAATTGCAGTTAAAATTTCAAATGAATCAAATCGAGTCGGTAAAAGGGTACTATGTGCAATCGTCCATTATCAACTATTTAATAAATCAATAATCTAAATATATATCCTATGAAAAACGTAATTAAAACAACATTATTAATGCTTGCCTTAGTAAGCTTTGTTTCGTGTAAGAATGAAACTAAAAACGATAAAAACACATCAAATTCTGAAACTGCTACGATGGCAGAATTGTCTTTTGAAGATGAAAATGTAGGCAAACAATTTCAGCATTATATCCACCTTAAAACCGCATTGGTAAATTCAGATATGGACGAAGCGAAAACTGGTGCAAAAATGCTTTTGGAAAATTCAGACGATGCCACTTTAAAAGAATTGCTTTCTAAAATTTCTGCATCAAATGATATTGAAAAACAGCGCGCCTTGTTTTCTGATGTGACAGAGAAAATGACTGACATTGTCAACGAATCAATTAATTCGGGCGAAGTGTTTCAGCAATTCTGCCCAATGGCTTTTAACAATGAAGGTGGCTACTGGTTATCGACGGAAGAAGAAATCCGTAATCCTTACTTCGGCGATAGAATGTTAAAATGTGGTAAAGTGACGGAAACTATTAAGTAAAATGAAAAGTGATGGATAAATTTTTAGAACAATGGGGCGAAGCCGCATATACGACTACCGGATTTTTCTGGATGGCATTGTGGGCATTTATTTTGGGCTATATCATCAGTAGTATGATACAGGTTTTTATAACCGAAAAACGGATGCAGAAAACAATGGGCGAAAATGAAAAGAAGAGTGTACTTCTTGGAACATTTTTCGGATTTATAAGCAGTTCGTGCAGCTTTGCCGCACTTGCTTCTACCAAGTCCATTTTTAAGAAAGGTGCCAGCTTTGTTTCATCTATCGCTTTCTTACTGGCATCTACAAATCTTGTCATCGAGCTGGGTATCATCATATCCATTTTCTTGGGATGGCAGTTTGTAGTGGGCGAATATGTGGGCGGTATTTTGCTCATTCTCATTTGCTGGATTTTAATACGCCTTATCAACCCGAAAAAACTTATCCAAAAAGCCCGCAAAAACCTTAAAAGCGAAGGCGACGATGAAGAGATGGATGATTCCACCGATTGGAAAAAACAAATACAGCAAGAATCGAGCTGGGCAAAAGTAGCCAAGAAATACAAGATGGAATGGCAGATGGTCTGGAAGGATGTTACCGTAGGTTTTACCATCGCAGGTATCGTCGCGGCTTTTGTACCTGATTCATTTTTCCAAACGCTGTTTATCAATAGTGGTAAAGGCAATACAGATTTTACGTTTCTTGAAATATTGGAACATATAGTCGTAGGTCCAATTGCCGCATTCTTAACCTTTATAGGCTCGATGGGTAACATCCCATTGGCAGCTTTGTTATTTGGTAAAGGTGTGAGTTTTGCAGGGGTTATGGCATTTATTTTTAGTGATTTGGTGGTTTTTCCGGTATTACGTATCAACGCAAAATACTATGGTTGGAAAATGTCATTTTTCATTGTATTCCTATTATTCACAGCACTAATAGGTACGGCACTTGCCCTTCATTATAGTTTTGATTTACTGAACATATTGCCAGATCCGTCACAGGTTACCATTCAGGATAAAGAACATTTTAAATTGGATTATACCTTTTACCTGAATATCGCCTTCCTTGCCATTTCAGGATATCTAATTTATCTGGGATTTTTCAAGAAAAAAGATGTGGAACACTCAATGAGTGAGATGGCACCAAAAAGCCCATTGCTTGAAACCGTTTTAAAGTATGTCGCTATCGCCTGCTATATCTGGCTGGCAGGCGGATTAATCACTAAATTTTTAATTTAATAAAATGAAACACACATTTAACATACAAGGGATGACCTGCAATGGTTGTCGCACCAGCGTTGAGAAAAAGCTTTCGCAAGTAAACGGTGTTACAAACGCATCTGTAAATCTTGAAAAGGAAGAAGCGGTCATTCAAATGGATAGCCATATCGATACGGCAACATTTCAAAATGCACTTCCAGAAAAATATACCATTTCAGAAAAGAAAACCGAGCAAAATGTTTTTGCAAATATTAATGATGGTAACGCTTTCGCGAAAGCAGAAACCGAAAAAACCAAGCTTCAACAGCTCAAACCGTTGCTCATTATTTTAGGCTACATCGCTATTGCAACGGTTTTACTGAACTATTCACGGGAAAATTGGGATGGTGCGATGCTTGACTTTATGGGTCTGTTCTTCATTGTTTTCAGCTTCTTTAAGATTTTAGATTTAAAAGGCTTTCCTGACAGTTTTAGAATGTACGACCCGCTTGCCAAAGTTGTACCTGCCTATGCTTGGGTATATCCATTTATTGAAACAGCGCTGGGATTAATGTTCTTGATGCGATTTAAAATACCTACCGCATTAATCGCCACGCTTATCATTTTGGGAATTACAACCGTGGGTGTAACTAAAATATTGCTGGATAAGAAATCGATACAATGCGCTTGTCTGGGTACTGCTCTAAAGCTACCTATGACCGAAGCCACCTTTATAGAAAACGCCATTATGATTGTAATGGCCGTTGTAATGCTAATTCAATATGTAAACTAAAAAACCAAAAATTATGAATTCAAACGAACACACAAATTCAGGAAAATCAAAAAATCATTATACACGTTTTGTAGCGATGCTGGCTTGCTCTTTTGTAGCAATGTATATCACGATGTATTTAAATACCTATGAATGGGACCACGTATGGTTTAGTCTTACGAGATTTTATATGGTCTGTTTAGGTATCTCAGCTATGGCCATCATAATGTTTGTTGCAATGCGTGGTATGTATCAAAATAAAAAGAAAAATTTAGCGATAGTCTTGGGAAGTATAGTTCTCTTTGCAGGTGCATTGGGACTTGTACGTGACCAAAAGTCAACTGTTGGCGATATACTTTGGATGAAGGCAATGATACCGCACCACTCAATAGCAATTCTAACAAGTGAGCGTGCAGATATTAAAGACCCAGAAGTTAAAAAGCTAGCTGACGATATCATTAAGGCACAGCGTAAAGAAATTGCAGAGATGAAAGCAATGATAAACCGTTTACAGAACGAAGAATAAAATTATGAATAAAAACATTTTATATATAGGAATTGCTGTCGTGGTAGGGCTATTTGCTGGATGGCTTATTTTTGGAAATGGGTCGAGTGATTCAAATAAGGATATGTCTGAAATGTCAGACCACGACCACTCTGGCGAAACCGAAGACCAAATGTGGACGTGTTCAATGCACCCACAGATAATGCAACCCGAAGCTGGTGATTGCCCTATATGTGGAATGGACTTAATCCCTGCGGAAGCTGGTGCTGAAGGTCTTGCAGCAAACGAGATTAAAATGACCGAAAACGCAATGGCGTTGGCAAATATCCAAACTACTATCGTGGGGAATACGCAAGTAAGCGATGATGATGGGATGATATCCCTTTCGGGGAAAATAGCTGCAAACGAAGAAAATAATACCGTGCAAGCCAGTTATTTTAAAGGTAGGATAGAACGACTTAATGTCAACTATGAAGGTCAGCGAGTAAAGCGTGGTCAGTTACTGGCAACCATTTACGCGCCAGACCTTGTCGCGGCGCAGCAGGAATTAATTACAGCTGCATCGCTGAAAGAATCACAACCAGCTTTATACAAAGCGGTGCGCAATAAGCTCAAAAACTGGAAACTTTCAGAAAAACAAATCAATGCAATTGAAGAAAGTGGCAGCGTACGTGACAACTTCCCTATTTATGCAACTGTTTCAGGAACGGTTTCAGAAGTAATGGCTGCGCAGGGTGATTATGTTAATCAAGGACAGCCTATTATTAAATTGAGCAACCTTAATTCAGTTTGGGCAGAATTTGATGCCTATGAAAATCAGATTGCACAATTTAAGGTTGGACAAAAAATCAACATTACGACCAATGCCTATCCCAATAAGGAATTTGAAGGAACTATCTCTTTCATCGACCCTATGCTTAACAAAGCAACACGTACGGTAACGGTGCGTGCAACCTTACAAAATCGAGACGATCTATTTAAACCAGGAATGTTTGTGACTGGAAAGGTAGAAGGTGCAACCCAAACTATGGAAAACGCTCTTTCTGTTCCAGCAAGTGCTGTATTATGGACTGGCGAGCGTTCATTAGTATATATAAAAACCAATCCTAATGAGCCTATTTTTGAAATGCGAGAAGTTACCTTGGGCAATCGCTCTGGTGAGAATTACCAAGTATCGACTGGACTGAATAATGGCGATGAAATAGTAACTAATGGGACGTTTACAGTAGATGCAGCTGCGCAACTGCAAGGTAAAAAATCAATGATGAATCAGCAGATGATGCAGGATGAATCAGCTATGATGGGCGATATGGAAATGAGTTTCAGTAATACGTTCAGTTCTGATTTCAACAAAGCATTACCATCATATCTTAAAATGAAAGATGCTCTTGTGGCAAGCGATGCTGGTCAGGTTTCCGCTTTCGCGAAAGCGACATCAAAAAAATTAAAGGAAATATCTATAACGGAATTAGGCAAAATGGAAAAGCAGCATCTTACCAAAAGTATTGAGATGTTGGATGCTATTGTTGCCAATAACAATTTGGAAAACCAGCGAGCACATTTTGTGATACTCAATGAGAATATCGTGCCTATTGCTATGAACATAGAAAACTCAACAAATTACTATGTCCAAAAATGCCCAATGGCAAACAACAATAAAGGGGCGGTTTGGTTGAGTACAGAAGAAGAAATAAAGAATCCTTATTATGGCGATGCGATGTTGACCTGTGGTAGTGTGATTGATTCGTTGTAAAATCCCTTTGCAACTCAATTGCATCATTATTCTTTTATCTTTGTATAATTAATGAAAGCATTTTATTCTATATCAATGTCAATGTTATTCCTTTTTCAAGGAATAACGGCCAATATGGAAATATGTGAACAAATAGAGAAATTCTCACATTTTATATCACATTATCAAATGCATAAAGAGTATGGTGGAGATACCTTTTATGAATATGTAGTAGAGGTAATTTTCAGTGATCAAGCAGATAATAAAGACCATCACGACGGCTCGCACGATGATAGTGCACCAGTACATTCACACCATCAATGCTGTCATCCTACAGTTTTTTTAACGCCTTCTAACGCGTTAGCCTTAAAGCCTCTTCTTTTTAAAGAAAGAGCGACATATTCACATTATTCTTATCAATTTAATTCCAGATATCTGGAATCTCTTTTCCAGCCACCACGGGCATAATTCAGTTTTAATAGGACAACTATATCCTTTTTTGAAGTTTTCCTAATAGGAATACTCAACTATGTTTTTGCTTTCGCGAAAGCGTAAACTCATTTTTTTAACTGAATTAATACATTAATCTATGATTAATAGAATCATTGATTTTTCAATCAATAACAAATTTATCATTGGTCTTTTCACGTTGACTCTTATAGGAGTTGGTATTTGGTCAATGGCAACAGTAAACCTTGGGTCTGTACCAGATATTACAAATAATCAGGTGCAGGTCATCACGCAATCGCCTAATCTGGGAACGGAAGATATCGAACAGTTCGTAACCTATCCCGTAGAGCTATCTATGGGTAATTTACCTGGTGTTACTGAAATTAGATCCATTTCAAGATTTGGGCTCTCTGTAGTAACCATCGTTTTTGAAGACGATATGGGAACCTATCTTCCTAGACAACTGGTAGGGGAAAAACTCAACGAACTTGGTGAATCTATACCTGAAAAATTTGGAAGTCCATCTATGGGTCCCATTTCCACAGGATTAGGCCAAATTTATGAATACACAATTCAACCAGAAGAAGGTTTTGAAACCAAGTATTCGCCTATGGAACTGCGCACCGCGCAAGATTGGGTTATCAAAAGACAACTCACATTATTGGAAGGCGTTGTAGAGGTCAACTCTTATGGTGGTAGCATAAAACAATATGAAGTTGCTGTCGATCCAGAGAAGTTAAACAGTATGGGTATCAGCATTTCACAAGTGTATGAGGCTCTCTCACAGAACAACGTAAATACTGGTGGCGCTTATATAGAGAAAAATAAAATGTCAAATTTTATAAGAGGTGAAGGTCTAATTCGCTCTTTGGAAGACATTAAGGATATTTCCATTATTAATGAGGGCAACATTCCTATTACTATTGGGGACGTGGCAACGCGCGTCCATTTTGGGAGTCAAGTACGCTATGGTGCTTTTACACAAGACGGTAAAGAAGCTGTGGGCGGTATGATAATGATGCTCAAGGGCTCTAATCCTAATGCAGTCATTCAAAATGTAAAGGATCGTATGGCAGAAATTGAAAAATCTCTACCAGATGGTCTGACTATCGCCCCAATAATTGATCGTAGTGAGCTTATTGCAAGAACCACCGATACAGTTAAAACCAATCTTCTGGAAGGTGCATTGATTGTGATTTTTGCACTTGTCCTATTGTTGGGTAGTTTAAGAGGTGGAATCATAACTGCTACTACGATACCATTGTCCTTACTTTTTGCCTTTATTCTTATGAAGCAGTTTAATGTATGGGCAAACTTGATGAGTCTGGGAGCAATAGATTTTGGAATCATCATAGATGGTGCTGTAATTATTATTGAAGGAACGGTGTATGAAATCCAAAAAAGAATAAGGTCTGGTAAGCTAAAATTCAATCAAGGAGTGATGGATAAAGTTGCCTATGATGCCGGAAGCACGATGATGGGTTCTGCGTTCTTTGGACAGATTATTATTCTCATTGTTTTTACACCTATACTTTTTCTTACTGGTGTAGAAGGTAAAATGTTTAAACCTATGGCATACACCTTTGGGTTTGCAATGATAGGTGCCATCATTCTATGTCTTACGTACGTTCCTATGATGGCAGCACTTTTTATGAAACCAGTACAAAACACCAAAAATTGGTTTGGCAAATTTGAGCGCAGGCTCGAAAAGATAAGTGATAAAATCATAGGTGCTATTCATAGTGCATATATGCCTTTATTAAAAGGTGCTCTTAAACTGAAGTTTATCGTTTTATCAGCTGCTACCGTACTACTTGTTATCGCTGGATTCATATTTTCTAATATGGGAGGAGAATTTGTACCACAGCTTGATGAAGGAGATTTAGCAATGCAGGCACTTATAAGACCAGGAAGTTCGCTAACAGAATCTATTGAAGTTTCCAAGAAAATAGAAACCATCCTATTAGAAAGTTTCCCTGAAATCAAGACGGTAACTGCTCGTATAGGTGTTGCAGATATTCCTACAGATCCTATGCCTATGGATATTGCAGATATGTACATTATCCTTAATAAGGATATGGACGAGTGGACAACAGTTTCTACTAAAGAAGGTTTAATAGATGCTATAAGAGATAAACTGGATGATGAACTGGTGGGTGTGAATTTAGTTTTTACCCAACCGGTTGAATTGAGATTTAACGAGCTGTTAGAAGGCGTAAGAGAGGATATTGCTGTAAAGCTGTATGGCGAGGATTTAGAGGTTTTATCAGAAAAAGTTCAGGAAATGGCGGCTATTATACAAACCGTTCCTGGCGCTGGCGATGTAAGTGCAGAACGTACTGCTGGATTACCACAGATGACCGTAAAATATAGGCGTGATAAAATGGCGCAATACGGACTGAATATTCAAAAAGTAAATGATTACGTAAGTACCGCTTTTGCTGGAGGAACCGCTGGAGTCATCTTTGAAGGCGAAAAGCGATTTGATCTTGTTGTACGATTTGATGAAAGTCATAGAAAAAGTATTGATGACCTGCGCAATATGTATATTGATCTTAAGGATGGTAGTCAGGTGCCCATTATCGAAATAGCCGAGATTGAATATGTCCCTGGACCTATGCAAATCTCACGTGACAATACGTATAGAAGAACGTATGTAGGTGTAAATGCCCGAGGCAGAGATGTAGAATCTGTCGTTAAGGATATTCAACAAAAACTGAATGAAGAATTGGACTTACCATCAGGATATTATATTACCTATGGTGGAGAGTTTGAAAACCTACAAAGCGCAAAGGATCGTTTGATAATCGTTGTGCCCATCGCCCTGTTTTTAATCTTAATACTGCTATACTTTGCGTTAAAATCCTTTTCACAATCTTTAATGATTTACATCGCGATTCCTTTGGCAGCCATAGGTGGTGTATTTGCTTTATGGCTTCGCGGTATGCCATTTAGTATCTCGGCAGGTGTAGGGTTTATTGTACTATTTGGTGTGGCAGTTCTTAACGGTTTGGTACTTATAAACCGGTTTAATTCTCTTAAAGAAGAAGGTGTTATAAGCATAAAGAATAGAATATTTCAAGGGACTAAAGAACGTATTCGCCCTATTATGCTCACGGCGACCACAGATATTTTTGGCTTTTTACCAATGGCATTTTCCACATCGGCTGGTGCAGAGGTACAACAGCCACTTGCGACGGTGGTTATAGGTGGTATGCTTACGGCAACGCTGCTTACATTAATCGTTCTTCCCGTGCTTTATACATTTATAGAAAAGAGACGTGAGCGCAAAGATCAGAACAAGATGGGTTCTTTTAATCCGCAAGCGTCAACTACGATTTTAATAGTTGGTTTTATTTTAGGTGGCACCGCTTTCGCGAAAGCGCAACAATCACAAGCACCTGTGCAAGACATTGTTGTCCAGGATAGCATCATACCCATCGCAATTTCACAAGCCATAGAAATTGCCAAAGAGAATTATCCTGTGCTGAAAGCGAGCCAACTCGAAATCGAAAGACAGAACGCACTTAAGGGCATTGCTTACGACTTCGGTAATACCCAAGTTTTTACTGGTGGCGAAGAGATTACAGACGGTCAAGGCATTTATACCGTGATAGGCATCGGGCAACAGAATATTGATCTACTGGGCATAGGAGCCAAAAAACGTTTGCAACAACGACGTATCGAGTTGGCACAAACTGCATTTAACCTTTCTGGAATTCAGATAGAATTGGAAGTCAAAAGAGCGTGGTCAGAAACATTTCAAGCAAAAAAGAAGTTCTCTTTGTACCGTGAATTGGATAGCATTTATGGTCAATTTTCAAAATCTGTAGAACTAAATTATGAAGTCGAAGCTATTTCACGGTTGGAATATGCCGCCGCGCGCAATCAGGCCTTGCAAATCAACAACAAATTTCAGCAGGCAGAAATTGATTATTTCATCGCGTTACAAAAACTCAATCTTTGGTTAACACCAGAAACGATGTATACCGTAACTAATGATTTGGAAGTTGCCGAAATTTCGATTTTGGATGCCGATGATACATTAGATGAACATCCCGATTTATTGCTTTCGCGAAAGCTTATAGATGAAGCACAAGCAAGCTACGACGCAGTTAGAGCAAACTTATTACCCAAGTTCAACCTGCAAGGTGGCTTGCAGCGTGTTAATGGCGATAGTAGTTTTTATACCTATCAAGCTGGAATTTCCATTCCGTTATTTTCTGGTCCAGACCGCAGTCGTGCAAAGACTGCAAAACTGGATACACAGATAGCAGAAACAAATGCCACTTTCAAACAACGAGAGTTGCAATCACAATTCATACAGGCACGGCAAAATTTTACAAAGTGGCGAGACACGTGGTTTTTCTATAAAATCGAAGCGCTGCCACTTGCCATAGACCAGCGCAAAGGCGCATTGCTCGCTTACAAGGAAGGAGCACTGGATTATGCCGCATTCACGCAAATCATACGCGATGCCATACAAACAGAAATGGATGCGCTGGACGCACTCGATAATTATTTAGATGCCTTGTTTGAACTACAATATTTTCAAAACTAAAAATATGAAAACGAAAAAATATATACCTATTACAGCGATGCTATTAGCATTATTATTGACCAGTTGTGGCGACTCAAAAACTGCCAAAGATGAAACTAAAGAAAGTACACAAACTGAAGAAAGCCATACAGAAGGCGAAGCTGAAGAAGTGATGCTCACGGCACAACAGTTTGAAGCCTTGCAGATGGAAATTGATACGCTCTCTCAACGCAATATGAGCGGTTATGTAGAAGCAAACGGTACGTTGGAAGTACCACCGCAAAACGAAGCAAATATTACAGCCCTTACGGGAGCAAATATTGCATCCATAGAGGTAATAGAGGGCGACGAAGTCAAAAGGAATCAAGCAGTTGCCTATCTATCTCATCCCAGTATTATACAGATACAGAGTGATTACCTAAATGCATACAGCAATAGTCGGTTTTTAAAACAAGAATATGAACGTCAAAAAAGGCTTTACGAAGCTGGCGTAGCATCTGGTATGAATTATCAAAAAGCCACGGCAGATTATCAAGCATCTACTGCAATGGTAAACGGGCTGGAAGCACAATTACGACAGTATAATATTAAGGTGAGTGGCGTCCGCAATGGTACAATTTATCAGCTTGTTGCTTTGCGCAGTCCTATTGCAGGTGTGGTAGAAAAAGTTTTCATAAAAACTGGTCAATATGTGGAGCCACAGACCAATCTAATGGAAATAGTAGATACAGACCACGTACACGCAGATTTGATGGTTTTTGAAAAGGATGTGGACAAAGTGAAGAAGGGACAAAAGGTACGGTTCAGCATTCAATCTCGACCAGGAAAAGAACTGGAAGCAAAGATTTATTCAGTCAGCCAGACTTTTGAGCAGGACCCAAAAGCGGTTCACGTTCACGCTGAGATCGAAAATAAAGAAGGTGGTCTTATCCCTGGAATGTACATTAAAGGTAAGATTGAAGTTGATAATGAGAAGACTACAGCATTTCCTGAAAGTGCTATAGTCACAGAAGCTGGTAAGAATTATGTGTTTGAAGCTCATAGGGAAGATGATGCGTGGAGTTTTATACCAATTGAAATTACTACAGGCGAGAAAGATGGCGAATGGATAGCCATACGCTTTTTTGAAACCCCAGATCCTAATGCTCGTTTTGCATACAATAATGCTTATTACCTAATGGGAGAAATGAAAAAGGGAGAAACTGAACACGAACATTAATAACTATGGATAAGACAAGAAGAAATAATCTAAAACAAGCCAGAACGCTTCAAATCTGGAATGTTATTTATGATGTGATAGAAGTAGTTGTGTCACTCATAGCAGGAATCACAGCAAATAGTTCAGCCTTAATAGGTTGGGCTTTAGATAGCGTTATAGAAGTAATAAGTGCAGCAACATTAGGATGGCGATTACACGGCGAACTCAAAGGCATCGATGAAGAAAAAGTAAAGCGAAGACAAAAAATCACGTTGAACGTGATTGCAGTTTCATTTACTCTCATCTGCATTTTCATTTCTTACGACTCGATTACCAAGCTTATCAATAAGGAAACTGCAAGCTGGAGTACGCTTGGATTGATTATACTATTGGTCTCGCTAGTCGTGAATCCTATTTTGATTTATTACAAGAGAAAGTATGGTAATAAGTTAGACAGTCCAGGCTTATTGGCAGATGCCAAGGATACCTTTATTTGTTTGTATCAGACCGTAGTTGTATTGATTGGATTGCTATTGGTCAACTGGCTGGGCTGGTGGTGGGCAGATCCCGTAGCAGCATTACTTATCGTCCCGTATGCAGCAAAAGAAGGTTGGGAAGCCTACAAGAAGGCAAAAGATATTAATTATAACATCGCACAAAATGACTGAAATAGAAAAAACATTAAATGATAACAATGTGCGTCCTACTGCTATGCGCATCTTGATTTATAAACATTTAGCACAAAAAGATGTCGCTCAAGCTTTACTGGATATAGAAACCGCTTTCGCGAAAGCGGAACGATCTACCATTTTTAGAACATTAAAGACTTTCGAAGAAAACGGTATCGTACACCAAATAGAAGATGGAACAGGAAACACGAAATATGCTCTTTGTGAACCAGGTTGCAATTGTGAGATAGACCAAGATTTACACTTGCATTTTCATTGCAGTAATTGTGATGAAACTGTTTGCTTGACAGAACATAAAATACCACACATCAACCTACCTGATGGATACATTGCAGAAGATGTAAATCTTGTTGTGACAGGTATTTGTGAAAAGTGTAGTGGTTGACTTTCCACAACAGTTGCGCAATCATTTCATTAAATTTAACAAATTAAAAAAACTGATAAAATGTTACAGATAATAAGTT
This sequence comes from Dokdonia sp. Dokd-P16, assembly GCF_003095655.1. Taxonomy (NCBI): domain Bacteria; kingdom Pseudomonadati; phylum Bacteroidota; class Flavobacteriia; order Flavobacteriales; family Flavobacteriaceae; genus Dokdonia; species Dokdonia sp. Dokd-P16. Next base: position 1,395,988 of record NZ_CP029151.1, read on the forward strand.
CGGATAAGGAAAATGTAATTGCAGCTCGCATCACAAAAAAGGTTTCAAAAAACGATGTAGAAAAAATTCATCCACTCATCCACAATATTGTTGATAAAGGAATGAAAGCCCATTTCTATTTTGAATTGGTCGATTTTGAAGGCTATACCCTAAAGGGTTTTTGGGAAGATATAAAAGTAGATGCGGCTCATATTTCAGACTACGGGAAAATGGCTTTTGTAGGTGATAAAGATTGGCAAAAATGGGTAGCAAAAGCTACTGATTTCTTTACCAGTTCTGAAGTAAGATTTTTTGAACTAGAAAACAAAGAAGATGCACAAGAATGGATTAATCTATAAGTCGAATAAATGAAATTTAATATTGCCATTCCCACAGCATTGAAAGCGCACTATGATAAAGAGATAGAATCATATCGAGTTGCTTTAAAGGAATAAAACTGGTCAACTGCGTGGCAACACTTGGAACGCTCTCACGTAATTGGTCAATCCTATCCATTTGAGCACAGCTACTCGCATTGGTTAATGTTGAATTTTGGTTTTAAACAAAAGGACTTTAAAGAAGTTGCAGGACAATTGATACGACTACTTGTAGGTGGGTGGAAATCATTCATTAATCACGTCCCTAAAGGTAATACAGGTGGTTCAAATGTGCCGCCATTAAAGAAAATGGAAGTTCCAGCAGATTTGAAATTTATTTTAAATCAACACAATTAAATAGAATGAAAAAACAAAAACAAAATTTAAGGGATATAAATCCCAAAGAACATCAAGGCGAACACAGCCACGACGATGGACACGATCACGATCACGGAGATGGTAGTTCATTTAAAACATACATTCCTGCGATAATTAGTTTTGTAATGCTAATTGTAGGTATTGCGGTAGACTATTTTAATGCTATTCCAGCATTTGAAGGTTGGGTACGTATTGTCTGGTATACTATTGCTTATTTACCTGTAGGTTTTCCAGTTATTAAAGAAGGTTGGAAAAGTATTATGCGTGGCGATGTCTTCACAGAATTTTTCTTAATGTCTATTGCCACCTTGGGTGCATTTGCGATAGGAGAATATCCAGAAGGTGTAGCCGTAATGTTATTTTATGCCGTGGGCGAGCTGTTCCAGAACGCAGCGGTCAATCGAGCAAAGAGCAATATAAAAGCACTACTCGATGTACGACCTAATGAAGCACTTGTATATCGCACTGGAGACTACATAGCTGTAGATCCTGAAACTGTTGAGATAGGCGATAAAATTCAAGTACGTGTGGGCGAGAAAGTACCATTAGATGGAATTTTACTTTCAGAAAAAGGCTCGTTCAATACCGCAGCGCTCACAGGCGAAAGCAAACCTGATACTATTGCAAAAAACGATACTGTTTTTGCTGGAAGCATTAATCTCGACGGTGTTATCGAGGTTGAAACCACCAGAGAATTTAAGGACAGTTCCATTGCCCGAATTCTCGATATGGTGCAAAACGCCACAGCAAGAAAATCAAAAACCGAATTATTTATTAGGAAGTTTGCGCGCATCTATACGCCAATTGTAGTATTTCTCGCTATTGGCCTTACTTTTTTGCCTTACTTCTTCATTGATGATTACGTGTTTAGAGATTGGTTGTATCGTGCATTGATATTCCTTGTAATTTCTTGTCCTTGTGCTTTGGTGATCTCGATACCGCTAGGTTATTTCGGTGGTTTGGGAGCTGCATCACGCAATGGAATTTTATTCAAGGGCGCATCATTTTTGGATGCAATGACACAGGTTAATACCGTAGTGATGGATAAAACAGGTACAGTAACTAAAGCAGTATTTAAGATTAAGGAAATTGTTACTGCTTCCGCTTTCGCGAAAGCAGAATTTATGAAATACCTAATGGCAATGGAAGAGCAATCCACGCACCCAATTGCAATAGCCATTATGGAATATAAAGCTGAAGGAGCAGATTATAATGCTACAGACGTTTCTGAAATTGCAGGTAAAGGTTTGAAAGGTAGCGTAAATGGAAAAACAGTCTTAGTTGGGAACAAGGCATTAATGACAGCAAACCAGATAGAAGTTCCAGCAGAAACCGACAACATTGTTGAGTCTATGGTGATGGTAGGCATTGATGGCGCATTTGCAGGTTATGTAACAATCGCCGATGAATTGAAAGACGATGCACATCAAGCGATCAAAGAAATAAGATCAGCAGGAATCGATAAGATTATAATGTTGTCTGGAGATAAGGATTCTATTACTCAAGAAGTAGCAAAAGAATTAGGCATCGACTGGGCAAAAGGTGGAATGCTACCAGAAGACAAACTCAATGAGGTGGAAAAATTAAAACAGCAACCAGATACTAAAGTGGCTTTTATAGGTGATGGTATTAATGATGCACCTGTACTTGCTGCCAGTGATGTAGGGATTGCGATGGGTGGTCTTGGTAGCGATGTGGCGGTTGAAACCGCAGACGTTATTATACAAACAGATCAACCCAGTAAAATATCCAGAGCGATAAAGATAGGCCGTTCAACACGACGTGTTGTTTGGCAAAATATCATACTTGCCTTTGGCGTAAAAGTTATTGTTTTAATATTAGGCGCTGGTGGTCTTGCCACAATGTGGGAAGCAGTCTTTGCTGATGTAGGTGTAGCATTGCTCGCTATTCTCAATGCCGTTAGATTGCAGAAAATGAAGTGGGATTAATGTCTTTCTTTTAAAATAGTATTTCAAGCCTCTTAATTTTAGGGGGCTTTCTATTATGTGATTGATTCCGCTCCAGCCCTTCCCCTTTCATTCCGCAGAAAAAGCTCCATTCCAAGAAAAGAGCTTCACTCACAAAATCTTGAACACAATCTCAAAGTTAAAAGGATGGTGAAAATAGAAATGGCTGACTAGAGACTATAGCATATTTAACCTAGAAGGAACTTTGAGATAGCGTTCGCTAAAAAAAATCATACTAAAACCTGCGTTTATTATCCCTGATTTTTCCCCTTTTAAGCTTTTTGAAGTGTTGATAACCCAATTTTCTCCTGTTAGTAATATTTCTACCACATTTTCAAATTCTATCAAATCATCCCAAATAAAATTAATTGAAATTTTCACTCATTAATTTTGAATGATTTTACTACTCTTTGATACAACTAACTGATTTGAAGTTATCTGTGAATAACTATTGCCTTTTTTTACTGCTCCATAGGTCCGTTCTTTTACCTTTACTGCACACTTCCCACTAAGGGAAAGACAAAAGCGCTTTTGTCCATTTTGTAATCTAAAAAACAAATCAAATGGACAATTTTTTGATACTCGAACGGCTGGACCGTCTCGAAAAATTATTGATAGGAAGCAAGGAAGTACTTACCCTTGAGGAAACCTGTGATTATACCGGAATATCCAGAAGCTACCTCTACAAACTGACCGCCTCGGGCAAGATCCCACACTCCAAACCCAACGGGAAAATGATCTACTTCGAACGTAGAAAGATAGACAGATGGTTACTGCGCAATGAGCAGAAACTTCATCATACGGACGGCTAATTGCAAAGGTTATGAAAGCGATCCATTCACAGCTCTACACAGTTACAGACCCTAAGAAAAAGACCATCTATGATTATACCATAGAGTACCTTCTGGAAAAATATGACATCTACTATAATGAGATTTCCCACGATTTCCAGATTTCGATGCGAGGAAAGAAACAATGGCAGTATATCAATCTCAATTCACTTATTATCGAGCTCACCAAAGCTGGGATCGACATCAGCACCTCAAAGCTGGAAATCCTCATCAAGTCTGAACTCATCCCTAAATATAATCCGATTAGAGAGTACTTTGAATCCCTAAGTGCCTGGGATGGGTTTGACCACATCGGTAAACTAGCATCCTACGTGCCGGTGTATGACAATAAAGCGTTTGTTTATCATTTTAAGAAATGGTTGGTGCGTGCCATAAAGTGTGCCCTGGAACCCGGTTACTTTAATAAGCAGGCACTTATCATAAGCCATAGCGGGCAGAGTTCCGGTAAATCTACTTGGTGCCGTTTCCTGTGCCCGCCAGAGCTGTCAGAGTATATGGCCGAGGATATCAATAGCGATAAGGATGCACGTATCCAGTTGTGCCGGAATTTTCTCTATAACCTTGATGAGCTTGCGGTACTCTCAAAGAACGATGTGAATGCGCTAAAGGCCTTTTTCTCAAAAACGTTTATCAACGAAAGATTACCATATGACAGAAAGAACACCATCCTGCCCAGAATCTGCTCGTTTATGGGATCGACCAATATGTCCTCTTTTCTCAATGACGAAACGGGTTCCGTGAGATGGCTCTGTTTTGAGCTGATGCAACCCATCAACTTTGACTATAAAAAGGACCTAGATATCAAAAACGTTTGGACACAAGCGTACCATCTAGCGTATAGCGACAAAAGTTTCAACCCAGAACTTACCGTCCAAGATGTAAATGAGAACGAAGAGCGCAACCAGCGGTATACTAAAATGACCACCGAACAGGAACTCATCGCCAAATACTATTTGAAGTCAGATCAAGAGAAGGATTTTGTAACCGCCACGGATATTATGGTGAGTTTGAACTGTCTCAACATTAGGATCAGCCAGGTCAACTTGGGCCGTGCGCTTTCGGGGTTTGGATACCAGAGGGTCAAACATCCCAAGCGAAGAATCTATGGCTATCTGGCCAAACGGAACTTTAAGGACTCGCCCTATGAAATAGGCTGATGAAAGAAAAAAGAGCAAATCCTCTTACCATGCTACCACAAATTTTCTAAAGTCCTATAAACAGTAACACCATTTGTGGTAGGATGTTCAATAACCATCTTACCACAAACCTACCTAACCTACCACACAACTGTGGTAAGATGGGTAAGATGAAAAAACAGTCCTAAGAACCATCAACCCCTGTAAACAAAAGGCTGGGTAAGATGGTAAGATGTTTTAGCAATTTTAAACTATTCACAGATGAAAACTATAAAACTATCCTGTAAGGAAGCCCGCGATATCTCTATTGTAGAGATGTTGGCTGTTCTAGGACACTTTCCAAAACGCCAGTCGGAAAGGGAAGCCTGGTACCTGAGTCCATTTCGGTCAGAAACAGAAGCATCCTTCAAAGTTTCTCTTTCGCTCAACAGGTGGTACGATCACGGAGAAGGCATTGGCGGGAATTGTATCGATTTGGTTTGTAAGATTAAAGAGTGTTCAGTAGGAACTGCACTTTATTTTTTGAAACACTTAGATTTTCAAACAACAGCGCCCATTCTAAAGTTGAGTAGTACGCTTTCGCGAAAGCTAAAAATTACAGAGGTCAAAGAGATTGAAAATTCAAATTTGATAACGTATTTGAGTGAGCGGAAAATCCCAATAAATATCGCAAAAAGATATTGCAGAGAGGTTCATTATGTATGGTCTGGCCGATCCTATTATTCCATCGGTCTGAAAAACCGGTCAGAGGGATGGGAGCTGAGAAATGCATACTGTAAGAACGGTTCGTCCCCAAAGGATATAACCCTAATCTTGAAAAAAGGAAGTAAAAATCTGGCCGTGGTTGAGGGAATGTTCGACCTGCTTTCACTGGTCAAAGAGGAACTGAACTATTTAAAGGAGGCGTCAATATTGGTTCTTAATTCCATTTCCTTTTTGGAGAAAGCATTTCCGATCATAAGGGAATTTGAAAATGTAGCACTCTATCTAGACAGGGATGAAGCTGGCAGAAAGGCAACCTCAAAATTATTGAACAGGCATACAAATACAATAGACAGATCTGATTTATACACTGATTATCATGACCTCAATGATTGGATCGTGAACAGGGTAAAATGACACAGCGCGAAGCAAAGCAAGATGTGTGCCTGTGGCCACAAATCTTGCTTTGCTCCCGAAGGTCGCAAAGTTTTTAAGGAATGAAAAGAGCCGTTATAAAATTTAGATGTACCGTCTACGAGAAGCGATTGCTTGCAGTAAAAGCGAAGCAGGCGGGAACCACTTTGAGCGCTTTTTGTAGAGATACCCTGATGGAAAAGCAACTCACCGAGCGTATGAGCGAAGAGCATATATCCATCTATAAGATGATGGTGCAATATCATAACAACTTTAAGCGAATTGGGAATATGTACAAAAAGAATAATCCAAAGCTCTCTGACGAAGTAGTGAACCTGGCCAATGAAATTAGACTTCACCTTAAAAAGATTACGGGATGATTGCAAAGGCAACCTCCATATCGAGCACTAGGGCTTCCATTGCTTACGGCAAGGATAAAGAAAAAGGTGCGGAGACGATATACTCACATCTGCTCACCTCAGAAGATCCTACAGAAGTCACTGCGGAGTTCAAAAGTGTTCAAGCCCTCAATTGCAATTGTAAGCGCAACACGCTCAGTTTTATAATCAGCCCCACAATAGAAGATGGCCAAAAATTGGACAGGCATTCTCTCAAGGAAATCACAGCTAATTTTATGAAGCAGATGAAACTTGGAGATCGGCAGGCCATTGCATTTGTTCATTTGGACAAGGCACACAAACATATCCACCTCTATGTTAATAGGATTGACCTTAATGGAAAGGCGTACAACGATAGCTTTATAGGCAAAAGAAGCCAGCTCGCTGCAGAACGGACTGCAAAGAAACTCGGGCTGACCACAGTAAAAGAGGTGCAAATGACCAAAGCTTTGGAATCAAAAAAGATTCGACAGCAGATTCGAAATATCCATAACGATACTTTAGAAAAGGTAAAGCCTAAAAACTTGGATCAGTATATCAAAGCAATGAACAAACTAAAGGTCAAAGTGATTCCTAGCATCAACAAATCAAAACAGTTACAAGGATTTCGTTTTGAATATAAAGGTCAAAGCTTTAAAGCGAGTGAAGTTCATCGCTCGATGTCAGGAGGTAAATTGCTTTCGGCTATAGACAGTAATACTTATAAAAATGTAATCAATAAAAGTACTAATAGTATTCTACTTAAAGGAGTTTCACTTCCACTGTCAACAAATCTTATTACGGCAATAGGGAAGAAGCTGATCACAAAAGCAATCAAAAAATCAATTCAAATAGGAATGGGAATATGACACGACTGGAAACCATATCACAATTACTTGTTGAGGAACTAGAAACCTTTAAGGAACAAATAGACAGGCTTGAGAAAGTTTCTGAAAACCTGAAGGATGTTCGTGTCAAGGCAGATAGCTCTGCCATCGAGAAATTATTAAGTGAACATTTGAAAATTGTAATCGAAAGATCAAATGAGCAACAAACTCAATTAGAGAATATGCATAATAGAATAAAGTCGGCAAAACTATATCCTAACTGGTTGATTGTTTTGACGCTACTTCTTTTTCTTTCAATGGCATTTTTAATAGGCTACCTATTGCTGTTTCATTGAACACCCATAAGTGCGCCCTATGCTGTTTTTACTTCACGCTTATCAACCCGAACACTATAAAAACAGCACAGGAACCACGCGCAGGTAAGTTTTGGTAGATTTGGGGGCTATCAATTTGATTAAAGGAGAATCATAAAATTCAATAGTAAAACTTCCTTTTTTCTTAAAGTTGTATATCAACTAGATTTCTGTTGTAATTGTCTAATATTTCATTGGGTAAGGTTTTTAGATAAATTTGAGTAGTTGATAACCGATTGTGTCCTAGCATCGCTGATATAGCTTGTAATGGTACGTCCTGTAGCATTGCTTGAGTTGCAAAACTATGACGAGATACGTATGAGGATAGGCGTTGATTAATTTTGCATTTTATTGCAATTTGCTTCAAACCTTTATTATATCTCTTTCGAGCCCACAACACATCTTTATACTGAAGTTCGAATGTATCTCTTTTTATGATTGGAAAAATAAAATCCGTGCTACTCTTATCTTTTAAATAGAATGAAAGTATTTTCCCTAATTGTTCAGTTATACCTATATCATAAGGCTTAGCTGTTTTTTTTCTTTGAAATTTAATGCGATTATCAATAATATTTTCAGTTGTTAAGAATGCCAGATCCATATACGAAATACCATAGAGCATATATGAGGCTAAAAAATAATTGCGGTAATGAAAGAGATTGTCAGATTCCTCAAGATCCAGGAGCATTATGGATTTTAAACTATTGATATCAAGAGCTCTTTTTTCGGTTGGAGCTGTTCTAATTTTATAGTTTGTGAAAGGATAAGCATCTTTAGATAGGACATCAGATCTGATTGCTACATTTATAATGGCTTTTATTGTTCTCATATATGTTGAAAGACTATTCACTGAATTTCCTCTTGAATAATGCCATCTTTCAAATTTGTTTAAAAAGTCATAATTGATCTCGTTGAATTTGAGATCGTTGCCATTAGTAAATTTTTCAAGCACCTTTATAACAGCATAATAGGTGTTGGCATTTCCAAAACGGTCTGCTGCTTTCATTTCGTCCACGAGCATTTTTCCGTATACGAAAAAAGACTCATAAGACGTAATTTTTACAATCTTGCTTTTGAGTTGAACAATTGATAAATGATCAAGTTCTTCTTTTTCATTCAAAGCGTCGATGATGTCTACTGCCCGAGCCTTTTCTTTTAAAAACTGATTATTTAATTTACTAACTGAATTTGTCCCCTTGAATGCACGCTTGATTTTCTCATTTTTATCATCCCAAAACTCTTTCTGGACGGAATGACCCAAGCTTATTGAGGTTGTTTTTCGAAAGTGAGTCAATCTTAAAATAATTGGGTAGGAGGAATCTTTTTTCTGCCTCCTCGTATCCAATGATATTTTTATGTTTGTATTCATTACAAACTAAAGGTAATAAAAATTTGCACGCAATTTGCACGCATATATCTGATATTAAAAGATATCAATTGTGTACAAAATTAATTAAAATACTGATATTCAGTAAATTATGTTATGTTTTGAAACTAATTGAGATGGTTGTCGTGTGCCTGGCAGGCAAGAGGTGACCAGTTCGAATCTGGTATTCTCCACCAAGATATAAAGGCATTTACAGGGTTTCTGTAAATGCCTTTTTTTGATATAGTTAGTTTTTACGCTTTCGCGAAAGCATAATAACCCTTACACCTCCCTTTGTGTAAACGGAATTTCTGGATTGAGTATCTCTGCTATGAGGGATTTTAAAACTACTTCAAACTCCAAAAGTGTATCCTCTGTGACCTGCTCATTTTTATTATATCGAAATGGAAGATAGCCCGACTGTAAATTTTTGAAAGATATGATACCAACGCTTACTGGGAAATCGAGTGGTTTTTTCTTGTTAAGCATATAAGCATACATCAATACTTGAAAAGCTTTTTCAAACTTCCCTTCTGGCAATAGTAAATCATTAAAGGCAGAGAGGTTTAAATCCTTCTGAGCTACTTTTCCAGTTTTATAATCTACGATATTAACATTGTTATTGCGTTGTTCTACAAGGTCTACTTTTCCTCTTAAAAATATATCCTCCGTAAGTTGTATGTTTCTTAAATCATCTTCTACAGATTTAAGAATTACTGTATCACCCTTTTTAAGGAGTCCTTTTTCTCTTTTGAGGTAATTCTCAACATATCGAGTTACTATTGCATAGACTATCTTATTTTTACCCTCAGTGATATGATTGAGACCATATACTAGTTTAAATTGGTTGCGAACTTCAACTTCTATCATTGTAAGTAATTCTTCAATGATGGTAACAGTTAATTGTTGTCCTACGTGGGGTTTATATAATTCTTCAAGTGTATTATGAACGATGGTACCCATGGTATTTGCCGCCACAGTTTCTTCTACTTCATTACTCGAATTGACGCCGAGAACATATCGTTCATAAAACACGATAGGATCTCTCAGGTAAGTCGTGAGCGCAGAGGGTGAAATACCTTTTTTAAATAGGTTCTTAAGAGAATCAATAATAGCTGTGTCCTTAGGAATGTGAGGTAATCGCTCTTCAATCTTTATTGTAGATGGAGTAACGACGTGTTTCTTTATATTGTGTATACCTTCCTCTTCTATTTGTCTTATAAATCGACTTTTTTCACTGCTACCTAAACCGGTACTATGTGTTGTATATAGTAAATCTACAGTGTTTGCTCTGTGTAACAAATGATAGAAGTGATATGCATAAACGGCATCCTTCTCTGAGTAGGTCGGTAAATTATAGAGTTTTTTTAAGTCATAAGGGATGTATGAATTCTGACTTTTACCAGAAGGTAATATTCCCTCATTTACAGAAGTTATAATGACATGTTTATAATCAAGAACCCTTGACTCTAATACTCCCATAATCTGAAGACCTTGCTCAGGATCACCCCGCAAATCAATAGTTTCTGACGATAATATTTCTCTATAAAAGTGAATGAACGTTGATATATCTTTAATATGATCCTGCGCATCCATAAGCTGCTTGAGCTTATTAAATGCAACGTAAAAACCATAAATGTATTCAAGCTGTAGTGTGTTGTTACCAGTATCAAATAATGCCCTCAGTGCTTCTATGATACGTATACAATTTATCACAGCCTCTTTAGGGTTTTCATTCCAAGTTTGAAATAATAAATTGAAAACAGTATCTGTGCTATTACTACTAAGCTCAGCAAGTCGAGGAACACTAATGAATATAAGATTATTAGTTATAATTTCATGCTCTAAATGCTCTGTCTGTGACCCTAGCAGTGCAGCAGATAATGGATTGCGAAGAATATTTAAAACATCCTTAAAATAATAACCATTTTTATGAGGATTCTTTTTTAAGGTAATAAGCTGGTCAAAAAAGGAAGCTGTGGGTGTCTTACTCAAAGGTAAGCCCATAGTAATATTCACCTTTTGTATAGTGCGAGGCAAGGCATTAAGAACTGGTAATAAAAGAGATTCTTCTCCTAATACAATCGCGGTGTTAGATAGTTCTTGACTTGAGATTTTAGAAAGAATTGTTCCTAATGTTTTAGCTTGTAAAATATCTTGAGAGCATGCATATGTAGCGATATTTTTATGAGAGCTGTAATTATCAAAGGTCCAGTTAAAAGGATTTGAGTTATAGTATGACCACTTAGATTTATAGTTTTTTACAAATGAGTTAGTCTCATGGAAGGGATTATTCAAAAAAGATTTTTCGGTATCCCAGTATATTTCTGCGTTGCCCTCTGAGAGTAGAGCTTGGATGAGTTGTTGTTCAGCAGTATTTAAAGCGTTGAATCCTATAAACACATGTCTAACATTAGGTGACGAATGTATATAGTGCTCTATAGTCTCTACAGCTTGTCTGTAGACATAACCTTGATGTACTGCACCCTTATCTAATGATTTTGAACAAAAGACCGTATAGATGTCAAATAAGCTATTCCAAAAATCAATATAGTTGAGTACTAATTCATTCTTTGAGGAAGACCAGTGATCTGAGAGTTCTTTAATATCTTTTAGATGATTAAATACTTCTGACTGATTTAAGAGAAATCTGTCTATCTCGTTGAAGTCACTCAAAATGGATTGAGCCCATCCACAGAACGTTTGGAAATCGGCAAGCTTTTTCTTGGCTACAACTTCTTTATAACTTTCAAATAGGATAAATATTAAGTCTATGTTACTAGCTGATTTTAAACCGGTAACATGACTTATAAATTCTTCTATTGAAAAAACTTTAGGCGCAAACGAAGTGGTGATTGCTCGTGAAGCTATTTTTTTTGTAAGTGTATTTCCTGCACGACGGCTAGGAAGGATATAAATGATATTCTCGTTTTCAGAACCTTGTTCTTTATCAAGTACTACGTCAATAAAAGTTTGCATAGTCTAAAATAAAAAATGCCTCGCAATTGCGAGGCATTTTTAAGATTATAAAAATCTTATTTTCTATTGCTCAAGAATAGAAAGCTCAACACGTCTGTTCTCTTGACGTCCTGCAGCAGTTTTATTTGAAGCAACTGGTCTAGCTTCACCAAATCCTTTAGACTCTAAACGAGACGCTGGGATTCCTTTTCCTGTTAAGTAGCTTCTTACTGAAGCTGCTCTCTGATCAGAAAGGTTTAAGTTATAAGCATCACGTCCTCTATCATCAGTGTGACCTTCGATAAGGAAACGAGTTGTTGGATATTCCATCATTACTGATGCTACTTTATCAAGAGTTGCATAAGATTCAGTTCTGATTGATGCTTTGTTGTAATCAAAAAGTACTTTTTTAGTTTCAACGTTTAGTTCGTTAAGAACTTCAACAGATACTTCAGGACATCCGTTATTTGCTACAGTTCCTGCAACATCTGGACATTCGTCATCTTTGTCAAGTACACCGTCACCATCTTTATCTTCAAAAGGACATCCGTTGTTTGAACGTGGTCCAGCTTCATTAGGACAAGCATCATCAGCATCTTTGATTCCGTCTCCATCAGCATCAGGACAACCACCTAAAGCAGCGATTCCAGCAACAGTAGGACAAGCATCTTTAGGATCAGGGATTCCGTCTCCGTCAGTATCAGGACATCCATCAAACTCAGCTAAACCAGCAACAGTTGGACAAGCATCTTTAGAATCTTCGATACCATCTCCGTCAGAATCAGGACAACCGTTAAATTCAGGTAAACCTGCTACTTCTGGACAAGCGTCATCTTTGTCATATATACCATCACCATCAGTATCTTTTCCTCCGAAAACAATACCTATAGCAGCAACGTGTTGGAAGTGTTTTACTCCTTCGTCCTCAAAAGCGTGCTTGTATTTAGACTGTAAACCTACGTTGAAGTTTTCACCTAACCATATTTTTAATCCAGCAGCGGCATTTGCAGTTCCAAAGCCATCTAAATCAGAAGTTATTGAGTTTTCAACCCAAGTATAACCAGCACCTACAGAAAGGCTAGGATCAAACCATCCACCCTGACCATTGATTAGATCTCTAAAACTATAGGAGAAATCACCATCTGCTGCGTAATATTGAAGTTCTTGTCTTGGAGAAGAATCTCCTAATTTTTCAATTCTATTTAAAGATCCAGATACTCCAAATACGAACCCATCACCTAAGTAACGAGAAACATTAATGTAAGATAAAGAAGGAATAATATTCCAGTGATCTTCTACATTGTAGAATTCTTCAAAGAGGTTTCCTCTAACTTCTAAGTTAGTGCCAGCCTCACGAATTGCATCCCCTACAGGATATGTATCGATAGCGTTAGCTCCGATAGAAATTGCCCAAGGATTGTTTGCGTCTTGTGCATTCACAGATGATCCTATAGCAAGAATCATAAGCGCTGCAACTAAAAATCTGCTAAGATGTTTCATTGTTTAGTCTTAAATTTAAGTGTTAATTGATGTCAAAAGTAAGTTGTTAAAATTAATCAACAAAGGTAAATGTACTAAAATTTTCCTAATACCCCTTATTTACAAGGGTTGAGGTAACATTAAACAACTTTTAATGCTTTTCCAACCTTAATAAATGCGTTGATAGCCGTATCTAAATGTTCTATGGTATGAGCAGCACTTAATTGCACTCTGATTCTAGCTTTTCCCTTAGGAACAACAGGGAAGAAAAACCCTATTACATAAATTCCTTCTTCTAATAGTGCATCAGCCATATTTTGAGAAAGCTGCGCGTCATAAAGCATAACAGGTACAATAGCAGATTCACCATCTATTATATCAAAACCAGCATCTTTCATTCCTTTTTTGAAATATGCAGTATTGTGAGCAAGCTTATCTCTGAGCGAGGTGTCTTTTTCTAGCATGTCAAAGACCTTGATAGAAGCACCTACAATTGCCGGGGCAAGGGAGTTTGAAAATAAATAAGGACGACTACGCTGGCGTAGTATCTCTATAACTTCTTTCTTTGCTGTAGTATATCCACCCATAGCACCTCCAAGCGCCTTTCCTAATGTTCCAGTGATAATATCTACTCTTCCTAACACACCTTTTTCTTCAAGAGTACCTATACCACGATCGCCTATAAATCCAGTGGCGTGACATTCATCTATCATTACTAGTGCATCATACTTATCAGCTAGATCACAAATCTGGTCTAATGGTGCAACAAGTCCGTCCATGGAGAATACACCATCTGTCACAATGATTTTATGACGAGCGCCATTTTCATTTGCTTTTTTAAGTTGCTCTTCCAGATCTGCCATGTCATTATTTGCATAACGATATCTTGCAGCTTTACAAAGTCTTACACCGTCTATAATAGAAGCGTGGTTAAGTGAGTCAGAGATTATAGCATCTTCTGCGCCAAGTAATGGTTCAAAAACTCCACCATTTGCATCAAAGGCCGCTGCATATAAAATGGTATCCTCTGTTCCGTAAAACTTAGCAATACGATGTTCTAATTCTTTGTGTATATCTTGAGTACCACAAATAAAGCGCACAGAACTCATACCAAAACCATGTGTATCCATAGTGTCTTTGGCTGCTTGTATTACCTCTGGATGTGAAGAAAGTCCTAAGTAATTATTTGCACAAAAGTTAATTACCTTTTCTCCTGTAGAAATAGTAATTACAGCATCTTGTGCAGATGTAATGATGCGCTCTTTCTTATATAGTCCTGCCTCTTTAATTTCAGCAAGTTCTTTTTGTAAATATTGTTGGATATTACCGTACATGTGTTTGGATTTTTTACAAAGGTATTAAACAGATATCACATCTACAGTGGCGTCTATATATACTAGAAACTTATTAGCTACTTTAAACCCCATTTCCTCATATAGTGCTCCATACATAGCGATTTGTTTACTGTGTGATGGATTATGCATCCCGGTTTTGTAATCTATAATAGTGGTATCACCATTGGGTAATACAACAACTCTGTCAGGTATATAAAATGAACCATCACTAGATAAAATCATTCGCTCGTTGTAAACTGTATTTTGATCTTGGTAATAATCGGTTAATTGGTGATTGCTCGTAATGTTGCGAAGAACATTATTAATGGTTTCATATCCTTCCTCTGGAACAATACCTTGCTTTACGGCATCTTCTAGTACATGCGTGAGGTCTGTATAACTATTAATCTGAGCCATTAGCTCATGGATGAGATTACCATAGGTAATAGCATTTTGTTTTTGCTCATCCCATAAAAAAGTGGCCTGAGTAATGATCTGAATGCCCAATTCTTCTTTTGAGGTAGAGATGATGGAAGGAATAAATGAGGTGTAATCTGCTTTGTTGTCTTCTATTTTTGCAGGTGTCTCACGTCCAAAAGTATAGGTGCGTTGGTCTTCATTCCATAGATTATTTGTTTTAAGATAATCTATAAACAAATCACTGTAGGTATTTATTTTTTCTTTGCTTTCGCGAAAGCGTGACAACACATATAATCGTTCTGCGGCTCTTGTGAGTGCAACGTACAATACATTAATGGTGTCAAACTGCTGTTCATTATTTCTGGTCTCATATAATGTCGAGCCAGCGTCACCAAAATCTTTGAGTGCACTATTATGGGGAACCATCAACGTTTTAAATCCTCCAAATTCTGGATCATCTATAGGATACCATTGGTGTTCTCCTCGTACTCTATATAAATCTGAACTTGCATAAGGGTAGATAACAATAGGAAACTCTAATCCTTTAGATTTATGAATTGTCATGGTTTGTACAGCACTATCTTGCTCCGGAGCAACAATACTAGACTTCTCCTTTTTTTCTTCCCAATAGTCGATAAAACCGAGGATACCACCACTTTTATTCTGTGAGTAACTATAAGCAAGATCAAGATAAGCTACTACGTAAGCATCAGAAATTGCGGTGAGATTAAATAATCTCACTATCGATTCCAGATATTCATAGAGAGGTAGCGTTTGCATGTAGTCAATGTGCACAAAAACATCAAATTGCTGTAAATGCTCTATGAATTCTAAAAATGTACATGAGGTGTTGGTACTATAAAATGAGTGCGTGTCTTCTACATTATAGTAAGTTGCCAAAAAGTAGAGTACAGGCAATCTATTTTCTATTTGACTAGGGTAGGAGAGCATTGTGGCAAATGCATGAATAAATTGTACTGTGCTAGAGTTTGAGATAAGCAAGCTCTCAGAAGACACAACTTCTACATTTGCCTCTTGTAAGGCAGTTGCTATTAATGAGCCATCTATATTATTTCTCGTAAGTATACAAATGTCACTATGCAAGTAGCCTTGGGTAGTAGCTTCATTTATAATTTCAATAATGCGCGCAGGATATATTTCATTTGCTTCTTCTTTATTGTCATATTCCAAAAACTCAAGAGAGACAAAGCCCTCTGTGTTACTATTAGTTTGTTGTGAGTTGTCTTTATAATAAATTTCTCTATATAATTCGTTATCAAAGTGAGTTGCGAGATGCGTAAAAAACTGATTATTAAAGTTTATAATTTCGGCGCTACTTCTATAGTTAGTCTCTAGGCGGTCTATGGTTGCTGGAGTTGAAAAGGGGTTTGTTTGATTACTTAACGCTATAAATTGCTCTGCTTCTCCTCCTCTCCATCTATAGATCGCTTGTTTGGGGTCTCCTACAAGCAATAGGGAATTTGCAACAGTATCTTCTGCCTCACTACTTATGGTGTTATCTATAAGTGGGATTAAATTGTCCCATTGTATTACCGAAGTATCTTGAAACTCGTCTATAAAATAATTTGTGTACCGCTCGCCAAGTCTTTCATATAAAAAAGCGGCTGGCTGATCTTTAAGCGACTGCGCTATAAGCGCGTTAAAATCTGAGATGAGTAACACATTTTCATCTTCTTTGATAAGCTCTAGCTCTTTCTTGATTAAGTGCAAAACGGACAGTGGTATAATCTTAGATCTAAAAGATTGTAACATATTCTGCTTAGAAGCAAGTTCCTTAAGCTTCAAGAACGTTGCTATAAAATGATCCCTATGCCCATCAATGGTAGCTTTGATATGGTCTTTTTGAGTCTTTGTATAAAAGGTGTAAGACGTAATATTATCTTTATAAGCCGATCCTGTATACGCAAGTCCTTGTACCCCATTTGCAACTTGGAGCATGAATTTATAAAAATATCCACTCGCAAAACTTTTTTGATCTAACCCTAGCTCGTGTATTAATGCGATAAGATCTTCTCCTAGTTGTTTTTGAGCGGAGGAAAGTGACTTAATCTGAGCATGTAAATAGCTAGTTAATGTGTCAAAATCTGCAAGGGATTTATCTTTAATGAGCTCTAGCGCCTTGAGATCATTTTCATTGTGCAATAAATTTGCTATTTCTAGTAAATCACGGGCAATGTCCCAGCTCTTATCATCATCTGCTTTTTCTAAAGCAAAATTTATTAGGACTTTAGTAATCTCATCATCTATGCCCACCTTTGCAATGAGTGCATCTACCGCTTGGGCATTAAGTGTTTTCTGATCAAGGGAAACCTCAAAACTACCAGAGATATTTAGATCTTTTGCAAAAGTGCGTATGATTCTATGGGTAAGCGTATCTATCGTGACAATATCAAAGGCGGCATAATTATGAAGTATACGATTGAGTATTTCTTTAGCTTTCTTTACGACTACATCCTCAGGTAATCCACTAGATGAAACTAAGTCGTCTAGCATGTCTGGTTTTTTATTGCCAGGCTCATAATGACCTAAGTTTTTGAGCGTGTCTAGTACACGATTTTTCATTTCGGCTACCGCCTTATTTGTAAACGTAATAGCAAGAAGATGTCTAAATTTATTAGCATCGTTACTTTTTAGTAGCGTAGTAATATATTGCTTTACGAGACTGTATGTTTTTCCAGATCCCGCAGAAGCATTAAGTACGATAAACGTATTAGTTTCGGTCATAGTACTAAGATAGGAAAAGCGACTTACAAAGAGGGTATTGTTATTTTCTTAATAATCTTTTCATCAACAAATTGACTTTACAAATGACTGAACTAAGTTTAGACCAACTATTTCTACCGACTATCACGAAGAATAAATAGATGCATTTTCTGCTTTCGCGAAAGCAAAACCTAACTTTTTATAAGAAATCTATAACATAAAGAGTAGCTTACTTTACGTAACTTTGTTAAAATCTGAAAAGAAGTTTAACCAAAAACGATAAAGAAATGTCATTTACGTTACCAGAATTACCATACGCTAAGGATGCACTAGAGCCTAATATTGATGCTAAAACAATGGAGATACACCACGGGAAGCATCACGCTGGTTATACTTCAAAGCTTAATGCGGCTATCGAAGGAACAGACCTTAATGGGAAAACTATAGAAAATATCCTTATAAACCTAGATATGTCTAACACTGCTGTGCGTAACAACGGCGGAGGTTTTTACAACCACAGACTATTTTGGGAAGTAATGTCACCAGATGGTGGAGGAGAACCTACGGGAGAACTTGCCGAGGCAATAAATGCTGCTTACGGAAACTTTGAGTCTTTTAAAGATAAATTTTCATCTGCAGCTGGAGGACAGTTTGGTTCAGGATGGGCTTGGCTTTGTGTACACGAAGGTGGAAAAGTTGAGGTATGCTCAACTCCTAACCAAGATAACCCACTAATGCCTAAAGTAGGGTGTGGAGGTTTTCCAATCTTGGGGCTTGATGTATGGGAGCATGCATATTACTTAAACTATCAAAACAGACGTCCAGATTATGTAAACGCATTTTTTAATGTGATTAATTGGGAAAAAGTATCTGCATTATATGCTCAGAACAAATAAGAAATAACACTTATATTAATTTTTAAAGCCCACTTTTATAGTGGGCTTTTTTTATACAAGAAAATGTAGGTAAATTCTTTCTCTAATTTCTTGCGTAAATTCTATCTCAACTTTTTTACTTACATAAAACGGCAGGTTTAGAATAAAAATATAGACTGATATGGTTTTATTTTAAAGGTGGTTTTGAATGCTATATTTGGCAATGATAGCTCATTATCAATTAGATATGTTTAGTTGGCTAAAAAGAGTAATTTTTCAATCAAAACTTAATTACTTTAAAGATTGTAATTGAAGCTTAATGGTTAGGTCATAAAACGCTAAAAATTGGGCATAAAAAAAGGTGGAAAGATCCACCTTTTTTTGCCCCAAATCTACCATGAACTTAACCTACTTATGCTATGGCAATGCTAATATAAGAGGGTTTTAGTCAGTAGCAGTATGTTTTAGACCAAAGGCATAAATTTTAGACGAAATACACAATTAATTTTTAATTTGTGATATTTTTAAGACCAAATGCACTTTTTTTAATAGGCTCTCTCTTTATTTCCTTCTACATAATTAATGAATGCTTTGTTTACAACGCGGTTACCTCCAGCTGTAGGATAGTCTCCAGTAAAGTACCAATCTCCAAGATTATCAGGACACGCTTTATGCAAGTTTTCTACCGTTTGATAGATGATATCTACTTCTGTTTTTACCGAGCTATCGGTAAGTAATTCTGCAATCTTTTTAGACACTTCTCTCTGCTCAAAAGGAGCATAGATATCTTTAACGTGGTTCTTTACTTCCTTGTCATCTAGATCTACTTGTGCCTTACACTTCTCATAAACCTCTTGTATAAGACTTTCTTTGCCATTTTCCTTGAGTAAAGCAATCGCGGCTCTAAAAGCTATAAAATCTTCTAGTCGCGCCATATCAATACCGTAGCAATCTGGATATCGTATTTGAGGAGCACTAGAGACTACAATAATTTTGGCAGGGTTTAAACGTGCCATCATTTTGATAATACTCTTCTTAAGCGTTGTACCGCGCACAATGCTATCGTCTATAATTACGAGTTTGTCTTCTGGTTTAATAACACCGTAGGTAACGTCATAAACGTGGGCTACTAGATCGTCACGACTACTGTCTTCTGTAATAAACGTGCGGAGCTTTGCATCTTTTATGGCAATCTTCTCTGTACGCAAGCGCTGTGAGAGAATCTCTGTTAGTTCACTTTCATTTAGATTTCCCTTCGCAGCAAGAATCTTCTGTCCTTTTTGCTTGTTTAGTTCATCTTGAGCAGCCTCTACAAGACCGTAAAAAGAAGTCTCAGCCGTGTTAGGAATAAATGAGAACACAGAGTTCTTCGTATCGTGATTAATACTCTCTAGTACACGAGGCATTAATAAACGTCCAAGCATTTTACGCTCTTTGTAAATTTCTGCATCAGAACCTCTCGAAAAGTAAATACGCTCAAAAGAACAAGCCTTGCGCTCTAATGGTTCTATAATTTGCTGTATCGTAAGTGTTCCATTCTTTTTAATGATGACAGCAGCTCCTGGATTTAATTCCTTCACTTCATCAAAAGGCACGTTAAACGCTGTTTGAATCACAGGGCGCTCACTAGCTACGACAGCTACTTCGTCGTTTTCAAAATAATATGCAGGTCTTATTCCCGCAGGATCTCTCAAAACAAAGGCATCACCATGACCTAGAAGTCCAGCCATTGCATAGCCACCATCCCAATCTTTTGAAGCTCTTCTAAGTATTTTACCTACTTTAAGTCTCTCTGCTATTTGAGGAGAGGCTTGTTGTTTATTAAATCCTTCCTTTTTTAATTTCTTGTAAAGTTTACCAACTTCATCATCTAGAAAGTGTCCTATTTTTTCCATTACTGTAATGGTATCCGCCTGCTCTTTTGGGTGCTGTCCTAAAGAAACCAACTTGTCAAAAAGCTGATTTACATTAGTCATGTTGAAATTTCCTGCAACGATAAGGTTACGGTGCATCCAGTTATTTTGACGTAAAAATGGGTGTACACTCTCAACGCTGTTTTTTCCAAAGGTTCCATAACGCACGTGACCTAGTAATAACTCTCCTATGTAAGGAACATTACTCTTCTGCCAGGCTACATCATCCTTCTTATCAGGATTTGCAGTCATAAACTCGTTAATACGACCATTAATCTCTGCAAAAATATCTTGTATAGGCTGCTGTGCTGTAGATCGCTGTCTAGATATGTAGCGTTGCCCAGGAGCGACATCTAGTTTTATACTAGCAAAACCTGCACCATCTTGACCACGATTGTGCTGCTTTTCCATCATTAAGTACATCTTATTTACTCCGTAAAAAGCAGTACCGTATTTCTCTTTGTAAAATTCAAGTGGTTTTTTTAGTCTTATAACTGCAATACCACATTCATGCTTGATAGCGTCACTCATAGCTTGTAAAAACAAAAGCGCTCCAAAAATGGAGCGCAGGGTTTAGTTGTTTATGTTTATGTCAAATTGCACAAGTTTTTTAAACTGATGCAGTCTCTCTTTTATTTCTTCTGGCGTCACAGACTGTAAACGCTCTGTTCCAAATTTTTCTACCGTAAAGGAGGCAAGGCAAGAGCCATAAATAAGAGCCGTCTTCATAGTTTCAAAAGAAGTGTCTCCTGCTTGAGCTATATAGCCAGCAAATCCTCCAGCAAAGGTGTCTCCAGCTCCTGTAGGGTCAAAAACATCAGCAAGTGGTAATGCAGGGGCAAAAAACATATTATCTCCTTCAAAAATAAGAGCTCCGTGCTCTCCTTTCTTTATAACTACATACTTAGGTCCCATCTCGTGGATCTTCTTTGCAGCAGTTACAAGTGAGTACTCTCCACTTAACTGGCGAGCTTCCTCATCATTTATAGTGATTACATCTACTTTTTTAAGCGTAGTCTTAAGCTCATCAAGTGCGATATCCATCCAGAAGTTCATTGTGTCTAGTATTACAAGCTTAGGCTTTACTTCCATTTGCTCGATAACACTAAGCTGTACTTGAGGTTGTAAGTTACCTAGCATTACAATAGGTGCTTCCTTATGTGAAGCAGGAACCTTAGGAGAAAAATCTGCTAGTACATTAAGTTCTGTAGCTAGTGTATCTCTAGAGTTCATATCATTGTGATATTTACCACTCCAGAAAAATGTTTTACCACCTTTTACTACTTCTATACCGTCTGTGTTAATTCCTCTTTCTGCAAGAAAATCAAGATACTCTTGAGGGAAGTCATCACCTACAACGGCAACAATGGCTGGATCAACATTATCAAACTGTGCCGCAGCAAGTCCTATATAAGGAGAAGCTCCACCAATAATTTTATCTGTTTTTCCAAAAGGTGTCTCTATTGCATCAAACGCACAAGAACCAACAATAACCAATTTACTCATCTATAATTTTTTGTGCAAATATACGGTTTTGAATGTTTGACAACTCAAATTTAAGGAGACCGCTTTCGCGAAAATTTAAAATTAAATTATACAAATAAACTAGCGATAAAACTCTTAAGAGCATCCCAGTTTTTGATAACCAGTGTGGTAAGAAAAGCCGAAATTGCTATCGTATATATTCTCTTTTTTTCTGTCTTCATAATCATACTTATTTCCTGCCAAAATCTGCTGGAATTTCCCCCCAGGCTTTGGTTTCCCATTTTACGATGGTGGTTGTGTAGGTGTTTGTTTTAAGCCACTGCTCTGCGCGTGTGATGAGGTCAAAAACGTCTTTGTTTTTTGGGCTTTGCTTGAGGTTGGTCTTGCAATGTTTCTTTTTTACCCAGCTTATTGCTATGCGGGAGTCACTATATATAAGACGATCACTACCTATTTTTTTTAAATAAGCAAGACCGTGCACGAGCGCAAGAAACTCTCCTATATTGTTAGTTCCTTGTTTAAAAGGACCTTGGTGAAAGAGTTGTTTTACCGTTTGAGTATCTACCCCGCGATACTCCATGATACCTGGATTACCAGAACTTGCCGCATCTACAGCAATAGAGTAAAGGTTGGGGAAGCCATATTTGGCTTTTTCTTCGGCGGTGAGTACTTTTTTCTTCTTTGAGGAGCCTTTAAAGTCGTTATAGTCTCCGTTATATGCGTTTTTTGCTTTGGCAAAGGTTTCAAAACTCTTGTATTTTGCTCCGGCATAACCATCTATCATCTTCTTGCATTCCTTCCAAGACTCATAGATGCCAGGTTTTTTACCTTCCCAGACTACATAGAATTTTTTTGTTTTTGCCATCTCTCTAAGATAAGAATTCTGCAATTACCTCTGGAAAATGAGCTTGTTCCAGTTGGTGTATTTTTTCGGCAATTGCTTCTGGTGTGTCTTCTTGGCTTACTTCAACTTTGGCTTGAAATAAGAAATCTCCTTTGTCATATTCGGGCGTTACTTTATGTATGGTGATGCCTGTATATACTTTTTGAGAAGGATTTTTATCGTGTTGCGCTTTCGCGAAAGCGTAAACAGCCTCATGCACATTCATGCCGTACATTCCCTTTCCTCCAAAATCTGGGAGCAATGCTGGGTGTATATTTATGACCTTATCTGAAAACGCCGAAATTATTTTTTCTGGAAATAGCCATAAAAAACCTGCCAAAATGATGACATCTGGTTGTGTAGCTTTAAGAAGATGGAGTACATCATCACCTTTATAGAAAGCTTTTCTGTTAAAACTAAACGCAGCAACATCAAGGGCTGAGGCTCTTTGAAGTACTTTGGCACGCGGATTGTTACTAAGAACTTGCACGACTTGTGCATCCGTACGATCCTGGAAAAACTCTATAATACGCTGGGCATTTGTACCGTTACCCGAGGCAAAAATCACAATTCGTTTCATTTTTCTTGTTGCTGTTGTGGGTGCGAAATAAAGAAATATTAGTAACTATTTGAAGGTTATGGAAAGGAACTTATTTTATATTTCCGTAAATTACCTTCACATTTTTGAGTTGCAAACTTGTTTAACGGTAAAGTTTGTTATTTTTGCGACTTAAATAAAAATTTAAATTAGAAAATTATGTCAGACATTGCATCAAGAGTAAAAGCGATTATCGTAGACAAATTAGGAGTAGACGAAAACGAAGTTGTAACGGAAGCGAGCTTCACAAACGACCTAGGCGCTGATTCACTAGACACAGTGGAACTCATTATGGAGTTTGAAAAAGAATTTGATATCCAAATTCCAGACGATCAAGCAGAAAATATTGCGACAGTAGGTCAAGCAGTATCTTATATAGAAGAGGCAAAATAAGTCTTTATTTATGGAGTTAAAGCGAGTAGTAGTTACCGGACTTGGTGCACTTACCCCGATAGGAAATAATATTCAGGAATACTGGGAAGGACTTTCTACAGGGAAAAGCGGGTGCGCGCCCATCACCTATTTTGATGCAGAAAAGTTTAAAACGAAGTTTGCTTGTGAACTTAAAAACTTTGACGCTCTCGACTTCTTTGATAGGAAAGAAGCTCGAAAGCTCGATAGATTTGCTCAGTATGCACTGGTAGCCTCAGATGAAGCTATCAGTGATGCGGGCATTGATCTTGACTCTGTTGATAAATTTAGGGTTGGGGTTATTTGGGGAGCCGGTATAGGTGGTCTGGAGACATTCCAGAATGAAGTCCTCAACTTTGGTGCTGGAGATGGCACCCCTAGATTTAATCCTTTCTTTATACCTAAGATGATTGCAGATATTGCCCCTGGTAATATCTCTATCAAGCATGGCTTTATGGGACCTAACTATACGACGGTTTCTGCTTGTGCTTCTTCTGCAAATGCAATGATAGATGCCTTTAACTATTTACGTTTAGGGCAATGTGATATTATTGTTACAGGAGGATCTGAGGCTGCGGTAACGCAGGCTGGTATGGGTGGTTTTAATGCAATGCATGCGTTGTCAACTAGAAATGATGATTTTGAAACTGCTTCAAGACCCTTTGACGCAACTAGAGATGGTTTTGTATTAGGAGAAGGTAGTGGTGCATTAATCTTAGAAGAGTATGAACACGCTAAGGCACGTGGTGCCAAAATTTATGCTGAGGTTCTAGGTGGCGGTATGTCTAGTGATGCTTATCACATGACAGCACCTCATCCAGACGGTATAGGTGTAGAGCGAGTAATGCTTAACTGTTTACGTGACGCAGGTCTAACACCTGAAGATGTAGATCATATTAATACACACGGTACATCTACTCCACTAGGTGATGTAGCAGAGCTTAAGGCTATCAAAAAAGTATTTGGTGATCATGCAAAAGAAATAAATATTAATTCTACTAAGTCTATGACTGGACACCTTCTGGGTGCTGCTGGGGCTATAGAGTCTATTGCTGCTATCCTTGCGATGCAACATAGTCTTGTTCCTCCTACAATCAATCATACTACAGTAGATGAGAATATAGATCCCTCTTTTAATTTAACGCTTAATAAAGCACAAAAGAGAGAAGTAAACGTAGCAATGAGTAACACTTTCGGTTTTGGAGGTCACAATGCTTGCGTTTTATTCAAAAAACTTGACGCTTAGATTATAATGAGCGCATTTAAAAAAATATTTAACTCTCGTGCTGAAAAGGACGGGAGTTTTTTTATGCGAATGCATGCCATCATAGGCTTTAAACCGAAAGAGATAAGGTACTATGAGAAAGCTTTTACCCATCGTTCTCTAGGTCTTAAAAAAGAGGATGGAAATCCTCTTAATTATGAGCGATTAGAGTTTTTAGGTGACGCAATGCTTGGGTCTGTTATCGCAGCACATCTCTTTAATGCCGTACAAGGTGGTAATGAAGGATATTTAACTAAAATGAGATCTAAGGTGGTAAGCCGCAAGCACCTCAATGAGCTAGGCAGAGACCTCAATCTTGTGAGATATGTGAGAGCAAGTATACCATTAGACAACTTTGGGGTTAATATTCACGGCAATCTTTTTGAAGCTTTAGTAGGTGCTATATACCTTGATCGAGGTTATAAATATTGCGAGAAGTTTATAGCTAAACGTGTAATAGAGCCCTATGTAGATATAGAGAAGCTTGAGGGCCGTATCATTAGTTACAAGAGTGTATTAATAGAATGGTGCCAGAAGGAAAAGCGCACCTTTAAATTTGAAACTTTTGAAGATACTGGTCAAGACACTGTAAAGCATTTTGGAGTAAAACTTTTTATAGATGGTAAGGTTGTAGCAAAGGCTCGTGCTACAAGTAAGAAAAAGGCAGAAGAAATAGCCTCCAAACGCACCTTCTATGCTTTTCAACGAGAAATTGAAACTCAATAACGTAAGTTTATTAATTGATTTTACTACATTAGCTTTTTAATCATCTTTTTCCCCTAGAAGATTAAAGATTAGAGTCTTAGGGCTCCACCCCTTATGTTAGTAAAATTTCCAAAGAGATACTATCTCGTTTTTGCATTTCTTGCACTCATAACGGCAATTGCTGTTTATTGGGGTACATCCCGCATAATACAACAAGAGGAAGCTGCTCGTACACTTAACTTAGAAAGAGCAAATAGAGAAGCTGCAAAGGAATTTCAAGAAGCTCTTAACAATTATGCAACTCTAATTTCTGGAGTAAAAAGTTATATTGAAATATCTAATGGGAGCTTTACTGAGAACGATATATCTTCCTTTATAGAACGGCAGCTAGGTGGACTTATCATGGAACGTCCCTTTAGTGTTTCATATATTGATACGAGCCATATTTTTATTTTTGACTTTACCATGCAGCCTGTACCTAATGCACAATTAGTAGGTACTTCTATAGGTAAAATTATAGGTAAGGAAGGAATGTCAAGAATGGACTCTTTAATGCGTAAGAGTGATTTTTATGCCTCAGACCCCACAAATTTATTAGAAGGTAGAGTAGGGCTTCCGCTAGGGTTTGGTGTTTTGGACAGCCTCGGTAATTCTCTAGGCTACATTACAAGTATTGCAGAGTTTGCCCCTATTTTAGATAAAGCTTATGTTCATAATAACAAAGAGGATTTTGTTTTTAGGTTTAAGAGTAGTAACGGTAATTACTTTGATCGTAGTAGAGCCCATAATGGACAAAAAATATACTCTGTAAATGAGGACCCAGAGTTTTTTAAAAACTTCGATGTTAGTGAAGAAACCTATATTTCCAGTGTAGTCCCTTTTTACAATAAGGAATTTATGTTAAGCACCGCCTATAAGAAGTCTCATGAAGGTTTCTTAGCACTAGGCGTTACATCATGTTTATGGTATCTCGCCATATTAGGATTTATGTTCTTTTTAATAAGTCAGTATTATTTGTACGAGCGTAAGAATAAAATTATTGCATCACAAAAAGTTAGACTCTCAGAGCTTGTAGCTACAAAAAATAAGTTTTTCTCAATTTTAGCAAATGACCTTAGAGGTCCTCTATCATCCGTAATAAACTTTCTAGATGTATTAAAAGTAGAACACGCAAATAACAGTCAAACCACCACGATAATAAATTCTCTTGAAGACTCTAGCCGAAACAGTATTTCATTACTTGACAACCTTCTAAAATGGTCAAAACTGCAAACAGAGCAAGTCGAGTTTACTCCTGTTGCATTAGATATCATGTCTATTACAAAAGATCAAATCAAAATACAAAACCACGCTCTTCAAAGCAAAGGGATCAACATACGTCTAGAGTCAAGTTTTAAAGGTGAAGTAGTAGGAGATAAGAATATGGTGGCGACCATAATTAGAAATTTACTGTCTAATGCAATTAAGTTTTCGCACGATAATGATATCATAGTGATTGAGCTTACAAGGCTAGATAATAAGTTTGTTTTTAGTATTGAAGATAACGGAATAGGGATTCCAGAATATGACAAGCAACGTCTTTTTGATCTAACTGAGATTACGAGTCGGGTGGGCACTAGAAACGAAAAGGGTTCAGGTCTAGGACTAGTTTTAAGTAATGAGTATCTCAAGGCTCATAAAGGAGAATTACATATTGAAAGTGAAGATGGTAAGGGAACTCTCGTTACATTCACATTGCCTCTAGATTAAATACTTTACAATTTCTAGCGAAAACGTTTACGTAACTTTAATACCTCTCACGTATTCCTTCGGATGCTTCTTTGTATCTTTCTAACTTGCTTAAACGTTATGGGAATGTATAAAATTCTTTTGGAAGACTCCATTGGTTATGACTTTACGCTCATAGCTATACATGGTTCTTTAGAGCCATATTTCTTGGCATACTTACTTAATAAGAATCTTGGATTACGACTATCTCGTTCTCGTGAAGACCTCATTATTGGTAATCGAGAAGAAGAGGCAAGCTATCCCTTTTTTGAATTTAATGATGAACATCAGTATGTAGACTACTACGTATTATCAAATAAGACAAAGATAGAAGTAGAAGCTAAAGCTGTTATAGGTCTTTTTGAATCAGAGAAAACACTCAAGACTACCTACTTTATTCCAGAGATGCCACAAGTAGATTATTTTATAAAAGTAGTTGAGGATGGTAACGCTTTCGCGAAAGCTAAAGCACTAAAAATTCTCAATCAAATATCACATATTGTTACCGCTTACGAAGTAGATGTAAGCTCATTAAAAAATAAAGAACACTTAATTTTTGAATAATGCAGAAAAGAAAAAAAACCAAGATAGTTGCAACCTTAGGGCCAGCAACTAGTAAGCGACAAGTATTGCTAGACATGATGAATGCAGGAGTAGATGTATTCCGCATTAACTTTTCACATGCAGACTATGAAGATGTTAAGGAGCGCGTAGCTATGATACGTGAACTAAGCGAAGAGACTGGGTATAACACATCAATACTAGCAGATTTGCAAGGGCCAAAACTTCGTATAGGAAAAATGAAGGAAGAGGTAGTTGTAAATCCTGGAGATAAAATTACGTTCTCAACAGAAAGCGAATTTGAAGGAACAAAGGATCGTGTTTATATGAATTATAAGCAGTTTCCTCGTGACGTAAAAGCAGGTGAGCGCATTTTACTAGATGATGGTAAATTAATGTTTCAAGTAGATAAAACTGATGGTAAAACTGAAGTTGAAGCTACTGTAATTCAAGGAGGACCGTTACGTTCTAAAAAAGGGGTGAACTTACCTAATACAGATATATCACTTCCAGCACTTACTAAAAAAGACGTAAAAGATGCAATTTTTGCATTAGGACTTAAGGTAGACTGGATGGCACTTTCTTTTGTAAGACATGCAGAAGACTTGCAGCAACTACAAGAGTTGATTAAAAAGCACTCTGATCATAAAGTACCAATCATTGCCAAAATTGAAAAGCCAGAGGCTGTAGCAAATATTGATAAGATAGTTGCTTATTGTGACGCTTTAATGGTGGCGCGTGGAGATCTAGGTGTAGAAATCCCAGCACATGAGGTACCGTTAGTGCAAAAGCAATTAGTGTTGCGCGCAAAAAGAGCAAGAATACCAGTAATCATTGCTACACAAATGATGGAAACAATGATTTCTAGCCTTACGCCTACACGTGCTGAGGTAAATGACGTTGCAAACTCTGTAATGGACGGAGCAGACGCAGTAATGCTCTCTGGAGAAACTTCTGTAGGTCAATATCCAGTACAGGTTATTGAAAAGATGGCTTCTATATGTCGTAATGTAGAGGATTCAGATCTTATAAAAGTCCCGCAGGCACCACCACATATTAAGACTAAACGTTACATTACTAAAGCAATATGTTATCACGCGGCTCACATGGCAGACGAGATAGATGCAAAAGCAATTACTACCTTAACAAATAGTGGTTACACAGCTTTTCAAATCTCGGCATGGAGACCGTCATCTCATATTCTTGTATTTACATCAAACAAGCGCATACTTACACAGCTTAATCTATTATGGGGTGTAAAAGCACTGTTTTATGACAAGTTCGTAAGTACAGATGAGACGGTAGAAGATATTAGACAAATGGCTTTAAATACAGAATTAGTAGATAAAGGAGATATGCTTATCAATCTTGTGGCAATGCCATTACTAGATAAAGGAATGGTTAATACACTTCGAGTTTCTGAGGCGTAATTATCTGTATAGTGCATAAAAATAGGGTAGCCAGCGGCTACCCTATTTTAGTTAATGAGATTTATAGAGACATTTCTTCCTCTGTAATGACAAAAGCATTATTAGATTTTTTAATCATAACAGTGCGCTTATAATCTCTTAGCGAATAGGAGTAGGTAATATTTGCTATATCACCCTTAGGAGTAATATTGATAGTAAGTTGATCAGTTTGTGTACGATCTCTTTTATCCCCATTTATGATAGTCACTGTTTCTTTTCTATTTGAAAGTTCAGGATTTATCCCTTTAGGAAGATTAAAGAGACGTTGAGAAATTCGGTATGCTTCATTCCAGTTTTTTGCAGGAAGCTCTAGCGTTGTAGTCATTCCATAATCCTCTCCCTTTTTATTAGCTTTCTTTAATACTTTAATAGGGCGTTCTGGAGTGCTTATGCGGTTTGTGTATGCTTCTAGATCTTCATTTGGTTGCGGTGGAGCAAGCGACGTTAAATAGCCATTAAAAGCAAAGCCTGTTGCACCTTGATAGTTCACTTCTATCATCTCACCAGTAATTCCATCTACGGTCATTTCTGTGTGCTCAGGATTACTTAATAGGGATACCTGTGCACCATAAGGAAGTGTGAGAATTTTTTTTGAGGTGAGATTTGTTCCAGATCTTAGTGATAAACCAGAGGAGGAATTCACATAAAAGTGAGTTGGAGTCGCGAGAACTTTTGGAGTTGTGATGGCAAGATTTTCTTGAGTAGAGTGTTCACTCTTATTTTCTGTTGAAGAATCACAGCTTAAAAAGATAGTGAAGCAAATTGCGGAGAGGATGATGGTGTTGATTTTCATGATGAATGAGTTTTTAGATTAAACATTTATCAATAGAAACCACGATATGTGCCAAATATTAAATCGAAAAGGTTAAAAAAATGGTAAAAACCCAACAACGTGCGGACTATTTAAATATTGCTTAAGAATTGTTTAAAATTCGTAACCTAGACTTATAAACCACTCACTACGTTTAACTTCTGGGCTATAGGTATATTTAAGTCGCAAAGGTCCAAGTAGCGTTTCAGAGCCATACCCTAGAGAATAACCAGAAAATGTAGCCGGTGGCAACCAGTTGTCTGGATTGTCAAAAATATCGTAACCCACATTTGCAAAGTTTGCCGAGAGGTTGAGGTGGTTTTTTGGGAAAACCTCAAAATCAACTTCAAATAGTGCTTTTACATAGCCATCTCCAGCAATACTTAAGTAATCATATCCTAAGAAGGGGACAATGTTATTTACTTTCTTTGCGCCATAACCTCCTAAGAAAAAGTCGAGAGAATTATTATCTGCTCCACCTACTTTAAAGCCTCCTGCCGCCTCAACAGTAGCGGTAAATACATTACCTATACTACCAGCATATTTAATACGTGCATTTGCAACCCCAAACTCTGTAAAATCATTATTATAATCTGATGAGGCTAGAAATAAATCAAAGTCTGCATCAAAAAGAACTCCTGAGTTAGGAAAGTACTTATTATCTAGGGAATCATATTTTAATTGAGAGTATAGTCCTCCCAGGTTACTTCGTTCAAAAATAACAGCTGTTTCTTCCACATCTGTAGAGACCACAGTTTCCGTTTCTATATCCAAAAACTTGTGCTGTATACCTATGTCAAATGTAAATTGCTTCGCTAGTAGTGTTTGTATATAAATCCTATTTGTTAAGTCTTGATAATTGAGACTCACCCTATTAATTCCATCTAGAGGTATACCGCGTAAATCTTCAATAAGACGAGCGCTTACGCCTTGTTCAAAAGAGGTATAAGAAGAGTTTACTCCCACACTCCAGTAAAAACCTTTATCAATGTAGTAATCAAAATCGTATCTAATATTATCTCCTAGAATAAAATCTAGTGAGGCAATATCATTTTTAAAAAGGACTCTTTTTTTAGTAAAATTAATAAGTGCTGCCGTGCGAAAAAGATCGTCATAATGTAACGCTAGGCGCAATGATTGGGTGCTACTAGATTCCTTAAGCTCAATATGAAGTACAAATTCATCATTTACCTTCTGCAGCCTGTGACCTATTCTATTAAAGTTTTCGGTGGCTGTGAGGTTGTTGATGCCATTGTAAAAGTCATCATATGACACCGTTATTGGTGGTGTAAGTTTCAATTTTCCGAGAATGTAGGCTCTAGTATATTGCTCATTACCTGTAATGCTCACGGCGGCAATTTGTAATGAATCTTGTGGAGTGGGTTTTATACGCTTTCGCGAAAGCGGTTTTTGCCTCATTGCAACTTCCTTAAGTGCATCATACTGCTCCATTGCTTTTGTATTTCCTGTACCCATAATAACTTTTCCATCATTAAAGGAAACCACAGAGTAAGCATCAATAGATGGTCGTATGTAAATATCTGTTTGTGCGCGTTTTTCCTCCATCGCTTTCGCAGTGCGATAGTTGTTGATTTGCAATAACACCTCAGATGCAGATTTGAGATTGGATCTACCGCGTAGTGTATCTTGTACATCAACCCCAATAATGATATCCATTCCTTTTGCGCGCAACTCTTCTACAGGGTAGTTATTTGTAACGCCTCCATCTATAAGGAGTTTTCCGTTTATAAGTACGGGGCTAAAAAGTGAAGGTAGCGCTCCACTAGCTCCTAGTGCTTCTGGTAAGTATCCTTTATCCAGAATAACCTGCTCTCCTTTTTCTACATCTGTAGCGATGCAGAAAAAAGGAATAGGGAGTTTACTAAAATCATTAATATTCGAAGTATGATCGAGATTTTTAGCCAGTAAATTGTACGTGTTTTGCCCTTTACTTAAGGAGCTAGGAAGCGATAGTTTAAGGTGATCAAATGGTAGTGATACTACATATCGCTCTGCATCATCACGCTCATAAGAGGTCTTTGCCTTACGAGGTAAGTTATCTTGAATGATGTTATTAAAATTTACAGAAGTAAAAATAGAATCTAACTCTGCCGCATTATATCCAGATGCGTATAATCCTCCTACTATAGCGCCCATGCTAGTACCTGCAATATAATCTATGCGTACACCAGCTTCTTCTATAACTTTAAGAACGCCTATGTGAGCAAAACCTTTTGCGCCACCACCACTAAGTACAAGACCTACTTTTACATCCTCCTTTTGTGCTTCTTGCGCAAATGTAGAGAAGCTTAATATTAAGGCTGTAATTAGTATGAAGTACTTCATTCTTTAAGGTGGTAGTGATTATATATGATAGCTGCTTTTGATGGTCCTATTACCTCTGTGAGACTCTTTTTACTTGCCACTTTTACTTTTGAAACAGAGCGGTAATGTTTTAATAAATCTACAATTGTTTTTTCACCTATACCACGTATAGCGTCAAGTTCTGTTCCTAGGGCTGCATTACTACGTTGATTACGGTGAAAGGTGATGCCAAAGCGGTGCGCCTCATTACGTAATTGTTGTATAATTTTAAGAGTCTCACTTTTTTTGTCGAGATATAATGGAATACTATCACCAGGGTAAAATAATTCTTCTAGACGTTTTGCAATACCTATAATTGCTATTTTGCCACGCAAGCCTAGGTCATCTAGTGCCTTAACACCACTAGATAATTGACCCTTACCACCATCTACAATTATGAGTTGAGGTAGTGGTTGATCTTCGGCTAGTAGTCGTTTGTAACGTCTATAAACTACTTCTTCCATGCTCGCAAAATCATCTGGTCCTTCTACTGTTTTGATATTAAATTTACGATAATCACTCTTGCTAGCCTTTCCATTCTTAAAAACCACGCAAGCGGCTACAGGGTTTGAGCCTTGTATGTTTGAGTTATCAAAGCACTCTATATGTCTAGGCTCCTCACTCAATCTCAGGTCTGCCTTCATTTGTGCCATGATGCGGTTAGTATGGCGGTCTGGATCTACTATTTTAGTTTGTTTAAAACGCTCCATCCTGTAATACTTTGCATTACGTTCAGAGAGTTCTAGTATACGTTTTTTGTCACCTAGTTTAGGCACGGTAATTTTATATTGATCACCTAGCTCTACTTCAAAGGGAACATAGATTTCCTTTGAGTTATGGTCAAAACGTTGCTGGATTTCAATAATACCCAGCTCTAGTAATTCTTTATCAGTTTCGTCTAGTTGCTTTTTGAGTTCTAGCGTATGACTTTTAATAATAGCACCGTGTGATATCTGTAAGAAGTTTACATACCCATAACCCTCATCGCTTATAATGGAGAA
This sequence comes from Dokdonia sp. Dokd-P16, assembly GCF_003095655.1. NCBI lineage: Bacteria > Pseudomonadati > Bacteroidota > Flavobacteriia > Flavobacteriales > Flavobacteriaceae > Dokdonia > Dokdonia sp. Dokd-P16. The sequence goes on from NZ_CP029151.1 coordinate 1,429,758, forward strand.
TACATCAACATCGCTTATCTTAGGATTAACCACCGTACTTTTAGATTGGTACCCTTCAAGAATGTCAAGCTTTTCTTTAATGCGTTGTGCATCTTCAAATTCCATGGCAGCAGCGTGCTCCTTCATTTTTTCGCGAAAGCGAGCTAGAGAATCTTTAAAATCTCCTTTTACAATCTGGCGTATGTGTTCTATGTGTTCGTGATATTCTTTTTCTGACTGCTTGTCTTCACAAGGACCTTCACAGTTGCCTAGATGATATTCAAGGCACACTTTATACTTCCCAGCGTCTATCTTATCCTTAGAAAGATCATAATTACAAGTGCGAAGCTTATATAAACTTTTAATCAAGTCTAGTAGCGTGCGCACTGTTTTCATACTCGTGTATGGACCATAATACTCGCTACCGTCTTTGATGAGTCTACGCGTAGGGAAAATCCTAGGGAAGCGTTCATTTTTTATACAGATCCAAGGGTAGCTTTTATCGTCCTTAAGTAAGACGTTGTACCGTGGCTGATATTCTTTTATAAGACTGTTTTCAAGAAGAAGCGCATCTGTCTCGGTCTCGACCACGATATGCTTCATCTCGTGAATCTTTTTAACCATAGTTCTAATACGACCGTTATCTAGGGTTTTATTAAAATAGGAAAGTACTCGTTTTTTTAAGTTCTTTGCTTTTCCTACGTAAAGCAGTTTTCCGTTTTTATCGTAGTATTGATATATTCCCGGACTTGTAGGAAGTGTTTTGAGTTGAAGTTCTATTGGAGCAGCAGGCATACTCAAAGATAATATATGAGGCGGATTACGCTTTCGCGAAAGCATAAAAAATCGCATTAAAATCTTTATAAAGAAAGTACATATTTTATACCTTGCCATACTATGCCAAAACGCACTATAGGTCGCACTGACAAAGCAGATTTTCCAGTTTTAGGATTTTACGATATTGATATTAAGATTGATACGGGTGCTTACACCTCCTCGATACATTGTCACAGTATTGTTGAAAAGGAAAACAAACTAGTGTGCACATTCTTTGATGAAGAGCATCCACTCTATAATGGTCAAGAAATGATTTTTGAGGAGTATGATATTGCCATCGTGCGAAGTAGTAATGGAGAAACTCAATATAGATATCAAGTTCAGAGTAGTATTACTATCTTTAGTAAGACTTATAAGATATCATTAACGCTCTCGTCAAGGGAGGATATGAGGTTTCCTGTTCTGATAGGAAGGAAATTTCTAACAAAAAAATTCATCGTGGATACTGAGTTTACAGACGTATCCTACAACCTTAAAAACAATGAATCTAAAGATATTATCTCGTAACCCGCATTTATACAGTACATCTAGACTTGTAGAAGTAGGATTAAAGAGAGGGCATAGCGTTGAGGTGATTGATCCTCTTAAATGTGACCTTATCATAGAAAAGAAAAAGCCTACCGTCTTTTACAAAGGACGCACGCTAGAAACAGCAGATGCAATTATACCTCGTATAGGTGCTTCTATTACGTTTTATGGTACTGCAGTGGTGAGGCAATTTGAGATGATGGATGCTTTTACCACGACAACCTCTCAGGCACTTGTAAGAAGTCGAGATAAACTGCGTAGTTTACAGGTGTTATCTAGATCAAAACTAGGTCTACCCAAGACCATTTTTACAAACTACTCGAGAGATGTGGAGGAGATGATTGCTCATGTAGGAGGAGCACCTCTTATTATAAAACTACTTGAGGGAACTCAAGGTCTAGGTGTAGTACTTGCCGAAACCAAAAATGCAGCCGAGTCTGTAATCGAGGCTTTTAATGGACTAGAAGCCCGAGTGATTGTGCAGGAATATATTAAGGAAGCAAAAGGAGCAGACATTAGAGCATTTGTAGTAGATGGTCAGATTGTAGGAGCTATGAAGCGCCAAGGTAAAGAAGGAGAGTTCCGTTCTAATTTGCATAGAGGAGGAACTGCAGAAATTATAAGCTTAACAGACGAAGAGGAAAATGCCGCTATAAAAGCAGCAAAAGCAATGGGTCTAGGAGTAGCTGGTGTAGATATGCTGCAAAGTGATCGCGGCCCACTCATTCTAGAAGTAAATTCATCTCCAGGTTTAGAAGGAATTGAAAAAGCTACAGGGAAGGATATTGCCAAAACAATTATTCGCTATATTGAACGTAATATATAAGAGATTGTGCCAAAAATAGACGAAAATAACATCCTGACACTACTAGGTAAACAGGTATTACCTGGTGAGAGCGTTACAATAAATTTCAATATTGCAAAGCTTTATACGGCCACCTCTGTAGAGGTTCCCATCATCATAGAGCGAGCAAAAAAACCTGGTCCAGTAATTTTAATTACTTCTGGAATTCATGGTGATGAAATTAATGGAGTTGAAATTGTACGCCAGCTCATAGCAAAAAAAATAAATAAGCCTAAGCGCGGAACCATCATCTGTGTACCGGTGGTAAATATCTTTGGGTTTTTAGATATGAAACGCACTTTTCCAGATGGAAGAGATCTCAACCGCGTATTCCCAGGAAATCCAAGAGGATCACTTGCGAGCAGGTTTGCCTATCAATTTGTAAAGAAAATATTGCCTGTAGCAGATATATGTTTAGATTTTCACACCGGTGGAGCATCTAGATTTAATGTTGCACAAGTACGCATAGAACCCTCAGATGAGACATCATTAAAGTATGGATCTATCTTTAACGCACCATTTACTTTGCACTCTAAAATGATACCAAAATCATATAGAGCCACTTGTGCGAGAATGGGAAAACCAGTGATTCTTTTTGAAGGTGGGAAGTCTAAAGTAAGTGACAAGGAAATTGCACGATTAGGTGTTTTTGGAACTATGAGAATATTAGACCATCTAGAAATGCTTGGTGCTAATTTTGAAGTTCCAGAAGTTTTAAAAGAATCGGTAACGGTAGATGCTACTACGTGGCTTAGAGCGCAATATTCTGGATTATTACATACTAAAGTGAGTTGTGGTGAGCGGCTATCTGTAGGCCAGCATATAGCTACAATTACAGATCCGTACGGTAAATTTCGTCATGTTGTAAAGGCAAAAAACGAAGGATACGTGATTAATGTAAACGAGGCATCCCTAGTCTATCAAGGAGACGCAATTTTTAATATATCTATAGACCGCATACCTAACGATGACCAAGCAGGAGCTTAGAAAAAAGTATAAAGATTTAAGAGATGCCCTCACACAAGATGAGCGCGACGAGAGAAGTTTAGAAATCGCAAATCAAGCGCTCTCTCTGGATATATGGAATCATAATTACTATCATATTTTCTTACCAATAGACCGCTTACGCGAAATAGACACTCAGTATCTACTCTCCATTCTAGGAGGAAAAGACAAGAATGTTATAATCTCAAAGTCAAATTTTGAGGAAAACACGCTATCTCATTATTTGCTCACAGACAGCACTAAAATAGTGGTTAATGATTACGGAATACCAGAACCCGAAGACGGAATAGAAATACCTGCGTCTAAACTTGATGTTGTATTTATCCCACTTCTTGCTTATGATAAGCAGGGTAATCGTATAGGGTACGGTAAAGGTTTTTATGACCGTTTTCTCGCTCAGTGCAAGCCAGATGTTATAAAAATAGGCTTGAGCTATTTTGAGCCAGAAGAGCACTTAATCGATATAAACACACAAGACATCGGTATAAATAGCTGTATTTCACCGAAAAAAATATATAGTTTTTAAAAAATTATGAATATTATGGTATATTCATAGCTATATAACTTATAGTAATGAATTTATCTAGATTGTCTTTAAAGGGAAAAAAGAACGCTACCGTAGAAAAAAATATTACGAGTACTTCTGATTATTTTTCGATGGATAATTTCTACTATAGACAGATTTCTGAACTTACAGGAGCAGGAGGATGGAGCGTCGATTTTAAGAATAAAAAGAGCTTCTTTGATGATCAAGCAAGAAATATTCTTAACGTACCTAAAGACTATAATCCTACATTAAATACCGGTTTTAATTTTTATGCAGAGGAGCATATGGACAAAGCCACAGCACTCTTTTTTGATTGTGCTCAAGGGAAATCTTTTTCTACTCATGTAAAGATGAGAACCTATGATGGAGAGATATTCTGGGCAAAAGCAATCGGACGCCCTCTTAGGAATAATGATGGGGAAATTATTGGTATACGAGGAGTTTTTCAAAATATTCATGAGGAGAAGTTTCGTGAAGAACAGTTAGAACAGTCTTTTAGATTAATACAGGGACATAACTCCCGGCTATACGATTTTGCTCATATTATTTCCCATAATTTGAGATCCCAAGTTGGAAACTTACAAATGTCTGCAGCACTATTTGACACCTCAAACCTAAGTGCAGACCAAAACGAATTACTTGAGAATTTTACAAAAATTGGAAAGAGTTTAGATATCACTTTAAAACATCTTAACAAGATAGTAAGCGTGCATAACGTAGCTAGTGAAACAAGAGATAGCGTTGTAATTGAAGAGGTCTACCAGCGCGTAGTCGCCGGACTATCTCAAACAATTAGAGAAAACAAGGTCATGATGTACACAGATTTCTCAGAAGTAGAGGAGATTCCATACATCGAAGCGTATCTAGAAAGTATTTTACAAAACTTAATTACAAACGCAATACGATATAAGCATCCAGATCGTGATCCAGAAATCTCTTTGTATACCTATGAGGAAGATGGAAAAGTACACCTTCTTGTAAAAGACAACGGATTAGGCATAGACTTAGAGAAGCATGGAGAAGAGCTTTTTAAAATCTATAAAACTTTTCACGGTAATGATGATGCATTAGGCCTAGGCTTGTTTCTCACTCGTAATGAAGTAGAGGCAATGGGCGGAGAAATCAACGTAGAAAGTAAAGTAGGTAAAGGATCAAAATTTATTGTAACGTTATAACAAACCAGTACAGCATTAACAATGACAGAATATCCGATAGAAATAGCATGTATAATTGACGACGATGAGATGTATGTAAGTTTAATCACAAAGGTGATAGACATACGTAAACTTGCAAAAGATCTTATCGTTTTTAAAAATGGCGAAGAAGCTCTTGATTACTTTGTCAAAACATTTTTACACAAAGAAGAACAAGCAATCCCGCAAATTATCCTGCTGGATCTCAATATGCCGGTAATGGATGGTTGGAAGTTTCTAGAAGAGCTCAGTAAGTACAATTTTCCAGCACTTAAAAACAGCACGCTATATATTGTAAGCTCCTCTATAAACCCTGTTGATATAAAGCGATCTCAAGAATTTAATCTAGTAAAAGACTTCTTAGTAAAACCTATTGGTCTTGACGACTTAGCAGCGGTCTTTAAAAAGAAAGTGGCTTAAGCTACAACCTTATTATCCTTCTCGTCCTGAGGAAATACTCTTTTATTAAATACAAGCAGTATTCCTACTCCAGTGCTTATTGCCATATCTGCTATGTTGAAGATAGCATTAAAGAAAGTAAATGTTTTACCACCTAAAAATGGAACCCATTCTGGCCACATTGCATCTTGAATAAACGGGAAATAGAGCATGTCTACCACCTTCCCAAAGAGAGGGTCTGCATATCCACCACCATCAGGCATAAAAGTTGCAATCTGACTCGTGGTACTCTCGCTAAAAATAGATCCATAGATAAGCGAATCTATAATATTACCTACTGCTCCAGCAAAGACGAGTGATAGTGCAATCACGAGAAGCTTAGGTGCATTATTTACTGCAGATTTATATAGATAATACCCAATTACAGGCGCTATGATAAGTCTAAAAAGTGATAAGGTTATTTTACCATACTTGCCAGGTAACTCTACTCCCCAAGCGGCTCCTTGATTTTCAACAAAAAAGATTTGAAACCAGTCCATACCAAAAACTTGTATACTCTCACGTAAGTAAAAGTTAGTTTTGATATAAACCTTTAACACCTGATCTACTAATAAAATCAGGAAAACAATAAGGGCGACTTTCTTAAGAGACATAATTATTTTTTGACAAGGGACAAAAATAGGTTATTCACAACGATTTTACTATCGTGATATCACCATGTATACTTTGTAGTTTGAGAGTTGGTCCCAGAGTGATTTCTGGCGATATAACGATAGTACCGTTACGAGATTGTGCAGTAACATGTGCTTTATCAATATCAAGTTCAATACTTCCAGAGATAGTGTTTATAGTTGCGCTTTCGCGAAAGCGGAATCCTTCTCCTTTAAAGTGTCCTCTTCCTAAATCCATGTGCACTTGCCCGAAGGCTCCATAGGTACCTACGCCTGCAAGTGTACTGTACACAGACACGTTTAGTCCCACAGGAACAGTTATTTCAAGCTCTATAGCCATCACTTTATGCGCAGAGAGCTTATCATTAAAAGGTTCGTAATCTGGTGTTTTGCCCGTAGTGATCTTAAGTACATTACTTGCGATAGCAGTGTTTAACAAGGTAGACGCAAATATTTCTCCGTCTATAATGGTATGCACTGTAATTTGATCAGTATCTGCAGCAGTAATTGTAATCTCAAAAATCTCATTACTATTAATGTATAACTCTTTTACACTCTCCGCATCGTATGTTTGAGACAAGCGTTTTTGTGCAACCACAGCCGTAGTAAGTAAGAAAAGTAATAAACAGAGAGATATCCTCATTATAAAAACTTGTAAAAATTAAAAGCGCTCAGAGAGCGCTTTTTAATAACATCCTTTTGAGAATGGAGTACTTTTTATTTTATCTAAGAAAGAACTTACGCCTGCATATTCTTAGCCTCAATACTCAATGTAGCATGTGGTACAAGCTTTAATCTCTCAGGATTAATAAGTTTACCAGTCACACGACAAATCCCGTAAGTCTTGTTCTGTATGCGCGTAATCGCATTTTTAAGATCGCGTATAAATTTCTCTTGACGTATAGCAAGTGCACTGTTTGCCTCTTTACTCATCGTGGCGCTACCTTCCTCAAAAGATTTAAATTGTGGAGAGGTATCATCTGTACCGTTATCTCCATCGTTGAGGTAGGCACTTTTAATAAGCTCGAGATCGTGTTGTGCTTTCTCAATCTTCTTTTCTATTAATTCTCTAAACTCAGCGAGCTGTGCATCGCTAAATCTTTCTTGTATATCGTCTGCCATTACTATTGTTTTGAAATGGTTAAAAATGTTGTTATATCATCAAAAGCAATCTCCAGTCCATCACTTAATGTAGGAACTAATTCAAGAGAATCTGCTAGTGTTTCTGCTTTAATATAGTCTGCGTTAGTCAGTACTGTCTGAGCAATTGATGGCTCTTCCTGTAGCTGTATATGGATACGATCTGTCACTTCAAATCCAGAGTCCTTACGTAGGTTCTGTATACGGTTAACCAATTCTCGTGCCACACCTTCTTTTTTGAGCTCTTCACTTATCGTAACATCTAGAGCTACTGTTACTCCAGCATTACTTGCAACTAGCCACCCTTCAATGTCTTGCGATGTTATCTCAACGTCACCAGCCTGCAAAATAGTATTTTCCCCATTAATTTCGACTGTTAATTCTCCATCTTGCTCAATTTTTGCAATATCCTCAGCTTGTAGTGAGTTTATCTTGCTGGCAATGAGTTTCATATCCTTCCCAAAACGAGGTCCTAATACCTTAAAATTAGGTTTGATTTGCTTCACTAAGATCCCAGAATCATCAGAAATGAGCTCAATTTCCTTCACATTTACCTCAGACTTAATCAAATCTGCCACGGCAAGGATCTCATTTTTATCATTTTCATTAAGCACAGGGATCATAATACGCTGCAAAGGTTGGCGTACTTTGATTTTTTCTTTTGCTCTTAATGAGAGTGTTAGTGAGCTTACTATTTGTGCTTTTTGCATTTTATGCTCAAGAGCAACATCTATATAAGTTGCATCACTCACTGGAAATTCTGCAAGGTGTATGCTTTCAAAATCTTCTCTTCCAGTAGCTGCATTTAAGTCTTTATAGAGTTTTTCCATAAAGAATGGTGCCACAGGAGCGCTAAGCTTTGCTACAGTCTCAAGACAAGTATATAGTGTTTGGTATGCAGAGATTTTATCTGTTGCATATTCACCTTTCCAAAAACGTCTTCTACTTAATCGTACAAACCAGTTAGATAGGTTTTCTTGTACAAAGGTGTCTATCGCTCTAGTTGCTTTGGTAGGCTCGTATTCTTCATAAAACTTATCTACAGTTGCGATAAGACTATGAAGTTCAGATAGTATCCACCTGTCTATTTCAGGTCGTTGAGAAAGTGCTATTTCCGCTTCCGCGAAAGAGAAATTATCAAGGTTTGCATACAGTGCAAAGAAGTTGTACGTGTTATAAAGCGTCCCAAAGAACTTACGCTTTACTTCTTCTATTCCTTCTAGATCAAACTTGAGATTGTCCCAAGGGTTTGCGTTAGAAATCATGTACCAGCGTGTTGCATCTGGACCGTATTTTTCTAAGGTCTCAAAAGGATCTGTTGCATTACCAAGACGCTTAGACATCTTTTGCCCGTTCTTGTCAAGTACTAGTCCGTTAGAAACTACATTTTTATAAGCAACATCGTCAAAAATCATCGTTGCAATTGCGTGCAGCGTGTAAAACCATCCACGAGTTTGATCTACGCCTTCGGCTATAAAATCTGCTTTACGCCAAGTGTCTTCTACGAGTTCTTTATTTTCAAAAGGGTAGTGCCATTGTGCATACGGCATAGATCCAGAGTCAAACCATACATCAATAAGGTCTGCCTCACGTGACATAGGCTTCCCGCTCTCTGATACTAAAGTGATTTTATCTACAATGTTTTTATGGAGATCTACGAGCTCATAATTCTCCTCACTCATATCGCCCACTTTAAATCCTTCAAAAGGATCTGCATCCATCACACCTTTGTCAAGTGCTTTTTGGATTTCGGCTTTAAGTTCGGCTATAGAGCCTATGAGGATTTCTTCTTTCCCGTCTTCCGTTCTCCATATAGGAAGCGGTATTCCCCAGAAACGGCTACGTGATAAGTTCCAGTCGTTTGCATTTGCAAGCCAGTTTCCAAAACGTCCTTCACCTGTAGACTTAGGTTTCCAATTTACACCAAGGTTAAGCTCGTGCATACGATCTTTAAAATCGGTCACTTTTATAAACCAAGAATCTAGCGGGTAGTAAAGTACCGGCTTATCTGTACGCCAGCAATGTGGGTAACTGTGCACGTACTTCTCTACCTTAAAGGCTTTGTTTTCTTCTTTTAAGCGTATCGCAAGTTCCACGTCCATAGAACGTTCTGGAGCCTCACCATCTGCATAATATTCATTCTTGATGTACTTGTTTCCAAACTCTTTGAGCTCAGGGCGAAATTTACCCTGAAGATCCACAAGCGGCACAAGGTTACCATCTTCATTTTTAATAAGAAGTGGCGGAATTTCTGGTGAAGCTAGCTTTGCAACCAAAGCATCATCTGCACCAAAAGTAGGTGCTGTGTGTACGATACCTGTTCCATCCTCTGTCGTTACAAAGTCTCCAGCTATCACACGGAAAGCATCTTGAGGATTATCATTAGGTTGTACAAAGTCAAATAGTTGCTCGTAGCGAAGTTCAAGAAGGTCTGCTCCTTTAAATTCTCTAGCTACATAGTATGGTATTTTCTTATCTCCAGCAGTATATGCGTCCAGTTCCTCTTTCGCGGAAGCGGAAACAAATTTCTTATCAAACTGCTTAGAGATTAAATTCTTTGCAAGGATAACTTTTACTGGCTCAAATGTGTACTGGTTAAATGTCTCAACAAGTACATAATCTATCTTCTTCCCTACGGTAAGTGCTGTGTTTGAAGGTAGTGTCCAAGGAGTCGTCGTCCAGGCGATAAAGTAGGTCTGCCCATCTGCAAGTTCTTTTGCAAGTGGGTTTTCACCTTGATCTGTGATTTTAAATTGTGCAACTACCGTAGTATCTGTCACATCGCGGTAACAGCCAGGCTGGTTAAGTTCGTGAGAGCTTAATCCCGTTCCCGCCTTAGGAGAATACGGCTGGATGGTGTAGCCTTTGTACAGTAAATCTTTGTTATAGATTTGCTTAAGTAGCCACCATACGGTTTCCATATACTTGGCCTTGTAGGTGATGTATGGGTCTTCCATATCTACCCAGTAGCCCATTTTTTCGGTAAGGTCGTTCCAGATATCCGTGTAGCGCATCACGGCTTTTTTACAAGCTTCGTTATACTCTTCTACAGTGATTTTTGTGCCGATATCTTCTTTGGTAATACCAAGTTCTTTTTCAACACCAAGTTCTACAGGAAGTCCGTGTGTATCCCATCCCGCTTTACGCTTAACCTGAAAGCCTTTCATCGTTTTGTAACGAGGAAAAATATCTTTAATCGCACGTGCTAGTACGTGGTGTACACCCGGTAGTCCGTTTGCCGAAGGTGGTCCTTCAAAAAACACATACGGTTTTGCTCCTTCTCGAGAAGTAACCGACTTCTCAAAAACGTCATTTTCTTTCCAATAGGCAAGTACCTCGCTAGCGATGTTAGGAAGGTCTAATCCTTTATATTCAGTGAACTTAGCGCTCATTTTGTAGTCTTTAAATGTTGTGCGCGAATTTACGAGATTTTTAGGCAATAAAGAAGCGCCTCAAGATGATAACATCTTGAGGCGCTTCTTTGAAATTTATTAATAACTAAAGTTTATAAGCAAGCCCCAGTTGAAACACTGAAGCCTTGATTCCATCTCGATGATTTAAACCAAAGTAATAGCCTCCTTCAATTTCTATTTTGGAAGACAAATCATAACTACTTTGTATTATTAAATCAACGCCAAATGGTTCTTCGTCTATAAAAACTATAGGGCCTTCATTAGTGTCTCCATCATAATCATCTTTTGTAGATAGGAGGTAATTAACCTGAGGTCCAAAACCTAAACTTAGTTTATGCCAGATGTTATACTCTATGAAAAAGGGTATAAGTATACTAGTTTCACCTAAAACAGAACCATTAACATCCTCTCTAAAATTGTTGTCGTTAGAGTCAAAAATATTTTGGTTACTATAATTTATATCCACTTTAGTTCCCCAGAATGATAACAGCAAACCTGAGGAGAGTTCAACCTTATAAGAAAGAGGCACACTAACTCCTCCTCCAAAATAACCTCCAAGTACATAATCAAATACTAAAAAATCACTCTTTACAGATTGGAGTTTACTAGATGAATACTTAGAGTAGTTTGCTCCAGCTTTTAATTTATAGCTAATTATTTTTTGACCGTAGGATAACGCAGTAATAGAGCAACCTATAAAAAACATTACAATATTCTTTGTCATAAATATATTTTTCATTCTTTTAAATATAAACTTACACGTGTTTTCCTACTTCAAATCCGTGTTTTCCGAGATATTGATTTCCAGAATCTATGGCATCTTCCTCTAGGGTAGTTCCCATCGAGTCGTTCCAGCGGTTAAGGTATCCAAAGAGTGAAATCACTCCCAGCATCTCTACAATCTCACCTTCATTCCAGTATTTATATAATTCTTCCTTGATTTTTGCATCTACAGCATTTGGTACTTGACTTGCTGCTAGTGAGAAATCAAGCGCAGCACGCTCTGCATCAGAAAAGGCAGCGTGATGTCTGTATTCCCAGATGTTATCTAGTTGCTCTTGCTCTGCTCCATAACGCTCTGCAGCACGTATGGCGTGCGCCTGGCAATAACGACATCCAGTAGCATTACTAGATACCCAAGCAATCATACGTTTTAAGGCAGAAGTCACTCGGCCTTGGTTTGCCATCACAGCTTTGTTAAGATTTATAAATGCGCGTGAGATATCAGGACGACGCTGCATTGTAAGTACCGAGTTGGGACAAAAGCCTAGTGTCTCATTAAAAAATAGGGCAAGTTCTTTGGTTGTCTCATCATGTTCGGCAGAGAGTGGAGTTACTAATGGCATCGTATATATTTTAAATTAATGTTCTTATTTACGCTTTCGCGAAAGCAATATAGGCATTTTATCTACCAATTTTGTACCTTCATATTTCAAGCAAAACACACATAAAATGGCTGGACATACAGTAACTACAATTTATAAGCAAGGAATGCAATTTGAAACAGATAGCCCTACGGGTTATAAGGTTTTAATAGATACTTCTCCAGAAAATGGAGGTAATAACGATGGAATGGGGCCTAAGGCAATGATGCTTTCTGGTCTTGCGGGATGTACTGGTTTAGACATTGTTTTTGTGCTAAATAAAATGAGGGTAGACGTGCCTAAATTTAAAATGATTGTAAAAGGAGAACTCACAGAGGAGCACCCTAAAACATATCACACCGTATGGCTAGATTATCACTTTTATGGTGATGACTTAAATGAAGAAAAAATCCAAAAAGCAGTAACACTCTCTGAAGATCAATACTGTGGAGTGATGGAAATGTTTAGAAAATTTGCCGATTTAAAAGTAGGCGTACACTTTCACGCACTTTCTGAATTAAATGAAGAGAGCGAAAACTAGAAAAATGAAAAAACTATTGAGTTTCCTGTGCATACTTCCTATAATAGCAATTGCTCAGGATTCAAAAACTTTTACTAGAGATAAAGAATTTTACATACGCGGCAACACTGCCGTGGTGGGTAATAATATATTAAGCAAAGACTCAGAAAAACCATTTAATGATCTCGAGAAAATAAACGATGAGTTCAAAATGCGCTATGTGGATATTGATAATGATCAAAGCACATGGAGTTCAAGTAGCGCTCACTTAGCGTTGAGAGAAGGAGTAAAGGTTGTGTATGCTGGATTGTATTGGTCGGGAACTTATCATGGTGAGCGCAGTGGAAAACGTCTTAAAGATGGTCAGGTTTACCACAAAAAACTAGACGATCGTGCTCATGATATAAGAGCCGTAAAATTAAAATTACCTGGTGGCACGTATGAGAATATACAAGGCTCGCTCATTTATGATGGCGAGAATGCGACACATAACTCTATAAGCTCTCGAGCGCCTTATGCATGTATAGCAGACGTTACAGCTTTAGTACAAGGTGATGTTAATGGCCAAGTTACGGTTGCAAATGTAAGTGCAACTCAAGGTGAAATCATAGGAGGAAGCTCTGCCGGATGGTTGTTATATGTGGTGTATGAAGATGAGACACAGCCACTGCAATATGTGACTACCTTTCACGGATTTGAATTTGTAAATAAAAAAGCCGTCGAAGTCGATTTTGGTAATTTTCAATCTTCAGAAATAGGGGAGTTGGAAACAGCTATTACCATTGGAGCTTTAGAAGGTGATGGGACTCTAGGTCGTGATGAGATTGGTATTTTTGATCCAAAAACTAAAATTTTTGTGACGCTAGACAATAGCGTGAGAGCGTCAAGTAATTTCTTTAATAGCACCATAACTATTAATGACAAGAGAGCCACAAACAGAATTCCTAATAGTTTAAATACACTAGGCTTTGACCTTGCGAAAATTAAAATTCCGACCGCTCAAAATGCGATCATTGCTAATAGTACAGGAGGGGTGAAAATGAGGTTTAAGACAAGATCAGATCGATTTTTCTTATTCTTTACCGCATTCCAAACAACGATAAGTGAGCGTTATTATAAAGAGAAAAATAACAATGCCACTAGCGTTGCTTCTGCTGAGCAAGTGGTAACTGCGCAACCACTTAAGAAGGTGATCACAAATCAGCAAGTTGCTATTGCGGTACCTCCAGCTCCAGACGAGCCTAAGCCAGCATATGTTGCGCCAAAAGTGGTAAACAAAGAACTTGCTTCGCTACTTGAAAAACCGTCGCTTAAGGTTGAAAATATAGGAGCCGGATATTACGTAGTGACTAACGTATTTTCAAACGCAACAAATGCCGAAAACTGGATGGCTATTCTTGCCACAAAAGGTCTCGAGCCACAAATGTTTTTCCGTCCAGATAATAATTACTTTTATGTGTTTGTAGACGCTGGGATGAATGCAGCCGCACTCTATAAAAAACTCGAAGAAGTAAGAACAATGCCCGACTTAAAAGAATCATGGATGCTCAAAATTAATCTTGATTAATGCGTTGGACTTTAAAACCAAAACCAGAAGCACAAAAAGTTACTAATCTTGCCAAAGAACTTGGAGTAGAGGAGCCTATTTCTCGTTTACTCATACAACGTGACATAGATACCTTTGAAAAGGCAAAACAATTTTTCCGTCCGTCTCTAGATGACTTGCATGATCCATTCTTAATGAAAGATATGGATGTCGCGGTAGCACGTATTGAACAAGCAATAGCTCAAGGCGAAAATATTCTTGTCTTTGGTGATTATGACGTAGATGGTACCACTAGTGTTGCTTTAATGAGCTCCTATCTCGATACGATCCATCCACAGGTGGCAACCTACATTCCAGACCGTTATGCAGAGGGTTATGGCGTTTCTTATATGGGAATAGACTTTGCTGCAGATAATGATATGACACTCATTATCGCACTAGATTGTGGTGTAAAAGCTATTGAAAAGGTGGCTTATGCAAAAGAAAAAGGAATCGATTTCATTATTTGTGATCACCACAGACCAGGTGATCAGTTGCCAGATGCGGTCGCTATTTTAGATCCAAAAAGAGAAGATTGCTCATACCCTTATGATGAGTTATGCGGTTGTGGTGTAGGTTTTAAATTAATAAGTGCAATAGCGCTTTCGCGAAAGCAAAACTTTGAAGAGCTTCTTCCTTACTTAGATCTTGTTGCTACTGCCATAGGTGCAGATATCGTACCTATTACAGGAGAAAATAGAATCCTTGCTTACCATGGATTAAATGTGATAAACCAAGCGCCTCGAGCAGGTTTTGAAGCCATTATAAAGCAAGTTAAAAAGCAAACGCTTACCATCACAGATGTAGTTTTTATCATAGGACCGCGTATAAACGCCGCGGGAAGAATGGTACACGGTAACCATGCCGTAACCTTATTAAGGGAGACAAACCTTGATGCGGCCATCAAATTTGCATCAGAAATAGAGCAATATAACTCCGACCGAAAGGAAGCAGATAAGAGTATCACTCAGCAAGCCCTAGATCAAATTATAGAGAGCAAAGAAGAGGGAAATAAAACTACCGTTGTTTTTCAAGAAGACTGGCATAAAGGAGTGATAGGGATTGTGGCTTCAAGATTAATAGAAACATATTACCGTCCTACCTTAGTGTTTACGAGAAGCGGTGATAAATATGCAGCCTCTGCAAGATCTGTAAAAGGTTTTGACGTGTATAACGCCTTGCATGAATGTGCTGAGCATATAGAGCAATTTGGTGGACATAAATATGCTGCCGGTCTCACATTATTACCAGAGCAATATGAAGCATTTAAGGAAAAGTTTGAACAGGTAGTTGCTGCTAGTTGTGATGAGCGCTTGCTAGTTCCAGAAATTGCCATTGACTCAGAGATAGACCTTGCAGATATTACGCCTAAATTTCACCGTATTTTAAAACAGTTTGCTCCATTTGGGCCTCAGAATATGTCACCTACATTTATGACTCAAAACCTAATAGACACAGGTTATGGTAAAAAAGTAGGAGCAGATCAAACACACTTAAAGGCCACTGTAATACAAAACAATCGAGGGCAACGTATAGGATGTATTGGTTTTAATCTAGGAGATAAATACGAGCTCATTGAAGATAAAAAAATCTTTAAGGCCGCTTATTCCCTTGATGAAAATGAATGGAATGGAAATGTGAGTTTGCAGTTACGATTAAAAGATATTAAAACTTGAGATCAAGTTTTTCATTTGATAAGGAAGAATTAATCTGCATGCATTTGTTAAAATAAAAGAGCATGTCTATTCTTTGCCTAGTGTAGGTGGGTTTCTTAGTTTATTTAGAGTATTATCCGATAAATATGTTAAAAATTTGTGATACGGGTTATTTTTTCTTAAATTTATGTTAACGATTAAGATAAATACACCTCTATGGCAACCACAAAAAAATCAAACAATGAGATATACGAAATCATTGAAGTAGCATTAGTGACCTTTTGTTTGGCCATAGTTATGATTATATTTTACCAGTACAATGATTCAAATGCTATTGAAGAAGCTCACTCATCTTTTGCGAGTTCTATGGACACTTGGGATAAGCAAATAACTGATAGATTTCATATCTATTAAAATGTAAAAACCCCTTTAACTAAAGGGGTTTTTACATTTTGAGAGTTATTTTAAAAAGTCCAAAATAAGCTTGACCACATCTTCGGGCTTTTCCTCTTGAATAAAGTGCTTTGCTTCTATAATATGGAAGTTCTCATCGTTAATTTTTAATTCCTTTTTAAGCCTTTCTTTTTGAGGTTCTATGAGCAAAAAGGAATCATCACCTCCCCATATTACTGCCGTAGGAATATCAAGTTCTTTTATCATATCGCTATAATCTGGCAAGTCATTACAAGTTTGTGTAAAAAAGTAATACATGCCTCTTGTTTTTCCGTTTCTTAGTGGGGTTTTATAGCCAGTAATATCCTCTTTGTTGAGGTTGTTCTCCATCATTCCTGACTTAAAAAGGTTCTTAAGCATCATGTTTGTAGTAATGCCGTTGCGATAACTCCACATTGCGGTGCGTGCTATAAAGCCCTTTTTAAAACGAACAGGAGGCTCAAAGCCTTCTTCGTAAATGATGGTGTTGAGAAGCACTAGTCGCGCTACCTTTGACGGATTTTTCTTTAAAAGTTCCCATGTCCACAAACCACCTGCGTCATGCATAACATGCGTCCAGCTGTCTATATTTAATGATTCCATAAGTGCTAGAAGACGCTTTGCATGATTCTCCTCAGAGTATATCTCATAACCCTTAGGATTATCGCTACTGCCATAGCCTAGCATGTCTGGCACAATCACTCGGTAACCTTGAGCCACAAGTGGGTCAATCATTTTTCTATACAACCATCCAGAAGTAGGAACGCCATGTAATAATAGAATGACTTTCTTGCTATTGCCGCGATCTATATAGGCAATAGTGCCATCACTAGAGGTAAATGTTTTCTGCTCCTTTCTAAAACTATCATAGGTAGTCTGTCCTTCTCTTAAAATCGTAGATTGATAAGGTTTACAAGAAAATAAAGCAAAACCACATAGGGCAATAAGAAGTAAACGCATGGATAAGTATTTGCTTAAAGATAACTAAGCAAGAAGTTTTACATACTATTCCTTCTCAAATTCCTTGAGTTCAAATCCATTTTCATCATATACTCCATAAGTGTAATGATGTATCCAGTCACCTAGATTATAATATGTGGAGCGCTCGCCCACTTGGATAGTCATAGGTAAGTGACGGTGTCCAAAAATAAAAAAATCAAAATGCTCCTTCTCTAGTTTGCGCTTAGCATACGTAGCCAGCCATTCCTGATCTTCGCCTAGAAAAACGTGGTCATCATCACCAGAGATGAGTTTGTTTTTTACAGACATGTATTGAGCAATTTTCATCCCAATATCTGGATGTCCCCATCGAAAAAGCCACTGAAAAAACTTCCCTCTAAACACCTTTTTCATGCGCTTGTAACCCATGTCTCCAGGACCTAATCCATCACCATGACCTAAAAAGAACTTTTTATCATTTATTGTAAAAACTTCTGGATCATGATAAACAGGGATACCTAGCTCATCTTGAAAATAGCCGTTCATCCAGAGATCGTGGTTACCCACGAAAAAGTAAATCTCAATACCTTCGTCACGCATCTCTGCTAGTTTACCTAGTGTGCGCACAAAGCCTTTAGGCACAACAGTCTTATACTCAAACCAAAAATCAAAGAGGTCTCCCATTAAGAAAATAGCCTGTGCGTCCTTGCGTGCCATCTCTAGCCATCGCAAGAATTTACGTTCACGAGGGCGACTTTCTTTCATAGTAGGAGCGCCCAGGTGATTGTCACTTGAGAAATAGATTTTCTTTCCTTTTGGGAGTGTTATTTTCATTTAATCTTGATCTGCAGCGTGCCATTCGGCATAGCTGGTTGCCGTTTCAGACAGGCGTAATGAGTGTAATTTTATACTATCTGGTAAAAATGATTGAATTTTTGCAGCAAAGTCTATCACCATCATTTCACTTGTAGGTTGATAGTCTACTAAAAGTACATCATGACCACGGTCAGAAAGCTCTTTTGCAAGCTCTACGTGCGGTGTATTTTTATTAAAAACGGTAGCGTGATCAAAAACGTTTACAATCTCTCTATTTACAATTTTCTTTAAGTCACCAAAATCGATAACCATTCCCAGCTTTGCGTTGTCCATATCTGTAATAGGTTCTCCTATTACGGTAACGCTAAGTTTGTAACTGTGCCCGTGTACATTCTTGCACTTGCCATCATAGCCATAAAGCGCGTGACCTGTCTCAAAGGTAAACTGTTTTGTAATTCTAATTTTTGACATACTGTATTATTGGTTTTCGCTTTCGCGAAAATTGAAACTTAAACGACCTAACGTCTGTTTCTAAATTTGTTGAACAAAACTACGATAATCAATACAAGTCCCAAGATGAGGAACAAACCGTTACCGCTTAAAAAGCTCATGAAGTCCATAGTTAATTGTTTTTAAGTGTTGAGTTTTTACCTATTTGTATGCTTACATATATTATATAAATCATCCAAAGCACTTGAAATACCTGCAAAAGCCAACTAAGATTATTCAGTGTATTATTTGCAGTTATTATTTCTAGTGAGGCATCCGTAGTTGCTGCTATATAATTTAAATCCTTTATAAAATATATAACTAGAGATAAAGCTAGAATTCCAATTACACTGAACGATAAGTAAATATAATTTGCAAAGTTGTCTTTAAATTTTTTAATGAGACTTCTAACTAGAAAAACGAGACTGAATATCAATACTGCAAATAAAATAAATATTATTCTTTGATCTATTATAAAGTAGGTGTCCCGAACGTTTATATCAAGTGTCTCATTTCCTAAAACACTTAAATCAAAAACTCCAATAGCTAAAAATAAAAATAGCAGTGTGGTTAAAAAGAACAGGTATGTGTTAATTTTTTTCATTAATACCCCACAACCTCTCTTACTCTTTCAAGCACTCCATTTGCTACCTTGGTTGCTTTTTCTGCTCCTACTTTTAATGCGGCATCTATCTCGTTGAGGTTGTCCATATAATAATGGTATTTCTCACGCTGTGTTGCATATCTCTCTATAATCACTTCATAGACAGCCTGCTTTGCGTGACCATAGCCAAAATCTGTGCGTTTATAATTTTGGCGTAAGCGGTCTATTTGTTCTGGTGATGCTAGTAATTTATAAAGGTTAAACACATTACAGCCCTCTGTTTCCATAGGTTCTTCCATAGGAGTGCTGTCTGTTTTAATCCCCATAATTTGCTTGCGTAGCTTCTTGTCTGGTAAGAAGATATCAATAATATTTCCTTTAGACTTAGACATCTTTGCGCCGTCTGTGCCTGGAATATACATAGTTTCTTCATTATGACTAGCTTCTGGTAATACAAAAACTTCCTTGCCGGTAGCTGCATGAAAACGGCTAGCAACATCACGAGTCATTTCTATATGCTGCGCTTGATCTTTCCCCACGGGAACAATCTCTGCATCATACAGCAATATATCTGCCGCCATAAGCATAGGATATGAGAATAATCCGGCGTTTACATCTTCTAAGCGATCTGCTTTGTCCTTAAAACTGTGAGCGAGTGTGAGTCGCTGGTATGGAAAGAAACAGCTCAAATACCAAGTAAGCTCTGTAGTTTGAGGTACATCGCTCTGTCTATAAAATACAGTATTGTTAATGTCAAGACCAAAAGCAAGCCAGGTAGCTGCCGTACTATAGGTATTATGACGGAGCTGTGCGCCGTCTTTTATCTGAGTAAGCGAGTGCATATCTGCAATAAAGAGAAATGCCTCGTTTGCAGGATTATTTGCCATCTCGATGGCAGGGATAATTGCTCCTAATAAATTTCCTAAGTGGGGTGTACCTGTACTTTGTACACCAGTAAGTATTCTTGACATAAAATTAAGTAAAAAGCAAAGTTAAGTTTTTCTGCTCATTGGCTAGAGCTAATTACCTATTTTTGGCACCATGCATTTTTTAAGAAACATAGCGGTTGCTGTTTGGAAAGTATGGTTTTACTTTTTAATGCTTGTGGTGATACTTATTTTATCTCCACTTCTCATTATAAGTATCCTCAAAGAAACGTGGTACGGAATGTTTTTCCGCCTAGCGCAAATATGGGCTCGTACGATTATGTTGCTCATGGGGTTATTTCCAAAGGTAAGTCGTGAAGAGAAGTTTGAGCGAGGCAAAGGGTATATGCTGGTGAGTAATCACACCTCTATGATGGATATTCTGTTAATGCTTCATCTTGCAAAAAGTCCTTTTGTATTTGTAGGTAAAGCAGAGCTGGCAAAGCTGCCATTGTTTGGGTTCTTTTATAAGCGCACTTGTATCTTAGTAGATAGAGGTAATGCGCGCAGTCGCAAGCAAGTATTTGATCAAGCGCAGCGACGCCTTAGTCAGGGTTTTAGTATCTGTATTTTTCCAGAAGGCGGCGTTCCTAACGATTTGGCACTAGTGCTAGATACTTTTAAAGATGGAGCTTTTAGACTCGCAATAGACCATCATCTTCCTATAGTGCCTATTACCTTTTATGATAATAAGAAGCGATTTCCTTACTCATTTTTCAAAGGAATTCCTGGGGTAATGAGAGCAAAGGTGCATCATTTTATTCCTACGATGGAGATGACGCAAGATGATAAGAGAGCTTTGAGAGAGCAAACACGCGAGGTTATCTTACGTGAATTAACTAAGTAGGATGAGACCGCTTTCGCGAAAGCGTTATAAAAAACAAAAGGCTCCGTAACCAGCGGAGCCTTTCTTGTTATCATTGCAAGAGCAACGATTACCTAACCAACTAAAAAACTAATCTAATACCAAGTAAACTACACTTGGTATAGCTTCTTTACTAGAACTTATAGCTTACGCCAGTATATACACCTATGTAATATGGCTGAAAATCTACCACCTTATTATCAAAACTATTGAGTTGATATTTAAGTGAAGGTTCTATATTAAATATGATTTTTTTTGTGAATTTATAGTCTAAACCTACACCTAGGTTTGTTGTAAAACTTACTTCATTTACACCATTTGCAGTACCCAGACTTGTAGTGAGCTGTGATGACTTTAAAACAACATCATTCTCATTTAGAAATAGAGTACTTACTCCTCCTATAAGAGATAGTCCTACACGTTTATCTGAGATCACATAAATAGCTTCAAGCGGTACTTCTACGTAGCTAAGTTGCTGTTGTAGCGAGCCATTTGAAGATACACCTATTCTCGATATCGCGTTATCTGCAGTAAAACTATGTTGAGTAGCGGGATTGTCTAGAATTGCTAACACTTTTGCGTTATCAGTAAAAGAGATGCCTCGCACACTGCGACCTAATCCATTTGTCGAAAATGATATTTCATTAGTATTGTAACTTAAGTCTACGTTGCTCACCCCAGTACGTATCTTAAATTTTGGACTTATAGCATAGCTCACTTGAACTCCATAACTTAAATTCACATCACCAGATTTATCATTATCTGCAAACTGTTTATCTAATCCTGAGCCACCAAAATCTCCATAATAAACAGGTGCGGCTACGGCTCCAACGTCCCAGCGCTTCATTTTTGTATTGTTATCTACTTGAGCAAGTTTGTCTTCTTGTAGGGTTTCTATTTTCTGAGCTTCGTCTATGAGGTTTTTATTAGGGTTGTTTTCCTCTTCTAATGTGGTTACTTGAGCAACTGTATTATTATCTTCTTGTGGAGATACATTATTTTTAACTTTAGCTTTATTTAGATGAAGCTGGCTGTTTGTGTTTCCGGTGTTTAGTTGAGGTGAATTTGCTTGATAAGCAATTGCCCCAGCGTTTTTCTCAGATGTTGCGAGTTTTGCTTTATTTGGACTGTTTTGAGATCCATTTCTAGAGTTATTGTCGTCTCTTCTAGATGCTGGGTTAGCGCTTTTTGGATTTCTTGAGGTCGTGTTGTTTTTTATACTTGAAGTAATTTGAGATTCATCAGCAGTTACGAACTTATTGCCTTCTTCATTATTTTTTGATACTTGAGGAGTAATTGATGTTGTAGCTGTGTTCTCTTCTAAGACTACGTTTTCATCATTTATGATTGGAGTATCTACAATCTGTATATTATTTTGACTAGAAGAGTTGATAAATAAACTACCTAAACCAAAAAGTAAAAGAAGTGCTGCAGCTATACCGCCCAACTTCCACCATAATGGGATGACCTTTTTATCTTCTTTTTCTTTTTGTGCTGCAAGAATATTATTCCACACATGGTCGCTAGGATGCGATTCAAAATCTTTGAATTTCTCTTGGAATAATCTATCTATGTTCTTCTTCTCCTTCATTATTGTATGTGAGATTTGCTTCTGGGGTTAAACTGGCTCATCTCTATTTTTTCTTTCAATATTCCTCGGGCGCGTGCAAGGTTTGATTTTGAAGTACCCTGAGAAATGGTAAGCAATGTTGATATTTCTTTGTGTGAGTGCCCATCCATTACATAAAGGTTAAAAACCATTCTGTATCTATCTGGAAGCTCTTGTATAATCTTAAGTAGGAAATCGAGAGGAATACTTTCTTCTTCTATTTCAACTTCTACCTCCTTTATATTTTCTTCGTTAACTAGATTAAAGACTCCAGGCTTACGGTAGCGCTGTAGCGCAGTATTTATAACAACTCTTTTAAGCCACCCTTCAAACGAACCTTTGTTTTTGTACTGACTTACTTTGTCAAAAATGGTCATAAAGGCATCTTGCAGAATATCTTCTGCTTCTGCATAATTAGGAGCATACTTTAAGCATACAGAAAACAAGACGCTCGAGTAGCGATTGTATAATTCTGCTTGAGCTTTAGGGAGCTTCTTCTTACAGTTCTTTATAAGTTGGTCTTGACTCAACCGGTTGTTTGGTTTTAATGTTCTCATAACAAGATAAGAACAGATATCTATTAAAAGTGCTCATGAGCTACATTATGATATCATTTATGGACGTCTACTCGTATACTTTCTATAAAATTTTACATGGTTAACACTACGTAGATGCTAAAAAAATAAAAAGGTTGCGTTTAAAATACAAAAACCTCCCATAAGGGAGGTTTTTATTATCAATATGATATAATTGCTTACTCGTTAGATAATTTGATTGCTTCGTGAATTTTTGTTTCTAGCTCATCCATGAGGTCTGGATTATCTAGTAACAATGCTTTTACAGCATCACGACCTTGACCTAACTTAGTATCTTGATAGCTAAACCATGATCCAGCTTTCTTTACAATCTCATAGTTTACACCTA
Source organism: Dokdonia sp. Dokd-P16 (assembly GCF_003095655.1). Classification (NCBI taxonomy): domain Bacteria; kingdom Pseudomonadati; phylum Bacteroidota; class Flavobacteriia; order Flavobacteriales; family Flavobacteriaceae; genus Dokdonia; species Dokdonia sp. Dokd-P16. The sequence continues at coordinate 1,453,042 of NZ_CP029151.1, forward strand.
TGTCAATAATCTCTCCTACTTTTGAGATTCCTTCACCGTACATGATATCAAATTCTGCCATACGGAAAGGTGGTGCAACTTTGTTTTTTACAACTTTAACACGGGTCTTATTACCCATTACATTTGCATTACTATCTTTAATCTGTGTAGAACGACGTATGTCAAGACGTACAGATGCATAAAACTTAAGTGCATTACCACCAGTTGTAGTTTCTGGGTTTCCAAACATTACACCAATTTTCTCACGAAGTTGGTTAATGAAAATCACAGTACAATTAGTCTTGCTAATGGATCCAGTAAGTTTACGAAGTGCTTGAGACATTAAACGAGCGTGAAGTCCCATTTTTGAATCTCCCATCTCACCTTCTATCTCACTTTTAGGAGTAAGTGCAGCAACAGAATCGACTACAACGATATCAATAGCTCCAGAGCGTATAAGGTTGTCTGCGATTTCAAGTGCTTGTTCTCCGTTATCTGGTTGTGATATGATCAAGTTATCAATATCCACACCTAGCTTTTCTGCATAGAAACGATCAAAAGCGTGCTCTGCGTCAATAAATGCCGCAATTCCTCCAGCTTTCTGAGCTTGAGCGATGGCATGTAGCGTTAAGGTGGTTTTACCAGAAGATTCTGGTCCATAGATTTCAATCACACGACCTCTAGGATATCCTCCTACACCTAGAGCAACATCTAGCCCTAGAGAACCCGTTGGTATAGACTCTACATCCACGATAGCTTGATCTCCCATTTTCATCACGGCTCCTTTACCGTAAGTCTTGTCTAGCTTGTCTAGGGTGAGTTTAAGGGCTTTTAATTTTGCATCTTTTTCACTACTCATATCTTCAGTTTTGTATTGTAAATTTAATTGTTAAATAATGGGTAAACAAGGTGCGCTTTCGCGAAAGCGTAATATTTTTAACATAATTCTTGTCGATGATGACGCAACCATTTAATTATTATTGCATCTTAGCAACGAGAATAAGTCTAACGCACACCAAACACATTATTCCCGACGTTTTGTCAAAGATACTAAAATTTGGAATCTTTACTAAAATTAGGAAGGCCACAGCTACAAAGTATTAAACAAATTACGACGACATTAAATAAAATGTAAACCTGAATTAGCCAAAATTCACAAAAAAATGCCCGCAGGATAGACCTCCGGGCATTTTTTGTACCCTTAATTCAAAGACTTATATTTGCCGAAGAAATAATTCTTTTAACTTAAAACGAAGGTATAGCATGCAACTGTACAACAAATTAAGCGCAAAAGAGAGAGCACAACTTATAGAAGAGGCGGGAGAAGAACGCCTTACACTCTCTTTTTACCAGTATCATAAGATTGGAAACCCAGAACTTTTCAGAAACCACCTTTTTGTGGCTTGGGATGAGATGGAAGCCCTGGGACGTATTTATGTGGCAAACGAGGGAATAAATGCCCAGATGTCTGTTCCAGCCAAAAAATTCACAACATTTAAAGCCTTTCTTGACGGAATAAACTTCCTAGAGAATGTACGCCTCAATATTGCGAGAGAGCAAGACGATAAGTCGTTCTTAAAACTCAAAGTAAAAGTGCGTAATAAGATTGTTGCAGATGGACTAGTAGATGAAACTTTTGATGTAACAAACAAAGGAGTTCACGTAGACGCTTCTACTTTTAATGAACTGATAGAAGACGAGAATACAGTACTCGTTGATATGCGTAATCACTATGAGAGTGAAATAGGGCATTTTAAAAATGCAGTCACTCCAGATGTAGATACCTTTAGAGATAGTCTTGATATTATTGAAGAGGATCTAAAAGATCATAAGGAAGATAAAAAACTTGTGATGTACTGTACGGGTGGAATACGTTGTGAGAAGGCAAGTGCTTATTTTAAGCACAAGGGTTTTAAAAATGTTTTCCAGCTAGAAGGAGGAATCATTGAGTATGCTCGCCAGGTAGAAGCAGAGAAGCTTGATAACAAGTTCAAGGGTAAGAATTTTGTGTTTGATCACCGTCGTGGAGAGCGTATCTCAGACGATGTTATCTCAAATTGTCACCAGTGTGGTACTCCTTGCGATGAGCATGTAAACTGTGCAAATGAAGCTTGCCACTTACTTTTTATACAATGTGAGGAATGTGCAAAGGCTAATGAAAACTGCTGCTCTACAGAGTGTGCAGAGATTAATGCACTGCCATACGAAGAGCAAAAGAAATTACGTTCTGGTAAAGGAAATAGTAATAAGATTTTTAAGAAAGGTAGATCAGAAAAGCTGGCTTTTAAGAAGTAATCAATAGAAAAACAATCTGTTGATTTTGATTTTGGAAAAGGCGCTATAGATTACCTATCTTTATCGATAGTTCATTGTGAACATAAATATAACGCGTACACGCGGCTGTTACTCTCTTAACGATTGATATAGAGCGATGTACATTTAAATATACAAAATATGGCATGTGGCAGTTGTGGCACAGGTGAAGACGGATCTCCTAAAGGTTGTAAAAACAATGGAACCTGCGGAACCGACGGATGTAATAAACTTACAGTCTTTGACTGGCTTTCTAATATGTCCCTTCCTGATGGACAAGAAGCTTTTAACTACGTAGAAGTACGTTTTAAAAACGGACGTAAAGATTACTATAAAAACGAAGAAAAAGTTACCCTAAGTATAGGTGATATTGTAGCGACTCAAGCAGAGTCTGGCCACGATATTGGAATGGTAACCCTTACTGGTGAGCTTGTGCGAGTGCAAATGAAGCGCAAGAAAGTAAGGCAAGACACTCCAGAAACGCTTAAGATTTATCGCAAGGCATCACAAAGAGATATAGATATCTGGACTACGGCGCGTGAGAAAGAAGAAAGTATGAAGGTGCGTGCTAGACAGATAGCAATACGTCTAGATCTCCAAATGAAAATATCAGATATTGAGTTTCAAGGAGACGGTTCTAAAGCGACATTTTATTATACGGCAGAAGATCGTGTAGATTTTCGCCAACTCATAAAAGAATTTGCTCAAGATTTTCGTACCCGTATTGAGATGAGACAGATAGGTCTGCGTCAGGAAGCGGCACGTCTAGGTGGTATAGGTTCTTGTGGTCGTGAGCTATGTTGTTCTACATGGTTAACAGATTTTAGATCTGTGACTACGAGCGCTGCTAGATACCAGCAGTTATCACTTAACCCGCAAAAGCTTGCTGGACAATGTGGTAAATTAAAATGCTGTCTTAATTATGAGCTAGATGCTTATATGGATGCGCTCAAAAGTTTTCCAAAAAGTGAGACTAAACTATACACTCAAAAAGGAACTGCAGTTTGCCAGAAAATTGACATTTTTCAAGGGCACTTGTGGTATGCTTACGAGGGAGAATGGATGAACTGGCATAAGCTTACGACAGATCATGCAAATGAAATTATAGCTGCAAATAAGAAGAAAGAGCCGGTTGCAAGCCTAGAAGAATTTGCTGCCGAACTTATTCAGGAGACGGTAATAGACTTCGGTAATGTGGTAGGTCAAGATAGTCTTACTCGTTTTGACAAGCCTAAAACTACAAACAAGCGTCGCAATAATCGCAAAAGAAAACCTGCAGGTAACGGCAATAAGCCTCAAGGAGATAGACCAAAAGCTAAGGATAGAACTCCGAGAAAACCTAATCAAGATGGAGCAAAAGGGCCAAGACCTGTAGCAAAGAAAGGACCAAAACCTCAAGCAAAGGGACCTAGACCAGAAGGCAAAGGCCCAAGACCGGAGGGTAAAGGACCTAGACCTAAAAGCAGAGGGCCAAAGCCGCAAGCTAAGGGAGGAACACCTAAAGATGGAACTAGCCAAAAGCCAATTCAAGAAGGTCAAAAAGCTGGAGGATCAAAGCCTGCAAATAAAAATAAAAGGCGTCCTCAAAAACCAAAACCTAATGCGTAACGTATTACTATTGATACTCATTATTTTATGTGTTTCATGTGATTCAAAACAAGTGTATCATTCATACACGTCGTTAGGTAGCTCATGGAATATTAATGAACCTGTGGTGTTAGAAGTAAACGAGCTGGATAGTGTACCATTGTATAATGCATTCATTACCGTTCGTAATAACAATCAATACCCATACAGTAATCTTTTTTTGATTACAGAGATGCAATTTCCGCAAGGTCGTACGTATACCGATACCCTCGAGTATGAAATGGCAAATCCAGACGGAACGTGGATGGGTACTGGTTTTGGAGATATTAAAGAAAGTAAATTGTTGTATAGAGAAGGAGTACGCTTTCGCGAAAGCGGAACCTACACCTTTACTATAGAGCACGCAGTAAGAAAAAACGGAAACATCGCTGGAGATGCCTATCTAGAAGGAATTACCGAAGTAGGATTACGTATTGAAAAGCAAGAATAAACAGATCATAATGGCAAAACAAACACCTCCAAAAAAAGCTCCAAAAAAAAGCGAAGGAGATTACAGTAAATATATTTCTTGGTTTTGGCGACTATTTGCAGGAGGAGTCACACTGGCAGTACTATTGTTTTTACTAGCGAGTTGGAATGTTTTTGGAACACTCCCCACCTTTGAAGAACTTGAAAACCCAGAAAGCAACCTTGCTACAAAAATCATCTCTGTAGATGGAAAGCAGCTAGGTACTTATTATAATGAAAATAGGACTCCTATTAAATATGATCAATTACCACAAAACCTTGTCGATGCACTAGTCGCAACGGAAGATGAGCGTTATTATGAGCACTCTGGTATAGACTTTAGAGGTACGGCCAGAGCGATGGCTTATCTAGGTAAAAACGGTGGTGCAAGTACAGTAACACAACAGCTTTCTAAGTTGTTATTTTCAAATCCTCCTAGCTCTACGCTAGAGCGTCTTCTGCAGAAGGCAAAAGAGTATGTAATTGCAACAAGGCTAGAACGCCAGTATACAAAGCAAGAAATCATTGCGATGTATCTCAATAAATTTGACTTTCTCTTTAATGCTATTGGTATAAGTTCTGCCGCTCGTATTTACTTTAATAAAGATGTAAAAGATCTTGATTTGCATGAAAGCGCTGTTTTTGTAGCAATGCTTAAGAATCCAAGACAGTATAATCCGTACCGTGAGATATCTAAGGAGAAATCACTAAGAAGGCGCAATCAAGTCTTCAAGCAGATGGAAGTAAACGGAATGATCACTACTGCCGAAAAAGATTCCCTCACAGCATTACCTATGGAAATAAAGTTTACTCCAGAAGGACATGCAGATGGAACGGCAACGTACTTTAGAGAAAACCTTAAGAAATTCATGGCTTCATGGATTAAAGAGAATCCTAAAGGAGAAGATGCAGAGGGTAATACCACGTATTATAATATCTACCGTGACGGCCTTACAATAACGACGACTATTGATTCTCGTATGCAGAAAATGGCAGAAGATGCTGTTGCTGCTCACATGCCAAGGTTGCAAGCCGAGTTTGATAGACAAAACGAGAAAAATAAAACAGCTCCTTTTAGAGATATCGAAGAGGAGGATGTGGAGCGCATTTTTAACAATGCTATAAAAAGCTCATCTCGCTGGCGCAAACTCAAAGCGCAAGGAAAAACAGATGCTGCTATTAGAAAATCATTTGATGTAAAAACAGATATGACCATTTTTACATGGGCAGGAGATGTAGATACATTAATGACTCCGCGTGATTCAATACGTTATTACAAGAAATTCTTACGCACAGGGATGATGTCTATGGTACCTCAAACTGGAGAAGTGCGCGCATGGGTAGGTGGTATTAACATGAACCACTTTCAATATGATCACGTACAATTAGGAAAGCGCCAGGTAGGATCTACCTTTAAGCCTTTCTTATATGCAACAGCCGTAGATCAGCTTAAGATATCTCCTTGTGATACCTTGCCTAATACTATTCACTGTATTGCAGCAGGTAGTCATGGAAATACAAAGCAGTGGTGTCCAGAAAACTCAGGAGGAGAAATGGGTGGCATGATTACTTTGAAAAAAGCACTCGCTGAATCCGTGAATACGGTGTCAGCTAGACTTATAGATAAAGTAGGGCCACAGCCTGTATTAGACTTAGTAAGCAAGCTAGGTATAGATACGAAGGATATTCCAGTAGTACCTTCTATCGCGCTGGGGACAGCAGATTTAAGTGTGTATGAGATGGTATCTGCTTACGGAGCTTTTGCAAATCAAGGGGTGTATGTAAAACCACAGATTGTAAGTACCATACAAGATAAAAATGGAACTATTTTATACCAACATGTTCCAGAAACTAGGGATGTATTAAGTGCAGAGAGTGCTTATGTGACCTTGCAGTTAATGGAAGGAGTTACAAGGTCAGGTTCTGGAGCAAGATTACGTCACACATGGCGTAAAGATGCAATTTATCGCAATGCCGTAACGGGTTATCCATACGGGTTTGATAATGCAATAGCTGGTAAAACGGGTACTACACAAAATCAAAGTGATGGATGGTTTATGGGTATTGTACCTAATCTTGTGACTGGAGTTTGGGTAGGTGGTGATGATCGCGCAGTTCACTTCCCAGGCATAGGTTATGGTCAGGGAGCAACAATGGCATTACCTATCTGGGGAATGTATATGAAAGAAGTATACAAAAATGAGGATCTAGAGATTTCTAAAAGCGAATTTTCAAAACCTGATAACTTAACAATCACAACTAATTGTGATGATTATAAGAGTTCTGGTGTAAGCGACGAGCTGCCTGATGAGCTAGATTTTTAATAGTATAATACAGACATAATTATAAAGAGTGCGAGCAATCGCGCTTTTTTTTTTTGGATTCATTTTTAGATGTTCAATTACGCTTTCGCGAAAGCGTAATTTGATACAAAATCCGTATTTTTAGTACTTATAAACTAAGAATATGATAACAAAGAAAGTGACTGGAGTAGACGCCGCACTAGAAGGTGTTGAAAGTGGAATGACAATGATGCTTGGAGGTTTTGGTCTCAGCGGTATTCCAGAAAATTCTATAGCTAAACTAGTAGCTCTTGACGTTAATAATCTCACCTGTATTTCTAATAATGCCGGAGTGGATGATTTTGGACTCGGGTTGTTGTTACAGAAAAAGCAAATAAAGAAAATGGTTTCTAGTTATGTGGGTGAAAACGCCGAGTTTGAACGCCAGATGCTTAGTGGTGAGCTTGATGTAGAGCTTATACCACAAGGAACCCTTGCAGAGCGATGCAGAGCAGCGCAAGCAGGATTTCCAGCAATATATACACCAGCAGGATACGGAACAGAAGTAGCCGAAGGAAAAGAAACAAGAGAATTTGACGGGAAAATGTATGTGCTAGAACACGCTTTCAAAGCAGATTTTGCTTTTGTAAAGGCATGGAAAGGTGATGCTGCAGGTAACTTAATATTTAAAGGGACTGCAAGAAACTTTAATCCTAATATGTGTGGTGCAGCTACTATAACTGTTGCAGAGGTGGAGGAGCTTGTACCGGTAGGGACACTTGATCCCAATCAAATTCACATCCCAGGGATTTTTGTACAACGTATTTTCCAAGGAGAAACGTATGAAAAGAGAATAGAACAACGCACCGTTAGAACAAGAGACTAATTATGGCTTTAGATAAAAATCAAATTGCACAACGCATTGCAAGAGAAGTACAAGATGGATATTATGTAAACCTAGGTATCGGTATCCCTACGCTTGTTGCAAACTATGTACGTGAAGATATTGACGTAGAGTTTCAAAGTGAGAATGGAGTTTTAGGGATGGGGCCTTTTCCGTATGATGGAGAAGAGGATGCAGATATTATAAATGCTGGAAAGCAGACCATTACAACCTTGCCAGGAGCAAGTTTTTTTGATAGTGCTACTAGCTTTAGTATGATACGTGGTAAACATGTAGACCTTACCATTCTAGGTGCTATGGAAGTTGCAGAAAATGGTGATATCGCAAACTGGAAAATCCCAGGTAAAATGGTAAAAGGTATGGGAGGAGCAATGGATCTCGTTGCAAGTGCAGAGAATATTATTGTAGCCATGATGCATACTAATCGCGCAGGAGAATCAAAACTTTTAAAAAAATGTAGCCTGCCACTTACTGGTGTAGGATGTGTAAAAAAGATTGTAAGTAACCTTGCTGTGTTAGAAGTCACTGAAGATGGCTTTAAACTACTCGAGAGAGCTCCAGGAGTATCTGTAGAAGAGATTCAAGCAGCAACCGAGGGAACATTAATCGTAGATGGTGATATCCCAGAAATGAAGTTTTAATCTACTTCAATCTAGTAAAACATAGTCTCCAATTATCTTATAAACCATTAAAAGTGGTTTTGAGATAGTTGGAGATTTTTCTTTTAAATAAACCTTGTAGTCATATTTTCTTCTTAAGATCACACAGGTTTTAAGCACCTGGCGAGTTATTTTCTCCTCAAAAACAATCCTTTGTCTTGTGGATGAGCATATAGATGTTTTAATAATAAATATACTTGATTTAAAACGCTTCCCTCAAGATAGTTTTAATGAGCCTTATATGGCTATTCTTTAGTTGTTAAAAATGTAGAGCGCTTTCTCCTTGATTTTGCACAAATAGAGAATATTCTTACAATTTATATGGTGTTTTATTTACATAAATCAAAAGAGAGGTTTCTTAGCTTAAATTCGAAAACACCAATTAAAGACGTTTAAAAACTTAATATTTCGATGAAATACACAATAATTTAACATTTCGATAAATTTTCTTAATCAAAACCCTTGCAGATGTGTAATTTTATAGTACTTTAGCAGTCCCCCAAATCAAGTAATTGATTTCGATTAAATGCTAAGTAAGTTCGTTAACGAGCGTAGTAATTTAGTTTTATAGTATGACTTAAACGTATAAGAGTGTTTTAAGTTATGATTTGTTAGAAATCCGCGGGGGGAGCCCTGCGGATTTTGTTTTAAACCTCATTTGCTTTTCATCCCTACTATGGAAAAAATAACAAACTCCACGAGATCATTTGTCTCTGGTGTAAAACATGCTGCAGATTTTACTACAAATTGTGCTAGGCTAGCAAAGAAGGTATTTCTATTTATGATCTAGTAACCCTTACATTCCTTTTGGAATGGCATGAATAAGTCTTTGAGTATACTCCTTTTCTGGATGCTCATAAATATGATCTGCATCACCCATTTCTTCTATTTTACCTTTATTCATAATCACTAGCTGATCAGACATGTATTTTACTACCGCAAGATCATGCGATATAAAAATGTAGGTAAAGCCAAAATCTTTCTTAAGTTCATTAAGTAAATTAAGTACTTGTGCTTGTACAGATATATCTAGCGCACTTACAGACTCATCACAAATAATTAATTTAGGATTTACGGCAATAGTACGAGCAATCCCTATGCGTTGTCGCTGCCCCCCAGAAAACTCATGAGGATAACGATCATAATGCGATGCTTCTAGACCCACTCGTTCTAACAATTCTAGCACGCGCTTTTTTCTCATAGCTTTAGAATCATAAAGTTTATGGACTTCCATAGGCTCTATGATAGCCTGGCCTACAGTAAGCCTTGGATTGAGAGAGGCAAAGGGATCTTGAAAAATGATTTGTATTTCCTTTCTTAAACTTCTCAGTGCTGCTCCACGCATTTCATTAATAGCCATTCCTTTGTACAAAATGGTTCCTGCAGTCGCTTTATCTAATTGCAAGATGGCATTTCCCAGGGTAGATTTACCACAACCAGACTCGCCTACAAGACCTAAGGTTTCTCCTTCATAAATGGAAAATGAAACATCATCTACAGCTTTAAAGGCAATATCTTCAGCGAAGATGCCGGCACTAGAAAAGTATGTTTTTTCTACATTAATAACCTCTAGTAAAGGTGGCTGTGCATACAGATTTTTTAGATGTTCGGCTCTTTCGGATGTTGTTTCGGCTTCAGATAGTGGTTTTTTATCTAGGTAATCTTTTATAGTGGGTAACATTTTAAGGCGCTCATCTAGAGACGGTCTCGCACTTAATAATGCTTTTGTGTACTCATGTTGTGGATTTGAAAATAACGCTTTCGCGAAAGCGTACTCAACAATATCTCCCTTGTACATTACAGCAACTCTGTCTGCTATCTCGCTTACCAAGGAAAGGTCGTGAGAAATGAAAATAATACTCATCTGATTTTCTAACTGCAATTCCTTAAGTAATACTATAATCTCTTGCTGAACGGTAACATCTAGGGCAGTAGTGGGCTCATCTGCAATCAGGATTTTAGGTTTACAAGCGATAGCCATCGCAATCATTACGCGCTGTTTTTGACCTCCAGAAATCTCATGAGGATAGGCGCTATAAATCTTCTCTACAGTAGGTAGTTTCACCTTTTCAAATAAGCGCAGCGTTTCTTCTTTGGCAGATTTTCGGTTGAGTGAAGTATGTTGTAAAAGAATTTCTACTACTTGCTCACCGCATCGCATTGACGGATTGAGACTACTCATAGGCTCTTGAAAAATCATGGAGATTTCATTACCTCGTATTTTCTGAAAATCCTTTTCTTTCGTTTCTAGCAATGATTGATTTTCAAAAACGATGGAGCCCTCAATAAGCGTATTTTTCTTAGGTAAAAGTCCTAGAATAGCAAGTGATGACACACTCTTTCCGGATCCGGACTCACCCACAATGGCCAGAATTTCATTTTTATAAAGATCAAACGAAATATTATGTATTACTTCTTGTACTTCTCCTTGCTGTTTAAAGGATATAGATAGTTGGTTTACAGTAAGGATTTTTTGTGGCTGCATACTTCAAAAATACGATTTCTTACGGTCTGTTTTTATAAGGACTCATCGCAATTTTTAGCACAAAAGCGAGCATGATTTGAGACTTTTTATGATTAGGGATTGTCATAGTATTTCAAAACATTATTAAATCCATTCGGGTATAGAAAACATCTAGTTCTTGTTTAAGGATTCATTCAGTTCTTCATACAAACCGTATTTCTTAAAAAAATCTTAAAAAATTTTGTGTAGTTCATCGAAAAGATTATGATTTCTTTAATGAAATGACGTCATTTACTAGGTAAGCATATAGTTTTAGCCAATTTTTTGCTATAAAATATATTTTATTAAGATTTCCCTATAATTAATTTAAAACTACAGTATGAAGAAAATCTACTCCTTTTTCCTAATGACTTTTCTATTAGGAACCACCGTTTATGCACAGACCAGTGTGGACGGAATCGTCCAAAATTATCTAAGTAGCAATGCGGAAGAAGTTGGCTTAAAGTCTACAGACGTTGCTCAATGGAAGATTACAGATATCGTACCTTCTCTTAATCCTGAAATACAGCACGTTTATGTAAAACAAATGTATCAAGGTATTCCAGTACAAAACGGAACATACAAACTCACCGTAAGAGATGGTAAAGTAACCTACGAGATCAACCAGTTTGCAAAGGATGTTGCTCAAAAAGCAGCTGGAGCATCACTTTCATTAACGCCAGAAAACGCAATCTTGAAGGTTGTAAATGCTCATAGTCTTAAGACACCAAGCAATCTAGGAGTTACAAAATCTTCTGGTAACCTTCTTGAATATGCAAACTCTGGAATAAGCCTTGAGCCAATTAAGGTAGAAAAAACATACCTAGCAATAGGTGATAAGATGCATCTCACTTGGAATGTATCTCTTTATCAACTTGATGCCCAGCACTGGTGGAATGTAAATGTAGATGCATCTACAGGGGAAATTCTTAAAACTACAGACTGGGTAATTTCTTGTTCTTTTGAAGATCCTAATCATAAAGAGCATGGTCATACAACTACAGAAGAGCCAGAAGTAGTAAATTATGGACCAGTTAAAGCAACAGAAGCTACTTATGCAGCTGCTGCAGTAGGAGGAGGTTCTTATAATGTTTTCCCGCTAGGGGTTGAAAGTCCTAGTCACGGTAATCGTGTGGTAGTAACAGATCCAGCAAATGCTAATGCTTCTCCTTATGGATGGCACGACACAAACGGATCTGCTGGTGCAGAGTTTACAACAACGCGTGGTAATAATGTACTTGCGCAAGATGATACTAATGGTAATAATGGAACAGGTACAAGTCCTAATGGAGGAAGTGCTCTTAATTTTGACTTTAGCCTTAATTTAAATAACACTCCATCTACTTTCTTACCAGCAGCTACTACAAACTTATTTTACTGGAATAATATCATGCATGATGTATGGTACCAATATGGATTTACAGAGGCAGCAGGTAATTTTCAAGAGAATAACTATGGTAAAGGTGGTGCGGGAAGTGATTCTGTAAATGCAGATGCTCAAGACGGTAGTGATAGTAATAATGCAAACTTTGCAACTCCACCAGATGGTCAAAACCCTAGAATGCAAATGTTTTTATTCACAAATCCTACCCGTGATGGTGATTTTGATAACGTAATTATTGCACATGAGTACGGTCATGGTATTTCTACACGTCTCGTAGGAGGTCCTGGTACTAATGCTCTTGGTGGATCTGAGCAAATGGGTGAAGGATGGTCAGACTGGCTAGGTATGGTAATGACTATACGTCCAGGAGATACGAGAGATACTGCTAGAGGAGTAGGAACCTATGCAATAGCACAACCTACAACTGGTCCAGGAATACGCCCTACGAGATATTCTACAGATCTTGCTGTAAATGGAACAACTTATAATGATGTACCTAATCTAGTAGCTCCACACGGAGTAGGATACGGATTTGCTACAATCCTTTGGGATATGACTTGGGATTTAATAGATGAGAAAGGGTATGATCCTAATCAATACAGTGGTAATGGTGGTAATAATATTGCAATGTCACTTGTAATAGAGGGACTTAAAAATACAGCTAATAATCCAGGGTATGTTTCTGGTCGTAATGGAATTCTTCAAGCAGATCAAGATCTTTATGGAGGTCAATACAACTGTTTGATATGGGATGCTTTTGCTAGACGTGGAGTAGGTGTAGATGCTGTTGAAAATAGTAATGGAGGAACAAATACTAAAACTGACCAAGTTACATCATTCGCGAGTGGATGTTCTGGACCACCAGCACCAGTATCTTGTAGTGCTACAGTAGCAGCCTTCCCTTATGCAGAAGGTTTTGAAAATACCATAGGATCTTGGTCTCAAGATACTTCTGATAATATTGACTGGACAGTAAACTCTTCTGGAACACCATCTAGTGATACGGGACCAGCAGCTGCAAATGAAGGATCATTTTACATTTATGTAGAAGCATCTGGGGACGGAGCAGGGTTTCCAACAAAAACAGCTATTTTAAATTCTCCTTGTTTTGACCTATCAAGTGTAAGCGCAGCAGAGGCGACATTTAGTTATCAAATGACAGGTAATGCTGTAGGAACTGTGCGTCTTGAAGCAAGAGATGATACTTCTCAAACTTGGGATGAATTATGGGTACAATCAGGAGATAAAGGAGCGGCATGGCTTGATGCAACAGTAAGTCTTGCGGCTTATGATGGAGCGACGCAATTGCGTTTCCGTGCTACTACTGGAACTTCTTGGCAAGGTGATATTGCTATTGACGGCTTTGCAATTGATGGTACTGCTCCGGCAGATACTCAAGCACCTACCGCGCCTACTAATCTTGCAGTAACAGATGTTACTACAACATCTGTAGCCTTATCATGGACCGCAGCTACAGATAATGTAGCAGTAACAGCATATGACGTGTTCCAAGGAACTAATAACCTAGGAGAAGTAACAGCTACTTCGGCAAATATTACAGGTTTAGTAGAAGGAACTACCTATCAATTTACGGTTCGCGCCAAAGATGAAGCAGGTAATATCTCAGGAAATAGCAATACCGTAACTGCGACAACAGAAACTACTGCACCACCTAGTGGATGTGTAGGTACAGCAAGTGCTCCATATAGTGAGAGTTTTGAGTCAGGACTAGGTCAGTGGTCACAAGCTACAGGAGATGATATAAACTGGACACGTGATGCGTCAGGAACGCCATCTAATAATACGGGTCCAAGTTCTGGAGCAGATGGATCTTTCTACTTATATGTAGAAGCGTCAGGTAATGGAGCAGGTTTCCCTAACAAAAGAGCGATTATAAACTCACCTTGTTTTGATCTAACAGGAGAAACAGAAGCAAACTTTACATTTGATTATCACATGTTTGGATCTACAGACGGTGGCCGTATAGATCTTGAAGCAAGTGCAGATGGAGGAACGACATGGACAAGCCTATGGAACCAAACTGGAAACCAAGGTAACCAGTGGAATGCAGTAACAATCAATCTTGATGGATACACTGGCGGGACAGTGCAATTACGTTTCAACCGTATTACTGGTGGTACATGGGAATCTGATGTTGCTATAGATAATGTAGCACTATCTACCGGAGCTGGCGGAGGTGATACAGGTGCACCATCTGGATACTGTGCATCAAACGGAAATAGTGTTAGTGACGAGTACATACAACGTGTACAGATTGGAAGCATTAATAATGCAACCGGAGCATCCGCTGGAGGTTATGGAGATTTTACAAACCTTTCTACAACACTAGGAAGTAGTAATACAATCACAATTACTCCAAGATGGACTGGAACTGTATATAATGAAGGGTATGCAGTATTTGTAGACTGGAACCGTGATGGAGATTTTACAGATGCAGGAGAAACCGTATACACGAGAGCTGCAACATCTGCTACTCCTATTACGGGAACATTTAGCGTGCCTTCTGGAGCATCTCAAGGAGCAACGAGAATGAGAGTTTCTATGAAGTATAACGGGATCCCTACAGCTTGTGAGAGCTTCCAGTATGGAGAAGTAGAGGATTATATTGTAAATGTGGTAAGTAGTGCTGGATTTGGAGCAAATGATGCTCAGAGCAGTCTAACCGAAGCATCAGGAAGTGGAGAATTCTCCATATTCCCTAATCCTGTAACTCGTGGAGAACTTTCAATTAACTTAAACGGTACAGAAGCAACCGCCGTGACTATCTATAATCTATTAGGTCAGGTAGTACACAAAGGTAATTTTGAAAACACACTTGATGTTTCAAGATTAGAGACTGGTGTTTATATTCTTGAAGTGGAAACAGCAACTACAAAAATGGTAAAACGTTTTATTAAGAAATAGTATTTGTTTCTTAATGTAGTGGATCATAAAAATCCCGATATCAATTTGATATCGGGATTTTTCTTTGTGAATAATTACGCTTTCGCGAAAGCGTACTCAGCTTAATAAGACAACATTATTACTTATTAAGAAATTTCTTAAATTCTTCTGTAGTATATATTTTCCAGATACCTATAATCCCAGCGATAACTTGTAAAAACGTGCCGCCACTTAATAATTCTGGTGCTAAAGGCCAGTGCATAACCTTAAATAGCGCACCTAACACAGTGCAGATAAGACCTAAAATAAATATGGTTAAAATATGTTTTACCTTCATGATGAGTAGTAACTAGTTATACAGAAATGATTTCACTCTCTTCGAGTAGTTTCTCGTTGCGCAGTCTCAATACAATTTGAGCAACAGCAACGGTGTCTTTTTCACAATATACTACAATACGTTTTATATCCTTTTCTTCGTAGTAGACTGCCCTTACTTGGCTGCCGTCTATATCGTCCTTAGGAGAAGGGATGCCGAGTATTTTTGTGAGCAGTTTTAAGGAGGTGTAGTGTTTGTAATCTCCAAACTTCCATAAGTCTAAGGTATCAATGTGAGGTATCTCCCAAGGTTTTTTTCCAAAGAGGTTAAGCTTATGAGGTAATGTAATGCCATTTATAATCATCCTACGAGCGATATATGGAAAGTCAAACTCCTTACCATTATGAGCACAAAGAAGATGCTGCTTGCCATTAAAATGTGTTTCTAGTAGGGTTTTAAAATCATTGAGGAGAATTGATTCATCATCTCCAGCAAAAGAGGTGGTTCTAAATCTCTTGCCTGCTACACTAGCGTTAAAATAACCTACAGAAATACACACGATTTTTCCAAACTCTGCCCAAATGCCAGCGCGTTCATAAAAAGTCTCTGGAGTATGCTCATCTTTACGCAGGTATTTTGTCTTATCTGCGTAAAGTGCCTTTTCTACATCGTCTAGATCAGAAAAATCTTGATGTTGAGGTACTGTCTCAATATCCAAAAAAAGGATATGTTCTAGTTGTAACGTATCTATCATTTGTTTATTCGGTTATTTTCAAGCCTAAAATCTTATTTAATGACGTTAAAATACAATAAAATGCTAATTGACAGCGATTTGTGTGTTTTGATATTTGTAATTAGGTTATTCGAAAGATTATTTTAGGTAGGCAAATGTCAATTTTTTTTGCTTTCGCGAAAGCGAGATTGAAACCTTTACTTCAAAACAACGAACCCTGAGTAACGGGACTTTCGTGTTCAAGCAGCCATTTTTTACGATATAATCCGCCAGCATAACCCGTTAGAGAGCCATCGCTGCCTATCACGCGATGACAAGGAATGATTATAGAAAGGGGGTTCTTACCATTTGCGCTTGCTGCTGCACGTATTACTTTAGGGTCGCCTAGCTGTTTTGCCATAGCTAGATACGAGGTTGTTTTTCCAAATGGTATAGCCTCTAACTCTCTCCAAACTCGACGTTGAAAATCTGTACCTGACGGATTGAGCTTGAGGGAAAAAGTAGTGCGTTCTCTCGCAAAGTATTCTAGAATTTGGGCGACAGCATCATCAAGTGCTTTTGGAATTATCGTAGTGGGTAATGCATCTGTTTCTATAAATAATACAGAACTCAGGCCATCGCTAGAGGCTTTTAACTCTAATAATCCTATAGGTGTGGCTATAATTGCGTGTTCCATTATCTCAAATATACCAATTAAGGTGTTGTTTATCTTACTGCCAATCAGTACTTTTATGGATTATAATATCTACATATGCGGCTCGCGCAACACCTTACTTATCTGGTTTTTAGCTTATTTTCTTTAATAATGATGGCACAAACGCCGTCTCAAGACATAGAAAATTATCAGAGTATTACATTAGATCTCGCTGCTATTCAATTGCAGAATCAGGAGTATAAAAGCGCTATCCAGACGCTAGATGATGTTCTAAAAAGAGCACAAAAGCAAGATGATAAAAACAAGCAGTATAGTGGTTACTCCATTCTAGGCGCCGTGTATTTATCATTGCAAGACACGGTAAAATCACGAGATGTTTTTGAAAAAGCGCTTGTGATAGCACAAGAACTTAAAAATGATACACTACTAGCATCTTCTTACAATGATTTAGGAAAGTTATACGCATCTTCTGAGGGGTATCAAGACAAGGCGATTAACTACTTGCAGAAAAATATCCAGTTAATAGAAAAACTTGATGGCTCAGATAAGTCACTTGGCGCGCGTATAAACCTCGCTACACTGTACTTAAAGCAAGAAAATTTTGACGAAGCATACCCTGCTTTAATGCAAGCTAAATTTGCAAGTTTAAGAGATTCCTTAGACCGTAAAAGCCGCGCAAGAGTGCTCACATTACTAGGAAGATATTACACTAGTAGTAAACAAGAAACGCTCGCCGAAGATGCTTTTATGGAAGCGATAGAAATCAGTTTTTCAGAAGGCCTAGTTGCCGAAGAGGAGGAAGCTCAAAAGCAACTTGCAAAATTTTATGAAAGCAATAAAAATTTTGAGGCAGCATACTACCACTCACAACGTCAGTTACAACTAGCAAATGAAGTTTTTAAAAATGAAAGCCAGAAGGAATTGCAGGTTGCAAGCGCACAGTTTTACTCTCGAGAAAATGAACGTGACCTTGAGATAGCCACAAAAGAAAAAGAATTATTGGATCAAGTAGCCGAGAGTTCGCTCAAAACTACAACGGCGCTTCTTTTTGCTTCATCCATACTACTTGTGGCGCTTTTTATAATTTTCACATTGTATCGAGCACGCAAGCAAAACTTATTACGCTTACGCGAAAAAAATAAGCAACTAGAAAAAGCAAAAAACGACGCCGAAGAACTTTCTAAACTTAAAACTCAATTCTTCTCAACAATTAGCCATGAGCTGCGTACACCGCTTTATGGAGTGATAGGGATTGCATCAATCCTACTTGAAGATACAGAGGTAAACAAGCATAGGCATGATTTGAGATCGCTTAAATTCTCGGCAGATTATCTGCTCGCACTCATTAACGATGTGCTTCTTATGAGTAAAATGGAAGCAAAAAATATTAAGCTCGAGCATACACCTTTTAAACTTAATACACTTTTAAGGAGTATCACGCATTCATTTGAATTTAGTCTAGAGCAAAATAATAATAAATTACATTTAGAGATTGATAAAGACCTTCCTAACCAACTTGTAGGAGACTCAGTAAGGCTTTCTCAAATTTTAATGAATCTCATAGGGAATGCCATTAAATTTAATGAAAATGGAAATATATGGGTTCGTATAAAAAAGGAGTCTATTACCGCAGATGGGCTATATAGAACAGCATTTAGCATAGAAGATGATGGGATGGGAATTCCAAAAAATAGCCAGCAAAGTATTTTTGAAGAATTCTCTCAGGTAGAAAATAAAAACTACAATTATCAAGGTACTGGTTTAGGTTTACCTATTGTGAAGAAACTACTAGCGCTTTACGATAGCGATATTACGTTAGTAAGCGAAGAAGGAAATGGAGCAACTTTCTCATTTGTAATTAACCTAGAGAAAGCCACGGGAATAGCTTCTGTAGAGCAAAAACAAATTGATACAATAGAGAGTATACACACGCTTCAGGGAACACATCTCTTAGTGGTAGATGATAACCGTATTAATCAAAAGATTACTCAAAAACTACTTGAAAATAAAGGGTTTTCATGCGATCTCGCTAGCGATGGTATAGAGGCAGTAAGCATGGTTCAAAACGGAATGTATGACTTAATTCTTATGGACATTCACATGCCTAAAAAAGATGGTATCGAGGCAACTAAGGATATTAGAAAATTTGATACGAGTATACCAATAGTCGCACTTACAGCCGTAGAGATTGATGAGATACGTCATAAAATCTACAAAGCTGGTATGGATGACATACTAGTAAAGCCTTATGATGTATCTCAATTCTTGAGCGTCATATTGCGCAATATTAAAAATAAAAAATCACAAGCAATAGCTTCTGCGAGTGAGTAATTTACGGGTTAAGCTACGAGCCAGAAGGTGTGTTTTCTGAGTTCTTGTCATCATAAAGACCTAAGGTTTTTGCACGCTTTTGCCAGTTTTTTCGAGCTAGTGTTTGCAAGTCGGCCACGTTGTCGCTTTCATCCATGATTTCTAGTCCTAATAAAGTTTCAATAACGTCTTCCATAGTAACAAGACCGCTCATAGTTCCATACTCGTCTACTACTAGTGCTATATGGTTTTTAGTAGAAATAAGCTGATCAAATAGATCTGGAATAGGCAGATTGCGTTTTGTAACAAGAATAGGACGTTCTATCTCCTTTAAAGTAGTTGAATGTTTGTCTAAAGCCATCTCACGATACACTTCGCTTTTTAAAACAATACCTGTGATATGATCTCTTGTTCCTTCAAAAATAGGAATACGAGAAAAACGTAATGATTGATTCTCAGCAAAAAAGTCGGCAACGGTGGTTGATGCGTCTGCCATTTTTATCACGGTGCGAGGCGTCATAATATCTTTAGTAAGCACCTCTTTAAATGTAAGAAGGTTGTTAAGTATTTTTGATTCGCTTTCTTCAAAAACACCATCTTCACCTGCCATTTGTGCCATTGCAGTAAAGTCCTCACGGCTCAACACGCTCTCGTGGTGACCGCCACCACCTACCATACGCGTAAAAAGCTGTAGTAACCATAAAATACCGGTGTATTTTAAACTGGCCACCATAATTGTGAGCGTCTTTGCAGAGAAATTTGCAAGAGACTTCCAGAATTTTGCACCTATAGTTTTAGGTATAATCTCACTTGCAATTAAAATAAGCAACGTCATAAGTGCAGATACAAAACCAAGAAAGTTAATCTCTGTAAATCCAAGGTTAATAATAAATTCTGGATACAAATCTGCAGCAACAGTACCTACCATCATTGCACCTACAGTATGGGCAAGTGTGTTTAAGGTAAGGATTGCAATAAGTGGTTTATCTACATCTTTTTTAAGTTCTTCAAGAGTTTCGGCATAGGCTTTTCCTTCGTTTTTCTTGATGTTTATAAAAGTAGGTGTCACACTTAGAAGTACAGCTTCAAGTATAGAACACAAGAATGAAAAAAAGATTGATATAGTTGCCCACAACAGTAATTGACCCATAATAAAGTGATTGTTTTATGTAAATGTAGGGAAAAAGCGACGATACTTTAGCGGTGTTAGACGTACTTTATATGTAGGCACGCTTTCGCGAAAGCGTAATTAATCATACCAGTCCTAAATCATAACAATAATTTAAGACCAAACCCTTGATTTTTGGGTAGGTTCGCATCTCTTATAATTAGATATGAAAAAGCAAGAATTAAAGGCAGTACTTTTTGATTTTGACGGAACTTTAGTAAACTCAGAGTCGCTTCATTTTGATGCATTTAATGAGTTGTTGGAGCCGTTTAATATCCAATATTCTTGGGAAGAATATGCAGAAACCATGGCAGGAAAGCCTGCATATTATGCCTTGGAGCAAATCATTAAGGAGCACAATCTTGATATTCCCTTTGAAGAAACGCTTAAGAAAAAAGAAGCGCTGTCTTATAAAAACCTCCGTAACTCACCAGTTGCATTTATGCCTCATGCAATAGAGACGCTCAATTATTATAAAGATAAGGGAATCACCCTAGCACTTGTCACAGGAAGTGATCGTGAGATGGTAGATATTATTTTTGGCAAGGAAGATCTTGCACACTTTTTTGAGATTACAGTGACTTCCTCAGATGTAAAGGACACTAAACCTAGTCCAGAATCTTACCTCAAAGCACTTAGTGATTTAGGACTCCAGTCAGAAAATTGTATCGCCATAGAAGATACACACAGCGGTATGACTTCTGCAAAAGACGCAGGATTGCAGTGTTTGATAGTACAACATGATACCACACAACATAAAAGACTACAAAGAGCAGATGCACTCTTTTCAGATCTAAGAGAAGCACGAGCCCATATTGAAAAGCATTTTTCTTTCTAGAAACTCATTTTTTCGCGCAAGCGGAAAGTTTACACAGGCTTTTCAAAAACTTCTTTAAAAGTAAACGCATGGGCACTAGTGCCATTTTTTTGGAGATATTCTAGTCGTTCGATAGCTTCTTTTTCTGTGGGAGTGGTTCCGGCTTCTATCCACCATAGCGCATAATGTGCTTCACCATACTTTTGAAACCATTCCTTCTGGCGTTTCATAATGGCTGTATGGAACGTCGTGTAAGTATAGGTTCTAAGCGACTCTACATCCTCCCATATAGAGAAATTTATAAGCACTTGCTCATCGGCTAGGGCATTGGGTTGAGGTGTGGCATTCTCATCAAAAACATCCCGCCACACAAAACCTTTAGATTGCTCTGCAAGTGTATTTACCTCATCTGTATGGTCTCTAAAATCCTTCATCTCTGGATCATTTATGGAGACCCCTTTCATGCGGGCAACGTTAACTTGAGCGAGATGGTAGTTCATAAAATTACGTTCTTACTCCTACAAATTAACTTATCAACTTCACGACATCCTTTGCAAAGTAACTTGCCATCATAGTTGCCCCTGCACGTTTAATGGCAATTACTTGTTCCATCATCACGCTATCGTGATCTAACCAACCTTTTTCGGCAGCGGCTTTGAGCATTGCATACTCACCACTCACTTGATATACGGCAATAGGCACATTTACTGCTTCTCGCAAATCACGCACAATATCTAGGTAGCATAATCCTGGTTTTACCATCACGATATCTGCCCCTTCTTCTATATCCATGAGCGTTTCTTTAATCGCCTCATCACGATTTGCAAAGTCCATCTGATATGTTTTCTTATCCTTTGGAACATCTTTGAGATCAACAGGGGCACTATCCAGTGCATCACGGAAAGGGCCATAAAAGGAACTTGCATACTTTGCACTATAGCTCATAATGCCAGTGTTATAAAAACCTTCATCTTCTAGCAATGTGCGCATTTCAAAAATACGACCGTCCATCATATCACTTGGCGCGAGAATATCTGCACCAGCGCGAGCGTGGCTTAATCCCATTTCGGCAAGAACAGCGGCGGTATCATCATTTATTATCTCTCCGTTACCTACAATCCCATCGTGGCCAAAAGAAGAATAAGGATCTAGTGCCACATCTGTCATCACTACCATTTCTGGGCATGCATTTTTTACTGTTTTAATAGCACGTTGCATGAGCCCGTCACTATTGAGTGCTTCTGTTCCAGAGTTGTCTTTAAGGTTGTCTGGCACTTTTACAAAAAGCAATACAGATTTTAATCCCATTGACCACAACTCTTTAACTTCTTTTTCTATGAGTTCAAGGCTATACCTATAATATCCAGGCATAGAGTTTATTTCTTCTTTTACACCTTTTCCTTCCACAACAAAGAGTGGTACAATAAAATCATTAGGAGTGATGTATGTCTCGCGCACTAGTGAGCGTATAGCTTCTGAGGTGCGTAGTCTGCGATTTCTGCGTAGCATAAAAAGAGGTATATAGATTTATAATCGTCTAGTTAGGTGGTCACAACTCTTTTACAAATAGTCGTTCGTACTTCGAATTGTGTGCCTTATATTTAAACAAATTTACCAATTAATTTACCACTCCCTTTGCTTAAAGAAGCCTTTCATTTCATATACCCGTGGCGCACCTATCAGGAGCGATTTTTAAAGGATTTTAAAAGTCATGCTTTAGATAATCATTTGCATGTAGTTGCACCTCCAGGGTCTGGTAAAACAGTGCTTGGGCTCGAGATGATGCGCCGTGTAAATGAGAAAACGCTTGTGCTTGCACCTACAATTACAATCAGAAACCAGTGGGAACAACGTATGTTTGAGTGCTTTGTGAGCGAGGAAGATTGTACTATTCCGCTTTCGCGAAATATAAAAGAGCCTGCACACATCACTTTTGCAACTTACCAATCATTACATGCTTTTTCAAAAAATGAAATGGAAGGTGATATGAGTCGGCTGGTAGCTTTTTTCGCGGAAGCGGGCATCAAACATATTGTATTAGATGAAGCACATCACCTTAAAAACGAGTGGTGGAAACCACTTTTTGCCCTCAAAAAACTAGAGGGAACACTCACTGCGTTGACCGCCACACCACCTTATGATAGTGAGCAACGAGAAATAGCCAAATATTTCCAATTATGCGGCCCGATAGATATTGAAATAAGCGTTCCAGAATTAGTAAGAGAAGGAAATCTATGCGCGCATCAAGATTACATTTATTTCTCCGAACCAGACGAAGCACAAATTCAATACATTCTCAAGTACCGAGTAAAATCAAAGGTTTTCATTGATTCGTTAGTAGAAAATGATAACTTTGGAACGTTCGTTTTAGAACATACTTTGTATACTTTGACAGATGGATTACTTGATCCTATCTATGAAAAACCAGATTTTTACGTTGCCATTCTCGTATATCTTCAAGCACGTGGTCATGAGATTCCAAAAGAGAAAATAGAGGTACTAGGAGTAGACACCGAGAAAGCTCAATTGCCACTTTTTAATCAAGAATGGGCAGAGCGATTATTACAACCTATACTCGTTACAGATAGAGAACTATTTATAGAAGACGAAGAGATGCTGCTGGATGTAGAAAAGCAGTTGCGTAGGGTAGGTGCCTTTGACAATAACCGGGTGAACTTTAAAGGAGAGCGCCAGCTTTATAAATCACTTGCGCAAAGTCCTAATAAGCTTAAAAGTATTTGCGAGATTATAGATTTTGAATCCCAAGGAATGGGTGAAGATCTACGTGCAGTAATCCTCACGGATTATGTACGCAAGGAATTCTTAGAAAGCGTAAACGATGATCTGGCAGATGTAAATAAACTTGGTGTTGTTCCAATTTTTCATCACCTGCGACATTCACTATCAAAAAAAACTGAAGATTTACACGGAGTAAGCAAATTAGAAAAACTAGCTGTTCTCACGGGTACACTTGTTATTGTGCATAAACGCTTAGAAAGCGAAATCATCAAAGTACTTTCTAATGATGATTATACCATTACACCTCTTGATGGAACGGAGTTTATCATTGTAAAAACAAAGGAACGAGCAAAGAGCATTATTGTGAGTGTAATTACTCAGTTATTTACAGATGGTCACATACAAATTCTGGTAGGCACCGCTGCCTTGCTAGGAGAAGGATGGGATGCTCCCGCTATTAATACATTGGTACTTGGTTCCTACGTGAGTTCTTTTGTGATGTCTAACCAGATGCGCGGTCGTGCGATACGCGTGCAATCTGGTAATCCAGATAAAGTAGCTTCTATCTGGCACCTTGCGTGTATAGATCCTACCATTGATGGTGGTGGTGAAGATGTGGCAAAACTTGTAAAACGTTTTGACGCCTTTTGCGGAGTCTCTCTAGAAAATGATCCTTTTATAGAAAATGGCGCCGACCGGTTTGCACTGCCTACAACCACAATCAACAAGGAGACGATTAATGAAAAAATGCTCCAGCTAGCAGTAAACAGAAGCCATATTAAAGAGCGCTGGAATAAAGCTATAGGGACTGGAAAGCTACTTGTGCGAGAACTAAAGTTTGATTTTAGCCCAAGTAGCAAGAAGAAAGAAGCCGAAACGCAAAAGGTCTATTACAAAGATGCTGTAAAATATAGTTTCTTGCAGCTAGGAGCTGTTATTACTATGACCATTCCAGAGGTGATAATTAATAATGTAGGAAGCTATTTTTCTAAAGGAATGCTGTTTTTTATATATGCCACCTTAGGTTCTATTGTGCTCGTACTGGCGCCCAAAACATATAAGGCTATCGTGAAGTACCTTAAATTTGGTCGTATCGATAAGCAAGTGTATAAAATGGGGCAAGTAGTATTAAAGTCACTGCGTGAGCAATTATTAATCACCACCCAACTACAGCAAATGAAGCTCGGCGTAGAGTATTTACCTAATGGGGAGATTGCTTGTTTTCTCACAGGCGCCACCGCAAAGGAGGAAATACTTTTTGTAACCTGCCTGCAAGAACTTCTAGAACCCGTATATAATGCACGCTATATGATTGAGCAGTCCGGTTGGTTTCAAGAGAAATTTGGACTTGCAAATTACTACAGCGTCCCGTCTATATTTACAGCCAGTAAGAAAGATGCTGCCTTGTTTTTCAAGTACTGGGAGATTTTTGTGAGTGATGACGCACGACTGACTTTTACAAGAACACGAGACGGCAGGAAGCAATTACTTAAAGCACGTTTTCATTACTTGAATACCGAGAATGGTCTTAAGACCAAGACTTGTGCTATCTGGAGGTAAGAGGTTTTTCGCTTTCGCGAAAAAGTGAAGATTCATTGGTCATAAGTCACACACGGTAATTTATGACCAATAAGTAGTTTCGGTGTTTAAGAAACCCACTCCTTCGGCTCCTGCAACACTTTAATTAATCGTTCTTCCTCGCTTCCTGGTGCTGGGTGGTGATCATATTTCCACTGTACTACGGGTGGTAGGCTCATTAAGATACTTTCAATACGGCCATTTGTTTTTAGACCAAAAAGGGTTCCTTTATCGTGTACGAGGTTAAATTCTACGTAACGACCACGGCGTACTTCTTGCCAGTCTTTTTGTTCTTTCGCAAAAGCGGTGTCTTTTCTACGCTCCACAATAGGGACATACGCCTCTAAGAAACTGTCGCCCACAGTGGTTACAAAATTGTACCAGTCTTGCATAGAACGCTCTTCGGTAGCTTTGCAATAATCAAAAAACAAGCCTCCTATACCGCGACCTTCATTACGGTGTGCGTTGTAAAAATACTCATCACAACGTGCTTTATATTTAGGATAAAAGTCTGCATCATGTTTATCGCAAGCAGTTTTGCACGTCTGGTGAAAATGAGTAGCATCTTCATCAAAAAGGTAATAAGGAGTGAGGTCTTGCCCTCCACCAAACCATTGGTCTACAATGTTTCCTTCTTTATCATACATCTCAAAGTAACGCCAGTTTGCGTGTACCGTAGGCACCATTGGGCTTGTAGGGTGCAAGACCAGTGATAGGCCGCAGGCAAAGAAATTTGCATCTTCTACGCCAAAATATTGTTGCATCGCCTTCGGAAGTTCGCCGTGAACTTGTGAAGTGTTTACACCGCCTTTTTCGAAGATATTGCCGTTTTCAATGACGCGCGTGCGACCACCACCACCTTCTGGACGTTTCCAGTTATCTTCTTGAAAGCTGGCCTTACCATCTAGTTGCTCTAGTGTGGCAGTAATTAGATCTTGAAGATTTAGTATGTAGTTTACAAATTGATCTTTCATTATATGTTTTTTTAGGTGGTGACCTATGCAGTCAGGCTAGTGTGATGGTCCTTGTCAAGCAATTTTATGGTTTGCACCGTTGCTGCAGTTACAGATATGGGTAAAACGAGTATAATTCCCACAAGTGGGATGATAAGAAACAGCATAAATACAATACCGTTACCTATGGCTTGACCCTTGTTTCTTTTTATAAAATCTACGCTTTCTCTATACTTAAAATGACGTTCTAGTGTATAGTCCATATTACCAAAACCTGCGTAGTAAGCTTGTGTAAGAAATAGTAAAATAGTGGCAGCAATACTTCCTATAATTGGGATAAAATTGAGCAGTAAGATAGGTAGCGTGATAAGCAATTCTAGTCCCAAGTTACGCACGTTTATGCGTATACCTCGTATAAGTTGTTCAGTATTTGAGGTGTCTCTGTGGGTGTGATTTTCTCCTTTAAGGTGAGCCTCTATTTTTTCTGAAACTGGGCTCATAAATGGCGCACTTAGTGCCATAATAATGTGCTTATATAAAATAAGACCTATGGCAATGATAAGCAGTGCACTCACAATCTCTGCAAAAATAAAAAAGGCGTGTCTTCCCGTTTCCCAGGGCCAGATTTGCTCTACCCAGTGCCCTATATTATCAGAAAAGCCCCAGGCAGATGCCGCAATCATCGAGGCAGTAATAAGACTGATAACCATGGGGATGGCAAAATACTTCCAAAGCCCCAACTTTGAGATTAACCCAAAAGACGATTTATACGTTTGTAGTCCGTTTAAGATGCCTTTTATCATATTATACTGCTATATCTTCTTTGAGAATTTCTCTGTCTTCCTTTGTGATTCCTTTTGACCAAATGGCGAGGCCAAAGGTAAGTACACCTAGTCGACCTATAAACATAAGGATTATGATAATAATCTTACCTATACTGCTTAAATCTCCAGTAATCCCAGTACTCACACCCACAGTACCAAGTGCAGAGGCAACTTCAAATAAAATATTTTCAAAATCAAAATCTTCTGAGAAGGTTAGTACAAACGTCCCTACAAAAATAAGTGTTGTATAAAATATAAAAGATGATGTTGCTACGTATAGTCGCTCATAAGGAATGCGTTTTCCTAAGAAGGTGATGTTTTTAGATCCTTTGAGTCGGCTTTGCATTATGGCAAATACGGCAGTAAGTGTGGTAATTTTCATACCTCCAGCCGTACCAGAAGGAGAGGCGCCTATGTACATCAAAAATATAGTTACTAGTAGCATAGGTAATATAAAAGTACCAAAGTCAACAGTATTAAAACCTACTGTAGTCATCGCGGTCATAGATTGAAAAAATGCAGCACTCACTCGAGCTGACCCACTCAAACTTGAGATGGACGGCTCTAAGAAGTAAAAAAACAGGTATCCAAAAGCTAGAAGTATAAGCGAACCTATTGTGACAATCTTTGTTGTAAAGCTAAGCGAGTGTGTTCTGTTTTTTATCCATAAGCCCACGTCTGTAATCACTATAAAACCTAGCGAACCGCAAATAGCGAGCATTGATATGGTAAAGTTTATGAGTCCATTATCTACGTAAGGTGTAAATCCACTATTAAAAAGACTAAAACCAGCGGTACAAAAAGCACTTATACTATGAAAAATAGATGACCAGATTGCCTCTCCCGTTCCCATACCATCTGACTTAAAAGCAATAAAGAATAATATGGCGCCTAGAACTTCCATTATTACCGTATACAGTACTACAGATTTTAAAAAGTCTTTGATACGTATAGTAACGGGTAATGTAAACTCTGTATTGAGAATACTTTTATGCCAGGGTGTTATTTTATGGGTAGTAGATAGCAGCATAAATGTAGTAAAGGTCAAGTAACCTATACCTCCCAGCTGGAAAAGTGCCATTATAACAAATTGTCCTCCTATGTTATATGAGTCAAAAATAGACATCGTAACCAGCCCCGTAGTACTCACTGCAGAGGTTGCAATAAAAAGATGATCTAATATTGAAGCACTCGTCTTTTGTAACCAAGGCAAGCTCAGGAGTAAAGTTCCTACTAAAACATACGTGAGAAAACCATAAAATAAATTTTGCTGTGGCGTCCAGCTCCTTTTAAGTGCGGTGTATCGTAAACTCAGCTTATTGTAGAATGTTCTCATAACTAGAAATTATAATCAAAAGTATTTGTTTTGCCCTCCATAGCCTGTTACATATGGTTAAATTATCACTCTAAGTGAACCAGTATCGTATCACAACGCTTGATTTCTTTTAGGCTAGTACGCTTTCGTGAAAGCGGAACCATCTCCAGCAGTTGTGTCACCAGTTGTTCTTCGTCTTGCCCGCAAAGGCTTGTGATAAGATCACGTCCCACACGGTTGTTATGTAAGTCCATCGCACGTTCTAAAGGTGCGTTAGGAGAAAAATCCTCGTGCCAGTCTGTAAAACGTTTTGTCCACGCTAGTGATCGCTGCAGCGGCAAGCCTCGTTGCACACTAAGGTGCACGATAAGCATATTCCACAAGGCGTGTCTAAAAGCATTTTCTGGGCCGTTGAGATGCTGCTTCTCGCCATACAAGTCATTGCAAATAGCAACCGTTTTGCGAGTCCCCTTAATGGTAGGAATCACAAATCTTGGATGGCGTGCACTGAGCCAAAAAAGGCTCCACAGCTGTTTAAAATCCATAGATTTGACAACAGCCCAGACGTTCATTATGCTTTATACTCTTTTACAGCTTCTATAAATGCACCTGCATTTTCTATAGGAATGTTAGGTAAGATACCGTGACCAAGATTTACAATGTACTTGTCTTTGCCAAATTCATTAATCATCTCGTGCACCATTCTCTTGATCTCGCTAGGAGGTGAGAATAATCGAGTAGGGTCAAAGTTACCTTGCAGCGTGATATTACCACCAGTAAGGTAGCGCGCGTTGCGTGCAGAGCACGTCCAATCTACGCCCAGTGCAGATGCTCCAGACTTTGCCATTTTATCAAGTGCAAACCAGCATCCTTTCCCAAAAGCAATTATTGGCGCCTCATCTTTAAGAGCGTCTATAATTTGCTGTATGTATTGCCAAGAGAATTCTTGATAATCTACCGGTGAAAGCATCCCTCCCCAGCTATCAAAAACCTGTACAGCATTTACACCTGCTTCCACCTTTTTCTTGAGGTAAGCAATGGTAGTATCTGTGATTTTTTGAAGTAAAGCGTGAGCTGCTAGCGGTTGTGTAAAACAAAATTCCTTTGCTTTGTCAAAGTTTTTTGACCCTTGACCTTGTACACAATAACATAGTATCGTCCACGGTGATCCTGCAAAACCTATAAGCGGAATCTCGTCATTGAGTTTTTCCTTAGTCATTTTAATGGCATCCATCACATAGCCTAGCGTCTCATCGATATCAGGAACAATTACTTGCTCCACATCCTTTGCAGATCGTATAGGGTTAGGTAACCACGGCCCTACATTAGGCTTCATTTCTACCTCAATATTCATTGCCTGAGGGATCACTAGAATATCAGAAAATAAAATGGCTGCATCCATCCCATAACGGCGTATAGGTTGTACAGTAATCTCACTCGCAAGCTCAGGAGTCTGGCAGCGTGTAAAGAAGTCATACTTTGCTTTAATTTCCATAAATTCTGGAAGGTATCTTCCAGCCTGACGCATCATCCATACTGGTGGGCGGTCTACAGTTTCTCCTTTAAGTGCTCTTAAAAATAGGTCGTTTTTTATGCTCATATCTCTAGGTCTGTTCGAGCGCAGTCGAGAACTTAATTGTACTCTTATAATGAACCTCTCGACTGCGCTCGAGGGAACAATTTTATGTTTTTCTAGATAGTTAAGTTCTAGATTCTTCTTTCAATGTTTTCACCGCCTTTGCAATCGTGCTTTCTATGCTTGTTGCATCAGATACGATTACTTTTTTAAAGTGCAATCTTGCCGTTGTGGCAGTGGTCTCACCTATGCAAAACGCTATACTGTCTATTGCTGGTGTGTTTTTGTTCGCTTTCGCGAAAGCGTTAACACCACTCGGACTAAAAAATAATATACCATCAAATGTACGGTCAAAAGACTGTGTTATTTGATGTGTTTCATAAACCACTACTTCTTTACACGCTACATTATTTTCTTTGAGTAATGTAGGTAACTCATCTCTGCGCTGTCTCCCGCAGAAGTAAGTGAACGATTCGATTTTATGGTTTTCGACTATAAAACGAGCCAATTCTTCTCCATTTTGCGCTGTTTTTGTCACTTTTATGCCATTTTCGACTAAAAGCGCTGTTGTTTTTTCGCCAACAGCAAAACAACTTTTTATACTTTCTAATTGCTCACTAGAAAGATTATTAAGTAAAGCGCGTGCTCCATTTTGACTAGTGATGATTACTTTTTTATGCTTTCGCGAAAGCGTAAAAGCAACCTCTTGTGTGCGTATCGCATCATATTCCACAAATTGTAAACCTGCATTGAGAAGTAGCTCTCGTTGGTTAGGCTTTAATTTTTTTGTGAATAGTACGGTCATTTTTTTAAATTACTCTTAATCTCCTTCATCAACTCTCGTCCGCCATCATCAAGAATATCAAGGGCACAATCTGTTCCAAAACCAACAGCATTTGCTTTTGAAACTACCTGCTCTACTTCAATTTTTGTGGCACCATCGAGAGAAAATAATACCCCTCTAAATCGTATGTCGTCACCTATTTCTTCTGCGAGAGCTCCTATAGGAGCGGTACAACCGCCTTCAAGAGTTTTTAAAAACTCACGTTCTATATAAGTGCACAAAGCTGTAGGCTTGTGGTTTAGTGTGGCGCATGCCTCTAGACAAAACTGATCCTCTTCCATCGCGACAATGAGCATGGCTCCTTGTGCTGGTGCAGGAAGCATCCAGTCTAGTACTTCGTAATTTTCTGGAAGTACCTCAATACGTTCTAAGCCAGCTTTTGCAAATATGGCACCCGTCCAGTCACTATCTTCTAGTTTTTGAAGTCGTGTATTTACATTGCCACGTAAATCTGTAGTCTGATGGTTAGGGTATCTATTGAGCCATTGAGCCTGTCTTCTTAAACTTCCCGTAGCAATTGTGCAAGGTTGTTTGTAGTCTGGTGCTCCTTTATGTACAAGAATATCTTCGGTTGCAGCTCTTTTGAGAACTGCGGCTTGGACAATCCCTATAGGTAAGGCGGTTGGAACATCTTTCATGCTGTGTACAGCAATATCGACGGTGCCGTTAAGCATTGCAACATCTAGGGTTTTTGTAAAAATACCTGTGATTCCTAGCTCGTAGAGTGGCTTATCTAAGATAAGATCTCCAGTAGATTTTACCGGTACAAGTTCAGTTTTGTATCCGTTTGCTTCTAGTTGTGATTGCACGGTTTTAGCTTGCCAGAGTGCTAGTTCGCTATCTCGAGTACCAATTCGTATGGTTTTACTCATTGTCGTTTTCGAGTTGAAATATAGATTGTATAAGTGCTATACTTTGATCTGTAGATCCGTTTGCATTGCGTAAATGATGCGCAAACTGATTTGTAATTTTTTGAATAATCTTGTCACTCATAGCCGTTGCACTCGCCTCACTAAAATCTGGCGTTTTCTTACGTACATTTTCAATCTCTGCAGCTTGTACTTCTTGAAGTCTCACTTTGAGAGCTTTCATGGTAGGAGCAAACTTTCTAGTTTGTAACCACACATTAAACTCATCTGTAATTTCTGCAATGATTGCTTCTGCTTGAGGAATATAACCCTGGCGACGTTTTAAGGTCGCGTCTGTCATTTTTGATAATTGGTCTAAGTGGAGGAGCGTGACATTCTCAAGCTCTTCTACATCATTAGACACATTTTTAGGAATAGAGAGATCAAGAATAAGTAAAGGCTTTTTACTGTGTAGTAATTCTTTACTTATTGTAGGTTTCTGAGCACCTGTAGCAACTACAAGGATGTCCGTTTGTGCAATCTCACTTTGTATATCTGCATATTCCTTTACAAGTAAATTAAATTTACCTGCAATTTTTTCTGCCTTTTCTTTAGTTCTATTAATAAGCGTGATATGCTCATTTTTAGTATGCTTTACTAAATTCTCGCAAGTATTACGTCCTATTTTTCCAGTTCCAAAAAGAAGGATATTCTTGTCTGAAACATAGGGCACGCGAGCCATAATATATTGTACTGCGGCAAAGCTCACTGAGGTAGCACCACTTGAGATTTCTGTCTCGTTCTTAATACGTTTACTTGCTTGGATAACAGCATTTACTAATCGTTCCATAAATGGATTGATAAGCTGTAATTTTTTAGCACGCTTAAAACCAATTTTGAGTTGGCCAATGATTTCAAAGTCACCTAGAATCTGACTATCAAGGCCAGTCCCTACTTTAAAGAGATGAGCAATCGCATCATCGCCTTTGTGTAAATATGCTACGTCTAGAAACTCTTCTATGGTTCCGTGGGTGTGCTCGCAGAGAATTTTAACGAGCGTCATTGCGTCTGGCGCAAAGCCGTATAACTCTGTTCTATTGCAGGTAGAAATAACAGTAAGAGCAGTTACTCCTTCATTTTTGGCACCTTTTAGAATTGCCTCTTGAGCAGTTTCAGATATTGCAAAATGACCGCGCGTAGTTGCGTCGGCTTTTTTGTAACTAATACCTATGGCGTAAAATCGTTGTCTTTTCAAAAGCAAATATTCATTTCCTCTGATACTATCAGGGACGCAAAAGTAATAGTCACTTTCTTAAAAAAATAACGCTAGCGGTATCATTTATATCGTACAAGGTGTAAAATGAACGATAGAAGGCGTAATTTTACATGAAGCACAGTGTTTACGGTAAAGTACACGCACTTGCTATTTCATTTATTTAGAGTGATTCTAAATAAAAAAATAACTTTTGTTATGGATGTATCACAAAAAAACAACGCTGAAAGCCTAACTAATGAAACTCTCATAGAAGATGGCTTTTTTATATTAAGATTTGATAACGAATCTGCTCAAAAACAGCAAGTTGAGCGTACGGTAAATAGTAGTTACATTCAGTTTCACTTTTGCTTAAAAGGTGCAGCTATTTTTAATTTTAATGATGGCGCTTATCAACTACCTATACAAGAAGAAAACTCACTATTACTCTATAATCCTCAGCGAGATTTACCTATGAATTTAGAGCTAGCACCAGAAACTTGGGTCGTTACACTCTTAATGTCTATTAAAAAGTTTCACAACTTATTTTCAAATGAGGCGAGTTTCATTCACTTTTTGAGTGATGAAAATAAAGATCGTAAATACTATAAAGACGGTAGTATTTCTCCCAGTATGGCAATTGTGCTTAATCAGTTAATGAATTACAGTCTCCATCCTTCTATCCAGAAACTATATTTTAAGGGAAAGGCTTATGAGCTGCTTAGTCTATATTTTAATCGTCCAGCAGATGCAGATATTGAGCAATGTCCTTTCCTTGTAGATGAAGATAATGTGCAAAAAATAAAACGTGCTAAGCAAATTATCATTGCGAGAATGGACGCACCACCCACTCTAAGCGAACTATCAGATGAAATAGGCTTATCACTTAATAAACTTAAGGAAGGCTTCAAGCAGATTTATGGAGATTCTGTGTTTAGTTTTCTGTTTGACTATAAGATGGAAGTTGCGCGCCAGTTGCTGGAGACAGGCTCTCACAATGTGAACGAAGTAGGGCTAAAGGTAGGCTATA
Organism: Dokdonia sp. Dokd-P16; assembly: GCF_003095655.1. Classification (NCBI taxonomy): domain Bacteria; kingdom Pseudomonadati; phylum Bacteroidota; class Flavobacteriia; order Flavobacteriales; family Flavobacteriaceae; genus Dokdonia; species Dokdonia sp. Dokd-P16. The sequence continues at coordinate 1,487,022 of NZ_CP029151.1, forward strand.
GCACAGCAAGTCACTTTATTACGGCATTCAAGAAGAAATTTGGTACTACGCCAAAGAAATATTTAATGAGCTTAGGGTAAAAGTTATCACGCTTTCGCGAAAGCATAAAAAAGACAATACCAGTATCATAAAGTCTTATAGATAACATGAGGATGATACGATTGATATACTGTATTTTTGTTAAGGAAAAACTGAGAATAAATGAACAAAGGAGTTTTAATGGTAAATCTGGGATCACCAGATAGTACAGATCCAAAAGACGTAAAAAAATATTTAGGCGAGTTCTTAATGGACGAACGCGTAATTGATGTTCCTTATGCAGCACGCGCATTGCTAGTAAAAGGAATCATATTAAATACACGTCCTAAGAAGAGTGCAGAGGCGTATAGTAAAATATGGTGGGATGAAGGATCACCGTTAATAGTCCTTACACAGCGGCTTCAGAAAAAAGTACAACAACATACAAAACTTCCTGTTGAGATTGCGATGCGCTATGGTTCTCTATCTATCAAAGAAGGGCTTCAGAAATTGCATGATCAAGGAGTAGATGAGGTAATGTTATTACCGCTTTACCCTCATTATGCCATGGCAACTACAGAAACAATTACCGTGCTTGCAGAGGAGCTAAGAGCTGAGTTTTTCCCGAAGATGAAAATAACTGATGTAAAACCATTTTACAAGGATGCAGATTACATCAAAGTATTAGGAGATTCAATTGCAGAGAGTCTTGAAGGTGTAGATTATGAGCATGTATTATTTTCATATCACGGGGTTCCTGAGCGCCACATACGTAAAAGCGATGTAACAAAGGTACACTGTAAGATTGACGGATCTTGCTGTATGTCTGAGTCTGCAGCACATGAATTTTGCTATAGGCACCAGTGCTATGAAACTACCCGAATGGTAGGAGAATATCTAGGATGGGAGCCTTTAAAGTTTTCAACTAGTTTCCAGTCTCGTTTAGGTTTTGATCCATGGTTACAACCTTATACAGACCGTACTGTAGAGCGTATGGGGAAAGAAGGATTTAAGAAAATGGCCATTGCTACACCAGCATTTGTTTCAGACTGCCTTGAGACGTTAGAAGAAATTGCGATGGAGGGTGAAGAGATTTTTCACGAAGCAGGAGGAAAGGATTTCCATACCATTCCTTGTATAAATGACCGAGATGACTGGGCTGCACTTATTGCCAAATGGGCAAATGAGTGGGCACTTGTAGAAAGTGGAAAAGCTATAGCTTAATAGAAGCTATAATCATGATTTAAAGAATAGAAAGTGAATTTTGCTTGATATAATTACCCTAACGGTTGTTCTGTAAGTGGTGATTTTTCGCCAAATTTCACTTTCTTTATTTCTTTTTGAGCTTCCTCAAGGGTATTAAAAACAGTGAGTTTGTACTTTGAGAAGTTTTGCTCAAACTGTACAATTTGTTTTGTAGCAATTTTTTCTGCAACTATAAACATTGCATTTATATCTGCATAATAAGGGCACTGTATATAAACAATAGGGTCAATTGTATAATCAATAGTCCTGTCAAATATGAATCCATATTTTAAACCGTTGTAGAAAGGGCGAGATTGCTCATGAAGAGCTATTGCTTTAGGAACATCTAGAACGATACCTTCATTCATTTTACAAATCACATAGGTTTTGTAAAACTCAATTATAGCAAAATTGAGATCTTTTTTTTGTAGTAAATCATCCATAGTTGCACTAGTTTGGGAGGTTTCAATGTATTGAAAAACATCAGTTTAAATAGGGATATCATGTAATTTAAGCATTATATATTTGATTAACTGATAACTACCGACTAAATAATATCTTAATTGTATCATAGCAACTAGTATTAAAACTCAAGATTAACTTGGCAAATAAAAATTCTACAGCATTAGGCACAGAGCCCATTTCAAAACTATTGGTTAAGCAAGCTGTTCCTGCATCTATAGGAATACTTGTAATGTCGCTTAATATGATTGTAGATACCATCTTTGTAGGGAGATGGATAGGCCCTCTGGCAATTTCCGCAATTACAGTAGTCATACCCGTTACCTTTTTTATAGCAGCCATAGGGCTAGCTGTAGGCATTGGAGGAAGTTCTGTACTGTCAAGAGCACTAGGATCTGGTGATGATGATAAGGCGCTACGTGTTTTTGGTAATCAGATCACACTTACCTTTCTAGTATCTGGGCTCCTAGCAGTCTTAGGGCTTGTATTTCAAGATTCGCTCATTGAATTTTTTGGAGCAGATGACACATTTAAAGATATGGCGCTCACCTATTATCGCATTGTACTTTATGGTATTGTGATGCTCGCAATGTGTATGATGGGTAACAATGTGATACGAGCAGAGGGTAAACCCAAATTTGCCATGTATGCCATGATTCTTCCCGCCATAGGTAATATAGGGATGGATTACGTACTCATAAATGTACTAGGTTATGGCATGGAAGGTGCCGCCTGGGCAACTTTCATTAGTTATGCTATATGCTTTGCATTTATCGTTTGGTTTTTCATTTTCAAGAGCGAATTAAGAATCGTAGCCGAATGTCTCAAACTTAAAAAGAAAGTTGTCTCAGAAATCTCAGGGCTTAGCGCAGTAACCCTTGCACGCCAGGGAGTGATATCTGTGCTTACTATTTTACTTAATAATGTCCTTATCAATTATGGAGACGCCCTAGATGTCGCAAGTTATGGGATTATAAGCAGGATGTTAATGTTTGCCCTGTTTCCCGTGATAGGAGTTACACAAGGTTTTATGCCTATTGCTAGTTATAATTATGGCGCAGACCAATATGACAGAGTGCGAGAAACCATAAAAACATCTATCATTTACGCAGGAGGATTAGCGCTCGCCATTTTTATCATTATTATGGTGGTTCCAGATTTCTTTGTCTCGTGGTTTATAAGTGATAGCCATGCAGATGCTCAGGCCATTGCAGATAACAATATACTTATGGATCGCACACCAGATGCCTTAAGATGGGTTTTTGCTGCCACTCCGGTAATTGTGATTCAATTAATAGGTGCTGTCTATTTTCAAGCGATTGGTAAGGCTGTTCCTGCGCTATTGCTCAGTCTTACAAAACAAGGTTTTTTCTTAATTCCGCTTGTGTTGATATTACCTAATTACTTAGGAGTATTTGGTGTTTGGATTGCATTTCCTATCGCAGATGTACTATCCACAGTGGTTACAGGCTATTTTTTAAGGCGTGATGTGACTAAAAATCTTACAGTAGCAAAGGAGTAGAAGTACTACGCTTTCGCGAAAAATCGAAGCGGGCTAAGAAGCCTATTTTTGTCATTTCGAGCTTGCCGAGAAATCTCATAATCGTAAGCAGTTGCTGGTGAGAATTATTTATTAAAATCTTTCTGAGCATGATGTGTGATCTCTCCTTCGTCGAGATGACGATTGCTTGTCATTTTGAACTTGTCGAGAAACCACACAACCGTGAGCAGTTGTTAATGGGGACTAATTTTTAGAATCTTTTCTGCCCATGACGTGTAATCTCTCCTTCGTCGAGATGACATTCGCTTGTCATTTCGAGCTTGACGAGAAATCACATAATTGTGAGCGGTTACTGTTGAATGTTTATAGATTTTGTCAGCTTGAAGTGTGATTTCTTCTTTCGTCGAGATGACGATTGCTTGCTTTACTATTTCCTTTATTGAGATGATAATAATGACGTTAATTCTATAGAGATTATAAGGTGTTTGTTTTCGCAAAAGCGTTAAAAATTCATCCTTGCTTCTTACTTCATAGAGAATTGTGTAATTTTCTTAGCTAAAACCAACACAATCCAAATGAAGACAAAATTATGCTACCTATTACTGGCGGTGTGCTCAGTATTATCTTTTGATACGTTTGCACAAACACCAGACCCCTCTACTTACGAAGCTTTAGAATATAGACTCATTGGCCCTTTCCGAGGTGGTCGAAGTGCTGCCGTTACTGGAGTACCGGGACAACCAGATCTATTTTATATGGGAAGTACTGGTGGTGGTGTGTGGCGCACTACAGATGGTGGTAAAGAATGGGAAAATATCTCAGATGGCTATTTTGGAGGAAGTATAGGAGCTGTTGAGGTTTCAAAAAGTGACCCAAACGTTATCTACGTAGGTGGTGGAGAGAAAACTCTCAGAGGAAACGTATCTTCTGGATACGGAATCTGGAAGTCTGAAGATGCAGGAAAAACATGGATACAGTCGGGTCTTAAGGAAAGCCGTCACGTGCCTAGAATACGTGTGCACCCTACAAATTCTGATATTGTATATGCTGGTGTTTTAGGTAATATCTATAGGCCTACGCAAGAGCGCGGTGTTTATAAAAGTACAGATGGAGGGAAGACTTGGAAAAGAACATTATTTTCAAATGCAGATAGTGGAGTTGTAGATTTAATTATAGACCCAAACAACCCACGTGTCTTATATGCAACAACTTGGAATGCCCGCAGAACACCTTATAGCTTGAGTTCTGGGGGAGATGGATCTGCTGTGTGGAAAAGTACAGACAGCGGTGAGACGTGGAAAGAGATTTCTACAAACGATGGTTTTGCCGAAGGTATACTAGGGATTATGGGAATCACAGTTTCTCCAGCAAACAGTAACCGCCTGTATGCAATGGTAGAAAACCAAGAAGAGGGTGGTTTATACACATCTACAGATGCAGGAACAACTTGGAAAAAAATAAACGATGAGCGTAAATTGCGCCAGCGTGCTTGGTATTACACGCGTCTATATGCAGATACTAAGGATGAAAATACAGTGTATGTATTAAACGTGCGTTACCATAAATCTACAGATGGAGGTAAAACTTTTAGTACGCATAACGCACCGCACGGAGATCACCACGATTTATGGATTGCTCCAGAAGATCCTAACCGCATGATTATAGGTGATGATGGTGGCGCGCAAGTGTCTTATGATGGTGGACGCTCTTGGAGTACGTATATGAATCAGCCTACGGCTCAGTTTTACCGTGTGACTACGGATAATGCTTTTCCGTACAGAATTTATGTAGCACAACAAGATAATAGTACGATACGTATCCCACACAGAACAGAAGGTGGATCTATTGGAGAGACAGACTGGGAGAGTACAGCAGGAGGAGAGTCGGCACATATTGCGGTAGATCCAGAAAATAATGAGATTGTGTATGGAGGTAGTTACGACGGATTTCTTACGCGTGTAAACCATGAGAAAAACACGGTGCGTAGCGTATCTGTATGGCCAGACAATCCCATGGGTCATGGTGTGGAGGATATGAAATACCGCTTCCAGTGGAATTTCCCTATCATTTTCTCAAAGCATAATCCTAACAGGTTGTACACATTCTCACAAAGCGTGCACGTAAGTGAAAATGAAGGTCAAAGTTGGGAAGTGATAAGTGGTGATCTTACGACTAACGATCCAGAAAAAATGAAATCTTCTGGAGGGCCTATCACACAAGATAATACCTCTGTAGAGTACTACTGTACCATATTTGCAGCAGCAGAGTCTCCTATGAAGGAAGGACTGTTATATGTAGGTAGTGACGATGGTCTCGTACACGTAACTCGTAATGGAGGGCAATCTTGGGAAAACATAACGCCTAAAGGGATGCCAAAAAATATGATGATAAACAGCGTAGAGCCATCTGCCTTTGAAGAAGGAACAGCTTACGTGGCCGGAACACGCTACAAACTAGGTGATTTTGCTCCTTATTTATATAAAACTACAGACTACGGAAAGTCGTGGAAAAAGATTACAAACGGTATTCCAGCAGAGCATTTTACACGTGTAGTGCGTGAAGATCCTAAGCAAAAGGGGTTATTATACGCAGGTACAGAAACAGGAATGTACATCAGTTTTGACGATGGTAAAAACTGGAAATCGTTCCAACTCAATCTGCCTATCGTTCCTATTACAGACCTTACGATTAAGGATGATAACCTCATTGTAGCAACACAAGGACGTAGCCTTTGGATTATAGATGACCTTGGGATGTTGCATCAGTCCGCTTTCGCGAAAGCGGGAACAAACAAATTATTTAAGCCAAAACCAACCTACAGAATGGGCGGAAACGGCGGAAAATCAAGCCTTACAGCTGGAACTAACCATCCAGGTGGTGTGATGACATATTTCAACTTGAAAGAGTTTGACACTAAGAAAGATACCGTAACGCTATCTTATATGACGATGGCGGGCGATACGCTCAAGTCATATAGCACAGGAGCTAAGAAAAAAGGTGAAAAGCTAAAAGCTAAGAAAGGTGGAAATATGTTTGCATGGAATACGAGAACAGACGGCGCAGAAAAGCTTGATAAAATGATACTATGGTGGGCAAGTCTCGATGGGCCTAAAGCAGTTCCTGGGAATTATAAGGTGTCACTTAATGTAAATGGAGAGGTGCAAACAGAAACTTTTGAAGTAGTTGCAAATCCAAATGCAGAAGCTACAGTGGCAGATATGCAAAAGCAACATGACTTTATTTCTGATGTAAATAAATCTGTAGACAGAGCACACCAAAGCATCAAAAAGATTAAGAAAATTAATAATCAACTCAAGTCGTTTACTACGCAATACGAAGACGATGAACGCACTGCAGATTTGCGTGAGAAAGCAAAAACAATGCAGGAAGAGTTTGGTAAGATTGAGAAAGAATTATATCAAACAAAGAACCGCTCAGGACAAGATCCACTTAACTTTCCTATTAAATTAACAAACAAACTAGGGCATTTAAACAGTCTTGTGGGTATGGGAGATTTTGGACCTACAGATCAAGATATTGCTGTAAAAAATGAACTTACAGCAGCAATTAATACACAACTCGAAGCCTTTGATACCATGCTAGATGCAGAGGTAACTAAGTTTAATGACGAGTTTAATAGCTTGAAGTTAAATTATCTTTTTGTGGAGGATGCAAGGGAGTAAATAAAGAAATTTTATTATTGGAAAGGCGCAGAAGAAATTCTGCGCCTTTATTGTTTTAACTTGCTTCGTATCTTTACCATTATGGCAGAATATTACCTTTATTTCAAATCCCTACACATCATATTTGTAGTCACCTGGTTTGCGGGACTTTTTTACATGCCGCGTCTGTTTGTATATCAAATAGAAGCTAGTGAAAAACTATCGCCAGATAAAGAAATACTTGGCAAGCAACTTGGCTTAATGGCACACCGCCTTTGGAAGATAATTACAGGACCTTCTATGGTGCTTACTGTAATTTTTGGGAGCTTGATGTTTTATATAAATCCAGGGCTTTTTAGCGCTCCGTGGATGCATATTAAACTCGCATTTATAGTACTCCTATTTTTATATCATTGGAAAAGTTGGCGCATACATAAAAGCCTACAAGAAGGAATATTTAAATATTCTTCACGCCAAATGAGGTTATGGAATGAGGGCGCAACACTTATCTTATTTGCAGTGGTTTTTCTAGCAGTCACAAAAAGTACTACAAACTGGATTTTTGGAATGCTAGGCCTCGTAGGTTTGGCAGTATTGTTGATGTTAGGCATAAAACTGTATAAGAAAATACAAGACAAAAACCCAAATGCTTAATGCTCACTTTTAATCGTACCTCACTAGGAACAAAGATCTTTACCTCCATGCTCACGCTGGTATTGATTGCTTTTTTAATGATAGCAGGAGTTACTTATTTTCAATACAAAGAGCAAATAAGAGATTATAATGAGGAGCGATTAGAGCGCAAGGAGTCTTCTATAAGAAAGACCATAGATTTCGTCTTAGATAATACTAGCTACGAACTCAAAACCGAAAAAATCCCATATATTTTTAAAGAAAAAATATATGAAATTGCGAGTATCCAAGGAGAGAATATCACCATGTATGATCTAGAAGGAGAACCTTTAATATCATCTACAGATCAATTGTTTGATAGTCCGCAGCAAAAGAAATTGTGCCTTGAGACACTACAAAACTTAGAAGAATCTGAAGAAAAGAGATATGTAAATCAGCTAGATGGAGAAGTATCACAGCAGCTTTCATACTCATATATAAACGACCCAAAATATAAGCCCCTTGCCATATTAGAAATAGAGTATGAAGATAGTGAGGCATTTATCAATAAGGAGCTTCGTGAGATTTTATGGCGCCTTGTTATAGTAAATATATTGATGGTTATTACGGCTATTCTACTAGCTTATTTTCTGGCTAGATATATCACTATAACTTTAAAAACGGTAGAAGATAATATCAAAGCGACTCAACTAGATAAACGAAATGAGAAGATAGATACTACTGCTCTGCCATCTGAGCTTACTACACTAGTAAATGCTTACAATCGTATGATTGACGAGCTAGAAGGCAGTGCTGTAAAACTTGCCCAGAATGAGCGAGAGGCCGCTTGGAGAGAGATGGCAAAGCAAGTGGCACATGAGATTAAAAATCCGCTCACTCCTATGCGACTTACGGTGCAGAGTTTTGAGCGCCGCTTTGATCCAGAAGATCCAGAAGTACACGATAAAATAAAGGAATATAGCAAGACTCTTATTCAGCAGATTGATACCATGAGTAGTATCGCGAGTGCTTTTTCAAACTTTGCAGATATGCCTGCACAGCAAAGCGAAATTCTCAATGTGCCTAATATTGTAAAGCTTTCTGTAGATATATTTAATGAACGTTACATCTATTTTTCTAGTGAAAAGGAAGAGCTATATACAAATTTTGACCGCACGCAACTGATTCGCGTGGTTACAAATCTGGTTAAAAATGCAGTACAAGCAACTAAGACTACAGCGCATCCTAATATTATTGTAGCTGTACAAGAACTAGAAACAGAGGCTGAGATTACTGTAACAGATAATGGAATAGGAATTTCGGCAGAGAATGAAGTAAAAATATTTGAGCCTAAATTCACAACCAAATCTAGCGGAATGGGGCTAGGGCTAGCGATGGTAAAAAATATTATGGAGACCTATAATGGAAGTATTACCTTTACTTCTCAAGAAGGAAAAGGAACTGTGTTTAAGGTTGTTTTTCCAAAATAAGAAGTTTTAAATCATGGCTATTACGGCTATATAAGAACCAATATTAAAAACAAACATAGTACTATGTACAATAATATTCTTTCAACTACAGAAAACGGTATTACTACAATCACAATCAATCGTCCGTCTAAGCTCAATGCTTTAAACAAAGAGACCATTGAAGAACTTCATAACGCTTTCGCGAAAGCGGAAGAAGATGCAACCGTACGCGTTGCAATCATAACCGGTTCTGGCGAAAAAGCTTTTGTAGCTGGTGCAGATATCTCCGAGTTTGCAAATTTCTCAGAATCTGAAGGAGCAGAACTTGCTCGTAAAGGACAAGAAATTCTATTTGATTATGTAGCAGATATGGGAACTCCAGTTATCGCGGCTATTAACGGTTTTGCTCTAGGCGGCGGACTAGAACTTGCGATGGCGGCACATTTTAGAATTGCCAGTGATAATGCTCGTATGGGATTACCAGAAGTAGGCCTAGGAGTAATCCCTGGATATGGTGGTACACAACGTTTACCACAACTAGTAGGTAAAGGACGTGCTATGGAGATGATTATGACTGCAGGAATGATAGATGCAAACACAGCATTAGAGTACGGTCTTATCAATCATATCGTAGCACAAGAAGAATTGTTACCACTCGCAGAGAAGCTAGGAGGTAAAATCATGCGCAACTCACCTATGGCAATTGCAGCGGCAATTAATGCAGTAAATGCAGGTTATGAAGACGGTGTAGATGGTTATGATACAGAAATTGAAGAATTTGGTGGTTGTTTTGGAACCGACCAGTTTATAGAAGGAACAACGGCATTTCTCGAGAAAAGAAAGGCTGAGTTTTAATAGCTGAATGGACTTATAAAAAAATCCGAAATCGTATGATTGCGGATTTTTTTGTGTTTTTAAATGAAATAATTATAACTCCCATCCCTCGCGGTAGTAACGCTTCACCCAAGCATTTGCCTCCTCATAATTAGTTACACGCATATTATCTCCGTCCCACTTAATCGTACGACGTCCAGGATAATTATACGGATCCCAGTCTCCTGATTTTTTGCCTTCTTTCAATTCTTTGTATTGGAAAGCTTTAATTGCAAGATTGCCCATAAGGACAGCCTCCGTAAGCTGTCCTCCATAAGAAAATGGTGATGATGTAGTACCACCATTAATACACGCCTCAACCCACTCTCCAGCATGACCAGTGGTCACTCTTTTGAGTGTTTGCGGCACTGCGGCCATATCTTTCATACGTTCGCTAGGTAGTAGTCTCGGGTTTGCACTATAGGTATCTGTAACCATAATCCCATCACTACCGTAAAAAATGCTACCACCACCGCCATCACCTGGCTTCTCTCCTTCTCCTAGTTCGCTAGGTAAATCTGGCATAATTCCACCATCATACCAGTTTAATCCCACGTCACCCTGAGTAGGTGAGTCAAACTTTAATCTTACAATAGAACTTGGTGGGCAAGCCTCGCGGTAATCTGCCTCCACAAAATCACCAGACCAGATACTCGTACAACTAGCTTCGGCTTCATAAGGGAAGCCTAGATTTAAGGCTTTGAATGGCGTTTCCATAATGTGACAACCCATATCTCCCATGGCTCCTGTACCAAAATCCCAAAAACCTCTCCACTTAAATGGCAGGTAATTCTCATTATAAGCACGGTATGAAGCAGGCCCTAACCACAAATCCCAATCTAGATTTTTTGGTACTGGGTGCCCTTCTGTTATGTGTTTAAATCCTTGCGGCCACACCGGTCGATTAGTCCAGCAATCTACACGAGAAACTGTACCTATAACTCCGGAGTTAATCCACTCCTGGGCTACTCTAATTCCATCACCAGAAGCTCCTTGGTTTCCCATTTGGGTTACAATTCCTTGCTGTCTAGCCACTGTCGCCATTAAGCGAGCTTCGTAAATATTATGTGTAAGAGGCTTCTCTACATATGCATGTTTATTCTCACGCATAAAAGGCAATGCGATGGTAGCATGCGTATGATCTGGTGTTCCCACCATTATCGCATCTATTTCCTTTATATGATTATCGTATAACTCTCTAAAGTCTCTATACATTCTGGTTTTGGGGTGCATGGCATAGCTCGCGGCACCCATCTTATCATCTACGTCGCACATCGCCACAAACTTCACTTTACCATAGTTTGTAAGATCATTCACCACGCCACCTCCGCGACCACCCACTCCTATTGCTCCTATATACAAAGTATCAGAAGGAGGCACGTGATTTCCGCCTAGCACAAAGCTAGGAACGATAGTAAAAGCTGCACTAGCTGCAGCACTTTTTTGAAGAAAGGAACGACGTTTCATAGGGGTTGCTTGTTTTTGTTTCTTAAAGATATTAAAATCAGCTCAATCTAAAGTTCAAGGAAATAGATTACGCTTTCGCGAAAGCCTAATAGAGTTGCTAAAAAAAAGCCAATAAAAAAAAGCGGTCAGCGCCACACTTGAAGAAAATAAGATTTCTATAACAAGTGCAAAACTAAAAATGAGGTATCTTGGGACTATTACAAATGATAACATCTCAGGAACCTACACACAGCTAGGTACTGACTATCCATTACAATTAATGAAAATAGAAAAAACACTCCCAGGAAATACAACATTACCATCATCAAATGAGTCGCTTGCAAAGCTCATTGCGCAAGAAGATGGGAATTTTAAATATAAAGTAGAAGATTACTTCCAGACGCCAGAAGCCTATGCGTTTAAACTTTCACCAGATGGAAAGTACCTGTCGTACATGAAGCGTAGAGAAGATGGAAAAAGAGATTTATTTCTTAAAAATACGACTACTCAAACTGAAGTCAAGCTTGTAGAACAGCAGGAAGATTTAATACGTAGCTACTTCTGGGCAAGTGAAGATCGTATTGTGTACTCACAAGATAAAGGAGGTAATGAAAACTACCATCTCTTTGGAGTAAATCTAGACGGTAGTGGTAATGAAGAGTTAACACCTTTTGATGAGGTACGCGTAGCTGTACTAGCCGTTCTTAAAGAAGATAAAGATCACGTTATCGTGCAGATGAACAAGGACAATCCTGCGCAGGAGGAGCCTTACAAGCTAAACATTAACACGGGTGCTATCGAGAAGCTGTACACCGTACATGAGGGTGATGCACCGGTAGCAGGATATGATTTTGATAAGTATGGAAATCTACGTGCAATCTCAAGAATCATCAATGGGGTAGACATGGAGTTGCTTTACAATATTGATGATGAGTTTGTAAAAATAATGGAAGTCCCTTTTGGAGAAACTTTTGGTATCAGTCGTTTTGATTATGCTTCAGATAATCCGGATGCGGCTTATGTGGTTTCTAATCTTGAGACAGATAAAATCGAAATTCAGCGTTATGATTTGCGAGCAAATAAAGTGCTGGCAACGATGTACAAAGATGAGACGTATGATGTGAGCGGAATTGCGCTTTCGCGAAAGCGTAACTATGAGGTTGATTATTTTTCGCACAATGGTGAGAAGGCGGTAATCGTACCTGTAAGTGACACCTACAAAAAGGTGCAAAAACGTTTGCAGAGAGATTTTGGAGATAAAGATTTTTATGTAGTAGGACGCACAGATGACGAGCGTAAAATGATGGTGGTGGTAACGAGCGATCGCATTATAGGCGAGTATCACCTTTATGATGTTGAAGAGGATACGGTAACGTTACTGTATAAAATTCTTCCTCAACTTGAGGAGCAAGATATGGCTGCAATGACTCCTATCACTTTTAAGAGTCGTGATGGGATTACTTTACACGGGTATCTTACCATGCCTAATGGTGTGAAAGAAGATCAAAAAGTGCCTATGATTGTAAATCCGCATGGAGGTCCTCAAGGAATACGTGATAGCTGGGGTTTTAACCCAGAAGCACAATTATTTGCTAGCCGAGGCTATGCTACACTAGCCGTAAACTTTAGAATTTCTGGTGGATATGGTAAAGAGTTTTACACCTCTGGTTTTGGACAAATAGGTCGCAAAGCGATGGATGATGTAGAAGATGGTGTTGATTATGCAGTTTCTCTCGGACAGATTGACAAAGATAAGGTTGCTATTTATGGTGCAAGTCACGGTGGATATGCCGTACTACGTGGAATGACCAAAACACCAGAAAAATATGCTTGTGGTGTAGATTATGTAGGTGTGAGTAACTTGCATACTTTTATGGAAACTATCCCGGCATACTGGGAGAAGTATCGTGATATGTTACATACCATCTGGTACAATCCTAACAAGCCAGAGGAGAAGAAAATCATGGATGAGATTTCTCCAGCCTTACATGTAGATAAGATTGTAAAGCCATTATTTGTGGTGCAAGGAGCAAATGATCCTCGAGTAAATATAGACGAGGCAGACCAAATTGTAGCGCAGTTGAGAACTCGCGGCGTTGAGGTGCCATATATGGTGAAGTATGATGAGGGTCACGGTTTTGGCAAAGAAGAAAACACGTTGGAGTTGTACAAAGCTATGATGGGCTTTTTTGCAGAGCACTTAAAACAAGAAGAAGTTGTTGCTCTTAAAAAGTAGATTACAAGTTACGCTTTCGCGAAAATTTGAATAAAAAAGCCCTGAATGTCATTTGACATTCAGGGCTTTTAATGTGGTATAATCTGCTATTTTAAACCTTCCCATTCGGCATAAAATTGGGCTAGGAAGCCTTCCATATATTGGTGGCGTTTCTCTGCCATTTTTTTACCAGTTTTGGTGTTCATTCTATCTTTTAATAGTAACAGCTTTTCATAAAAGTGATTGATGGTAGGAGCAGTACTTTTTTTATACTCCTCTACTGTCATATCTAGCTGAGGTGCTATTGCTGGATCATAGAGTTTTCTATTTTTAAATCCTCCGTAGTTAAAGGTGCGTGCAATCCCTATGGCTCCCAGAGCGTCTAGTCTATCTGCATCTTGCACGACATCAAGCTCTGGGGATGTAAATGCTTGCGTCTTATTTCCTCCTTTAAAAGAGATATTTTTTATAATCTGAACGACATGCTCAATTACCGTACTATCACAGTTTTGACTTAACAGAAACTCTGTTGCCATTTTTGGAGCAATGGTTTCATCACCATTAAAAAATTTTGAATCTGCAATGTCATGTAATAATGCCCCAAGAGCGACGACAAGAGGATCTACCTTTTCTCCTTGAGCTATCTTAACGGCGCTTTTATACACGCGTTCTATATGAAACCAGTCGTGACCACCTTCGGCGTTTGCAAGCGTAGTTTTTACAAAGGTGATGGTGTTGTCTATGAGTTCTTGGTGTTCTGTCATTCTGCAGTGTTTATTGTTTCTTAATGTTCTGTCCATTCAATATCAAGAACGTCTCGAAGTCTATTAAGACTATCTTTTAAGTTTCTATGAAAGGTTAAAGGGATTGCGATGAATCTTATAATGAGAATTTGACTAATAAAACTTACTGCCATTAACGTTGAAAATTCCTTTTCGTCTTTCATTAGAAAAGTCGTGATGCCAATTACTGGCAATAGGTAAAGAAGGCTAAGTAAAATCTTAAATGCTTTATGAATTTCAACATCAACAAAGCCACTTGTAGTATTGACTTCACCAGTCAACTTACAAAATGCACCTCGACCAATTTTTGAAGAAATAAGACGAAACTTATTACCATTAATTTCACCAATAAATGATTTTTCAGTTGATGTGGAAATTAACCAATCGGATTTCTTAGTTCTCCTTATAAGTCTATCAACAGTTTCTACTTGACTATTTACCAAGCAAAACCTCTTTCTTTTTGATGGAAGAAATTTCATTTCAACTTTTAATTATAAAAACTAAAATTCGCTAGTTTATATTAAACTGACAAGGTTATTAGTCTTTAAAATTTTCGCGAAAGCATAAAAAAACCACCCTAAAAAGAGTGGCTTATTTTTTATTGCCGTCTAGCGACTAAAAGTCTACAGACTACTTTACGTGCTCGTTAAAAGCATCCATAAGGTTTTCTGCAATCATTTCTGCAGGTCTTCCTTCAATGTGGTGACGTTCTAACATATGTACTAACTCTCCATCTTTAAAAAGCGCCATAGAAGGGCTTGATGGAGGAAATGGTACCATAAAAGAACGTGCAAGATCTGTTGCCTCACCGTCTACTCCTGCAAACACAGTAAATAAGTTATCTGGCGTTTTCCCGTTTACTGTAGCGTGTACAGCAGCTGGACGTGCGTTACGAGCAGCACAACCACAAACAGAATTTACAACCATAAGGGTTGTTCCTTCTTTTTTCATTGCAGCGTGTACGTCGTCTGTTGTATGTAATTCTGTGAAGCCATTTCTGGTAAGGTCTTCACGCATAGGTTTTACTAAATCTGGTGGATACATAATCAATATATTTTGATAACAAAGGTACAAAAAGTGTTCCTCCTTTGTATGACGGAAAATATGTCAGATTATTACAATAATTTCCTACCGCTTTTATAACAAGCTGTAAGTATGGCACAAAAGCGTAACAAACAGAATTTGCTCTCGTCTAATCTTAAGAACTCGTAGATTTGCAGTTCTAAAAGATTGAAAAGTACATATGATTAAATATATAGGAGCCGTAGTAGGTTGGTTTTTAGCACGTGGATTTTTTGGCGCTGTCATAGGCTACTTTATCGGTAGTGCGATAGACATGATGATGAGTACAAATAAGGGAGCATCTGAGGGTGGATCTCGTGGGCAACGTTTTAAAGATGTTTTTGAGCAAGCCACACAGCAGAATGTATCACCTGGCGATTTTGAACTTAACTTGCTTTCACTTGCATCTATCGTGATTAAGGCAGATGGAAAAATAAGCCAGACTGAGCTAGATTATGCTAGAGCCTACTTTGTGAGAGCGTATGGAAAGGAGCGTGCAAATGCAACCTTTAGAACTTTTAATGATGTGATTAAAAATCGTGAGATTTCGGCATCAAATATATGTACGTACCTTAATGCGAGAACGCGTTATGAGGTACGATTACAGATTTTACACTTCTTATTTGGTATCGCAGGAGCAGATGGACAAATAAGTCAGCCAGAGGTAAATGTGCTGGGCACCATTGCAGGATATTTTAGAATCAACCATCAAGATTTTGAGAGTATCAAAAACATGTTTGTTAAGAAAGCAGATAGTGCTTATAAAATACTTGAAATAGATAAATCTGCTAGTAATGATGAGGTGAAGAAAGCCTTTAGAACCATGGCCAAAAAATATCACCCAGATAAACTTATGGACATGGATGAAGCCTACCGAAAGGGTGCCGAGGAAAAGTTTAGAAACGTACAAGAAGCTTACGAGCAGATTCAAAAAGAACGTGGTATTTAACGTCTTTCTTAATATAACCTTACTGTTTCTTTAAGATATATTGTGTCAAGCACTCACTAACTTTGTAGCAAACCGATCTTATGAAAGCGCCTTCTGTATTATTTTTTGATGTTAACGAGACACTTTTAGAGCTTACAGCTTTGAAA
The DNA here is from genome assembly GCF_003095655.1 of Dokdonia sp. Dokd-P16. Taxonomy (NCBI): domain Bacteria; kingdom Pseudomonadati; phylum Bacteroidota; class Flavobacteriia; order Flavobacteriales; family Flavobacteriaceae; genus Dokdonia; species Dokdonia sp. Dokd-P16. The sequence continues at coordinate 1,503,464 of NZ_CP029151.1, forward strand.
AAGAGCGTTACTAGTGTTTTAAACGGGAGAGAGGAGCTTGTGCCATTATGGTTCAGCACATTATTACATTACTCACTAGTTGAAAACGTAACAGGAGATTATAAAGATTTTAGCGAGATAGGTGTCGCAGCATTGCAAATGGTAGCCGCAGGTAATGGTATTACCATTACAAAAGAGCAAGCTGAAGATGCGGTAATTAAGCCTTTTAAAAGTTTGATGCCTTATAAAGAGGTAAAACAAGCATTAGAGGCGCTCAGGGATCAAGGCTTCAAGCTCGTTGCACTCACAAATTCATCAACTTCTGGACTAGCCGAGAAGTTAGCATATGCTGGGATAAAAGATAACTTTGACACGTTACTAAGTTGTGAGACTGTAGGAGCTTTTAAACCTAGCTTAGAAGTTTATAGTTGGGCACTTTCAAAATTGAATGTACAAGCAGATGATGCTATGATGATAGCTGCTCATGGTTGGGATATCACTGGTGCAAAAAGAGCAGGAATGCAAACTACGTTTATAAGCAGGCCAGGTAAACAAATGTATCCACTAGCTCAAAAGCCAGATTATACTGTCGATACACTCGATGGTCTGGTAGACATATTCTCAAATAAATAAACTGCTATTTTTTAAATAACACCTTAAATGCTCCTTTTATAAAAGGAATTTTAGGCGCACTTAAAATAACTTCAAGCTCGTCTTTATAGGATGATTCTTCATCTAGAAATTTAAAGATATGTGCGGCTTTTCCTTTTTTAAACATGCGTGTAAAAATCTCTGCACCACGTTCATTGTGCGCAGCAAGCACCTCAAGTAATACGCCATCATAAAAAGTCCAGCGGTTTTTAAGGCTATAATTTTTTAGAGGTTTACCACTTTTTAAAAAATCAATAAGCGCCGCCGATTTTTTTAAGGTATGTTTAAACGTATATCCTGTACTCGCTTTTGTCCACCCACCTGCGGTACCTATGTGTAATATATGCTTGCTATTATGTTGTGTAAAATCATAAGTGGTCATAGGGATACTCCCGAATTCTTGATCTGTGATTTCATAATCTGTTACTCCAAGATTATTTAAATAATCCATTATAGCTTCTTTGTATTCTTCCTTTGGTAGTAAATCTTTAGAAAACAATGTGTACTCTATAAGTGCTTCTTGAGGCGAAGTAGGAAGTACATACATAAATCTGCAGTTCCCTTTTTGAGCTATGCTAAAATCCATGTACGTTGCTACTTTTGGATTAAAAACAGCCTTGTCAGTTTTTACAAACCAGCCTACAAAATGCTGTTGTAATACCACAGCTTCTTGCTGAGTTTCTAGTTGCTCTGGCTTGTAAAAGCTGTTTAAAATTGTGGTAGCATGATATTCATGATCAACAGTGTAAGCTATTGCTCCGTTTTCATTTTCAGTGACATGCGTTACTTTACCATGTATAAACGTGATATTGCTATGTTGCGATAATTCCGCTTTCGCGAAAGCGTACAATTGCTCGCTTTCCACTTTCTTGTAAGCGTATGGAGCGATATCTATGGTCGTACTTTGTTTATTTCCTTTAATTAAGACTGTTGGCCAAGAGTAAGAAACGACGCTTTCAAACAGATCTGGAGTGGTCTCCCAAAAGCACCAAGTGCGGTCATTTTTCTTGTCAAGATTCTGGTCAATGATAGCGATAGATGCATTCTTAAAAAAAGGATCTCTTGCCATACGAAGTGCCGTCGTTAGTCCAGAAAGACCAGCACCTAAAATGATATAATCGTATTTATTTTGCACGATATAAAGATACGGGGAAGTTGTAAAAAAAGCGACGTCATTTGTAACTTTACCAAGTGACTCAAACTACAATTTCTAATAATACATTTTTACTACACCCTACTGGCGCAATGTACTGGGAGGAGCAAGATATATTACTCATTGCCGATGTGCATTTTGGGAAAGTAGCTCATTTTAGAAAACACGGTAGTGCCGTTCCTCAAGAAGCGATACAAACTAATTTTGAGCAGTTGGATAAAGCAATTGCATATTACAACCCTCAGGAGGTTTGTTTTTTAGGAGACTTATTTCATTCTGATCTTAATATAGAATGGGCTTATTTTGAAAAATGGATAAGTGACCAGACTGTCAAATTCACATTGGTGATTGGAAATCATGACATCATCTCTCCATTGCGATTTGAAAAGCTAGGGATTACAATTTATGGCGAGAGAATCATTGACGGTTTTTTACTCACGCACCATCCCGAAGAACGAGATGGTTTATACAATTTTTGCGGTCACATTCACCCAGGAGTTCGACTGCAGGGTATGGGAAGACAAGCGCTAAAAATGCCTTGTTTTTTCAAGAAGAAAAGCCAACTCATATTACCTGCCTTTGGAACTTTTACAGGTAATTATTTACTAGAACCAGAAGATGGTGATGAGGTATTTGTACTAACTCCAGATGAAGTAATTTTAATTGCTTAATTGATGTATAGCATCATGAGGAAATACTAGTTCCTGCAATCTTCTTTTTAATTACCACGGCACACATTTTTAATGGTCTGAGCAATAGTCTAACTTTGCAGCCTTAATACAACAGGTGATGGATAAAGACAAATTAGAACTGTCAAAAGAAGAAATGACTGCCTACGGATACCGTATTGTAGATGCCGTAGTAGAACATTTTGATACACAAAACAGTAAGTTTCCTCTGGCTTCTGGAACTCGTGAAGAAATGGATAAGATGTTTCTAGAAGAAGCGCCAGAGAAAGCTTCAGATCCACAAGAAGTACTTGAATTTGTGATAGAAAAGGTGATGAAACAAAGTGCGATTTCTACGCATCCTAAGTCATTTTCATTTGTTCCAGGACCTAGTAACTACGTGAGTGCTATGTCTGACACGCTTGCTACAGGATTTAATATATTTTCTGGCGGCTGGTCACAATCACCACCAGCAGCAGAACTAGAGATTGTAACCATAAGTTGGTTACTTAAGATTTTTGGCTTTCCAGTTAAAAAAGGTGGAGGAATTTTTACAAGTGGAGGGTCTATGGCAAACCTCACTGCTATTGTTACCGCTCGTCGTGTAATGTGTGGGGAAGATTTTGCAAATGCAGTTATCTACCTTTCAGATCAAGCACACTCGTCAAACATAAAGGCGTTGCGTATCGTAGGTTTTACAAAAGATCAAATACGATTAATCCCAACAGACTCTGAGTTTAAATTTTCTACGATAAAACTTCGTAGTGCTATCGCTCGTGATAGACTGGAAGGTTACAATCCGTTTTGTGTAATTGCTACTGCAGGAACCACAAATACGGGTACAGTAGATCCTCTTACTGAAATTTCAAAAATTTGTAAAGAAGAGAAACTGTGGTTCCACATAGATGGAGCATATGGAGGAGCTGCGATTCTAGCAAAAAACGGAAAAGAACTTTTAAAAGGAATTTCTAAAGCAGATTCTCTTACTGTAGATCCGCACAAGTGGTTTTTCCAACCTTACGAGATGGGTTGCCTGTTAATACGTAATCACAAATACTTGAAAAGTACTTTTGTTGAGAAACCAGAGTATTTGAGAGATATAGAAGGTAATGAATCTGAGATTAATTTTTATGATCACGGTGTTCAACTTACAAGACGTTTTAGAGCACTTAAGTTTTATATGTCTTTAAAAACTTTTGGATTAGAAGGATTTAGAAACGCCATCACATATAATATCAAAATTGCCGAAAAGACAGAAAAGCTACTCCGTAAAAGTAAAAAATGGGAGATTGTATCACCAGCTACGCTCGCGATCATCAACTTTAGGTATAACCCTATTGGAAATAAATTTACAGAGAAGCAACTAGATGAACTCAATCAGAAAATCTCTGGGATGGTAACAGCATCTCGTGAGGCCCAACTGGTAACTACGATACTCAATAAGCAAGTGGTGCTGCGTATGTGTTTAATAAATCCGCGTACTACTTTTGACGACGTAAAAGATACCCTAGCACTTTGCGAAAAATTTGCAGGTGAGATTCTGGACTAAGCAAAACTTCGGTTTTGTGAATATTTTAGCAGTAGCTAGGGGTGTTTGAACATAGTAGCCTCTGTAACTTTACTAAAAATCAGTGATTATGAAAAAGACCTATGCGATTGTAAATTTTCTTTCTGTGATATTAGTGTTAGCTGTAAACGGACTGTCACAAGCCCAGCGCTGGAACGATACTACGATAGGTGAAGCTTCAGATAAATATGAGAATTTATTTACACCAGCAGGGTATGCATTTTCTATCTGGGGTGTCATTTTCTTAATGCTATTAGGGTATTCACTTTTTCAATTACGCCGCGCTTTCTTTAGTAAAAAAGAATCTCCGTTCATTGTACAGACTGGCTGGTGGTTTGCTATTGCAAATTTTCTTAATGCTGCATGGGTGGTTGCCTTTACGTATGAATACGTAGGATTATCTGTACTTATCATGTTAGGGATTTTGTCTAGCTTATTACTCGTAATATGGCGTACTAATATGGAACGATGGGATGCTCCTATTGAGGTTATTGGTTTAGTGTGGTGGCCTATTTGCATCTATTCTGGGTGGATAGCAGTAGCAACTATAGCAAATTTTTCTGCATTTTTTGCAAGTATAGGTTGGACAGGAGGACCACTTAACGAAGTAGTATGGACCATGGTGATGATTACTATTGCAGTACTTGTAAATGTGCTTATGGTGTGGATGCGTAATATGCGAGAGTTTGCACTAGTAGCTGTGTGGGCACTTGTAGCGATATTTATAAGACATAAAGACCAGCATGAAAGCATTGCTTATTATGCATTATTAGGCGCAATAGTATTAGTAGTAATTACAATGTTACACGCCTTTAAGAATAAGGAAACCGCTCCTCACTTAAAATTTAAGGAACGGTTTCTCGATAATTAAACCATACTCTGCATATCACTAGCAAACGTAGGATATGCAAAAATCGTTTCTCTAAACTGTGTACACGTCATCTTCTGCTGTATTGCCATTGCAAATAGATTGATCATCTCACTAGCTTCTGGTGCGAGTATCTCGGCACCTAGAATTTCATCATTAGGACCCTTCAAAGTCTTATAGCAATAATATGGCGAGTTAAGTCTCTTAATACTAAACCATTCTGGCACATGTTCTGACAGCACTTTATACTCGATCCCCTCGGCCTTAGCTTGTTGTTCTGTGAGACCTACAGTAGCGAGTTGTGGCGTGGTATAAACCGCGGTAGGAATCGCAGGAAAGCTATATACTTTGCGCTCACCAGTTGCAAGCTGCATACCTACATGTTTTCCTTCTAAACTTGAAAGCGGAGTTAACGGTAAAGAACCACTATCTGCCACATCACCACATGCATATACGTTAGGATTAGAGACACTCTGTAAGTATTTATTTACCTTGATTCCTCGGGATGTGGCTTCTACATTCCCTTTGTCAAGAGCAAGCATGTCAATTGATGGAACACGTCCAGAGGTATTAAAAACCATTTCGGCTTTTAGTTCATGCTCTTTTCCATCTTGTTTGTAAAATACGCGTGTGTTTTTTTGAAGCATTTCTGCTCCTACCACATCTGCTTCAAAAATGAACTTGATTCCTATATCTGTTGAAGCTTCTTGTAGCAAACTCGTAATACTTTTGTCAAACATTTTTAGCACACGCTCGCCTCGATCTATTACAGTAACATCTACACCGCATCGAGCAGCAATATGTGCAAATTCCATGGCGATATAACCTCCACCTACAAAGATGATGCTTTCTGGAAGCTCTGGAAGCTCAAGAAAATCGTCTGAGGTTTTAAAAAGCTCTGCTCCTTTAAAGTGTAAAGGTCTTGGGATAAGTCCGGTAGCAATTACCACTTTATCTGCGGTCACCTTTTTGCCTTCTACAATGAGTAGTCCTTCTTCTATAAATTCTGGAGACTGGTGATACATGGTAATCCCAGCTTGTTCGAGAGAATCTTCTGTTTTTACAGGCATTGCAGAAACAAATTTTTCTTTAAATTTTTGCAGCGCTTGCCAGTTTATGGTAGCGACTTCAGTTATACCTACTTCTGCCATGTGTGAAGTGCGAGCTATGATTTCGCTAGCGTTTAGTAATACTTTTTTGGGATCGCAGCCTCTATTTGCACATGTACCGCCATACTCACGATTATCTGCAATAGCTACTTTCATTCCTGCCTTTGCACAGCGTGTTGCCACCTGTCTTCCCGCACTTCCTGTGCCTATAACAAATATGTCGTAATGTTCAAATCCCATGCTTTTCTTTTTTTATAAAGGTAGGGAGCATGCACTTTTGTTGCTGTTATGAAAATGGTAAAATGTTAGTTACGCTTTCGCGAAAGCGTATTATTCACTATTACAAACCAGTAAAGTTTTAGTTACTATTGGCCTGTAAATCCGTCTACTACCGTCTTTGAAGTGCCGTCTATCGCAAAGGTATTGTGGCGTAAATTTTTAATAAAAATGAAGAAGAAAATTACATAAATCATTTGTGAGCCTACCAGATCCCAGTCTTCTTTAAAAGAAGTGCCCGCCATTAATAATGTGATTAATATGAAACTCAATGCCGCAGCAAGTCGTGTTTTGAAACCTATGATGAGCAGCACTCCTAGTACAAGTTCTACAATAGGAAGTCCAAAAGCAATAGGCTCCACAAGTGCAGGAGGTAGCATCGTTCCCTCAAAACCTTTTGATAGTCCGCTGGCAAAGCCTTCCATTTTAGGAAGTCGCACTACACCATGCAATAAGAAATTAATACCTATGGTTATACGCGCGATTACAAATGCAAGCTGATTATCGGTCCAGTTTTTCATAATTTAAAATTATAGAACCTTGAGATAGTGTAGTGTTATGAAAATGGTAAAAAGCGAATAACGCTTTCGCGAAAGCTGCCACACTCCGTATCTTTTCAAAACTCTAACAGCATCTTTAAATAATAAATTATAATTTTAATTTTAATTATCAGCATATTACCTTTAGAGCATATAGGAAGCCAAACATGTAATTATGAAAGACATTACAAAGTTGAGTAGATTTATAAAAATTTATTTCGCCTTTTTTTTAATTGTAAAATGTTCGTTTTCATATGGACAAACTTTCAATGAAGTTTTGATAGTTAATAAGGATGACACTTCTTTTTTAGATAATAGCTCACCCATCTCCCTCAGAGAATCTCAACTAATAAATCTTTTATCCTTTGGTGAGTTAACACTTATTTCTGGTAAAAGTGTTGAGCGCAAACTAGGACTAACAAATAGTGAGATACCATTGATAATCTCCTTTAATCAAAGTCAAAAATTATCTTTCTTCATGGGTGTTAACTCTTCATTTTTAAAAGAAACAGGAAGTCAGGTAAGGTTTAATAGCCTTTCATTAACTAGTGGAATTAATTACAACCCTAAAGAAAATATTTTTTCGGCATTACAGATTTCAAAACCTATACTTGAAAATTCATTTATACCAGAGAAACAATCTTTACAATTTGATCAAAAAATACGCGTGAAGGCAGGTCTTAAATTTTGAAAATGTATTCTTTGTAAGAAAAATTTTACATATTTTCACAACTAGAACTTTAAAGCCTTTGTTTTTAGCTTGTTGGTAACAAGTGGTTTATTATTTCTTTAGAATAAATAAACTACACTTTAGACTAAACAGTAAATTAAATCTATAAAAGAGCTACTTTTATCAAAAAAGTAGCTCTTTATAATTATTCACTCATAACTAATTATGAAATACTACATAATTCTTTCCTTTTTTCTACTGGTAACAGCTGGTTTAACAGCACAAAAGTCTTATGATATCGAAAACAGAAAGGGTGGTCTTTTCCTTAAAGTCTCACCAGAATATAGAATTACTCCTATTTATGATTCTGAATTTATAAAGAGAGACGGTTTTCCTCGTAATATTGATCAGAGTAATTCATCTGCGGCATTATCTTATGCGTTTGATTATTTTATCACAAAAAATTGGTCACTAGGATTTTCTCACTCTTTAAGATATGATGTCTTTTTAGCAGGAATCGATGATATAGAAGGAGATTTTGGAGCTCAACCAGATAATAAAACTTTAATACAAGATTTTCATATTTACGCAGATTATCACTTTAAAATCTTCAAAGAAGGAGAAATTTTTGCGCGTGTAGGATATTCTAGAATGAATACAGGAACCTTCTTTTCTGAAAAAACCACATTTTTTGAAGAGAATGGAGAAGATACCGGTATTTCTTCATTTTCTTCTGTTGCAGATTTTAGCTATTTTGCTTATAATCTTTCCTTAGGCTATAAGAAAAATAGAATAGAACTAGCTGGTGGTATTTATAGTTCTTCTGTAACTGAATATTTTGACGCTACAACGAGATTTATTTTACCTTATTTCAAGCTATCTTATAATATTGGCAAACTATAGTGAATAGGTGTTATGGAGAATTTGCGTTTTTTAAAAATTTAGTTAAACCCCTTTTTTACAGACCTAAGCACTCCGTATCTTTGTAAAAAATCTAATTACTTGAGTAAAAACGAACTCTCGCAACACTTTGCACAGTCTCTGCAACTGCAGAAACTAGGGGAAGCTATTTCCCATTCCCAAGAAAACAGTAAAAATATTCAAGCAAAAGGCCTCGTAGGATCTGCACTATCTTTTACCATAAGCAGTGCTTTTGAAACCGCCGAAAGTCCTTTTCTCATTATTTTAAACGATAAGGAAGAAGCTGCTTATTTTCTTAATGATCTAGAGCAGTTACGTAAAGAGGCAAATGTGCTTTTTTACCCTGGCAGCTATAGAAGACCTTATCAGATAGAAGAAATAGACAACGCAAATATCTTGCTGAGGGCAGAGGTTTTAAACAGAATAAACTCTCGTCGTAAGCCAGCATTACTAGTCACCTATCCAGATGCGCTTTTTGAAAAAGTTGTTACCAGAAAAGAGCTAGATAGACAGACGCTTAAGATAGCAGTAAGTGATCAACTGTCGCTGGATTTTGTAAATGAGATGCTGTTTGAGTATAAATTTAAACGCGTTGATTTTGTAACAGAGCCTGGAGAATTCTCGGTGCGAGGAGGTATTGTAGATGTTTTTTCGTTTTCTCACGACGAACCCTATCGTATTGAATTTTTTGGTGATGAGGTAGATAGTATAAGGACGTTTGATGTGGAGAGTCAACTCTCAACTGGACAGGTAAAAAAGATTTCGGTGATGCCTAATGTGGAGAACAAGGCACTTGAAGAAGTACGCCAGAGTTTTCTAGAATATATCTCGCCTAAGACAGTAGTGTTTATAAAAAACAGATCACTTCTTGTAGATCGTACTGATAAAAATTTCGCGAAAGCGGAAGAAGCATTTTCCTCCTTAGACTCAGAGATAAAACGCAACTCCCCAGAGGAGCTATTTATGCATGGTGCTGCATTACAGCAGCAGCTAGATACGTTTACCACAGTAGATCTAACCTCAAAAATAGATGGTGCGATAGCTGATACTACAATCAATTTTGAGCAACAACCACAGCCTTCTTTCAATAAGCAGTTTGACTTATTGATTGCAAACTTGAATGAAAATTCGGCAAGGGGTTATAAGAATTATATTGCCTGTGTGACGGAGCAAGCGGCAAAGCGTTTTCATGATATTTTTGATGATGCAGATGCGATTGTAAAGCAATATGAAACAGTTGTATTGTCGTTATATCAGGGATTTATAGATGATGAGCAGAAGATAGCGGTCTATACAGATCATCAGATTTTTGAGCGATATCACAAGTTTAATCTTAAGAATGGGTATGCAAAAAAGCAGTCCATAACGCTTAAGGAATTGAGCCACCTTTCTGTAGGTGATTATGTGACGCACATTGATCACGGGATTGGAAAATTTGGTGGATTACAGAAGATTGACGTAGAAGGGAAGCCGCAAGAAGCAATCAAATTGATCTACGGAGAGCGAGATATTTTATACCTCAGTATTCACTCGCTACATAAAATTACAAAGTATAACGGTAAAGATGGCAAGCCGCCACAAATTTATAAACTAGGAAGCCAGGCTTGGAAAAAGCTTAAGGCAAAGACCAAGTCTAGAGTTAAGCACGTTGCTTTTAACCTTATTAAATTATATGCAAAACGTAGACTTCAAAAGGGCTATGCCTTTGGGCCAGATACGCACATGCAGCATGAGTTAGAAGCTAGTTTTATTTATGAGGACACACCAGATCAAAGTAGCGCTACCGAAGATGTAAAGCGTGATATGGAAAGTGAGCGTCCTATGGATCGCTTAGTGTGTGGGGATGTAGGTTTTGGAAAAACAGAAGTTGCAATTCGCGCCGCGTTTAAAGCGGTTGATGGTGGTAAGCAAGTTGCTGTACTTGTACCTACAACGATTCTAGCCTATCAACATGCACGTACATTTAAGGGGCGTCTCAAAGATTTTCCTGTAAAAATTGACTATCTCAACCGTTTTAGAACAGCAAAAGAAAAGCGCGAAGTGCTAGCAGGATTAGAAAGTGGGGCAATCGATATTGTGATAGGTACGCACCAACTTACAAGTAAAAATGTAATCTTTAAAGACCTAGGACTTCTCGTTATAGATGAGGAACAAAAGTTTGGCGTTGCGGTAAAAGATAAGCTCAAAACTATTTCTGAAACCGTTGATACGCTCACGCTTACAGCGACACCTATTCCGAGAACGTTGCAGTTCTCACTTATGGCAGCAAGGGATTTAAGTACTATAAATACAGCGCCGCCTAATAGATATCCCATAGAAAGTAACGTAGTGCGCTTCTCTGAGGAGGTGATACGAGATGCGGTACAATATGAAATACAGCGTGGCGGTCAGGTATTCTTTATCCATAACCGTATTGAAAATATCAAGGAAGTTGCGGGTCTTATTCAGCGTCTTGTGCCAGATGCAAAAGTGGGCGTAGGTCACGGGCAAATGGAAGGGAAAACACTTGAAGCAAAGATGTTATCGTTCATGAACGGTGAGTTTGATGTACTGGTGTCTACCACTATTATTGAGAGCGGACTTGATGTGCCTAATGCAAATACGATTTTTATAAATAACGCAAATAATTTTGGCCTGTCAGACCTCCACCAGATGCGTGGGCGTGTGGGACGTAGCAACAAGAAAGCGTTCTGCTACTTCATCACACCGCCATATAGTGCCATGACAGATGATGCTCGTAAGCGCATCCAGGCACTGGAGCAATTTTCTGTGCTAGGAAGTGGTTTCAATATCGCGATGAAGGATCTTGAGATACGTGGTGCTGGAGATTTACTAGGAGGAGAACAGAGCGGATTTATCAATGAGATAGGGTTTGATACGTATCAAAAAATTCTAAATGAAGCCATTGATGAGCTTAAGGAAGATGAATTTTCAGAGTTGTATAATGATGATCCCGCTTTCGCGAAAGCAGAAAAAGATTATGTAAAAGACACTGTAATTGATACTGACTTTAGTCTGCTATTTCCAGATGACTACGTAAACAATATCACCGAACGCTTGAATCTATACACACAGCTCAATAATGTTAAAACAGAGGAGCAACTAGACGATTTTGAACGCCAACTCGTAGATCGTTTTGGACCATTACCAGAAGAAGCCGAAGATTTACTGGATTCTGTGCGTATCAAGTGGGTAGCGACTAAAATAGGTCTCGAGAAAGTGGTTCTAAAAAATGGAAAACTCACCGGCTTTTTCATTGCAGACCAGCAGAGCGCTTTCTATCAAAGCCCAGCCTTTGGCCGTGTGCTTAAGTTTGTACAAGAAAACGCATATCGCATAGGGATAAAAGAGAAAAAGCTATCTAAAGGATTGCGATTACTCCTAAAATCTGACGATGCTAAGACAGTGAATGATGTGGTAGCATTATTACGACCATTAATGCCAGAAAGCACCAAGAAAAAAGCAGCAGAGCTGCCTATGGATGATGGCGAGTAAATCTTGGAAATCAACGCTAGCGGTAATCGCTGCAATTATTACCATTGTAGGCTTGGTAACTGGGAAGTTTCTATTCTTTGTAGTCTGGTTGCCATTAGGGTGGCTATTTAATTCAAAAAAGGGAGATCGTGCAGACTAAATATTTCTTTTCCTTAATGTGTATTTGTGTCTTGCTACAGACATCACTGAGTCGTGCGCAAGCGCAAGAATCTGTAAAAACGGAAAAAGAGTACCGAATTAAACCTGAGCTTGTACCACAAAAGGCAAAAGACTTTATTGCGACCTTTACTGAGAATAAATCTTTTAAATGGCTACAAGAAGTAGGTGATGACGGTACTAGTCTTGAAGCAAAATTTAGATACAAAGGACAGCGTTATAGTGTAGAATTTACTAAAGATGGCGTTTTAGAAGATATAGAAATTGTTATTGGGTTAGGAGAATTACCTGAAGAGACAAAACAGGAGATAACCAGCTATTTCACGCAAGAGTTTGATTATTTTAAAGTAGAGAAAATACAAGCGCAGTATAATAATACGGTAAAAGAAATAATAAATAGGACTGCAAAAAATCTCGTATCCTCATCACCTATTCCGCATTACGAGGTCGTTGTAAAAACACGTAATTCAAGTGAAAAATCAAAGCGTTATGAAGTTCTTTTTAACGAGAAAGGAGCCTTCATAAGTCGGTCTCAAGTAAGTGTACGACGTGATAATATCCTGCGATTTTGATTATGTTTAAATTCACATTCTTTATCCTAATGTTTTCTCTAAGCACTTTGCTTTACGGGCAATCGCTGTATGAAGTTGGCATACTCCCAGAAGTAAATATAGGTACAAAAATTAATGAGCTGTTGAATATTAATGTAGAATTCGCGCCACGTTTTGAAATAAGTGAAGGAGATTTTAAAGGCAATAATAAAAGAGATATATTTTACTCCTTGCTTGATGTCACCACGGTTGCTACGCGTACAGTGGGAGTAGATGCAAAAGTTGGTGTGGGATATTTAGCTCGTTTCCGCGATAAAGAACTTATACATCGCGCGATACAACAATACTCTTTTACCGTCCCTTATTTTGGTTTTCGCTTGGGACATCGCTTCCGTACAGATCAAACATTTAGTGCTAACCAGAAAGCTGAGTTTAGAACGCGTTATAGACTTTCATCAGATATATCGCTCAACGGCGAGTTTATTGACCCAGGCGAAGCGTATTTAAAATTAGGGAATGAGTATGTATATTCCATTCAAGGAGATGCAACAGACCTTGAGGTAAGGTTTGTGCCTACTTTGGGTTATTATCTAAACGATGCAAATAAACTAGAGATTGGCGTAGACTACCGTATGGATTCATTTCTTGATGCTACTGCAAATCATCGATTTTGGATAAATCTGGGATATTACTTGAGTTTGTAGGGTTACGCTTTTGCGAAAGCTTAAGTAGTGTATCAATAAACAATCCTAAAAACTAGCTAACTTTCTATTATTTTTAGTGTCTAGGTATCTTCTAAGTACTCCTCCCTTTACATTATTTACATCAAACTCTACGATAAAGGCATCGGGGTCGCAGGAGTCTATTAGCTTGTGTATTTTGCGCAGGTGTATACGATTTATCACGGTTTGTATCACGCGGCGTTCATTATTATGACCCGTACTGCCGTAACCAGCAGCAGCTTTATAGACGGTGATACCAGTACCAAGCTCATTAAGAATCTTTTGTTCTATTTCTTCAGATGACGGGGATATAATGGTAATACCTATAAAATCTTCAAATCCTTCTATAAAAAAATCAATAAACTTCGCGGTCACGATATAGGTAAGTATGGAATATAGCGCGACCTCTACACTAAGCACTAATGCGGTGATAATAAATAGAATAATATTGAAAGCCAGAATAGTTTTACCTATGCTTATTCCAAAAAAATCAAATACATAAATCCCTAGAATTTCGGATCCGTCAAGCACCGCACCGTTGCGTATACTGATACCAATACCAGCTCCTAGAAACATACCGCCAAAAATTGCAATAAGCAGCTTATCTTCTGTAATTACTGGAAAGGACTCGACTCCGATAAGCACTGCTAGTATCAAGATGGATACGGTGCTTTTTAATAGAATATTTCGCGAAAGCTTATAAAAACCCAACACTAGAAACGGAATACTCACAATAAAGAGTAGTAAAGAGATGTCAAGATCTAACTTTTTACTTATTAAAATTGCGATACCCGTCGCTCCCCCATCTAGAAAACCATTAGGCAGTAAAAAGGCTTTAAGTCCTATACTTGCAAGGGCAATACCTATAGCAATTTGTACATACTCAGAAAGTGATTTTAATACTGTCGCCATACTTTTTGATTTTTTGTTAAGATACCTATTTCTCTTTCTTTTCTAGGTTCATTATAAAATTAATGAGGTTTGTATCGGCATCTTTACCATAGGCACTCGTAAGGCAACCTTTTGTAGAATCATTAGTTTCTATCAAAAATAAAATCGAACTATCACCTGGGTCATTCATTCCCTCGTGCCTACAATATTCTATAAGTGTGAGGTCTTTTATTTGATACCAGCGGTCATTAGTTCTACATAATAAGCGGCCGTCCCGATACATAAAATCTGAGGTAAAACCTGCGACTTTCGCTGCTGCTATATCTTCTGTTAGGGTGTTGCTTTGTGAGAGAATCATAAAGTAAGGTTTTGAGTACGCTTTCGCGAAAGCGTGATTAGAAAAATATTAACTCCAGTTTATAATGCAGAGGTAAAGCGGCATCCCTAGTGTGATATTAAAGGGAAAGGTAATGGCAAGCGCCATAGGTAAGTATAGGCCTTCGTTTGCCTTAGGCGCAGCGAGTTTCATAGCGGCAGGGACTGCAATATAGGAGGCACTTGCTGCAAGTATGGCAAACAGCAATCTGTTACCTATAGATTCTGTTATAAACCCACTTAGTAAACTCACGATAATACCATTTACAATAGGGACGGCAATTGCAAATACATAAGGAAAAGCGCCATACTCCTTTAGGCTTCCTATTTTTTTACCACTTGAGATTCCCATATCTAGTAAAAAGACAGCTAGAAAACCTTTGAAAATATCTGTGGTAAAAGGCGCAATACCTTGTGCTTGTGCATCGCTTGCCATAAAACCTATGACGAGACTTCCTATTATCAACAGTACACTTCCGTTTGTAACAGAATGTTTAATAATACTGCCCATTGAGACTGTCTTGTCACGGTTTGCCGTAAATAGCATCATAAGGAGTACGCCTATTATAATAGACGGCGCTTCCATAATAGCCATAACCGCAACCATGTACCCGCTATATGCAATTTGCTCCATATCAAGATAAGCAACTGTAGTAACAAAAGTTACAGCACTTACAGAGCCATATGCCGCAGCGATTGCTGCGGCATTTTGTACTCCGACGCGCTTTTTAAGCGTAAAAAACGCATATAATGGAACCACAAGAGCTAGAACGATTCCAAAAATTAAGGACCAAACAATCTCCATATTTAGCTCTGAGTGAGCAAGCTCTTGTCCTCCTTTAAATCCAATAGAAAGTAGGAGGTAAAGAGAAATAAACTTTGAAGAACTAGGCGGTATGGCTAAGTCACTTTTGAGTTGTACCGCTAGTAATCCTAAAAAGAAAAATAAAAGTGCAGGGTTGGTCAAGTTATCAACCAGTAGGTGTAAGTCCATAATAGAGGTTTAGGTGTCTTGGTGTGGTAATTACTTTTTGATGCGTATTTCAACAGTGCTTTTTATTTCTAGTTTACCTCCCTCTGCACGTAAATCACTTAAAAAGCTTTTTAGTTTTCCTTTCTCATCTAGTAATTCTATGATACGCCCACTATCATACTCACAGGCATCATCTATGTTACCTTCGGTACGGCTTAAGCGTTGTAATTTATGAAAGTTGATCTTCTTGTCAAGCATTGCATGTAAGATATCTCCAGCTTCGGTTGCTGTAAATACACCGTCTATAAGATTAATTTTTTGATCTGTCATTGTGAGTACGTCTGTTGTTTGTGTGTTCATGATAGTATTGATTTAAAGTGTGAAAGAATTATGATTTTCCGCTAGCAATTTTGATAAACGAGATAAGTATGATTAAAAATGAAGCAGATGCTATTTCCTTAAAAAACAAATAATCACTCAAGATAGAAAGTGTTATTGCCGATATAGGAATTGCAAGAAGCAATAAGTTTTTCAAGGTTTTAAATAGTAAAGCCCATTGTGCGATAATTGAGGAAGAGCTGTCCCTCTGAGAGTAATCACGAACGTTAAGCGTGTTGATTTTAAGTTTTTGTAACATATCTCTATTTTTTGATGGTGCAAAGATGTGGGCTAGGGTTCATATATTTTTATTTATATTTATAATGAATTACATAAATTATTTTAATGCACTATACGTTACACCAGCTTCAGGTCTTCTTAAAAGTCACAGAATTTAAGAGCATTACAAAAGCTGGCGAAGAGCTACATCTCACGCAGCCAGCGGTCTCGATACAAATCAAAAATTTTCAAAATCAGTTTCCTATTCCGCTTACGGAGGTGGTGGGGAGGCAACTGTTTGTAACTGATTTTGGCGAAGAAATTGCCGTTGCAGCACGTAAAATAATTGCCGAAGTAGATGCAATTAATTATAAAACGATGGCTTATCAAGGTCAGCTCTCGGGTAAATTAAAGATATCCATCGTTTCTACAGGAAAATATTTAATGCCTTATTACATAGCAGATTTTATGAATATGCATCCTGGTGTCGATCTAGAGATGGATGTGACAAACAAGACCAGAGTGGTACGTCATCTTGAAAAAAACGAAACAGATTTTGCACTGGTATCTGTAGTTCCAGATCATATCGCGATAGATAAAGTGACACTTATACCTAACAAATTATTTTTAGTAGGAGGTAGGCAGCACACCTACTCAGGTAAAACCATATCAAAAAAAGACTTTGATAAACTACCCGTGGTGTATAGAGAAAAAGGATCTGCAACACGGGCCGCTATGGAAAATTATATTGCAGACAGACAACTTCCTACACGTAAAAAAATAGAGCTTACCTCAAATGAAGCGGTAAAGCAAGCTGTGATTTCTGGAATAGGGATTTCCATACTCCCGCTAGTGGGACTTAAAAATGCACTTACTAGCGGTGATGCTCAAATCATCCCGAGCAAAGGATTGCCTATTACCACACACTGGAATCTCATTTGGCAAAAAAGCAAGCAGCTTTCTCCCACTGCAAAGGCCTTTGTGAGTTATCTCGAAGAGCATAAAACAGCACTAAATGAAAAGCATTTTGGATGGTTAGACACGTATTAATTGGTACGCTTTCGCGAAAGCATAATACGTGTAAAACGTTGTCTTTACTGAAGTGACGTGCAAATGTCGGGTTAAATACTGCTCAAGAAATGAAACAAATCATAAATGAGCCATACTATTGCAGTGTAGAACTTCTTGTATATGTAATACCTAATAACAAGAAAGATGAGCTTTACAATTCGTTTCTATCGCATACGTATTTCAATAAAAAATAAAACCGTAGTTTAGAACTATGCTTTGATTTTTATATTTCATCTATACGCGCTATAATTCAAATTGTTTAAAACCCCTCTTCCTTATCATCAGGTATAATGCGCATCATTACAAGGCAAAACATTTATGATGAAACAACCAGAATTAGGACAAAAGATTTTAGAACTGCGCCAGCAAAAAGGATTAACGCAGGAAGAACTTGTAGAACAGTGTAATATTTCTGTGCGCACGATACAACGCATAGAAGCTGGAGAAACAATGCCACGTATTTACACGATTAAAACAATACTCTCTGCACTAGATAGAGATCTAGATGACTTACAAGAAGATACCGTCTTTGAGGCCAAAGTAAAAAAGGCAATGCTCATTAATTTAGATGAGGATAAGGATGTATCATATCTATTTACACAACTCCACGTAGGATGGATAGCGGGTATATTAAGTATGATCGCATTTGTATTTGAACTTGTAGATGATTTTTACTTTGTAGCGGAGGGCACCTATTACTTTGGAAAAGTTTTTACTATTATACTTGGCATACTTTCTATTATTTTCTTTTCAGTATTTATGCGCACTTTTATACTTATCGGGAACTTATTTAAAAACAATTTTTTGAAAATAATTTCGACACTATTTATTATCATTAATGCAATTCTTGCTGGATATGCCCTTATTGACATGAACTATGTTGTCATGCCTATGGAGGCTTATGGAGTTATGTACATCGTGTTTTTTGGTGTGATGTCCATGTTTTTTGGCTATAGCTTATTTAAACTTAAAGGGCTGGGACAGTTACCACAAGCGTCCGGTATTTTACAAATGGTACTCGGTTTTATGATGCTGACTATATTTCTTGCTATTGTAGCAGGACCAGCAAGTATACTAGCACAAGCAATAAATGTCGCACTTATTCTCAGAGTGTATGAGATAATTAAAAAGCAAGTAGGTTAATAAGAACTATCATTTTAAAAAAAGTAAAACGCATCCTCAAAATGCTCAAGGCGTTCTTGTTTTGAGTTTTTAAGTACTCCTATAATATCAAATCGTACTTCGACATCTAGATCATTTTCTAGTACGTATTCATTTGACACTTTTACGATAGACTTTTGCTTACCAGTACTCACAAAACTCTGCGGATCGCCAAAGAAATCTGAGTTACGCGCTTTTACTTCTACTACAACGAGGACGCCTTCTTCCTTCTGGCAGATAATGTCGACTTCATTTTTTCCAAAAAACCAATTACGTTCAAGAATAGTGTAACCCTGCTTTATTAAATGCAGGGTTGCTAGTTCTTCGCCGTATTCGCCTAGTTCTTTTGGGGTCATGATTTAGTTGTGTTATTAGTACCCATAATAACCCCGTCTTAGTGAATCTACTCGTTTCTTTAACTTCCAAGGTGCAAGACCTACAGCAACACGTCTTTTGTCAATATTTTTAAAATCAAGGATATTGGTGCTATCGACATTATCATAAATCCCATAATCGTAAAAACCTCGCGACCGCTGGCGACTGTCCAGCATATTACCAAGTATATCTGCTGGCGCTTTACCATTCTCAATCATTTTTAAAAGCACCGGTTTAAAGTATATGGTGTCGTCAAAATGAAAAAATAATGTTCCTATGTCAACACGCTCACCTTGATCAAAATTATTCTTACCCACAAGTTGAGCTGAGGGATATCCATATTGATTAAAAATCTCTTTGATTCTTTTTTGATGAATGCTATCTACACGCTCCATCTCTATAAAATCTATAGGAGGCTGTCTTACTTCTTGATCAAGACGGTTCATTGCAATTATTTCTGCCCTTAAATCTTGGTTAATATTTGCGTTAAACTCATCTGCATAAGAAGCAGCGTTACGCGTCAGATAATCCCACTCTTCATATTCCTTGAGGATATTATATATTTCATCGTTTTCAAAAGTATCAAAACTCATTCCTTCTTTAAGCATGCGCTCCATATATGGAAATGCTTTTTGCGGTTCGCCTACTTTGATAGATAGTTTTGCCATCATTTCAGACTCTCTAATGAGCGTCTGGTTTAATAGACCACAACGAGCTTCTACCTCTTTAAAAATATCATAGGCTTTCTGATAGTCTTCTTCATAAAATGCAAGCTCTGCTTTATAAACATCTTGATAGTAGGAGTCTATAAAATTGCAAGAAGGTTTATCCACACAAGAAAAGAAAAACATAATTATAAGTATAGAGAGAATTCTATTCATACCGTATACTTGCTTTAGTTGCTGTTACTTCAAGAGTGATCTCACTCCCCAACTTTAATGCATTATTATTATCTACGTGTCCCGCAGGAAAGTCAAAAGCTACCGGAAAGTCACATTCTTTTACAGCATCAAGCACAATCTCCTGTGCTGTTTTACCAAAGGGGATTCTATTATCGTGCATCTTAGTCATACCACCTACAACCATGCCCGCACAGTGATCTAGCATCCCGTTGCGTTTTAGGTTGACAATCATCCTATCTATGTGATAGAGGTACTCATCCAGGTCTTCTATAAATAATATTTTACCAGTCGTATCAAGATCAGAGCTACTGCCGCAAAGGCTGAAAAGAATAGACAGGTTTCCGCCTACGAGCGTGCCTTTTGCAGTGCCTAGCCTGTTAAGCTTATTTGTGGTGTTGTAACTAAAGTTAGGTTGCTCGCCAAAAAGCGATTGTTTTAATGACGCTTTCGCGAAAGCGGTATTGTCATCAAGAGATACAGGCATGGTCGCATGTATCGTTTTGAATCCGATTTTATGGATGTGGCTATGTAAAACCGTCACGTCAGAGTAGCCCACCACCCATTTTGGATATTTGACAAACTTGTAAAAATTTAGATCATCTACTATGCGCACCGTCCCGTAGCCACCACGAGCACACCAGATGGCTTTAATCTCGGTGTTATCCAGCATTTGCTGAAAGTCTTGTGCTCTCTGAAAATCTGTCCCAGCATACTGATTATCTTCTAGCCCAATGGTGTTGCCCAATACGGGAACTAAGCCCCAGCTTTTAAGCAAGGCAATGCCTTCTTCTAGCTCTTTTTTAGAAATTTTACGTGCCGTAGCAACAATTGCGACATTGTCGCCTTGTACAAGATAAGGAGGTGTAATCATTAGTGTATTTTTCACACCTCAATATACTAACTTAACGGCAGTTTGGATTTTAAACCGTCTGGTAATTTGGTGATAGTTTTCATTACTCAATATTTCAAAACAAAGTGATTTGAGAGATGCTTATAACTCACAAACCATGCTCCATAGCCCCGATAGCAATGAAAATCCCGCAACCTAGCGATAGCGTGGTGAGGAATTGCAATGAATAGCGGGAAGAGGCAGCTGCTTACTACAACTACTGCAGCGCTCCTAGCATAACAATACCGAGTTAAAGCTAGATTACTTTATAGATACTCCTTGCTTGTTTTTCTTTATTTTTGTCGCTTCTTAAAGAATATAATATGTCTCAGAATCCACAACGATATACAATTACAGCGGCACTGCCGTATACTAACGGACCTATACACATAGGCCACCTTGCGGGAGTGTATGTTCCGGCAGATATTTATGCGCGTTACCAGCGTATGCAAGGAGCAGATGTTGCTTTTATATGTGGTAGTGATGAGCATGGAGTGCCTATTACAATTAAGGCAAAAAAGGAAGGGATTACACCGCAAGATGTAGTAGATAAGTATAATGCGATTATCAAAAAATCTTTTGAAGATTTTGGGATCACCTTTGATAACTACTCACGTACCTCTGCAAAAATTCACCACGATACAGCGTCTGAGTTTTTCAAGAACATGTATGATCAAGGTAAATTTATAGAAGAGACAAACGAGCAGCTGTATGATGCAGAGGCAAACCAGTTTCTTGCAGACCGTTTTGTGACGGGAACTTGCCCTAAGTGTGGCTTTGAAGAAGCTTATGGAGATCAGTGTGAGAGCTGTGGTACTTCGCACAATGCAACAGACTTAATTAACCCAAAGAGTGCCATAACAGGAGCTGTACCTACACTTAAGGAAACAAAGCACTGGTTTTTACCACTTGATCAATACAATGATTTCTTTAAGGAGTGGATAATAGAAGGACACAAAAAAGACTGGAAAACAAATGTGTACGGGCAATGTAAGTCTTGGATAGATGATGGACTACGTCCACGTGCCGTAACTCGTGATCTAGACTGGGGAATCCCAGTACCAGTAGAAGGAGCAGAGGGCAAGGTTTTATACGTTTGGTTTGATGCGCCTATTGGCTATATCTCTTCTACAAAGGAGTGGGCAGCACGTGAGGGTAAAGATTGGGAGCCATACTGGAAAGATGAAAACACAAAACTACTTCACTTTATAGGGAAGGATAACATCGTTTTTCACTGTTTGATTTTCCCTGCAATGTTAAAGGGACATTGTGAGTATATCTTGCCAGATAACGTACCTGCAAACGAGTTTTTAAACCTAGAAGGCCGCAAGCTTTCTACGTCAAAAAACTGGGCAGTATGGTTACATGAGTATCTGGAAGAATTTCCAGATCAGCAAGATGTGTTGCGTTATGTGCTTACGGCAAACGCGCCAGAATCTAAGGATAATGATTTTACTTGGAAGGATTTCCAAACTAGAAATAATAGCGAACTCGTAGCGATTTTTGGTAATTTAATTAATCGCGTGACGGTGCTTACACATAAGTATTATGGAGGTGTTGTGCCTACGCCTGGAGCTTTTAATGAGCTAGATAAAGAAGTGCTAGATGCCATAAAAGCATATCCAGCAGTGATAGGTAGCAGTATAGAAAAATACCGCTTTCGCGAAAGCCAAACAGAATTCATGAATCTCGCTCGCCTAGGAAACAAATACCTAGCAGACGAAGAGCCGTGGAAGACTATCAAAACAGACGAGGAACGCACTAAAACAGTAATGTATGTGGCTTTACAAATTGCAGCCGCACTTGCTATATTAAGTGAGCCGTTATTACCACATACAAGTGTAACGCTTAAAAATATTCTTGACCTTCCTGCTAGTGATGTTGAGAATGCATTACAGTGGAGTGACATCACTTCAAAAGAAGTGTTATTACCAGCTGGACATACAATCAATAAATCTCAATTACTCTTCTCAAAAATAGAAGACAGTCAGATACAAATACAGCTAGATAAACTAGAAGCAAGTAAAGCTGCAAATGAAGCAGAAGCTGCTGCCGAAAATGCGGTAGTAGAGCCACAAAAAGAGCTGATTAACTTTGACGATTTTACAAAACTCGATATGCGAGTAGGTACCATTATCGAAGCAGAAAAGATGAAGAAGACAAAGAAGCTCCTCATTTTAAAAGTAGATACAGGTATTGATGTACGTACCATCGTTTCTGGTATTGCAGAAAGTTTTACTCCAGAAGAAGTAATAGGGAAGCAAGTAACGGTACTTGTAAACTTGGCTCCAAGAGCTCTACGCGGTGTAGAGAGTGAAGGAATGATCTTAATGACAGAGGATGCTAGTGGAAAACTCGTGTTTTTAAATCCTGATGCAGATGGGGTGAGTAATGGGAATATGATAAGTTAATAAATTAAATATATATTGAATGAATAGATTCTTATTGTTAATAGCCTTGGTGCTATCAATGACTGCATATGGCCAAGAAGAATATCTTGAAATTTCTTTTAAGGATGTGAAGTCTTCAAGTGCTTACATCGACAATGTACATTTAGTTAAAAATCAAGAAACGGGATTTTTATCCATTTTTGCAGAAGAATCTAAGACTACTTACGGCTTTCAATACGATGAAAATTTAAAGCAGGTAGCACAATTGACATCTGGGGGACTTAAAAGAAAGTATAAAGAAATTATAGGTCAAGTATACGATAACGATAGAATTAGGTTGCTTCAAAAAAACAAGAAAGGAACTAAGTTTGCTAGTATATTATACGATTTCAATGCTCAAGTTACAGAAGAGATTGAGTATGATGTTGATATGTCAGATCAGAAATTTATTCAATCCTACAGCAAGGGCGGTGCTTGCTATGTTTTCACAATATTCAAAAACAAAAATCTTCTTAGAAAATGGGTGTTTAAGTTGGATGGATCAGTATCACATATTGATATATCTCTTCAAGAGGAATTAGTGCGTAATAGATTTTCATCAACAAATATTTATAATTTATTGACAGAGACGCAAGGTTTCAACACCATTTTAAAAATGGTAAAAGTTGAAAATAGACTTCCTAATACACTTGAAATAGCCACTGAAGAAAGTAAGATGTATGCACACGACAATGGATTTTATTGGACGCTAGATAGTAATCATCATTATACAGTTTTATTAGATTTTCAATTACCTGATTTAGAGCCTACAATCACTTTTGTTGAGAAAACTAAATTAAATACAAGACTTCCAGCTTCTAATTCTTTTATTGTAGGTAATGTATTGGCTCAAATTGTATCAAGTAGTCAGGAGTTGAAGCTCAATTTTAGAGATATAGAAGACATGGAGTCTTTGAAAACATATGATTTGCTCAAAGATGATGAAATCACCTTTAAAAATTCTCCTATACTTCAGGAGGGTTCTGTTTATAGCTTTGGAGCAACGAGAAAACTTGAGAAGACATCAAAATTTCTACGAAAAATCGCGTCAGATAAAAACGGTATAGCTCTTTTTAAAAGTGATAATGGTTACCGTGCTACAATAGGAGGTGTAAGACCTCAAAGCGGAGGTGGTGGATTTGGCGCCATGGGTGCTTTGGGTTCAATTCCAATAGCAAGTTTTGGTGCAGCCACGATGAGTTTCAACCCAGCTTCATTTGCATATGGATCTTATGGTTTTACTGGATCTACGCGCATTGAAAGTTTATTTCATAACGATTTTGACCATCGTGAAGGAGAGTTGCCTGATAATGTATTTGACGAGATTGAGGAGCTTTCTAGTAAATGGTTAAAAAGAGCAGATGATGTCTATTTGATAGACGATTTTGTTCTCTTTGGGAATTATCAAACCAATCGTAAACTCTTCACGCTTTATAAATTTCAAAACAAGTAAAACCTCCTTGAAAATTTTAGAATTTATATCAAACAGCTCTGCCTTATCAGAAAAATCTGTAAAAGCAACTTTACAACTTCTTTCTGAAGACTGCACTCTACCTTTCATTGCTCGCTATCGCAAGGAAGCGACGGGTGGACTAGATGAGGTGGAGATTGGAAAGATTATCGAACTTAAAGAGCAGTTTGAGACTTTAGAAAAACGAAAAAAATCAATTCTCAAATCACTAGAAGAGCAAGACGTTCTTACCAGCGAACTCAAAGATAAGATTGAAAAAACGCAAGATCTTACTACGCTAGAAGACTTGTATTTACCATATAAGAAAAAACGTAAAACCAAGGCAGAGACAGCACGTATAAACGGACTAGAACCACTAGCTAAAATCATTATGTCTCAAAATGCGCAAGACCCAGAAGGGCTAGCGCATCGATATACTAATAGCGAAGTTCCAGTTGCAGAAAATGCGTTAGAAGGAGCACGTCACATTATAGCTGAATGGATTAATGAGCGCATAGATATACGAGATAACATCCGTGAGCAGTTAAAGCGTTTTGCCACCATAGAGACGAAGGTGGTTAAGAAAATGGCAGATGAGGAAAAAGCTCAGAAATTCCGCGATTATTTTGATTGGTCTGAGTCATTAAGTCGTTGCCCTTCACACAGATTACTTGCTATTTTAAGAGCCGAAAATGAAGGCTACATTCGTGTAAAAATCGTAATTGATGATGACCGCGCGCTTGATAAAATAGAACGCAAACTCATACGCTCGCGTGGCGATAGCGCCACACAGATTGAGCTAGCTATAAAAGATGCGTATAAACGACTATTATTCCCTGCACTTTCAAATGAAACGCTATCTGAAGCAAAGAAAACAGCAGATGAAACTGCTATTCAGGTTTTTGCAAAAAATTTAAAACAATTACTCCTTGGTTCGCCGCTAGGTGAGAAGCGTATTCTTGCGCTAGACCCAGGTTTTAGAACAGGTTGTAAACTGGTATGCCTTGATGCACAGGGACGGTTGCTACATAACGAAACCATCTACCCGCATGCACCAAAAAATGATGATGCAGGCGCTATAAAGAAGATCTCAAGTCTTACAGACGCATATAAAATTGAGGCAATCGCCATCGGTAATGGTACGGCTTCCCGCGAGACAGAAAGACTTGTAAAACGCATCCATTTTAAGAATGCGATGGAGGTTTTTGTAGTGAGCGAGGCAGGTGCATCCATCTACAGTGCGAGCAAGATTGCACGTGATGAGTTCCCTAATTATGATGTGACAGTTCGCGGTGCAGTTTCTATAGGTCGTAGGTTACAAGACCCGCTGGCAGAGCTTGTGAAGATAGATGCAAAGTCCATTGGCGTCGGGCAATATCAGCACGATGTAGACCAGGCCGCACTTCAAAAATCACTAGATCAAACGGTAGAAAACTGTGTAAATGCCGTGGGTGTCAATATAAATACAGCAAGTGCTCCGTTACTTAGCTATGTGTCAGGTATTGGGCCAAAACTTGCTGAGGGTGTAGTACGCTTTCGCCAAAGCGAAGGACCCTTTAAAACACGTCAAGAGATTAAAAAGGTACCACGTCTGGGAGGAAAAGCATTTGTGCAAGCCGCAGGTTTCTTAAGAATCACAGGTGCTGAAAATCCGCTAGATAACTCGTCTGTACATCCAGAAAGATATAAGTTGGTTGCAAGCATCGCCAAAGATCAAAAAGTCTCTGTTGCCGAAATGATAGGAAACACAAGCCTTCTTAAATCGATAGATCTTCAAAAATATGTAACCGATGAGGTAGGACTTCCTACACTTACCGATATTATAAGCGAACTAGAAAAGCCTGGCCTTGACATTAGAGAAAAAGCGAAGGTTTTTACTTTTAATCAAAACATACGCACTATAGAAGATGTCCAGTCAGGCCATTTACTGCCTGGGATTATAAATAATGTAACGGCTTTTGGAGCTTTTGTAGACATTGGTATCAAAGAAAGCGGTCTCATACACATCTCAAACCTAGCAGATGGTTTTGTGAGTGATGTGAGTGCGCACGTAAGTTTGCAGCAGCAAGTTATTGTAAAAGTGCTAGAAGTAGATATCGCAAGAAAGAGGATACAGTTGAAGTTAGAGAAGTAAAAATTTTGTCACCTCGAGCGTGTCGAGAGGTCACACGAGTAACTCGTGGATGCGCTTACTCATATGAGATTTCTCGGCAGGCTCGAAATGACGAGCGATTGTCATCTCGACGCGAAGAGAGATCACACAAGAAGCTCAAGAATACAGGCTGCGGAAAACTTGATTGTTCGCGACAAAGTCCTAGTCACCTCGAGCTTGTCGAGAGGTCGCACGAGTGGCTCACGTATGCACTTACTCCTATGTGATTTCTCGACAAGCTCGAATGACAAGTGGCTATGTTATATCGAATACACAAATTCCTGAAAAGTATAGTGCTTAGAATACTTCATTATTTAAGCTCTCCCAAGTAGGATTAACAGTTTCTATAAGCTGATTTTTCTTTTGCCTACTCCACCTTTTTAGTTGTTTCTCTCTGGCAATAGCATCTGTTGCATATTGAAAACCTTCATAGTAGACGAGATCATAACAATTATACCTTCTAGCGAAAGAAATTTTGCTGTTTTCAGAGTCAAAATAATGCTGGCTAATTCTTCTTTGGATATCATTTGTTACACCTATATACACAGTCGTTCGGTATTGATTTGTAGTTATGTAGATGTAGAAATTGGTAAACATAATAGATTGTAAATCATAAATATAGCGTATTTGTAAGAAAGCATTCTTGTCACCTCGAGCGTGTCGAGAGGTCACACAACTAGCTTTTTATGCCCTTACTCCTATGCGATTTCTCGGCAGACTCGAAATGACGAGCGATTGTAATCTCGACGCAAGGAGAGGTGACACAAGTAGTTTTTTGTATTTAATTGTTTTGCATACTGATATGCAATTTCTCGACAGGCTCGAAATGACAAGCTTTAGTCACCTCGAGCGTGTTGAGAGGTCACACAAGTAGCTCTTGGATACGCTTACTCATATGCGATTTTTCGACAAGCTCGAAATGACGAGTGATTGTATATTTGTATACTCACTACAATATACTTAATGCTCAAAATCGCCTTTCACCACATCTACAAACATCCGCTTCCAGAAGGACATCGTTTTCCTATGGAGAAGTATGATTTGCTTCCTAAGCAGTTAGTATATGAAGGTACGTGTGATGCAGATAATTTCTTCGAGCCTGTACAGGTAGCTCACGAGCATATTTTGCGATGTCATACTACAGAGTATGTAGAGAATCTCAAAGCGCTAGCTATCGACCCTAGAGCACAGCGAAAAACCGGTTTTCCGCTCTCACAAGAACTTGTAGATCGCGAATTAATCATCACTCAAGGTACCATAAATGGGTGTCACTATGCGCTAGAAAATGGCATTGCAATGAATATTGCTGGTGGTACACACCACGCTTATACAGATCACGGAGAGGCATTTTGTCTTCTCAATGACCAAGCGATTGCTGCGCGATATTTACAAGCAAACGAGCTTGCAAAAAAAATTCTCATTGTAGACCTCGATGTTCATCAAGGTAATGGAACGGCAGAGATTTTTGCAGGTGACGATTCGGTGTTTACGTTTTCTATGCACGGTAAGGCAAACTATCCTTTTAGAAAAGAAATCTCAGATCTTGATATCGCACTAGAGACCGATACAAGCGATGCGGAGTATCTCGATATTCTCAAAAAAACATTGCCTAATCTTATTAAAGAACAACAGCCAGATTTTATCTTCTATCTATGCGGAGTCGATATTTTAGCGAGTGACAAACTGGGTAAATTGGGATGTAGTGTAGAAGGTTGTAAAGAGCGCGATCGGTTTGTGTTACAAACCTGTCACGATTTAAAAATTCCCGTACAATGTAGTATGGGCGGCGGCTATTCTCCAGACATAAAAGTGATAATTGACGCACACGCAAATACTTTTAGAGTCGCACAAGATATTTATTTTTAGGTCCTTGAGTTATATAGAGGAGAGTGAATTTCTTCTACTTTTAAAGCTGCTAAATCTAGGGTTTTGAATCATGTAAAACAGCTATAACTCGATAAAAATAGATGATTCAGCGCTTTTTTGCCAAAGTAAAAAAATCTACTAGAGTCCCCTTCGGGGGTTGGGGGATTTCATCAACTTCGCGGTCATTTTCTTGATCCTATCGGCTAGTTTTTCGCTACTCAATTTTTCGCGTAAGCGGTCCGTAATTATTGGAAAAGATAAAGGCGTAGGTTGCTCGCAATCCATCCATACAATTTCTTGCGTCTCTATGCGCTCAAGGGCTTGTTGTAAACGGCCTTCTTCAAGTTGGTGCTCAAAGGTTTCTGTAAATGCCTGCTGAAACAGTAGATTCTCTGCCTCATAATCACGGAACACATCAAAAAACAACTGACTACTACTTTGCAAGTGTTTCTGTTTGATTTGCTTGTTTGGAAAACCAGTAAAAACAAGTCCAGAAATCACCGCAATATCTCTAAATTTTCGCCTGGCCATCTCTGTAGCATTGAGACTATTCTGCAAGTCATCGTGCATATATGCCGTCGTAAATAGGTCGTTATCTAGTAGCTGCTGTATGTCTATAGGTTGGTCTGAAAGCAGCTCAAAACCATAGTCATTAAAGGCGAGAGAGAAGGTGATAGGATCTAGCAAACTAAGACGGTACCCAAGTAAACTTCCCATTGCTTCGTGCACAAAACGACCTTCAAAAGGATAAAATACGTGATGATAGCCATCGCGCGTTTTAAAAGTCTCAATGAGCAGTTGCTCATCACTCGGGATGATGCTCTCTACCTTTTGCTGTCTAAAAATATGCTCTAGCGCATTAATCTCAAGAGACCGCTTTCGCGAAAGCGAATTCCCTGTATAAAGTTCCTCCCTTAACAGCTGCGACATCTGGCTACTTAAAGTGAGCCTACCGCCCATCCACGAAGGGACTTTATTAGTTTTCTTAGAGCTGTTGCGCACGTGCACTTCCATATTTTTAATACGGATAAATTCTAGGTTGCGACCAGCAAAAGTAAACACATCACCACGCGTTAACTTGCTTATGAAAAACTCCTCTATGGTACCAATGTAACCCCCTTTTTGATATTTGACTACAAGATTTGCATCGCTTACAATCGTACCTATTTGCAGGCGATGACGCATTGCCACCATACGAGAGTTGACTTTAAATCTGCCGTCCTCAAGAATCTCCACCTTCTTATACTCATCATAAGCTTGTAGGGATTGCGCACCCATCGTCATAAAATTGAGACACCATTCCCATTGCTCTTTTGCCATTACTTGAAAGCAAAACGTAGTCTGTATCTCTGGCCAGATATCTTCGGGTAAAAATCCGTCAGATACTGCTAGTGTCACGAGATATTGAATCAGTACGTCAAAACTATTGAGGTACGGAATTCTATCTTCTACCGTGTTTTCCTTTACAGCGCGTTGCAAGGCAGAAGCTTCTACCAGCTCAATGGCGTGTGTAGGCAAAAAGTAAATCACACTCTCCTTACCAGGGCTGTGACCAGATCGCCCAGCACGTTGTAAAAAGCGAGCGACACCCTTCGGGCCGCCTATTTGGATGATGGTTTCAACAGGTGCAAAGTCTACTCCGAGATCAAGGCTAGAAGTACAAACTACCGCCTTGAGAGAGCCGTTGCGAATGGCGCCCTCAACCCACGTGCGCGTCTCTTTATTGATACTCCCGTGATGCATTGCAATTTCACCAGCATACTCAGGATGTGCCGCAAGAATGCGCTGAAACCAGATTTCACACTGGCTGCGCGTGTTCGTAAACAGTAAGGTCGTCTTGCTGTTGTTGATAATGGGTACGACGTACTCAAGCAAGTGCAATCCCAAATGACCACGCCAAGGAAAGGTTTCCATCTCGTCTGGAATGATTGACTTAACAGTAATTTTTTTGTTGATGTTTGCTTTGATAATTACGCTTTCGCGAAAAGCGTCACTCTCATAGCCCAGCAGTACTTCTCGAGCTTGCTCAAGATTTCCAATCGTTGCCGAAATACCCCAGAGACGCATAGCTGAAGCGACAGTTTTCAATCGGCTCAAGGCGAGTTCCATTTGTACACCGCGCTTAGTCCCTAGAAGTTCGTGCCACTCATCTACTATTACGGCAGAGCAGTCTTTAAAGACTTTCTCATACCCTTTTGAGGCAATTAAAAGCATCAAGCTCTCGGGTGTGGTGATGAGCAAGTCTGGCATAGAACGTTTTTGCTTGGCACGTTCAGATTGTGGTGTATCTCCATTGCGTATTCCTACTGTCATTTGTGTGCCGAGATCTTGTGTGATGCGAGAAGCCGAAAGCTCAATCTCATTAGAAAGCGAGCGCAGCGGAGTAATCCAAATAGCCTTTAGTCCTTTTTTATGTTTGGTCTTGTAATCAGGGTTTTGCTTTATGTAATTGAGAACTACCGGAAACCAAAGTGCATACGTTTTACCACTACCCGTAGGTGCATTAAGCAATCCATTTTTACCCGAAAGAAACGCCTTCCACGTTTGTTTTTGAAATGGAAAAGGTTTCCAGTCTTGCGACTGGAACCAGTTATTTGCGATATCGAGTAGTTCTTTTTGAGTCATATCAATAAAGTTCCCCTCCTTGAAAGGGAGGGATGGCCACGCCCTAAGCGTGGACGGGGTGGGTGTTACTTAAAATTATCACTAATATCTTTTAAAACACTTGGTAAAAGATCAAAAACCATTTTGTTTTCAAAACGAATTACTCGTAGTCCTTGATTTTTCAAGTATTTTGTTCTCATTTCATCGTACTGTTGCGCCTGCTCATTCATATGTACTTGACCATCTAGTTCAATAATTAACTGCTCTGATGCACAGTAAAAATCAACGATAAAGGGCCCTATGCCGTGTTGTCTTCTAAATTTTTTATCCTCAAGCTGTTTGCGTTTTAAGTGTGACCACAAAAATGCCTCTGCTGGAGTCAAATTACTTCTCAATTCTTTTCTAAATTTCAAAGTTTCTTCTGGATTGTGAAGCTTTTGCTTTTTCATTTTTATTTTGGCTTTTACCCCATCCGACCTAGATCTTCTAGGTCACCTTCCCCTTTCTGGGGAAGGAGCTTTTGTTTAACTCTTTAATCTTTAAAAGCTTCCCATTCTTAACCTGGAGATATTCGGACATTGCTTTCTTGCATCATTATTTTGTGGGCGGGAGAGATTCCTTCGCTGCGCTCGGAATCATCCCTTTTAAATCCTCTAGTGTATTTGCATCTTCTATTTTTTTGTCGTGTCGCCAGCGTAGCATTCTAGGGAAACGAGTGGCAATACCACTCTTATGTCTTTTTGATAAAGCTATTCCCTCAAAAGCAATCTCAAACACGTGATGAGGTGTTACAGATCTAACTGGCCCAAAACGCTCTAGTGTGTTTTTTTTAATCCAGTTATCTACTTTTCTAAACTCGGCGTCTGTAAGTCCAGAGTAGGCTTTTGCAAAAGTAACGAGCTCGGTTTTATCTTCATTCCATAAACCGAAAGTGTAATCTGTAAATAAATTACTTCGTCTACCGTGGCCACGCATTGCATAGGTGAGCACAGCGTCAATAGTGAGTGGATCTACTTTCCATTTCCACCAGTCGCCTTTTTTACGACCTACGCGATAGGGGCTGTCTTTGCGCTTTATCATTAATCCTTCAGAGCGCATCTCTCTACTACGGTCTCTTTCTTGTGCCATTGCTTCCCAACTATCAAACTCCATTGTTTCAGAAATACCGATAGGCAGTTCTTTATCTGTGATATTGCGATATAACGATTCAAGGATTGTTCTCCTTTTCGCGAAAGCGGTTTCACGCAAGTCTTTTCCTTCCCATTCTAGAATATCATAAGCTTTGATAATTACAGGCACTTCTTTGAGCATTTTCTTGCTCACGGTTTTCCTTCCGATACGTGCTTGCAAATCATTAAATGTACCAATCTGCCCATCATAAAAAGGCAGTAACTCACCATCTATGACGGTTCCGTCTGGTATGTGCTCTTTGAGAATCTCTAGTTCTGGGTATTTATCTGTCACTAGCTCTTCACCGCGACTCCAGATAAAAATATCGCCATTACGAAAGATGGTTTGTGAGCGTATACCATCCCACTTATGTTCGGCAAGAAAGTCTGTCACATCACCCAGCGCCGAAGGTTCATCTTCAACTGCATAGGCAAGGTAAAATGGATAGGGTCTTGAAAACTCTTGGCTTGCATCTTCCTCGATTACCAAATCATGGAAGGTAACCATCTGTGGTTTCCAGTCTCCCATAAGTTTATAAGCTAGTACATCTTCTTCTATGTCTGTCGCTTGTGATAATGCGCGTGTCATCAACTTTTGACTCACGCCTATTCTAAAGCCTCCTGTAATTAGTTTTGTAAATACAAAACGTTCATAATAGTTGAGGTTTGCCCAATTGTCAAAGAGGTATTCCTTTTTCTCTTCATCAGTTTTTTTCCTTAGAGCAATCATTTCTTCTAAAAACTGGGTAAGTGACTTCTCAGAAGATGCTGTTGCTGCCGGAACCACAAGTGCAATCGTTTCTGCAAGGTCACCCACGATGTGATAGCTCTCTTCAAAAAGCCATAATGGAATGTTAGATAGTTCGCTCGCCCATTCTCTAAGTAAGGTTGTGTTTACAGGCCTTGGAGGGCGACGGTGTGATAGGATGGCAATCGTCCACACCTTATCTTTATCTGGCGCCTCGGTAAAATAATGAGCAAGTGCTTTTACCTTCTCATTAGTTTTATTTGTAGAATCGAGTGTTTTTATAAGTGCTGCAAATAGTTTCATATGCTAGTTTCCTCCTCCTCTTTTTTTGCATCCCCTTCGGCTAATTCGCCTTCATATTGTGTTTCTTCCGTGCGAGCATCATAACCTATGCTACGTAAATATTTGGAGAATATATCTGTGTATCCGTGAGTACAAATGATTTTTTCGGCACCTGTAGCTTCTATACTTTGTAGTAAACTAGGCCAGTCACAGTGATCACTTAGCACAAAGCCTTTGTCAATCGCTCTGCGTCTTCTTGCTCCTCTAAAAGCCATCCAGCCGCTAGCGCTTGCGGTTACGTATGGCACCATCTTGCGTATCCACGTACTGCCGTGAGTAGCTGGTGGTGCTAGCACGATACTTCCTTTAAAATCTTCTTTTTTGGTATCTCTAGTTATTAATTCTGTTGCTGGCATATCGATCATAGGGCGCAGTACTTCAGTCATTTTTTCGATAGCGCCGTGGGTGAGTATCTTTCCTATAGTCGGGTCAAGGTGTTTCAATAATCGTTGTGCTTTACCTAAGCTGTAAGCAAAAAGTACAGAGCACTTTCCTTCGGCTTTGTTTTGCGCCCACCAGGTGTTTATATCGTGCATTACTTCGGCTTGTGGTGTCCACTTGAATGCTGGAAGTCCAAAGGTGCATTCGGTTATAAAAGTGTCGCATTTTACGGGTTCGTAAGGTTGAGAGATACCATCTACTTCGGTTTTATAATCGCCTGTAAATACCCACACTTCGCCTTTGTGTTCTACACGTATCTGACTAGAGCCTGGAATGTGACCAGCGGGATGAAAGGTGAATTTTACATTGTTGATATTTACGCTTTCGCGAAAGCGTACCCCAGAAACATTGATATCTCCCAACCTATGAGAAATGATAGGAACGTTACTCTCGTGAGTGATATACTGTTTATGTCCCCAGCGACTGTGGTCTGCGTGGCCGTGTGTGATGAGGGCTTTATCTACAGGTTTCCATGGGTCTAGATAGACCTTTGCGGGTGGGCAATAAATACCCTTGTCTGTAAATTCTAAAAGTGGTTTTTTCAAGCTATTTTTCTTTTTCATCTTAAAGATACGAGTCAGAATACCTTTACATTAGGGTTTTAGCAAAACTTTAGGGCATAAAAAAGCCTCTTTTTGCAAGAGGCTTTTAGGTGTTATAAGTTCAATTATTATTCGATTACTTCTAAGTGAAGAATGATTCCATCACTTGAGCTATCTTCAGATTTGTCTATGGTTTTATAGTGAACTAGATACTCTAAACCTACATTATCATTCTTTGTAAGTAGCTTACCATTAATACTGGTAGTAGCATCTATTTCTAAAATTTTCGGCTCATTTTCGCCATCTGTAAAGAAGAAATATCCTCCTTCATAAGCATCAAATACAAGGTGCTCTGTAAATGCTTC
Organism: Dokdonia sp. Dokd-P16; assembly: GCF_003095655.1. Lineage (NCBI taxonomy): Bacteria > Pseudomonadati > Bacteroidota > Flavobacteriia > Flavobacteriales > Flavobacteriaceae > Dokdonia > Dokdonia sp. Dokd-P16. Next base: position 1,538,131 of record NZ_CP029151.1, read on the forward strand.
TTTAGAATTTTCTATTGCTGTAAAAGGGCTTATTCCTAATAATATTGTGCTGAATAATATAAGTATGGTTTTCATAATATCGATGGTTTAGTTAGCTTCAGTAAAGTGTTTTAAATGCTTTCTGAGTATAAATATAGTGCTAGACTTAGCCTATCGATTTTTAATTAACCATTGTTTGTGAGGGAATGTTAAGGGTATGGAAAATTAACATTCTTTCATTAAACATAGATTATTAGTTTTCTGTATTTTCTAATTGAAGTACTTCAGATTTAGAAATTACCGCTCCATCTTCACTTATTCCCTCTATAAAGAGTGTGATAGATTTAGTATTTGTATTGATAATATTAAAAGTGCTAACCTTGTTTTTATTTAAGATTACTTCTGGTTCCCAATGAATTGTGCCATAATTTATAAAGCCTTTATCATTCAATACGGTATATGCTGGATTGTAGAATTTTTTAGCAACAGAATACCCTTCACGTATAGCGTAAGTGAAAATGTTGTTTTGAATTTTTTTCTTAGTAGTCGTGGATGGTAAATCAATATTGAAATTACGTCTAGAGTATAATCTTATAACACCATCACCACCTCTTGAACCACTTCTAGAGTCAAACTTGTTAATGTAATAGCTTTCAATAAAATCTGTGCGAAGTCCATATAGTATGTCTAGATCTAACAACTCTACATCATCCAAATAGACTAAGGGAGCACGAGCGCCAGAAAAACCTGAAATTCTACGTGATGAAATAGAAATTCTACTTGTTGAACCAAAGGATAGCTCTTCTATAACTACATAACCATTCTGGCGTATCACATCTGTAACAAAAGGATATAATATGGTATCATCCTCAGTAACAACTTTAATTTCATTTTTCAAATATGAAGGAACATTAGGATTATCAATTATTTCGGATTTCTTTTTTTCAAATTCTAATATAACTTCGTTTAGTTCAATAAGCGATTGGTCAATCATTTGAGGCACTTCTATCTTTTCTTCTTTTATAGGTTTTCTAATAGGGATTTGCTTGGTTGTGGTTGAAGTAATATTGATAGGATCCACACGATTTGTTTCTTCATAAACGAAGAGACTTGGTCTAGATAATTGTCCTTTATTATTGATTAAGGAAAAGGAGATTTTCTCATCTTTTTTGGTATACAAGCCTCCTAAAGCAAACATGTTGTCCTCAGGTTTAATTGTTAAACCTTCATTGTAGAGAGTGGGGTGTACATAAATATTTTCCTTTGATCCAATGTTTCTGTTTAGTTTACCTACTACGGTAGTTCCTTGTTCAAAATCAAAATCTTTTTTTGGAGGATTATTTTCTATATTCTCCCAAGTGTATGTGCTCCAGCCTTGAGTAAGGAGTAGTAGATCGAGCTTATCTTTGTTGTCGTTTTTGCTATTAAAATATTGCTTAGGGTTTTCTACAGTACCTTGTATATAAGGTTTTAAATAAAATGAGCTAAGTATATTATTTTCTGGATCGTAACCTTTAGTATTTGTAGGAAGAACGGAAATACTAAGGTTTTTTTTAGAAATGTTTTTTCCTAAGTTATTTAAGGTGATTGTGATAGAATCTGATTTTTGATTGATTAGGGAGGACACCTCTACATCAAAATCAAGTTCATCTGCCCAATTAAAGTAGAGTCTCTCTGATAAAGGATTATCATTAGCATCAAATAAAGTAATAATATTCATCCCAGAAAATAGGGAAGATTTACTCACTACAAATGCTGAGATATTTGCTTCTTGATTAAGAGGAGTTTTAATTTTTTTTGCAATTCCATTTTTATGTAGTAAAACATACAAACCTTGGCGGTTTATAGTATTCCTTATTTGATAGTTACTTTTAATTTTTATTGATATTTCACCCTCATCTTCGTCAACTATTGCAATGCTCGGTATCGTGTTTACTACGTTTGGTAACGGTACAGCTATTTCCGTATTATCTTCAAAGGTAAAGTGTGCTGTATATGTTTGCGTAGGTACAGGGATAATATCAAATGTTGCAAACCCGTAGGGTTTACTTTTTATTTGCAGAAGATCTATACCATTTTGATTTCTTATTGTTCCGCTTTTGAAAGAAGCTCCAAATCCATCCTTATCTAGAACTTTTACACCCACGGTATTAGTTGTGCTATGTATCAAATGACCTCCTTCTGGCAGTAATTGAATGTCGTACGCTTTTTCTTTCTCTATATTGTTGCCCGACATTTTATTACTGACAATGGTTATTTTTTGCATGAACGAGTCATCTTCCTTAAAATTTTTCATCCATTGCGTAGAGCCTCTCAAATAATAGGTGCCACTCTGCATAGTGGAATCTATTTTAATGTTACCATGGCTTACTCCATTATCGACTACAAATTTTTCTGATTTGAACAGTAATCCGTCAGATTTAAAAATATCTATATATAAGGTTGTTTTTTCTGAGAAAGATTTTTCTAATTGTCTAGTTCGTAAGTAAGCCTTAAACCATATCTCTTCATTTTCTGTAAAATGAGTTTTATTTAAATGGATATAAGCACTTTGTCTAGGCAATTCAAAATAGGAGCTATAGTTTTCTATTAATTCACTCTTATTTGATTTTTGGGCGAAAAGAAAGCTTGTAAATAGAAATAAACTAATAGTAAAGAGTTTGAAGAATAATTTTGAAAACATGTTTTTTGATTGAGATATCTGATGATTAAACAGATTGTTAATAATTGATGAATTGAAATTTAATTTGAGTTATGAAGGTTTAAAGTTTTAATGGTAGAAATGAGCAATCCATCAAGAGTCATGCCTTCAATATGAACCATAAGTTTTTTAACACTAGTGTCTTTAATGTTGAATGAGGAAGATTTCTTGCCGTCTAGAATGAGCTCTGGTTCCCAGTGAATAACTCCAAAATTTGTAAAAGCTTTACTATCATAAGTTGAGTAATCAGGTTGTATGAATTTTTTCTCTTTTTCAAAACCCTTTTTTATTGGGTAAGCAAAAACTTCTGACATATTAGAAATTTCATTTTTTGAATCTGATTTTATAGGCTTATTTAAATTACGTCTTGTATAGATTCTAATAACACCTCCAGTCCCGTTTACGCCTTCCGAGGCTCCATTTCTTTGAAAATAAAAGCTTTCTAGGTCTTCTGTTCGTAAGCCGGTTAAGATGTCAAAATCTATTAACTTAACATCATTAAAATAAATCACAGGTTGTGGAAAAGCTCTTTCAGATCCACCACTTCCTAATCCAAAAGATTGTTGAGTCCGTACTCTTATTTGTACACGAGTTGTGCTTGCAAACTGTAAATCTTCTCTTACAGTATATCCTCTAGATCTAATAATATCTAAAAAACTAGGTTGTTTAAAAACAAGGTCTTCTGTAACCACTGTGACTTTATTCTTGAGAAAGGAAGGAACTAAAGGGTTGCTAGACTCGTATGAGACCTTCTTCTTACCAGTTAGTATAACCTCATTGAGTTGTTCTATATCATCAAAATTAGAAACGATAGGTAGTATCTTGGCCTCATTAGAGAATGAATAAGTTTTATTGTACGTTTCTGTTATAAAATCTTTCTCTAAAATATCCGATGAGAGAATGCTGAGTGATGGTTTTGTTAATTTACCTCTACCTGAAATAATTGAAAACTGTAAAGCTTGCTCTGTTTCAGGAAATATCAAAGGAAGTGTAAAATCGCCCTTTTCTAATTTTAGAGTTTGTGCAGGATACGTAGCGCCTGCATGCAAAAAAAGCTGTTCATTACTTCTTAGCTTCTTGTTTAATGTCCCCTTGATTGATACTCCTTGTGAGAAAGTGTATGTTTTCTTTGGAGGATTATTTAATATTCTCTTCCATAAATACCTGCTTTGCCCTTGTGAGATTAGTAAAGCATCAAGTTCTAATGAGTCTATGATGTTTTTTGAAAAATAACGATTGTAAGAGATAGTTTGATTTTTCAAATAGGGTTTTAAATAAAATGCAGATAGTATGTTTTGTGAGGGCGTATTACTTATGGTTTCAAATGGTAAGACAGATATGCTCAAATTTGAGAGTGAATTTGATGTTTTTTTAGATAGCGAGATAAGAAGAGAGTCGGTTTGGGTTTTTGTGATAGTTGGTTTTTGGATTTCTTCGTATTTGATACCGTCAGTATTAAAATAAATGCGCTCTGCAATGGGCTCGTTACTGTCATGAAATAAGGAGAAAATATTTACTCCTTGCTGTAATTGAGATTTATCAAATAAATAAGAGGCGTAGTTTACATCCTTAGGTATTGTTAGGTCTATTTTTTTTGCCATTCCATCCCTATGGATTAATAGGAGTAATGTGTCATTAGTGATTGATGTTGACGTTTTCTTATCTAATCTTAAGGTGATGGCTATCTTATTCTTTGAGTGGCTTGCGATAGCCAGTCCTACAGCATTTTTTTTTGGAGGAGCTATCTTCTGTAGCTGTTTACTTCCATCTTCATATTCAATTTCTAAAGAATATTCAAATGTAGCTCGAGGCGAAAATGTTACAACGGCGATATTGTTTTTGCCAGGGGTAAATGTTGTTAAGTGATACCCATATTGATCCTTGATAATTCCTTTTGTAAAGGGTTTTGAATAGCCGTGTTCATCAGAAACTCTTATCGCAACATTATTTGATACATCATTTACAAGGGATCCACCTTCTGGAGTAAATTCTATTTTTTTAACTGATGATGTGTTGCTTATATCCTTACTTACGCTGCCGTTGTAGATGGTTATTTTTTGCTGAAAAGAATCGTCCTCATAAAAATTTTTCATCCAATTTGTAGATGCTTTAATGTAATAGCTTCCACTTTGAAATGAAGAATCTAATTCAAAGTGACCGTTCCCAAATCCGTTACTGGAAATAAACTGCTTTTTGATTACCTGATTCCCTAGGGAATTATAAATACCAACGATTAGATTTGTGGTTTCAGAAAATGGTTTTCCCGTTTGCCTATTATAGATGTACGCTTTAAAATAGATGTCTTCCCCAGTTATGTAGGTCGTTTTGTTTAAATGTAGAAAGATGCTCTCTCTTGGTAGTTCAAAATAATTACTATAAACAGTGCCTAGCTCTTGACTTTTCACTTGATGTGAAAATGAGAGAATTATAATAATGAATATTAAAAGCCTTATTTTTTTCAGCATTGTTTATATTGAATACTAAAAGTAAATAACTCACTCAAATAAAAAGCAGTCAGTACTGTTAAGTTAATTGAGGGTAAACTTATTGCTAAGCTGTAATTTTGAGAAAAAGAAAAAAGATGAACCTTTCCTTAAGTATTCCCGCATTGCTATTTCCGGCAATATCACTTACGATGCTAGCTTATAATGCCCGTTATCTTGCAATTGCAGGTTTGATACGTAGCTTACATGCTTCTTATCAAGAAACGCACTCAGAAGGAGTAGGACTACAGGTTAAAAAGTTAAGAAAACGCCTTACGATTATTAAAAATATGCAGGCCGTAGCGATTGTGAGCTTTCTACTCGCGGTAATTACGATGTTCTTAATTTATATAGAAGAGGCTTTTTATGCAAAAATCGTTTTTGGGATTAGTCTTTTTGCACTAATGCTATCACTTATACTTTCTTTAATTGAAGTTCAGCTTTCTACAAAGGCACTTTCTATACAGCTGCGAGATATGGAATAAAAAAAGCCTCAATCGTTACAGATTGAGGCCTTTGTACCTAGGATGGGAATCGAACCCACACTTCAAAGAAACTCGAGTTTGAGTCGAGCGCGTCTACCAATTCCGCCACCTAGGCTTTTTGGAAGTGCAAAATTAAAGAATAATTTAAATTACAGCGTATAAAACATCATTTATTGTACTGCTCTACTCATTTTTAATTCCTATTTTTGCACCTCCTTAGAGGGAAAAGAATTGTAATTAAACCATTTAACTGTCACAACAGATGACCGCTACCGTACCGCAACCGAAGATATTTGCTTGTCAAAACAGCAAACCACTGGCCGAAAAAATCGCAAAAGCCTTTGGGCAGCCGCTGGGTAACGTCATAACATCGACATATAGTGATGGAGAATTCCAACCTTCTTTTGAGGAATCTGTACGTGGATCACGTGTATTTATTATAGGAAGTACCATGCCATCATCTGATAATATGATGGAAATGTTATTGATGCTAGATGCTGCAAAGCGTGCAAGTGCAAGACACATAACGGCAGTGATACCTTATTTTGGATGGGCGAGACAAGACCGTAAGGATAAACCTAGAGTGCCTATAGCTGCAAAGCTTATGGCAAGCCTACTGGAAACAGCAGGTGCTACGCGTATTATCACTATGGACTTACACGCAGATCAAATACAAGGATTTTTTGAGAAGCCAGTAGATCACTTATTTGCTTCTACTATATTCTTACCTTATTTAAAAGAGCTAGGATTAGAAAATCTTACAATTGCTTCTCCAGATATGGGAGGTAGTAAGAGAGCTTATGCATATAGCAAGGCGATGGAGAGTGACGTAGTTATATGTTACAAACAACGTGCAAAGGCAAATATAATCTCACATATGGAACTTATAGGTGAGGTAAAAGGACAGCACGTGGTGCTTGTAGATGATATGGTAGATACTGCTGGAACCTTAACAAAGGCAGCAGATTTAATGATAGAAAAGGGTGCGCTTAGTGTACGAGCGATCTGTACCCACGCTATTTTAAGCGGTAACGCTTATGATAAAATAGAAAACAGTAAACTGGCAGAATTAATTGTAACAGATTCAATTCCTAAGGAACACAAAAGTGGTAAAGTGCGAGTGATAACTTGTGCACCACTTTTTGCAGATGTAATGCACCGTGTAAATAGTAACACGAGTATTGCTTCGAAGTTTATTATGTAATATTTTTTTAACTATAATTATTTAATATGAAATCAGTTTCGATCCACGGATCTAAAAGAGAAAGCGTAGGCAAGAAAGCTACAAAGGCCTTACGTAATGCTGGACTGGTACCTTGCGTTGTATACGGAGGGGACACGCCATTGCATTTTAGCGCACCAGAACTAGCGTTCAAAGAATTGGTATACACTCCAGACGCGCACACAGTAGAAATCGAATTAGACGGTGTAACCGTAAAGGCGATTCTTCAAGATATCCAGTTCCACCCGGTAACTGATCGTATTTTACACATAGACTTCTACCAGATTTTTGAAGGTAAAGAAGTAACTATGAATATCCCAGTTCACTTTACAGGTAACTCTCGTGGAGTAATGAACGGTGGTGTTTTACGTAAAACTAACCGTGTATTACGTGTGAAAGCACTTCCTAAAGATCTTCCTGATTACTTAGTTGCAGATATCACAAACCTTAAAATAGGTAACAAGTTATACATAGGAGCTTTACCACAAGAAAACATAACTCTTATGCACCCTGATAACACAGTAGTGTGTCAAGTTAGAACTTCTCGTACAGCTATCCTTGATGCTGACGATGATGATGATGAAACTGAAGCTGGAGATGTTTCTTCTACACAAACAGATGATGCCGCTGCAGTAGCAGAGTAATCAATCCGTTATATTTAATACAAAAGCATCTCGTTCTTCGAGATGCTTTTTTTATTTTTATACGATAGTAATAAGCAGTGTCTTTAACGTAATTAGTAAAGCCTTGACGCAAATTACATTCTAACAAACAGCAAATGATGCGCTCTTTTTTCGGTAGATTATTTAGAAAAGTAACGATAGAAGAGGAAGCAATAGACCCCATGAAAAAATTTCTTATCGTTGGTTTAGGAAACATAGGTCCTAAGTACACAGAAACTAGGCATAATATAGGATTTAAGGTGGTAGACGCTTTCGCGAAAGCGCAAGAAACCACTTTCGAAACTGAAAAACTAGGTGACATCGCGCGTACCAAAATAAAAGGTAAAACCGTTATCTTATTAAAGCCTAATACCTTTATGAATTTAAGCGGTAAGGCTATACGATACTGGTTGCAACAAGAAAAAATCCCTGTAGAAAATCTTCTAGTAATTACAGATGATTTGAACTTGGAATTCGGAACCATAAGAGTGAAAACCAAAGGTTCTGCTGGAGGACATAATGGACTAAAGGACACGCAGGCTCAACTTAATACTTCTGCATATAATAGATTTCGTTTTGGCATAAGTGATGCGTTTTCAACAGGACGTCAGGTAGATTATGTGCTAGGAGAATGGACGCCAGAGGAGCAAGCTAGTCTTCCGGAGCGACTGGATATGAGTTGTGAGGTAATCACTTCTTTTGTGAGTGGAGGAATTAATAATACAATGAACGCGTACAACGGTAAATAATCTTGAAAACTCACAATAGCGCACATACATTTAGCTCAGAAAAAGGAACTGTCGTTACGATAGGTACCTTTGACGGAGTACATTTAGGGCATCGGCAGATTATTAATAGGCTTAACGAAAGTGCGCGCGCAAATGACTGGGAGTCGTGCGTACTTACCTTTTTTCCGCACCCTAGGATGGTGTTACAAAAAGACACTTCGCTCAAGCTTATAAACACCATAGATGAGCGAGCGCAGTTGCTTGAAGGTCTAGGTCTAGATCACCTCGTGATTCATCCTTTTACCTTAGATTTCTCAAGGTATCATGCGGAGACTTTTGTTGAGGAGATTCTTGTAAATTCTCTTAATGCAAAGAAAGTAATTATAGGATACGATCACCGTTTTGGACGCAATCGTAATGCAAATATTGAGGATCTCAAACGTTTTGGAGAACAACTAGGTTTTGAGGTGGAAGAGATATCAAAGCAAGAACTAGAAGATGTAGCTGTAAGTTCTACAAAAGTGCGTAAATCACTAGAGGTAGGAGACGTTGCACTCGCAAATAACTATCTCGATCAAGCATTTATGCTTACGGGAACCGTTGTAAAAGGCAGGAGTCTAGGTAGAACGATAGGGTATCCTACCGCAAATCTAGACATAGCCGAAGATTATAAACTAATACCCGCGCAAGGCGTTTATGTTGTGCAGTCTCGTATTAATGGAGGCGTTGTCTACGGAATGATGAATATAGGCACAAACCCAACAGTAGGAGGAAGTGCGCAAACTATTGAAACCTATTTCTTTGATTTTAGTAAGGACTTATATGGACAAGAGCTAGAGATACAATTGCTAGACCGTATACGTGATGAGAAAACCTTTGCGAGTATAGATGAGCTTGTAAAAGCGATGAAAGAGGATGAGAAGTATGCACGCGATTATATAAATAAGCTCTAATCAAATAAGATGTCACTTAATAAGCTACTCTTTACTAGAATAGATAATAACGCGCTCATTGTGTTTCGTGTTTTTTTTGGTTTTCTTATTACTTGTGAGGCTTGGGGAGCACTTGCTACCGGGTGGGTGCGACGTATTCTCGTAACACCAGAATTTACTTTTAACTTTATAGGTTTTGACTTTTTACAAACATTTCCAGGACCTGGGCCACAAATGTATGCGTGGTTTGGTTTAATGGGAGTCTTTGGGGTGATGGTAATGCTTGGTTTTAAATATCGTGTAGCGATTATTGGCTATGCAATCATGTGGAGTACCGTGTATTTCATGCAAAAAACCGCTTATAATAATCACTATTATCTATTGATGCTGCTTTTGTGGATTATGGCTATACTTCCTGCAAACGCTGCGTTTTCTCTTGATGCACGCTTTCGCGAAAGCGTAAGAAATATAAGTATGCCACGCTGGGTAACCTTGTTTATCATTCTCCAACTGTGGATTGTGTACACCTACGCGTCTATTGCCAAAATATATCCAGACTGGCTAGATGCGACCGTACCAGAAATATTAATGCGTGGTAAGAAAGATTACTGGCTCGTAGGTAGCGTGCTTCAAAAGGACTGGACACACTGGATTATTTCTTATGTAGGAATCGCATTTGATGGCTTGATCATCCCATTATTGTTGTGGAAACGTACGCGTACTTGGGCATTTTTTATATCTATATTCTTTCATCTTTTTAACTCTTTTGTGTTCCAGATTGGGATTTTCCCTTATATGTCACTGGCATTTACGGTATTCTTTTTTGAGCCGAGAACCATTCATAATTTGTTTCTTAAACGCTGGAAACCTTTTTACGAGCGCAGCGATACTAACTCTTACCATCAAGAAATTACAACTGATTCATTTAGTGGCTCACCTCAAACTTTAATCATCCCAAAATATAAAACAGCAATGCTCACTGTATTTGCGGTGTATTTTGTAGTGCAAATTGGCCTGCCACTGCGACAGCATTTTATACAAGATAATGTATTATGGTCTGAGGAAGGACATCGCTTGAGTTGGCGTATGATGCTCCGCTCTAAAGGTGGAACAGTAACGTTTACGGTAGAAGATAAGGCAACCGGAAAGCGAACTACACTAGACCATAAAGAGTACCTCACAAAAAACCAACAGCGCAACATCAGATCAAAACCAGATGTGATATGGCAATTTGCACAATACATAAAACAGCTCAAAAAGACAGAAGGGCAAGATGTAGCGGTCTACGTAAAATGTAGAATTCGCATAAACGGCCGTAAATCTCAGGAGCTCATAGATCCAGGAGTGGATCTGGCGAGTGTAGACTGGAACTGGTTTTCTCACAATCCTTGGGTGCTAGATAGCGATGGTTATCTGGATGATAAGGGGTTGTTTTCTAGTTTTGGAGGTGACTAATAAAAGTACTCTCCCATACAATCTAGAATTTATTTTTAAAATCTAGATTATAGAGGAGAGTTTGAATTTTTATGATTTTGCTACTACATGAAAGCCTGAAAGATAGATTTAATAGTTTCTTGTAATACCTGATATCTCAGGTTTGGGCTATCCCATTAATACATTGATACAAGGATGTACTTATTTGATATTTAAAGTGCAACCCACTCATTAAACGTTAAGTGGGAAGGCTGAAAAGCAACGCCGGTAATATTCATAGCTACCATATCATCTTTCATTTTTTCTGACACAAAATATCCGAATCCACCTTCAAGAGGACGCAAAATAAAAAAATCTTGCTCTAAGTTGTCGATTAATTTTATTTTAGAGACTTGGAGTATATTTCTATCTACTCTTTCTCTTTTTTGTAATTCATTAAAATCACAATAACTGCCTACTTCTAAATCAACTAAAATAGTACCACCCTCCGCTTTTCTCCTGCGACTCTGTATATGACTATCTTTATAATTAATGAATTCTGGATGAGTTTCAAAAGGACTCATTACCCAATAATCATCAAGCTCTTCTTCTCCATAAATAATAGGGGATTTGAAAAACTCTAATCCACTTTTTTGATGTATTTCAATTAAAGACTTTAATTTACCACTAATTAGTAGTTTGGCGGTATAACCTTGCCCTGAGGTACTTATAAGATCTGTAATTTTAGCTTTTTTGTCTAAAATTCCTATTGATGTAATTGGATCAAACGATGCTTTTTCAAAAAAAACGCTATCTATAAATCTTTTATCGTCAACTCTACATCTATGTTTCACTTCATTAATCTGAGTAAATTTGCCTACAATTTTTCTATCTGTACTGTGTCTAATTCGGTAATAGTTCATTTTTAAAAAGTTAAATCATTGAGATAAAAGTGAATATAGAATAAGATAGCGAGTTTAATATACTTTTGCGTCTCATAAACAATATAGTCTTTTCTACTGCATCACTCTATCTAAAACAATAGAGTGTGGTATTACAACCTCATATTCTCCTTCTTTTTTTAATAATACTTTTTCATTTTCTACGTAAGGGCTCAAAAGGCTTAGACTATTTCCTCCTGCCATAAAAATTAAATATGATGGAGAATTAGATCTTAGGTTACAAAAATTAAATAAATAAAACATATCGATATGAATTTTAAACGGAGAGGGTACAAGACATTGACCGTTATTTTTATTTATATCGTTATATACTGTAATACCATTCTTAATATATTTAACTTCTATATCTGCAGTATCATAATATGCATTTTCAAAGTGACTTACTTTTTCATCATATTTTATTTTGTATTTAGGTATTATTTTCAAAGTCAAAGTGTCAGATGCATTCGTCCAAAGCCATTGTCCCTTCAATCTTTCAAAGCTTCTGTTTTTGTCTTTCATATAAAAATCTTTTTTTGAGATTTTTTTATATGTTGGTTTATGAATGTCTATAATTTTTAGTTTTGAGCTACAAGAAGAAAATAAGAAGGTGCAAAATAATAGTTTAAGTATTTTCATTTTCTACTTGTTTTAAGGTTTAAACCAACTATCTGCATCGATATGCTGTTAGAGTGATTAAAAATTCAGCCATGAATATGTCTTTGCTACTTGAATCCGTTATATTTAAATATGTATTGAAAGAGCTGTAAGAATACCATAGTCGCTTAGAATTATGTTATGACATTGATATTCCTATAGATTTTTCATAAATCCATTTTGCATTTTCTTTTTTCAAAATTATAGCTTGTTCTGAGCTATCTAGAGGATTGCGAGTTAATCTAATAAAAATTATAGCTTTTGTATTATTCTTGTTAAGAAATAATTTACTCGTTTGAAGTAATATTCCTTTATTAGGGTTGTTGTATTTGAATATTTTTTGATCTAAAATTTCATTGTTTTTGATCTCAAAGTTTTTACATTTTGATGCTTGAAAAAAATCAACTAAGGATGTTTTTTCATACTTTCTTTTATTAAAATCTTTATTGATTTCTTTATTTAATTTATCAAAAAAAGGATCAATTTCAGTATTCCATACATATACTTTTAAGGGTTGTATACTATCAGGGCGGGTATCAAACCTATAAGCTGCTTTACCATTTTTAAATTCTTTTGGTGTGGGAATAACATCCAATCTAATATCCACTTTAATTTTTTCTAGATACTCGCATAAAAAATTATCTGGTATGACAGTTTTTTCACTCAAATCATTACAGCTTAAATATAAAAAAAGAAAGGGTAAACAAAGTTTAATTACAAGGTGGTTCATTATTGTCATTTAATACATTAGTATATAGATTAGCTAGCTCATTAAGCTCGGAGTGATTTATGTAATTAGCACTTAAACCAAAATCATTTTGTGTATGATTAATAGTGGTAATTCTACAAAATATATCCGCGTGAATATAGTCGTGCAATAGCTCTAACAACATCTAAACCAGAAATTGAAGCTGCTAGTTATGTGTTAACCTCAAAACTACATCACCTCACATTAACTATGTTACGGATTTCCTTTATTTGAGTAAAATTTTCATTTCTAGAGAAATAAAAAAATCTAAGCCATCTGTAACTGTATACTTAAGAGCATTTCCTTAAATTTACCTTTTCCTTTAAAAACCATTCCACTATGCTAGAAGTAGCACACATTAGAGAAAATAAAGAAGCTTTCGCAACAGCGTTATCTAAAAGAAATATAGACGCCGCAACCTTACTTGATCAAGTAGTGGCGGCAGATGATCTTCGTCGTAGTTCGCAAGCGCAACTTGATGAAGTACTTGCAGATAGTAATAAGTTTTCCAAAGAAATAGGAATGCTTTTTAAGAGTGGAGAAGCTCAAAAAGCTAATATTCTTAAAGAAAAAACTGCAGGTCTAAAAGAGCAATCTAAAACCCTTCAAGAGCAATTAAACACTGCTTCTGAGGATTTGCAAAACTTGCTTTATCAAATCCCAAACATTCCACATGACAGTGTTCCTGAGGGTAACAGTGATGAGGATAATGAAGAAATCTTTCGCAAGGGAGATATTCCTGAGTTGCATGAAGCAGCACAGCCACACTGGGAGCTTGCAAAGAAATATGATATTATTGATTTTGAACTAGGGACTAAGATTGCTGGGGCTGGTTTTCCAGTGTATAAAGGCAAAGGAGCACGTTTACAACGTGCGCTTATCGCTTACTTTTTAGACAAAAACACAGAAGCAGGATATACAGAATACCAAGTGCCGCACCTTGTAAATGAGGCGTCAGGTTTTGGTACTGGCCAACTTCCAGATAAGGAAGGGCAAATGTATCACGTGACCGAAGATGATTTATATTTAATCCCTACGGCAGAGGTGCCAGTGACAAATATGTTTCGCGGTGATTTACGCAACCATAATGAGTTGCCTATTACATGTACGGGGTATACGCCATGTTTCCGTCGTGAGGCAGGATCTTATGGGGCACACGTACGCGGGTTAAACCGTTTACACCAGTTTGATAAAGTTGAGATTGTACGCATAGAGCGCCCAGAAGATAGTGCAGCTGCACTAGACGGGATGGTAGATCACGTAAAAACAATACTTGATGAGTTAGAATTACCATACAGAATCTTACGTCTTTGTGGTGGTGATCTTGGGTTTACAGCGCACCTTACCTATGATTTTGAATTATTTTCTACAGCGCAAGATCGTTGGTTAGAAATTAGTTCTGTGTCTAACTTCTTGACATTTCAAGCAAACCGTTTAAAACTTCGTTTTAAGGATGAAGATGGTCAGAACAAGCTTGCACATACACTTAATGGTAGCTCACTAGCGCTGCCACGCGTACTTGCAGGAATTCTTGAAAACTGCCAGACGCCAGAAGGAATAAAAATTCCTAAGGCATTAATCCCTTATTGCGGATTTGATATGATTAACTAATAACGCATTAACAGTGATAAGAAACGTGTCAGAGCAATTGCTATGGCACGTTTTTCGTTATCTTTAGGATATGAAGAAAAATTGGTTTTTAATACTCATCTGTGTGTTTGGTTTTTTCGCTTGCGCGAAAGCGCAAACAGAACAACTTGCTCGCAACTATGCAGATCAAGGTGAGTTTGAGAAGGCCATCATTTCTTATAAAAAAGCATTACTCAAGCAGAAAGGCAATCACATACTCATCACAGGTCTTGTGAAAAGCTATCAACAGCTAGAAAAATACAAAGAAGCCGAAAGTGCGCTTATCGAAAACCTTGCAGCTACTCGCGATAAAGGTTTTTATTATGTAGAGATAGGATACAACCATCAATTACAACAGCGAGATTCTATCGCTCAGGATTATTATAACCAAGTAATTGCAGGCATAGAAAGTAATACTATGAGTGCTTATCGTGCTGCTCGTGCATTTCAAGAGCACAACTTGCTTACAGAAGCTGTTCAAGCCTATGAGATTGCGATGGCTAATAATCCACGAGCGAATTATAATGTCCAACTAGCGAGACTCTATGGGGAGCTAGGAGAGGTGGAGAAAATGTTTAATGCCTACTTAGACCTAATTAATAAGAGTGAAAACTATGTGCAAGCCGCACAACGCAATTTTGCGCTTTATGTAAATGATGATCCGCTTAATGAAGCCAACATTATCTTTAGAAAGACCTTGCTAAAGCGATTACAAACAGAACAAAACGTACTTTATAATGAGTTGCTCAGTTGGCTTTTTATACAGCAAAAGGATTATAGAAAGGCATTTGCACAAGAAAAGGCTATTTATCGTCGTACAGAAGGAAGACATGAAGGCATCGTAAATCTTGCCGAAATTGCGATAGAAGAAAATGCTATTGAAGATGCAACAGAGATATTAGAATTTCTAAGAGATAACGTCGTTGCGGGTAGTGTTAAGCTTTATGCAGAGCAACAGTTAATACAGCTAGCGGTAAAAACGGCAGTCACGGCCGAAGATAAAGCGGTTGTTAAAACACGTTTTGAAGCTTTACTAGATCAATATATTAAGAAAGAATACACCGTGCCTTTGCAGATAGATTATGCACATTTTCTTGCATTTAACATGGAGCAGCCGGATGAGGCAATTGCATATCTTAAAAAAGGAATTGAAATCCCTCGTGATAGATTTGACCACGCTCGTCTTAAGATGGAGCTAGCAGATATTTTGGTGCTCACAGAGAAGTTTAATCAAGCACTTATCTATTATTCTCAAATTCAGAATGAGATCCAGAATAATGTGATCTCGCAGGAAGCAAGATTTAAGGTGGCAAAGACTAGTTATTATAAAGCAGATTTTGACTGGGCAGAGTCGCAACTCAATGTTTTAAAAGCTGGGGCGACACAGCTTATTGCAAATGATGCCCTAGAGTTATTACTCGTTATTAGAGATAACTCCATGGATGATAGTTTACAGACGGCACTTAAAAAATATGCTAGGGCAGATTTACTTGCTTTTCAAAACAAGTCTGAAGAGGCTATCGCATTATACGATGATATTTTGGAGAAGCACAAGGGAGAAAAGATAGAAGATGAGGCTTTGCTTTCTCAGGCAAAATTGTATGAGCGTAAAGAAGCTTTCGCGAAAGCAGAAAAAAATTACCTCACAATCATAGAATATTATAGCGATGGTGTACTAGCAGACGATGCTTATTATCGCCTAGCAAGATTATACGAAGGACCACTTAATGAGCCAGAAAAGGCAAAAAATAATTACGAGCGTATTATTTTTGACCTAGCAGACAGCATCTATTATGTAGAGGCGCAGAAGCGCTTTAGGAACTTGAGAGGCGACGCAATTAATTGATATGGCAGAAAAGAAAAAAATAGACTGGCTCAATCATTTTCTGGAATTTATTGTGGTTGTTATTGGTATTTTGCTTGCTTTTCAGCTCAATACGTGTTCTCAAGAAAGGAAAGAGGGTGAACTTGTAGATAAACACATTGAAAATATAATCGATGAAACTGTTTACAATCAGAATAACGTAAAGAGGAGTTTAAAGTCTTCTAATGCTATGCTAGCGCTAGTAGACACTCTAGCTGTAGTTGTAAATGATAAACAACGCCTTGAACGTGAGTACTGGCTAAGTTTTAAGTTACTTGCGGCAGATTATCTTTATATTAAAAAGAATGCTTACAATACACTTATGGCTACTGGCGACGTTAGGTTTATAGAAGATCCAGTACTTCAAAATGATATTATAGGTATTTATGAATATTATGGCTGGGCAGAGGGAGTAGATGAACAGAGTCGGAGTACAATGACAGAATATTATTATCCTTATCTGATAGATTATTCAAATATGACTTCGGATACACTGGAAAATACAGCTCCTTATGAGACTCAGAAATTTAAGAATATCCTAGCGTCATATGGATACGCTTTAAGAGAACGAATTAAAAAACAAGAGGATCTTGATAATGTAATTCAAGAATTTTTAGAAAAATATAAAAAGAACTAATGCTTATATATAACGTTACCATAAACATAGAAGAATCTGTAGAAAAAGAATGGCTAGCCTGGATGCAGCAAGTGCATATTCCAGAAGTGATTGCTACAGGTAAATTTGTAAAAGCATTAATGACTAGAGTGCGCACGGAGGAAGAAATGGGCGGAGTGACATACTCTGTTCAATATGGTTGCCCTAGCCAGCAACATCTAGATGCTTACTACGAGCAAGATGCAGATAGACTAAGACTTGCGAGTAATAAGTTTGCTGGTAAGTTTGTTGCTTTTAGAACAGAACTAGAAATAATCAGTCAGCACTAATGGCGAAGCATAGCTCAAAACGTAAGTTTGAAAAGCCACATGCACATCGTGATACGCACGATCAAGGCATTAAGGCAAAGAAGCACTTAGGACAGCATTTCTTAGGAGATGAATCTGTTGCAAAAGATATAGCAGACACCCTTACTTATGTGGGATATAGTCATGTGCTAGAGATAGGTCCTGGTACGGGAGTACTTACAAAGTATCTTCTTGAAAAGCCTACGCACCTTAGTGTGATGGATCTCGATAGAGAATCTATAGCTTATTTACAGAGTGCTTTTACACTAGAGCATAAGCTCAATGATGAACATTTTACGGTTCTTGAAGCAGATTTTTTACGATATGATCTCGATACAATATATCCAGGAGAGCAGCTAGCTATAACAGGTAACTTTCCTTACAATATCTCTACGCAAATCGTATTTAAGACCATAGAACATAAGGAGCGCATACCAGAGTTTACGGGAATGTTTCAGAAAGAAGTGGCCGCCCGTATTTGTGCAGATCATGGTAGTAAGACCTATGGAATTATGTCTGTGCTAGTACAAGCTTTTTATGATGCAGAATACCTTTTTACAGTACCTCCTACCGTATTTATACCGCCACCAAAAGTGGATAGTGGTGTTTTACGCTTAAAGCGAAAAGAAGGATACCAAGATATAGGTTGTGCACAAGAGATGCTATTCAAGGTTGTAAAAATGGCTTTCCAGCAGCGCAGGAAGACCTTACGAAATAGTCTGAAAGGAATGGGATTAAGTGATGAGTTTAGAGAGCGAGAAATCTTAACAAGAAGACCAGAACAAATATCTGTACAAGAATTTATAGCACTTACGGCAGCAATTACAGAAGATATTGCTACTTCATAAATTCTATGAGGTAACTATTCTATCTCCGTAAGCGCTTTTCCTATATTTGCCCAACTACCAAAAATTACCCTATGCAATTTGAACTCACTAGCGATCTTATCGATCAAATACAAGCATATGTAGCTGTTCAAAATGAGACCGCACTTAAAGAGTTGCTCTCTGAGCTTCACCATGCAGATATAGCCGAAGTATTAGATGAGGTAGATGCAGATGAAGCTGCTTACCTAGTTCTTTTACTAGATAGTGAGCAAACCTCAGAAGCTCTTATGGAGCTTGATGAGGATGTGCGCGAAAAATTACTAGGCAATCTTACTCCAGCAGAAATAGCAGACGAGGTTGATGAAATGGATACCGATGATGCGGTTGACATGATTGCAGAGCTTGATGATGATGTGCAGCTTGCCGTTATTAATCAAATAGAAGATGAGGAGCATAAGGCAGACATACGAGAGATGCTGCAATATGATGAGAATAGTGCTGGTGGATTAATGGCAAAAGAGCTCATAAGAGTAAAGGATTCTTGGACTGTAGGTGGTTGTGTAAGTGAGATGCGCCGTCAGGCAGAAGAAGTTACGAGAGTACACTCCATTTATGTAGTTACAAAAAGAGACGAGCTTATAGGTCGTCTATCTCTCAAGGATTTGCTTACCTCTGATACAAAAACAAAAATTGCCGAAATATATATTCCTAAGGTTGACTCTGTAAATATTAATGACAGTGCAGAAGATGTAGCTAAGCTCATGCAGAAGTATGATCTAGAAGCGATACCGGTGGTGAATGATAAGAACATCTTAATGGGACGTATTACCATTGATGATATTGTAGATTTTATAAAAGAAGAAGCAGAAAAAGATTACCAGATGGCTGCAGGTATCTCTCAAGATGTTGAGGCAGATGATAGTATACTTACACTCACACGAGCAAGATTGCCATGGCTGTTTTTAGGCTTAGTAGGTGGAGTAGGAGCTGCGACTATCATGGGAGGATTTGAAGATATATTAGAGAGCTATGCACTGCTCTTTTTCTATACACCGCTTATTGCAGCGATGGCTGGAAATGTAGGAGTACAGTCTAGTGCGATTATCGTTCAGGGTCTAGCTAATGATGATGTAAAGGGAAGCATAGGTAACCGTCTTGTAAAGGAAATGCTGCTAGCAGCACTTAACGGACTCCTATTAGGACTTGCTTTGTTTGCCTTTACTGCATTGTGGTATGGTGATGTGAGAGCAGCGATTGCAATCTCTGCATCTCTTTTTGTAGTAATTATCATGGCAGGAATTATAGGTACTTTTATACCACTTTTTCTTCATAAAAGAGGGATTGATCCAGCGATCGCGACTGGACCATTTATTACTACGAGTAATGATATTTTCGGGATATTAATTTATTTCTGGATTGCAAAAATGGTATTAGGTATTTGAAAAAACAATCGTTTTCATATCACCTCACCGTCCCAGCATCTGCTATAGATGTATTAGGTCACGTGAATAATGTAGTATACTTAGATTGGGTGCAAATAGCTGCATCAAAACATTGGAATGCCGCAACGGCTGCTTATTTTAAGGATGAAGACCCAGACGAAGAACGCTTAGGGATTCATAAAATGGCGTGGGTCGTGATGGATCACCATATCAAATATAAAGCAGAAGCCTTTGAGGGTGATGAGATTGTGGTCACCACTTTCGTGAAAAATTTTACTGCCGCAACATCTGTCCGTCACACAGAAATACGTCGTAAAGGAGAAGATAAGATTCTCGTAAGCGCAATAACAAACTGGTGTTTGCTAAAAATGCCAGAAGGCAGACCTATGCGTGTGCCTAAGGAGGTGCTTGAGCTATTTTAATACATAGTTCATTATTGGTTATCTACACAGAGACAGTTTTATAAATCCTTATCTTTATCTTAAAGAAGTCGTTTTATGAAACCCATCAACATAAAAAAAAAGTACTCCAAATTTGATAAGCAATGGCATCCACACCAGATTGCCACGGTAGATGATATGCAAGTCTTGCTTGCTAAGATTTCTGGATCCTTTGTATGGCACAGTCATAAGGATGAAGACGAATTGTTTTATGTGCAAAAAGGAGTGTTAGAAATGCGCTTTCGCGAAAGCGGAAATCCAGAAAATGTGTGGTCTGAAATTGTAAATCAAGGCGAAATCATTGTCGTACCTAAAGGTGTAGAGCACTGTCCTACAACCAAAGATGGAGAGGAAGTACACCTACTACTTTTTGAGAAAACAAGTACTGCGCATACAGGTGAAGTAAGTCATGAAAAAACACAAACCAGCTACCCTAAAATTTAAAAATATTATGAATAATAAAAAGATAGCAGGTATTGTTATTATGGCAATTGCTGGAGTATTTATGTTTGCTTTTGATGATGTAACTGGAGGTATAGGTTTTGTGTCTGGAATAATGATGGCAATAGGATTAGGTCTTTTTCTAGGCTGGATTCCTGTGAGGAAAAAAGAAAAATAATCAATGAAGATATTACACTTAGATAATAACCACCCACTTCTTATGGAGCAGCTCACGGCTGCGGGTCATGAGAATGTGGAGAATTACACAATAACAAAAAAGGAGACAGAAGCTATCATTGCTTCATATGATGGCATTGTGATAAGAAGCCGCTTTAATATTGATAAAACGTTTATCGACGCAGCGCCCAATCTCAAATTTATTGCTCGTGTGGGTGCGGGACTGGAAAGTATTGATATTCCTTATGCAGAGAGTAAGGGGATTTATCTCATAAGTGCGCCAGAGGGTAATCGAAATGCTGTAGGAGAGCAAGCGCTAGGTATGTTATTAAGTCTCTTTAATAATTTAAATCGTGCAGATGCAGAGGTAAAAGCAGGTAACTGGAACCGTGAAGCAAACAGAGGTGTTGAGCTAGAAGGAAAAACTGTGGGAATTATAGGTTACGGTAATATGGGAAAGGCTTTTGCAAAGAAACTTCAGGGTTTTGATTGTGAGGTGCTCTGTTATGATATTACAGAAAACGTGGGAGACGAGGGTGCACGCCAAGTATCATTACAAGAATTTCAAGAGCAAGTAGATGTTGTGAGTTTGCACACTCCTTGGACTCCGCAAACGGATAAAATGGTAGATGCCACTTTTATAAATGCATTTGCAAAACCATTTTATCTGATAAATACCGCTAGAGGAAAATCTGTAGTCACTGCAGATCTCATGGAAGCCTTAAAAAGTAAAAAGATACTTGGTGCCGGACTTGATGTGCTAGAGTATGAAAAGCTTTCTTTTGAGAATTTATTTACCACAGACGGAAGTTCAAATCTGCCAGCACCATTGGAATATCTTATTAAGCAAGATAATGTGTTGCTTACTCCGCACATCGCCGGCTGGACAGTAGCAAGTAAAATCAAATTATCTCAAACGATTGTAGATAAGATATTGAAACGATTCTCTTAGATACAATCTATTAATTATACATATAATACTATGAGTTTAGTAATAAAGAAATTTGGAATGATTGCCTTTTTCATAGGCTTGCTTGGTTTTTCACTAGCACTGTATTTAGGTAAGAGTCTCGATTATGGAACACAAGAGCTCGTAGGATGGGGAGTTATGGGTATGACAGCTGCGATGGTGTATTTTGGTGTTGCTTACCAGCGCGATACGGTGTATGCTGGAAAAATATCTTTCGGGAAAGCTTTAAAAACAGGAATTATTATTGCAGCTCTAGGAGGGTTAGGAGTAGCGCTAGCAGACATTGTTTATACCTTATTTGTAAATCCATCTTTTTTTATGGAGTATAATGATTACGCAATGGAACTTGCTGTAGCGTCAAAAAACCCAGTAGCAATCTCTCAGCTTGAGGCTCAAAGAGAAATGTATAGTCAATATAGCGGTACAGAGATGTCATTTATTGCTGGACTTATGATGTTTGTAATGACGTTTATACTTGGTTTTGTAGTTAGTCTTATTGCAGCATTTATTCTCAAGAAAGAGTAAGTCACTTAAATATATAGCATTATGAAAAGAGTCACTGGAATAGGAGGAATGTTTTTTAAAAGTGAAGATCCGGATGCACAAAAGGAGTGGTATAAAAATCACTTAGGCATTCCCACAGATCAATACGGCTGGACATTTTGGTGGAGAGATGAGAACGGAAAGAAGTGCTCTACACAGTGGAGTCCCATGAATGATGATACGACCTATTTTTCTCCTAGTAAGAAACAGTTCATGTTTAATTTTAGGGTTGACAATTTGATTGCGTTATTGGCCGTCCTCAAAGAAGAAGGTGTAACAATTGTAGGTGAGGTAGAAGAATATAGCTATGGGAAATTTGGGTGGATACTTGACCCAGAAGATAACAAAATCGAATTGTGGGAACCTATTGATAGTGAGTTTTTAAAGGAAGAATAGCGTAGAAGTATCTCAATCTTTTTTGTAGTTTTAGCGCTAATTAACCAACAACCAACCAGATGAGTTTAGAAGACGAAAAAATACCGGGTGATAAGCCAGGTAATGATGCAAAAAACATGGCAGACGATGCAAAAAAAGCTGCAAGTAATTTTGCAAACGAAGCAAAAGATGCTGCCAATGAATTTGGCAATAGTGCAAAAGAAGAGTGGAATAAGGTGAACACTGGAGGAAGCAACAAAGTATTAATTGGTATAATGGGAATTATATTCGGATATTTAGGAATCCATAAATTTATGTTGGGTTATACTAAAGAAGGTCTTATTCAGCTTGGAGCAACTATTGTAACATGTGGTGCTGCGGGAATTGTGGGTTTTATAGAGGGTATTATATATCTCACTAAATCTGACGAAGATTTTCATATTACATATGTGGTAAATAAGAAACCTTGGTTCTAGAATTATAAAGAAAGCTCAGCTAGTCTGGACTTTTTTGTTAAATATTTTATCGTAATATAGCGATATTGCAATTTATATCTATCTTTAGGGTATAAACAACGCAACATTATGGGAGTTACAAAGAGGCATATACATTCTATGAGGGCAAATCAGATTGCAGATCTGGCAAAGATCCTCTCTAATCCGGCACGTGTGGCTATCATAGAATACATAGGTGATTGCGATGGTTGCCTATGTCAAGATATCTCAGAGAAAATAAGACTATCGCAGCCCACCACCTCTCAACACCTACAAGTAATTAAAAGAGCAGGAGTTTTAAAAAGCCAATTTAAAGGCAAGGCCCAATATTACAGTATAGATGCTCGCAAATGGGAGCAATTGCAAGGACTTTTTTACGATTTCTTTGAGCATACTAAATCAAAAATGTCTGAGAAGTCATGAGTACATCCTTATTAAAAAAAGCATACGATAGTTCACTTTTCAAAGAAGAAGGAACAGATCTAGTAAATCAGATATCTCAATACCTGTCTGACACTACCTCGGGAAAATCAGAGAAAGTCATCACGTGGACAACACCAGAAGATGAGTATCAATTTTGGAAAGAGTATATTTCATCTAATCACACAACCTCAGACTTTTTTAAGACTGTTATCGCGAGGTCAATACACACGCACCACCCTAAATATATAGGTCATCAGGTGGCACCTACGGTGCCTGTATCTGCTTTAGCCACACTATTGAGCGCGCAACTTAATAATGGGATGGCAGTATATGAGATGGGAGCAGCATCTACTGCACTGGAGCGATTGATTATCGAGCAGTTTGCAAAAGTTATTGGCTTTGATCATGGTGACGGTTTTCTAACTTCTGGGGGAACGCTCGCAAACCTTACAGCATTACTCGCTGCTCGCAGAGTCATGGCAGAAGGTGATGTTTGGAATGAAGGACATAGTAGTAAACTTGCTATTATGGTATCTGAGGAGGCGCATTATTGCGTAGATCGGGCCGCTAGAATTATGGGCCTTGGGAGTGAAGGCATTATAAAAGTGCCTGCAGATGATACCTACAAGATGCGCACAGAACTGTTAGATACTTACTATGATTCGGCTGTAGCAAAAGGTTATGAGGTGATTGCTATTGTGGGGAGTGCTCCTAGCACAAGTACTGGGGTTTACGATGATCTAGAAGCGATTCACGCTTTCGCGAAAGCAAAAAAAATATGGTTCCACATAGACGCAGCCCATGGTGGAGCAGCTATTTTTTCTCCTAAATACAAACATCTATTAAATGGAGCAGATAAAGCCGATTCTATAATTATAGACGGTCATAAAATGTTGGGTACAAGTGCGCTGGCAACGGCGGTTATTTTTAAGGAAAGTACGGCTAGCTACGCTACGTTTGAGCAAAAAGCACAATATCTCTGGGAAAAGAACGAAGATGCAGACTGGTTTAACTTAGCCAAAAGGACTTTTGAGTGTACAAAAAGTATGATGAGCTTGCGTTTTTATGCTATTATAAATGCATATGGATTGGCATTTTTCGATGACTTTGTTACAACACTCTATGATGCGGGAAGAGATTTCGGAGCTTTAGTTACTGAGCAGGAGGATTTTGAGATAGCACTTGATCCTGTTTCAAATATTGTTTGTTTTAGATATATAGCTGGGGCTGGTGATATCAATCGTATTAACCAGAACATACGAAAAGCACTACTGGAAGATGGAGAGTTTTATATTGTGGGAACCTCTTTACGTGGAGAATTCTATTTAAGAACCACATTTATGAATCCTTTTACGACAACAAAGCATACAGAGCGCTTACTTAATGTTATTAGAGAAGTTGCAACTGGATTTCTTTAAAAGGGAGGTAATTAGTCTACTATTTAAAATAATTACTGAGATACAACATGTTACAAAAGGAATAAGGGTTAGCTATTCTACGCAAATTAAAATTAAATTACCTATTTTAGTTAACTAAAGTAGATAATAGTTCTGTTTATCAGAATATTATGGCAAACCTATAGATGAAAATTTTTACTTCCCCTGCTTCGTTGTTTCCATCATTTGATGAGAACGCATCTTTGTTATTACAAGAAGCGGCATCTATTGGTATGTGGGAGTTTAATGTGGGTGGAGAAAAAGTGTACTGGAGTGCAGGTACAAAAAAGTTACACGAAGTCTCTGGTGATTATGCGCCTACAGTTGAGCAAGCTGTAAAATTTTATAAGAAAGGTTTCTATCGTGATAAGGTACAGAGAGACTTTGAAAATGCTATTAATCATGCACAAAAGTTTGATGGCCACTATATAATTGTTACCGCATCTGGTAAAGAAAAGTGGGTTCGATCTGTAGGAGTTCCAGTAGTTGAAAACGGGGCGTGCACGAAAATTTATGGTATTTTTCAAGATATTGATTCTCAAAAAAAAGCACAACTAGAGCTTAAACAGAAAGAACAGAAATTTAGAAAAACATTTATAAATGCTCCCAACGGTGTTGCCTTAATTTCCTTGGAGGGAGAGTGGATCCAGATTAACCCACAGATTTCTAAAATATTTGGATACACATTAGATGAAATTAATAGATTAAGGCTCCGTGATTTAAATTACCCTGGAGATATCGATATTAATGTTATTCTCAAAGAGAAATTACTGTCGGGAGATATAGAAAACTATCAAGCAGAGAGACGTTTT
This sequence comes from Dokdonia sp. Dokd-P16, assembly GCF_003095655.1. Lineage (NCBI taxonomy): Bacteria > Pseudomonadati > Bacteroidota > Flavobacteriia > Flavobacteriales > Flavobacteriaceae > Dokdonia > Dokdonia sp. Dokd-P16. The sequence goes on from NZ_CP029151.1 coordinate 1,563,918, forward strand.
GTACATAAAACAGGTAAAACTGTATGGACAGTACTATCAGTGTCATTAGTAAAATCTGAGATGTCAGAGCCAGGTTATTACATATGCCAGATTACAGATATAACATCTCTTAAAAATGCAAATGAGAGAATAGAAGATCTCTTAAGTAAGACAGAAGGACAAAATGAGAAATTATTAAATTTTAAACACATTGTCTCACATAATTTGAGGTCACATACTAGTAACTTGGATATGTTATTGACATTTTTAAAGCAGGATATTCCGAGATTAGAAGAATCTTCTGTGTTTCAAATGTTAATGAGCGCATTTGGAAATCTAGAAGAAACTATTGAGAATTTGAGCGAAGTGTCATCTTTTGATAATGTAACTGCAGAAGATTTTGTTGAGATTAATGTAATCGAATTTATAGATAAAACACTTACAAGTCTTCATACATTATTTCACGAGGTGGGTGGCACCGTGACAGTGGATATATCTGCAGAGCTCAACGTTATGGCTATACCAGAATATTTGAGAAGTATTTTCTTAAATATTTTATCAAATACTATTACCTATAGACGCGAGAATGAGTCTTTAAGGGTTGTAATTACTGCTACACAAGATGCAGATTATACAATTATTCACTTTACAGATAATGGTCGCGGTATAGATTTAGATTTGCATGGTAATAAAATCTTTGGTCTTTATAAGACCTTCCATAGAAATGAAAGTTCAAGAGGTCTAGGCTTATATATTGTAAAAAACCAGATTGAAGCATTGGGAGGATGTGTAAAAGTTGAAAGTACGGTAGGTGAAGGATCTACTTTTAAAATTTATTTAAAACGATGAAGCAAATAGACATAGCCTGCATAATAGATGATGACCCAATCTTTGTTTTTGGCGCACAACGACTAATGAAAATGAGTAACTTCTGTAAGGGGTTTTTAATTTTTCATGATGGAGAGCAAGCGCTCAATCACCTTGCTCCGGTATTGAGAGGTACTGTAGCGTCTGCAATTCCAGATGTAATACTGTTAGACATAAATATGCCTATTCTTGATGGGTGGCAATTTTTAGACGGTATTATTACAATAAAGGTGATTAAGAAAATTACCATCTTTATTGTCACAAGTTCCATAGACCCTAGAGATAAGGAAAAAGCCAAGTCCTATAGTAACGTAAAAAACTTCATTGTTAAGCCCATTACTCAAGATAAGCTCAACGATTTGATGTCGCAGATGGAAGGTTGATTCAGTGCGCTTTCGCGAAAGCGTAATTCCTATTAAAATAAGCTAAGAGCTGGATAAAATTGGTTTAAGTACAAATCAGGTCGTAAAAATGTAAGTTTTTAAGAGTTTAAACGTCAGATCGTTGATATGAAAGAAAAACCTGATTTCTCAAACCTAAAAGCGCTGTATATAAATTGCACGCTTAAAAAAACACCTCACATGAGTCATACTAAGGCACTCATGGATGTCTCTATAGATATTATGCGAGCAGAGGGTGTTACTGTAGAATATTTGAGATTTGTAAATCATGATGTTGCCTATGGCGTGTATCATGACATGACAGCGCATGGAGAAGAGACCGATGAATGGCCAGAAATTTTTAAAAAAATAGAAGAGGCAGATATCCTTGTGATAGGAACTCCAATCTGGTTAGGTGAGAAGTCATCTGTAGCAACAAAGCTCATAGAGCGGTTATACGGGGAAAGTGGTAATCGTAATGACAAAGGTCAGTATTATTTTTACGGCAAAGTAGGAGGTTGTATTATCACGGGGAATGAAGACGGTATCAAGCACGTAGCAATGAGTACCCTTTACTCTTTGCAACATATAGGTTATAGCATCCCTCCACAAGCAGATTGCGGATGGATAGGCGAGGCTGGTCCTGGCGCTAGTTATAACGATGAAGAAAGTGGAGCAAAAAATAATGACTTTACAAATCGTAATACGACCTTCATGACATACAACCTCTTGCATCTTGCAAGTATGCTTAAAGCACAAGGTGGATATCCAGCTTATGGAAATTCACGAGGTGACTGGGATGATGGTACTCGCTGGAATTTTGAAAATCCAGAATACAGATAGTATAAGATTTATATAGAGAGGGGAGTAAAATTTTTTTATTCCTCTTCTGTATTACGTTGATTATATTTTTTTTCAAGCTCTTCTTGAAACTCTTCCATAACAGGTTTTACGGTGCTCTCTGGTAGATCTGCGATGCGTATATACATAAGACCATCTATTGCATTATTAAATAGGGGATCTACATTAAATGCAATAACTTTTGCATTTTGCTTTATGTATTTTTTAATGAGAACAGGGAGTCGTAGTGATCCTGGTTCTATTTCTTCAATGAGTTTATCAAACTTATTTAGATCTGCTTTACTTTCGTCAAAAACAAACTCCTTATCGGCATCTTTGAGCTTTACTTTCCATTCCTTTTTAGGACGTATATATTGTGCGATATAAGGGTCGTAATAATGGGATTTCATAAATTCAACCATCATCGACTTTGAGAAGTTTGAAAATTGATTCGAAATACTTACTCCACCTATGAGGTATTTATGCTCTGGAAAGCGCAATGTAGTATGTACAATACCTTTCCATAAAAGAAAAAGCGGCATAGGTTTCTGTTGATACTCTTTTATGATAAAGGCACGACCCATTTCAATACTCTCACTCATCATCTTATGAAGCTCTGGCTCAAAACGGAAAAGATCTTGGAGATAAAACCCATCTATACCGTGCTCCTTATAAATCTTTGATCCTAGCCCCATTCTATAAGCTCCTGCAAGTGCATTTGCTTCATTATCCCATAAGAACATGTGGTAATAATATCTGTCAAATTTGTCTAGATCAATAGCCTCATTTGTTCCTTCTCCTATGGCTCTAAACGTGATTTCTCTAAGTCTTCCTATTTCTCTCAAAATGCTAGGCATCTCTTGAGCAGGAGCTAGATATACTTCATAGTTTTTACTAGTGAGCAGGCGACGATCATTTTCGCGCAAGCGTAAAATCTCGTCTTCTATAAGGTCGCTACTCATTTCTGTAACAATCTTTTTAGGTTCCTTTGGCGGTTTTAATTTTTGAGGAATGTCTTTTAAAATATTCTTTTTCTCAAAGGAATTTGCCAGCATGTACGTTTTCTTACGTAAAAACTCTGTAAAGTCTTCAAGTGACTCATGTTCCTTTTGAGCGGTTACCTTTATAGGGTTTCCTATACGCACCTTTATTACTCGGTTTTTTTGAGTGAGTAGTTCGCTAGGTAACTTAGCTGTTCTGAGTGTATCACTTAAGCGTGATAGTTGATAAAAGAGCCTACTGTTTTTTGCGTGAAAATAAATGGGTACAATAGGAACTTCTGCCTTTTTAACCAGCTTCATAGCTGCTTCTTCCCAAGGCTTGTCTATAATGAGCTTATCATCTTTATACGTTGAGACTTCTCCTGCAGGGAAGATACCAAGGGGATGACCGTCTCTAAGGTGAGATATCGCACTTTTAAAACCAGCGATACTTGACTTTATATCCTTCTTGTTTTCGAAAGGATTTACTGGCATTACATAAGGCTTAAGTGGCTCAATGCGGTGTAGTAAAAAGTTTGCGATGATTTTAAAATCTGGCCGTTGCTCAAGCATTAACTTGAGCAGTAATATGCCATCAATACCACCTAGTGGGTGATTTGATATTGTTACATAAGCACCATCCTTAGGTAGTCTTTTTAAATCTTCTTCTGGGATTTCAAACTTGATATTAAATTCATCAAGCAATGCATTAAGGAACTCAAGATCTCCTAAATGTTTATTACGGTCGTAAACTTTATTGAGAGAAGAAATTTTAAGAATCTTCATTAATGACCACCCAGCAAAGGTGCCTATAAAGCCAAATTTATCGACATTTATAGCTCGTGCAACTTCTTTGGCGGTGACTAGACCCATTATTTTTGTGGTTATTTTAAGTAGGCAAATATAACAAATAGGGTTTGCTATAGTTACATTTTATTAACCTAGAGACCGCATACTTCTAGTTTTGTGTCACAAGTTGCACTGTGTTTTGAGCAACTTGCTTGAGAAGCACTGATTTATCCTCTTGAAATTTATCAAGTGCTTCTTGTGCAAAATGTCTTATTGTATAAAGTGAAACGCCTGTGGTAACGTTTACTTTAAATTTTCCTTTAAGCTGATTTGTAAGTTTTTCTAAGCCATTAAATTTGTTATCTACACATACAGAAAAGCTTATCGCAGAGTTCTGTATAAGGTCAACTTTAAGCTTGTAAGTAGAAAGCAACTGAAAAACCTCTGCAATATTATCTTCTACCATAAAGGAGAAATCTAGAGAAGATAGTGATATGAGCACTTGGTTTTTCTTGACAATATAACACGGCACCATAGGTGCTAATGTAGGCACACTACTTACCATGGTGCCAGCAGCCGTAGGGTTGAGGAAGGATTTTACATAAAGCGGTATTTCCTTACGCTGTAGGGGTTGTAATGTTTTAGGATGAATAACAGAAGCTCCATAAAATGCAAGTTCAATCGCTTCTTCGTATGGGATTTCATGTAATAAAACGGTCTTATTAAAAACTCGAGGATCACCATTTAAAACACCAGGAACATCCTTCCAGATAGTCAGATTTTCTGCATCGAGGCAGTATGCAAATATGCCACCCGTATAATCAGATCCTTCTCTGCCTAATGTAGTTGTAAAGTTATTACTGTCTGATGCTATAAATCCTTGAGTAATGGTAAGTCCTTTTGGGTCTACATGCTCTTTTATCGCTGCTTGCGTTGCCTTCCAGTCTACGCGTCCATCGCGGTAACTGCTGTCTGTTTTTATAAGACGTCGCGCATCTAGCCAGGTGTTTGTAAGACCTTGCTTGTTGAGGTATGCACTTATGATGGTAGTAGATATAAGCTCGCCGTAGCACACAATTTGATCATAAACAAAATCATATTTTGGCGATTTGTTCCAGGCAAGAAAGCCTTTGAGTTCTGCAAAAAGTTCTTTTATTTTTTCTAAAACTTCATCATCTTTTTCAAAAAGATTATTAATAATCTCCCTGTGATAAGCTACCGTGCGTTCTATATGTTCTGGAAGATTGCTTTTATCATCAAAGTAAGCTGTAACAATTGCCTCCATGGCATTAGTCGTTTTTCCCATTGCAGAGACTATAACAAGCTTTTCGCCAGCCCCTATGGTTTTCAGCACAGTTGCTACATTCTTTACGCCATCTGCATCTTTTACAGATGCTCCTCCAAATTTAAATACCTGCATATTGGTAATCTTACTTTTCTAAGTTAGTCGCTCGTTTTAAATGAGCGCTTATTAATAAACAAATGGTGATGTATTGTTGTGCGGGTTTTGTTACGCTTTCGCGAAAGCGTATACCTCACAACAGAGCCAAAAATTATTAAGCATTAATTTTTTTAATATAATCTTGAAGACGTTGCTCATCCATTTGTACAAGATGCCAATCTTTTAAAAACTTTGCATTACTTTTTTTGTAGAATTCAATGGCGCTAGTGTTCCAGTCTAGCACAACCCATTCTACACGTTTTACACCGCTCTCTGCTCCAAAAATCATAACCTGATCATAGAGCTGTTGCCCTACTCCTTTGCCACGTAAAGATTCCTTTACCACTAGATCTTCTAGGTGTAATGATTTGCCATCCCAAGTAGAAAAGCGAAAGTAGCATAATGCCATACCTACAACTTCGGTTGCTGTTTTGGCTACAAAACAAGTAAAAAGAGGGTGCTCACCAAAACCGTTTTCTAAGAGTGTTTTTTCTGTAATCTTTACTGCTTCTGGCTCTTTTTCATAAACTGCTAGTTCGTTTATGAGACCCAGTACAGCTGGCATATCTTCTGGTGTTGCTTTTTGAATAGAGATGTTCATAATTAGGGTTGTTTTTGTCTAAGCGACGCTAAGGTAAATAATTACATTAACTATTCTTAAACGAAAACGTTGTAGTAATTTAAGATTAAAGCTACTTTTGCGCTAAATCAAAAAACACGTATCGTGTCAAGAAAAAACCAAACATTAGGAGAGTTTATTATTGAAAATCAAGCTGAGTTCCAGTATTCTTCTGGAGAGCTTTCTCGCTTGATCAACTCTATCCGCCTTGCGGCCAAAGTAGTAAACCACGAAGTAAACAAGGCTGGCCTTGTAGATATAGTGGGTGCTGTGGGAGAGACAAACATCCAAGGTGAAGACCAGCAAAAGCTGGATGTAATGGCAAATGACACCTTTATACGTACCCTTACTAATCGTAATATTCTTTGTGGAATAGCAAGTGAGGAAAATGATGATTTTATTTCAATACAAGGTCAAAATGGGGATAACAATAATAAGTATGTATTACTTATGGATCCTCTAGATGGCTCTTCTAATATTGATGTGAATGTTTCTGTAGGTACAATTTTTTCAATTTACAGACGTGTGACCCCTGAAGGAACTCCTGTAACAATGGAAGACTTTTTACAAAAAGGTAGAGAGCAGGTAGCAGCAGGATATATCATTTATGGAACTTCTACCATGATTGTATATACTACAGGTCATGGTGTAAACGGATTTACTCTTAATCCAGCAATTGGAACTTTTTATCTTTCTCATCCTAATATGCAGTTTCCAGAAACAGGAAGTATTTATTCTGTAAATGAAGGGAACTATGTACACTTTCCAGACGGAGTTAAGAGGTATATAAAATACTGTCAAGAAGAAAAGGATGACCGTCCTTATACATCTAGATACATAGGATCATTAGTTTCTGATATTCATAGAAATATGATAAAAGGAGGGATTTATATGTATCCAAAAAGCTCAAAAGCAGCAAATGGTAAACTGCGTTTACTGTATGAATGCAACCCTATGGCCTTTATAGCAGAGCAAGCAGGAGGTAAGGCAAGTGATGGTTTTGAAGCTATTTTAGACCTTCAGCCTACAGAGCTGCATGAGCGAGTTCCTTTCTTTTGTGGAAGCAGATTAATGGTCGAAAAAGCCGAAAGTTTTATGAAGGAGTCTTAATTGTTGAGTTAAGAAGGATTAAAACTCATAAGGCGGGGGATTTTTTTTATATTTGATTAAACAAATATCAAGGCTACTACCATTATGGCTAAAAAAGACCCTACACAGAATGAGCAACTACCTGATGTTGCAAATTCTAAAATTGAGGCTATCAAGAACCTCATTTTCGGTGAAAATATTCAAGAATATAATCACGAATTTGACACTCTAAAGGCAGATATCACGCAAAAGCGTGAAGAAATGCTCTCTTATGTAGATGATGCTCGTAAAGAGATCATGACGGCTATAGATAATCTAAGTACAGATGTAAATATTCGTATTTCTGATCTTGAACAAGCACTTGATGATAAAACTCAAGACCTTGATAATAGAAAGGTAAGCCGTGATAGCTTAGGTGATATGCTCATACGTCTTGGTGAGAATATAAAAGCTTAGATCAATCTCTGAAAATTTTTAATGACAACTGATGAACGTCTTGAAATTTTAAAAGAGCTTTTACTCACAGATGAGAAAAAGCCTGAGAATGATATATACAGAAAAATTAAAAATCTAGAAGAGAGACAACAACATCTATCAGATAGAGTAGGCCCCATTCTAGATGAACGTTTGTTGAGCTTTGTAAAAGAAATGCCCGAAACTCTAGGGCCCACAATTACCCAAACTTTAAAGTCTGAAATTAAAAATTCTCAGGATGCTGTGGTAGAAGCATTATACCCTATTATGGGTAAAATGATCAAAAAGTATGTCCAAGCAGAAATAAAAAAGCTTAACGACTCTATAAGTGAGAAAATAGATAAGGCATTTTCATTTAGAAGTATGTTTAAGTCTAAGGGTAAGGAAAGACCTACTGCAGCGGCACTGCTTAAAGAAGAATATAAAGCGTATATTGAACAAATACTTGTAATCGAAAAAGGTTCTGGATTGCTTAAAGCAAGCTTTTCAAAAACCAAAACGATGGACAAGGATATGATGGCGGGTATGCTTACGGCGATAAAAAGCTTTGCAGAAGACGCTTTTGAGAGAGGTGAGATGGAATTAGAGAGGATAGATTATCAACTCTACACTATTCACTTACAAAACTTCTCAGAATATTATATTGCCGTAATTTTGAGCGGTATTTATGATGATGAATATAAAAATAAACTTGATGATGTGTTACTTGACTTTGCTCAGTTTGTGATAAACAAAGATGATTTAAGTGACAATCAAAAATTTACAAAAAAATTAAAAGAGTATTTTACAGATGAGCGTATCTAAAAAAATAGTATTACTAGGACATTTTGGTGTTGGTAAGTCTTCACTGCTTCGCAGGTTTGTTGAGAATAATTTCTCAGATAACTATGTAGTGACTATTGGTGTGCATATAATGAAGAAAGAAGTAACTATCAACTCTGATAAGGTAACGCTTATAGTATGGGATGTTGAAGGAACAGATGATTTTACAAAATATAGACCATCATACTTAATGGGAGCTTCAAGCTTTATTTATGTATTTGATGCCTCTAGAGCAGTAACATATGGTGATTTAAAATATAACTTAAGTCACTTAAAAGATAAGTATCCCCAAGTGCCTGTGCACATTATCGGAAATAAAGTAGACTTAGTCGACAAGGATGAAATCATGGCAGCTCTTAAGGCGCAAGATGTTCAACATAGCTATCTTTCCAGTGCAAAGACCGGAGAAAATGTTGAACAGCTGTTTAATGATGTAGCAGCCCAATTGCTTAAAAATGCTTGATAACCTTAGACAGGATTTTTTTAATAAAACCACACAATTACTTATTGTCAATAGAGGACTTAAGGTAGAAGACTCAGATCAAAACCTATTTTCTATTAGCAAAAACTCTGATATAACAGAGTTTCATCCATTTTTCTACTCACTGATGAATGTCTTTGAGGAGACAAAAAAAGAACATACTTTCTTTTGTGTTCAAGTAGAGGTGCTTGGAAAACTTTATTTTTTAGATATAAAGACCATTTTAAGAGATGACGATACGTTAGTCGTAATTTTAAATGATCTCACAGATCACTATAAAACCGTACACCAGATTAAGCAGGTGCGTAATGAGTCTATTATAGGTTTTAATATCACACAAGAACTTAATCAAGAGTTAGAAATACAGCGCAGTTTTAAGAATAAGTTTCTTGCAAACGTAAGTCATGAAATCCGTACTCCACTCAATAGTATTGTAGGCTTTCTTTCTGTATTAGAAAATACAGATATCACAAGAGAGCAATTAGACATTCTTAATATTGTAAAAGATTCATCTAAAAACCTAGTAACTATTCTAGATGATTTGATGGATATATCTAAGATTGAGGCAGGCAAACTAGAAATTAAGAAGAGACGTTTTGACTTTAAAGAATTTATAGAAGTTTTAGGTAAAACCTATCAACTTAGAGCAGATGAGAAAAGACTTTCTTTTGAGTTTGAGATGGGCTCAAAGATTCCACGTTTCTTAGTGGGTGATCATCTTAGAATCAATCAAATCCTTGTAAACTTATTAGAGAATGCATTAAAGTACACGCATCAAGGAAATATAAAATTCTGTGTAAAAACAGATTCTCAAAATGCCAGAAGAATTCCTGTTACTTTTGAAGTGACAGATACTGGAATAGGAATACCTAAGGAGAAGATAGATAGTATTTTTGACAGCTTTACACAGCTAGAAAAAAGAGGCCTCTTTGGAGGTTCTGGATTAGGACTTAGTATCGTAAAACAACTTACACACTTGTTAGAGAGTGATCTCGAGGTAAGTAGTGTGGAAGGCAAAGGATCTACATTTAGTTTTACAGTATATATGGGAGTTTCTCATAACCAGAAACGAGAGAAGAAAGAAAAGGCTAAGAAGACAAAGAATAAAAAAGCTGCTGGTAAAAAGCCACGTATTTTATTAGGAGAAGATGTCGAGGTAAATCAGTTGTTAATGCTTCGTCTATTTGTAGATCATGGTGCTTATAGTATAGATATTGCAAAAGATGGTGAGCGTGTTCTAGAATTTTTAGATAGAAACACTTATGATTTAGTGATACTTGATCTTACGATGCCTATAATGGATGGACTTGATACTGCAGTACAAATACGTAGTCATTCTAATAGTAAAATAAGTAAACTGCCTATTATAGCACTTACTGCTAGAACAGCTCAAGAAGAGCAAGATGCAGCAAAGGAGGCAGGTATGAATGCTTACTTAACAAAGCCTATAGATGCAGAGCTTCTTTTTGAAACAATAGAGAGACTCTTAACGCGCTATAAAAGAAAAAGTAAAGAAGTACTTTCATTAGAAGAAGAGGAAGAGTAAAATCTTCTTAGAAAACAATTAAAAAGGGGAAGATCTCATGAAGATCTTCCCCTTTTTGTTTTATAATAAAAGCTACAATCTAGCGGCTCATATTTTTTATTTCGTCTTGAAAAGTATCAATATCAGTACCCTCTCTCACTAGGGTAAGTGCTTTATGTGCTACATAAGATGCATTGCTTGTAGAAAATCCTAAACCTATAGCAAGTCTTACTAAAAGAGGCTCTTCTTCCTCAAAATCATGATCAATGTGAATCATACGAGTAAGATCGTATAAACGCTCTAATCTTCTGTCATAAGTAGTAGGAGGGTTAATAGGGTGTGACATATAATCTCCTAAAATAACTTCATAATCCTCTGCAGATATAGAAAGGTTACGAGCAAGCCTGTCTAAAAAGGCTTTTTCCTTGTCTGAAATTACACCATCATCCATTGCCACTCTCACAATAGATGCAAAGTGATCTTCATTTCTCTTGCGGAACCCGCTATCATATAAATCTGAAAAAGACATATTTCTTAATTTAAATTAAGCATCAAAGATAGCTATTTAATCAAGATTTTTAATTTGTACATTTGATAAAAACCCCTAATTTTTTTAGATGGATTCATTCATATTTTATTTTAAAGAAGGCCTTTTCCACGTACTAGATTGGAACGCCTATGACCATATACTCTTTTTAGTAGTACTCACAGTGCCGTACTTGTTTTCTAACTGGAAGAAATTATTGACATTAGTAACAATTTTCACGCTTGGTCATACCTTATCACTAGCACTATCGGCTTACGGAGTTGTTAGAGTAAATTCATCATTAGTAGAGGTTCTTATACCTATAACAATTTTAATTACTGCTCTTTATAATATTTTTACAGCTGGAAAAAAGAATCGCAATCAGAAGATAGGTATTCACCTTTTTGCAGCGCTATTTTTTGGATTAATACATGGGTTAGGTTTTTCTACATATTTTAAAATGATGACAGCAAGCTCAGAAAGTAAGCTGCTACCATTAATAGAATATACTTTAGGTATTGAAGCAGCACAATTGATTATTGTATTTGTAGTGCTTATTATAAGTTTTGTGGGTCAAGCAATCTTTAGATTTTCACTTAGGGATTGGGTAATGGTTATTTCATCCATAGTGATTGGAGTTGCTATTCCAGTGTTTAAAACTGCACTTTCTAGCATTAATTTTTAATAATTGTTTTGCATGCTTTTAGAAGTGTGTAAATAAGTTATATATTATATTTTTTTTACGCTTTCGCGAAAGCGTACCCATACACACATCACAACAATTAATGGCTTCAAAACAACATAAATATGACATCGCTTACTTGAGAATGGCTCGAGAGTGGGGAAAACTGTCGTACTGCAACCGTAAACAAGTGGGAGCAATCATTGTAAAAGATAAGATGATTATCTCTGACGGATATAATGGTACACCTACCGGTTTTGAAAATATTTGTGAAGACGACGAAAATAATACGAAGTGGTATGTATTGCATGCAGAGGCAAACGCAATTTTAAAGGTTGCCAGTTCCACACAATCTTGTCATGGAGCTACATTGTACATCACGTTAAGTCCTTGCAAGGATTGTAGTAAATTAGTACATCAAGCAGGTATTAAACGCGTAGTATATCATAATGCTTATAAAGATCTAACGGGTGTGAAATTTTTAGAAAAAGCAGGCGTTGAGATAGTACATCTTCAAGATATTGATTCATAAATGAAAATACAACGCAAATATATCCCCCTGCTCTTTGGTTTGGGCATTGCTTTAGGCATTTTGCTAGGAAGCCTTTTAGATTTTGGGTATAATGATACCGCGTTGTTTACTTCTAATGCAAAAAAGGATAAACTCAATAAGCTTATCGATTACATAGATTATGAATATGTAGATGTCATTAATACAGATAGTATTGTAGACGTTACTGTAAATGGTATTTTAGACAATCTAGACCCACATTCTACTTACATACCACCAGACGAGTATAGTGCTATGGAGGAGAATATGAAAGGCGATTTTGTAGGTATAGGAGTGAGTTTTTATCCTTATAATGATTCGCTTGCGGTAATACAAGCTATTAAAGGAGGGCCTAGTGCTCGTGCTGGAATCAAAGGTGGAGATCGCATTGTTTATGCAGATGGCATCAATTTATCTACCAAAGAAATTACAGATGACTCTCTATCTAGTATTTTAAAGGGTAAAGCAAGAACACCTATTGAAATCAAAATAAAAAGACCTGGAGTTAAAGACCTTTTGACGTTTAATTTTAAACGTGATCATGTGCCTATTTTTAGTGTGGTAGGCAGTTATATGCTTACTAATAATCTTGGATACATTAAGATTAACCGTTTTGCAGAGTCTACTCATGAAGAGTTCAAAAAAGCACTCATGGATCTCAAAAACAAAGGAGCAACTAAAATTGCACTAGATTTAAGGGATAACCCAGGAGGTTATATCTCTAGCGCAGAGGGTGTGGTAAATGAGTTTTTAGAAGAAGATAAACTTATACTCTTTACAAAAAATAAGACAGGAAATATATCAAATAGCTATACTGATGATGGCGGTATTTTTGAAGATGGAGAAGTGTTTATACTTATAAACGAAAACTCTGCAAGTGCTAGTGAGATTGTTGCGGGAGCATTGCAAGACAATGACAAAGGAGTAATAGTAGGACGTAGATCCTTTGGTAAAGGGCTTGTGCAGAGAGAAATGGATTTAGGTGACGGCAGTGCTGTGAGATTAACTATCGCACGTTATTACACTCCTACTGGGCGTTCTATACAGAAGCCTTATGAGTTAGGAGATAAAGATTATTTTGAAGATTATCTTAATAGGTATGAAAACGGCGAGCTGCGTAGTGTAGATAGTATTAAAGTGGCAGACTCTCTTAAATTTAGAACTCCTAAGGGTAAAATTGTATATGGTGGAGGAGGAATCATACCAGACATCTTTGTTCCTAAAAATACAGATTATGAGGTAGAGCATCTCAATTATGTATTGCGTTCTGGTTATATGCGCTTATTTATCTTTGAGCAACTAGAAAAGGATAGAACATACTACAACAGCTTGAGTATGGAGCAATTTCAAGAAGAGGTTGTTATATCAGATCAAGTAGTAGAAGATTTTATATCTTTCGCACAGTTTAGGCAGATTAATTTGAAAGCAAGTAAATATAAAGACTTGTATAAGAAATACCTCAAAGCTACAATGGCTAGACAACTTTTTGATAACAATGCTTTTGAGATGATGGTAAATAAAGAAGACGCTGTTATTCAAAAAGTAATAGAACTTACCCTTGAAAAAGAATAACCTATGTTAATGGTAGTAGCTATATATGTATATATTATCGCAATCATCTTTAGATTGCTAGATAATAGTGCTGCACTACTTATACGTCACGGTATATCTGTTAGTCCTTTTTATCTGAAGCCACCTATTATTCTTGCCCAAATAGAAGATCTTAAAGATGAGAAACTCATCTGGAAGTTGCGTCGTAATTTATGGTATCAAAAGTTGCACATTGCTTTTACAGCACTAGCAATACTCACATTAATTGTTGGGATTATTTACGAGATATATAACCCTTACATCATATACTTAATGTAAGTATATACTATTTATGTTTCTCTGCAATCTTGCGAGAGGTACGTAAAATAAGCAATAGCAATATTGCACACGCACAAGCAATAACTCCTATTAAAGCAATGCTGCTCTCTCCTTCAAGAAGATTAGAGAAGTCAAGCAATGTTACATTGTAAATAAGAAGGCCTAGGGCCAGTAAGATTCCAATAGGGATTATAAACTTCATAGATTTACTTAAATAGTTCTTGAATGTTTGCGGTAAAAAGCTTCACAGCAATTGCTAACAAAATTACACCAAAAACTTTATGTATTACAGCAATACCGTTCTTTCCTAAAAAGCGTTCTATATGTTTAGAAGTTTTTAATACAATATAGACTAGTAAGATATTGAGTATGATAGCAATTATAATATTGCTAAGATCATATTCTGCACGTAGTGCAAGAAGCGAAGTAAGAGTACCTGGCCCAGCTACTAATGGAAAGGCGAGTGGGAATACAGATACAGTCTTTGCACTAATACCATCATCATCTTTAAAAATACTAACACCTAGAATCATTTCTAGAGCTATAAAGAAAAGAATAAAAGAACCTGCTACTGCAAATTCATATACATTAACACCTATGAGACCTAGTATGCTTTCCCCTACAAATACAAATAGGATCATTACAATAAGTGCTACTAAGGCAGCCTTCTCACTCTGTATATGTCCAGCCTTTTTTCGCAGTTTTAATATGATAGGAATACTCCCTATAATATCTATTACAGCAAAAAGTACCATTGCGGCAGTAAGTATTTCTTTAAGATCTATTTTCATTGCATATTCATTTTAAAATGCGCGCAAAGGTACCTTTAATTAAAGGATACATAATGCATACTTGTATAGAATTATAAATACAATACGTAACTTAATGCACTATTAATAAGTTGGTAACATTTTATTTAAAACTCGTGTAATGTTTAATATAAATTGCCGTCATAGTTTTTGGCTATTAAACTTTAATTTATTCTAATGATAAACTATAGTTAGCTAGATAGATAATTAATATTTTTACCATATCAACCTTGTAAAACCTATTGGAATGAAAAATACAGAAACATTTGATCTTAACGACGATTCTCAAGCGGCAAAGTGCCCTTTTATGGGAGGAGCACATAAACATACATCTGGTGGCGGTACAACTAACCGCGACTGGTGGCCTAACGAACTTCGTCTTAATATACTTAGACAAAATGCTACAAAATCAGATCCATTAGGAGGTGACTTTGACTATGCTGCGGCATTTAATAGTCTTGATTTTAGTGCTCTTAAACAAGATGTACTTGATTTAATGACAGATTCACAAGACTGGTGGCCTGCAGATTATGGTCATTATGGAGGCTTCATGATTCGTCTGGCATGGCACAGTGCAGGTACTTACCGTATAGGTGATGGACGTGGAGGAGCAAGCTCCGGAACACAACGTTTTGCACCACTTAACAGTTGGCCAGATAATGGTAACCTTGATAAGGCTCGTTTATTATTATGGCCTATTAAGAAAAAATATGGAAATAAAATTTCTTGGGCAGATTTAATGGTGCTTGCAGGTAACTGTGCATTAGAATCTATGGGCTTCCCAACTTTTGGTTATGCCGGAGGACGTGAGGACGTATGGGAGCCAGAACAAGATATCTACTGGGGAAGCGAGACAGAGTGGGGAGCAAATGATGAGCGTTATGCAGAGGGAGAGTTAGAAGCACCACTAGGAGCAGTAATGATGGGGTGGATATATGTAAATCCAGAAGGGCCTAACGGAGTTCCAGATCCTATGGGTTCTGCGGCAAATGTGAGAGAGACTTTTGGACGTATGGCGATGAATGATGAGGAGACAGTAGCATTAGTAGCTGGAGGTCACACTTTCGGTAAAGCACACGGTGCAGCAGATCCAGATAAGTTTGTAGGTACAGAACCTCATGGAGCAGCTATAGAAGAAATGAGTACTGGGTGGAAAAATAGCTACGGTACAGGAGTACTTGACGATACCATTACTTCTGGTATAGAAGGAGCATGGACACCTAACCCTACACAATGGGATGCAGATTATTTTGATGTGTTATTAAACTATGATTGGGAGCTTACTAAGAGCCCAGCAGGAGCACACCAATGGACGCCTACAGAAGCATCAAATGCTAAGATGGCACCTATGGCTGGAGATGCATCAAAGAGACAGCGTCTTATGATGACTACAGCAGATATTGCGTTAAAAGTTGATCCAGAATATTTAAAAATCTCACAGAGATTTCACGAAGATCACAAAGCTTTTGAAGATGCATTTGCAAGAGCATGGTATAAGTTAACACACCGTGACATGGGACCGGTAGAGAGATACTTAGGACCAGAAGTACCTAGTGAAGAGTTATTATGGCAAGATCCAGTACCAAGTAACGATGGATATTCATTAAGTGATGACCAGGTTGCTACATTAAAAGTAAAAATTGCAGCGTCAGGACTTACAGTTTCAGAGATGGTTTCTACAGCGTGGGCATCTGCCTCTACGTTCAGAAATTCTGATAAGCGTGGTGGAGCAAATGGAGCTCGCATTCGTCTAGCGCCGCAAAATAGATGGGAAGTAAACAACCCGGAGCAGTTATACAAAGTGCTTAATGTATTAGGTGCTATCCAAAGTGATTTTGATGGTGATGTGTCTATGGCAGACCTTATCGTTCTTGCAGGATCTGTAGGAGTAGAAAAGGCGGCAAAAGATGCTGGGCATGATGTTACTGTTCCATTTACGCCAGGACGTACAGATGCGTCACAAGAACAAACAGATGTAGATAGCTTTGGTTATCTTGAGCCTAAAGCAGATGGTTTTAGAAACTATGTGAGTCATACACAAAAAGCAACAGCTGCCGAAGCAATGCTTATTGATCGTGCACAATTACTAGGACTTTCTATTCCAGAAATGACAGTGCTTGTAGGAGGTTTACGTGTGTTAGGTACAAACTATAATAATACTAAAGTAGGTGTCTTTACAGATCGACCTGGACAGTTATCAAACGACTTCTTTACAAACATACTAGACTTTACTTACACTTGGAAGGAGCTTTCTTCTGATGAGACATTATTCTCAGGAAGTGACCGTCGCACTGGAGAGATGAAGTTTACAGGATCTCGTGCAGATTTAATTTTTGGATCAAACACAGAGCTTAGAGCAATTGCTGAGGTTTATGGAGCAAATGACGGAGAGCAACGTTTCGTAGCCGACTTTATCAAGGCATTTACTAAAGTCATGAACGCAGACCGTTTTGATATTAAGTAAATAAATCACGCTTTCGCGAAAGCGTAAATACACAATAAAAACGTCCAACTTGTTATAAGTTGGACGTTTTGCTTTTTATGCAATATTTCTTCTATAATGTGGTAAATAGCTCTAAATTTTAAAGGATGCAGTTGTGCGTATTAGTTCGCTTTCGCGAAAGCGTAACAACACAAAAACCTTCCTAAAAAGCTGTTTCAAGTAATGCTAGACACACCTTAATACCTTGTCTAATATTCCCTATGCGTATATTCTCATTAGGATTATGCTGATTGTTATCCATATTAACCAGCGGAAGTATAACTGTAGGAACATCTAGCGCCTTAATCACGGGAACAATAGGCACGGTGCCACCCATCATCCTAATTGTAATAGGATCTTCACCAAAAGATTGTGATAGCGCTTTCCTCATTTTTTTGCCAAAAGCATTATCTGGATCTGTTCTAAATGCATTTACAGAAGTCTTACCTATAAACGTGGCTATTTTAGGATAAGCAAGTCTTTCCTCCTCTGTGGGTGCTCGATCTATAAGGTGATAACCTTGTTTAGTGATGTGCTTTTTAATCTTTTCTAATTGAGCATCACCATCTGTTTCTGGAACAAGGCGTATGTCAAGGTTTGCAATGGCATACTCTGGAACTACAGTTTTGAGACCTTCACCTGTCCATGAAGTCCCTATTTGTCTAACGTTAAGAGAAGGAAATTGCAGCGCTTCTTGATATGAGTTTCCAACTTTTTCGGCGGTGTGAACACCTAGTTTGTTATTAAACTCAGTAAGCTCAAAAGGTACAGAAGAGAGTACTTGAGCCGTTTCTGGAGTGATGGTAATTCCGTCATAATAATTTTCAATGAGGACCTTACCATCATCATCTTTCATGGTAGTAAGCAGGTTTGCAAGTCTAAAAACCGGGTTAGGTGCATAATTACCATAATGACCACTATGTTGAGGTAGGCGGGCACCATAGGTGGTAATTGCCGCAGTAGCAATCCCTCTACAGCCAAAGGTAAGTGTAGGTTTATTTGAGTCATGAGCAGGACCATCCATTACTACAAAGTAATCTGCAGCATATCTACTTTTATAAGTGTCTAGAGTAGAAAGTAAAGCAGTTGAGTTATATTCTTCTTCTGGATCAAAAATTACTTTGATATTAAAAGTAGGCTCTTTCTGTTGTTCTATTAAAAGTTGTAGCGCAGTGATAAATATCATAATGGGTGCTTTGTCATCTGCGGCGGCTCTACCATAAATACGCCAGTTATCGTCTATTTTACTATCTAGTTGATCCCAAGAAATCGCTTTATAATCCCCAGAGCTGTTTTTCTCCTTGAGTACAGGAGTGAAAGGGTCTTCTTGATCCCATGTTGCAGGGTTTACTGCCTGTCCATCTATATGAACATAAAAGAGTACTGTTTTGTAATTTGGGTTATACTCTTTCTCTACGAGAAGAATAGGGAGCGTACTAGTTTCTAGTAAGCTAGTTGTAAAATCTAGCGCCTTGTAACGCTCTTCTACAAAGGCAATATTTTCTAGCATTAAAGCCGGGTTTGAAGGCAAGTTAGGAATGCTCACAAAGGCTTTATGTTCAATAAGAGTTTTCTTGAGATTTTGATCTATAAGTGCATCTACGGGAGATTGAGCAACACCTATAAAAGCAGTAAATAAGAGACAAAGAGGCCAGAGTTTCATAGAAGATAATTTTAAGAATTGTTGCTGTGTTAAATACTACCGTATGGTAGATAAATATAAGGTTTTCTGCTAGGATGGTTCATTTCTATTAACAGAGGTTAATAAAAGCGTGTTATTATACGCTACTAAGGCCAATAAAAGAAGAAACGGTCTATTAATGTTTAATTTTGGAAAACCTCAATGATTAAATATCGTAATTAATTACAGTTTATGGATTACAAGCACCTAGTAGTAAATGTCAAGGAAAATGCGCTACGCTTTGAAAACAAGAATGCGCTTTACGTAAAGAATGAGACACTTAATACTTGGGAAGGTATAAGCTGGAAAAATATGCATCAGCGTGTTGAAAATCTTTCTAAAGGTTTACTGCAGTTTGGTGTTGAAACACAGCATAACGTAGCCATCTTTGCCGAAAATATGCCTAACTGGATTATTGCAGACCTTGCGATAATGAGCATAAGAGCAGTAACGGTACCTATCTATGCAACGTGCTCTACAAAGGAAGTAGACTATGTGATAAATGATGCTGAGATAAGCTTACTTTTTGTGGGTAATCAGCATGAATATGATCAAGCTTATGAGCTTCTAGAAAGCTCTTCATACTTAAAGCTTATTGTAGCTCTTACAGATACCATTAAGTTACAATCATCTGTTTCTTCTATGTATTTAGAAGACTTTGTTGCTACTAGCCCTACCCAAGAAATTGAAGATATCTACGTAAAGAGACAACAAGACCTTGATATAAATGATCTAGCGAGTATTATTTACACCTCAGGAACCACAGGAGAACCTAAAGGTGTGATGATAGACCATACTAATATAGGAGCTTCCCTTGCAGCTCATAGATATGAACTCGACATCTCTGATAAAGATGTGTCATTAAGCTTTTTACCACTTAGTCATATTTTTGAGCGTAGTTGGGTGTTTTTCTGTTTACACATGGGGATTGAAGTGTACTTTAATCAAGATCCAAAGAAAATTGCAGAGGTTCTCAAAGAAGTGCGACCAACGGTGATGTGTACGGTGCCTCGTATTTTTGAAAAAATTTATGCTGCCATACAGAGTAAAACAAAAGAAGCTTCGCCTACAAAGCAGAAACTTGCAAGCTGGGCATTAGGGGTAGGTAACGATTATTATAACAAGCACCAGCGACTAGAGAAAAAAGTGCCACTAGCATTACAGCTCAAATATAAAATTGCAGATAAGATTGTGTTGAGCAAGCTGCGTGCACTCTTTGGAGGGCGTATTAAATTTATGCCTTGTGGTGGAGCGCCACTTGCGGCAGATATGGTTTCATTTTTTCACTCCTTTGGTCTTGACGTAAAATGTGGCTACGGACTCACAGAAACGACCGCAACAGTATCTTTATTTGGATACACAAACTTTGAATTTAACTCTGCTGGTAAAAGCATAGAAGGCACTCAGATTAAGATAGGAGAAAATGATGAAATCCTTGTAAAAGGTCCTGGTGTGATGCAAGGTTACTACAAAAAGCCAGAAGCTACAGCTCAGGTTTTTAAGGACGGATGGTTTTGTACAGGAGATGCAGGTAGATTAGATAAAGACGGAAATCTTTTTATCACAGATAGAATCAAGGATTTAATGAAAACCTCAGGTGGTAAATATATCGCTCCTCAAAAGTTAGAAACAGCGCTTATCAGTGATTCGCTTATTGAGCAACTTGCAGTAATTGGAGATCAGCAAAAATATGTAACTGCACTTGCGGTTCCTAATTTTGAGAATTTGAAGAAGTATGCCGTTGAGAATAGTATCTCATTTGAGAGTATGGAAGAGCTCATTAAAGACAATAAGGTCTTAGCACTTTTTGAAAAACGCTTTGACGAGCTTCAGCAAGAATTCTCAGCTTTTGAGAAGATAAAAAAGTTTACGCTGCTTCCTCGTGAGTTCAGCATAGAAGAAGGGGAAATAACGCCTACCTTAAAAATTAAAAGAAAAATAGTTCAGAAAAAATACAAAGCACTTATTGATAAGATGTACGCAGAGTAGTTAGTCTGGGGTATTACGCTTTCGCGAAAGCGTAAATATTTACAACCATAAATAATCTCGCTACTCACACATTCTTACTTCATACTTTCCAAGTATCTTTGCCCAACTATGTTCCAACTCAAAAAAACCATCGTTTCTGAAGACATTATCGAAAAAGATTTTGTCTGTAATCTTAATGCTTGTAAAGGAGAGTGCTGCATCGCAGGTGAAGCTGGCGCGCCACTTGAAGAAGATGAGGTTACCATCATGGCAGATATTTATGATAAGGTAAAACCTTTTTTACGCCCAGAGGGAATTGCTGCAATTGAGGAGCAGGGAACGAGCATCGTGCGTGATGGTGAGCTTGAGACACCGCTAGTAAATGGAGCCGAGTGTGCTTATGTGACTTTTAATGACAAAGGCTGGGCAAGTTGTGGTATTGAGGATGCTTACAATGCAGGAGAAGTGTCTTGGCGTAAGCCTATTTCTTGCCACTTATACCCTATTCGCGTGCAAAAATACAGCTCATTTTCTGCAGTAAATTATCATCGCTGGCCTATCTGTAGCGATGCTTGCTCACTGGGGAAAGAACTATCTGTGCCAGTTTATAAATTTACTAAGGATGCGTTGATACGTAAATTTGGCGAAGAGTGGTATACAGAACTAGAGAAGACCGCTCAAGAAATGGGTAAATAATGTAGTGCCCTATGCGGACTTAAAAATCCTATACTACAAAGTTGCATGTTATCTTTTAGAGATGCCTTATCTTTAATCACAAAGACGATACATGCACTTTCATTCAAAACTTCCTGACGTTAGTACTACTATTTTTACGGTAATGAGTAAGATGGCACATGAACATCAAGCTATTAATCTTGCACAAGGATTTCCGGGCTTTGATAGTGATCCAAAACTGCAACAGCTTGTTACAAAAGCAATGAGTGATGGGTATAATCAGTATGCTCCTATGCAAGGTGTTTACAGCTTGCGAGAAGAAATCACTCAAAAGCTCAATACCTTATATGGAAGTGATTATCATCCTGAGACAGAAGTTACAGTAACTGCTGGAGCGACCCAAGCTATTTACACAATTGTATCTGCTTTTATACGTCCAGATGATGAAGTAATTATATTAAAGCCAGCTTATGATTGTTATGAGCCTGCAGTAATTGTAAATGGCGGTAAAGTAGTCCCTATCCAACTCAAAGCGCCAGATTATAAAGTAAACTGGAAAGCGGTGGAAGATGCCATCACGCCTAAGACTAAAATGATATTCATTAATACTCCGCACAATCCTACGGGTACTATTCTTGATAAAGAAGATATGCTGGAGCTAGAGCGTATTCTTGAAGGTACAGATATCATATTATTGAGTGATGAGGTGTATGAGCATATAGTCTTTGATGGCAAACGTCATGAGAGTGTGGCTCGTTACCCAGCTTTAAGAGCACGCAGTTTTATTACGGCATCTTTTGGGAAGACCTTTCATAATACAGGGTGGAAAATGGGATACACTGTAGCTCCCAAAGAGTTGATGGCAGAGTTTCAAAAAGTACATCAGTTTAATGTGTTTTCTGTACACCATCCTTCTCAAAAAGCATTTGCTCAGTACCTCAAGGAGCCTAGTCATTATCTAGAACTCAACGATTTTTATCAGCAGAAAAGAGATTTGTTTTTAGACCTAATTGAAGGTTCGCGATTTACAGCAAAGCCTGCCGCAGGTACCTACTTTCAGATGCTGGATTATTCTGTAATTACTAATGAGAGTGATACCGCTTTCGCGAAAGCGTTAACCATAGACCATAAACTAGCGTCTATACCAACGTCGGTATTTAATGTGAATCAAGAAGATTTTAAAATGCTACGATTTTGTGTCGCCAAAGATGACGAAACACTAAAAAAAGCTGCCGAAATTTTAACTAGTATCTAGTCATCTAGTTTACGTGCCACCCAACCTCGTATGAGTTCTGCTGTTACTCCAAAGGCGACATGTGCAAGAAATTCGTTTGCTTGTAATTTTACTGGTATATCTTTAGGCTCGTCTTCTAGGCCCATTAATGGTAGTGAGGTTTCATGCGTTGCAAGATATGCTGTCGTACCAAAGAGCGCTCCCTCTACCAGGTTAGTTTCTGGTCTATCACGTTTTGCATAGCCTAAACTAGCTCCTAATGTAAGGCCTATAGGGATATTTACTAGCTGTTCGGCTAGATCTCGATTTGATGTGCTCACAGGTTCTCCAGTGAGCTTCTCAGAGATGTTATCTACTAGTTTGAGTTGCGCACTTTCAGTGTTTGGCTGTCTTACTGGTAATACTCGTTCTATGGCACTTTTAACAATGGTACCTGCTAGACCGCCCAATACTCCAGCAATCACTCCGCGAGTAGCGGTAGATGCTATATTATCTTTTTCAAGCCAGTTAGAAAGTGCAGTATTACTCATAGTAGTTAGTGTTTTATGACCCTAAAGTACTTTTTAAGGCCTAGTAGAGCTCTTAAGATAATTATAATTAACAATTAATTAAATAGCTATAGCAACATGTAAATATCAATTCTA
Source organism: Dokdonia sp. Dokd-P16 (assembly GCF_003095655.1). NCBI lineage: Bacteria > Pseudomonadati > Bacteroidota > Flavobacteriia > Flavobacteriales > Flavobacteriaceae > Dokdonia > Dokdonia sp. Dokd-P16. The sequence continues at coordinate 1,587,324 of NZ_CP029151.1, forward strand.
TCAAGAGACGTTAAATTAAGGTGAGTATATCATTTTTGTTTTTATCTTTATGTTTTCGGAGCAAGTAGGTAAGGTGCTTCACAAAGTATAGACTGTAAGTTATGAATGACAAATTATTTGACGCAATACGCAACGGAGATCTAGAGATGGTGCAAGCAATTATTACTGCTCATCCAGAACTTGTAAACATTAAAGATCAACGTGGTTCTACCCCTTTATTACTTGCCACTTACTATGGAAATCAAGACATAAGCGAGGCTATTTTAAAACATAAGCCAGACCTTAATGCTAAGGATAGCTCTGGAAATACGGCGCTTATGGGTGTTTGTTTTAAAGGATACCCAGTAATTGCAAAACTACTTATCGAGAGTGGGGCAGATGTAAATGCTGTTAATCTTAATCATGCTACAGCCCTCATTTATGCAGCTACTTTTGCGCAGTCAGAAATAGCACAAATGCTTATTGAAAATGGAGCCAACTTGTCTCATAAAGATGAAAAAGGTAACACCGCTTTTGATCACGCAAAAATGCAAGGATCTACAAACTTGATGGAAATCTTAGAGGAAAAATAGATTTGTTGCTGCTATGCCGCTTTCGCGAAAATGTGACCCGTCAAAAACAGTCTCAAGCATAAATAGTTTTCACATCTTACTTTAATGAATTTAGGTCAAATTTTCTATAATCTTCTACCCAATTCTTACAGCCATTATCTAGCATCGCTTCACGATTTTTTGTGCCTATACCCAAAAACGAAATATCGAGTTCTTGCGCGGCTTTCAAATCCCAAAGCCCATCACCTACAGCAATGATATTATCAAAGGACGTTCTATTGTAATATTCTTCAGACTTCTGTATAGCTTCTTTTACAAACCCCACTCGAGAAATATTATGTAACGAAGTTGCAAGCACTTCAGGAATAAAAGGGACTTGAGAGCCCTCCATTTTTATAGCAGTAGCTTTTGGAAAAGCACCCGTTCCATAAGCAAATGGAATCTGCATTTCTTGCAATTTTAATAACAGTGAGCGCGCGCCTGGGATTTCACTCACAGGGTTGCATTTAGATAATTCTTTACCCAGTAAGTGGTCTAGCTCATATCTTAAGTTGGCTGGAGCTTTCTTGTTAAAAGTACGCTCGTAATTATACTCTAGCGCATACAAATCTGTATGGTGTAGATAGTTGTCATAATCAGTGTCTATATTTTGAAGTCCTATATCTGCTAGAACTTTAGTTATAACAGGTAGATAGGTTGGAATACTATCTGTGAGCGTTCCATCTATATCAAAAACGAAAAGTGTGTCTTTTGTAATCATCTAGTTTTTTCTGAATAATTGTTTAACGGTAAGTGACCCATCGCTGTTTAATCGCTTTACGATTTTTATGAAAGCAATGGCTGTGATAAGCGCATCTCCGGCAGAGGTATGTCTATCGTGCAAAGGAATTTTGAGCGCTTCGGCAAGTTCATCTAGCGTGTATCTTTTTTCTTGTAATGATCTGTTTATAGGATGCACAAGTCTTTTGTACAACGTTTCTGTATCTAGCACTCTATTTTTAAGTTTTCCTAGTTGAGCACGTTTGAGAGCTGCATTAATTACTGCAACGTCAAAACCTATGTGGTGCCCTATAAGAATGTCTGTTCCTATAAACTCTAAACATCTTTCTATTGCCTCTTGTTCATTTACTTGCTCATAGCTTCCATTGCGCAAGATGCCGTGTATTTTTGCGCTTTCAGGCTTGTATACATCTTGTTTGAGGTAAAGCTCTAGGCTCTGTGCTATAGAAATCTCATTGTTAATTACGGTGACCGCTCCTATAGATAGAATACGATCTTCTTTATAATGTAAACCAGTGGTTTCGGTGTCAAATACTACAAAGCGAGTAGTATGGAGCTTTTTTCCATCTAAGGTACTACCTAAAAACCCTGCCTTACTTTTCTCTTGAGAAAAAGCAGCAAGATACTGTGTCCAAAATTTTGGAAAATCTCTTTGAGGTGATGTAGTAAATAATCCCATCTAGCTCAAATTTTGAGTTTGAAAACGTACACGTAATACTTCTTGTAAATCGCGTAGTGGTTTAAAGCATCGTTTTAGTTTGAGACGTTCCTCCTTTGATAAATCGGCTAGTTTAATGAAGCGGCCGCTATCATCGTTGCGCAACCCTTGTTTGACTCTAAATTTAAGAAGTGCTTTAAATGCGTATGCGCAGCTTTCAAAGAGTTCTTTGTTTTGAGGTTCTAGCTCTGCAAGCTTTTCAAAACGTTCTGAGGTATGATTTATGTTGCGCAGGTTATGGTAGAGAGAAAGCACTCTGGCGCCACTTATTAATGGAGCCATAGCTCGATTTTTTATATCAAATTCGTCTTTATGTGCACCATCTGACTCCACTAGAAAGTTGCGAAAGAAACTCACCGGCGGCGGATTTTTAAGTGCGTCCTTTGCCATAAATCTAAAAAAGACAGAAGATGTAGATAGTTGGTCATAAATAGAGGCGGTAAGTTCTCCTACTAATTCCTGAGTTCCATAGACCATTCTATAGTCAAAGAATATTCCCGATAGCAACATGCTTTCTGGAGATGGATCTTTGATCCATGTAGAAAACTGAATTTTCCACTCAGAAAGTGATAAACAGTATAAAGGATTACTTCCCATCATATCTGCAGGGCAGTAATCATAACCTATTTTATGAAGGCGTTTATTCATCCTATTTGCTAGATGCAGAAAGTAATTTTTAGTCGCCTCATTATTTTCTGGTGACACATCCTCATAAATAAGAGCGTTATCTTGATCTGTATACAGTAATTGCTCCTCTCGACCTTGACTTCCTAATGCAAGCCATGTAAATGGTACTGGAGGATTATGTGCCATCTTACTTAATGAGAGCTGCATAGTGCGTTGCATGAGAGCATCTTTAAGCTCAGAAAAAATATTAAGAATATGTGATATGGGTAAGTTTTGGTCTAGGTAGCGCTCAAGAAGAAGCGTTGCTTTTTCCCAAGTAAATCTGAGCATTTTGGTTTTTTTTGCTCGTTTTATTTCCTTTACGAGTTCGGCGGGACTGTTACCGTAAGCGACCACAATGTCATGCTTACTTAACACACCTATTACCTTTGTGCTAGCTGTACCGTCCTCGGTAATTATGAGGTGACTTATTCCATTTTTGAGCAATATAAGTTGCGCTTGAGTTACGGTTATCTTTGGAACGGCACAGACAACCTGAGTAATCATTGCATCGCGTACTACGTGATTACTAGAGATGATATTATTTGCAATAGCATTACGTAATTCTCGATTTGTGAGAACACCCACTGGTATTGAATCTGTAGTAATGACTAAACACCCTATGCGATGTTGTTGCATCAATCTGGCTGCTTCTTGTATGGAAGTTTCTGGGGAGCAAGTAATGATGGAGGTGCTATATCGTGCTTGTTCTAAGCCCAGTAAATGTGCGCCGCGTTCAGGCTCATAGGTGTTCAGTAATGAGCCACTTTGCTGTAAAGTATATGGATCTTTAATATTTGATGCAAAGCTAGCGATGAGGTAATTTGAAATGGCTTTGTTCGCTTTCGCGAAAGCGGAAAACTCCTCCATAGGTAACGTATAGAGTATCGTCTCTTCCTTTGCCGTAGCAGTCGTTCTATAGGTATCTGTAGAGGTTACTTTAAGACCAAAAAGATCTCCTTCATCGCAAATGTCTACCACCTTAATCACATCCTTGGATGGTCTCGTAAGTTTTATAGCCCCTTGCTGAACGATATAAAAACGATCATTATAAGCTTGATCACGATTAAAAATGACTTCATCCTTATCCAAGTAAAGTACAGAAGCTTGACTACAAATATCCAGCAAATCACCTTCGGCCATAAATTGAAATGGTGGAAACTGTTTTAAAAAATCATAGATTCTTTGAGCAATTGTGTTTTGCATAGCGTGTACGTATTCATTGTAAAGATAGTACAGATGGAAAGTTCTACCATAAATGTATCTTTATACTATGAAATCAGAAACATTACAAGTAAGTCTCATACAAACTTCGCTTTTTTGGGAAGACGCAAATCGTAATAGAGCACATCAAGAAACATTAATAGCAAAGGTGCCTGATGGAACTCACCTTATTGTACTACCAGAGATGTTTACCACTGGGTTTTCTATGAGTCCGCAATCACTAGCCGAAACTATGGATGGAGAAACTGTCCAGTGGATGAAGCAACAGGCCTTAAAGTCACAAGCAGCCATCTGCGGAAGTTTAATAATAAGCGAAGGAGGTCTTTATCACAATCGTTTTATATTTGTCACTCCAGAAGGAGAATCAACGAGCTATAATAAGCGTCATACATTTAATATGGCTGGTGAGGGAGAGCAGTATAAAGCGGGTGATAAACAGGTGGTTGTTAATTATAAAGGCTGGAAGATTTTTCCGCAGATTTGTTATGACTTGCGTTTTCCGGTGTATGCGCGTAATACATCTGATTATGATCTCATTATTTACGTTGCAAACTGGCCAAAAACCAGAATAGCGGCTTGGGATACGCTCCTTAGAGCTAGAGCTATAGAAAACATGTCTTACTGTATAGGAGTAAACCGCGTGGGAGTAGATGGTAATAACCTTGAATATATAGGGCACTCTGCTGTATATGATGTGCTAGGAGACGAGATGGTAACAGCGCACACTCAAGAAGGCGTAGTGACCACTACGTTAACCAAAGCGCATGTAAATGACACCAGAAGTAAGTTGCCTTTTCTAGAAGACAAAGACAGATTTACTCTTGAATAGTATCCTTAACCTTGGTTTTCTTAGGAAGTAGTTCAAATGTTTCTTTAGCAAACCAACTAGGTCGTACATCAATTTCTCCAGGGAAATTAATAATCACCTCTGGTTGTTTTTTCTGTAAATAATTTCCTGAGTCAAAAACACGGTTATTATTGGAGTCCTCTATAAGGCGTATTTTATACGAGCCTGGTTTGAGGAGCTTAAAGTTAAAAACAGTCTCTTGAAGAGAGTATTGCGTTTCTATAACCTCATCACTTTTATCCATTAACTGGATGATGTAAGGGAAGTTGTTTGCGTTTTTAAGGGTGAGCTCTATATCTCCATAATCTGAGAACTCCTTAGTGTTTGCTTTATAGAAAAGAGTATCATTCTGTTGGCCAAAAAAGTCTGTAATCGCATTAGGTAGCGCTTTGATACTATAACTAGCTTTTTCCTCTTTCTCAAAATCAATATCTAGAGAAGTCCCGTTATCTTGTAAAGAATAGGTAAAAGGAATCTCGACAGAGTCTTTTACAACGGTTATTAAAGATTTATTAATGGTGTCTATTGGAATATTGCTGAGTATGCGATACGGTTTGTCTAGCAACACAGCATTGCGATATTTTGAAGAGAAGGCTAGAGAATCTAGTTTTGGCTTACGTATTCTAGCCTGCAGGGTGTCACTATAACCAGGAGCACTAATATTAAAGACGAGCGAGTCAAGTGATACTCGTGGTTTGTACCAATAATACAGAGTGTCCTCTCCTTTTTTTGTGATAGTAGTTTCATAATTATTTCCCACATTAGTTAAGAGGTTTATGGCTATACTATCTATATAACCACTAATACCAAAGGCAATTTTACCCTCTGCAGCATGCTTAGGGCGAGAGGCTTTATAAGCGGGTGTTTCTGAAAATAACTTTAATGTATATGACGAGTCGGTTGGGACAGTTACAAAATCTTCTATAAAAGCTACTTTGTCCTTTTTGGGTTGAAAAGTATAATTGGCATCTTCATCTTTTAAAGCTACAAGCGCATACGTTCCAGGTTTTAGATAGTCTAGTTCAAAGGTGTTAAGGCTATCTAAGGTGTTTGTAACATATAATGGAGGCTTATTATAAATAGTAGAATCTGTATACGTGCTATCTGCTTCATAAAGCATCACGGTCACAAAATTATCAGGCTTGTCTAAGATCGCATCTACAATTGTTCCAGACACAGTAAGACTATCTATATAGTCTCCTGTAGACATCACATACTTAAACGAAGGAAAAGGATTTCCTTCATTATTATCTACAATACTGAGCCCAAAATTGAAAACATAGGTCGTATTAGCAGCAAGTGTATCTTGGATTTTAATCTCTATGTATTTTGAGGCAGACCCCTGTGGAGAGATTACTCTATTGATAATAGGAGGAGAGATAATAAGTTGTTTTCTAAGGTCTTTGAGTTTTACATACTCATCAAAATAAATACGAATTTCATCTCCTTCAAAGTTTGTAGTAAAATTAGGAGGTGTAGACTTTACAAAAACTGGAGGCAAACTATCCATAGGTCCTCCGGTAGGAGAACCACGTTTTGCACAGTTTACGAGAGTAAGTGCCATACTTACCATAACTACTATAAATGTAGCTACTCGTCTTCTATTAAAATGATACCAAGGATTATCTGTCATGCGACTACAAAGAAACAATTATTTTAACCAAAACGAAATACCTATTGTGCTATTGCCATCACGGCAATACTTAATTTAATATTAGGTATTTTAAGAAGTTGCAACGCACATGATTCTAAAGTTGCTCCAGTAGTTAAAATATCATCACATAGTAAGATATGTTTACCTTCAAAATTGCGATTCATTGTAATTGAAAAAGCATCAAGAACTTCATCACTGCGTGTAAAACGCCCTTTAAATACTTGTGTTTTTGTATTTTTTGATTTGACAAGCACGTCATCTACATAATGAGCTTCTAATGCTTTGGCTAGTGATTTACCAAAGCCTTCCACTTGATTGTATCCTCTTTTTCTTTTCTTCTTTGGGTGTATAGGTACTGGAACTACTGCATCTATACGATTATATTCTTCAAGAGTTTTGAGATCTTCACCAAGCCATGCCCCTAGAAAGCCACTTATCTCATGCTGTCCTCTGTATTTGAGATTATGCATGAGTTCTTGCACAGGACCTTTCTTTTCAAAATAAAATAATGCGGTTGCATTTTCTATATTGAGGCGACCGTAAAATACTTTTTTGATTGCAGGGTCGTTGTACCTATGAAAATCTGTGAGAGGTAATGTATGCCTACAATGTGTACATATCATATTTTCGGCAGCGATGAGTTCGCTGTCGCAAGATTTACAGGTTTCTGGAAAAAATAGAGAACGGAGCGATTGTAGCAATGGCTTATACTTTTTTTTTCTAAATTAACCCCTTTATGTGAATAATAGAACATCTATGCGTACTAAAAGTACCAATAATACCTTATTACTCCTTGTAATCTTACTATGTCTTGTAGTTGCAGGGCTAGGATTTCACACCTATAATTTTCAAAACGAAGTGCAGCAACGAGAGGCGCAACTAATAGATGACAAAGAAAGAGTCACCGCACAGCTCGACGAGGAATTGTCTAAATATAGCAGTCTTTTAAAAGAGAGAGATGCATTAAAAGGAGAACTCAAACAAGCGCAATCAAGACTCTTACAGCTCAAGGAAACACTAAGAGACGACGACCTGAGTAGATCAAAAATGCAGCAGTTTCAAATGGAAATAAAAAGACTGCGTCGAGAGCGAGAATTTTTTATAAGTGCAAATGATAGTTTACAATTAGAAACAAAACGTCTTGTTGCATTGCAACAAGAAACACAAAAAGCACTTGATCTAGCGACAAAATCTCAAGACAGCATACAGAAATCTAATAGAGATCTAGCAGAGAGACTTACACAAGGAGCACGTCTTACAGTAAGTAATCTCGCTGCAAGAGGAGTGATTCAGCGCAACAGCGGTAAGTTTTTTATGACTTCTAGAGCGAGTCGCGTTGAGATGATGCAGGTGTGTTTTACCGTAAACGATAACCAACTTGCAGAGGTAGAAAATAAATCTTTTTACGTACAAGTACTTAATGGGCGAGGTCGCATGATAGGTGTAGAACGTAATGAAAAGTTTGAAGACGGCTCTGTGGTGCGCTATAATACAAAAACTACGATTGCATTTAATAAAACCGCATATACCATCTGCGAGCTTGTTCTGCCTGTACAGCAGATGGAAGGTGGTGATTACACTATAAATGTCTACCACGAAGGTTCTATGCTACTCTCTACCATACTTTCTTTAAAATAGAGCAATCGCAATTTCCGTTATTTCGGAGGGATTGCTATTTTTACAGCTTGTTACAAACGGAAACAAATAACTTTATTTTATTGGTTTGAGAGGTTTTTACGCTTTCGCGAAAGCGTGACCTCATACCTCATCAATATTAATAGATTGCATAATTAATCTACAGACTATGGCTCAACAAGACGATCATTTTAAAAAAGTAATATCTCACGCAAAAGAATATGGCTACATCTTTGGTAGTAGTGAGATTTATGATGGCCTAAGTGCTGTGTATGACTACGGTCAAAACGGTGTTGAGCTTAAGAAAAACATACGCGAGTACTGGTGGAAGAGTATGGTGCAAATGAACCAAAATATTGTAGGTCTAGATGCTGCAATATTTATGCATCCTACTACTTGGAAAGCTTCTGGTCACGTAGACGCATTTTCTGATCCACTTATTGATAACAAGGATTCAAAGAAGCGCTACCGTGCAGATGTACTCGTTGAAGATTATGCAGAAAAGCTCAATCAGAAAGCAGAGAAAGAAATTGCTAAGGCAGCAAAGCGTTTTGGAGAAAGCTTTGATAGAGTGCAATATGAAGCGACAAATCCTAGAGTTATGGGATATCGCGAGAAGCAAAAAAGTGCAACCGCAAGACTTGCACAATATCTAGATGCAGAAGATCTACCAGCAGTAAAAGCACTTATAGAAGAATTAGAAATAGGATGTCCTGAATCTGGATCAAAAAACTGGACAGATGTACGCCAGTTCAATTTGATGTTTGGAACAAAACTAGGAGCATCTGCAGAGACAGCAACAGATTTGTACTTACGACCAGAAACGGCTCAAGGTATATTTGTAAATTTCTTAAACGTCCAAAAAACAGGACGTATGAAGATTCCTTTTGGAATTGCTCAAACAGGGAAAGCATTTAGAAATGAGATTGTTGCGCGTCAGTTTATCTTTCGTATGCGAGAATTTGAACAAATGGAAATGCAATTTTTTGTACGTCCAGGAGAAGAAATGAAGTGGTACGAGCACTGGAAAGAGACACGCTTAAAATGGCATAAATCATTAGGTCTTGGAGAAGAGAATTATCGTTTTCATGATCATGAGAAGCTTGCGCACTATGCAAATGCAGCAACAGATATAGAATTCAACTTTCCATTTGGGTTTAAAGAGCTTGAGGGTATACACTCTAGAACAGATTTTGATCTTAAAGCACATGAAGAGCATTCTGGAAAGAAATTACAATTTTTTGACCCAGAAATTAATGAGAGCTATGTGCCTTATGTTGTAGAAACTTCAATAGGACTTGATAGAATGTTTCTAGCTGTATTTTCTGCATCACTTCAAGATGAAGAATTAGAAAACGGAACTTCAAGAGTAGTATTAAAACTACCAGCAATCTTAGCTCCTGTAAAGGCTGCAATTTTGCCTCTAGTAAAGAAAGATGGACTACCAGAAGTAGCGCAAAAAATTATAGATGATTTGAAATACGATTATCGCGTAGCTTACGATGAGAAAGATGCTGTAGGCCGTCGTTACAGACGTCAAGATGCGGCTGGAACCCCACTCTGTATAACAGTAGATCATGATACGCTAGAAGATAATATGGTAACAGTAAGAGATAGAGATAGCATGGAGCAACAGCGTGTATTAATCACAGATTTACCAGATATTCTCAATAATAAAGTGAATTTTAGACATTGGATAGCTTAAGTCCAATTACTGATATATACTAAAAACACCCATTTCATGGGTGTTTTTTTATGCTTTGGATTCAGATTTTTGTATTTTTAATAAATTTTTAACAAGCAAACCACTAAAAAACTACATTATGAAACAAATCTACTCATTGCTGGTTGCAGCTCTCTTAGCTTTTAGCTTTGGGGTGTCTGCGCAGCAAACAAATAAAGCCAGTAAAAGTGGGCTACTTTCTGCCCCTGTTGTAATACCTAGTATTGCAGATCAAATTAAAGCAGGAACACTTATATATGCGGATAATACACCAAAATTAGGTCGTGCCAAAGGCATAGGGTCTCCTAATATTGTCCCAGGTAAGGGTTCTGTAGGTAATGATCCTCTCGTAAACGCACAACGCAGTCAGGAGGTTAGCATGACACAAACAAGGTCACCTTTAACAACGTTTGTAGCAGATGTATCTTCTTTTACACCTTCTGACCCTACGGGTGCGGCCGGACCTAACCACTATATAGCTGCATGGAATGTAGGCTTTAAAATATTTAATAAGGACGGGACAGATGCTACTCCAGAAATGGACTTGAGCACTTTGTTTCCTGGAAATTCAACAGGAGATCCAATTGTTTTCTTTGATGCAAACGTAGATAATGGTGCAGGGAAACCTAGAGGGAGATATGTAATCACAGAATTCCGTAACTCTGGTGCGCCAGGTGGTAATGGATTTGACGTTGCAATATCTGCGGGTCCGGATCCGGTGAATGACCCATGGTATGTTTATGAAGCACAATTTAATGCAGGAGCATTCCCTGATTACACAAAATTTTCTGTATTTGGTGAATCTTACGTAGTTACGGCAAACATAAACTCAACTACAGAGCAAGTTTTCTTACTCGAGCGTAATAAAATGTTAAATGATGAAGCGGCTCAGTTTGTAGCTTTTGGACTTCCTGGAATTGAAAGAAATGGTTTTTATAGTCCACAAGGGTTTCATACTACGGGAGATGAGAGCGCTCCAGCAGGTACTCCAGTCCCTGTAGTTTATCTTCAAGATGATGCATGGGGAGGAGTCGATGATGACCACCTTAAAGTATGGGAAGCTACTATAGATTGGGCAGATGCTGCAAATGCAAGTATTGAACTAGCTCAAGAAATTACAACAGCAGATTTTGTAAGTGTCTTTGATGGTGGATCATTCTCAAATATTCCACAAGGCGGTGGAGGTCCAGATGTAGATGCATTGCAAGCTACGATGATGAACCAAGTACAATATAGACGTTTTCCTACTTATAACACTGTTGTAATGAATTTTGTAGTTGATGTGTTAGACCCAGGTGAAAAGGCAGGAATAAGATGGTATGAATTAAGACAAGATGGAGATGGGCAACCATGGTCTATATATCAAGAAGGTACTTATGTTACTCCAGGAAAGCGTAACGCATATCAAGGAAGTATGGCGATGGATTCTCAAGGAAATATTGCTATGGGTTATATATCATCATCAGATGAAGATCGTATTGCAATGAATTATACTGGTCGTTTTGATGGAGATCCATTAGGAGTAATGACAGTATTTGAGCAAGAACTCTTCAAAAGTACAGCAGCCTCTCCTACAGATAGGTTTGCAGATTATGTGCACTTAACTCTTGATCCAGAGAACGAGTCATTCTGGTTTATTACAGAGCAGTTTGATCCAACGCGTAGAGATGTAGTTGCTAATTTTACACTAGACGCTGCCCAGCCAGATGACCTCAGTGTTTTTAGTATTGTAACTCCTGTAGGAGAAGGAGAATATACAGGTGATGAGGATGTTATTGTAACTATAAGAAATTACGGATCAAATGCAATCACAAACCCAACTGTGCAATACACTGTAAATGGTGGAGCAGCAGTAGTAGAAACTTTTACAGGAACTATAGAGCCAGGGCTAAGTGTCGAATTTACCTTTGCTCAAGGTGCAGATCTTTCTGAGCCTGGTAACTATACACTTGATGTTTCTACTTTGTTGAGTAATGATAGCAATGTTGAGAATGATTCATTGGTGTGTGTTGCAACAAATACTGTGGGTCTAGCATGTCAACCAGATAGTGATTGTGAAGGTTTTGGTGATGGTGTGACTACCATTACATTAGCAAATCAAAATGCATTGTTAACAAATTGTACCTCTTCAGGATATAGTGATGATTCAGGAATTGAGTTTGCATTTGATAGTCCAGAGTCGTTATCTGGAACATTGCAAGTTGGTTTTACAGACTCTGCCTTTGCAATTTGGATTGATATAAATGATGATGCAACCTTTACTGAAGATGAACTTGTTGCTTCTGGTCAGGTAGCAACAGCAGATACTGATTTTGCTTTTTCAATTGATGTTACAGCCTTTGATGTGGCACAGCTTACTGCAGGGCCATTGACTATGCGTGTGAGAGGTGAAGATGAGGATACAGCTGGTGATGTTACTGATCCTTGTGATGATCTTCAATTTGGAAGAACTAATGATTATACAGCAACCTTCGCTCCAGAAGTGCTCGCGGTAGAGAGTAATGTGTTTTTAGAAACTTCTCTAAATATCACTAGTACAGATAATAAATATTTTGCTATAAATGTGAACACGCCATTTGAGGGAAGAGCTGCTATTTCTGTTTTTAATACTCTTGGACAAAGACTTGCCTATAACAATCTTAATAAAGAAGGAAATGGTTATACATATGATTTAGACATGTCATACGTTGCAGCTGGCGTTTATATCGTTCAATTTACAGATATAGATGGTGGATCTAAATTAGTAGAGAAGATAGTAGTTAGATAAATAATCGATACAGCTGAAACATATGCTGTATATCCATTAAATATTAAAAAGCTCAACAAGGAATTTCTTGTTGAGCTTTTTTTAGTAGAAAAAGTATGTACAGTCTCAATTTACATATTCATCTTCATCTCCGTAATCCCTACAGGGCTAGCTTTGTCACATCTATTCATACGGCGTTGTGGTGTATACTTGAACCAAACGCTGGCTCCATCCTTCATAAAATCTTTGTCTATCGTCATGGGGTCAAAATGACGTCCATCCTCAAGTTTAATAGTCCACTCGCAATCGCCTTCTGCCTTAGATTGTACGATTGTTCCAGAAGTATATCCAGTTGTGTCAAAATCCATAAGTGCTGTTTTAGTATCCTCTGTAGCAACCGCTTCTTGACCACGGCAAGAAAAAGCCATGATTGCTACTAGTGACATACCTGTAATGTATAATCTTGTTTTCATAATTAGGTAGTTTTGTTTCCTTAAAGGTCGTTAAAATTTAGAAGAAAGCTTTAATCTGGATATTACCCGTATGAATAGTTCGTGTTTCTTCACTTTTACGCCCAAAATATGATACATTCAAATCTAAAAATTTGGTAATCCTTTTTTGTGCAATAGCATTCCAAGTAAAATTTGTTCCTGGTTGTAATCCTTCTAATATCTGATATGCAACTGGACTAAATGCGCTTCCGCGAAAATCGTTATTGATATACGTAAACTCCCCAGTTAAAGATACTTTTTCTAAATCTGCTAATGCAAAGGAGATGCCAAGATTCTGCTGGTCAAGCTGTTCCTGCTCTCCTGATGTGTTATTCTTATTTTGATATTCATAAAATAGCGAAACTCTCGACTGTTTGCCAAAGAGATATGAGAGCTTAGGATTAATACCGATATTATCGATGCTAAAACTACGAGAGATAAAATTCTCTGCACTACTCACGGTCGAGCCTAAATCTCCTTGAGCATTAAAGAGCCAGCTCTCTTTAATTTTATGTAGAAAATTGAGTTGATGACTTTGTATCTCACTTTCTTGCAGCCCTGTAGAGAGAAGAATTTTAGAGGTATTTGATAGAAATGAATAGGAGGTCGTGTAACGCTGTTTTCCTCTATTAAAAAATAAGGTATTTCTAAAGTTGACTGTAGCACCTATTTCATTGTCATCCTCATTAAATGGGTTGAGGCTAAAATCGTTATCAGTGCGCAATACTCGTTTATCTAAGATATAGCTAGACTGATTGTAAAAGTGGGAAAGAAACTTTTTTATTCCTTTAAGCCCAGACCACTGTCCGGGTTGTAGGGTGAGTTGCTGGCTTAATTTATTTTGATGAGTTCTTACAAATACTTGGTTTGGTAGTAGTATTCTCACGTAATCTGCTTGATCTTGAAACTGCGCTATCTCAAACTCATCGAGTTCTTGTATACCATCTCCGTTATAATCATTCCATGTATGGGTTCCTTGACCTTCATCTACTTGAATAAAAGTAAATTCTTGCTGAGGTTGGGTACCGCTATTGGTTTCAAAAACCGTATTAAGACGGATGATATCATTTGCAAATCGTTGATTATACAGCAATCTTGAGTTGAGCGAATTCTCATCTTCTCGTTGATCTTCATAGCTAAGATTACGGTAATTTAAAAAGAGCGAGACGTTCGTTTTCTCATTCTTTATTAATTGAGATTTTAAGTAATATGTATTGGATGTATTTACACGTGCTATGCGATTAAGTCGCACACTATCATTTACACGATATTTATATCCAGCTTCCATATAGACGTTTGTGCTGTCTCCCACGCCAGCAAAAGCTTTGTAAGCGCTAAATCGCTGACTGCTTGCCGTTATAGAGTCATTCCTTTTTGTGACTCTAACGTTGTCCTCCATGTTAAATGCAGCGCCTATCCAAGATTTTTTAAAACCATAAATGGCATTTACGTCTGCTCGTGTAAAGTTTGTATTGAGTTGCACATCATCTGTACTAAGTGTACTTGCATTAATCGCAGTTCTTAAATTACCAAGTTCCCAGTTGGCATTTAGACTGTGTCTGTAGCCATTGTAGGCGTCTTGAAAGTTTAGATGTTGAAATTGATAGGTAATTGCTCCTTGTTCTGTACGAACATAATTGAGTCCTACCGTAGTAAAGTGTTGAGTTCCTAATAAAGTTCCTCCCGCTTGAGCTAGTGAGTTCTCGACATTCCAATCTCGGTTAAATTCTATATTGTAAAGCCCTTCAATACTTCTAAAATCTTCTTGTATAAAATCCCAACTCCCAAAAGCGCGAAGGCTGGATAAACTATCCTTTTTATATAACAGCTGATTTATATCTACATGTGCAGCATAGCCATTATTATCACCGTCATCTAGTGTAGAAAATGTGTTGGTGTCATTGTTACTTCCCGCAGCTTCAAAGTTTATTGTAGTTTTTTCTGAAGGTGTGTAGCTTCCATTTATTACACCTAATTGTAGTACAGTAGGGGCAAAAAGTTGTACTTGAGGAGCAAAAGAACCTTGCGAAATACCATTTATAGGGGCAACATATTGAAATGTGCGCTGTAGCGTATTTGTCGTGCTTAAAATATAATCTCCTTGGTTTTCTCCTACATTAGTAAAGCGTACTTGAAATAAATCTTCTCCAGGATCAGCGCTAAATTCAAAAACCTCGACTCCATTTACAACTATCTGCCTGTAGAGAATCTTATTTTCATCAAAGGTATCTGAGATTGCGCTGGGAGCAATCATTTCTTGCATATCGTCACCAGCTTCTTGTAAAATAGCAACCTGTTCGGAGGTGAGATTTTGTTGTAGTGGTTGATTTTTAGCATCACTTTCTGAATATACGTGAGCAGCTATTTTGAATTTATCGCTTTCGCGAAAGCTTCCTCCTCCATACGCCAGAAAACGTGTGTAACGTCGTTCAGAAAATTGATAAGCAACATTGATACGCATCTCACTAGTGATGGGATAAGTGGCATTAAATCGTATCTCTCCAGCATTATAATCGATAATATAGTCTTCGCTCTCTCCACGTGTGAGCGGGATGCCATTAACATAAACAGTCTCACTCCCAGAAACTACTAGAACGAATAGCTCACCATTAGGCCCAGTGAGTTTATAGGGGCCTTGATTTCCTTCCTGCCCTGTAAATGTACTTTGTGTAAAAACACCTCGTACTAAAGCTCCAGAAGCATGTAGATCTGTTTGTTTATCATCTGAGTGATTCAAGGTACCCCCTAGGGATAGCCCTTGTATTTTCTTTGTAAATCTGCTGAAATAGGTGTCCCTGTTTTCTAAATTAATATCACCAGCTCTTATATTCCAGTTATCAGAAAATAGTTCAATAAACACTTGATCAAACTCATCTAGATTTTGAGAGTAGCCACCTTGCTGGCTAGGTATATTTGCATCTTGTATAGAAGCGCGTAAGGTAACGCGCTCACTTAGCTTTCCGCTTATTTGTAAGTCAAGCTCTGAGTTCAAGGTACTGTTTTGGCTATTGCCTACAGCAACTCCTCTTAAGATGCTTCCGCTCACGTTAAGGCCAGAAAATGGAGTGACAGTATTTGTTCTTCTGTCTTCACCTAAACTTATAATCTTGTCGAGATTGCCAGTACTCGTCACAATCTGGTTAGGGTCATACTGAGAATAGACACGCGTAAGAAAATCTGGATATACCTTGTAGGTTATAATGAGAGAATCTGGAAGTATTCCATTTTTCGCGCTAAGCGTAAGGATACTTTTTCCATAATCCATACTATAAGATGTGCTATCTATCCTTTTACCTTGTAGCGTAGTGATTTTAAATAAGGAAGGATTTATGCTTACAGAGTCTAAAAGCACAGAGTCTCTTACCGCAATTCTTTTGGTACGCGTTTGTTGTGCTAGAACAGCACTGGTGCATAATAGTAAAAGAACTGTGTAAAATACGCGCATCAATAGTAAAACTCTAGGCTGAGGTAAATATTACAATGACTCAAAGGTAAACTTTATAAGTTTTTTACGAGGTGTGGAAAAACCTAATTTATAACTTAGCAGCCCAATACAGCATACTATGAAAATTATCTCTTATAACGTAAACGGTATCCGTGCAGCTTTGCGCAAAGATTTTGCCACCTGGTTGCAACACACAGATCCAGATGTGGTGCTGTTGCAAGAGACAAAAGCAACACCAGATCAAGTAGATACAGCAGTTTTTGAAAGTCTGGGTTATGAGCATTACTGGTTCAGCGCACAAAAAAAAGGATACAGTGGTGTGGCTATTCTCACGAAGAAAACACCTAAAAATGTAGTGTATGGAACGGGAATCGAATCCATGGATTTTGAAGGTAGAAATATAAGAGTGGACTTTGATGATGTTTCTGTGATGAGCATGTACTTGCCATCTGGAACAAATATTGCCCGTCTAGAGCATAAACTGGAATACATGTCGTTATTACAAGATTATGTAAACGAGATCAAGCAAGATGTTCCAAATCTTGTGATAGGTGGAGATTACAATATTTGTCACGAAGCTATAGATATTCACGATCCCGTACGTAATAAAAACGTAAGCGGATTTTTACCTGTAGAGCGTGAGTGGATAAGTAACTTTATGGACAGTGGTTTTATAGACTCTTTCCGTCATCTTAACAAAGAGCCAGACAACTACACATGGTGGAGTTATCGAGCAAATGCGCGAGCAAATAACAAAGGATGGCGCATTGATTATAACATGGTAAGTGAGCCTCTTAAAAATAATATTGAACGTGCTGTGATTCTCTCTGATGCTGTGCATAGTGATCACTGTCCGCACATGGTAGAATTAAAATTATCTTAAAAAAAATGAATACAATGTTTAAAAAATCCCTTCTTATAATACTTGCGATAAGCGCACTTACTTCTTGCGTTCCTGCAAAAAAGTTTAAAGATCTTGAAGCAAGCTATAGCAGGTTGCGCAAGGATAATCGTAGCCTTGAGGATAATGTAAAGGACTTAAAAGCTGAGCTTAAAAAGACGAACGCAGTTTATGATAAAGTCTCAAAAGATTTAGGCTCAAGTATAATTAGAGTAGAGGAGTTAGAAGGGGAGTACGCTTCCGCGAAAGCTAATCTAGAACAACTACAAGCAAGTTATAACGCACTAGAATCTAATAGTAGTGCGACTATAGCCGAAAATTCTCAGAAAAACAGACAACTTCTAGCCGAACTAGAGACAAAGCAAAATGATCTTGCTGAAAAAACTGCTGCTCTTGAAGCGGAACGTACTCGTCTTGAAAAGTTACAAAAGGATCTAGCAGAACGCTCTGCGAGAGTAGATGAGCTAGAAGGTGTAATCGCAGCAAAAGATGCTACAATGAGAGCGCTTAAAGAATCTATCTCAAAAGCACTTACAGACTTTGAAGGAAAAGGACTTACCGTAGAGCAACGTGATGGTAAGGTATATGTGTCGCTAGAAAACAAGCTTTTATTTGATTCTGGTAGCTGGACCGTAGGTGCAAATGGGACAAAGGCGGTAAAGCAACTAGGTAGCGTACTTGCAGATAACCCGGACATCGCAGTGCTTATCGAGGGACATACAGATAATGTGCCTTACGGAGGTAGCGGAAATCTAGCTGGTAACTGGGATCTATCTGCTAAAAGAGCGACAGCTATTGTTGAAATTTTACGCACAAATAGGAATATAGACCCTAAAAACCTAACAGCAGCAGGCCGTGGAGAATATGCTCCCGTAGCTGAAAATGATACCGCAGAGAACAAAGCAAAAAATAGACGTATAGAAGTAATCCTAACACCTAAGCTTGATGAGGTGACTGCTTTGCTTAATGATATTGATTAGATAAAACGAGAGTTCTATAGTTGTACAAAGACGCAATGATTTGCGTCAAATCCAATACTTATGAAATACACAACAATACCAAATACAGATATAAAAGTTTCAAAAATTTGTTTGGGGTCAATGACTTGGGGTCGCCAGAACACGGAGGCTGAAGGTCATGAGCAAATGAATTATGCACTTACACAAGGCGTAAACTTTATTGATACGGCAGAGATGTATAGCGTGCCTTTTCAAGAGAAAACCTATGGTGCAACAGAAAAGGTGATAGGTACTTGGCTTGCTAAAAATAAGAACCGAGATCAGATTGTTCTTGCTTCAAAGATTACTGGACCTAGCCCAACATTTGCTTCTGTAAGAGATAATCTTGGGTTTTCTAAAGAAGCTATTGATGATGCATTGCACAAGAGTTTAAAACGTCTCCAAACCGATTATCTTGATTTATACCAACTGCACTGGCCAGAACGTAACACAAATTTCTTTGGAAAATTAGGATATGTTCATAATGATGATGAGCAGTGGAATGATAATATTGCAGAGATTCTTGAATCTCTAGACACCTATGTAAAGCAAGGAAAAATTAGAAATATAGGACTGTCTAACGAGTCTCCTTTTGGTTTGATGCGTTTTATAGAAGAAGCTAGAAAAGGTGCGCCAAAGGTGGTTACTGTTCAAAATCCTTATAATCTTCTTAATAGAAAAGACGAGATAGGACTTACAGAAGGCTTACATCGGGAGGATGTAGGTTTACTGCCGTATTCTCCTCTTGGTTTTGGTCAATTAACAGGAAAGTATCTAGACGGTTATCCAGAAGATGCGCGTGTGACTTTGTTTCCTAACTATAATCGTTACCACAACGATAATGCATTTGAAGCAACACGCCGTTATAAAAAAATTGCAGATGACCACGGTTTAAGTCTAACTCAAATGGCACTTGCATTTGTAACAGATAGGCCTTTTGTGACTGGTAATATCATTGGAGCGACGAGTATGGAGCAACTTAAAGAAAACATTGGTAGTGCAGATATTACACTTTCTGAAGAGGTTTTAAAAGCGATAGACGAGGTGCACACAGCAATACCAAACCCTGCACCATAATAAAAGTAATGTACTAGTAAACTTAAAAGACACGCTGTAAAGTGTGTCTTTTTCTTTTCACGCTTTCGCGAAAGCGTAATTATCTACTTAAAATCATGTAAATGGAACGGGCTTTATAGCAGTTTTATATAGATATCCTTGTAAGCTATCATGAGTACGTATATGAAACCAGTTACCCGTTTTTTCTAATAGCAGAACAGTGTCTCTTCTCTTCAATGTGCCTACTCTTTCTGAAGTTGAAGTTGGTGATAATCGCATCGTACCATTATTTTTAAGAACTCCTAAATTGCTAGAGAGCGAATCTAAAATTGTGGGCATTTCCGTTTGTTTAATATATGGATATGGGTTAATAGCTCCCGTACGATTATAAATGCCAAAATGTAAATGTGGAGGTGTCGTTCTGGCATTCCCAGTATTGCCTACTAACCCAAGTGTATCTCCTATTTTCACGCGCTTTCCAGTCGTAGCGATGATGCTATCTAAGTGCGCATAATAAAGGGACTGGCCAAAAATGCCATCACGTAACCACAGCTGTTTACCTCCTAGACCGCGATTACCTGTGGAGGATACCATACCATCAGTAATTGCTACGACGGGGGTTCCTCTTGCTGCGAAAATATCTACACCCTCATGGCTACGTTTACCGCCACTTCTAGAAGCTCCCCAGAAGCTTTGAATGGCCTTATTATCTTTTCCGCTTACTGGAAAGCCGTACTGTGGTGTTGTGTAAATTTTTAATGTAAAGGATGAGTTTGTGCCTATTTCAGGCTGTATGAGGAGTGTGTATAATCCTGACGCCGTAATTTTGGTAGTAAATTTTCTCTCATTAGGAGCATTAGATAATCTAGGCGTTGGATTTATTATAGAATCATTCTCCCATGTAAAAAGGTCAAGAAATATGGCGGTTGAGTCTACGTTGTTTTCAACTTCCGCATGAAAAATCTCACCTGCAGCGAGTGTGAATGTATAGCGGTAAGGGATCAAATTGTTAGAAGAATAAGTCCCTACAGTGGTATACGGAAGACCCGAGAGTACGTTTTGGTCTTTAGGTAGTACTTTTTTTTGATACGCTTTCGCGAAAGCGGAATTCCAAGAGTTATAAATACTATCATCTTTCTCAAAGCCACGAGCATAAACTTCGCGAGCCGAAGGTTGCGTGATGGCATCTGTGGCTTTTTGAATTTGATTACAGCTTATTATGGCAAGAAGTAATAAAGTGTATAGAATCTTTTTAAGCATAGCAGCTACCGTGCAGAAAAGGTGCCATGTGTATGTAAGAAACAGTCAGATGTTAACGCAATTGATTATAAATGGACGTTTTTAATTACTCCTAGAAAATGATTGAAATTTAAAGAAGAAGTTTATCCAAAAAGGTGCCTCACGACATCATGGACTTTTGCAACTTTAATCACATTGATGTGATAATTAGTGTCAGGTATTTTGCAATATTTTGAAATCACGATGCTTGTAAAACCTAGTTTTTCTGCCTCTACGATGCGTTGTTCAATACGATTTACGGGCCGAACTTCTCCTGCGAGACCTATCTCTGCCGCAAAACACATGGATTTATCTACAGGTATATCTACGTTGCTCGATAATACTGCTGCTACCACTGCAAGATCTATAGCAGGATCATCTACAGTGATTCCTCCAGTCACGTTGAGAAAAACATCTTTTGCGCCTAGTTTGAAACCTGCTCGTTTTTCTAATACAGCGAGAAGCATATTGAGTCGCTTTACATTGTATCCTGTTGAGCTACGTTGTGGTGTTCCATACACTGCAGTGCTCACAAGCGCTTGAATCTCAATCATAAGCGGTCGCATACCTTCCATCGTGGTTGCGATTGCTGTCCCGCTCAAGTCTTCATCATTTTTTGAAATGAGAATCTCACTTGGATTGCTCACCTCTCTCAACCCTGAGCCCTGCATCTCATAAATACCTAGTTCGCTAGTGCTCCCAAAACGGTTTTTGTGTGCTCTTAAAATTCTATAAACATGGTTGCGATCTCCTTCAAATTGAAGAACGGTATCTACCATGTGTTCAAGAATTTTTGGGCCAGCGATGTTTCCATCTTTTGTGATGTGACCTATAAGAATCACAGGTGTTGCTGTTTCCTTAGCAAATCGTATCAGCTCTGAAGTGGTTTCACGTATTTGTGAGATACTTCCAGCGGTACTTTCTATATGATCAGAATGTAGCGTTTGTATAGAGTCTATAATCACAATATCTGGCTGCATCTCTTCTATGTGCCTAAAGATATTTTGAGTTTTTGTCTCTGTAAGAATATAACACTGGTCGCTTTCTGGATTAATACGCTCAGCACGCATTTTTATTTGCTGCTGACTTTCCTCTCCAGAGACGTAGAGTGTTTTGTAAGGTAGCGCTAGTGATATCTGTAATAGCAAAGTACTTTTTCCTATTCCAGGTTCTCCACCTAGAAGAGTAAGCGATCCAGGAACTAAGCCACCACCTAGAACACGGTTAAGTTCTCCGTTTTTAGTATTCATTCTAGCCTCAGAAGCGGTAGAAATATCGGCAATCTTAAGGGGTTTACTGGTGCGTGTAAGTCCAGAAACCTTTGCAGTTTCAGACTTCCAGTCCTTTTTGTCTACTTTTTGTACAACCTCTTCAACAATGGTATTCCATTGCTTGCAAGCATTACACTGGCCTTGCCACTTGGCATGCTGTGTGCCACAGTTCTGACAGAAAAAGGTAGTTTTTGTTTTGGCCATAAAATGAGTAATCTGCTTGCAAAATTAGAGAATCAAACCTTCTATTAAAATTAATTTGATTTAAATAATATGTAAACTATAGCGCAAGAGTACGCTATAAAAAGTGGATATTATAAGTGATTAATAGCCAAAGTCTTGTTTGATCTGATCTGCTCTATCTAGCATTAAATCCTTAGTAAGAAATGATACTTCTTCTAGTAGAAAAGCATTTTGATATGCGCGCATTGCCTTTTTAGGTTCTCCAGATTTCTCTAGTGATAGTGCAAGGTAGTAGTTTCCTAGCATAGTTTCTGGGTATTGCTTGCGAGCAACTTTTCCAAGTTCTTCAAGGCCTTCCCAGTCTCCTTTTTTCTCTAGCGCTGTAGATGTGGCTATAAAATCATTAACGCGTATAGGGTCATCTAGGCCAAAAAGCGTTTTTACCGTTGCATACTTATCTATGAGATAATTAAAAGGAGACTCGCTAGGTAGTATCTTCTCTTTGTACTCTTTTTTACTAATAGGGCGATAAATAGAAAACATGTTTTCTAGCGCCTTTGGTATAGCGCGACCCACGAGTGAGTAGTGCGTTGCTCCGTCAAAATTGTCAAAAGTATATTGAACATTCTCATTTTGGACCTGTTTGATCTGAGCATCTAGTTGAATAATAGGATCGCGTAGTACACTTATATCGTCACTTGCGGTTGCGAGGTAATAGAATATTTTTTGCTGTGCCTGTCCTAATCTAGCAACAAGACGCTCTTCCATTTGTGGTGCGAGATCTGGACTTAAAGAAATGTATCCTTGAAAAAGTGCGGGATCTTTCATTAAATAGTAATTCATAAAATTTGCGGTCATATCATGACCTACTGCGATTCTAAAAGTACTAGTTCTGTAATTTTCATCAAGATAAGGCATTACTTCTAAGCCTAAAAATTCAAAGAAAGAAGCTCCGGTATCAGATGGGAGGTTGCTTACATCATCATAAAAGGTGTCATCATCTCTACTGTCTACTTGATTAATGCCTACTACAATTACTTGTGGCATTTCTTCCCAGTAGCTATAATAATCTACATTACCAGCCACGGGTTCAAATAGGTAGTCACCATCCATAACTACAATTACAGGATATGATTTTTCTATATTCTCGTCATAATTGCGAGGTAACTGTATTTTAAGCTGTCTGGCTGTGCCTAGAATTTCTGATTGAATCTCTTTATAATCAATTTGAGAAGAAGCTAGTACACTGTAAATACAGAGTATTAGGGTAAGTAGGTTTGTTTTCATGTGGGAATAACTTTTTAGTTATTAGGATAGTCCTAAAATATAAAAAATTACCGTCTTTTAATGAGTAGCAAGATAAGTGCGCAAATGCCGCCTATAATTACATTAAAAATAGTTTGAGTTCCCCAGAGGAGCCAGCCAAAGGTTGCACCATCCTCAAATCCAAAAAAAGTGAATATTGCCGCCATAGCTATGGGATATAAACCCATTCCTGCATTTGTAGCACTCATTGCAAATGCACCTATTACAAAGGAAGCAAGAATAACTCCTAGTGGAGCCTCTGCAGTGCCAGGTACCGTAAATTTCATGATCCAAAACATACCTATATACATACCCCATATAAACAAGGTGTGTAGTATAAATGCAGTGTTATGCTGCATGTTTAGAATACTTCTTACCCCATCAAGAAGTCCGAGTCCAAAGTTTCTAATCTTCTGAATAAAAGGATGTGAGGACTTTTTAAGTAATCGCAAGCCAAAGATTCCAGCAGTAAGACCTACAGCAAGTAGTATGATAAAACCAGTGGGGTTTGCATTTTCTTTAAAGTAAGCTATGAGTGCTGTAGATTGTAAGACTACGGCTGTAGTCATGATGAGAAGCAGTACAATAAGATCTGCAATGCGCTCTGCTACAATAGTTCCAAAGGCTTTCTCAAAAGGAATGCCGTCTGTTTTTGAAAGGCTTACACCTCTTAAAACCTCCCCAGATCTAATGATGAAGGTATTTGCAAAATAGCCAATCATAATAGCCATGAAACTGGTAATAAATTTAGGCTTGTAACTTAAAGGTTCTAGTAGGTATTTCCAGCGGTATGCTCTAGAAAAATGACTTAATAAACCAAATAGCAGCGAGATAATAATCCATAAAGGATTGACCATTTTTATTGCTTCCCACATGTCGCTGCGCTCTACCGCAGTCATTTTACTGAGTTGGTACCAAACCAAAAAAACTCCCACAAGTGGGAGTATAATTTTAAGTGCGAGACTTTTATGTTTATTACTTATCAACGTTAGTTGAGCAAGTTTGTTTCTTCATTAGGGAAGCATAAAGTAGGTTTAAACTTTTTAGCTTCTTCTACTTCCATAAAGGCGTATACAATTAAGATAAGCGTATCTCCTTTTGCAACTTTACGAGCAGCAGCACCGTTTAGGGTGATTTCTCCACTCTTTCTTGGTCCAGGGATTGCATACGTCTCAAGACGTTCTCCGTTTGTTACGTTTACAATTTGTACACGTTCTCCTTCAATTATGTTTGAAGCGTCCATCAAGTCTTCATCAATGGTAATACTTCCAATATAATGTAACTCGGCACCCGTTACTTTAACGCGGTGTATTTTTGATTTTACAACATTTACTAGCATAGTGCAAAGGTAATAATAAGTTTAATTTAGGGCTATATTATCTATTAGTCTAATCTCACCAGCATAAACGGCAAGAAAAGCTCGGTATTGTTGGTTTTTACGCTTTCGCGAAAGCGTACTTAAATTTTTGATATTTGCAATCTCAAAGTATTCAAGTTCGAGACCTTCTTTTTCCTCAAAAACCGTTGAAACATATTTTTTCAATTGTAATGCAGATTGTGAGTCAAAATTATTCTTCACATACTGCAGCACTTCATAAATAAAAGGCGCAATAGCAAGTTGATTCTCAGTAAGTCGTGCATTACGACTGCTCATTGCGAGACCATTTTCTTGTCTATGTATAGGGCAACCTATGATTTTTAAAGGTAATTTTTCTTTTTCTACAAGCTTACGCACAATGGCAAGCTGTTGATAATCTTTCTCTCCAAAATATGCTTTATCCGGATTTACTTGTCTAAAAAGGAGATTTAAAACAGTCCCTACACCATCAAAGTGTCCTGGCCTGTGCTCTCCCTCCATAACCTTCTCTATGGCTCCAAAGTTATATGGGGTAGAGGAAACCTTATTCCCATAAACTTCCGTAGCAGTTGGTGCGTATACTACCACTTTATCTCCATAATGCGCTAGAAATTCTAGATCTTTTTTAAGAGTGCGAGGATACTTGTCTAAGTCTGAAATATTATTGAATTGTGTAGGGTTAACAAAAATGCTTACTATAATTAAGGCACAATCTTTGAGTGCATAATCAATAAGTGATGCATGTCCATGATGTAGGGCGCCCATTGTAGGGACAAAACCTACGTATTTGCCATTGCTTTTTGCTTGATGAACAATCTTAGAAATCTGTTTATGAGCTGTTATTGCTTGCACTTTATTAAAATTTTAACGGGATGCAAACTTACTAATATTAAGACTAAGTGCGTAAAAATTTGTACTTTTGCGTGTTTTTTGAATAGATTAACAACCTAATTTTTACATATATGAAAGATAAGAGGATATTGTACGTGTCATCTGAAGTGATTCCATACCTCCCAGAGACCGAGATTGCCTCTATGTCGTTTGAAGCTCCTCAAATGGTTAATTCCAAGGGTGGGCAAATACGCATATTTATGCCGCGTTACGGTAATATTAATGAGCGTAGACATCAACTACACGAAGTAATTAGATTATCTGGAATGAACTTGGTTATCAATGATTTTGATATGCCACTTATTATCAAGGTTGCTTCTATACCTAAGGAGCGTATCCAGGTATATTTTATAGATAACGAAGAGTATTTTAAGCGTAAGGCGACTTTTACAGACGAAGAAGGAAATCTTTTTCCTGATAACGACGAGCGCGCCATTTTCTTTGCAAAAGGAGTTGTAGAGACGGTTAAAAAACTAAACTGGGCGCCAGATATTATTCACGTTCAGGGATGGTTAGCATCTTTACTGCCATTATATCTTAAGCATTACTATGCAAGTGAACCATTATTTGCACAAAGTAAAATAGTAACTTCTATTTATAATCAAGGATTTGAAGGGTCTCTTAATGAAGAGCTTCTTAATAAAGTTGCTTTTGATGGAATTGACCCAGAGACTATCAAAGAACTAGAAGATCCTACTTATGAAAACCTAATGAAAGTTACTATCAAGAATAGTGATGCTGCAATCGTAGGTTCTCAAGAATTAAATGAAAACTTAATGAAAATCCTTAATACGACCAAAATTCCTGTTTTGCCGTATAAGAAGAAAGAGGAGTTTCCTCAGGCTTACGAAGATTTTTACACTACTCAAGTTTTAGAAGAATAGACTAATTATGAGATTGAATAAAATACTTAAGCAAGCAGCCATGGTTGTGGCACTTGCGCTGTTGATTGTTTCCTGTGAGGATGATTTTGGTTCTATTGGAACTAGTATTGTAGGGGAGGTCAATTTTGATACAGAGCTTGCTCAAGATTTAAAAATAGCGGCTTACAGTCGTAATTATGCTGATGCCTCAGGTTTTAATGGAGTTCAAACTAGTGGCACATCGGTTGGAGTTGTTGGTTTTTATAAAGACCCAACTTATGGTTCTACAACTAGTTCGTTGTTAACTCAAGTAGCTTTATCTAGTACTAATCCTGATTTTGGTGATGAAACTGAAATTGATTCAGTAGTTTTTTCACTTCCGTATTACTCTTCATTAGTAGAAACAGATACAGATGGAAATTCAACGTATACTTTAGACTCTATTTTTGGTAACACTCCAGGTCAAATGAAATTATCTGTTTACAGATCAAATTTCTTTTTAAATAGTCTAGACCCTGCAGAAGATTTTGAGAGCTCAGCAATATATTATTCTAATGAAATTTCTGAATTTCAAGGTGTAGAAGGAGACTTATTATTTGAGGTGCGTGATGAGAGTGGTGGTATTCAAGAAGAGGGTTTTGTGCTAGATGCTAGCGAAATCGTATTAACTACGCCAAATCTTGACGATGCTGGTAATCCAGATGGAACTAATGATGTGGATAGATTAAGTCCGAGAATTAGACTTTCATACAGAAATGGAATTGCTGCCGATGAGGCTGTTTTGGATTATTGGAAACAGGCAATTATTGACCAAGAAGGTCAAGGTACTTTGTTAAATCAAAATACATTCAATGATTATTTTAGAGGGTTATATCTTAAAGCAGAAGCTATAGATGATAAGGGGAGTGCTATTCTGTTTGATGTAGCAAACTTGAATGTCACTATATATTATTCTTTTACCAATGAAGATTCTACAACAGATGACTCTGGAGAAACAGTCTCAACAGGAACTGGAAATATTTCTTTAAGGTCTTCTGGTGTTCGCGCAATCGCTTATGAAAATGATTTTAGTCAGAGCCCCATAGGATCTACTAGTTTTAATGAGTCTCAAAATGTAATTGATGGCGAAGAAAATTTATATCTAAAAGGAGGTGATGGTAGTATTGCTTTAATTGATTTATTTGGTGCAGATGAGGACGATAATGGTGTTGCAGATCAGCTAGAGGCTTTAAGAGCTTGTAACATAATTGTAAATGAAGCAAACCTGCAATTTTACGTTCAGCAAGATGAATTAAGTGCTGGTAGTAATGGAGAGTTAGAGCCAGAGAGAGTATTTATATATGATTATGATAATAACGCTACGTTGTTAGATGCACTTATTGATAATACAACTGGAGAAGGTGGAGCTGTTAATACGAGAACAAATCACTTAGGAAGACTTTCTAGAGAGGTTGACGGTGATCTTTCAAGTAACGGCGTTAGCTATAGAGTACGTCTTACTCAGCACATAAATAATATCATTAAAAATGATTCTACAAATGTGAGATTAGCTTTATCTGTCTCTCAGAATGTAACTATTGATAATACTGCCTTGATAGGAGGGACAGGAGGTATTCAAGATGGGCAGAGAGTTCCGTTTTCTGGAGTAATCTCACCAGAGGGAACTATACTACACGGAACTGCAAGTTCTGATGAAGAAAAGAAATTAAGATTAAGATTGTATTATACAATAACAGAGGAAATTGATCCTAACAGCCCTTGTGGTTTAGCTTTAGGATTGTAATAATTTAAAGTATGTGTGGAATAGTTGGTTATATAGGGCATAGAGATGCTTATCCAGTAGTCGTTCAAGGTTTAGAGAGACTGGAATACAGGGGTTATGATAGTGCAGGAATTGCGTTATATGATGGCACTGATTTAAAGTTCTCTAAAACAAAAGGTAAAGTTGCAGACTTGCGGGCTAAACTAGAGTCAGAAATTTCTACAACAGGTGGTATAGGTATTGGGCATACAAGATGGGCAACACATGGTGTTCCTAATGATGTGAATAGCCATCCGCATTTGTCCAATTCTGGAGACTTGGTAATCATTCACAATGGAATTATAGAAAACTATGATTCTTTACGTCAGGAGCTTATAAAGCGTGGATATACTTTTCAATCAGATACTGATACAGAAGTATTAGTAAATCTTATTGAGGATGTAAAGAAAAATGAAGGAGTTAAGCTTGGTAAAGCAGTGCAAATTGCTCTTAATCAAACTATAGGAGCTTATGCAATAGCGGTTTTTGATAAAACAAAGCCTGATGAAATTGTAGTTGCTCGTTTAGGAAGTCCTCTTGCTATTGGTGTAGGAGAAGATGAGTTCTTCATTGCATCAGATGCGACACCTTTCATTGAGTATACAAACAAAACTATCTATCTCAAGGATGGTGAGATGGCGGTAATACGCAATCATAAGAAATTAAAAGTTCGTAAAATTAAAGATGATTCTTTAGTTGACCCGTATATAGAGGAGTTAAAGCTTAATCTCGAGCAAATAGAAAAAGGTGGTTATGATCACTTTATGCTTAAGGAGATTTATGAGCAGCCTCAAGCAATTAAGGATACTTTCCGTGGGCGTATGCTCGTTAAGGAAGGTATTATTAAAATGGCAGGTATTGATGATAATATAGAGAAGTTTAAAAACGCTCGACGTATTATTATTATAGCTTGTGGTACGTCATGGCACGCAGGGCTTGTGGCTGAGTATATTTTTGAAGAGTTTGCTCGTGTACCAGTAGAGGTTGAGTATGCTTCAGAGTTTAGATATCGTAATCCAGTAGTCTTTAAAGATGATGTGATCATAGCGATTTCTCAAAGTGGAGAAACTGCAGATACAATGGCGGCTATTAAACTTGCTAAAGAGCAAGGAGCGTTTGTTTTTGGTGTTTGTAATGTTGTAGGTTCTTCTATTTCTAGAATAACAGATGCAGGAGCATATACTCATGCAGGACCAGAGATTGGTGTTGCATCAACAAAGGCTTTTACTACTCAGATAACAATACTTACTCTAATCGCCTTAAGGCTTGCTCAGGCAACAGGTAAAATGGCCGATTCTGAGTTTAGAAAATATCTACAAGAATTAGAGCGCATCCCTGAAAAAGTTGAGAAAGCTTTAAAATGTAATGATCAAGCAGAGATTGTTGCTGCGCAATATAAGGATGCACCTAACGCTCTTTATTTAGGACGTGGTTATAATTTTCCAGTAGCACTTGAGGGGGCTCTCAAACTTAAGGAGATATCTTACATCCATGCAGAGGGTTATCCTGCGGCAGAAATGAAGCACGGACCTATTGCCCTTATAGACGAATTGATGCCAGTTTTTGTTATTGCAATGAAAAAGGGTCATTATGAGAAAGTAGTTAGTAATATAGAAGAAATCAAGGCGCGTAGCGGTAAGATTATTGGTATTGTTACAGAAGGTGATACGGAGGTTAAAAGACTTGCAGATCACGTGATAGAAATTCCGGAGACGCTAGAGCCTCTTACTCCAATTTTGGCTACTATTCCGTTGCAGTTATTATCTTACCACATAGCATTAATGCTTGGTAAAAATGTAGACCAACCACGTAACTTGGCAAAGTCGGTTACGGTGGAGTAATATTTTAATAATCTACTGTTTTATTTAGGGTATTTTAGAATGCTCGCCAACTAGATTATTTAATTATTTATAAAAGGACTTATTCGCTAGAAGCTGCATAAGTCCTTTTCTTTTGCACCTATTTTAAAGAAAATCAAATTATTACAGCCGCCATGTATATTCTTTAATCGCTGAATCATTGGAATCGTGAAAAGGCTTATAAAAACTTACATTTTGCATTTTTGTATAAAATATTAAACAGTATCTTTGCACCACGAAAAACGATAATTTTTTCGCTTTTATTTCGCTAAACATTAAATAGATACTAATGTCAAAAGTTACAGGTAAAGTTGCACAGATTATAGGCCCGGTAGTAGACGTCGCTTTCGAGAGCGGATCTGAGTTACCAAAAATCTACGATTCACTAGAAGTTACAAATTCAAACGGAGCACTACTTGTTCTTGAAGTACAGTCACACATTGGAGAAAATACGGTACGTACAATCTCTATGGACTCTACAGATGGATTAAGCCGTGGGGTAGATGCAGTTGCGACTGGAGCGCCTATTCAAATGCCTGTGGGTCCAGATATTTATGGACGCCTTTTTAATGTTATAGGTGATGCTATTGATGGAATGGATAACTTGCCTAAGGCAGGTGATGCTGGTTTATCAATACACCGTAGCGCACCAAAATTTGAAGATTTATCAACATCTACAGAAGTACTTTTTACAGGTATTAAAGTAATTGACCTTATTGAGCCTTATGCAAAAGGAGGTAAGATTGGTTTATTCGGTGGAGCAGGAGTAGGTAAAACTGTACTTATTCAAGAGTTGATTAACAATATTGCAAAAGGTCACGGTGGTCTTTCTGTATTCGCAGGAGTAGGAGAGCGCACACGTGAAGGAAATGACCTTTTGAGAGAGATGCTTGAGTCTGGTATTATAAAATACGGAGATGACTTTATGCACTCTATGGAAGAAGGAGGATGGGATCTTTCTAAAGTAGATAAAATGGGGATGAGAGACTCTAAAGCTACTTTTGTTTTCGGTCAAATGAATGAGCCACCTGGAGCACGTGCACGTGTTGCACTTTCAGGACTTACTATAGCTGAGTACTTCCGTGATGGAGCAGGAGAAGGACAAGGAAAAGACGTGCTTTTCTTCGTAGATAACATCTTCCGTTTTACACAAGCAGGTTCTGAGGTTTCTGCACTACTTGGACGTATGCCATCTGCCGTAGGTTACCAGCCTACTCTAGCAACAGAGATGGGAGCGATGCAAGAGCGTATTACTTCAACAAAAAGAGGATCAATTACATCTGTACAGGCGGTTTACGTACCTGCAGATGATTTAACAGATCCAGCACCAGCAACAACATTTGCTCACCTTGATGCAACAACAGTACTTTCACGTAAGATTGCAGAGCTTGGTATTTACCCAGCGGTAGATCCTCTAGACTCTACATCACGTATCCTTACTGCTGAGATATTAGGGAGCGAGCACTATAACACTGCACAACGCGTAAAAGAGTTGTTACAACGTTATAAGGAGCTTCAAGATATTATCGCCATCTTAGGTATGGAAGAATTATCTGAAGAAGATAAAATGGCAGTAGGACGTGCACGTCGTGTACAACGTTTCCTTTCTCAGCCATTCCACGTAGCAGAGCAGTTTACAGGTATCCCAGGATGTCTAGTAGATATTAAAGAAACTATCAAAGGATTTAATATGATTATGGACGGAGAGTTAGATCACCTTCCAGAAGCAGCATTTAACCTTAAAGGAACTATCGAAGAGGCAATCGAAGCAGGAGAAAAAATGCTTCAAGAAGCTTAAGAGATTTTTAATTACGCTTTCGCGAAAGCGTACTCAAAATAATATACTATGCATTTAGAAATTGTAACTCCAGAGGCATCTCTTGTAAGCGGTGAAGTATCATCGGTTACTGTACCAGGTGTAAATGGTGAATACCAAATGTTAGATAATCACGCAGCAACTGTTTCTTTACTAGGAGCAGGAACTGTAAAATTTGAAGGAAATCCTACAATTGCTGCAGGTCACGAAGGTAAATTTACCAAAGCGACAGACGGTAAATGGTCACTTGTAATTGCAAGTGGCACTGTAGAGATGAACAACAATAAAGTGATTGTGCTAGCAGATTAAAGCGCATTGAAATAAGTTTAAAAGCCCAAATTCTACCAAGAGTTTGGGCTTTTTTTGTATTAGAAAAAGTTTTAAAATGTATTATGTGTCTTTTATGGCATATTCTAGTATATCTCCTGGCTGGCAATCTAACGCTTTACATATGGCTTCCAGCGTAGAGAAGCGCACTGCTTTTGCCTTACCGGATTTAAGGATAGAGAGGTTTGCTTCTGTAATACCTACAATCTCTGCAAGCTCCTTGCTCCTCATCTCACGATCTGCCAGTACTTTGTCTAAGTTAATAGTTATAGGCATAGGTTATATAGTTAAATCGTTTTCTTGTTTCAAGAGCACACCTTTTTTGGAGATAGCAGCAAGCAACAGTATCAATTTGCCAAAAATAAAGCAAACAATAAGTCGAGGAAGTACATCTGTAATTGAAGATACATTATTGTAAAAAAACACACCAATAATCATAAAGAGAGCAGCATAAGACAACCCATAATTTAAAAATCCTTCGCCTATAAGTGTCAATTTTTTAGTGATTTCATCCGTTAATAATTCTCCATTTTTATATTCCTTTATAAGTTTATTGGATATCAGTAGCAGTTTTAGAAGATATAAATTCAGAATAGTTAGTAAAATAATAAAAATTATTGCTATCCAATTACTTGGATTATCAAAACCTTTTTTAAAGAATTCGCTTTTAATTACGTCAGTAAATTTGACAAGTTGGCTAGAAGGAAGTGTCATGGAGATCACTAAAATTGCGACAGTTTTTAGAGATATGTAGATCATTGCTATAATAACAATTATAGATAGACTACGGAGATGATATTTCAAAGTCTTTGTCATAAGTAATATTATATAGTTAGATCATTTTCAGATTTGAGTCGGAAGCCTACTTGTGCCATATCTGCAATAATTATTACTATAAAGCCAAGTAATGTAAACATAAAATCCATCAAAATAATTCCCATCATTATGTTTGGGTCGCCTCCACTTTGAACTCTTATAATATCTAAAACGGTCATCAAAACGCCTGAGAAGAAAAAGATGTATCCAGCAACTCGCATCAATTTTTTTGAACTCTCAGTAAAGTAGCCGTGTTTGATAATTTCTTGAAGGCATTTGATACTTACCAGTAGTCCTGAGAAAATCACTAGATTTTGAAAGCTTAGAATGTACTTGTTATACGAACCATACACAAGTTGATCATCAACAGAATTAATTGCTGCCCTTATATTGTCAAAAAATATAAAGTTGGAAAGAGCGCCTATTAAATAGAAAATTGCTGTTAGCATACTTACCAAATACAGGATTTTAATTTTTTTCATAATTCATTTTATTATCGTTTTACAATAACAAATATATAAAAATTATTGAAAAACAATAATTTTATTTGAAATTTGCGCATAAAAAATCCCCAGCACTATTTTTAGTTCTGGGGATATAATCTATAAAAACTATCTTTTTATTTTTCTTGAAGCCAGTATTTTCTAAGCTTACTAGGTTTTTTTCTTGGGTTAGGATTCATTGTTATTGTGTAGGTGGGGTCTGCGCTTACGGTTAGTTTAGTTGTAAGTTTTCTGCCAAATCGCTCATAGTTTACAGCTATCGTCTGTCCTACGGTAAGTGAATTCAAATAAGTTTCATAAGATTCACTAGTTCTTAACTCCGTGCCATCTAGTGCAGTAATAAGATCACCTTCGTTAAGGCCTGCAGTATAGGCGGGTGTTCGTTTTGAGGTAGCTCCTGCAATGCGTAATCCAGTTTCGGTGGAATTTACTCGTATTCCTAGGTATGGCTTTGCTTCATCTTGTGTGATTGTGAGTCCCGCATTGGTAAGTAGGTTTTGATAATCTGGCATTTGACTATCATAAATATATTGAGAGAAGAACGTTTTCGCGAAAGCGTCACCCGCATACTCAGCTAATACATTCTCAAGATCTTGTATAGAATAAGAGATTTCCTTTTTTCCAAACTGATTCCACACCGCTTTGAAATAATCGTCAAGATTAAGTCCTTGCTGGCGTAGTGAGAGGTCAAGCGCAAGCCCGAGTACACTTCCATAAGAGTAGTATGAGATAAAAGTATTGTTTCTATTTACAGGATCTACAGAGGTCGCGGCATCTACAAAGGGCGCCTGGTAGCTCATCTCAATCGGGTTAAAATAGTCACGGGCAGGTGAATTCCATACATAGTTAAACGTCCCGTTGAGACTTTTTACATAGTCTTCACTAATGATAACACCAGCGCGCGCAAGTATAAGATTTGTGTAATAGCTTGTAAAACCTTCGGCAAACCAAAGTGAGCCACTCATATTGGCCGCTGTAAAGTCAAAAGGCTCTAAATCTGCTGGGCGTATGCGCTCTACATTCCATGAGTGGAAAAACTCGTGAGATACAGTGCCTATGTTTCCTTCCATTCCTCCTGCAGCTAGTGATTCTCTGTCTGTAAGTATCGTGCTGTTGCGGTGTTCCATCCCATCGCCAGATACGTGAGGAGCGTAACAGGCAAGAAAGGTGTACTCGCCAAAATCATAGGCAGGTAACTCTCCAAACACTTCTTTTTGTGCCAGCACAATAGCTTTTACCTTTTTCCAGTAGGCGTCAAAATCTTCTGGGGTATCATCACTATGTAATGCAAAACGTATGTTCTGACCATCTACTGTAAATTCTCTAAGCTTATATTCACTTACCTCTGTAGGGCTGTCTAAGAAGTATTGTAAGTTTGGTGCACTGTAACGTGCGTCGTCTATTTTTTTAAGTTGGCTCGCTACTTTCCAATTCAAATCTTTCCTTAGCTTAAAATCTATCTCAATAGGACGGTGGTCTTCTCCCTCCATAAACATGAACGTTGCTGGCATATTGAGGTGTGCGTGCGACTCATCTACTTGTGAGTACGTGCCGTCTGCTCTATTTGCAAATAGTGTGTATGATACGTTTACCTCTCCATCATGATCTTTAATCTCCCACGAGTATGGATCTGGGCGTGTTGCTTCTAGCGCTTCTCCCTTGCTATTTGTAGCCTTAAAATTAAAAACGTTTTTTGCAAACTCGTGTATCGCATAGCGTCCTGGTGAGGATCTACTCATACGCACTACTACAGTCTTTTTCTTGAGTTCAGGAAAAGTGATAGCTATCTGTGCTTCATGGTGGTGAGCATTATCAAAAGATATCTCGTACGCATTAGTTTGTCCATAACAAAAGCCAGTGAGTAAAAGGGCAACACATAAAAATCTCATAGTAGCATATTTAGAATTTAAAAGTAAGAAACTAAGATCACTTCCGTGGTGTATATATGTCAAACCCGTGAAGTATCTTTACCTTATGTTACCAGAAAAATTACAGAAAAAACTTATCATACGCAGAGACAGTGATTCTTTAAGAACACTTAATACTTCGTCAGGTATGGTGGATTTTTCATCTAACGATTATTTGGGTTTTTCTAGTAGCCTTCCTATTGCTAGAAATATTGCCCAGCGAGCACAAGAAATCTTAGACGAACATCACATTATTGCAAATGGTGCCACCGGTAGCCGACTGCTGTCCGGTAATCATACTCTTTATAGTCAGGCAGAGACCTTAATTGCGGGTATTCATAATAGTGAGACTGCTCTTATATTTAATAGCGGTTATGATGCAAATATTGGCTTTTTCCAAAGCGTGCCACAGCGCGGTGATCTCATTCTTTACGATGAATTTATACACGCTAGTATACGTGATGGCATCCAGATGAGCCTTGCTAGAGGTTATAAGTTTAAACACAATGATATTGCAGATATAGAAGCCGTAGTTAATCGTCTTAAAGCGATGCATCATCTAGATGATCAAGAAACTACAACGGCTATATATCTTGTTACGGAATCTGTTTTCTCAATGGATGGTGATACGCCAGATCTAACTGCTATTTCTCAAATTTGTAAAAAACATCACATCTACCTAATAGTAGATGAAGCTCATGCAACGGGTGTTATAGGTAAAAAGGGACTTGGTTTAGTGCAGGAGTTGGCGCTAGAAAACGAGGTTTTTGCTCGTATTATCACTTTTGGAAAAGGCATGGGAGCACATGGAGCAGCGATTTTATGCAGCGAGCCATTGCGCGCGTATCTTATTAATTTTGCTAGATCATTTATCTATACCACGGGATTGCCGCCGCATTCCATCGCTATAATAATGGCGGCTTACGAGCAATTAGATGCACGAAGCAATGCGCAGTTGCTAGCAGTGGGGAATTTACAGCAACTTATAAGTCACTTCAATAGTCTTCTCAAAAAAACAGGACTTGATAGCTTATTTATAGAGAGTGACTCTGCCATACACTGTGCTGTGGTGATGGGTAATGAAAAGGTTAGAACGCTTTCGCGAAAGCT
This sequence comes from Dokdonia sp. Dokd-P16, assembly GCF_003095655.1. Taxonomy (NCBI): domain Bacteria; kingdom Pseudomonadati; phylum Bacteroidota; class Flavobacteriia; order Flavobacteriales; family Flavobacteriaceae; genus Dokdonia; species Dokdonia sp. Dokd-P16. The sequence goes on from NZ_CP029151.1 coordinate 1,624,046, forward strand.
TGAAAAAGAAAATTTTGAAGTGAAGCCTATTTTATCGCCCACAGTTCCAGAAGGTCAAGAGCGCTTGCGTGTTTGTTTGCACGCATATAATACCAAAGAAGAAATAACAGCATTGCTGGCTATTTTAAAAGCGCAGTTATAGCTTATTAATGTGTAATGTGAAGATTATATTTGTGCTATGTCAAACACATTTGTAACCATTGCTCAGTTTCAATACTCAAGTGAAGCTCAAATTTTTAAAGGTCGTTTACTTGCAGAAGGTATTCATGCCTTTCTAGCAGATAATTATACAATAGATACAGATCCGCTAGTGAGTAATGCCATTGGTGGTGTAAAACTACGAGTGCCTGCAGATCAAGAGTCAAGAGCGAAAGAAATCTTAAGTGAAATCTCAGAGTATTCTGTTACCGAAGATGGTTCGCCTGTACATTGTCCTAATTGCAATAGTGAGGAAGTTGCACTTTTTACAACCGTTTCAGATATTAGATCTCTAGGGGCTTTTCTCCTAGGTTTTATTTTTGGCGCGCTTCCATTTTACACGAAATACGAGTATCGCTGTGATAACTGTAAAACAAAATTTAATGAAACCAAATAAGACATATTTTATAACAGGAATCTCTACAGACGTAGGAAAGACGGTAGCTGCAGCAATAGTGACACAGTCACTAGAGGCAGATTACTGGAAGCCAATACAGGCTGGAGATCTTGATAATAGTGATACACATAAAGTAAAGCGACTAGTTAATAATGAAATATCGCAATATCACGATAATAGTTATTCGCTCAAGACACCTATGAGTCCGCACGCTGCGGCAGAGATTGATGGCATTACCGTTACTCCCGCCTCTATAAAACGTCCTGAAACGACAAGACCTCTCGTAATAGAAGGAGCTGGTGGTATACTCGTGCCTATAAATGAAACAGAAACCATAGCCGATTTAATAGTGCCTTCAGATAAAGTAATTGTTGTGTCTCGTCATTATCTTGGAAGTATAAATCACACTTTATTGACGGTCGAGCTACTCAAAGCAAGAGGACTTGCTGTGGCGGGAATTATTTTTTCTGGAGAAGAGCATCCTACAACGGAAGCAATCATTGAGAAAATGACTGGTGTTACCATCATAGGTCGCATTGATGAAGAACCTTATTTTGATGAAAATGTAATAGCAGAATATGCAGAACTTTTTCGCGAAAGCTTACAGGCCTTATAAATCTCTACTAACTAGGGATTTTAGATAATCAACTCCTTAGCTAACTTTACTCAAAAATTACTACTGTGACTACTCAAGAAAAAGATAAAAAACATCTCTGGCATCCACTTACTCAGCATCAGACTGCGCAGGACCCTGTTGTAATTACGAGAGCAAAAGGAGCGGTAATGTATGATGAGCAGGGTAAGGAATATATAGATGGGATTGCCTCATGGTATACAGCCATGTATGGTCACGGCAATGAGCATATTACAATGGCAATGCATAAGCAGATGCAGGCGCTAGATTTTGTAATGTTTAGTGGCTTTACACATCCTCCAGCAATCACCCTTGCCGAAAAACTAATGGAGATACTACCAGAAAATCAAGAGAAGATTTTCTTTAATGATAACGGCTCTACAGCGGTTGAGGCAGCTATAAAAATGGCCATCCAGTTGTATCACAATAAAGGAGATAAGAGAGATACGCTTATCGCATTTGAAGACGGTTTTCATGGAGATACCTTTGGGGCGATGAGCGCATCTGGATTGAGCTCATACAACGGACCTTTTGAGGATTTTTTACTTAAAGTTGTTAGAATTCCTACGCCTCAAGAAGATAATCTAGAGGAAGTGATGGCTAAGCTTGAAGCCATACTCACATCAAATAAGTGCGCCGCTTTTATTTTTGAGCCATTAGTCCAAGGAGCTGCCGGAATGAAATTTCACTCTGTAAATGGTCTTGATGCGTTAGTCAAACAATGTCGTGAGGCAAATGTGCTCACCATTGCAGATGAAATCATGACTGGTTTTGGGAAAACGGGAACCATTTTTGCTTGTGACCAGTTGGGAAACAAGCCAGATATAATGTGCCTGAGTAAAGCACTGACTGCAGGGATGTTTCCGCTAAGTATTACAAGTTGTACGCAGGCAGTTTTTGATAGCTTTTTGAGCGACGAGGTGCACAAAGGCTTTTTTCATGCACACACATTTAGTGCGCACCCTGTAGGCTGCGCCGCTGCAATTGCAGGGATGGAAGTGTTGCAAAGCTCAGAAATCACAGATAGTCGTAAGCGTATAGAAAAAGCACATCAAGTATTTGCACAGCAAGTAGTAACACACCCTAAAGTGCGAGATGTACGCACAAAAGGTGTAATCATAGCCATAGATCTCAACATAGAAATGGAACGCTATGGGAATTTACGAGATGAGCTGTACCAATTTTTTATGAAACGTGGCGTGGCACTTAGACCGCTAGGAAATACAGTTTATGTACTACCTCCGTATGTGATAACAGATAGTGAACTCACTCAGGTTTATACAGCAATACAAGAGGCTTTAGATCATTTTTAGAGACTACTCTATCGCTTTTGGATCTAGCTCAATTACTTGGTCGCTGCCGTCTATAGTTACATTATAAACTTCGTACACTTTCTTATCATCTTCACCGCTCGTGATAAGATGTATAACGCCGGTTCCATTAGGGCCTTTTATGGGAGTAGTGGCATTACTTCTTTTTTCTCCATTATTAATAGAGATATTAAAACTCCCAAAACCGTCACTTTCTATAGGTTCGCCTAGTACAGCGATCACTTCTTGATTGGATTGAACTTGAATGAGCGCTTCGTCACTTCCAGAGGCTGTTTTAATTTTATTTGCAAAAGCAAAGGCGCCACCTACTATCAAAACGACAGCGATAATGATTACGGTAAGGCATCCTCCTACAGGTACTGCCCACTTCCAATTGCGTTTCCACCAGCTAGGGCGTTCTATAAGTTCGTTTTGATTATCCATTGTGATTGATTTTTAGATAGGTACCGTTTTGGCTGTAAAAGTTACAGAACTTTTCAAGAAAACTTAAAAATAGATGGGGTACGCTTACGCGAAATTGTACTTTTGTAGACGCAAACCAAAATTCAATTATACTTTGAAAACTCCCATAGCCATTACCGGTCTAGGTTCTATCTCTCCATTAGGTTCAAATGCTGAAGAGCAGTGGAACGCATACCAAGAAACAACTACAAAAATTACTTGGGAAGAAGATTTAGAAGCATTTACGGCAAGGTTAACACCTGAAGGGCAAAAAGCCATCCAAGCTATACGTCGAGAAGATAAAAACTATTTACGCATAGATCCATCTGTTCTTTATGCTATATACGCAGGAAGAATAGCTGTAACACAAGCAGGATGGAAAGACGGCGATTTTGGAATTAATGTAGGGTCATCAAGAGGAGCAACGCAGCTTTTTGAAAAGTTTTTTGAGACGTATAAGGAACGTAATATTGTACCTACGCAAGCATCTCCGTCTACCACACTAGGTAATATATCTTCATGGCTAGCAAATGATTTAAAATCTAACGGTCCAGATATCTCTCATTCTATTACTTGTAGTACAGCGTTACACTCTTTACTCAATGGAGTAGCATGGTTACAATCTGGAATGGCCAAAAAGTTTCTAGTAGGAGGTTCTGAGGCAGCACTTACGCCATTTACAATTGCTCAAATAAGAGCAATGAAACTTACACCTACAGAAGAGGGGACAAGTGCATACCCTAGTATGGCACTCAATCTTTTTAAGAAAAATAATACAATGGTACTAGGCGAAGGCGCAGCAATGGCCTGTCTAGAGCTTGGTAAAAAGAAAAATGCACTTGCATATGTTACAAGTGTAGGGTATGCTACAGAAAAGCTAGAACACGCAGTTTCTATTTCAAGTGAAGGTGAGTGTTTTCAGAAGTCTATAGCTATGGCACTTGATGGTATTGATCTATCAGAAATAGATGCTATTGTAATGCATGCTCCTGGGACTATTAAAGGAGATACCTCTGAGATGGCAGCTATAAAGAAAGTTTTTGGAGAAGAGGTACCTATGCTTACTACTAATAAATGGAAAATAGGACACACTTTTGGTGCAAGTGGCTTGTTAAGCCTAGAGCTTGCTATAAAAATGCTACAAGAACAACGTTTTATAGGAGTGCCTTATCTTAAAGATAAATCTAAGGATAGCGAACTCAAAAAGATACTTGTGAATGCTGTTGGTTTCGGAGGAAACGCGGTAAGTATTATTGTTGAGAAAGCTTAGGCGAATGGTGTGCACTTTTTCGCGAAAGCGTAATTAGAACCACCATATCTTCTATTACATGAGCAAGGGTTATTAAAATCAAAAAAATCAAGCAATAGCCGTTTACTTGCTTAAGACTATTTCATATTTTTACGTTATGACAGAAATAAGACACAACTGGACCAAAGAGGAAATACTCGCTATTTATAATAAACCGATGATGGAGCTTTTATATGAAGCTGCAACTACACATCGCGAGCATCACGATCCTAATACAGTACAAGTTTCTACATTACTTTCTATAAAAACTGGTGGATGTCCAGAAGATTGTGGGTATTGCCCGCAAGCTGCGAGATATCACACAGACATAGAGGGGAATGATTTAATGTCTGTACAGCAAGTTAAAGCACAGGCATTAAGAGCAAAATCATCTGGTAGTTCTCGTGTATGCATGGGTGCAGCGTGGCGTAATGTAAAAGATGGACCAGAATTTGACAACGTGCTAGAAATGGTGCGCACGATTAATAAGCTTGATATGGAAGTGTGCTGTACGCTAGGTATGGTAACCGAGAATCAAGCAGAACGCCTTGCAGAAGCAGGATTATATGCATACAATCATAACTTAGATACCTCAGAAGATTACTATAAAGATGTAATCTCTACGAGAGCTTTTGAGGATCGTCTCGATACTATCTCAAACGTGCGTAAAACAAATGTTACGGTATGTTCTGGTGGAATTATAGGAATGGGTGAAGCAATAGAAGATAGAGCAGGAATGCTTGTGGCGCTTGCAAAACTTGATCCGCAGCCAGAATCTACGCCTATAAACGCACTTGTTGCAGTACCTGGAACTCCAATGGAGGATATTGATCCTATCTCAATCTGGGAGATGATACGTATGGTAGCAACTACGAGAATTGTATTGCCACAAACACAAGTGAGACTATCTGCAGGTAGAACAGATATGAGTAGAGAGGGGCAGGCAATGTGCTTCTTTGCTGGTGCAAATTCTATTTTTGCAGGAGATAAGCTTCTTACTACACCTAATCCAGATGTAAATGAGGATATGAAGATGTTTGACCTACTAGGTCTTACTCCTCAAAAACCATTTGTAAAGAAAGCTCAGCCAGCATCTGTAGAGGCGGTAGACTCAAAATATGAATCATTAGGAGAGAAACCTAAATGGTCAAGACCTGGACACAAAATTGACAGAAACGAAGAAGCAAAGCTTGCAGGAAAATCTTTGAAATAAAGAGAACTGCAGTTTTGAAATTATCGTAGGTATATAACATAGTTTTATACTAAGCACTAACTCCCTGATGGGAGTTAGTGCTTTTAGGTGTTTAACTATTAAGGTTAATTAATTCTATTTCACATGCAGTTACAAGCCATTCCTAGAGTACATTCTATAACGAAGAAGGAGTTCGTAAGAGATTACGTAAAGCCTCAAAAACCTGTGGTTATTGAGCATCTTGTAGATGACTGGGATGCATATGAGAAATGGCGTCTTTCTTACATCAAGGAGGTAGCTGGAGACAAAGAAGTACCTCTTTATGATGACAGGCCTGTAAAGCATGATGAAGGTTTTAACCAGGCTCATGCTACCATGAGTATGAGCGATTATATAGATTTACTTAAAAAAGGACCTACTAATTATCGCATCTTCTTGTATAACCTCATGAAAGAGGTTCCCTCTCTTAAAAACGATTTTAAGTTTCCTAAAATAGGCTTGAGACTTCTCAAGCAGATACCTATGCTCTTTTTTGGAGGAGAAGGAAGTAAGGTATTTATGCATCATGATATAGATTGGGCAAATATTTTGCATTTTCATTTTGAAGGAAGAAAGCAATGTGTATTATTCCCTCCTAGTGAAACACCTAACCTTTACAAAGTACCTTATTCTCTAATTACAAGAGAGGATATCAACTTTGATAATCCAGATTATAAGAAGTTCCCTAAGCTAAAAAAAGCTAAAGGGTTTATATGCCATCTCAACCATGGTGAGACCTTATATATGCCAGAAGGATACTGGCACTACATGAAGTATGAAACGCCTGGATTTAGTATGAGTTTAAGAGCGCTTCCGCGAAATTTTTCTAACCTTAGAAAAGCACTGTATAATGTTTTTTATATGAGGCATTATGACAATTTCATGAGACGCCGAAAGGGTCAAGATTGGATAGATGAAAAAAATAAGAAAGCACTATTATAGCTTTCAATCCGTATGCGATGTAGTAAATTATTAACTTTTATTAATAGTTTACTTAAACATAGATGTCAAATCAGGTGTTTGGTCGCTTTAATCTAATTTTTTATCGAATAAATATTTTTTTTTACAATTTTACTGCAATGAGTCGTCAACTTTTTGTTATTTGTGAGGAATTCAAATATCCCCTAGCATTAGCATGATGAAAGTCCTCCTTATAGACGACGATAAAGCTGTAAACTTTTTCAATCAACACGTCGTTATTAAGCACAACTCCTTTGAGCATATTAAAACTGTTCAAAGCGGACAAGAAGGTCTTACTTTTCTGTCTAAAGTAGAATTAGGAGAAGCCACAAAGCCAGATCTTATTTTCTTAGATATAAATATGCCAGCTATGAATGGCTGGGAATTCTTAGACGAATATGAAAAGATGTGTCCAGATTTTAGAAAAGATATTAAAGTAATCATTCTTTCTAGTTCTTCAAATCCAGAACATGTAAACAAGACAATTCAAAACTATAAGGTTATTGACTTTATTAATAAGCCCCTGTCCTTTGATATACTTGATCATGTGTTGAAGGTTTATAGCAACGTATTGTCTACGAGTACTCAAAATAATCCACTAGTTTGACTTATAAAGCCTTAATAGTAGATGATAGCAAACCAATAACGTTCTTCAATAAAATAATTTTAGAGAGGTCCTCGCGTTTTTCTGAAATTTTGGTAGCTGTAAATGGAGAAGAGGCGATGAAGATATTAGACACAGAATTTAATCCTGACTTTATCTTTTTGGATCTTAATATGCCTGTTATGAATGGGTGGGAGTTTTTAGATACATACCACCAGAGAAAAGCTAGAAATAGTCAAATAATAATGCTTTTAGGAACTATGCCGTCACAAGAGAATCAAGATAGATTGAATTCTTATGATTGCATTAAAGGAGTTAGAGAGAAGATGCTTTCTAATACAGTACTTACAGAAATAATCAATAATACCTTAGCTGTAGAGTTAAGATCATAAATTACCCCTAGTTAATGTCTTTTTTATCAAAGATTACATTATTTATTGCGTGCATAGTATCTTCTCTTAGCTTCGCTCAATCTAGAGCTACGATAGAAGGAGTGGTTACAGATAATTTTGGGATACTACCAGGTACTACTATTAGTATAGAAGGTTATAATAAGAGCACCCAGACAGATATTAATGGAGCATTTTCTTTTCAAGTAGATGAAGGAGAGTATGTATTATCTGCAAGTTTTGTAATGTATAATGTACTTTATAAAACAGTTGTAGTGAAAGCTGGTGAAACACAAAAAGTAAACTTTAAATTAGAGACAGGTTTCTCTGTAGATGAGCCTATCTCTCTAGGTACAAGATCTGATCCTGTTTCCTCATTTCAGAACACGGCTTCTGTAGATATCATATCACCACAACAAATCACAAACTCTTCTCAAATAGAGTTGAGCCAAATATTACATTACCTCTCACCCTCATTTTATTCAACCAGACAAACCATTGCAGATGGTACAGATCACATTGATCCAGCGACACTACGAGGACTAGGTACAGATCAAGTTCTTGTCCTTATCAATGGAAAAAGAAGACATAATAGTTCTTTGCTCAATGTGAATGGTACCATAGGTCGAGGTGCCGTTGGTACGGATTTTAATGCTATCCCCATAAGTGCTATAGAGCGTATTGAGATACTAAGAGATGGAGCGACTTCTCAATATGGATCTGATGCTATTGCAGGGGTTATCAACATCATCCTCAAAAACCAAACGAATGCTGTTTCTTTAAAAAATTTATTAAAAGTTAATGAAGAAGGAGATGGTCTCACACAATTTGCAGGAGCAAATTTTGGTATGAAGTTAGGTAAGGAAGGCCTTTTAAATATTACAGGTGAATATAGAAAACGAGAGGCTACCAATAGAGCGGGTAACTATACGGGACGTGTTTATGTAGATAATGAAGAAGAGGATAATGCACTTATAGTTCAGAACAATTTCTTTGATCAAACAGGTTATTCAGATAGGCAAGTAATGCAGGTAGGTAATTCCGAAACTCAGAATCTAGCCATTCATTTTAATGGAGAAATAAAAGTATCAGACAGTGCTCAAGTATACCTTCATGGTGGACGAAATTATAGAGAAGGAAAATCTGCTGGCTTTTATAGATTTCCTAAAGATGAAGATCGCGTAATTACAAGCTTATTTCCTAACGGGTTTTCTCCAGAAATCTTAACAGATATTCAAGATGATGCCGTGACATTAGGTTTGAGAGGAAGTAAGCATAATTGGGATATTGATTTTAGTCATACTATAGGGATGAATTCTCTTGATTATACCATTAACAATTCTAACAATGCGTCATTAGGAATTGCGTCACCTACTACTTTTTATGCTGGAGGATTTTTGTATAGTCAGAATACATCAAACTTAGACCTATCAAAATCTTTTGATTGGAGGTCAGGTCTTAATTTCTCTTTTGGAGCAGAGTTAAGGGTAGAAAATTATCAGATAGGAGCAGGAGAAGAAGCATCATATATAAATGGCGGTAGTGTTTTTACTAATAGTGAGGGTCTTGAGGAGCCAAGAATAGCAGGAGCACAAGTTTTTCCTGGAATTCAACCAGAAAATGAACTTAATAAATTTAGAACAAACAGCTCGTTTTACGTAGATATTGAGGCAAATGTTAATGATAAGTGGCTCATACAACTTGCCGCCAGAAATGAGCTTTATAATGACTTTGGGAGTCAAGTGATTTGGAAAGTGGCTTCTCGATATAAGTTATCTAATAATACAAGTTTGAGAGGTGGTATTGCTACAGGTTTTAGGGCACCATCGCTACATCAAGTATTTTTTCAAAATATAAGCACGCAGTTTATTGACGGTAATATTTTGCAGGTAGGTACTTTTAATAATGAAAGCGCACTGACTGCTCAAGCTTTTAATGTAGATAGACTAAGTCCGGAATTATCAAATCACTATAGCATAGGTTTAAGTAGTAAGATAAGCTCAAATTTTTCGCTTGCACTTGACTATTACTACATAGCAATAAAAGACAGAATTGTACTCTCAGGACTCATATCTGATGGTTATGAAGACATTCTTGAACCATTTGGAGTTGGAGCAGCTCAGTTCTTTACAAATGCAATAGATACAGATACCCAAGGTGTAGATCTAGCATTAGTTTATAAAAACAACGTAGGTAATGGTGATCTAGAGAGTTCTTTAGGTTTTAATATCAATAGCACCACTGTAAGTAAAGATATAAGAGTGCCCATAGCTTTTGAGGGAGCAGAAGAAGTCATATTTAGTAGAGAAGAAATTGGGAGGCTAGAGAAAGGACAGCCCAAGTATAAATTGAGCTGGAGAAGTTTTTATGATATTGATAAGTTTAAAATTCACTTCAATAATACATTGTTTGGACCTGTAGAATATTTCCACCCAGATGATGGAAATAGCGACAACTGGGTTGTAAATGACTTTACAGGAAATGTAGAGTCCCGAGATCAAAAGTTTTCGGCAAAGGTTCTTACAGATTTCTCTATTCATTATCAGTTCCACTCACGAGTAAGTGCTGCTATAGGAGGGAATAATATTTTTAATGTGTACCCAGATAAACACACGCATTCATCAAATACGAGCAACGGTAATTTTACCTATAGTAGACGAGTAGGCCAGTTTGGAGTACAGGGTAGAAATTACTTTGTGAGTTTATCTCTAAGCTTATAAAAAGGATGTGTTATTCATGAAAGATTTCAAACTATTAACGGCACTTAAGATTATGGTCGCCTTAATAATCTTTGGGTCTTCTGCTCAAATTCAAGCGCAGACTAATGTTGAACAAGTCGCTAGAGTGCAACGAGCTATTTATGTTTATAATATTGCTCAACAAGTAAACTGGTCATCTCAATCTGGAGATACCTTTAAGATAGGAGTTTTGGGTCCTGATAGAACTATTATCGACTTTAAGTCAATAGCTCAAAAACGACAAATACAATCTAAACCGGTTGAGATTATCAATTTTCTTTCTGTAAAAGATATAGCTGGTGTAGATGTATTGTACGTCAACAAAAAGTACAATTTCCAAATGCCTTATATTCTTCAGTCTATCGAGGGAAAGGGAATATTAGTAATATCTGAGGGCTATGCATTTAATGATTCAATGATTAATATTATTAGAGTTGGAAATACATTTAGACATCAAATTAACGAAGAGTTACTGCGCAGTAATGACTTTGTTATTGCTCCTTCCTTAAAATTTTACGCCATTAAAACTTCACAAAAGTGGCAATCACTTTTTATAGAAGCACAAGACTCACTTAATCTAGCTAAGCAAAATTCAAAGAGAAAGGACTCTTTAATTATAGCACATCAAAGAGAGATTAATAGTAAGAATGAAATCATAGACACGATTCAAGAGATTGTAAAATTAAAGAATAACTCTATTCAAGATTTGCTCGATGAGGATGAGATTCAAAAACAGACCTTAGAAGAAAAGCAAGAAATTGCAAAAGAACTGGAAATAGAAAATGAATCTCAACTAGAAGAACTTGAAAGAAGACAGCGCATTTTAGTTCAAAATGCAGAAGAAATAGAGCGCAATCAAGATAGTATAGATAATCAAAACTTAAATCTCAGTGTCCAGAAAAAAGCGCTTGATGAGCAGTCTGTAGAGCTATCTCTTAGAGAGAACATCAACTGGCTTTTAGGAATCATCGCCTTCTTATTTCTAGTTGCAGGATTTATAATTTATAAGAATTACCAAAGTAAAAGCAAACTTGCAAAACAGCTTGTATTGCAAAATGCAAAGATACTAGCCCAGGCAGAAGAACTCAGTCAGAAAAATGAAGACCTCGAGCAGTTTGCCTACATCGCAAGCCATGATTTACAAGAACCTCTCAATACCATATCAAGCTTCATTGGGCTCATAAGGAATGATTATAGTGCACAGTTTGACGATTTAGGCAATCAGAGTCTTGAATTTATAGAAGAGGCAAGTGAGAGGATGGCAAAGCTTATAAATGTGTTGCTAGAATACTCACGCATAGGTAAGACTAGAAGTTTTACGGAGGTAGATTGTAACAAGATGGTACAAGACTTAGAGAAGGATATTTATGCACTCATAAAAAGGAAAAATGCAACTATTACATATTCCAATCTTCCTACCCTAATGGGTTCTGAAATTGAGCTGCGCTTGTTGTTTCAAAACTTAATCACAAACGCTTTAAAGTTTTGTGCAGAGGATACATCACCTACATTACATATCGAAGTGAGCGAGACTGCGAGCCTAGAGAACCCTAATGAGAAGATGTGGCAATTCTCTTTTAAAGACAATGGGATAGGTATTCGTAAAGATCATCAGGAGCGTATTTTTTCTATCTTTCAGCGATTGCATACTAAAGATCAATATAAGGGCACCGGAATAGGGCTTGCGCATTGTAAAAAGATTGTTGGGATACACAAAGGAAATATTTGGGTGACTTCAAAAATTAATAAAGGAAGTACTTTTTATTTTACAATCCCTATGAGTCCTGAAGTTGTGTAATGTGATTATGTACGCTTTCGCGAAAGCGTAACTACAAGTAACACACACTACATTTATTACTCGCTACACGTAATTTAATTAAATTGCGAGATACTAGATATTGCTTTAAAACTAAACCTGCATCTATGAAACTTACTTCAACGTATTGGAATAATCGCTATGCAGAGGGAAGCACAGGCTGGGATTTAAAGGAAATCTCTCCACCTATCAAAGCATACCTCGATCAATTAGAAAATAAGGAATTAAAGATTTTAATTCCTGGTGGCGGTTATAGTCATGAAGCGCAGTACTGTTGGGAGCAGGGATTTAAAAATGTGTATGTAGTAGACTTTTCTCAACTTGCATTAGAAAATTTGAAACAGAGAGTGCCAGATTTTCCTAGTTCGCAACTTATACAAGATGATTTTTTTAAATACAGCGGGCAGTTTGATGTAGTCATAGAGCAAACGTTTTTCTGTGCACTACAACCAGAATTAAGACCTGCTTACGTCGCACATATGCGCACATTGCTTAAACCAAAAGGTAAACTTGTAGGCTTACTTTTTAACTTCCCACTCACCGAAAAAGGACCACCATACGGAGGAAGTGTAGCGGAATATGAAAACTTGTTCTCAAAACATTTTGATATTCAAAAAATGGAGACTTCCGATAACTCAGTAGCTGCTCGTGCAGATAAGGAGTTATTTATCAAAATGGTAAAAAAGTAAACTAGTTAATACCACAACACAATGATCGTACAACTTGCAGAAGGAACTATTAAAACCAAGTATGGTGTCTATAAAGAAATTCTCTTTTATGACGGTGTCAAGGAGTGTCACGCGCTAGTGATGGGAGATGTCTCGGGAGAAGAAGATGTGCTATGCAGAGTGCATTCTTCTTGCATATTTGCTCATCATTTTAATAGTATAGAATGTGATTGCCGTGAGCAGATGGAAATCTCGCAACAGCTTATAGAACGTGAAGGAAAGGGTATTGTAATCTGGCTAGAACAAGAGGGCAAGGGCAATGGACATTATGCACTACTCAATACACTGCCACTTAAAAAGCAAGGAATGGCTCAAGCAGATGCTTACGAGGCTGTAGGTTTCCGTAAGGATAATCGTGATTTTAGCGCAGCTGCAAAAATTTTAAAATACCTAGAAGTGAGTTCTATCACAATGATTACGGGTAATGAGAAGAAAACCAAAACCCTCACAGATCTTGGTATTACTGTAAGTGGTATTCAAGCTACGGAGTTGTAATATGAGTACGCTTTCGCGAAAGCGTAATTTTAAAAAAATACTGTTAAATCATAATTTACTTTTGCAAAAATCTATAGTACGCAGTGGCTAGTTTTTTATCACCTTCTGTGTTTCTAGAACTTCACCATCTCTATTGAATAGTTTCAAAAAGTACACTCCAGAATTTAGGTTGTGTAAGGTAATTGCCTCGCGATTGTGAGTTCCTTGTAAAACTATTTTCCCATTGATGTCAATTAACTGAAATCTATGGCTTGATTCAGAACTTATATACAATCTATCGTTTACTGCAGGATTAGGATAAACAATTGAATTTTCTCTCTTGAAATCTTTTGTGTTTAATAATTCTGGATCTTCTATTAAGAAAATATTCTGTGATCCAGTGATATAATATAGATTGGATTCATAGCTAGTGATGCCTAAAGGAGCATTGTCTGGAGTTAAAAGAAATTCGGGACTAATTGGTAGCGCGTTGTCTAAATCGAACTTAATGATACTATGGTTTGCCGAGAGTGAAATTGTAGCGTATAGCAAACTATTTTTTAAGTAAACATCTTGCACAAATCCAGCATAACCATCCATATTTGAAACTAGTATAGGATCTGGAGAGCTGTCATTAATATTGATTTTATATAAGGCTAAGTTGTTTGTGGTTCCTGTGCGCTCAAAGAAATAAAGCTCATTATTAAAAACCTCTCCAATAATTGTGGAGTTATTATTCTCAAAAACTATGGTCTCCGTGTAGTTAGTGTCATTTATAGAATATTTTAAAATTGTATTACCTCGTACAAAGTACAGTACACTGTTATATAATACTACACCCATTTGGGTATCTATCGCAGCGTTGTTAATCGCTTCTCCTTGTACTGGGAAGGCATCATTTAAATTTAGCTTGTACAAAGTACTTGCTGTTCCACCTATAAGAGTGTTGGAATTTTCATCATAAGTGAGTTTTATAAAGCCAACTGCAGGCGGGGCTTCAGCAACAGTTATTTTATTAGTAGGGTTATTAAACGGCACCTTTTGAATGTAAGCCATATTGTTAGCGTTCACATCAAAGAGTCCAACATATAATTCATCATTAATAGTGTGTAGTGAAAATGGAGCTCCCTGCCCCGCAAATGAATCAGTAAAAATTTCTTGAGCTTGAGCTACGATACTCTGAAACATAAATAAACCGAAAAGTAATTTTAACTTCATAGAATGATTTTTCTTACAAATATAGTCTTAAGTATTAAATATCAAAACAATACCGGAACCACATAATACGCCAGCGCAAAGAGCAACCCTACAGAGATTAAATTTAAAACCACACCCACACGTGCCATCTGGCCTACGCGTACGTGACCACTTGCAAAGACTATCGCGTTAGGCGGTGTTGCCATAGGTAGCATAAATGCACAACTAGAAGCAAGGGTCACTGGAATTACCATTTGTAAAATGGGCACATCCATCCCTATCGCAATACCTACCACTAGCGGAACTAAAATGGTGACAAGTGCAACATTACTCATCAGTTCTGTCATAAAGAGCATTAAGAAAATAAGCACGGCAGTCACCACCCACATACTCCAGTCTTCCTGCTGTGAGATATAGGAACCTATCATATCTATAAATCCAGATTGTGCTAGTCCAGAGGCAAGTGCGAGACCGCCGCCAAAGAGGATTAAAATTCCCCAAGGTAATCGAGAAGTATCTTCCCAATTAAGCGGAAAGGAACCTTTCTTATAATCAATAGGAACTATAAACATAAGTAGCGCGGCAATGACAGATATGGTCGTGTCTGTAAGGGTAATATCTGGTAGCAAGTTGTTTAAATAAGAGCGTAGCATCCATGAGAACGCAGTAAGTAAAAAGATGATGAGCACCACTTTTTCTCCTTTTGAAACAGGACCAAGTTTATCTAATTCTGTCTGTATGATATTTCCAGACTTTCCGATATTACCTAAGTTATTCTTGTAGAAGACTCTTGTAATCATAAAATATGTGATGATCATAAGTATGAAAGAAAAAGGAACGCCCATTTTCATCCACTGGAAAAAGCCTATATCTATATTGTAACTCTCATTAAGGAAAGCAAGCATTACAGAGTTAGGCGGTGTGCCTATCAAGGTTGCCATCCCACCTATGTTTGCACCAAAAGCAATACCTAGCATAATGCTTAGGGCAAAGTTGCGGTCGTTTTTTGTAAAACCATCCTCATCATCTATAAGAAGTTGTATGACAGAAACAGCTATGGGAAGCATTACTACAGTACTTGCCGTATTTGAAATCCACATGCTCATCAAACCAGTGGCAATCATAAAACCCAGTATAATTCCGTTTGCTTTGGTGCCTGTGATTTTAAGAATAGAGAGTGCTATGCGTTTGTGCAGGTTAACTTTTTCTAGCGCTAGCGCGATTACAAATCCTCCAAAAAATAGATACACAATGGGATTTGCATAATTACTCGCCACATCCTTAATATCTCCTATGCCAAGTAGCGGAAACAGAGCAAGCGGTATAAGTGCAGTAACAGAGATGGAAACAGCTTCTGTAACCCACCAGATAATCATCCATAGAGCGACAGCAATCACCTTATCTATCGCTGGGTTTATGAGTTCTATAGGTGCTGCAAGTAGTATAATGCACAATAATGGGCCAATGATAAAGCCTACTTTTCGCGAAAGCGTAAATTCTTTCATAGCCTTAAAAATAGGCAAAAAAGAAAACTACTGACCTTTTAAATATAAGGCAAGTCTGATTTTCCAATAGGGCATCTCCTCCTTAAAGTATTCATAAAAGGATTTGAGCTTATCTGCGTCTTCTACTTTTAAAATGGCGTCGTGTATTTGCTTTACTTCTACAGGCTGTATAAACTGGTAAAAATCTACTTCCATACCTTCTTCATGCAACTTCATCAAGTGATTGTACACAGAGCCTATAGTGAGTTTACGGGTCTCTGCAATTTCTTCTAGAGAAAGGCCTTGCTGGATGAGTTTCTTAGTCTCTAGATACGTTTTACTACCGCTTTTAGGCTTTGGTTTTTGGACATGCTCTTTAATGACCTTTATAAAATCTGCGCCATATTTTTCCATCTTTGCTTGTCCCACACCTTGAATGTCTAAAAACTGCTTTTGAGTCACAGGTTCTTGATCTTCCATATCCTTAAGGGAAGCATCAGAAAATACGATATAAGCTGCCACATTTGCATCTCTAGCCAGTTCAGAGCGTAGTTCACGTAGTTTTTCAAAGAGCGTTCCTTTTGGTTTTTTAGGTTTGCGTTCTTTGGTAACAGGTTCGGTTTTAACTTTGGTGAGTTTAGCTAGTTGTATATTCTTCCCGTCGTATAATACTTCTTTAGCAAGTGGGGTGAGTAGTAATCTTCCGCTTTCGCGAAAGCGTATTTCTAACAACCCTTGATTGATAAGCTGCACAATATATTGCTGTAGGTCTCTCCAGGGAACATCTTTTGCGGCTCCGTATGTTTTTATTTCTTGATAGCCTTTGTCATATACTTGAGCGTTTTGCGAACCTCTTAAAACGTCAATTACGGTACCCATCGCTTCTTTTTGTTGCATACGAGCAACGCCCGAAAGTACTTTTTGAGCAAGTACAGTGCCATCAAAATATGCCGGCGGACTGTTACAAATGTCACAGTTTCCGCAATCTTCAGAGAGAAACTCACCAAAGTAGTTGATAAGAACTTTTCGTCTACAACTCAGCGCTTCTGCATACTGTTGCATGCGGTCAAGCTTAGCCATTTGGTAGTCGGCATTTTTTGCTCCGTCTATAAACTGTCTTAGCTGTAGGGTGTCTGCATAACTATAAAAAAGTAAGGTGTGGGCAGGTAATCCATCACGTCCAGCACGACCTATTTCTTGATAATATCCTTCAAGATTTTTAGGCATGTTGTAGTGGATCACCCAGCGCACGTTACTCTTATCTATTCCCATACCAAAGGCGATGGTAGCACAAATTATGGGCGTCGTATCATTTATAAAATCTTCTTGAACTTTTGAACGTTGCTCTGCATGCATTCCTGCGTGGTATGCAGCTGCTTTATAGCCGTTAGCTTGTAGTTTGGCTGCTAGAGACTCTGTACTTTTTCTAGAAAGACAGTAAATGATACCACTTTCTCCAGGGTGCTCTTCAAGGAAATCAAGAATCTGGTCATTACGTTTTTGGCCAGGTCTTACATCGAGATAGAGATTAGGTCTATCAAAGGAAGAGACGTACTTTTTTGCATTGCTTATTCCTAATTGGTCTGCAATATCATCTTGTGTTGATCTGTCTGCTGTTGCGGTAAGGGCAATAAGTGGCGCTTGTGGAAAGCGTCTTTTTAGATAGCCTAGTTGCGTGTATGCAGGTCTAAAATCGTGACCCCATGATGAGATACAGTGTGCTTCATCTATGGCAATTAAAGAAATGGTCGCCGCATTCAAAGCGCCATCCAGCATTTGTAAGCTCTCTGGAGCAACATAAATGAGGTCTATGGCGCCGCTTTGTAAATCTGCTAATACTTGCTGAGTTTCTTCTAGAGGTTGTGTACTATTGTAGTAGGCTGCTTTTATGCCATTGGCACGTAGCGCATCAACCTGATCTTTCATTAAGGCAATGAGAGGTGAGATTACAAGAGCAACTCCATCTAGCGCAAGTGCGGGCAATTGGAAACACATGGATTTACCACCACCCGTAGGCATAATAACAAGTGCGTCATCTCCACGACACACAGATTCAATAATTTCTTGCTGGTTAGGGCGGAAATTATCGTAGCCAAAATGAGTTTTTAAAAGGGAGTGTAATTCTTGTGTTGCAACCATCTTACAAAGTTATTAATACCAATTAAAAAAGGCGCTGATTAAAGCGCCTCTTTATACAGTAATGATGTATTTATTTTTCTTAAATAAGACGCTATAAAGGAATGTTACCGTGCTTCTTTTTAGGAAGCTCCACCTTCTTGTTTTCTAAAATACTAAATGCTTTGATAAGTTTGCGTCTCGTGTCTTGTGGCATAATTACTTCATCTATAAAACCGCGTTGTGCGGCACGATAAGGGTTTGCAAACTTCTCTGCATACTCATTTTCTTTTTCAAGTAGTTTTTCTTCAGGATTATCTGCTGCGCTTATTTCTTTTCTAAAGATAATCTCGCTGGCTCCCTTTGCACCCATTACCGCAATCTCAGCACTAGGCCATGCATAGTTAAGGTCTGCACCTATGTGCTTAGAGTTCATCACATCATAAGCACCACCATAAGCTTTTCTTGTAATTACCGTTACTCTTGGTACGGTTGCTTCACTAAGTGCGTATAATAACTTTGCTCCGTTTGTAATAATACCATTCCACTCCTGATCTGTACCCGGAAGGAAACCTGGAACATCTACAAGTACTAATAATGGAATATTGAAACAGTCACAAAATCTTGTAAAACGAGCAGCTTTCTTCGAACTATCTACATCTAGTACTCCTGCAAGAAACATAGGCTGGTTTGCTACAATTCCCACACTACGACCACCTAAACGAGCAAAACCTACAATAATATTCTCTGCATAATCTTTATGGATTTCATAGAAAGAGTCCTCATCTATAATACCCGTGATTACCTCGTGCATATCATAAGGCTTGTTTGCACTATCTGGGATAATGGTTGCAAGCTGGTCGCGCACTTCATCCTTAAGTGTAAACGGTAAATTCTTAGGTGTTTCCGTATTATTCTGCGGTAAGTAGCTCAATAAAGATTTAAGATCTTCTAGACATTGTGCGTCGTTTGAAGAGGTGATATGTGCTACACCAGATTTTGAGCTGTGTGTACTTGCGCCACCTAGTTCTTCTGAGGTTACTTCTTCATTAGTCACCGTTTTTACAACATTAGGTCCCGTCACAAACATGTAACTGGTGTTCTCTACCATCATGGTAAAGTCTGTCATTGCTGGAGAGTATACTGCTCCACCCGCACAAGGTCCCATAATAGCCGAGATTTGCGGAATCACACCAGAAGCTTGTACATTGCGGTAAAATATATCTGCATAACCTCCTAGTGAGCGTACACCTTCTTGTATACGTGCTCCACCAGAATCATTAAGACCTATTAATGGAGCTCCAGTTTTCATGGCGAGATCCATTATTTTACAAATTTTCTCTGCATGTGTCTCAGAGAGTGCTCCTCCAAAAACCGTAAAATCTTGTGCAAATAAGTAAATCAAACGACCGTTTACAGTACCATAACCAGTAACTACACCATCTCCATAATAGATTTCCTTTTCCATACCAAAATCTGTAGTACGGTGGGTTACAAGAATACCTATTTCTTCAAAAGAGCCATCGTCTAGCAAGTAATGTATACGTTCTCTAGCAGTAAGTTTCTTTTTCTCATGCTGCTTGTCTATACGTTTCTGCCCGCCACCTAGGTGAGCGAGTTCAATTTTTTCGTTGAGCGTTTTAATGTTAGCATCCATAGGTTATACAGTTGGTAGGCGTAAGATATTTTGTTCTTTTATATGTTGTTTAAGAGCGATAAGAGCAGCAATACGTGCTTCTTTCTTAAAACCTTCTTTTAAAGCTTCTGGAGAATAGTAATTTTTTACAAAATGTGTATCAAAATTTCCAGAACGGAAGGCTTCATGCTCACAAACAAATTTCCCGAAAGGAAGGGTAGTTTGCGCCCCCTCTATTTTATAATCATCTATGGCTTTAGAGAGCAGCTCTATAGCTTCTTCACGTGTAGGTGCATAAACAATAAGTTTTGAGAGCATAGGATCATAATAGATAGGAATATCCATTCCTTGTTCAAATCCATTGTCTACTCGTATACCTTCTCCTTCTGGGAGAATGTAAGTAGATAGATTTCCTACACTAGGTAAGAAGTCATTGAGAGGATCCTCTGCATACACACGTAATTCTAATGCGTGTCCTTTAATGCTGAGGTCTTCTTGAGCGATAGATAACTTCTCACCACGAGCAACGCGTATCTGTAACTCAACAAGATCTGTACCTGAGATAAGTTCGGTTACTGGGTGTTCTACTTGTAAACGAGTATTCATTTCTAAGAAGTAGAAATTGTGTTGATCGTCTAGCAAGAACTCTACGGTACCTGCACCACGATAATTACATGCTTTTGCTACTTTTATTGCTGCTTGTCCCATTTCTTCTCGTAGTTGCGGAGTAAGGACTACAGATGGAGCTTCCTCCACTACTTTCTGGTGACGACGCTGGATGCTACATTCACGTTCAAACAAGTGAATCACATTACCATGATTATCTGCCATTACTTGAATCTCAATGTGTCTAGGTGAGGCCACATATTTTTCTATAAAAACAGAACCATCGCCAAAGGCTGCAGTCGCCTCGCTAATAGCCGTACTCATTTGTGATGCTAGTTCGCTGTCTTTTTCTACTACGCACATACCTTTTCCTCCACCTCCGGCAGATGCTTTTATAAGAATAGGGTATCCTATTTCGGCAGCAATAGCTTTTGCTTTTTCTACATCTGTGATAGCTTCATCAATACCTGGCACCATCGGGATGTCGTATGCTTTTACAGCTTCTTTGGCCGCGAGCTTACTTCCCATGATTTCTATTGCGTGTGCCTCTGGGCCTATGAAGATCATTTGTGCTTCGGTTACCGCTTTCGCGAAAGCGGAATTCTCACTTAAAAATCCGTAGCCAGGGTGGATTGCATCTACGTTAAGTTCTTGAGCAACTTTGATAATTTTATCACCTAATAAATACGACTCCGATGAAGGCGCATTACCCACGCAAACGGCCTCGTCTGCATAGCGCACGTGCGGTGCATTACGGTCTACAGTAGAGTAAATGGCTACTGTTTTAATACCCATTTTCTTTGCAGTGCGAATTACCCTAATGGCTATCTCACCACGGTTTGCAATTAATATTTTCTTTATAGTTTTCATCTATTTTTCTTCTTCAAATTCTACAAGTAATTGCCCCTTATCTACCGCGTCATCTTTTACAACATGCACGGCCTTGATAACTCCGTCTGTATGGGATACAAAGCTGTTTTCCATTTTCATGGCGCTTAGAATCACTAGCGTGTCACCTTCTTTTACTTCTTGACCAGCAGAGACCTGCACATCAATAATAAGACCTGGCATAGGAGAAATGAGATTGTTGAGCTGCTTTGAACCTCCTACCGTGAAGCCCATCTCTTTAATAAGAATGTCAATTTCGTCTTTAATAACAACTTCATAATTGTTGCTATTTACCTGAATGTTGTACGTCTTTTTGCTGAAATCTGAGGAGACCACAGTTGCTTTAATAGAAGAGTTATCCTCTAGAATATGGTAAGAATCCGGAGAGGTAGGTACCGCGTCTAACTGAGATAGTTGGTCACGAGAAACCTCGAACTCATGCTCCTCATTAACGGTGGTTTTATAGGTGTTGCTCATCGCTTGTATTTTAAGATATAAATATACGTAATTGCGATATTGATAACCTAATGAACTTTTAATAAGAAAAGGCGCCCGTAAGAGCGCCTTTTCTTATTAAAAATGTAAGATTAGTTATTTTTACTAAGCATCAATAACTCGTTACAAACAATCTCTGTCATATATCTTTTGATACCATCTTTATCTTCCCAAGAGCGATTAGTAAGTTTACCTTCTATCGCAATTTCTTGTCCTTTCTGAATGTAGCTTTCTACTACTTTAACAAGACCGCCGCGTACTACGATGTTGTGCCAGTAAGCACGTTCTACTTTCTGACCATTCTTGTCTTTGTAAGAATCATCTGTTGCCATGGAGAACTTGGCAATTTTATTTCCATCAGGAAATGTTGTGATTTCTGGTTCTTGACCTAATCTTCCAATTAACTGTACTTTGTTGCGTAATGCGTTCATAATAATGTGTTTTTCTTGAGTAGGTTAAGCCTACCAAATTAAGTTATATTTCTTTCTCGAGCCGTTCTCGAAAAAAATCATTTATTCTTAGTAAGCGAATTATAATAACCACTTGTACATAAGAACACTGCAAATATGCGACAGCTCACAAGCTCTAGCCGACTTTTAAACGTTTACTTACGTTTATAGTCGTTTGTAAACGTTTGTAAGTAATTGAAATTGTTTTTATTACTGATAATCAGTGCTTTGTGTTTTTTTTTTTAATAATCTGGTTTTGAAGTGTTTATTACTTGAATCGTTTATTTAAACAAATATGAGATTATTTTTTTGCTAGACTTTAAAAAATAATCGCTCGGTATGAAATCTTTTAGCTGGGCAACAAAGAATGCTACGATACAGATCATAAATAATTTATTCGGCTACTTTGGTCTTTATGCGAATACAAATTGGAAAAATAATATGAGAATAGACAGTTCTGAAGTGCTACATATATTTTGATGAAAAAAAATCTACATAAATTTATTATATAATTTTTTTTTCTTTAAAATGTAAATTTTATTGCAAGTAGATGAAAAATTTTCGACTTATGCATATTGAAATACATCATTAAATTATTTTCATATTATGAGTAACTACCATATCAAAGGACTTAAAGAGTATTTCCAGGTCTATGGAATGGCTGTAGATGATCCAGAGCAATTTTGGGAAGAAATAGCTGAAGAAAATTTTGTCTGGCGTAAGTACTGGGATTCGGTACTTGATTGGGATTTTGAAAAACCGGAAGTAAAATGGTTTGATGGTGCTCAACTTAATATAACAGAAAACTGTATCGATAGGCACCTTAATCATCATGGAGATAAGACCGCATTTATTTTTGAGCCTAATGACCCTAGTGAAGCTGCGGAGCATATTAGTTATAAAGATTTACATAAACGTGTATGTAAATTTGCAAATGTGCTTAAATCTAAAGGGATAAAGCGTGGAGATCGCGTTTGTATTTATCTACCTATGATTCCAGAACTAGCTGTTTCTATGTTGGCATGTGCACGTATAGGAGCTATACATTCTGTAGTATTTGCTGGATTTTCTAGTGTAGCCTTAAGCACTCGTATTAATGATGCGAGTTGTAAGATGGTAATTACGAGTGATGGTTCATATCGTGGGACTAAAAAGGTAGATCTTAAAGTTATTGTAGATGATGCTTTAAATAATTCTCCTTCTGTGGAGGATGTACTTGTAGTAAAACGTACAGGCTGTGAGGTAGTATTGAAAGAAGGACGTGATGAGTGGCTAGCTCCATTATTAGAAAATTCATCAATAGAGTGTATTGCCGAGACTCTAGAGGCAGAAGATCCACTCTTCATTTTATATACATCAGGTTCTACTGGTAAACCTAAAGGGATGTTACATACTACCGCTGGATATATGGTTAATGTGGCCTATACATTTAAAAATGTATTTCAATATAAAGGAGATGATGTATTTTGGTGTAGTGCAGATATAGGTTGGATTACAGGACATAGTTACACCGTTTATGGTCCATTAATTAATGGAGCTACCTCTATAATTTATGAGGGAGTACCTAATTTTCCAGATTGGGGGCGTTTCTGGGCGCTTATAGATAAGCATCAAGTAAGTCAACTATATACGGCACCTACAGCAATAAGAGCGCTTGCCAAGGAGAACTTGAGTTATGTAGAAAAATATAAATTAACATCCCTTAAAGTATTAGGTACAGTGGGTGAACCCATCAATGAGGAAGCCTGGCATTGGTATAATAATAATGTAGGGAAAAAAGATTGTCCTATTGCCGATACATGGTGGCAAACAGAAACGGGAGGAATTATGATAAGTCCTATTCCATTTTCGACGCCTACAATTCCCACATTTGCAACCTTACCATTACCAGGAATACAAGCCTGTTTAATGGATGAACAAGGCAAAGAAATAAAAGGAAATCGAGTAGAAGGAAGATTGTGCATTAAATTTCCATGGCCTAGTATAGCTAGAACGATATGGGGTGATCACAAAAGGTATAAAGACACGTATTTTTCAACATTTGAAAATAAATATTTTACGGGAGATAGAGCATTACGTGATGCAACTGGTTATTATCGTATTACAGGGCGTGTAGATGATGTGATTATTGTATCCGGTCATAACTTAGGAACCGCACCTATAGAAGATGCTATCAATGAACATCCAGCGGTTGCCGAAAGTGCTATTGTTGGCTTTCCACATGATATAAAAGGAAACGCTTTGTATGGTTATGTAACCCTAAAAGATTCTGGATTAAGTATTGATAATGATCATCTTAGAAAAGAAATTAATCTTATTATTACAGAAAAAATAGGACCTATTGCAAAACTAGATAAAATTCAATTTACAAGTGCATTACCTCAGACACGTTCTGGTAAGATAATGCGACGTATACTGCGCAGAATAGCATCAGGAGATGTTGATAACATAGGAGATATAAGCACATTGATTAATCCTGAGACTGTAAAGGATGTTATGGATAACGTATTATTATAGGTATAACAAAGTCTCAAGGAGAAAATCTTTGGGACTTTTTGAGTTTGGTATAAATGATTAGAAATTTCTTTAAACCTCTACAGTAATAGGTGCATTTTGGTATATTTCAAAAAAACAATTTTGAAATCATCTAATCTGAAATTCTAGTTCTTGTAGACTTTTATGCTACTTGGTGTCGACCCTGTAAAACATTAGGATCTATATTCGGAGCGAGTAAAAGAAGAGCTCGGCCTCAAGTCAAAATTGTGAAGATTGATGTAGATAAAAATCAACCACTAGCAGCACAATATACTGTAAGAGGAGTACCTACGATGATACTTTATAAAGCAGGAAAACAAGGTTGAGTAAAAATGTATATATCACACGCTATGCATTAAGAGCATGTCTAAGAGAATCTCTGTCTTATAGGGTTTGAGTATGCTATTGTTAATGCCGTGTTTTGTTAGTTCTTTATCTCCTTCTTTATAGCTTGTGGCTGTAAGAGCAATGATAGGAGTTATACTGTCAAACTTTCTTATAACAATACTTGCGTCAATACCATTCATAATAGGCATGTTAATATCCATCAATATGAAATCATAGGCATTATTCTTTACTGCGCTCACAGCTTGTTGTCCATCACTGGCACTTTCGTTTTTTATACCGTATTGTTCAAGTACTTTTTTAGTTACAAGTTGGTTAATATTATTGTCGTCTACTATAAGTACCTTTTTGCCTTTGAGACGTTCATAGCTTGAGATATCTGATTGAACTTCTAGGTAGGAGTCGGATCCAGTTTCTAGGTCAATTGTAAATGAAAAAGTAGAACCTTTATTTGGACTGCTTACTAGTGATAATTTACTCCCTAGTATGTGTAAAATCTTTTTTACAATAGGAAGACCTAGGCCTGTGCCTTGATGGTCTGAACTGGCCCCTACTTGAGCAAACTCAGTAAAAATTTTTTCTTGTTCTTCTTTGGCAATGCCTTGTCCTGTGTCTGCTATACTAAAGAGAATACTGTTTACATCTTTATTCTTTTCTTGTAGTGTTGCCTTTATGGTGATTGTGCCATCCTCTGTAAACTTGCTGGCATTACTCGATAAGTTCATGAGGACTTGAGAGATTTTAGTTTTATCGCCCAGTAAAGTGTCTGGAATATTAGGGTCAATAATTACCTTAGTAGTGTTATTGTTTTTCTTATTTATAAACTCAAGAGTTTGTACGATGTGAGGTATTAATTTATGTAGTCTAAAGTTAGTCTTCTGGACGCGCTCGCCTTCTTTTGAGGCAAACTTATTTAAGCTCAATATGTCATTTACGAGTGCTAGGAGATAGTCGGCAGAAAATTTTAGGGATTTTAAATCTTCCTCATGACTTTTGAGTGCTGGGTCTTCAAGAAATACAGATGAAAGTCCTATAATTCCATAGAGCGGAGTTCTTAATTCGTGACTTACTGTAGAAAGGAATTTAGTATTGCTTCTGGCTAGCTTTTGAGATTTCTTTTTAGCTTGTAGATATTGTTTGTTTTTTGATTTTAAATTATCAAGAAGCCTGTTTCGTTTTTTCCTTCCATATAATAAAGTTCCGATAAATAAGAGTAAGATTGCCGCTAGTACGAGTGAAGTTCTTAAAAGTAATTTGTCTTCACCAGCCTTTTGAAGCGCGAGCTCATTTTCTAATTTAGAGGCTCGTAGTTCTTGTTTAAATTTATTGAGATTAAAGCGAGAGGTAGCATTTTTTTGCTGCTTTATCTTGTTTGCTTCATATCTCTTTTCGACGAGTACATCATAGGTTTTACGTATGTTATTTACTTGCTCGTAGTTACCTAAGCTTTCATAGGCTTTCATTAGGTTTTTATAATTATCAATTTTGTAATTGTCATCTTGCTCATTACCAGCGATCTCCATAGAGTAGTTAATTGCATTAATCGCCTCTTTGGGTTTATTTTGTAATAGATAGATAGAACTTTGAACGTGATAGACGGTCCCTTCAAAGTTGTTTTTCCTTCCATTAAAGTCATCTTTTGTTAGCAATTCTTTTGCTTGATTTAGATAGTATTGCGCTTCATTAGGTTGCCCTTTTATGACGTATAGTTCTGCTAGGTTGTTATTTGATATAAAATCAATCATGATACTATTTTCAATTTCTGGGCTTATGGCGAGTGCTTCTTCAAAATAAGTGATGGCCTTTTCTGGATCTTTCTCAAAAAAAGTGTTCCCCAGATTAGTAAGATTTCTTGCCAAATTAAAGGTGTCATTAGATTTTTTATTTTCCTCAATGGCGTTATTAAAAAGATCTTCGGCACCCTGAAAATTGTCTACTTGTATAAATGCATTTCCTAGAATACTTCTTAAACGAGATGTAGTGATAGGTGATTTGACTCTCTTAGCATTATCTAGAAGATGTGGTACTATCTCAATTACTTTTTCATAACTGGACTCATTGAAAAGGGTGAGAATTGACGGCATCAGAGAGTCTATCTCTGCAATAGTAAATTGCTTTTCTTTTATTGAAAGAATTTCTTCTTGAGAGATTGTCTCTTGACTGTAGGATTTAAAAGTATATACAGTACTTAAAACAACTAGAAGTATTGTAGTTAGTCTAGTCATAAATTTTGATTTGGGAATGATAATTTAAGAAATTATCCCTAGAGTATGTTTTATGTCAAAAAATGGATTTAATTAACTAATAATATTCTTTTAATCTTGAAAATACTGCTTTTTGTCGATTATAGGGGTGGTTTACTTAGATTTTTTTATTTTCCAAAATCTCTGTGATATTTTTTATAAGCCGCTAATTATCAGCAATGAATAATTTTCATGTTATAAAAAGGCTCTCTGTTGCATATTTGAGCCTTAACTAGTTGAGATTTTGAATTTATGGTAATATTAGGATGGTTTGTCTTTGGTGCGCTTTCGCGAAAGCGTTAAATGTTTTCATTATTAGCGTCATACTCTATATCTTTTATCAATCAAATAGATACATAATGAGTAATTACCACATAAAAGATCTAGAAGAGTATTTTCAAGTCTACCGAAAGTCTGTAGACAAGCCTGAGCAATTCTGGGAAGAAATTGCCGAAGAAAACTTTGTCTGGCGCAAGCGCTGGGATACCGTATTAGATTGGGATTTTAAAAAGCCAGAAGTAAAGTGGTTTGATGGAGCCCAATTAAATATTACAGAAAATTGTCTCGATAGACATCTCTACACTCGTGGTGATAAAACAGCATTGCTCTTTGAGCCTAATAATCCTGCTGATCCTGCCGAACATATTACTTATAAAGACCTGCATGAGCGCGTGTGCAAGTTTGCAAATGTGCTTAAGGCTAAAGGTGTGACACGCGGTGATCGCGTGTGTATTTATGTACCCATGATACCGGAACTTGCGGTATCTATGCTTGCATGTGCTCGTATAGGAGCGGTGCATTCAGTAGTATTTGCCGGTTTTTCTAGTACTGCATTAAGTACTCGTATTAATGATGCAAGCTGTAAGATGGTGATTACAAGTGATGGCTCATATCGAGGTAATAAAACGATTGACCTTAAGAGTATTGTGGATGAGGCATTAGAAAATACTCCATCTGTTCAGAGCGTACTTGTTGTTAAACGCACTGGTGGCAATGTAGTAATGAAAGATGGGCGTGATGAGTGGGTAGCACCACTGTTAAAGGAAGCATCAACAGATTGCCCTGCCGAAACTATGGAAGCAGAGGATTCTCTATTCATTTTATACACCTCTGGCTCTACAGGCCAACCTAAGGGGATGTTGCACACTACCGCTGGCTATATGGTATATAGTGCATATACATTTAAAAATGTATTCCAATATAGAGAAGATGATGTGTATTGGTGTAGTGCAGATATAGGATGGATTACTGGGCATAGTTATATTGTCTACGGGCCACTTGCAAATGGTGCAACCTCGGTACTTTATGAAGGCGTACCTAGTTTTCCAGACTGGGGTCGCTTTTGGGAAATAATAGATAAACATCAAGTAAGCCAGTTTTATACTGCTCCCACGGCGATAAGAGCACTTGCAAAGGAAAACTTGAGTTATGTGGAGAAGTATGATTTATCATCTCTAAAAGTATTAGGAACCGTAGGTGAGCCCATAAATGAAGAGGCTTGGCACTGGTATAATGATAATATAGGGAAGAAAAAATGTCCAATTGTTGATAGCTGGTTTCAAACTGAAAACGGTGGGATTATGATCAGCCCTATCCCCTTTGCAACGCCTACAATTCCCACATTTGCAACTTTGCCATTACCAGGAATACAACCCTGCTTAATGGATGAACAAGGCAAAGAAATAAAAGGAAACCAAGTAGAAGGAAAATTGTGCATTAAATTTCCATGGCCTAGTATAGCTAGAACGATATGGGGAGATCACAAAAGGTATAAAGACACGTATTTTTCGGCATTTGATAATATGTATTTTACTGGAGATGGTGCTTTGAGAGATGCTACGGGTTATTATAGAATCACAGGACGTGTAGATGATGTCATTATCGTTTCTGGTCACAACTTAGGTACAGCACCTATAGAAGATGCTATTAATGAACATCCAGCTGTTGCCGAAAGTGCAATTGTAGGTTTTCCTCATACTATTAAAGGAAATGCTTTGTATGGTTATGTAACGTTAAAGGAGACTGGAGAAGGGCGTGATCACGATAATTTACGCAAGGAGATTAATCAGCTTATTACAGAAAAAATAGGTCCGATTGCTAAGCTTGATAAAATCCAATTTACAAATGGATTACCTAAAACGCGATCTGGTAAAATCATGCGTCGCATACTACGCAAGATTGCGTCCGGAGAAGGGGATAATCTAGGAGATATAAGTACACTTCTTAACCCTGAGGTGGTGAAGAGCGTAAAAGACAACGCGCTATTATAACATGAGAAACCCCGAAGATTATTTCTTCGGGGTTTCTTATATATAGTGAGTGATTAATTAACTCTTTAGATTATCTCGTGGTTGGGTAAACTCTTTTTTATCTTTTACCTGATAGTTAATCTCTTTGCCGTGAGTGGCCTCTAGATTAATCGCTTGTTCTTTTTTACTTGTTTTCTCTGGATTAGGTGTTGTATTACTCATGATTATAATTTTTAATGTTCACTTAAAGATAATTTGAAACTGCCTTTTTGTAAAAGCAATTAATAAACCTTAACCATCCATTGTTAAAAAATGTGAACGGTGGTGCTTGAAGATTAGAGCTGTAGGTGTGAGTAGTTTTGAGAGAGTTTACTGGTTCAAAAATGTGCTAGTTTGGATATTAAGGAACACACATCAAAAACGACTAAGGTTATAAATCTCTTAAAGCCATTAATGGTACAGAGGGATTTTATTATATTTCAATAAATCTAAAATATACACAACGATGAAATCATCCTTTTTTGATATAATCCAATCTGAAACGCCCGTCTTAGTAGACTTTTATGCAACATGGTGCGGGCCTTGTAAAACATTAGGTCCAATACTAGAACAAGTAAAAGATGAGCTAGGTGATCAAGTGAAAATTATAAAAATAGACGTAGATAAAAATCAGCCGCTTGCTGCACAGTATAATGTGCGTGGAGTACCTACTATGATTCTTTATAAAGCAGGTAAGCAGGTGTGGAGACAATCTGGAGTGCTGGAGAAAAGTGTTATTGTTGAGGTGGTAAAAACAGCATAGATGATCATATTAATTTCTTCGGAGAAAACAAGCGAAAGTGAGATAGAGACGCTTCATCAACTCTTTGAAGCTGGATTATCTCATTTTCATCTTAGAAAACCAGATGCAAGTCTTGATGAGCACATAGCATACTTGAATATGGTTGATAGTGCATATCATAATCGTATAATGACGCACAACTTTCATAAAGAGCTGTGTAATCAATTTAACATTATGGGTGTGCATCTAGAGGAAGCGATGTGGAGAGCACAAGGTGACCGTCTAGAGGACTATGTAATCTCATTTACTAGCAAAGGAAATATTGTGTCTTCCTCTTATCACGAGCCTCAAGATCTTGCTTCGCAAGCAGTGCGTTTTGCATATACATTATTAAGTCCTGTGTTTTCGGCAATTTCTAAAAGTGATATGCAAGGAAGAGGTTTTGATGTGCGTCACATTAATAAGGATATTGTGGGCATGGGAGGAATAAATGCAACCACAACTCCAGAAGCACTAAAACTTGGTTTTAAAGGAGTAGGAGCGCTAGGTGGTATATGGAATGCAGATGATCCTGTAGTAGCCTTTGTGGAGATGAAGACCGCTTTCGCGAAAGCGAATACCTAACCTTTACTATATTTGCACCATGGCAAAACGAGGAACACCTAAGAATACGAAAAATAAAGCAAAGCATTCTAAGCTTATGGATCGTAAGAAAAAGAAAGAGCGCGAGAAAAAAGACGCTAGTGAAGCGCGATTACTCGAAGCAAAAGAAAAGATGAAAGCTCTTAAAGAGAAAGAAGAAGAATAATAAAAGCGTCCCGATGGACGCTTTTTTTGGTTTTAGAGCGTAACATATTGATAGTAAAGACGTCATTTTAATAGTTTAGGCAACCATTTTAATTTTTCCAGCGTCTATATATTAAATAACCATCTTATGACGACACTTATAAAATTCATTCTCACATTACTTACAATAACCTGCGCTGCTACGGCGGTAGCACAATCTTATAGTGTAACCGTAATTGATGAAAGGACTAAAGAGCCCATTCCTTTTGCAACTGTAAAATTATCTAAAAACACAGGTACAATTACCAACGAAGAAGGCATCTTTACTCTTGGAGAGCATAAGCTATCTACACTTAGGGATTCTGTGTATATCTCATCTATGGGATATGAAGAGGTGGCTATTTTTCCTAAGAAAGTGATGGATACCATTATATCACTGCGTGTAAAAACAAACGAATTAGAAAATGTGTTTCTCACAAATAATCCGCTGGATGCAGAGGAAATTATAGAGCGAGTTAAAGAAAACATAGCTGTCAATTATCCTAATGCGCTCACTGAGAAAAAAATATTCTTCAGACAGTCTGAGTCAGATCGTATTGATAAAATGGATATCGAAGTAGAAAAAACGACTATTCCAGAATTTAACCAAGTCTTTATGGATAGTCTAGTGGGGTCTGTAGCAAAGAAGAGTGATTACTACAGTGAGTCTGTAGGAACACTTTCTGGTAATTATGACAATCAAAAGCTAGTTATTGATAAAGCCGCAAAGCTCTATGACAAAACTAAAAAAGATGTAGGGGTAGAGAGTTTTGGAAAAAGGCTTGAAGAAATTGTTGAGAAAAATGTAAAAGCAGATTCTTATTTTAAAATAAAATCTGGAATTATAGGAACCACCATTGAAGTAGATGACTCAACAAAAATGGGTAGCTCAAATGGCGGACTTAAAATAGAGGTAGATACAGAGCAAGAGGAAAATGACAAGGAGCAAGCCATTACAGAAAGCATAAAATCTGACCTTTCTGATCTGTTTGAGGCTATGTTTTATAAAGAGGATACAAAGCTTGACTTTTTAACCAAAGCAAATCGTTATCGTTTTACTAAAAGAAAATTTACGGCAATAGGTGATGATATTGTTTATGTAATAGACTTTGAACCTAAGGGAAGAAAAGATTTTAAAGGAACCTTATATGTAAATACGGATGACTTTGCAGTAATGCGTCTAGAGTATGAGAATGTGCGCAAGCTGTCAAGTTTTGGGATGTTCGGTATAAGCTATAAGAAGTATTTATATAAGGGAAAAAGCATCTATGCAAAAGATGATAATGGTGGTTATTCCTTGCGATTTATGGAGTTAGAAAACGGAGAGCGCATAGGTATAGATAGACCTTTGAAAATCATTGAAAAAAACAAAAATGTAGGAGGTCGCCGCAAGCAAAATGAAGTAGCGATGGAGATTGAAATAGCAAATACTAGCTATTCAAAAAAGGAGCTAGTCATTTTTAGTTCTACTAGTATTGATCAAAGTACGTACGATGCTGTAGAGGAAATTAAAGAGATGGAGGCAACATACTTATCTAATTATGATCCTAATTTTTGGAAAGGTTATACCATTATGGAGCCTAATGCGGCAATACAAAGCTTTAAGTCTGAGAGTAAATAAAAGACTAGATCAAAGATTCTTGATATCGAATTATCATGCCAGTTTCCCTTTGTGGTTGCTGGCATTTTATATGGTGAAGTCTTTAAGCGCTTTTAGTATCTTTACTTTATGGAATTAGTATTTATAGGGCTCGCCGTAGGAGCGATTCTCTCTTATTTTGTATTTAACTTTATCTCTGGAAAATCTAAAACTCCAGATGCTCAAGCACAGTCTGTGGTGCTTATGGAGCGCATAAGAACGGTGTGTAAATTCATCACTGTAGAAGGCGACTTTGCAGAGATATATCATTACGAAAGTTTAAAAAATAAATGGATGAATCTATTACTAGGTTCAAAAAAAGCCATCGTACTCATAGATGCAAAAGCACACATAGGTTTTGATCTTACTAAGATTAAAATGGAGGCAGATGATAAGAATAGAACCATTAAACTTTTCAATTTCCCAGAGCCAGAGTTGCTTTCTGTGGAGACAGATTTTAAGTATTATGATAAAAAAGAAGGCTGGGCAAATCCTTTTACTAGCACAGATCTTACAGAGATAAACAGAGAGGCAAAGCAGCACATACGCGATAAAATCCCACAAAGCGGACTCTTTGAAGAAGCAAAAACACAGGCGCTAGAAACGGTACAGTTAATGCAAAAACTTGTAGAAACTATAGGCTGGAAATTAGACTACTCATCGCTTGAAATACCTGCGAGTAATGAGACTAAGAAACTGGACTCCTAGTGATTTATCTTATTACTGGAAATACAGGAGCAGGAAAAACTACGTATTCATTAGATCTTAAGAAAAGCGTTAATGGTATCTTATTTTCCATTGATCATTGGAATAAGACACTATTTCTTGATGATAAACAAGAGACAGACGGAGTTGATTGGTTTTTAGAACGCATAGCGCGTAGCGACCAGATGATTCAATCACTAGTATTACAGCTCGAAGAGGCGGATACTCCCGCAATTTTAGATCTTGGATTTGCAAAGCGAGATAGAAGAGAACGTTTTTACGCTTTCGCGAAAGCGCACCAAATACCTTACGAGCTTCACTTTCTTGATATTGATAAAGAAATAAGAAAAGAAAGAGTACAACAGCGCAATAAAGAGCAAGGAGCCACCTACGAATTTGACGTTTCGGCGGCAGATTTTGAGTTTATGGAAACCTGGTTTGAGCCGCCTGTAGAAGATGAACTCGTAGAAGCAACAATAATTACCAAGTGAATATAGAAGCGTTTAGAACATATTGCCTTGATAAAAAAGGAGTCACGGAGGAGTTGCCTTTTGATGCAGACACCCTAGTTTTTAAAGTGATGGGTAAAATGTTTGCACTTTGCTCTTTAAAACGAATTCCACTCTCGGCAAATTTAAAATGTGATCCAGATCGAGCTCTCATTTTGAGAGAGACTCACGATGGAGCTATCATTCCTGGATGGCATATGAATAAAACTCACTGGAATACCTGTGTTCTGGAAGAGTTACCACCACGATTATTAGCAGAGCTTATTGACCATTCTTACAATCTTGTCGTATCAAAAATGACAAAAAAACAACAAGCCGAACTTGCGGCTCTATAATATGACAGCACCTACAGCCTTCTATGAAGGACAAATTAAAACATATCAGAAGGAATTATCTGAGATTAAAAGCAAACTCAATATTTCAAGTACCATAAGGCTCGCAGTGTTCTTAGCTACAGGAGCGAGTGTGTACTTCACACTAGGTAACACGCAATTCCTTATGGGGTGTATAATCGTGGGTATTATTGCTTTTTTACTACTTGTGAGTCGGCACAGCCAGTTGCAGCACAAGCGTGATCTTACTAAAGCACTTCTAGAGCGCAATGAGACAGAATTAAAAGTACTAAGTAGGGATTTTTATGACCTGCCAGATGGGAGTGAATTTCATAATCCAGAGCATGTGTTTAGCCAAGATATAGACCTTTTTGGGCGTGGCTCTTTCTTTCAATACTTTAATAGAACTGCCCTTGATAGTGGTTCTTCAAAACTTGCTTCCATGCTTCTTTCAAATGATATTGAGGGAATATCACAAAAGCAAGAAGCTGTAAAAGAGTTAGGTGAGCTGCCAGAGTGGAGACAATTATTTAGTGCAATCGCATCATTAGTTACCACAGATTTATCTGCAGATAGTGTACTGCTTTGGTTAAAAGAGTACACCTCTTTTGTGCCTAAACAAATGAAACTTATCTCGCGTATATTTTCTGTAATCTCATTACTTACACTAGCAGCTTATTTTATAGGTTTTATTGCTGGATGGTGGGTATTTGTAGTATTTGGGATAGGTTTATTGATAAGCGGGAGGTTCTTTGGGAGAATTAATATGCTCTCTGCACATACAGGTAAGATTCAAACCACATTTACACAATATGCGAGCTTATTATCTAGAATAGAGGAGCAAGAATTTGCGAGTGATTTGCTAGTAAATAAGCGCAAGATGGTCATTACATCAGAGCAATCAAGTTCGTCCATTTTGAGAGCTTTTTCAAAACATTTAGACGCACTTGATCAGCGTAATAATTTTATAATTGGACTCATATCTAATGGGTTTTTTCTTAGAGATTTAAGTATTGTACACAACATTGAAAGGTGGATTGCAACACATCGCGATGCGGTTGAAGATTGGTTTGAAGTAATCTCCTTCTTTGATGCTTATAACAGTCTGGGTAATTATACTTTTAACCATGAAGGTCATGTATTTCCTGAGATTACCGAAACTGGAACTACATTAGTTACCACAGGAGCAGCGCATCCTCTTCTTGATCCTACAACTGCTGTGCGTAATGATATCACTATAAAGAATGATGAGTTCTTTATCATCACAGGAGCAAATATGGCTGGTAAAAGTACCTTCTTAAGAACGGTAGCCTTACAGGTTGTGATGGGTAACGTAGGTTTGCCCATATTTGCAACGAGCGCTTCATATACGCCTATAAAGTTAATTACTAGTATGCGCACCACAGATAGTCTTACAGATGATGAGAGTTACTTCTTCAGCGAACTCAAACGTCTTAAGTTTATTGTAGATCAGATAGAAACAGATCGTTACTTTATCATCTTAGATGAAATTTTAAAAGGAACTAACAGTACAGATAAGGCAGAGGGTTCTCGTAAGTTTATAGATAAGCTTGTAGGTGCAGGAGCAACTGGTATTATTGCTACGCACGACCTTAGTTTATGTGAGGCGGCAAATGATCTTAAGGAGGTGAAGAACTACTACTTTGACGCACAAATAATAAATGACGAATTGTTCTTTGATTACACTTTTAAGGAAGGTATTTGTCAGAACATGAATGCTAGTTTCTTATTGAAGAAAATGGGGATTGTGTCATAATAGTATTTAATAAGATTGTATGGATAGTTTAACTCAGATAGTTCTTGGTGCCGCAGTAGGCGAGGCGGTACTTGGCAAAAAGATAGGTAATAGAGCAATGCTCTGGGGAGCCGTAGCGGGTACCATACCAGATCTTGACATTGTATGGAGATATCTCACAGATACTATCACAGCGACAGAGATGCACCGTGGCTTTAGCCATAGTGTTGTATTTTCTATTCTCGCAGCACCCTTACTTGGTTGGATTGTTCATCAACTCAAAAAACGACCAGATGTGGGGTGGCAAGGATGGTCAAAGCTTTTTTTCTGGGGTCTTTTTACACATCCATTGCTAGATGCATTTACTACATGGGGAACACAAATATTTTGGCCATTTAATTGGAGAGTTGCTTTTAATAGCATCTTTGTTATAGATCCGCTATACACCGTTCCTTTTTTAATATGTGTTCTTATTGCAGCTACTAGAAAACGTGGTACGCTTTCGCGAAAGCGTATAAACAACATTGGTATTTATATAAGCACTGCATATTTATTACTAACGGTTGTAATAAAGTATATCGCCCATCAAAAAGTGGTTGAAAATCTTGAGCAGCAGGGCATAGCATATACCCAAATCTCAACGCGCCCAGCCCCAATGAACACGGTGTTGTGGAATATAAATGTAGATGCAGGCGAAAATTATCTTATAGGTGATTACTCTCTATTTGACTCCAAGCCCATCACTTTTAAGGCATATCCTAAAAAGCGCTCAGAAAGTGAAGCGCTTATCAATACGTCAGAAGTACAACGGCTTATAACCATTTCTGAAGGATGGTATATTTTAGAAAGAAATCAAGATAAGTGGATTTATAATGACCTCCGTTTTGGGCTTATTGCCATAAATCCAGATAATCCTCAATTTGTTTTTAGATACAAGCTAGAGGAAAATGACGGTACAATCACAGCCACAGAGGATCGTCCAGACACGTCAAATATGGATACCGTATTAGGTAATCTATGGACAAGGATTAAGGGGAATTAATCATCAAAACGTCCTGGAAATTGCTCTTTTAAAATTTTAAAGAGATTTTCTTGAGTAAGGGGTTTGTTGTCAAAATGTTGCAAGAGGTCATACTTTTCGGCCTTCTTTTTATCTACTGGAGAAGTAGAGGTAGTGAGCATAGCAATCACCACTCCTGCTTTTTGTACGTCTTCTAATTCTTCATAATGCTCTAAAAACTCAAAGCCATCCATGCCAGGCATGTTAATGTCTAAGAAAATAAGATCAGGACGTGGATAATCTTCATCTATCAGAGTTTTAAGATAAGTAAGCCCTTCCTCGCCAGAATATTTGATAGTCACTTTTGCAGTCACTTTTGCCTTTTTTATTACACGTGAGTGTACAAAGTTATCAGACTCAGAATCATCTATAAGTAATATCTCTCTTAGTGGTTGCATGTTCTTATTTTTTTAAAGTAAATGTGAATGTGCTGCCTTCACCTACGGTAGATGCAACACTTATTTTTCCCTTATGTAATTCAACTATTTTTTGACAGAAGGCAAGACCTATACCTGTTCCTTCGTATTCTTTTGCACTGTGAAGGCGTGTAAACATATTAAATATCTTATCTAAGTGCTCTTTTTTAATACCTAATCCATTATCAGAAACTTTAAACGTGTAGTAAAGTCTCGAGTCGCTTACACTTATATGAATTTTTGGAGAGCGTTCTGGTGGAGTAAACTTGATGGCATTTGTAATTAAGTTTACAAAAAGTTGTCGTAATTCTACAGGATAACCAGATACCGTAGGGAGTGTGTCCTTAGTAATAACTGTTCCACTCTCTTCTATG
Source organism: Dokdonia sp. Dokd-P16 (assembly GCF_003095655.1). Taxonomy (NCBI): domain Bacteria; kingdom Pseudomonadati; phylum Bacteroidota; class Flavobacteriia; order Flavobacteriales; family Flavobacteriaceae; genus Dokdonia; species Dokdonia sp. Dokd-P16. The sequence goes on from NZ_CP029151.1 coordinate 1,661,914, forward strand.
CGAGTGCCTAGATCTTTATTAATGTCGTCTAACAGTTTATTGAGATCTATTTTTGAACGAGTCCCAGATCGGCCTAGTCTGCTGTAATTGAGTAAACCTGTAATAAGACTCTTCATGCGAGCAGTGGCTCCTTTTATAAAATCAAAATAGGTGCCAGCCTCACCGTCTAATTTTTCGCCGTAATCTTCTTCAAAAAGTGCAATAAAGTTATCTACCGTACGCAGGGGTTCTTGCAAATCGTGAGAGGCTATGTAAGCAAACTGGTTAAGCTGTTTGTTCTTGTCTTCCATCTGGTGAATGAGGTCTTCATTCATCTCCATTTGTGCTTCTTTGAGAGCAATTTCTTGATCTCGAGAGTGGACTAGTTCGATGAGAGCATCATTATTTTCTGCAAGTTTTGTAAAGAGCGGAATAAGTCTTTTTCTAACGGCATACACATTAAAAAGCATCAATAATAAGGCTATTGATAATGCAATAAGACTCAAAACATAAATAGTGTCGTAGGTAGATTTACGCTCTAGTAGTAATGCGTTCTCCTCAATAAGCATGATGTCTCGCATATTATCAATAGCATCTATGAGACGCAAGGTTTCTACTCTTCCGGTACGTTTTCTATTTTCTTCTGGAGTACGTAGGACGTAGTTCTCCATGTTATTATCCATGCCCAGTACGCGCTCATTTACTAGCGCTTCAAACTTTCTTAAGTTTTCTTGTTGAGAAGGGTTCTCGAGCGTTTTTATTTTGAGTTGATCTATCTCACCCCTCAATTTTGCTATTTGAACTTTGTAATCAATACGATATTCTGGATCCTTACTTATTAAGTATCCACGTAGCATACTCTCAGCTTTCAATAATGTTTCAGATACATTATGTATTTGAGTGGTAGTTTCATTAGTATGAACAATCCATTTTTGAGAATACTGTGATGCAAGATATAGCAGCGTAACTAAAACAATTACAGCAAGCGTCGAAAAAAAACTTAAGTAAAGTGACCTGACTATATTTTTAGATTCGGTAGTATCCATAGATTATTTTATGGATAAAAATTTGAGCACTTTGTCCTTCAGAGATTCTATTGCTTCTTTGTGTTCATAAGCTTCAAAGTCATGATGACGTAAGTAATCTGTAAGCTCTCGCTCCCTAGCATCTTTTTCACGTTGTCTCTCTAAACGAGTGATAAGCTCTTGCTTTTCTGAAATGAATTTTTCAAAAAGTGGTTGTAGTTTTTGTTGTAAATTTTGAAGGTTTTCTTTCAAGAAAAATCCAGAAGCCCCTTGTAAGATGAGCTCTGCTGCTTTCTCTTCATTATTAAGGTTTCCAGTAATAATAATAACAGGGATCTCACTATTAAATTCTTTGACTTGTTTAATTACGTCAAACCCAGTAAATCCTTCAAGATTAAAGTCGCTTACCACGATATCTGGTAAGAACTGCTTAAGAGCCACAGCAAGTGAAAGCTCTTTGTCTGAAATGCTAATTTCAACATTGTTACAAAAGCGTTTTATCTGTTTTTGTACGAGAAAAGCATCAGATACTAGGTCTTCTACAATAAGTATGCGTAGTGGAGTATCAATCATTTTTGGTTAGTCTAGGTTGTTTATGTAAAGATATGAGATATTATATCGTAGCTTTCTTAACATTTTTATAAAAATCTAAGAAAAGAAAAACTTAAATAATTACGTTCTATCCTTGTCTCTATAGACGCTTGGAGTGATTTTCATCAATTTCTTAAAGTTTTTATTAAAATGCGATAAAGTCTTATAACCACAGCGATCTGCAACATCTGCTATAGGAATTTCTCGTTGAGCTTCTAGTAAGGAGCAGGCATGTGCAATGCGAACTTCAGTAAGAAAACTAAAATATGACTTGTTTGTGCGCTGTTTAAAGTACTTGCAAAAGCTATGAGGCGTCAAAGATGTTAAGGATGCAAGATCATTTAAATGCACCTCTTGTCTGTAATTTGCTAGTGTAAAGTCAAAGATTGCGCTCATGCGTTTTCCATCTTTTTCAGAAATGTGGCGTTCATAAATAAACGTTGAAAGCGATATGTTTTTCTTGATTTTCAAGACAGTAATTAGGTCTATAAAATGCCCTAATCTATGCATTCCTTGAGCCGTGTTTATATGCTGGAACAAAGATGCAATTTCAGGAGTTATAGATGTTTTAAATCCCGCTTTCGCAAAAGCATTAAAATCCGCAATACCTTTTCCTTCTTCTAATTGTAAAAATATATCGCCAAAAGATGCTGTACTAAAGAATACAGAATACATCAAGCAATCTGCGGTGTCACTATTAAATACATGGGGCTGAAAGCTGCCTAAAACAATTACCTCTCCAGCCGAAAATGAATGAACAGTATCTCCTGCCACTAGAGTTCCCGTTCCTTTCTTAATGTAGCTTATTTGGATTTCCTCATGATGATGGAGTGCATTGTATAATACACCTTGATCTACTTGAAATAAAATAGCAGCATTGCTGGGCTTCGGAATTTTAAAAGGGAGTACACGCATATATAAAGGTACTTTTTTGTTTCAAATAATCAGCAGGTCATATTAATTTGGATAATATACTATTAGTGATGGATAAAACAGTATTTAATTTTGGGCTTATAGTGCCATTATCTTTGACCAAAATAACATCATTATGAGTATAGAATGGAGAGGTGTCATGCCTGCGGTAACGACAAAATTTACAAAAAAAGACGAGCTGGATCTTGACATGTTTGCTGTAAACATCAAAGCCCAACTTGACGCGGGAGTGCACGGTATTGTACTAGGAGGCACACTAGGGGAGGCGAGTACTCTAGAAGATCATGAAAAGCGCACACTTACTACGGAGACGGTAAAACTTGTAAATGGTAGCGTACCGGTCATGATAAATATTGCGGAGCAATCTACAAAAGGAGCCATTGCTGCCGCACAGAAAGCTGAGGAAGATGGAGCAAGTGGCCTTATGATGCTTCCTCCTATGAGATATAATGCAGGAGATGCCGAAGTGGTTACTTATTTTCAAGATGTTGCAAGTAGTACCAGCTTACCTATCATGATTTATAATAATCCTGTAGATTATAAAATAGAGGTCACTCTTAACATGTTTGAGACCTTGCTAAAACATGATAATATTCAAGCTGTAAAAGAAAGTACTCGCGATATTTCTAATGTAACACGCATTAAAAATAACTTTGGAGATAGGCTTAAAATAATGACTGGCGTTGATACACTAGCGCTAGAGTCATTGTTGATGGGAGCAGATGGCTGGGTCGCAGGTTTAGTATGTGCTTTTCCAGCAGAGACTGTAGCAATATACGAGCTGCAAAAGGCTGGTAGAATTAAAGAAGCAATTGAGATTTATCGCTGGTTCTTACCACTACTAGAATTAGATATAAATCCTAAACTGGTACAAAACATAAAACTTGCAGAAGTCCATACTGGTATAGGGACAGAAGATGTGCGTAAACCTAGACTGCCACTTTCTGGAGATGAGAGAGAACATGTCTTGCAAGTAATAAAAAGTGGACTGGCTAGTAGACCTTCCTTACCTAATTATAGAAATTTATAATGCTACAGATAAGATCATTGTCTAATTATTACTCTGCACCAGCAAAAAATTAAAGCATTATGATTACAGGAAAAAATCAAATAGGTTTTACACAGACCGCTACGGGTAACGTGACTTATAAAACTATAAATCCTCTACTAAATAAGGAAAATCCAACCGTATTTTACGAGGCTACTCAACAAGAAATAAATACTGCTTGTGCGCTTGCTCACAAAGCCTTTCACTCCTACAGTCAAATAAAGGGAAGTAAACGCGCAAGCTTTTTAAGTGCTATTGCAGATGAGGTAGAGGCTTTAGGCGCTAGTCTTACAGATATGTATATGCAAGAAAGTGGCCTTCCAGAAGGTAGAGCACAAGGGGAACTAGGTCGAACATTAGGGCAGCTTAGAATGTTTGCAGAGTTAGTGTCACAAGACAAATGGCGCAATTCTACAGGGGCAGGAAATGCAAGCGGACTTAAAAAAGCATTGATTGCTATAGGGCCTGTAGTTGTTTTTGGGGCAAGTAATTTTCCGCTGGCTTTTTCTACGGCTGGTGGTGATACCGCTAGTGCTCTTGCAGTCGGTTGTCCTGTTATTGTAAAGTCACATCCTATGCATTCTGGTACGGGAGAGATGGTGGCTACTGCTATTATTAAAGCTGCACAAAAAACAGGAATGCCAGAAGGTGTTTTTTCTAATCTTAATAGTGCGGGTATTGAAGTAGGAGAGGAACTCGTGAAAAATACTGCAATAAAAGCCGTTGGATTTACGGGTAGTCATACTGGTGGTCGTGCACTGTACAATCTCGCGGCACAAAGAGATACTCCTATTCCAGTTTTTGCAGAGATGGGAAGTATTAATCCAGTGATTATAACGCAGGAGGCTTTAAGTAATAGAGGCTCTCAAATAGCCGAAACATATGCAGGTTCTATCACTCAAGGTGTAGGACAGTTTTGTACAAATCCAGGACTTATTATTACCGTTGCTAGTGATGAAGCTCAAGCTTTTGTAAATGATCTAGCAAATAATCTGAGCAAGGTAGAGGAAGGATGCATGTTGCATCCACGTATACAATCTGGATTTACTAGCGGAGAGAAAGAAATGGCAAAAGTACCTGAAGTCACTTTTGTGATGAGTACAGATAGCAGTAAAGAAAATCATGCAGCTCCCACACTGGCGGTTGTAAAAGGTGTAGATTTTATCAACAATTCTCAGCTGCACAAAGAAGTTTTTGGTCCTTTTTCTATGGTTGTGCTTGCAAAAGATGAAGCCGAGTTATTAAAGATTATAGAAAATCTAGAAGGGCAGCTTACGGCTACTCTTATTGCTCAAGATGAAGAGGTTGCCACATTACAAGGTATTACACTAGCTTTACAAGACAAGGTAGGTCGCATCATTTACAACGGAGTTCCCACAGGAGTTGCGGTAGAAGATGGTATGACACACGGAGGACCATATCCAGCAAGTACAGATAGTCGCTTTACGGCGGTAGGAAATCATAGTATTTTGCGTTGGGTAAGGCCTTTTAGTTTCCAAGACTTTCCTTCGACGTTGTTGCCAGATTATCTAAAATAGAACCTTTATGAAGCATATAATTATACTGCTCGTTTTCTGTATTTCAATGAATGTTTGCGCTCAGAATTCTTCGGCGCAGCTTGCAAAAATTATAGAAGATAGTCAGGAGTTCAAGTGGCAAGATGATTTGGCAGATGAGCATCCTATGGGTGTTTTTTCAAAAGAACGGTTTGAAAAGGAGTCCGCTTTCGCGAAAGCGCAACTTAAAAAACTACAGGCTATATCACCATCAACGTTGTCTGAAACGGAGCTCATATCTCTAGAATTACTCAAGTTCAAGCTCCAAGAAACGGTAGATTACTATGAATACGAAAGCTATTTAAATCCGCTATTGTCAGATTCGGGTTTTCATAGTAGTTGGAATTATATGGTGCGTCCCATAAGTACGTATAAGCAAGCGGTTTTATACCTCAATAAGCTGAAAGCGTTACCAGAAGTAGTAGATCAATACTTGCCATTGTTGAGAGAAGGAGTTGCAAAAGGTGTCTCACAGCCGCGTGTAATTTTTAATGGATATGAGAGTACGTATGATTCACAAATTGTAGCCAATTATAAAGATAGCTTCTATTATGAACCATTCTTAAACTTACCAAGTTCAATCTCAGGCTCGCAAAGAGATTCGATATTGGTAGCCGCTAGAAGCGTCATTGAGCAGCAAGTGATTCCATCTTTTAAGCGTGTAAAAATATTCTTTGAAACAGAATACCTCCCAAAAACGCGCACGACACTTGGAGTTTCAGAAACACCAAATGGAAAAGTATATTATCAAAATAGAATAAACTATTACACGACCCTAGATATCACTGCAGATGAGGTGTATAACAAAGGACTCGCTGAAGTTGCCCGCATTAAAGCCGAAATGCAGAAAATTATTAAGGAAGTAAATTTCGAAGGATCTTTTGCAGATTTCTTGCAGTTTCTGCGCACAGATAAACAGTTTTATACCACTTCTCCAGAGCAACTGCTTATGATTGCTCGTGATATGGCAAAAAGAGCAGATGCACAATTACCACGGTTTTTTAAAACCTTACCTCGCAAACCCTATGGAGTGGCGCCAGTACCAGACGCAATTGCTCCTAAATACACTACAGGACGATATGTAGGTAGTGCAAAGGGTAGTACTAATCCAGGTTATTACTGGGTAAATACTTATGATTTGCCTAGTAGACCAGTATATGTATTGCCATCACTTACAGTTCATGAAGCTGTTCCTGGGCATCACTTGCAAGGATCGCTCAATCAAGAGCTGGGCGATAGTATTCCAACATTTAGAAAAAACATGTATGTAAATGCATACGGTGAGGGATGGGGATTGTATTGCGAATACCTCGCTGCCGAAATGGGAATGTATACAACACCGTACGAACGTTTTGGTCAACTCACTTATGAAATGTGGCGTGCTTGCAGACTTGTAGTAGATACTGGATTACACGCAAAAGGCTGGACAAGGGAGCAAGTGGTAAATTATATGTCTGAAAACACAGCGCTTTCCATACATGAAATTAATACGGAGACAGATAGGTATATCTCATGGCCAGGACAAGCGCTTGCTTATAAAATGGGCGAACTCAAAATAAGAGAACTGAGAACGCTAGCAGAAAAAGAGCTAGGTACTAAGTTTGACATTAGGGAATTCCATGAGATCATCCTAGAGCAAGGAACGGTAACACTCGCTATACTTGATAGACGAGTTAAGCATTGGATTGAGAAAAATAGTTAACCCCTTTCTTAGTAATAGTATATGAAACACACCTTCACTTGTATAGACGCACACACCTGCGGAAATCCGGTAAGACTCGTTGCTCATGGTGGTCCAGATCTCAAGGGGGCAACTATGAGCGAGAAGCGACAGCATTTTCTTAAAGAGTATGACTGGATACGCAAAGGATTGATGTTTGAACCACGCGGTCACGATATGATGAGCGGGAGCATCTTATTCCCTCCGCATGATCCTGAAAATGATTTCTCTATTCTTTTTATAGAGACTTCAGGGTGCTTGCCTATGTGTGGTCACGGAACTATCGGGACGATAACAATTGCAATAGAAGAAGGGATCATCACACCTAGAGTGCCTGGTATTATTAAAATGGAAGCCCCAGCAGGATTAGTTGAAATTGAATACCAACAAACGGGTGATAAAGTAGATTGGGTGCGTCTCACTAATGTAGCCTCTTTTCTGGCTGCCGAAAATCTAACCGTCGATTGCCCAGGTCTCGGCGAGATCTCGTTTGATGTAGCTTATGGTGGCAATTACTACGCAATTGTAGATCCACAAGAGAATTTTACTGGCGTACACGAGTTTACGGCTGGTCAGATTATACAAATGAGTCAGGTAGTGCGTGAGCGTATTAATGAGAAATATCCTAATCAATTTGTCCATCCAGAAAATGATACCATAAGAGATGTAACTCACATGTTATGGACGGGAAATCCTATGGATGCAACATCAGATGGGCGCAATGCTGTTTTTTATGGAGATAAAGCCATAGATCGCAGCCCTTGTGGTACGGGAACTTCGGCTCGTCTCGCACAATTGTATGCAAAAGGGAAATTACAAGTAGGAGAGCCCTTTGTGCACGAGAGTTTTATAGGCTCAAAATTTATAGGTCGTGTAACAAAAGAAACAATGATAGGTGATCAAAAAGCCATTGTACCTAGCATACAAGGATGGGCAAGAATATATGGACATAATACCATTACCATAGACGAGGAAGATCCCTATGCTTTAGGGTTTTCTGTAATATAGCATTGGATAAAAGAAGTATTTATGGCAAAAGATGTTATCATCATAGGTGGAGGGATTATAGGATTAAGTTGTGCATACTTTCTACAAAAGTCTGGGCATCATGTCACGGTAATAGATCAATCTAAAATGGATGGCGGCGCGAGTTATGTAAATGCTGGATATATGTCTCCTAGTCATCTCGTACCACTGGCAGCTCCCGGAGTCATGAGGCAAGGAATAAAGTGGATGTTTAATAAAAAGAGTCCGCTGTATATTAAGCCGCGTCTTGATGCAGATTTTTTAAAATGGTCGCTAGCTTTTAATAGGTCGTGTACTCAGAAACATGTAAATAGCGCTGTTCCCGTAATGAAAGAAATTGCGGTGCTGGGGCGTGATTTATATCATCAGATCAAGCAAGAAGAAGGATTTTCTTTTCACTTAGAAAAAAAAGGACTGCTTATGCTTTGCCAGACAGAAGAAACACTTCAGCACGAGGACGAACTTGTGCAAATTGCAATAAAAGAAGGATTAAGCGCAAGAACCATTACTGCTCAGGATGTTAAAGGGATGATGCCAGATGCTACGCTTGATATCGTGGGCGCCTCGTATTTTGAGTGTGATCATCACAGTACTCCTGGCGAATTTATGGCAGAAATGAAAGCACATCTTTTATCAAAAGGTGTTGTCATTCGGCAAGAGGAGAAGGTGATTGATGTAACAATTAATAAGGGTAAAATAACCAGTGTAAAAACAGATAAGGAAGAGTTTAAGGCGGATGAAGTTGTACTAGCCGCTGGAAGTTGGACAAGTACGCTTTCGCGAAAGCTAAACATCAGCTTACTACTTCAGGCAGGAAAAGGTTATCGCATCCAGACCACCAAAGAGACAGGAATCACCTACCCATCTATACTTTCAGAAGCAAAAGTTGCAATAACTCCAATGAATGGATTTACACGTTTTGCAGGAACGATGGAAATTGCTGGAATCAATCACAGAATTAATAAGGCTCGAGTAGACTCTATTGCAGATGGTGTCAATAAGTATTTTCCAGAAGTGCATATTACAGCAGAAGAAAAAGCTGTTGCTGCTTGTGGCTTGCGACCAGTATCTGCAGATGGAATGCCATATATAGGTAAAAGTTCAAAATGCAAAAACCTCACTATCGCAACGGGTCATGCAATGATGGGGTGGACGTTAGGGCCTAGTACGGGTAAACTAGTGCAAGAAATTGTAGATGAGGTAACACCTAGTATGGATATGGCTATGTTTCATCCAGATAGAACGTTTTAAGTAGAAGAATAGTTTTCTGAGAGCAGTGGAGGGGCTATTTTTATAAAAGAATATTTACAAAGACTTATAATGACAGATATCACAATCCTCACTTGCCAAAAATATTTTAAGCCAGCAGTTATTTCGGCTTACGAGCAAAACATACTGGATGAGCGTAAGCTGATTATCAAAGCTCTTGAAGATAAGGGACTCAACGTGCATTGCACAACTTGGGATGATCCAGATTACGACTTTTCACAAACACGGGCTATCGTTTTTAGAACCATTTGGGATTATTTTGAGAGGTACGAAGAGTTTTCTGTCTGGCTAGAAATTGCTAAAACTAAAACTCAACTTATAAACTCTTATGACTTAATACAGTGGAATATTGATAAACACTATCTCGTAGATCTTGAAAAAAAAGGAGTTCGTATTGTTCCTACAGCTTATGTTGATAAAGGTTCATACCGTTCTATCGAGGAGGTTTGTTTAGAAAGAGACTGGCAAGATGTAGTCATAAAACCCGCTATAGCTGGAGGAGCTTTTCATACACATAAAGTGATGGAGTTTGAGCGTGCAGACAATGAAGAGCTCTTTGAAAATCTAGTTACAGAGCGGGATATGCTTGTGCAACCTTTTATAGCAACGATTGCTACTAAGGGTGAAGCCTCATTGATGGTTTTTAATGGTCGCTTTACGCACGCTATTCTTAAAAAAGCAAAGAAAGGTGATTATCGAGTGCAAGATGACTGGGGCGGAAGTGTTCATCCATATGAACCCACACAAGAAGAAATTACCTTTGCCGAAAAATGTTTTAGTGCTTGCTCATCAATGCCAGCGTATGGTCGAGCAGATATACTCTGGGATACAGATGGAACTCTTCTTCTGGGAGAATTAGAAATTATTGAGCCAGAATTGTGGATACGTAATTATCCAGAAAGCTCTGCAAGATTTGCAGAGGGTATAATTTCTGCTATGAAGTAGTTATTTTAAACTTAAAGAGAATCAATAAACTTCGGTTTTCGCGAAAGCGTAAAAATCCCCTATATTTACGCTCATGAACGCACAAGGCTGGATAAACTTACCTATACTTCTTAATTTCCTCATAAAGAGGAACCCAGAATAGATTGCTTTACTTGATTTTGAGTAACTTTAAGACAATCTAAAAACACAACAATGCCTTTTTATCATAAGTTGGGAGATATCCCTCATAAGCGTCACACTCAGTTTCGTAAACCAGATGGCTCCTTATATTCCGAACAATTGTTTGGAACCATAGGTTTTGACGGGATGAGTACAAATAGTTATCACGTACATAGACCTACGCAAGTAAAGGAAATACGTAAGCAATACTCTGTAAAACCAGAGATTGCAAAGGAGAATAACATGCAATCGTATCGTTTTCGTGGTTTTCAAATAAAGCCAGAAAAGGATTATCTAGAAAGCAGGAAAGCCGTGCTCACTAATAGCGACTGTACGATCATACTTGCCGCTCCTCAAGAACGCACACAAGATTATTTTTATAAAAACACAGATGCAGATGAGCTTATTTTTGTTCATAAAGGCACTGGAAAACTGCGCACACACTTAGGGAATCTTGATTTTAAATATGGAGATTACTTACTCATTCCTAGAGGAGTTATCTACAAGATGGATTTTGATACGGAAGATAATAGACTCTTTATAGTCGAGTCACGCAGACCTATTTATACACCTAAGCGTTACCGTAATTATTTTGGTCAGTTACTAGAGCATTCTCCATTTTGTGAGCGTGACTTAAGACAGCCTTACGAGTTAGAAACTAACGATGAGAAAGGGGAGTTTTTAATCAAGGTAAAAAAGCAAGACGATATTTTTGAGATGGTATATGCTTCACACCCATTTGATGTGGTAGGATATGATGGATATAATTATCCATACGCCTTCTCAATTCATGATTTTGAACCTATAACAGGTCGCATCCACCAGCCGCCACCAGTACACCAGACATTTGAGACAGATGCCTTTGTAATCTGTAGTTTTGTGCCTAGAAAGTACGACTATCATCCGCTCAGTATTCCAGCGCCATACAATCATAGTAATATAGATAGTGATGAGGTATTGTATTATGTAGATGGTGATTTTATGAGCCGTACAGATGTAGAGGCGGGACATATTTCTTTACACCCAGCAGGGATTCCACACGGTCCGCACCCAGGAACTGCTGAGAAAAGTATAGGGAAAGAGGGAACAGAAGAGCTTGCAGTGATGGTAGATACTTTTAAACCACTTATGGTTTGCAAAGATGCTATGGCAATTGCAGATGAAAGCTATTATCAAAGCTGGCTAGACCACTAAACATCAATATGCAAAATAAATTACCTGCAGATCCGTCTGCATTAATATTAGGAATCGTTGGCCTCGTGATAGGTATTGCTGGTTGCTGTTGTTATGGATTTACCGCAATAATACCATTAGGATTGAGTATCGCAGGACTTGTAATGGCAAATAAGAGCATGAAACTCTATCGCTTAAACCCAGAAGAATTTTCTGAGTCTAGCAGGAGTAACGTTTCCATAGCACGAGTTCTTAATATTATTTCTATCATTTTAAATGGGTTGTTCTTACTTATCGTGATAGGAGCGCTTGCATTTTTAGGAGTTGCTGGTATGACAGGAGCATTTGATGATCTTACAAATGATGCATACAGTACAGATAACAACTGGGAATACGAAGATGACTTTAATGATGATGTTTTTATAGAAGAAGAAGTAGATTCTATAAGTACAGATTCTATTTTCTTAAATGAAGTGTTTCCAGAAAGAGATAGTATTGAGTAATACCGCTTTCGCGAAAGCGTAACAAAAACAAATAATAATCTGCTACGGCAGAAGACTTATAAATTAGTATTAATAGTGAAGTAATAGCTTAAACTAACTTCACCGAAAAGTAACAACTATGAGCAAAGACTTAAAATCTGTAGACTACGGATTAGAAAAAATATTTGAAGGAGCGCAGGATTTTCTTCCGCTTCTAGGGACAGACTATGTGGAGTTTTATGTGGGTAATGCAAAACAAGCAGCACACTTTTATAAAACGGCATTTGGTTTTCAATCATATGCTTACAAAGGTCTTGAGACGGGATCTCGTGATGAGGTGAGTTATGTGCTTAAGCAAGATAAAATACGCATCGTACTAACGACGCCACTTAACAGTAAGTCGCCAATAAACGATCACATTGTAAAGCATGGTGATGGTGTAAAGGTGGTTGCTTTATGGGTAGAAGATGCAAGAAGTGCTTATGAAGAAACTACAAAACGTGGAGCAAAGTCATATTGTGAACCATTTGTAGAGACAGATGAGCATGGAGAAACGGTACGCGCTGGTATTTATACGTATGGAGAAACGGTACACATGTTTGTAGAACGTAAAAATTACAAAGGAGCGTTTTTACCAGGTTTTAGAAAATGGGAATCAGATTATAATCCAGAGCCTACAGGTTTAAAATATGTAGATCACATGGTGGGTAATGTGGGCTGGAACCAGATGAATACTTGGGTGAAGTTTTATGAAGAGGTGATGGGGTTTGTAAACTTCTTGTCTTTTGACGATAAGCAAATTCACACAGAATACTCGGCACTTATGAGTAAGGTGATGAGTAATGGAAACGGTCGTATTAAATTCCCTATAAACGAACCTGCAGAGGCAGCAAAGAAATCTCAAATAGAAGAATATTTAGATTTTTATGAAGGAGCTGGTGTACAGCACCTCGCACTTGCAACAGATGATATTATCAAAACCGTAGCGCAGCTTAAGGCTCGTGGTATCGAGTTTTTACCACCACCACCACAAACGTATTATGATGATATCCCACAAAGACTGGGTGAGCACATGAAGGTGATGAAGGAAGATATAGAACGTTTACAAGAGCTTTCTATCCTTGTAGATGCGGATGAAGATGGATATTTACTTCAGATATTTACTAAACCTCTAGAAGACAGGCCAACCCTATTTTTTGAAATCATACAACGTATGGGAGCAAAAGGATTTGGTGCAGGAAACTTTAAGGCACTCTTTGAGTCTATAGAAAGAGAGCAAGCACAGAGAGGAACTTTATAACTTCTTAAGTACGCTTTCGCGAAAGCGTAACCCTGTTATTTACACAATTACAATTATTTAACTAAAACTTCGTCTTAGAAATAGGACGGAGTTTTTTGTTATTCTATTTTTGGAATAACAATTGTATTATATGCTTTGTACAACCAAATAACGACCTAAAATGAAGTCACATAACAAATACATACCTGCCTTATTAATAGTGATAGTGCTTCTTGTGAGTACTGCCTTTATGCAGGCGCCCGTAGGTAATGGTGTGATGAAACATAAGGATACATATCAAGCTGGAGAGTGGCTTAAATTTAGAGTACACTACGGACTGCTTACTGGTGGTTATGCTACTATAGACATTAAAGATGCTACTTATAAAGGAAAGCCAGTACATCACATTAAAGGTTTTGGTGAGACTACAGGTATTGTGGGATTAGCCTTTGGAGTAGAGGATTACTATGAAAGCTGGGTAGATAAAAAGACAGATTTGCCATATAAGTTTTTACGTAAAATAGATGAGGGTGGTCACACTAAAAACAAAGTTATAGAGTTTGATCAAGTGGCACATAAAGCGCATATAAACGATTTAAAGCGAAATAAGAAAACCACTATTGATACAGAACCGGGCATTCAAGATATGGTCTCTGCAATGTATTACTTGCGTAATAATCTTACCACAGATGGATTAAAGGCAGGTGATGAAGTCAATCTCACCATGTTTTTTGATGGAGAAAACTATCCATTTAAAATGCGCTTTTTGGAAAGAGAGACGATTCGTACGAAGTTTGGAAAGGTAAAGACATTAGTATTTAGACCACTCGTACAGTCTGGTCGTGTTTTTCAAGAAAAAGAAAGTCTTACGATATGGGTGAGTGACGATGATAATAAAATACCACTACGTATTAAGGCAGAATTATCTGTAGGTTCACTTAAAGCAGATCTAGACGCTTATAAAGGACTTAAGCATCCTTTTGAGATCGTGTTTGATTAAGGATTTTGTAAATTGCCACTTAATAAATTAGGCAACACAGCGTTGATGTTTATCATATATGAAGTATTTGATAAGCTCAATATTTACGGTCCAATAACTACACATGAAAAAGCCCATTCAGCCAGACATAGAAAAAATTATCAATCAGCTTGATGATAAGTACGAGAAGATAGATCAAGATCTTGATGATCATCTTGAAGGATTACTGCAAAGTAAGCCTATCACTTATTGGGACTATATCCATACGGATGCATTATTAAGCCTGCAGTTACCACGAACGAGCATGCCAGATGAAAATGTATTTATCATGTATCATCAGGTTAATGAGTTACTTTTCAAGATGGTGCTATGGGAGATTGAGCAAGTAGCTCATCATCCAAAGCTTACTGTAGATTTTTTTAGCTCTCGCTTAGGACGTATAAGTCGGTATTTTGATATGCTCACAAGTTCTTTCTCGATTATGCAAGAAGGAATGGATGTCGAGCAGTACATGAAATTTAGAAAAACCCTTACTCCAGCTAGTGGTTTTCAAAGTGCACAGTATAGAAAAATAGAGTTTGCAAGTACAGATTTAATAAATCTTATAGATAATCGCTTTCGCGAAAGCATAGACCGCAATACTCCGTACGAACATGCGTTAGAACATCTATATTGGCAAGCCGCCGGCAAAGATTATCATACTGGTAAAAAATCTTATTTGCTCACAGCCTTTGAAGAGAAGTATAAAAACGACTTTGTAGCGTTTACAAAAGAATATAATACTATAAATTTGTATGCCCGCTTTAAAAGTTTACCTCAAGAAGTACGTGAGAATCAAAAGTTACGTGATGCTATGCGTCACTACGATTACACAGTAAATGTAACTTGGGTAATGTCTCATTATCATGCTGCAAATCATTACTTAAATAATGGTGAGAAAGTGGTGGAGGCAACAGGCGGAAGCGAATGGACAAAATATATGCACCCTAAATACCAGCGACGTATTTTCTTTCCAGAAGTCTGGACTGCAGAAGAGCTAGCAAACTGGGGGCATGATGTATAATGAATGACAACTTATTTTTTGTGAAATATTACCACCACTATCTTTTAGTTTTTTTTAGTTTTTTAGTTTTTGCTTGCGGTGACGCTACCTCAGATACGGTAGAAGATGAAGAAATTTATACTGCGCCACCAGAAGTAGTTAAAGAGTACGGTTACGTGCTTGATGATTATATTGTAGAGCGAGATACCGTGCAATCTGGAGATAGTTTTGGGAAGATTCTTTTTGATGCAAACGTAGATTATGCAACAATTGAAGAGATTTCTGATTCTGTAAAATCAGTTTTTGATACGCGCCGCATTAGAAAAGGAAAACCATATGTTTTACTTAAATCAAAAGACTCTTTAGAGGCCGCTCAGGTATTTATTTATGAGCAAAATAGGGAAGACTACGTAGTAGTTGATTTTAAGGAGAATGTGAAAGCTGCGGCAAGAAAGCATCCTACAACAACTTATGAGCGTGAGATTTCTGGAGTAATAAACAGTAATCTATCATCCACTTTTGATGATCTTGGGGTAAGTGTGAATGTCGCTTATAAAATGGCAGATATTTATGCGTGGACTATTGATTTCTTTAAGCTTCAAAAAGGTGACCGTTTTAAAGCAATATATGAAGAGCGCTTTGTAAATGATACTATTCCAGCAGGAGTAGGCAAAATTAAAGCTGTTCTTTTTGAACATGCGGGACGTGAGATTTATGCATTTAGATTTGCAAATGACTCGCTAGCCGGAGGTTTTGACTACTTTGATGAAAATGGAGATAATTTACGTCGTGCATTCTTAAAAGGGCCACTTAAATTCAATAGAATCTCATCTAGATATAACCTTAAGCGACGTATAAAATATTATGGCTATAAGTTGCGCCCACATAAAGGGACTGACTTTGCTGGAGCTATAGGCACTCCTATTCTTGCTACTGCAGATGGGGTGGTGACTAAATCTGAACGACGTGGAGGTAACGGTAATTATGTAAAAATACGCCACAACGCTACTTATGATACACAATACCTACACATGCAAAAAAGAGCTGTAAAAGTAGGTCAGTCTGTGCGTCAGGGAGATGTAATAGGAACTATAGGTATGACTGGAAATTCTGGTGGGCCCCACGTGTGTTATCGCTTTTGGAAAAATGGAAAACAAGTGGATCCTTTTAAAGAAGATCTTCCAGCATCAAAACCGCTAGATGACCATTTAAAACCTATTTACGATAGTATACGCAAACCTCTCAGACTTCAACTAGATAATATCCCATTTATGAGTGAAGCAGAAATGGAGTTTGCACAACAGCAAGCAGAAGAAAAACAACAGTAACCTCAAGAATTTGCCTAATGAAAAATATAAACCCAACTACAACAGCAGCTTGGAAAGCATTAGAAACGCATTACAAGGAAACAAAAGATACGCTATTAGTAGATCTTTTTAAGGATAGTGCTCGTGCAGAAGAGTTTACTATCATTTGGGATTCTTTATATGTAGATTATAGTAAAAATAGAATCACAACTAAAACTCGGGCTCTTCTTGTGCAACTTGCAGAAGAGGTAGGCTTAAAAGAGGCAATTGATAGCTATTTTGGTGGGGATGCAATAAACGCAACCGAGGATCGAGCAGTGATGCATACTGCATTACGTGATGAAAAGAGTGATGCCTTTGCTAAGGAAGAGGTGGATGAGGTAAAAAAGTCAATCGAACTATTTACTGAAAAAGTGATATCTGGTAAGCATAAAGGAGCTACTGGTAAAGAGATTACAGATGTTGTAAATATAGGAATAGGCGGTTCTGATCTCGGGCCAGTGATGGTTGTTGAGGCATTGCAGTTTTACAAAAACCACTTGACTACTCATTTTATATCAAATGTAGATGGTGATCATGTAATGGAGACTATTAAAGATCTTAATCCAGAAACAACGCTTTTTGTAATTGTATCAAAGACTTTTACAACTCAAGAGACATTGAGTAACGCTACAACAGTAAGAAAGTGGTTTGTAGACCAACTTGGAGAAGAAGAGGTAGGTAGCCATTTTGTTGCAGTGTCAACAAATGAGGAGGCTATTGCTAGCTTTGGTATTTCTTCAGATAACGTATTCCCTATGTGGAACTGGGTGGGAGGACGCTTTTCTCTTTGGAGCTCAGTAGGTTTGTCTATAGCGCTTGCTGTGGGTTATAAAAACTTTGAAGGCTTACTGCATGGCGCATTTAAAATGGATGAGCATTTTAAAAACACGTCATTTGATCAAAACATTCCAGTGATTACGGCACTCTTAAGTGTGTGGTATAACAATTTTTATGGTGCAGAGACAGAGGCTGTAATTCCTTACTCTCAGTATTTGCATAGGCTTCCAGCATACTTGCAGCAAGCAATTATGGAAAGTAACGGGAAAAGTGTAGATCGTAATGGTGATCGCGTTACTTATGAAACTGGAAATATTATTTGGGGCGAACCAGGAACCAACTCACAGCATGCTTTTTTCCAATTAATACATCAAGGAACAAAGTTAATTCCTGCAGATTTTATTGGTTTTAAAAAATCACTTCACGGTAATCAAGATCACCATGATAAGCTTATGGCAAATTTCTTTGCACAAACAGAAGCGCTCATGAATGGTAAGACGGTATCTCAAGTGGAGCAGGATTTTGAGGGAAGTACGCTTTCGCGAAAGCGTATAGAAGAACTTACCCCTTTTAAAGTTTTTGAAGGAAATAAGCCTACTACCACTATTTTAGGGGAGAAGCTTACTCCAGAGAGCTTAGGGTCACTGGTAGCAATGTATGAGCATAAAATTTTTGTACAAGGAGTGATATGGAATATATACTCTTATGATCAATGGGGAGTTGAGCTAGGAAAACAACTTGCAAAAAAAGTGCTTAATGAGTTCAGTACTGGAACAAGTGAAAATCATGATAGTTCTACTAAGAATTTAATGAAATACTATAAAGAAGCGTAGTAAATAATTGACTACTAGTATCTTATTGATAAACCCTTCAGGCTAATGTTTGAAGGGTTTTTTTGGTTTTACAAAATGAAAAAACCTTCTCATATAAGTTAACGTTAAGTTAATATTGGCACTCCACAAATTTAGAGTAATTTTGCAGCGCTAATTATTAACAAATATCATGAAGAAAATTACATTTTTATCATTGATCGCCATGTTTCTAGTGACGGTATCGTCATTAGCACAAGGGGTAACGACAAGTTCTATCTCTGGACGTGTGTTAGACAACACAGAAGGTCCATTGCCTGGAGCAAACATTATTGCAACGCACGTGCCTACAGGTTCTGTGTATGGAGCAGTAACAGATTTTGATGGTTTTTACCGTCTACCTAACCTTAAGTCAGGAGGTCCTTACAACGTTACAATTACTTACGTAGGATTTGAGGATTATGCACTTAATGGATTTAGTTTATCTCTTGGTGAGACTAAGAGAATTAGTGTAACAATGCAAGAAAATGCAAATGCTCTTGATGAGATTGTAATTACTGGCTCAAACAACAGTATTTTTAACACTAATAAAACGGGATCAGAAACTTCTATTTCTGAACGTGACATTGCTACTATTCCTTCTGTTTCTAGAGGAATTGCAGATTTTGCTCGTGTTACTCCTCAAGCTCAACTTTCTGAAGGAGATGATGGTTTTTCTATCTCTTTAGGTGGTCAAAACAACCGTTACAACGCAATCTATATTGATGGTGCTGTTAACAATGATGTTTTTGGACTTGCGGGATCAGGTACAAACGGAGGTCAAACGGGTGTAAGTCCTTTCTCTGTAGATGCTATTGAGTCTTTCCAAATTAACCTAGCTCCTTTTGATGTACGTCAGTCAGGATTCTCTGGTGGTTCTGTAAACGCTGTAACACGTTCTGGTTCTAATAACTGGGAAGGTAGTGTATACGGTTTCTTAAGAAACGAAAGTCTTGCTGGAAAAACTCCAGTAGATTTAACAAACGAAGGTGACGAGCGTGAGAAGCTTGCAGAATTTTCTGCTAAGACTTACGGTATCCGTATAGGTGGACCAATTGTAAAGGATAAATTATTCTTCTTTGCAAATTATGAGCGTCAAGATGACGAGACTCCACAACCATTTAACTTCTCAAACTATCAAGGAAGATCTTCTGAAGCAGAAATTGCAAACCTTTCTAGCTTCTTGCAATCTGAGTATGGTTATAACCCTGGTACATTTGATAACAATACTAGAACTTTAGAAAGCGACAAGATAAACTTACGTTTAGATTGGAATATCAACGATAATCACAAAGTTTCTATCCGTCAAGGTGTAGTTGAGGCAACAAACTTAGAAGCTCGTAATTCAGGAGAAAGAGGAATTGGATTCATCAATGGATCTGAGTTTTTTGAAACTAAAACATATTCTACTGCATTTGAATTAAACTCTACGTTTGGTTCTAAATTTGCAAACAACTTGAAGATTGGATATACTTCAGTAAAGGATGATAGAGATCCTTCTGGAAATCCATTCCCTACAGTAGACATTCAAGATGGTGGAGGTACAATCTCTTTTGGATCAGAACCATTCTCAACTGCAAATTTACTTGAGCAGGATATCTTTACTATTAATAACAACTTCCAGATTTTTTCTGGACGTCACGCTGTAACTCTTGGTGCGAATCTTGAGATAGCATCTGCTAAGAACTTATTCTTTGCTTATAACTATGGAGATTATACTTTTGAAGATCAGTTTGATGCTGATGATAACTTAGTTTCTTCTGGACTTGATCAGTTCTTAGCTGGGCAAGATGCAGATGTATTCCAACATGGTTATTCTTTAGTAGGTAATGGTGCTGTAGGTGATGAGTCTGCTGGATCTGCAGATTTTGGAACTTCACAATTAGGTTTCTACGTTCAAGATGAAGTTCAAGTAACTGAAAACTTCAAAATAACAGGAGGTATCCGTGTGGATGTTCCTTATTGGGAAGATGGTACTGTAAATGATGACTTCAATACAAGAACTGTTGGCCTATTAACTGCTGCGGGTAAAGATTTACAAGGAGCACGCGTAGGACAAGGAGTAGATGCTTCTGCTCACATTGCACCACGTTTAGGATTTAACTGGGATGTATTTGGAAACAACACTACACAAGTACGTGGAGGATTAGGAGTATTTACTTCAAGACTTCCATTAGTATGGCCAGGAGGAACTTACAACAACAATGGTGTTACTGGAGGCTTTAGCTTTATCTTCGGAGAGGAATTCCAACCTGATGTAAACCAACAAACACAAGTTGTAGCAGCTGGTTCTGGAGGAGTAGGTGGAAACATCGATCTTTTTGCTAAGAACTTTAAGCTTCCACAAGTAGGAAAGTATAACATTGCTATAGATCAAAAATTACCAATTTGGGGATTAATTGCATCTGCAGATTTCTTATATAATGATGTACTTACAGATGTTTATTATGAGAACTTAAACTTAGGTGAGCCAGTAGGAACTTATGAAGGAGCAGATAACCGTCCATTCTATAATCGTAGTGATGAAATCGATGATACTTACGGAAGAATCATTTTAGCATCAAATACAAACGAAGGATCTTCTTATAATGCAACTTTTACACTTAGAAAACCATTCCAAAATGGTTTCCAAGGGCAAGTTTCTTATTCTTACGGAGAGTCTGAAAAAATATTTGATGGAACTTCTTCTCAAAACAGCTCACAGTGGAGAGGGATTCAAACTGTAAACGGTAAGAATTCAGATATTCCTTTATCTAGATCTGACTTTTCATTAGGTAGCCGTATCTCAGGAAACGCATCTTATGAGATTGAATATGGAGGAGATTTCGGAGGAAAAACTACAATAGGTCTTTTCTATGAAGGATCACAATCTTCGCCTTATAGCTTTACATATAGAGAAGGACGTGATTTATTAAATGACGATTCTAGAGATAATGCTCTTATCTATGTACCTACAAATGCTTTAGATGCAAATCAGATTAATATTGCAGATATTGTAGATAGAGAAACTGGTGTAGTTCTTGTTCCAGAACAAGCACAACGTGAGATTCTTGAAGCATTTATCGAGAATGATGATTATCTAAGCACTCGAAGAGGAAAGTATGCAGAGCGTAACGGTTCAAGAGGACCTTGGAATCACATTGTTGACTTTAAGTTATTACAAGATATATATGTAAAAACTGGAGATAAGAAGAGTACATTCCAAATCTCTTTAGACATCTTCAACTTCACAAACTTTATCAATAAAGATTGGGGAGTACGTAAATTTGTAGGATCTAATGTATCTCCACTTCAAACCGTATCTACTTCTAATAGTGAGCCAGTTTTCAGTATAGTTGAAAGCTTATTCAATGTTGATGAAAATGGTAATCTATTGAGTGACAATATTGATCGAGTTGATGATCAAGGACTTCAATCTTCAAGATGGCAAATGCAGGTAGGTCTTCGTTATATCTTTAACTAAGAACTATTATTACATAATTGCAATCGCAATAATAAAGCCGCTACTGGAAACAGTAGCGGCTTTTGTTTTTATGGATTATCTTTGAGCTTTAAACTTATTAAACCATTTATTTATGTACTCAGTTGTTCAATTTGTCCATTCGTACTGGGCGTACCTTGTAGTTATCGTGCTTGTGGTTGCCACATTTAATGCACTCACAAAATTCTTTGGAAAAAAGGAGTACGGCGGTAAGGACATGAGCTTAGCTTTATTTACCCTTATTACAATGCACATACAACTGCTTATAGGCCTTGTGCTGTGGTTTATATCTCCTAATGGATTGCAAGCTATAAAAGCAAATGGTATGGGAGGACTTTCTAGCCAAGCAAGACAACTTGCGGTAGAGCATCCATTTTTAATGATTATTGCAGTGGTGCTTGTAACCATTGGTTACTCTAAGCATAAAAAACAACGCCTATCTACACCTAAATTTAAGAAGATAGCAATCTTTTATACACTTGCACTTATCGCAGTGCTAGCAATTATACCATGGAATCAGTGGTTTTAATAGTCATTGATTAAATATATACAAAGGTTATTATTACGCTTTCGCGAAAGTGTGCTAATTCATAAAAAGCCCAAAATCAATATTGATTTTGGGCTTTCTTATGTATGCTGTATTATTAGTCTACGTATTCTTTCTTGATTACGTAAATATAAACCGGAAAGTGGTCGCTGTAGCCACCCGTATATCCACCATTTGCAAAGCTTCTGTAAGGATATCCATTATAACGACCCTTAGGGTTGCTCAAGTAGCTTTTGTTGTAAATACCAGCCTTATAATACCTAAAAGAGGTGTAATCCTCATTAAGTAACGGAGCACTTATAATTATCTGGTCAAAGAGGTTCCACCCATCACGATACGCTAGCGTGCCTATGCCCTTTTTAAACATAGATTCCATTGGGTTGTAGAGTGCTTTATCTCTTACTTTTTTAATCTTGCGATGTGTTTGTAATACCTTTTTTACACTAGCATTTGTTGGGTCGTCATTAAGATCTCCCATGATAATAATCTTTGCATAAGGATCATTGCTTTGTAAGCTATCTGTAATTTTCTTCGTAAGTGAAGCTGCGTCCATACGTTTTTTTCTACTCTTTGCTTCTCCACCAGACCGAGACGGCCAGTGGTTTACGATGATATGTATCATGTCACCATCGAGTAGGCCAGATACCAGAAGCTGATCCCTTGTATACTTACGTTTTGATGGATTATCAATCTCGTAAATGAGTAATTCATGTTTACTAGTAAATAATGGCTTAAATAGCCTCTTTTGATACAACAGTGCTACGTCTATCCCTCTTCTGTCTGGAGAATCATAATGCACAATACCGTAATCTCTCGGCAGTAATTGTGGGTCATTAGCTAGCGCTTCTACGGTTTTTCTGTTTTCAATTTCTGCGAGTCCTATAATCGCTGGGCTGTTTTTTGTGAAGTCCTTTCCTATATCGGCAATTACTCGTGCGATATTTTTCACCTTGTCTTGATATATCGTTTCGGTCCAATGATCCTTACCTTCAGGAGTGCGATCATCATCATAAGTGATAGGGTCATTGATGGTGTCAAACAGATTTTCTACGTTGTAAAATGCGATAGTGTGGGCTCTGTATTTATTGGTTTGTTGCGCTTTCGCGAAAGCGTAAAGACAAAACAATATCACAAGTATTGAGCATCTCTTAGTTTTTAATTTTATTGAAAGCATTGGTGTTTTATGTAAGATTTTTCGTAATATGTAGTCCAAATGTAATGAAATTCAGTGCCTTACGAATTTATAATTTTTCTTATAAAATATTTAAAACTGAAATGTTACGTCAATTAGAGGCTATGAATAACAATTTATTACGGTATGTTTTCTTGTTGTTTAGTGGCGTTATGTGGTCTCAAACACAACTCAAAGGAACGATAATAGACGCCATCACTTCACAGCCGATTCCCGATGTGAGTATAAAAATTCAAGGAGAAAATAGCAATATAAAAACTGATGCTCTTGGTGTATTTGTGTTGACTAATATCGAGTTGTACGGAAATCAGATTTTAATTGTAGAAAAAAATGGTTTCGTTACGAAGCGACTGCCTGTCATTATAAAAGCTAAAGAAATATTAGAACTTTCATTAATAACGCTTGACGTCGATATTACTGTGGAACAGCGGCAGATAGGGTTAATCTCGTTATCAGATAATGATTTAAATAGTGATGATACTCAAGAGAGTTTTAATACCTCAGGCTTATTAACTGCTGGACGAGACGCTTTTTTGAGCGCTGCAGCATTTGATTGGAGCGCTACCTTTTTCCGGCCAAGAGGATTGGATAATGCTAATGGCAAACTCCTCATCAACGGGATAGAAATGAATAAACAGTTTAACGGGCGCCCGCAGTGGGGAAGTTGGGGCGGACTTAATGATGCACAGCGCAACCGTGAGTTTACGCAAGGTTTAAAAGCTAATGAGTATAGCTTTGGAGGACTGGCTGGAGTAACAAATATCATCATGCGAGCATCACAGGAGCGAAAAGGAGGTAGGGTTTCATATGCCGCAGCTAGTGCTTCTTATCAAGGGCGGTTAATGGGAAGTTACAACTCTGGGTTATCTCAGAAAGGATGGGCTTATAGTGTGTTGTTGTCTCGTCGTTTTGGCAAAGAAGGTTTTCAAGATGGTACTTTATATGATGCAAACTCAATATATTTATCTGTAGAGAAGAAAATTAATGATAATCACAGTCTTAATTTTTCTTCTTTTTACACACCTAATCGGCGTGGTCGTGCTTCTTCACTTACACAAGAACAAGTGGATCTTAAAGGGCGCACTTATAATCCATATTGGGGTTTTCAAAATGATGAACAGCGTAATGCTAGAATGCGCAAGATTGAAGAGCCAGTATTTATGATTAATCATTACTGGGATGTAAGTGATAAGACAAGTATCAATACAAACTTAGGGTATCAAGTAGGCACCATAAAAAGTGGCAGAATAGATAACGGAAGCCTTAGGAATCCAGCGCCAAATTATTATCAGCTCTTGCCCAGTTTTGCACTTCAAGATCCAAGCCCTACTGCGGGAGATTTTCAAACAGCATATGTACTGCAACAAGACTTCATAAATGATGGTCAGCTAGACTGGGAATCCATATACCAATCTAATGTAGGCGGAGGTAATTCAAAAATTATACTTCAAGATGACGTGGTGGGAGATAAACAACTGTCTGCAACTATGATTTTGAACTCTCAGCTTACGGATGCAATTACCATAAATGGAAATGTTTCTTATAGAGATTTGAAGAGTGAAAACTATGCACAGGTAAGTGATTTACTAGGAGGTGAGGGGTTTCTTGATATAGACAACTTTTCTGTAAGTGAGAGTCAGGATGGTCAAGAAGGCGATCTCGCACAGAGTGATGTGCGTAACCCTAACCGAATTGTTCAAGTAGGAGATCGGTATAAGTATAACTATAATATCAATTCAAGTACAATAAGCGGATTTGCTCAAGCACAGTTTACTTTTAAAAATACAGACTTTTTTATTTCTGGTGCAGCAAGTACTACAAGTTATCAGCGAGAGGGATTATTTGAGAACGGAAATTTTGTGGGTGAGAATTCCTTTGGACTAAGTGAGAAACTTTCATTTACAGATGGAGGATTGAAAGCTGGTGCGACATATAAATTTACAGGGAGACACATCATGACAGTTAACGGAGCTTACTACACTACTGCTCCTTCCATTAGAAATAGTTTTAGTAATGCGCGACAAAATAATGATGTAGTAAATAACCTAACATCAGAACAAATACAAAGTGTGGATGCTAGCTATATTTATAGATCGCCTATTGTAAAAGCACGTCTCACAGGATTTTATACAGGCTTTCAAAATGGAACTGATTTAGGATTCTTTTTTACTCAAAATTCGATAGCGCAAACGGAGGCGTCTTTTGTACAAGAAGTGCTTACCAATGTTGGTCGGCAAAACATAGGTATTGAGATAGGCATAGAGGCGCAGGTATTACCTACACTTAAGTTAAAAGCAGCTGCATCTGTAGGTCAATATACCTACACAAATAACCCAGATATTTACTATACCTCTGATGATTTTGATGGACCTCAGACATTTGGAGATGGTAAAGTTGCAATTAAAAATCTACATGTTGCCGGTGGGCCAGAAAGAGCTTATCAATTAGGTCTTGAGTATCGAGATCCAGATTTCTGGAATTTTGGTATTACGGTAAACCGCTTTTCTAATGCTTACATAGACATTAGTAATCTAGCACGTACAGCAAATTTTAACCAAGACATAGACGGTCAACCATTTAACGATTTTGATGCGGACGTTGCTAAGGGCTTGCTTAGGCAATCACAAATAGATAGTTATAATCTCGTAAATATTATAGGAGGCAAGTCATGGAGGATAGGAAGTTACTTTGTGGGCTTTTTTGCTACGGTAAATAACGTACTCAACGAAAATTATATTACGGGAGGCTTTGAGGATTCTCGTAGGGTAAATTATAGGTCAAAACTTGAAGAGTCGCAACGTGCCACACCCATTTTTGGAGATCGTTTATTCTTTGGAAGAGGAACCACATACTACGTAAATGCTTACGTTAGATTTTAAACTTTAAAATTAAGATGATGAAATTATTCCAGAAACTGTCAGTTGTTGCAATACTCTTCTTAATTATAAGTTGCGTAAATGATGATGAGTTCTCAACCCCAGTGCTTGAAATCACGGATCCAGATCTAGATGGAGAAATCATCACCATCGCACAACTAGCCAATCTCTATGAACAGGCAGTTCTAAGTGAGGCAGATAATCTAGGTATTAACCCTACTAGCGTGACAGATATTACAGCCTTGCGCAGTACATTTAGACTTGATCTTTCTGAAACCAATCGTTATGTAGAAGGTTTTGTGATAAGTAGTGATGCCTCTGGAAACTGGTTTGAGGAGCTCATCATACAAGATGCAGCAAGTAATCCTACAGCAGGTGTGCGCGTACTTATAGATGAGAGTCCGCTGTTTACCTATTATGAAGTGGGTCGCAAGGTATTTGTAAAGCTAGGTAATGCAACACTAGACAATCAAGCTATAGGAGGTTTATGGATAGGAGATAGCAACGGAGTATTAACGCTAGGCATTACAGATAATCTAGATAAAATCCCAGCGCCAGCACAGTTTAGCTTTATGCAGAGATCATCCATTATTGAAGAGATAATTCCGCTTGAGGTTACTATAGAAGACTTTAGGAATGAGTTAGAAAATATATTCGTCAAGCTCACAGATGTTCAGTTTATAAAGGAGGATGTCATTGATGGGAGTGTTACCTATGCGGGAGAACCTCTTGATGAGTTTGATGGAGAGCGAGAACTGGTGCATTGCGCCACTGGGCAATCTACTATTGTAAGTACAAGTACCTTTGCAAATTTTAAATCCATATTGCTACCCGATGGACGTGGGAGTATATCGGGAGTGCTCACACGTAACTTTTTTGGAGACACCTATAATCTTGCAATCAATGATCCAGAAGCCGTCATTTTTGATGGGACAGACCGCTGTGATCCCGTAGAAATAGATTGCGGCCCAGCTAGTGGAATGGGGGAAAATATACTATTTGAAGAGTTTTTTGAGTCGCAAACTAATAATAACCCTATAATGGGTAGTGGCTGGACTAATTATCAAGAAGAAGGAACCCAAGCATGGGAAGCTTATACGAGTACTGGTCAGAATGCCTCATTAGGTAGGTCTGCGAGAATTGCATCTGCGTTTTCTGGAGATGCAAGAACGGTGTCTTGGTTAATCACTCCTCCCATAGATTTTATTTCAAATACGGGAGAAACTTTACGTTTTAGAACATCCAATAGCTTTGCAGACGGCAGTAGGTTGACCATACTTTTTTCTAACGACTGGGATGGTGATGTCACAACAATTGCTGCTTCTACTTGGGATGTCCTAGCCGCAGCAGATATTGTAGCAGATAATGATTTCTTTGGAAACTGGATTGACTCCGGTATTGTTGATCTCTCCTGTGTCACAGGTACTGGCTATGTTGCATTTAGATATAACGGATCTGGAAATGCAAGTTTTGACGGTACTTATGAACTTGACGAGATTCAAATTAAAGCAAATTAAAATATCCTCTTAGTCAGATCTTGTAGATAGAATGCTATACACAGGAAAATGATCACTATAACCACCTAGATATCTTTTTCCAGCATAAGTGCGAAAGGGTGTTCCTTTAAATTTACCATCATATTCAGTGAGGAAAAAGTCATTGTAAATATCTGACTTCTCGTAAAGAAGTGTGTTTTCGTGTAGCTGTACAAAATTGTTCGAAAAGATAATCTGATCAAAAATGAACCACTCAAATCTATAATTTAAGCTTCCTTCATATCTTGTTCCTAAGTACAGCATCGGGTTGTAAAACTCCGTTTTAACGAGGTTGTTTTTTACGCTTTCACTGTGTGGCCCGTCATTAAAATCGCCCATAATGATAATCTTCACTTTAGGGTCTTCATTCATGAGTTTGTCAATAACTTCCCTATTGCGCTGTGCTGCTGTAATGCGCTTTTGTGAGGTTTCATTCTCACCAGATCTTCGGGAAGGCCAGTGATTTACTAGTATGTGCACAGGATTTCCTAAAAGTTCTCCTTGAACATAAAGAATGTCACGTGTATAGTCTCTGCCACCTTCATCGGCTTCTAGGTAGAGTGTGATGGGTTCACTTGCCGTGACTTTAAAGTCTGCTTTTTTGTATAATAGAGCAACGTCAATACCGCGCTCATCTGGGGAGTCATAATGAACAATATCATAGCCTTCATCTTTAAGATTATCTGTCGCAATAAGAGACTCTAGTACGGATCTATTTTCCACTTCGGCAACGCCAAGGAGAGAAGGTGAGGTCTTAGTGTCATCCTTCCCTATGTTTGAGATAACTTTTGATAGTTTGGCTATTTTCTTATTAAACTTATAGCTATTCCACTCCTTAAAACCGTTCGGTGTGAAGTCGTCGTCTAGCGTTTCAGGGTTGTTTGTCGTGTCAAAAAGATTTTCTAGGTTGTAAAAGCCTACTGCACATTGTATTTTTTCTTGTTGCGCTTTCGCGAAAGCGGAATCATCCTCCATAATGAATAGTGTCTATGAGTGTTACAATTTAGTCAAAAAGACTGCAATCCATTTGCTACCTTTGTTAATATGATCGAAACAGAAAAAATAGATTATGAAAAGTGTGTGCTAGTGGGGCTAGTTACCCAAAAGCAAACACACGATAAAATGACGGAATACCTTGACGAACTTGAGTTTCTAGCATACACAGCTGGAGGTGAAGTTTTAAAGCGTTTCTCTCAAAAATTAGAAAAACCTAATCCCAAAACTTTTATAGGGACAGGAAAGATGGAAGACGTTGCTGCATATGTAGAGCAGCACGATGTGGGTACTGTGATCTTTGATGACGAACTTACGCCTGGGCAACAACGTAACATAGAAGCAATCTTAAAATGTAAGATTGTAGATCGTACTTATTTAATACTTGACATTTTTGCTCAGAGAGCTCAAACGAGTTATGCACGCACACAAGTGGAGCTTGCTCAGTACGAGTATTTACTGCCTAGACTTACGGGTTTATGGACACACCTTGAACGCCAGCGTGGAGGTATAGGTATGCGTGGGCCTGGAGAAACAGAAATTGAAACGGATAGACGTATTGTGCGTGACCGTATTACCTTGCTTAAAAAGAAGATGCTTACTATAGATAAGCAAATGGCTACGCAGCGTGGTAATCGTGGTGCACTTGTGAGAGTCGCTCTCGTAGGTTATACAAATGTGGGTAAAAGTACCCTCATGAATGTGATAAGTAAGAGTAAGGTATTTGCCGAAAATAAACTTTTTGCAACCTTAGATACTACCGTACGTAAAGTGGTGGTAGGGAATCTTCCCTTCCTACTTTCAGACACGGTAGGATTTATACGTAAGTTACCTACACAGCTGGTAGATTCTTTTAAAAGTACCCTTGATGAAGTGCGTGAGGCAGACTTACTACTGCATGTGGTAGATATTTCTCATCCACAATTTGAAGATCACATCAATGCTGTAAACCAGATTCTTGATGAGATTGAGAGTATGGATAAGCCTACGCTTATGGTATTTAATAAGATTGATGCGTATACGGCAGAGGCTTATGATGACGAAGATCTTATGGTAGAGCGCACTGGTGTACACTACACGCTTGACGAGTGGAAAGAAACATGGATGTCGCGTACTAACGGTGATGCCATTTTTATATCTGCACTTAACAAAAACAACTTTGAAGAGTTCAGAAAGAAAATTTATGAGCGCGTAAGAGAGATTCACGTAACAAGATTTCCTTACAATGCATTTTTGTATCCAGAATATGAAGAGCAAGTAGGGAATAGCGAGGAAGA
Organism: Dokdonia sp. Dokd-P16; assembly: GCF_003095655.1. NCBI lineage: Bacteria > Pseudomonadati > Bacteroidota > Flavobacteriia > Flavobacteriales > Flavobacteriaceae > Dokdonia > Dokdonia sp. Dokd-P16. Next base: position 1,691,995 of record NZ_CP029151.1, read on the forward strand.
ATAAGATTATTTTTTACAAATAATTTAATATTGAAAACGGTCAACTTTAAAAGTTGGCCGATTTTTTTTGCGCAAAAAAACTTTCTTGTTATTAACTATTATTCAGTAATTTCCCACAAAATTATAAATATGAATAAACTTACTCTTGTTGTCTTATTATTTTTATCATGCTCAGTCTTTTCACAAAGAGCTGCAGATGAAACACTTGATTTTGATGGAAAAGTCACGGACTTAATTATTGTGCCTTTTAATGGTATTGTAGTTATTTCTGACGGTACAAATTTAAATGCGTATAATCCAGATACAGATGAGAGTCTGTGGGTAACTCCTATACCAAAAGCGAGTAGTGCGTCTGCCCTATTAAATGCAGACTTATCTGTTGAAAGTATTTTTAGCACAAACAGAAAAGGATCAGGTTTTGACGTAATACCAGACACGCCTTTTCTTCAGAAGTTTTTTGATAACAGACTTTATATTATAAACAGCTTTGATGGAAGTGTGATTTTTGCATCAGATGATAGTGATGTTTTCTTCTTCCAGTCAGAATATCTTTTTGACGAAAATGCACTATTATTAAGGGGAATGAAAGATAAAAGCTTAGTGATTGCTAAGTATGATCTTAAGAATGAAACGTACCAATGGGAAACTGAAGTTTCAGAAAATTTTGGAACTGTTTTTTCTAAACTTGCAGCAGCAGCAGGAAAGGATCAAACGGGAGCTACAGATAAGTTAGAGCTTATAGAAGATAAAATTTTCTTACTCGCAAAATCTAAATTTTATGTGTTAGATAATGAGTCTGGTAGTTTATTATGGAGTGCAGAAGAGAATGATTATGCTGGTTTTAATGCAAACCAAGATGCAACTTATGTTCTTTTAAATGAGTCTAAAGGTTTCTTTGCAGGGAAGTCATTGTTATATCTCAAAAATGCACAAGACGGAAGTCCAGTATGGGAAGATCCTATTAAAACAAAGAGACTAGTTCTTTTTGAAGATTGGAAAAATAAAATGCTCTTAGCACACTATAAGGGCTTCAATTTTTATGATTTTGAGACTGGAGAAAAAGTGTGGGAAAAAGATCCTAAAGGAAAGAATATCAAATCTGTAATTCCAGAGGGAACAGATTTTCTTTACGTGTATGACAACGAGATGATGTTGATCGATAAGGACGGACAGAAAAAGTGGAAGAAGGATGTAAAAATCTGTGATGATGATGAAGATCCAGTTTTTTTCTTAGAAAAAACAAAAAACGGAAAAGTACTCTATGTGACAGCTACCTATGCAAATATGGTAGATTACAATACGGGAAAGAAAATATGGAGTGGAAACTTAAAACTAAATGAAAAGCGACCTACGGTAGCAAAGTTTGACGAGAACACAGGTGATTTTGTAATCTACAATGATGAAAAATTATATAGATTTAATGAAAACTCGACTGAAAGACCAAAGCCTTATGCAAAGCTTAAACTCAAAAATGAGAAGTTAATTACTAGCATGGAGATTTTTCCTAATAACGTGTCTATTTCTGGACAGAGTGAGGTGATCGGTGTAAAAGAAGATGGAGAAGTTCTTTTTCACAATAAGTATAAGCAGCCAGGAGAGTTTGGTAGAAAGTTATTAAAAGGTACTATGTCTGTGGTAAAAACAGCTGGTGCCGTTGCCACTACAAATGTTGAGATTAGTCAAGTAACTCGAGATGAAAATGGAAATGAGCAGGTTACTAAAGTTGGCGAAATAGGTTTTAACGAAAAAACAAGGCAGATAGGTAATGCAGGTTACATAGCAGGAAACATTGGTAGTCAGTTTGTAAAAGACAGATACAACGCACTGCAAGAGACAGATGTGTATGCCATCATTTTTGCAAAAGGTGAAAATGGGGAGAAGCTTCTTATTCGTGTAGATAAAGAAACAGGTGAGGAGTTAGATAAAATCACCGTAGATACTAATAAACCAGTCTACGATTATGATCCTGTTACCAAAGACCTATTTTACAGTAGTGGTAAAGAGGTGAAAATATTTAAGGGTAAATAATACAATACTTTATAATTATAAAAATCGAAGGCTTTGTTAAAGCCTTCGATTTTTTTTGTGCAAAAAGGATGGTTGAGCTTTTACTATTATTCTTGATTTTTTGAAACCACTCATAAAAGACTAATCCGTAAATAGTACCTTTACCTCAAAATAATATTATATGCTTATTATAGGAATAGGCGGTGGTACCGGAAGTGGTAAGACTACCGTTGTAGATCAGATTGTGTCAGATCTACCAGAAGGACAAGTAACAGTAATTTCTCAAGACTCATATTATAAAGATCTCTCTGCATTATCGATGGAAGATCGTAAGAAGGTGAACTTTGATCACCCTAATGCAATAGATTTTCCTTTGCTATGTCAACACCTTGTTGAGCTCAAAGAGGGAAGAAATATTTTACAACCTATGTATTCATTTGTTGCGCATAATCGCATTGATGAGACTGTGCTTACAAGCCCTACGAATGTGCTTGTGGTAGAAGGAATTCTTATTTTGACAGATCCTAATATTCGTAATCTTTTTGATATTAAGGTATTTGTGCATGCAGATAGTGATGAGCGTTTAATACGTCGTCTCAAGAGAGATATAGCAGAGCGCGGTCGTGATCTAGATGAGGTGTTAAATAGATATCAAACTACATTAAAGCCCATGCACCAGCAGTTTATAGAGCCTACAAAGGAATTTGCAGATATCATTATACCTAATAACAGGTACAATACAGTGGCTGTAGATATCGTTCGTAGTATCATAAACGAACGATTACATTAAGGTTTTGTTATATTTACAACAATGAACATCAAGGAACTAAAACAGAAAAAATGGTTTAGAATAATGAGCAATAAATACTTGCTCATTTTTTTCATTTTTATCGTGTGGATGCTGTTTTTTGATGGAAGTTCTTATTTGTTACACAGAGAGCTCAATCAAGAATATGATAAGCTGGAAGGCAATAGAGCATACTTTAAAAAAGAAATAGCAGAGGATAATGCACAAATCTTACAACTTAAAGATAGTGCAGGTTTAGAAAGATTTGCTCGTGAAGAATACCTTATGAAAAAGGACAACGAGGAGATTTATATAATTGAATATCAAGATAGTTTATCTACAGAGAATGAAGACTAATTTATTTTCAGAGTTTGACGCAGTTTCGGCAAAGGCTTTCAAGCAAAAAATACAGTTTGACCTCAAGGGTGCAGACTACAATGAGACGCTTGTCTGGCAAAGTCTAGAAGGAATACATGTAAAGCCTTTTTATCACAGTGATGAAATAAAAGAGACAGTAGCTGTTCAATCTCCACAAAAATGGTTTATAGGAGAGAAAATATTTATAGTAGACGCGGCTAAGTCTGCACAAACGGCAAATAAAGCTATTGACAACGGAGCAGAGGCTATCTACTTTCAGGCAGAAACTTTGTTTGATCTTGAGCTGTTATTTGAAGGTTTAAAGCACAAAGAAGTCCCTCTTTATTTTGAGCTCAGTTTTCTTGATGAAGATTTTTATAAACGTTTTCACGCTTTCGCGAAAGCGTATCATATCACCACAAAGCTTGATATCATTAATCATCTTGCACTTGATGGTAACTGGTATCACAACTTGCAAAAGGATCACGATATAGTGAGTAGTTTGCTACAGGGAGAAGAAAGTAAACTTACTGTAGACACCACCTTATATCAAAATGCTGGTGCCACGATGGTGCAGCAATTGGCTTACGGTATCGCTCATCTTACCGAATATTTAAATCATTGTGAGAAAGAGAAGCTTAGTATAAATATTGTCACTTTTGAAGTCGCGGTAGGAACTAACTACTTTTTTGAAATTGCAAAGCTAAGGGCGCTCAGAAAGCTTGCCGGTGTAGTATTATCTGCATTTAATTATACGGATGCAACTATTAACATTATAGCGCACCCATCAAGACGCAATAAAACAATTTACGATTATAATATAAACATGCTGCGCACCACGACAGAGTGTATGAGTGCTGTGCTAGGTGGCGCAGACTGGGTGGTAAATATGCCGTATGATGCATTGTATCACAAGACTAATAACTTTGGACAGCGCATTTCTCGTAACCAGCTCATTGTTCTCAAAGAGGAAAGCTATTTTGACGTGGTTCAAAACCCAGCAGATGGTTCTTATTATGTTGAAGAACTTACCACACAACTTGCAGAAAAGGCACTAGCGCTTTATAAAGATATAGAGACGCAAGGAGGGTTTTTGAGACAGCTTAAAGAAGGAACCATACAACGAAAGATAAAAGAAAGTGCTGCAAAGGAGCAGGCTAAGTTTGATGAAGGAGAGTTGATTCTTTTGGGGACAAATAAGCATCCTAATCCAAAAGATGTAATGAAAGATGAGCTAGAGATTTACCCATTTGTAAAAATCAACCCGCGTAAAACATTGCTGGAGCCTATAATTGCAAAACGCCTAGCTGAGTCATTAGAACAAGAACGTATTAAAGCAGAAAAGTAGTCTTATGAAAAAAGTGTATAGCCTTATTGTTGCAATAGTTATAGCATTTGGAGTTGTATCATGTGAAGACCAAGCTTCACTTGAGTATAAACACGCAGATAAGGAACAAGTAATTAATTGTGAAAATCAAAACAATGCATTGCTTAATGAAGCATTGTATCAATTTGAGCAGGATATTACAAATGCATATGATCCAGAATCACAATTGATTAATAAGGCTTATGCAAATTTTTTATATGCTGGTTTTTCAGGAGAAGCAGAATATGAACGAATAGCTATCCCACATACTTTGGCAATAAGAAAGGAACTTGTAAATGCAGGATTTATAAAAGACGGCGGATTTAAGAGTAATCTAGCCTATGATAATGTTTCATGTGTTCTTAAAAATATAGAGGATCCGCAGCTTGCTCTTATGATACAAGCGCTTGTTGATTCAAACACAATGGATCCAAAATTATTTAATTCTCGAATGAGAAATTTTGCATACAAATCTCAAACAGATAGATACACTGCCTTGTATGTTGCTTTAGACACCTATTATCAACAGCTTACAATGACTGAGCTTCCTATAAAAGAAAGTAATGAGTAGAAGAAATATTCAACATATTACGCTTTCTTCCCAAGAAGAAAATTTATCTTCAATAGCAGAAGTTAAGACTACAACTACTGCAGAGAAGATTGATGTAAAGTCTCGTTATACAAAGGACGATATAAAAGGATTAAAGCATCTTGATTTTATCGCAGGTGTCGCTCCTAATTTACGAGGTCCTTACAGCACTATGTATGTAAGACGACCTTGGACGATACGTCAGTACGCAGGTTTCTCAACAGCCGAAGACAGTAATGCGTTTTATAGAAGAAATCTAGCTGCAGGCCAAAAAGGGCTTTCGGTTGCATTTGATCTTGCTACGCATCGTGGCTATGATAGTGATCATGAGCGTGTGGTGGGAGATGTAGGTAAGGCTGGTGTTGCTATAGATTCTGTGGAGGATATGAAAATTCTATTTGATCAGATTCCATTAGATAAGATGTCTGTGTCCATGACTATGAACGGTGCCGTGTTACCTATTATGGCATTTTACATTGTAGCAGCACAAGAGCAAGGAGTAGATCCAGCATTACTTTCTGGAACCATACAAAACGATATTTTGAAAGAGTTTATGGTGCGTAATACGTACATATATCCACCTACTCCTTCTATGAGGATTATCTCAGATATATTTGAATATACGGCTGCAAATATGCCTAAATTTAATAGTATATCTATCTCAGGATATCACATGCAAGAAGCCGGCGCTACTTGTGATATAGAACTTGCTTACACACTTGCAGATGGTCTAGAGTATATTAAAACCGGTCTCGCTGCGGGGATGGATATTGACAGCTTTGCTCCAAGATTATCTTTTTTCTGGGCAATAGGGATGAATCACTTTATGGAAGTTGCCAAAATGCGTGCAGCACGTATGCTTTGGGCAAAAATTGTAAAGCAATTTAATCCTAAAAACCCCAAGTCATTAGCGCTCAGAACGCACTGCCAGACAAGTGGGTGGAGCCTTACTGAGCAAGATCCTTTTAATAATGTAGCACGTACTACCATTGAAGCTGCTGCGGCTGCCTTTGGAGGTACACAGAGTTTGCACACAAATGCTTTAGATGAGGCTATTGCCTTACCTACAGACTTTTCTGCGCGTATTGCTAGAAACACACAGATATTCTTACAACAAGAAACTCATATTACAAAAACAGTAGATCCTTGGGCTGGTAGTTATTATGTAGAATCACTTACAGATGATATTGCTCAAAGGGCTTGGGAGCTTATTGAAGAGGTTGAGGAGCTAGGCGGAATGACTAAAGCGATTGAAGCTGGGATTCCTAAGCTGCGTATTGAAGAGGCTGCTGCTAGGAAACAGGCTCGCATAGATAGCGCACAAGATATCATTGTAGGAGTAAATAAATACAGACCTACAGAAGATGAGCACCTAGATATTCTTGACGTAGATAATACAAAAGTAAGAGAAGGGCAGCTCAAACGTCTAGCCGATATTAGAGCTACACGAAACACAGAAAAGGTAAAAAATGCCCTAGAAGCACTTTCGGAAGCGGCTCGTACGGGTAATGATAATTTACTCGCGCTGGCGGTTACTGCTGCACAAGAGCGAGCAACTTTAGGTGAGATTTCAGATGCGCTAGAAGATGTTTATGGAAGGCACAAAGCACAAATCCAATCCTTTAGTGGAGTTTATAGTAAAGAGATGAAACAAGATCCCGCTTTCGCGAAAGCGCAACAACTCGCAAACCAGTTTGCCGAACAAGATGGCCGCCGTCCAAGAATTATGGTTGCCAAAATGGGGCAAGACGGTCACGACCGGGGCGCGAAAGTAGTAGCAACTGGATATGCAGATATAGGGTTTGATGTGGATATAGGTCCGTTATTTCAAACACCTAAAGAAGCAGCAAAACAAGCGGTAGAAAATGATGTTCATATTCTGGGAGTGTCATCCCTTGCTGCAGGTCACAAAACATTAGTACCTCAAGTAATTGAAGAATTAAAGTCGTTAGGTAGGCCTGATATTATGGTGATTGTGGGTGGGGTGATTCCTCAACAAGATTACCAATTCCTGTTTGATGCTGGTGCTGCAGCAGTTTTTGGACCTGGAACAAAAATTAGCGAGGCTGCAATAGGCCTTCTAGAAATCATGATGAACTAATGAAGCATTACCTTCTCATATATCAATACGTTGAGGACTATTTGGAGAAAAGAACGCCTTATCGTTCAGACCATTTTACACTAGCAAAAGAAGCAGTTGCTGCTGGCTATTTATTACTAGGTGGCGCTACAGAAAACCCAGCAGACCAAGGAATCTTAATTTTTAAAGTGTCTGATAAAAGTATCATAGAAGACTTTGTATCTCGAGACTCATATGTGCAAAACGGCATCGTTTCTTCTTGGGAAATTAAAGAATGGAATGTGGTCGTGGGAAGTATGTTAGAGGTATAATCTTGCGTTAATCATCTCCCCAAGAGCTTCCACCACTATAAGTTTGGAAAAAATATTCTGGACGTGTTTTAATGAAATCTGTATCCTCAAACTTAAATAACGAAGGATTTACCTCACCGCGTTGGATGCTTTTTACCTTGTTTTCTTTGGTGCTTAATTCATTAAAAACTTGATTTATCTTGTTTTTCCAGCCCTTTTCTGAAAGATTTGTTTCATCGTTAATACTTGCATCTCCAGTATTTTTTGAGATTTTAAAAAGTAATGGGAAGTGTACATTTTCTGGCATGTTAGGAAAAACAAGCGCTATCATTTCTCGTCTTACTTTAATCTCATCGGTATCAAAATTTTCTTGACGGATATCAAGGTCGCCATATAATTTATAGTCAAGTTGGAGAGATTCAATCGCTAGTGCATTTTCTTTGTCTGCGATGGTGGTGTAATCATCAAGGAAGCTATAGGTGTAATCGTAAGATGTTACAATAGATGCGTATGGAAAGGTGTCATTGGCGAGTGCATTTTTATACTCTTCAATGGTGTAAGCTGTCCATTTTGCTCCTCCGTAAGTGTTATATAAAATAACTTCATCCTTATCATAATTTACGATGATACCAGCTTTATCACCTAGCAGACCTTCGCCGCCTTGATGAGTTTGCTCTCTTCTTATACTATTCTCATCTACGTGAAAGGTAACTTCGGTTTTTGTGTTGTTTTCAATATTTTCAAGAACAATTTTGCCCACAAAAGGCTCGTTTGCGTCACTTAGTTCTATAATTGGAGTTTCAGTTTCTGATGAAAAACCACAAGAATTGAGCACACTGAGTGCTACTACTAATAAGAGAAAGCGAAGTTTTTGTATCATAATAAAGCTTGCATATAATGTCTAGCAAACTTAGCAAAAACGGCTTGTTATAAATGTTTCTTTAAAAATAAACCCTCACAAAAGGTTGCCATGCATCTGCATATACAGAATCGTCATTATCAAAAAGCACGTTGTAACGTACTCCGATAGCGCCTAGGCTATTTCCTCCCACGTTAAGCCGGTATCCCGCACCTAGAAAAAGGGCAGTGTTCCAGGAATTTGGAATATCTGGTTGTCCAGAAACAGATTGAAAAACACGAAGTTGCTCAAACTCTCCAGAAAGCTGTAAGAAATCAAGGGGATTTGAAATTACAATAGCACTTGCTCCCACAAGCGTTGTTTTAAAATCTCCAAATTTTTGATAGGTATAGTTAAGCCCTGGTCCAAAGGCAACATATTGATTGGGTTGGTATAACGCACTAGGCGCAACCGTGATATTTGTATTGTTTCGTCCAAAATTTAATCCTAATCCACCACCAAAACGCACCTTACTCCAAAAATCACTTTTTGGCGTAGTAGTGGTTTGTTGGGCAAAAAGGGTGTTGTTTCCTAAAAACAGGAAACTCAAAACTAATATTGCGTAGGAAATTCTCTCTCTCATTGTTAATCGTATCATAATTAAGTGTTATAAATATAAGGATTATATGGACGAAAATGTTAATTATTGTATTTTTGCACCTCTATTGTCTCATGACGCAGAACAAAAATATCAAATGGATAGATTTTCATTTCTGAATGCCGCACATACCGCTCACTTTGCTGAGCTTTACGATCAATATTTATTAAATCCGGATAGTGTAGAAGCTAGCTGGCGCGCTTTTTTCCAAGGTTTTGACTTTGGAATGGAGAATGCTGAGCCAGTTTCTGACGATTCAGGAATATCACCAGCTGCTATTCCAGAAGCAATACAGAAGGAATTTCAAATTGTAAAATTGATCGATGCTTACCGTAACAGAGGTCACCTCTTTACGAAAACGAATCCTGTGCGTGAACGTCGTAAATATGCACCTACTCTTGAAATAGAAAACTTTGGATTGTCACAATCTGATATGAGTTTGCAGTTTGAAGCTGGCTCTATTCTAGGTTTAGGTAAATCTAGCTTACGCGAAATAGTTGATCACCTTGAAGCTATCTATTGTGATCATATTGGGATAGAATATATGTACATACGTAATCCAGAAGAGATTGCGTGGATACAAAACTGGCTTAACAAAAACGATAACCACCCAGAATTTTCTGCTGAAGAGAAAAAACATATTCTTAAGAAACTAAACCAAACGGCTTCTTTTGAAGGGTTTTTGCACTCTAAATATGTAGGTCAAAAACGTTTTTCTGTAGAAGGACTTGACGCTATGATTCCTGGATTAGACACGCTTATTGAGCGTGGCTCAGATAAAGGAATTGAGCAATTTGTAGTGGGAATGGCTCACCGTGGACGTCTTAACGTACTTGCAAATATCTTCGGAAAATCGCCAGAGGCCATTTTTTCAGAATTTGATGGTAAGGAATATGCAGAAGATGAACTCTTTGATGGTGATGTAAAGTATCACATGGGTTGGACGAGCTTTCGCGAAAGCAGTAAAGGAGAAAAAATCCGTATGGATCTAGCGCCTAATCCGTCTCACCTCGAGACTGTAGGAGCAGTAATAGAAGGAATGTCTCGTGCTAAGATTGATAATCAATTAGGTGGGGACGAAAAGAAAATATTACCTATAGCAATACACGGTGATGCCGCAGTAGCTGGGCAAGGGATTGTATATGAGATTGTGCAAATGGCACAGTTAGAAGGTTACCGTACTGGAGGAACTATCCATATTGTAGCAAATAACCAAGTAGGTTTTACAACAAACTATCTTGACGCAAGATCATCTACGTATAGTACAGATGTAGGTAAAGTTACACTGTCACCAGTACTACACGTAAATGGAGATGATGTAGAGTCTGTATGTCATGCATTTGCATTTGCATTAGATTTTAGAATGAAATTTGGTCGTGATGTGTTTGTAGATATTTTAGGATATCGTAAGTATGGACACAATGAAGGTGATGAGCCACGTTTTACTCAGCCATTGTTATATAAAGCAATTGCAAAACATGCAAGCCCAAGAGATATCTATGCTGAGCGCCTTATCAAAGAAGGTGTTATACAAGATGGTCATGTAAAGCAACTAGAAAAAGAATATAAAGACGATCTAGAAGAAGATCTAGAGGAGTCTCGTAAAAAAGATAAAACAGTCATTACTGAGATTCTTGCAGATGACTGGGAAGGGTATGAGCTAGGTAGTAGAGAAGATATTCTTGCTCCTATCGATACTACTTATGATCAGAAAAAGCTTGATACCATTGCAGATGGTATTACAAAGCTTCCTAAGGATAAAAAGTTTATACGTAAGATACAGCGTATTGTAGCAGACCGTAATAAACAATATACAGAGACTAATAAGTTAGACTGGGGTATGGGCGAGTTACTTGCTTACGGCTCACTAATGGAAGAAGGTTTCAACGTGCGTATATCTGGTCAAGATGTAGAGCGTGGGACGTTCTCTCATCGTCATGCTATTATTAAGACAGAAGATGATGTGGAGGAGATTAATCTTCACAATCGCTTAGGTGTTGAGGGTAGAATGGATATTTACAACTCACTACTTTCTGAGTATGGTGTTGTAGGTTTTGATTATGGTTATGCAATGGCATCTCCAAAAACACTTACAATCTGGGAAGCTCAGTTTGGAGATTTTTCAAACGGTGCCCAGATCATGTTAGATCAATACATAAGTGCTGCAGAGTCTAAGTGGAAGACACAAAACGGTCTTGTAATGTTATTGCCTCATGGATATGAAGGGCAGGGTTCTGAGCATTCAAGTGCTCGTATGGAACGTTACCTTCAGTTATGTGCTACAGATAACTTAATCATGGCAGATGTAACGACGCCAGCAAACTTTTTTCACCTGCTACGTCGCCAGATGAAGTGGAATTTTAGAAAGCCACTTGTTGTCTTTACACCTAAATCATTATTGAGACATCCTCTAGTAGTAAGTAGTAAAGAAGAACTTGCGACTGGAAGCTTCCAAGAAGTTTTTGATGATGTAACTGTAGATAAGAAGAAGGTTACTTCTCTCGTATTTTGTACAGGTAAGTTCTATTACGATTTATTAGAGCGACGTACAGAAAATGAGCGTGAAGATGTCGCGTTAGTGCGTATCGAGCAACTATTCCCATTACCACAAAAACAACTAGAAGAGATTATTGCTAGCTACCCGAATGTAACAGATTACGTATGGGCACAAGAAGAGCCTAAGAATATGGGAGCTTGGGGTTACATGCTTATGAATTTTGAGCAAGTAAAACTTAGGGTAGCCTCACGTCGCGTGTATGCTTCACCAGCTGCAGGTAGTAGTACAAGATCAAAAGCACGTCATAAAAAAGTAATAGATAGCGTTTTTGACGCAACATTAAAATAAAAGTTCTTTTTAAGGAACAAGTAGTAAAAGCCTACAGAGATAATTGAAATGATTTTTGTAGAAAATAATGAATTAAACTCCGCTTTCGCGAAAGCGTAATTATAACAACTATGGTTTTAGAAATGAAAGTCCCTTCACCGGGAGAATCCATCACAGAAGTTGAAATCGCACAATGGCTCGTTGCAGACGGCGATTATGTAGAAAAAGATCAGGCTATTGCCGAAGTAGACAGTGATAAAGCAACTTTAGAACTACCTGCAGAAGCAAGTGGAGTAATTACCCTCAAAGCCGAAGAAGGTGATGCTGTTGAGGTGGGCGCTGTTGTGTGTCTTATTGACACATCTGCAGAGGCTCCAGCAACTACTACCTATGAAGGTGGCGATGAAGGTGGCGGTGATGCAAATGTTGAAAAGAACCTTAAGAAGGAACAAGCAAAAACTCCAGACTCTGGAGCAAAAGCTCCTGCAGAAACTCAAAAAACTTATGCATCTGGATCTGCTAGCCCTGCGGCAAAGAAAGTGCTTGCAGAAAAAGATATCGACCCTAAAACTGTTACAGGTACAGGTCGTGATGGACGTATTACTAAGGATGACGCAGTAAATGCTAGACCATCTATGGGAACTCCTGGACCAGGAGCCCGTGGAGAATCTCGTACTAAGCTATCAATGTTACGTCGTAAAGTAGCAGAGCGTCTTGTGGAGGCAAAGAATACCACTGCAATGCTTACTACCTTTAATGAGGTAAATATGCAAGCTATTTTTGATCTTCGTAAGGAGTACAAAGAAGACTTTAAAGCGAAGCATGGTGTAGGACTTGGATTTATGTCTTTCTTTACACTAGCTGTAGTAAGAGCATTAGAAATGTATCCTTCTGTTAACAGTATGATAGATGGCAAGGAGATGATTACTTTTGATTATAAAGACATCTCTATCGCTGTATCTGGACCTAAAGGTTTGATGGTGCCTGTTATGCGTAATGTGGAGAACCTCTCTTTTAGAGGTGTAGAAAGCGAAGTAAAGAGACTTGCAATAAGAGCTCGTGATGGACAGATAACAGTAGATGAAATGACAGGAGGAACGTTTACAATCTCTAATGGAGGTGTATTTGGTTCTATGTTATCTACTCCTATAATCAATCCACCACAATCTGGAATATTAGGAATGCACAACATTGTTGAGCGTCCTGTTGTAATAGACGGTGGTATCGTTGTAGCGCCTATTATGTATGTAGCATTATCTTACGATCACCGTATAATCGATGGTAAAGAATCTGTAGGATTCTTAGTAGCAGTAAAAGAGGCGTTAGAAGATCCTATCAATATATTAATGAATGGAGATATCAAGAAGGCATTAGAAATGTAATCTGATATCATCTAAATTTTCAAAAAAGTCTGCTTTCGAGCAGACTTTTTTGTTTGCAAAAAAAAACACCTGTCGGTACATCGACAAGGTGTTTTTTGGTTGGGGGACCGTAGAATAATCACACTAGCATAATCTAATTATGCCACGCAGTTTCTTCCAAAGAAATCAATTACATGTACTTAATAAAATTATTCTCTTGGAAGAGAAACTGTAGGGTGTTATAAAGATAGTAGTAGATGGAGATAAAATTTTACGTATTTCCTTTATTTGGGCTATATTTTTTCAAAAAAAATCACAAAAGATGTAAATCTGCAAGTATTCTTATGAGATGAATGGTGGTTTTTGCTCCAAATTCATTGCGCAGTTCCCTTAATCTTTTTTCTATGGAACTTCTGCTATTAGGCTTCATGTTCTTAGATTTAAAATGAAATTGTATCTCATCTTGTGTTGCTCCTTTTGCTAGAAGATTGAGGAGTTCCATGTCATAGTTATCGAGTTCGACAAGATTTTTTTGTTTTACTGTGTCTGCTAGTGATTGAGTAATGTAAGTTTCATTTTTAAAAACTAGTTCCATGGCCTCTCTTAGGTTTTCTAGTCCATGACGATCTTTGCATACGTAAGCGTCTATAAGTCTAGTATTCCAAAGGTTTACGAATCTTTGAGGGTGATCTTCCATGGTGTATACAATGACTTTAAGAGAGGGGTGTTCTGCTTTAAGTGCTTTTAAAAGATCTGCTCCTGAAGTTAATCGCTCTTTGCGATGAGATTCCTTAAATGATAGATCTGTAATGAGTAAATCGTAGGGTTCATTTGCTGCTAGACTATTTTTAAAATATAAGAACGCATCATCGCAGTATTGCGCATGCGTGATGGTAGGAATTTTAAATTGATTTACTATAGATGATACGCCTAGCTGTATGCTATCTATGTCTTCGGCTATTAATATTTTTTTAAACATAAATATTAGTTATGTAGTAACAGTAAGTGCTGCTCTAAATCCTTCATTCAACTTAGATTCAAAAGTGATTTGACCGTTTATAGCATCTATTCGAGATTCAATATTATTAAGTCCGGCATTTCGCTTTTCTGGTGATAATGTTGTTCCAACTCCATTGTCACTGTAATTTATAGTAAGAATATTGTCTTCGTGTTTAAAAACTAATGCTATAAAGGAGGCTTTGCTATGCTTCCTCATATTAGTCATAAGCTCTTGTAAAACACGATAAATTTCCACTTTTTTTTGCAGGAGCTATTAAGTCCCATTGCACAGATTCTAGGCCTTTCAAAATTAATTTTCTATGCGCTGTGATATATGTTTGCAAACTCATGGATAGTGCCTTGGGGAATGTGCTATCTGTCTGTATGGGTTGCGTCTCTCTAGATAAATCCCGACTCATCTTATAAATATGATCTAATTTTTCGGATACTTGAGGTGTGGTGGTGTCACTTTCCAGTTGTGACATTACTAAATAAATTTCATTAGCTAACTCATCGTGGAGTTTTTTGGCCAAACGTTTCTCAGTATTGTATTGATCTTGTAGGCGTTGTTTCTTTGAGCGCTCTTTTTGATATAATATCCAGAAAAAGGCTAGCAGACCGAGTCCAAGAAGTGCTGTTAAGGCCCAGTTACGTTTTCTGACAGCCGTTTCTTCTCTTAGTTTACTAGCAGATTGTGACTGTATCGCAATAGATTCTCTCTCCTCTGCTTTTTCTACATCATAACGAAGCTTAGCAAATTCAAACTTGGCTTTGTTTTGAGCATTCTTTAGGGAGTCTGATAAAACTACATATTCTTCAAATAATGTGGAAGATTTCCTTGTGACGGGAATTAAAAGATCGAGCGCTTTAATAACAGCTTGTGGGTTGTTTAATTTTAATGCAAGGTCATATGCTTCTTGTGCATGAAACCGTGATTTTTCATTATTACCTCTGCTTTTATAAATTTCTGAAAGATGCATATTACTTGCATATTCTCCATCTGTGTCATTTATTTTTCTTCTTGATAATAACACTTCTTCAAGAAGGCTAATAGCTGCTGGGTCGTCGAGTTTCCCTTTCGCGAAAGCAAAGTTATCTAAAAGTCTTAGTCTTGTATTTTTGCTTATTACTTCTCCATATCCAAGAGCAATCTCAAGTTGTACAATCGCTTCTTCAAAATTACCTGCAAGTATTAAGGTCAATCCATAATTATTCAACAATGAAGCTCTCGATACGGGACTATCTTCAAACTGTAGTGCTTTTTTATGATAGTTTACAGCCTCTTCCCAAAGTGCGCGCTGACGATATACTCTGCCTAAAATATCATAGAGCCATGCTAATTCTGATATATTTTTTACAGCATCGCCATATTTCAAAGCATTAACTATTGTATACTCTGCTCCGTCGTAATCTCCTTGATCTGCTTGAATAAAGCTTGCTCTTTTGGAAACCTTGATAACACTTAAGCTATCTCCTACCTCTGCAAAGAGATCAATGGCCTTTACATATGATGTAAAAGCTGGTATAGGTTCTTGCTTTACATTGAGATACCAGCCTAGTTTATTGTATGCTATAGCTTGATAATATGCATTGTTTAATGTTTTGGACTTATCTAGTAGTAATCTAGTTTGTGTAATGGCACTGTCGTAATCTTTTCCATTACTATAGATTCTAGTTTTATAGGCAAGTTGAGATAGTAATGTTGAGTCTGTTGCGTTTTGTGCTAGGTATATCGCGCTATCTATAGCTTTAATCCTTTCATCTATCGATAACTTCTTGTCTTCACTTATTTTTCTATACTTATTTATGCTATCTAATTGCAATAAGTTTGACGCAAAACTTAAGCTTGAAATTGAGCAAAATAATATGATAGTAAAGAGGAATGATACGTTGCGTTTCATTCCTCTAAAGTACAAAATTAGTAAAATAGTATATTGTATAATTTAGCTCTTATTCGCCGCTATCATCTGGATCTTCCTCATTTCCGCCTACATCTGTACCTTGCTCGATATGATTGCTCTTATCGCTTATTGCATCTGGAGTACATGACGAAAAATTAATGGTAAAAATAACTAGTAGTACAAAGTAAAGTGTAGTTTTCATAACGTTGATAATTTTTGATTTTTAAATAATTTTAGGGTGAAAGGCAATCGTGATTTGGGTGGTTTTCACAACTTTAATGATAGTGTCAAGTAATTAATTTCAAGAAAAACGTAGTCTTTTACGTATTTCCTTTATTTACATTTATCGACTTAACGTACCTTAAGGGCTGTTAACTAATTGTTTATACAAATAAACAATTAGGGAACTTATGAGTGTGGAAATTCTATGGAAAAGAAATTCCATGAAAAATGTTTACCAAAAAATAAGGCGTTATGATGTACAGAGAAATTGTGTTATCTGCCTTTGCAAAAGCAAATGCAGAAACACCAGCAGCCACAAAAACCCAATGGGCAAATTATTTAGTAGATGTATTGTGGGAAGATTACAAAATTCAAGTGTCAAGACGAACACTTTTAAATTACTACAATCATTATAAAGAAAATGATGATGGAGAGCTAACCCCAAAATCAAGAATAATCGAGTCGTTGTGCAAATTTATGCGTTACCCCAACTATGCTGCATTTTTAATTCACCATAGTTCATTAAATAGAAAACATAGCTCTGCTGTGCACACTGCCACCTATGTGGTATATGGAGATTGCCACAGAGATGTGGTTACCATTATGATAAGAAGGGAGTCTATATCGCGCCCA
This sequence comes from Dokdonia sp. Dokd-P16, assembly GCF_003095655.1. Classification (NCBI taxonomy): domain Bacteria; kingdom Pseudomonadati; phylum Bacteroidota; class Flavobacteriia; order Flavobacteriales; family Flavobacteriaceae; genus Dokdonia; species Dokdonia sp. Dokd-P16. The sequence goes on from NZ_CP029151.1 coordinate 1,708,907, forward strand.
TCTAAAGAAATTTTACAAAGTGCTTAGTGTATTAGTTTAGCTTATAATGAACGCTATTTTCTTCTAAAGAGTCAAGAAGCTCTTGGCAAATTTTTACTTTCATGCGTTTACTAGGCATTTTTACAAAAAGTTTTTCAAGCGGTTCAAAGACTTGAAAGTGAAGTTTAGCCTCGCCTACATGTAGGTCAAGAATATTCTTTATTTCTTCAATACGAGCCTCTGCAACCTCATTAATATCGATATTAATGGTTAGTTTTTTTGCATTTGTTTCCATCACATCCTGCAATTGCTGGATGCTATTAAACTGCGTTCTTGGATCACTTTTTCTACCAGTTTCTCTATTGGTAAAGCCATCCTTTATAAACACTTTTGCGTGTATGAAACTATTAGGAATCAAAAAGTGACGCATCTTGAGGTACTCTTCTCCAAACATTCTAAACTCGAAGGTATCTGTAAAGTCTTCTACTATGAATGAAGCCCATCCTTTTCCATTTTTGGAAACGCGATGTTGTACATCAGAGATTACGCCTCCAAAGGTGAGCTCTCGATTTATAAAAGATTCCATCTGACTAAAATGCGCAACAGTCGCATTACAAAATGTCTCCATTTCTGTTTTAAAGTCATCAAGTGGGTGGCCAGAGATATAAACTCCTACTACCTCCTTCTCGCGCTTTAGTTTTTCCATTGTTCCCCATTCTTCACATGGAGGAACTTCGGGTTCTGGTATTTGGACTTCGCTTGATTCTCCAAAAAGGCTTACTTGTGAGCTATTTTCATTTTCTTGGTAACGCGCACCATATTTAACTGCTTTTTCTAAGAAAGTAATACCATCTCCATCGTGATTAAAGAATTGAGCTCGGTGTGTATCTCCGTCCATTTCATCAAAACCACCTGCTAGCGCTAGACTTTCAAAAGCTTTTTTATTTGCAGCCCGTAAATCTACACGTCGTGCAAAGTCAAAGACAGATTTATAAGGTCCATCCTTTCTATTTTCTACAATAGTCGCAACGGCTCCCGTACCTACACCCTTTACGGCACCCATACCGAAACGTACAGCACCATTGTCATTTACCGTAAATTTTCTGAAAGATTCATTTACATCTGGACCCAATACTTCGAGACCCATACGTTTTGCCTCCTCCATAAAGAAGGTAACCTGCTTGATGTCGTTCATGTTGTTAGACAGTACAGCAGCTAGATACTCGGCAGGGTAGTGGGCTTTTAAGTATGCAGTTTGGTATGCAATCCACGCATAACATGTAGAGTGTGACTTATTAAATGCATAAGCGGCAAATGCTTCCCAGTCTTTCCAGATTTTTTCTAGTTTTTCTGGATCATGACCTTTGGCAGAAGCTTGCTCTATAAACTTAGGCTTCATTTTATCAAGAACGGCAATTTGCTTCTTACCCATTGCCTTACGAAGTACATCGGCCTCACCCTTTGTAAAGTCGGCTAACTTTTGAGAAAGTAGCATCACTTGCTCTTGGTAGACAGTAATACCGTACGTTTCCTTAAGGTACTCTTCCATGGCAGGAAGGTCATACTCTATCTCTTCTTCCCCGTGCTTTCTTCTTACGAAAGATGGGATATATTCCATAGGTCCAGGACGATATAATGCATTCATTGCAATAAGATCTTCAAACACGGTAGGTTTGAGCGATTGCATGTGCTTTTGCATCCCAGGTGATTCATATTGAAATATACCTACAGTATCACCACGCTGGAAAAGTTCATATGTTTTCTCATCATCCAGCGGAAAATTCTCTGGATCGAGATCTACGTCGTGACGATACTTTACTAGCTTTACAGTATCTTTTATTAAAGTAAGGGTCTTCAGGCCCAAGAAATCCATTTTAAGTAGCCCAGCTTCCTCTACGACGGAGTTATCAAATTGTGTTACGTAGAGATCAGAATCTTTTGCAAGTGCTACAGGGACAAAGTTTGTAATATCACTAGGTGTGATAATTACACCACATGCATGAATTCCCGTGTTACGCACAGATCCTTCAAGCTGTCTTGCTTGACGTAGCATCTGCCCTTCAAGATTGTCTGCTTGTTCTAGTGTAATTAGTTCTTGTACTTTAGGTAAATCGTCAGACCTAAAAGCACTACGTAGCTCTGCATCTGTTTTGCCAAAAATCTTCCTTAGCTTACTCATCGTTGGGATGAGTTTAGCTATTCTATCTGCATCACCTAGGGATAAATCTAGTGCTCTAGAGGTGTCACGTATAGATGACTTTGCAGCCATAGTACCGTAAGTGATAATCTGTGCTACTTGATTTGCGCCGTATTTGTCAATTACATATTGCATTACTCGCCCGCGACCTTCATCATCAAAGTCAATATCAATATCGGGCATACTTACACGATCCGGATTTAAGAAACGCTCAAAAAGCAAATCATACTTCATCGGGTCTATGTTTGTAATCCATAAACAGTATGCTGCCACAGATCCCGCTGCAGATCCACGTCCTGGACCTACCGAAACGTCCATATTACGAGCTTCTCGTATAAAATCCTCTACAATCAGAAAGTATCCAGGGTAACCCGTCTTTTCAATTACATCTAGTTCAAAGTCTAGGCGCTCTATAACTTCTTCAGAGAGTTCTTCTCCGTAACGCTTTTTTGCTCCTTCATAAACAAGATGTTTCAGAAATGCATTTTCACCTCGTTTTCCTCCATCAATAGCATCTTCTGGAGAAACAAATTCTTCTGGAATGTCAAATGCAGGAAGAAGTACGTCACGAGCAAGCTCGTAAGATTCGATTTTATTTACTACTTCTTGAACATTAAGAATGGCTTCAGGTACATCTGCAAAGAGCGTTTTCATCTCATCTGCACTCTTAAAGTAGTATTCGTCATTAGGTAATCCAAAACGATATCCTCTACCGCGGCCTTTTGGGGTGGCTACTTTTTCACCATCTTTTACACATAATAAAACATCATGCGCATCTGCATCAGACTTATCAATGTAGAATGTATTGTTAGAAGCAATAAGTTTTACATCATGCTTTCGCGAAAGCGTAATTAAAACAGGCATCACACGATCTTCATCTTCTTGCCCGTGACGCATGATCTCAACATAAAGGTCGTCACCAAATTGTTCTTTCCACCAAATAAGGGCCTCTTCGGCTTGTTTTTCTCCTACGTTAAGAATCTTACTTGGCACTTCACCATATAGATTTCCGGTAAGTACAATAAGATCTTCTTTGTACTGTTCAATAACTTGCTTGTCTATACGAGGAACATAATAAAAACCATCTGTATAAGCTATAGAAGCCATTTTACAGAGGTTTTGGTATCCATTTTTATTTTTGGCTAAAATGACAATCTGGTATCCATTGTCTTTTTGGCTCTTGTTTTTGTGATCAACACATACATTAAACTCACAACCTATGATGGCTTTAAGTGGTACATGCTCTTCTGCTTCTCCTGCTTCTGTGAGTTTTGCATTTTCCGCTTTCGCGAAAGCGTTATGACTTTTTACCGCTTTTGTAAAGTGAAAAGCCCCCATCATGTTACCCATGTCTGTCATAGCGACAGCAGGCATTTTATGTAGTGCAGCGGCTTTTACAATATCTTGAACGCTCGCAGTAGATTGTAATATAGAGAACTGAGAGTGGTTATGAAGGTGAGCAAACTTTACATCAGAAAGTTGTTCTTTATTTTCTTCTATCTCTGCCTTAGAAATTTCTGGAGTGTCATCTTGAGCAGCGAGCGCTTGAGCAATTTTTGCAGAAGCTTTTTTAAGATTTATATGCTTAAGCCCTATAAACTCAATAGGCTGCGGATTAGATTGAGAGAATCTTTCAAAATAATCTGGCGCAACGTCTAGCTCTTCTTTTGTGTAAACTCGCTGGCGTATAAGCTCTAGAAAGCAACGAGTAGTTGCCTCCACATCTGCAGTAGCATTGTGTGCTTCTCCAAATCCTTCTCCAAATAGGTGTTTGTGTAATTCTGTAAGCGTAGGTAATTTAAATTTACCACCACGTCCTCCAGGTAGCTGGCACAATGTCGCTGTTTTTTCTGTACAAGTGTCTAGCACTGGTAACTCTTGAAGATCATTACCTATGTTAAGTCTGTGAAACTCGGCTCCCATGATATTTGTATCAAAACCAACATTCTGACCTACAACGTACTTTGATTTTGAAAGTGCAATATTAAATTTTGAGAGTACTTCAGAAAGTTCAATTCCGTCTCTTTCGGCAAGTGCTGTGGAGATGCCGTGTATGCGCTCTGCATCATAAGGAATATCAAATCCATCTGGCTTGATAAGATAATCTTGATGCTCTATGACGTTACCCATCTCATCATGTAACTGCCAAGCGATCTGAATCGCTCTAGGCCAGTTATCTGAGTCTGTAAGTGGAGCATTCCAGTTTTTGGGAAGTCCGGTGGTTTCGGTGTCAAAAATAAGGTACATAGGCGTAGAAAAAGTGGATATGAAAAGTACTACATTTTAGTGCTTTTTACATGAGATTACGGCTATGAGTTATCAACTTTTATGCACAAAAAAAATCCAGCCATTATGGCTGGATTTTCAATTTTATATAAGCTACATAAATTGCTTATGCCCACTCTTCTAAAGTTTTTACTTCATTTAATGCACTCTGAATGCTATTGCGTTGCTTCTCTAGTACACTTCTTGTTGAACTAGGTAATGACGTCTCTGCTAGCACTTCATTATATGCTTCTACTGAAGCTTTTTCTCCACGAATCGCTTCTTCTAGTGTTGACTCGTCATCATCTGTAGAAAAGGCAGTTTTTACGTCCATCCATGCTCTGTGCATATCTGCTTGGAAGCTTGTTCCCTTATCTACTTCTTGTCCAAAACTTCTTACTTCTTCTTTAATTTCATGTCCAAAGTTATATCTGTCTTGTGCACGGTTTTGAAAAAAGTTCTTAAGTCCGCGATTTTTTACATTTTCTGCTGCTTTTTTGTATCCAGCTTCTGCATCGTATGACTTAGTTAATAGACTATTTAATTTATTTGCAACTTCTTCTGTATAGTTCATAATATGTGTTTTTGTTGTTAGTATTGGTGTAAAGATATGAGTATAAAACACTACACATAAGTAGTTTAACTTCCTTTAACCAGAACGGTTTATAATTGGCTTCTTTTAACGTAAATCGATGTTAATTGTCTTAATAGTATGATAAGAGAGGAAGAAAGGAAGAGAGGTAGGTGATGCAGTAATTTGTGAATTTAAACATCAAAACCCAAGCAATAAGAATTTGTAGATACTTGAAAAAGTTGTCTATCCTACCATGTTATTTATGGTAAGCCGTCGTTGCCTACCGTATTCAACTAGGCCATCTAGAAAGATACTAGATCTACTAATAATTGATGGTGAATGCACCGTCAGTAATCGAAAAACCTTCAGCAGTCATAAAGCTAAATGTTCCTACGGCAATATTGTTCTCCTGATCATTAGCAATAATTGTAATCTCACCAGATATGGCATTTGAGATTCCAGAAGGAGTTGTGTAAGCGGCAGAGAAGTCAGGATTAGATCCTATGGTGTAAGTTCCAGGATTGCTATTAAGAGGAAAACTTACCGCTATATTTGTTGAAGATGTGCGGCCTAAAACCGTAAGAACATTACCAGAGACAACATGATTGATAACTATTGAGTTAAAAACCGTTGTATTGATAAGAGCTTCAAAATTATCATCTACATCTTCAATTTCTGGTTGAATTACTACTGGAGTAAGGATAGGTACTCTATAAACAACACCTCTGCTAAATACTACAGTATCTGCAAAAGATGGAGTAAATGCAGTAAATTTAAAATTACCGGTCACCGCACTGCTTCCATTAAATGAAAAGTCTAATAAACCACTGGCTTGTGATGACTCAGTAGTGAATACTTTGCCATTTTCATCTATATACGTTGCAATACTAGGATTGTTCTGACCGCCAAATGTAATTTGAGTCTGTGCTTGATTTTTTATTTGAAAGCTTATAACCTCTGCACCGCGTTCTCCACGGATTAATAAATCACCATCCTCATTAAAAATTGCTCGACTGTCTTGAGTGCGCAGTAACACAGTATCACGCACCCCTTGAAGTGCAGGTGTATTATCTTCTATGGTACTACAAGAAATAAATGTAACAATAGAGATGAGAGCAAAAAGAAAATGACGCATAATAAAAATTCAAAAATAGAGGGCAAAAGTACTTTATATTAAAGATATAACGTGATGAGTGCCAGGAAAATTATAGTATATTTGCAGACTTATTTAAAAACGGGGTCGGGTACCCCACAAATTAACTTTTATGTCAGTTAAAATTAGATTACAAAGACACGGTAAGAAAGGTAAACCTTTTTACTGGGTTGTAGCAGCAGATGCTCGCGCAAAGAGAGATGGTAAATACTTAGAAAAAATAGGTACTTACAATCCTAACAGTAACCCAGCAATCATTGACCTTGATGTTGATCTTGCTGTAACATGGTTACAAAACGGAGCGCAGCCTACTGAAACTGCAAAGCGTCTTCTTTCTTATAAAGGAGCAATGCTTAAAAATCACCTAGCTGGTGGTGTACGTAAAGGTGCACTTACTGAAGAGCAAGCAGAAGAAAAATTCAATGCTTGGGTAGAGGAGAAAGCTGGTAAAGTAGAAGCTAAGAAAGGAAATCTTTCTCAAGCAGAAGAAAAAGCAAAAGCAGAAGCTCTTGCAGCTGAAAAAGCTGTAAACGAGGCTCGTATTGCAGCAGCTCAACCAGAAGTGGTTGCAGAGACTGAAGATGCACCTGCAGAAGGTGAAGCAGCAGCTTCAGATTCTGAAGAGTAAAAAAGCTAGTGGAAGCATTATGCTTTCGCAACATTTTGAAAATGCCCTAATTTAATTATTGGGGCATTTTTTATGGTCTAAGTTTAATACCACTAAATTGCTTGCAAAGTCTCTTATAAAATAAGCTTGCAGTGTGAGATTGCTTATCGATTAACTTTTACGTCTTTTTATAAGATATCCCGTATTTTTACACCCTATGAAAAAAGAAGATTGTTTCTACCTCGGAAAAATAGTTAGAAAGTATAGCTTTAAAGGAGAACTCCTAGCTAAACTTGATACTGACGAACCAGAGATATACGTAGACATGGACTCTGTGTTTATTGATTTTGGTCCTAGTCTTGTGCCATATTTTATAGAGTCTTCTCAGTTACATAAGTCTAGTTTACTTCGAGTAAAATTTGAAGATATAGATACAGAAGAGGATGCAGATGATATGATAGGCGCAGGTTTATACCTGCCATTAGATTTGCTTCCTGAGTTAAAGGGAGATCAATTTTACTTCCATGAAGTGGTAGGATTTACTGCGGTAGATAAAGATTTTGGTGAGATAGGTACAATCACATATGTAAACGATAGTAACACGCAGGCCATTTTTGAAATTGACAGAGATGGTAATCAAGTGCTTATACCTATGGTAGACGAGTTTATCAAGAAAGTAGACCGCGAGAACAAGCAAATGCACTTCGAACTTCCTGATGGACTGATTGATCTATACCTGTAAATGTCTTTAAAACCTTTTCAATTTAAAGAATTTACGGTAGCTCAAGATCGCTGCGCTATGAAAATAGGCACAGACGGCGTATTACTTGGCGCTTGGACCTCCGTTGCTCAGTATCCAGATAGCATTTTAGATATAGGCACAGGTACTGGTGTTATTGCTTTAATGCTAGCGCAACGTAGTGATGCCATGACGGTAGACGCTATAGAGCTAGATGATAGCGCTTATGAGCAGGCTGCAGATAACTTTGAAAATAGTGTGTGGGGAGACAGACTCTTTTGTTATCATGCACATTTATACGAATTTGCCGCAGAGATAGATGATGAGTACGACCTCATTGTGTGTAATCCACCTTTTTATATGGAGACGCTCAATGATGAGTCCACAGCGTTGCAGCGTTCACGTTCAATTAAAGATGGAGCGGCTATGGAAGCTAGAGAACAAGCGCGTTTAGAAGAGTCAATGCCTTTTGAGTTACTTGTAGGAGCCGTAGCAAAGTTACTTTCAGAAGATGGGGCGTTTAATGTTATTATACCTTTTGAAAGGGAAGAGGACTTTATATTGTTATGCTCTCGTGCAGGTTTATTTCCATCTAGAATTACACGAGTAAAGGGGAGCCCAACGGCGCCTATTAAAAGGAGTTTAATGGAGTTCCGCTTTCGCGAAAGCGTACCAAAAACCACAGAACTTACTATAGAGCATAAACGTCACGATTATACAGATGACTACATTTCTCTAGTTAAAGACTTCTATCTCAAAATGTAGTGGGAATTTTGGGCAGTGAAAACGTTTTCGTTACTTTTACTACGTTAAAATATATGCTATGAAACCAGATCTTTTTGAAGCTCCCGATTATTACAATATAGATGACCTTCTTACCGAAGAACATAAGTTAATACGAGATGCCGCGCGTGCTTGGGTTAAGCGAGACGTTTCTCCTATAATCGAACAAGCTGCACAAGATGCAAAATTTCCAAAATCAATCATTCCTGGACTTGCAGAGATAGGCGCTTTTGGACCTTATATTCCTGAACAATATGGTGGGGCTGGCTTAGATCAAATTTCATATGGTCTTATCATGCAAGAGATAGAGCGTGGTGACTCTGGTGTGCGATCTACTGCATCTGTACAGTCTTCACTAGTAATGTATCCTATATGGAAATACGGATCTGAAGAGCAGCGTAACAAATTCTTGCCAAAACTAGCTTCTGGTGAATTTATGGGCTCCTTTGGGCTTACAGAACCAGATCACGGATCTAATCCTAGTGGAATGGTGACAAATTTTAAAGATATGGGAGACCACTATCTTCTAAATGGAGCCAAATTATGGATTTCAAACAGTCCATTTTGTGATGTAGCTGTAGTATGGGCTAAGAATGAAGAAGGCCGTATACATGGACTTATAGTAGAAAGAGGAATGGAAGGATTTTCTACTCCAGAAACTCATAATAAGTGGTCGCTTAGAGCAAGCGCGACAGGAGAGTTAATTTTTCAAGATGTAAAAGTTCCTAAAGAAAATTTATTACCTAATAAATCCGGATTAGGGGCGCCATTAGGGTGTCTTGATTCGGCTCGTTACGGTATTGCTTGGGGAGCTATAGGTGCTGCAATGGATTGTTATGATACTGCATTGCGTTATGCAAAAGAGCGTATCCAGTTTGGGAAACCTATTGCTGCATTCCAATTGCAACAAAAGAAGCTTGCAGAGATGATTACTGAGATTACAAAAGCACAGTTACTTGCATTAAGACTAGGGCAGCTTAAAAATGAGGATAGAGCAACCTCTGCTCAAATCTCAATGGCAAAACGTAACAATGTTGATATGGCAATAAAAATCGCTCGCGAAGCACGACAGATATTAGGTGGTATGGGGATTACTGGAGAATACAGTATCATGCGCCATATGATGAACCTTGAAAGTGTAATCACTTATGAAGGAACACATGATATTCACCTTCTTATAACAGGCTTAGATATCACAGGCGAGAATGCTTTTAAATAATATTTGTGTTAGAGGTTGTGACCACTAATTGATCAAAAATAAAATGCCCTTTACATATTGAGTAAAGGGCATTTTTATTTAGTAGTAATGGGAGATAATTATCCGTTGATAGCTTCTACCATGTTTATTTTTCCAGGTAACATTTGCTTAAGCATGTTTTCTATACCATTTTTAAGTGTGAATGTACTAGAAGGACATCCACTACAAGCCCCTTGAAGTATCACAGAGACGTTCTGTGTTTTTGGATCATAGTTTTTGAACATAATATTACCACCATCACTTGCAACTGCTGGTTTTACATACTCTTCAATAATATTTACGATTTCCTTAGAAATATCATCTAAAGTCTCAAACTTTTCTTCGGCTATTGCTTCTGCTTGCTGTGGTGTTTTAAGTTGAGCTGCTGTTACAATTTCTTTACCATCTTGAATATAATCACGTATAAACTCTCTAGTTTCAGTAACAACTTCATCCCACTCTGCAACATCATACTTTTGAACAGAAATATAATTTTCATCAAAGAAGACTTCCTTTACATAAGGAAGGTGAAACAAAGCTTTTGCCATTGGAGCATTTGCAGTGTCATCTATACTTTTAAATTCAAAAGCCGTAGTTACAAGCTTCTTGTTTGCAACAAACTTAAGTGTTGATGGATTAGGTGTAGACTCTGCATAAACTGTTACTGGTATTTTCTTTGCAGCAACATCTTCTATAATAACAAGACCATTATCATTTAAGTAGTCTTCTATTTGATTTGCAACTTCTTGCTGTACATCTATCCACTCTACAATGTTGTACTTTTCTATAGCAACAAAGTTTTGAGTAATATATACTGTCTTTACAAATGGAAGATAAAATAACTGTTGAGCAAGCGGCGAATTTGCAGCTTCATCTATATTTTTAAATTCGTAGCTGTTATGATTAACTAGAAACTGATCTGCCTGAAATTTTTTAATAGCAGGGTTAGAAGTTCCTTCTACAGATATACTATATGTTGACATTGATAATTTTTTTACAAAGGTATGGAAGATGGAGCGTACTTGGTATATAAAGTATAGGTAATGGCTTTATGAATATTTATGCTTTGTGTACTTCATGATATAGTTCATTCATTAACAAATAATAGCCATTATTGAGGGTATGTGTATCGTAGTTGGGGAGTTATATGGCGTGAGGTATTGTAAAAAGTCCTATATTTGAGAGCTATGGAAGTATTGTCTTTTATAGATTTTACTCAAGTTAAAAGTATACAGTCGTACGAGGCATTATTCCTTCGATTTGTAGCCGTATAGAAAAAGAAAAGTCCATGAGTTTAAAGAAATCCTACTTTCTAATAGCATTGTTTTTTGCACAGTTTGCGATGGCGCAAGAAGGTATTCCAGTATATCTTGATTATTTACAAGATAATTTATATTTACTTCATCCATCAATGGCTGGAGCTTCTCAAACTACTAAGTTAAGAGGGACCGCTAGATCACAATGGGCAGGTGTAGATGACGCTCCAGCACTTCAAACAGTAAGTTTAAATGGTCGAGTAGGAGATAATATAGGGATAGGCGGTGTTCTATTTAATGATAGTAATGGCTATTTTTCTCAACAAGGGGTGTATGCTACGTTTGCATATCACTTAATGTTAGGACGTAACTATGTAGATTTAAATCAGCTTTCTTTTGGGATAAGTGCAGGAATTATTCAAGGTAAGCTTGATGAAACTAGCTTTGACCTGACAGATTTTGATCCTATTATAGCGGGGATAGAGCAAAGTGATTCTTACTTGAATATAGACTTTGGAATGTCTTACAATTTTTTAAATTTCTCAACGCACTTTACCGTTAAGAATGCAATCCCTGTGAAGCGTGATATCTTCAGTGAGGATTTTGAGCCAAATAACCAACGTCGTTATCTAATATCTATGGCGTATACAATTTCACCTAGTTATTCTGAATGGAGTTTTGAACCATCAGTAATGTTTCAGGCAACAGATAGCACAGGAGAAGCTACTTTAGATGTAAACGGTAAGGCATATTATAAAACAGACTGGGGTAGATTATGGGGAGGACTTTCTTATAGAAGAAGTTTTGACGGAGCAGAATTTACTACTAATGGTGAATCTGTAGACACTCAAAAACTTCAATATGTAACGCCATTTGTAGGAGGTATGTATGATCGTTTTATGTTAGGCTATACATATTCATATCAAAGTAACTCAGTAGTACTTACTAATGGTGGTTTTCATCAAATTACGCTCGGTATCAACCTTGGTAAAAATAAAGAACCTTATGATTGTAATTGTCCAGCTATCAACTAGCATTCGGTTAAATAATTTGGTTTAAAATATAAAAAAATCCCTCGCAGTTATGGCGAGGGATTTTTTAGTTTGCTAACTGTAAAAGAATATCGCTCTTATTCATTTGAAGCCATTAGTGCTAGAAATTTATCAAGGTTAGGAAGAATTAAAATTCTCGTTCTTCTATTTCTTGACATATTCTCTTTACTATCATTTTCTACTAAAGGCACATAGCTACTACGTCCAGAAGCAATTAGTTTTGATGGATCTACATTGTGCTTAGTTTGCAGCTCACGTACGATTGCTGTAGCGCGTTGTACACTTAAATCCCAGTTGTCTTTGAGGTATGAGCCTTTCTTTACAGTACGGCTATCTGTGTGACCTTCTACCATTACTTCTACAGCTGGTTCAGAATTTACAACGGCAGCAATACGTCTTAAAAGAGCATCTGCTTCCTTGCTTACTCTATAACTCCCAGAGCGGAATAGCATTTTATCTGAAATAGAAATCTGTACTACAGTATTATCTATATCAATGTTAATATCATCAAGGGCATTAGCTCCGTAAATATCTTTATCAAGGTTACGTTTAAGTTTATGAGAAACTGCAAGATTCATAGAGTCCTCTAGTGTTTGTGCTTGCGCTAGTTCGCTAGGATCTACATTTGCGAGTGCTGCTCTTAACTTCTGTTTCGTGTTTTCTGACATTACAGTACCATTCTTAGTAATCTCAAATTTAGCATCGTTAGAAGCTTGTAAATCAACGTTAGTGTCACGTAAAGAATTGATTTTAGTATTGTAGTCATCTACACGTTGCTCTATAGCTGCATATTTTGCTTCTATTTCCTCTTTTTCTACTTTAGTTTTAGTCAAAGTGACTTTTGTAGTGTCATACTCAGATTGAAGTTGAGTGTATTTCTTTTTTGAAACGCAAGAGGTAAGTGCTCCAGCAGTCATTGCAATAAGTAAGGTATTCTTTGTAACTCTTGAAATAATCATAAGTGTTTAGTTTAGTGTTTACTTCTTAGTTATACGGTGCGAAGTTTTTATATAGACGTTAAGGATATCATAAAGTAAAACATATTACACATAATAAAATATGTAATATGTTTATAACCAGATATTTGGAATAGTTATTCCCAACTGTAATTTTTTGCGCGGCCTTGTTTTTTTATAGCATCTATTAGTGCATTTCTCAATTCGTTATCTGATGTGTCTGTTTTAGAATCAACAAACTCTTGTCGTTTTTTATTAAGCGATGCAATTTCTTGTTGTATTGTCTTGCGTTGCTTTTTCTTCTTAGAAACGTACTCTTTTATCTCCTTTTCGGTTTTCCCTTTGAGTTCTTGAGGTAAACTAGTTTCTTTAAGTTCTACTATGATTTCTTCATTTTCTTCCATAGCATCTACGAGGTCCCAGCTAGTATTTTTATATAGTCTAGAGCTTTTGCTTACTGCTCGCTTTACAGCATTTGCATTTCCATATGACTGTGCATTGCTGTCTTGACTACTTTGTAAGGCCATTTTAGAAGGGGCTAGGTTGCCATAACCTACATAGGTTTTGTTAAGTTCTTCATTCTTACGTAAGATTTTATCATCGTATGGAGATGGGATGTGCACTGTTGCTTTATCACTATTTATAGCAATATAATCTCCTTGTGTAAGGGATGCGCCATCTTTCCAATTTGTGTTGAGCCCTTCATTATAATCACCACAAAAAATTGTGTTTATAGTAACATCCTTTCCGCAGGCATTGCTGGCAGCATCTTGGTAACGCACTGGACCTTGATCAAAAGGTTCATTACCAGCTATAAAAATAAGATTGAGATCGTTTTTATTTTTACCCCACTCTAATTGATTGAGCGAACTTTGAATCACATTACCGCAGTACTCGTTACCTCCATTTGTTGTCAGAGAAAAGAGGTTTTTAGAGATTTCATCAAGATCTGTGCTAAAAGCACTCACCATACGTATATATCCTTCTCTTGCATTGAGCCTGTCATTTCCATATTCATAAAGTGCGATTTTAAGGTCTGGACGGCTTTCATCTCCGCACTTAGCTTCGGCTAGTTCGTTGACTAGCTCCCACAATTGTGCTCGTGCTTGATCTATAAGACCATCCATACTATTAGAAGTGTCTAAGAGTAGTGCTACTTTAATGGTATTTTGAACGGGATCTTTTGTAAATGATGGTATATGATTTTTTTCCGCTTTCGCGAAAGCGTACTCATTCCCATGTAAGTTTGTTGCGAGTAGTCCATTGTGCATAGCTAGTGTAATTGCTAGGATAAAAAGAGTTTTCATTTGCTGATTTTTATGATGAATAGAGTTCAAAATTATCATTATGAAAAGTCAAATTTTATGTAGAATGAGGGAATAGGACGTATGAATGAGTAAACGACCTTAGATGATTAGTAAAAGGAACGTTTTTGTACGTAAAAGCATGAAAATAGGCGTGTTTGCTTCTTTTGTGATTTTAAGAAGCTATTTTTTTAGAGTAAGTTTGAATATAATGAAAACTAGAAATAACATATTATTTATACTTATTCTTTTATTAGGATCGTACACAGCTTTTGCACAACAAGAACGTGAGGCGGTTAGTAGAAGTACGAATCGAGTTTTTACTTTAAAAGGAAGTATACTTGATACTGAGTATATGAAGCCTGTTGCCAAGGCAAATGTAGAGGTAACTGGTGGGGCCTACACCACCTCAGGGAGTGATGGTGAATTTAGAATAGCCGCCAAAGTAGGTGATGAGCTTGTAATACGTAGTGAAGATTTTGAGACGGTCTTTTACACGATTAAAGATCAACAGCGAATAAAATTAGAAGTGAGACCTATAGAAAAAATGGTTGAGTTTGATGAGGTTTTAGATGTTCAAGCTCCTCCTATTACTTTTAACTCACTCATTAATCAAGCAACGTTAGTTTACAAATCAAATGCCGCAGCTGGTGTTGATAAAGTTGCACAAGCACTTTCTGTCTCTACTATTACCACAAGTGAAAGAGCCAGAAGTTTCAAATTACTAGGAGATATTTATAGTCACTGGAAACAGTATGATCTTGCGGTCACTAATTATAAGTTAAGTATTAAAAATGAGCCAAGTATTGCAGTAGAAATTGCGCTTGCTCAGGCATATTATAATAATAAGAACTATCAGGAATGTATAAGATTATACACCAGGCTTGCAGAGATGAACCTCACTGCAACACAACAAATAACTGTAAAGGAAGGACTAGGTGATGCTTATGTTGCAACTGGAGACTATGTAACTTCTATTACAAATTATGAAGAGGTGGAGAAAAAAGTCACCCAGCTGCAAAAGCCATCAGACGCAGCAAGGCTTAATACAAAGATAGGAGATGCTTATGATCAGCAAGGTGCACCGCAAGCAGCTGCTTTAAATTACTCTAAGGCTGCCGAGTTATCTAATATCGAAAAAACAGAGTCTGCTGTAAGAGCAAAGACAAAAGTAGCAGATTATTATAGTAGGAATAAATCTTATGATGCAGAGATTGAGCTACGTAAATCTGCAATTGAGGATATAAATCTGGTTGCACCAGATTCTATATCTAATGATGATGTAATAACCGTCCAGAAGCAAAACTATAAGATAGGATTTGCACTAGCCGCACAAAATAAATATGATGAGTCTATTACTTTTTTAGAGAAGAGTATAGAAGAAGCACGTGATAAGGAAGACATTGTAGTCGAGAAAAATGCAAGACGCAGACTCTCTGAAGTATATCGTGATAAGGGCGATATTAATAAAGCAAAGGAAGCTTACGAAGCATATAAAAACATTGTAGACCTTAGCTATAGTCGCAAGGAGCAAGAAATCTCTCAAGCCACCCGCTTTGCAAAGGACATTACCGAAAAGCAGAATAGAATTATTAGTCTAGAAAAAGACAGACAGCTTAATGAAAGTCGCTACCAGCTCGCTTTTCAAGAACAAGAACTGGTAGAGGCTAGAGATACTAGACAAAAAGTAATTATTGGATCACTCATACTTGTTACAGCATTATTGCTACTTACGGCATTCTCTATGTATAGAAGTAGTAAGAAGCAACAATATGCAAATAATCTACTTGCTCTTAAAAGCTTGCGATCACAAATGAATCCGCATTTTATTTTTAATGCCTTGAATTCGGTTAATAGTTTTATAGCTACTAATGATGAGCGTACGGCAAATAAATATCTTTCAGATTTCTCTATCCTCATGAGAGCCGTGCTAGAGAATAGTGAGGAAGATTTTATACCGCTGTCTAGCGAGATAGACCTTATCAAGAGGTACACAATGCTGGAGCATTTTAGATTTAAAGATCGTTTTGATTATGAGATTGAGGTAGATAAAGCGCTAGATGTAAGCTCTTTTATGATTCCACCTATGTTATTGCAGCCTTATGTAGAAAACGCTGTGTGGCATGGAATGCGTTACAAAGAAGAGAAAGGTATGCTGCGCATTAGTTTTGATCAAAAGGATGAGAATACAGCAATAATAACCGTCTCAGATGATGGGGTAGGGCGTACACGTAGTAAAGCATTGAAAACTGAGAACCAAAAGAAACAAAAATCTAAGGGAATGGGGAATATTAAAAAGCGAATTGCCATTCTCAATGAGATGTACGGTGATCGTATCGCTGTTACCGTCTCTGATGTATTTGATTCAGGAGAAGGAACAAAAGTGACGCTAACGCTTAAAAAAGTATAATACATGAAGCTCAAAACTATTATAGTAGAAGACGAAGAGACGAGTAGAGAGATCTTGCGTAACTATCTTACTAAGTACTGTCCTAAAGTTGACATTGTAGGTGAGGCAGCAAATGTTGATGAAGCGTTAATATTGATAAGAAATCATGAACTTGATTTAGTTTTTCTAGATGTAGAAATGCCTAAGGGAAATGCTTTTGATTTACTGGAGCAAGTAGGCGACCGTAGTTTTGAGACGGTTTTTGTAACGGCATATAATCAGTATGCCATGGACGCGCTTAATACGCACGCATCTTACTATTTACTAAAGCCAGTTTCAATAGATGAGCTCATAAAGGCGGTAGATTATGTGAGTGAGGTAAAGACAAAAGAAAATGCTTTAGAGAATAAAGTGCTCACTGCACATACCATTGACAAGCAAGGTAAAATCACTATTCCAGTACAAGATGGTTTTGAAGTGTTATCTGCACAAGATATTTTGTATTGCAAGGCAGATGATAATTACACAGAGATATTTTTGAAAGGAGGTGATAAAAAGTTAGTAAGTAAAACACTGAAGTTTTTTCAAGATGCGCTTACAGATTTTGGATTTGCACGTGTTCATAAATCATATTTAGTGAATGTTAATGAAATCACTGCCTATAAAAAGGGTAAAGGAGGAAGCGTCATATTAAGTAACGGGAAAGAAGTGATGGTTTCTGCTAGTCAAAAAGCAAACCTACTCACGTATTTTCAATAATTAATCCGACTAAAAATCAAGTTTCTTGATAGTGATAATAGGTGGAGGTGTTACGCTTTCGCGAAAGCGTACTAACACTTTTTCTAAAATACTGGGATCCCCATTTGTAAATAATTGATGATTTCCAGTCGTTGCAGTATGCAAGGCTTTTATTTCTGTAAGAACAGACTTAGTCTGGCGAGCAACGGCTAGTCCAGAATCTATGATGGTAACTTCTTTAGGTAATAATTCAGTTAGAAGTGGGATGAGATATGGATAGTGACTACATCCTAAAACGAGATAATCTATTTCTTGGGCAATCATTGGGTCTACATATGACTTAAGAAGTTTTTTTAAAACCGTACTCTCAAGATCTCCCTTCTCTATAAGTGGTACGAGGCCTTCTCCTATAACTTCTATAACTTTAGTTCCCTGTGTCCACTTTTCTGAAGTATCTTGAAATAGAGTGCTGTTTAGCGTTCCCTTGGTTGCTAGAATACCAATGGTCTTATTTTTAGAATTGAGTGCCGCAGGCTTAATAGCTGGTTCAATGCCTATAAATGGGATGTCATAATTTTTCCTTAGGTAGTCAATGGCGTTTGTGGTTGCGGTATTGCAAGCAACAACAATAATTTTTGCGCCTAGTTGTATAAGCTTTTCTGTGTTTTTTACGGATAAAGTAATTATTTCCTCTTTTGATTTTGCTCCATAAGGTGCATGCTTACTATCGGCAAGGTATATGGTGTTTTCATACGGTAGGTGTGTGACTACTTCTTTCCAGATGGAAGTGCCGCCTATACCACTATCAAAAAGTCCAATGTTACCTTTGTATTGCATGTATCTAAAATAAAAAACTGCCCTTTAAAAAAGGGCAGTTTTCAATATTTGTTTTCGCTTAGGCGAAAGAATATTTTAAAATTATATTCCTAAAGAAGCTTTTGCATCTGGCATTAAATCATAACCATCTGCCATGATAACTCCTCCAGCTCCTGGCGTAGAATCAAGTACGAATTCAAAACCTTTTGCTCTTGCAACTTTTTGAATAGCTACTCTTGCTTTTTCAATAATAGGCTTGATAAGTTCTTGCTGTTTAGTTTCTAGTGTCTGTAATGCAGATTGTTGATACTTTGCAATGTTAGTGCGTGTTTCTTGAACTTCTTGCATACGTCTTCCATTCTCCTCATCAGTTTGAGTTTCTGCCTCACGATTATAACGCTCATACGTCTTTTGAAGCTCTGCACCCATAGCAGAAATTTCTGTATCATATGATTTCTGAAGCTTTTCTAGCTCAGACATTGCGTTCTTATATGTAGGCATAGCTTCTACAAGAGACTGTGAGTTAATGTGTGCAACTTTGCTTTGTGCTTGCATAGCGCTACTCATTCCTACGATAAGTGCAATTGCTGCTAATACTTTTGTAAACTGTTTCATTTTAATCTAATTTGAGTTAAGTGTAATAATTAATAAGGGTTATCTGCCGTCTCCGTCGTTCCCATTTTGTGCTGGAGGCGTAGTTTTCTTTTTTCTTGCTTCTAAAATTGAATCCCTCTTTGCTTTTCTTACAGCAATAATAGAATCTTTTTTTCTTTTTCTATCTGCAATTGCAGCTTCTTTGGCTGCTTTAGCATTTGCGGGATCCGTGCCTAATGTTGGCGTGCTTCTTCCACTAGATGTTGTGGTTTTTGCTTCACGTACAGCTTGTATAGAATCTTTCTTGCGCTGGCGTTCTTCAAGTAATAACCTTCTTCTTTCTTGAAAGGCCGCTTGACGTTCTGCTTTTTGCGTTTCTCTATCTTTATTGCGAGCTTCAAGTGCAGCATCACGTTCGGCAGTCTTTGCGTCTATTACTCGTTGTCTTTCTTGACTGGCTTTATCTTGCTCTACTGTTTTTGCCTCATCGATGTCAAAATCTCTCTCGTCCTTCTTACTATTGATTTGATTACGTTTTGCAGCTCTAGTAATACTTCTAAGGACTTGATCACTTATATTAAGTCTGTCTGCCGTATACAGCATCATTAAGTCTGATGATTTATCAAAAACAAGGTCAAACTTTTTTGCTGCAGATATTTCTTGAACAGCGTTAAATACCTGGTCTTGTACAGGCTCAACAAGTTGTCTTCTCTGGATGGCTAAATCTCCACCTGGACCAAAACGTTTTTGCTGGTATTCTAATATTTGATCTCTTTCAAAAGTGATTTCCTCATCACGTTCTTCTATAAGCTCTTTTGTGAGTAATGCTCTTTCATTATCCAGTTGCTTTTTCATTGCAGCAACCTCTTCAAGTTTAGTTTCGATCTCACCTTTCCATTTCCCAACCTTATTATCGAGTTGTATAGAAGCTTCTTGATATTCAGGAACATTTTCAAGAATATAATCCATATCAATGTATCCTATACGCACACCACTAGCTCTTTGAGCTTCTAGTGAAGTAGATAACAACATTGTTGCGATTAGTAAGAGAAAAACATGTGTCTTCATAAGTTCAGAGTTGCATTAGAAATAATCGTGCCAAAAATTAGAACTGCTGACCAATAATGAAGTGTGTTTCCCATCCATTTGCTCCCACAGTACCAGGAATTGGGTCGAATCCATATCCAAAATCCAATCCTAATAAACCAAAGGCTGGCATAAATATACGAATTCCTGCTCCAGCAGATCTACTCAATTGAAACGGGTTATAGTCTCTAAAATTGTCATAAGATGATCCAGCTTCTGCAAATGTTAATGCATAAATAGTAGCTTGAGGATTAAATGAAATAGGGTAACGTAGTTCTAAGCTGAATTTATTATAGATGGTTGCTCCATCATTAGCTTGATTCGTGCTAGAAAGTGCTGCTCCTCTATCAATAGGAGTTACCGCTTGGTTAGGGTAACCTCTAAGTCGTACAATCTCTCTACCATCTAGTGAGAAACCACCTAGTCCATCTCCTCCTAAGAAGAAACGCTCAAATGGAGGTACGCCTCTGTCTTGATTATAGGCTCCAAGCCATCCAAATTCGATTCCTGTTTGTAAGACAAATTTACCAACTATCGGAGTATACCATTTACCATCAAATTTTACTTTATAGTACTCTAACCAGTTAAAACGCTCTTGATCAATACGGCCTATCTCATCACTATCTTGATTCTCTACAGCTATTTCACGATCTGCAGCAAGTTGCTTATAATCCGTACCGTTCCAAGCAGAGTAAGGAAGTGTAAGCTTTGCTGTAACACTTATGTCTGATCCACCAGTAGGGAATATAAGTCCACCAAATACTTCTCTTCTACTTAATCCGACTGTATAAGCTAAGTTTTCTGATGATCCATTACCAAAGGTAAATAGTCCCGTGTTGTAATTTTGTAAATCAAAGTGTTGGAAACTAATTGCATGTGATAGACTAAAGTTTCCATCTGGCCATGAAAGACGTTTTGAGAGCCCAACCGAGCCACCTGTGATTAAAAATTTTCTATCTCTGTCTACACGATCACTAGCATTACCGCTATTAATTCCTGTAAAAAGATATTGTATCGTATGTGAAAAAGAGGTTGAAAACTGCACTGGTTGTTTCCCTCCAAACCATGGGTCTGTAAGTGAAGCACTGTATGTTTGAAAAAACTGACTTGCTTGGGCTCTTAGAGAGAATTTCTGACCATCTCCCATAGGAAGAGGTTGGTATGCATCCTTATTAAAAATGTTCTGGATAGAGAAGTTGTTGAAAGAAAGACCTAATGTTCCCACAAAACCACCACCACCAAAACCTCCTTGAAGTTCTATCTGGCTAGCACCTTGTTCAACAACATTGTATTCTAAATCTACTGTTCCTCCTACAGCATCAAAATTGTCAAAGTTAGGCGTGAGCTGTTGAGCATCAAAAAATCCTAACTGGCCAAGCTCTCTAATAGTTGTAACTACGGCAGCTTTACTATAACGTTGTCCGGGTTTAGTACGCAGCTCTCTGTATATAACTTTATCTTTAGTTTTGTCGTTTCCTTTTACGGTTACTTTATTAAAATAAGCGAGTTTACCTTCTGAAATACGTACCTCAAAATCTATAGTATCGTTTTGAACACTTGTCTCTACTGCATTAACATTTGAAAATAAGTAACCACTATTTTGGTAAAGGTTTGCGATGTTATCCGCATCAGGGTCCGAGTCATCTTGAATACGTTCTTTTAAGAGTACTCCATTATAGACATCTCCTTTAAAAAGCCCTAGTTGACGGCTTAATTGCTCATCTGTATACACAGAATTACCTATAAAATCAATATCACCTATATAGTACCTATTACCTTCTTCTACGTTCATTTCTATCGTAATACTCTTCTCGTTATTCTTGATGATAGTATCAGAAATTATTCGTGCGTCGCGGTATCCTTTTTCTTTGTACTTATTGATAAGTGAAACTTTATCTTCTTCGTAATCTGCTTTGATAAATTTAGATCGCTTCCATACACGCCAGATTTTCTTTTCTTTAGTGCTTTTCATAGAGCCTAAAAGAGTTCCTTCCTTAAGCTTCTCGCGTCCTATGATATTGATGTCGGCTATTTTTACACGCTCTCCTTTATCAATATTTACAGTCATATTGACTTTGTTTGCACCTATACTATCTGCTGTAGGAACAGTATTAATAAAAACTTTTGAGTTAAGATATCCTTTCTTTTTGTAAGTATTCTCAATGTAATTCTTAGCAGTTGTCTCTAGGTTTTCTGTAACCTTTGCGCCTTTATTAAGACCATTGTCTTTGATGAAGTTGGATCCTTTTTTCTGTTTGATTCCTTTAAATCTTACTTCATTAAGTTCTGGAACTTCTTTGATGTCTAACTGTAAATCTACCTTGTCTCCATTAACAGCAGTAACATATAAGTTAATGTCTGAAAAGAGTTCTAGTCCCCATAGTTTTTTGATTACATCTGTAATCTTTTGTCCAGGTAGAAAAATGCGTTCTCCTACTCGGAGTCCTGTAAATGCAATTACAGTGTTTTCATTATAAGTAGAAACCCCACTTACTTTGATGTCTGCAATTTCATATTTAACTTCTGGATCTAACGGTAATTGTCTTTGCGCTTGTGCAAAAGTGAAGCTCAAAAGGGCTAAAAAAATCATCCATTTGCTTGTCACTTTTGAAAAAGTAGATGCACTATTTAATTTGTTCACTTGTCTTTCCAAATCTTCGTTCTCTTTTCTGATAATTGTAAATAGCGTCATGTAAATGTTCCTTTCTAAAATCTGGCCACAGTATTTCTGTAAAATAAAACTCAGCATAGGCTATCTGCCATAACAAAAAATTACTAATTCGTTGCTCTCCACTTGTGCGTATTAGCAAATCTACATCCGGCATGTCATGGGTGTAAAGATGCTCATTTATACAAGATTCATCTATTTCAGCTGGCGAAATTAGGTTATTTTTAACTTTATCGCTTATTTCTTTGACAGTTTTTATTAGTTCTTCTCTACTGCCATAACTCAATGCAAGTGTGAGTTTAAGCCTTTTGTTGTTCTTTGTTTTTTCTATAACCTCATCAAGTTCTCTTTGCGCTTTTTTAGGCAAAGAGCTAGTATTTCCAATAGTATTAAGGGAAACATCATTGTCTTGTAAGGTTGAAATTTCTTTCTTTAAAGAGGACACAAGTAAGTTCATTAGAGTATCTACTTCTGCCTTAGGACGGTTCCAGTTTTCTGTAGAAAAAGCATAAAGAGTGAGGTAAGGCACGCCAAGTTCGGCTGCGGCCTCTACGGCTTCTCTTACTGCTTTAGACCCTTTCTTATGACCTACAGCTCTAAGAAGTCCTTGTTTTTTTGCCCATCTACCATTACCATCCATGATAATAGCGATGTGCTGGGGCAATTTTTCTTTATTAATCTGGGCAAGTACGTCCATCATATTCTTAAAATCCGCAGTAACAAGGTCTGCGGCCAAAGGTAAAACTCACGGTCATTCCCGTAAATACATACCAATCATTATTATTTTTATTTCCTAAACTTAAAGCCTCTTCTCCTGCTGGATCGCTGCCATCTATATTATCTGTAAATGTATAACGTGCACCACCTTCTAGGGCTATGACCATTGCACTATTTACTGCTACTTTATAACCTAACACAATTGGAATCGCTACATCGAGCGCGTTTCCACTTGCTGTAACACCATCTATGTTTGATATGTTTTCTTGATTAAAAACAGTAAGACCAGTATATAAATACGGTGCGTTTGCATTACGATCTTTAAACATATCAAATTCCCAGAAGGTATACTCCAGGCCTAATGAAATTTCTTGAAGACTATTAGTAAAAGATAATCCTCTACTTTGTCTTCTTGCCTCATGACTATCCTCGTCATTTCCTTCTAGCTCTGTAAATAGGGCTGTAAATCTAAAGGAATGTCTGGAACTTCTATTCCACTTCAGAATAGCTCCAAAAACAGGCTTGTTTGGAGAAAAGTAACTAGTCGAGCCAATGTCACTTACAACGTTAGACCCGCCTAAAAACCCTCCTATTTCATAGGTCTGAGCTTGCGTTTCAGTATTCCAAAAAATGGCGATCAAAATAATCGTCAGGTACTTCATATGGTGTTAAAAGTTTGCAAATATAACAATTCTGTGTTGGTACTAGCAATTAGGGATTGCTAAGATGCTGTGGGTTAGTTTACGCTTTCGCGAAAGCGTACTTAAATACGTACTAGTAACCCTTACAGAAAACATATTAAATGCATAAATATTGTTTAGTTTCTTTTATCCTCTCCCCAAAGGAGCTTGCGACGGAGTGTTTTTAAAAAACTATCTCCTTCCAAACGTATGAGGCTTATTTGAAAAGGTGCCTTTTGTAAAGTGATAATAGTCTCATTATCTAGGGTTGCTATACGGGAATCAAGCGAAATCAAATGTTGCTCTTCTCTTCCCGAAACGCTAAGCTCTATTACTGTGTTATCTGGGATAACTAGTGGTCTGGCATTTAAGTTATGCGGAGCGATAGGTGTGAGTATAAGGCTAGAGGTGTGCGGCGTGATTACTGGGCCTCCACAGCTAAGCGAGTATCCAGTAGAGCCTGTAGGAGTTGCAACAATAAGTCCATCTGCCCAATAGTTTGTTAAGTCTTCACCATCAAGCTTAGTCTTTACCGAGATCATAGAAGTAGTGTTTTTTCTACTCACCGCAATCTCGTTAAGTGCAAAGTTAAGTTCTCCTATTTCTTCTGATAGTTTACTTGTCGTAATTTGTAGTAAACTCCTTTTAGAGATGCTGTATTTTCCAGTTAATATTTTATCAATAGAGGCTTCAATTTCATTTTTCTTGATGGTTGCTAGAAAACCTAGTCGCCCAGTATTTATTCCTACTATAGGGATGTTGAGATCTCTAACGTAGGTTACAGTCTTTAGTATGGTTCCATCACCTCCTATACTTACAAAGAGGTCATAACTGTTGTCTAATTCTTTGAAGGTGGAAAAGTGATTATAATCTTTTTCAATAGTGTCATTCTCATGAATGAGTTTAAGAAAGTTCTTTTCTATAATGACTTCTATCTGTTTTTTGTCAAGAATATCAAGAAGCTGCTGAATGTATTGTCCCGCTTCTTTATGATAAAACTGACCGTAAATACCAATTTTCATAATCTATTAGATATTAAGGTATTTTTCTAGATATTGAGAGCGCTCTCTTAAGTCTGTAAGGAAGGTGTCTTCATGGTGACTAGATACCACGTTATAGCTATACCTTCTAAAGGCTGCGAGAATATCATTAAAATTTGATCTCCCTATTTTTACTGAAATTTCGGCAACGTCATTCTCTATTCTAGAGATAAACATTCCCCAGATTTTCCCATCATTAGACTCTACAATCTGACTTATTTCGCTAAAAGAATAATCTTGGATTCCTTTTTCTATAATCACCACGCTTCCTGGCTCACTTATAAAAGGAGTGCTATTAAAGAAGCTCATTACATCTTCTAGTTCATAGTAACCTAGATAGGTGTTTTTTTCATCTAGTACTGGCATCATGTTGCAGCCGTGTCTTGCAAAAGTCTCGAGTACATCTAGCCAGTTTGTATCATAACGCACAAAAAATTGCTCATAGCCATGGCTGTATTCACTTATAGGAATACCTGCGTCTAGGCAATGTGTGTCATTTTCAGGTAGTGATCCTACATAAACACCTTCTCGTTCTATAGGAACATGAGAATAGGTAGTTTGACTAAAAATAGACTGTACTTCTCCTATGTTCTGCTTTTCAGAAACTGGAGAAATATCATTTATAATGAAATCTGTTAACGTCATACTGCAAAATAATGAAAAAATAACCGCCTAGCAGCGGTCTCTTTGTATTTTTGTGATATCAAATAATACCATATTGCTATGACAAAATTAAGTGTAAACATAAATAAGGTTGCCACATTGCGTAATGCAAGAGGAGGTAATGTTCCAGATCTATTAAAAGTAGCTAGTGACCTTGAGAAAATGGGTGCTCAAGGAATAACTATTCATCCTCGTCCAGATGAGCGTCACATAAGATATCAAGATGCGAGAGACCTTGTAGATGTAGTTACTACAGAGTTTAATATAGAAGGAAATCCTATCCAGAAATTCATAGACCTAGTTCTCGAGACTAAGCCTACACAAGTTACCCTAGTTCCAGATGCTGTAGATGCTATTACTAGTAATGCTGGCTGGGATACCATTAAACATAAAAGTTTCTTGCAAGAAGTAATTCAAGAGTTTAAAGAAGTAGGAATACGCACCTCAATTTTTGTAGATCCAGTGCTAGAGATGGTAGAAGGAGCTAAGGAAACAGGCGCAGACCGCATCGAGCTGTATACGGAGTCCTATGCAGATGGTTACGTGCTTAATAAGGAAGAAGCTATAAAACCATTTATCGCTGCTGCTTTTCATGCAAGTGATATAGGAATAGGGATTAATGCAGGGCACGATTTGTCACTAGATAATATTGAATATTTTCATAATAGTATTCCAGATTTGCTAGAGGTTTCTATAGGTCATGCATTGATGGCAGAGTCTTTATATCTAGGTTTTGAAACAGTGGTAGCTTCGTATCTCAAAAAACTTCAATAGATCATGTTGCATTCTAATATCATAGGAGAAGGTGAACCGCTCATCATATTGCACGGTTTTCTAGGGATGGGTGATAACTGGAAAACACTAGCAAAGCAATTTGCAGGAGACGGTTTTCAAGTGCATCTTATAGACCAGCGTAATCATGGGCGTAGTTTCCATAGTGATGCCTTTAGCTATGAATTAATGGTAGAAGATCTCAAGTCTTATTGTGTAGCAAATGGACTTGAAGAATTCCATTTGCTTGGACACTCAATGGGAGGTAAGGTGGCTATGCTGTATGCTGCCACCCATCCAGATATGGTAAAGAAATTAATCATAGCAGATATAGGTGTAAAAGAATATCCGCAACATCACCAGATTATCCTTGAGGGACTAACTGCCTTGTCAAATGATGTTCAGGCAATGACGAGTCGTTCAGGAGCAGATGATTTTCTTTCAAGATATATTACAGATGATGGTACGAGAATGTTTTTGCTCAAAAACCTTTATTGGAAAGAAAAGGGTGTGCTAGGTTTTAGAATGAACCTCAAAGCACTTATAGAAAATATAGAACAAATAGGGAAGGCACTTCCCGTAGGAGCTTCATACGAAGGAGAGGTGCTTTTTTTAAGAGGAGATAGGTCTAATTATATTCTTGATGAGGATGAAAAAGGTCTTTATAACGCTTTCGCGAAAGCGCAATTAATTACCATTTCAAATGCTGGTCACTGGCTTCATGCAGAAAATCCTAAAGATTTTTACAAAGAAGTGATAAATTTTTTATAACATTGTTTCAGCAAATTTACTATGTATGCATAGTAAATTGGTAATAAAACTATCAATCCCTTATAAATACTGTATTTTTGAGGATAGATTTTTAAGAATAACACATTTCCCTTAACCTTAAATTAAATTATGAAAAAAGTATTAAGTGTCGTTGTGCTACTACTCGTTTGTGCTGTAACGTATGCCGGTGGATACCGAGTAAGTTTACAAGGACAACGCGGTCTAGCGATGGGTCACACTGGTGTGGCAATGGTTAATAATGCAGAGATTGCATTCTTTAACCCAGGAGGTCTAGTTCATCTAGAAGGAAAATTAAATATAGCCGTAGGAGGTTTTGGTGTATTCTCTGATGTAAAGTTCCAGAACGCTGAGTTTGGACAAACTTCACAAACAGAGAGTCCTACAGGAACGCCTTTGTATCTATATGCAAGTTATAACGTGAGTGAAAAACTAGCAGTAGGTCTAGCCGTATATACTCCTTATGGAAGTACTGTAGAGTACCCAACAGACTGGTCTGGATCACATCTTGTTAATAGTATTGATCTATCGGCTGTTTTTGTACAACCTTTGGTTTCTGTAAAATTACTTGAAGATTTAAGTATTGGAGGAGGACCTATCCTAGCTATTGGTGGGGTTAATTTTAATCGTAACCTATCTCGTAACCTTACAGATATTGATGGTAATCGTTCTAATGTTGAGCTTGACTCGCAAGGACTAACTGCTTTTGGTTTTTCTGTAGGAGCTTTGATTACTCCTAATGATCAGTGGTCTTTTGGAGTTAACTACAGGTCTAGAATCGATATTGATGTAGAGCAAGGAGATGGTGATGCCGTATTCTCAAATGTGCCTAACTCTCCACTTGCTCCTATTACTAACGGAACTTTTGACTTCACTGCAACTTTACCATTACCAGCTGAGTGGACAGTAGGAGTTTCTTACAAGCCATCAGATAAGTGGACACTTAACTTTGATTGGAATTATGCAGAGTGGGATGCTTATGAAGCATTAGATATTATGTTCCTTAATACAGATGGTTCTCTTGCACTAGAGTCTATTAACCCTCGTAATTATAAGAACGCTTCTAGTTACCGTCTAGGTGCTCAGTTTGATGTAAGTTCAAAATTCGTTCTTCGTGGAGGTGTTTACTTTGATGAGTCTCCAGTACAAGATGGTTTCTTTGCTCCAGAAACTCCACGTAACGATTCTTACGGATTTACAGGAGGATTTACTTATAATGTAACTGATAAGTTAGCTATTGACGCTTCTTTCCTTTACTTAACATTTAAGGAAATTGATGCTTCTTACGATTCTTATGTAGAAGGTGGAGAGCGTGTTCCTTTTGGAGGAACTTACAAATCAAGTGCATTTGCACCAGGTTTAGGTCTTAGTTATAAATTATAAAAATAGCATTGATGAAAAAATATTTCAATTATATAGCACTTCCGGCATTTGCACTTGGATTAGTTGCGTGTGAGCCAGAATTTGATAACGACATCACAGAGAATCAAGATTTCTACACTAGCGGTAGTGCAGATTTCTCAAGCTACGTTTCTGTAGGAAACTCTCTTACTGCAGGTTTTGCAGATGGCGCTTTGTACATCACAGGTCAAGAAAACTCTTACCCTAACATTATGGCGCAGCAATTTGCGCTTGCAGGAGGTGGTAGTTTTTCTCAACCTTTAGTAAGTGATAACCTTGGAGGACTTACTCTAGGAGGTATGCAAATTACAGAAAATCGTTTTGTACTTGCTACAGACGCAGATGGTAACCCAGGGCCTGCACGTCTTGCAGGAACTCCTACTACAGAGGTTTCAAATATTGTTGCGGGACCATTTAACAATGTTGGTGTGCCGGGAGCAAAAAGTTTTCACCTTGTAGCACCAGGTTACGGTAATGTTGCTGGTGTAGCTACAGGTCAAGCAAACCCTTATTTTGCTCGTTTTGCTAGTACAGCAAATACGACAGTAATGGCAGAAGCCCTTGCAGCAAACCCAACATTCTTTTCTTTATGGATAGGTAATAACGACATCTTAGGTTTTGCAACATCAGGTGGAGCAGGAGTTGATCAAACAGGAAATTTAGATCCATCTACTTACGGATCTAATGACATCACAGATCCTAACGTATTTGCAAGTGTATACTCTCAAGAAGTAGCGGCACTTACAAGTACAGGGGCAAAAGGAGCATTAGTAAACATTCCAGATGTAACATCTATTCCTTTCTTTACAACGGTTCCTTCTCAAGCAATACCGCTAGATGAGGAAACAGCAGCAACACTTAACGCTAGTTTTATACTTTATAACACTCAAGTGTTGCCAGGTCTTGCTTCTTTTGGGGTTATTACAGCGGAAGAAGCTGCTGCTCGCCAAATTAACTTTAGTGCAGGAGCAAACTTTATCACTATTCAAGATGAGGATTTAACAGATATCTCTGCAATAATACAAGGACCTCCTTTTAACTTAGATCCTATCACTGCTGCAACTCTTTCACAATTACGTCAAACTACAAATGACGATTTAATTCCACTTACAACTGCTGGAGTTTTAGGAACTATAGATGAGGCTTATGTAGGGTTTCTATTAGCTAATGTGCCAAATATATCCCCAGAACAAGCAGGATTAAGTGCAATAAGAGGTGTGTCTAGACCATTACAAGATCAGTTTGTGCTTACTACGCAAGAGCAAGCATTAGTTACTGCGGCTCAAACACAATATAATGCAACAATCCAAGCACTAGCAAGTGCAAATGGACTTGCTTTTGTAGATGCTAGAACTGCGTTACAAAATGTAGCAAACGGTGGTGTTGCTTTTAGTGGTGGTATTCTTTCTTCACAATTTGTGACAGGAGGTGCATTTTCACTAGATGGAGTACACCCTACGCCTAGAGGTTATGCATTTACTGCAAATGCGGTTATTAATGCGATTAACAGTACTTATGGGTCAACGATTCCAGGAGTAGATATAGGAAACTATGCTACGGTAACGATAAGCAATGATGTAAACTAGAATACATTTACTTATAATATCTAAAAGCGCCTTTTAAAAGGGCGCTTTTTTTATGTGTAAATTTACGCTTTCGCGAAAGCGTAACCCTTAAAATTCAATCTTATGAAATCTATAATCAAAATTTTACTAACAGCTGTTGCGGTAGTGGTGCTTTCAAAGCTGCTTCCAGGTGTAGCTGTAGATGGTTTTGTGACGGCAATAATTGTCGCTATAATACTAGCATTACTTAAATTTATCGTGAGGCCTATACTTGTTATACTGACGCTTCCGGTAACGATTTTGACCTTTGGTTTGTTTCTTTTTATCATCAATGCTTTCATAATCTTGATAGCAGATTACTTTATAGGAGGCTTTTCGGTGAGTGGTATTTGGGTGGCATTACTCTTTAGTATCTTACTTAGTATTTTTCAAAGTATATTGTTTTCACTAATTAAAGACGACAGCAAGAGCTAGTTAAGCACATCTTAAAAGATTGTTGTACTCGTAAAAATATTGTATTTTTGCGCCCTCAAAATTACATCATAATGAATATTACAAAAGAGCAAATAGACGACCTGAACGCAGTAGTAAAGGTAGAAATCGTTAAAGAAGATTATAACGAGAAAGTAGAGTCTATCCTTAAAAACTACCGTAAAACGGCAAATATTCCTGGTTTTAGAAAAGGTCATGTCCCTATGGGAATGATTAAAAAGCAGTACGGAACAGCTGTAAGAGTTGATGAGGTAAATAAAATACTTCAAGAAGCTTTAGGTAAGTTTTTACAGGAAGAAAAGCTAGATGTGTTAGGTAATCCACTTCCTAAAAACCAAGAAGGTTTTAATTGGGATACAGATGATTATAATTTTGAATTTGCATTAGGAATGGCTCCTAAGTTTGATGTAAATCTTACGCCAAAGAAAGCCGTTACAAGTTATAAAATCAAAGTAGATGACAAGATGGTGGATAGCCAGGTCACTACTATAAGAAAGCAATACGGTACGCTAGTTTCTCAAACTGAAGTTGCAAAGGATAGTGAAATCACTGGTACTTTTGTAAACGAAGAAGCAGGAATTGATAACCAAGCGACTTTTGAAATAGAGCAAGTAAAAGGAAAGAAGAATGTAGATGCATTAGTAGGGGCAAAACCTGGTGATGTAATTACATTAAAAACTAAAAGTTTATTTTCTGAGCCTGGAACCTACCAAGCGGCTTTAAAGATCTCTGAAGATCAAGCAAAAGAAATGAATGCAGAACTTACTTTTACACTAGCCGAAACAAATAAGCGTGAGCAAGCAGACCTTGATCAAGAGCTTTTTGATAAGTTATTTGGTAAGGATGTTGTAAAAAGTACAACAGAACTTAAAGAAAAGATTAAAGAAGATGGAGAGCGCCAGTTTGTTCAACAGAGCGATCAACAACTTATGAATGACGTTACTGAGCGTCTTATAGATGAAACTAAATTTGACCTTCCTTCAGACTTTCTTGCTAGATGGATACAGTCTAGTGGTGAGAAGCCTATGACAGATGAGGAGGCAAAAGAAGAGTTTACTCGTTCTGAAAAAGGATTGAGATGGCAGCTTATAGAAGGGAAAGTAGTTACAGATAATAAACTTCAAGTAACTTTTGAAGAATTAAAAGACTACGCAAAAGATATGATCAAATCGCAGATGATGCAGTATGGTCAAATGAACCCTGAAGATAAGGAGCTAGAAGATATCGCAGCGCGTATCCTTGGTAATCAAGAAGAAGTAAAGCGTTTATCTGAGCAGCTTATGAATGTAAAAATGCTTACATTCTTTAAAGAAAATGTAAAGCTTAAGGAGAAGGAAGTAACCTTTGACGAATTTGTTAAGGAAGTTTACAATTAGAATACTTCCTAGATAATAAGTATCTTTAAAGCGTTTTACTTGTATAGGTAAAACGCTTTTTTTTAAAATATATATTGCTATAAAAATATGGATTACGGAAAAGAATTTAAAGATTTTGCAATCAAAGATCAGGGTGTAAACTCTAATTATTACGATAAAATTATTACGAGTATGTTGCCACAAGGGCTTACTCCTAATATCATTGAAGAGCGCCAGATGAACATCGCTATCTTTGATGTATTCTCTCGTTTAATGATGGATCGCATCATTTTCTTGGGAACAGGAATTAATGATCAGGTTGCAAATATTGTACAGGCACAGTTACTATTTTTAGAAAGTACAGATGCAAATAAGGATATCCAGATTTACATCAACTCTCCAGGAGGAAGTGTGTATGCTGGTCTAGGTATTTATGACACTATGCAGTTTATCAAGCCAGACGTTGCTACCATCTGTACAGGTATGGCAGCATCTATGGGAGCTGTATTACTTTGTGCAGGCGCAAAAGGTAAGCGTAGTGGTTTACCACATAGCCGTGTGATGATTCACCAGCCTATGGGCGGAGCACAAGGTCAAGCATCAGATATCGAGATTACTGCAAAGGAGATCTTGACTCTTAAGAAAGAACTTTACGATATTATTGCAAAGCATTCTGGTCAAGACTACGATAAAGTATATAACGATAGTGATCGTGATTACTGGATGAAAGCAGACAAAGCACTTGAATACGGTATGATAGACGAAATATTGAAGAGAGACTAATGAGATTTATGCTTTCGCGAAAGCGTATAGTAATATCTCACAACAGTAAATAAAATGGCAAAGGAAGATTTAGAATGTTCATTTTGTGGTAGAAAAAAACCGGAGACTAGCTTACTAATTGCTGGGCTTGACGCACACATCTGTGATAGATGTATCGAGCAAGCGCATGGTATTGTAATAGAAGAGTCTAAGGATGTTGCTACAAATGATCTTGAAGGGGAGCTTAAGTTAAGAAAGCCACAAGAGATTAAGGAGTTTCTTGATGGATATGTTATAGGTCAAGAGTTTACAAAGAGAGTAATGTCTGTAGCGGTATACAACCACTACAAACGATTATTACAGCCTGCGACAGATGATGATATAGAGATCCAGAAGAGTAACATCGTGATGGTGGGACAAACTGGAACTGGTAAAACACTTATCGCAAAGACAATCGCTCGTATGCTTAATGTGCCTCTCGCAATTGTAGATGCTACAGTACTTACAGAAGCAGGTTATGTAGGTGAGGATGTTGAAAGTATTTTGACACGTCTTCTACAAGCAGCCGACTATAATCTTGAGAAAGCACAGAGGGGAATCGTTTTTATAGATGAGATTGATAAGATCGCTCGTAAGAGTGATAATCCTTCTATTACTCGTGATGTGAGTGGAGAAGGTGTGCAACAGGCGTTATTAAAACTATTAGAAGGTACCGTAGTAAACGTGCCGCCTAAGGGAGGACGTAAGCACCCAGATCAAAAGTTTATTGAGGTAGATACGGAGAATATCTTATTTATCGCTGGAGGAGCCTTTGATGGTATTGAGCGCCACATTTCTAAGCGTTTAAATATGCAAGCAATGGGGTTTGTAGCGAGTAAAAGTGAAGATGTGGTAGAGAAGGATAATATGCTTAAATATATTATTCCTAAGGATCTTAAAGATTTTGGTCTTATCCCAGAAATTATAGGTCGTCTACCAGTATTGACACACATGGATCCACTAGATGCAGGAACATTAAGAGCTATACTTACAGAGCCTAAAAACGCTATTATAAAGCAATACAAGAAGCTTTTTAGCATGGATGATATAGAGCTTACGATTACAGATGAAGCGTTGGATTACATGGTGGGTAAAGCTATTGAGTACAAGCTTGGTGCAAGAGGATTACGTAGTCTATGTGAGGCCATCCTTACAGATGCTATGTTTGATCTTCCTAGTTCTGACGAGAAATCGCTTAATGTAACTAAAACCTATGCAGAGGGTAAATTGAATAAATCTACACTCAAAAAATTAAAAGCAGCTTCATAATAATGAGGTCGCATAAATAGATTAAAAAGGTACTCTTATGAGTGCCTTTTTTTATGGTTTTGAGTTACCGTTTTAGGTTTTAGAAAGAGGATGTATTGTGGTGAGTACGCTTTCGCGAAAGCGTAAAAAACCAACGATTTCGGTTAGTGATGAAGTTTATTGTGTGAGATCTTTTGTAAAACTTGATTGATATTATGCAAGTTCAAGCAGTGCTTCTACAAAATCTCTTTTGTTTGATAATCTAGGTACTTTGTGCTGGCCGCCAAGTTTGTTGTTTTCTCTAAGCCAGTCATAAAATAGATTTTCTCTAGCACTATGAATCGTGGGCGCGTTTAACGTAGTGTTGTTAAAACGTTTTGCTTGATAATCACTATTTACTTCTTGAAGTGCAAGGTCTAGTTTGTGATTAAAAAGTGCGATATCATCTGGCGGATTCTTAAATTCTATAATCCACTCGTGAGCACCTTTTTCCTTCCCATCCATGAAGATCGGTGCGGCTGTATAGTCTTTTATTTCGGCACCTGTCTCGCTTGTCGCTCTTTTGAGTGCTTCTTCTGCATTCTCAATTATGAGTTCTTCTCCAAAAACGTTGATGTGATGTTTTGTTCTCCCCGTTACTTTAATTCTATATGGGCTGGTGCTTGTAAATCTTACGGTGTCGCCTATTTTATACCTCCACAACCCTGCATTTGTAGTGATAACAATCGCATAATTTACTCCTACTTCTACCTCTGTAAGTGGTATCACGTTTTGCCCAGGAGTTCCATAGGTAGTCATAGGTATAAATTCATAAAAAATACCATAATCTAGCATGAGCAATAATTCCTTAGAGTCATTCTGACCTTGTATGGCAAAAAAGCCTTCTGAGGCATTGTAAATCTCGTAATACTTGAAAGAATTAGACGGGATCAACTTTTGGTATTGCTCCATGTAAGGGTCAAAACTTACGCCTCCATGGAAGTAAACTTCAAGGTTAGGCCACACTTCAAGTAAATTTGACGCGCCTGTAGTCTCAAGAACATTATTTAACAAAACAAGCATCCATGAAGGAACACCAGAAAGACTTGTAACATCCTGCTGGATAGTCTCGTCTACAATGGCTTGCATTTTAGTTTCCCAATCACTTAGAAGGGAAACGCCGTTAGTTGGTGTACTACTGAACTCTGCCCAGAAAGGCATGTTGTCAATTAATATAGCCGAAAGATCACCATAAACAGTTCCATTATCTTGGTACAACTGCTTGCTGCCGCCTAGCCTAAGTCCTTTGCCAGAAAATAGTTGTGAGCCTTCGTTATTGTTGAGATACATACATAATAAGTCCTTACTTGCTGCATAGTGGCAGTTTTCAAGTGATTCTGGGCTTACGGGAATGTACTTGCTGCGAGCATTTGTAGTACCACTACTTTGTGCAAACCATTTTATAGGTGTAGGCCACATTATGTTTGTCTCACCTTTGCGGCTACGCTCTATATATTCTTGATTTTCCTCATAAGAGGTAACTGGAATGCGGTCTGCAAACTCACGATATGACTTGATAGATTTAAAGTCATAAGCCCTACCTATCTCGGTATCTTTTGCTTTTTCTATGAGTTTAGTGCGCAATTCTTCTTGAACCTCAGAGGGGTACTTCATAAAAAGTTCCATCTGGTGAATGCGTTTTTTCAGGAACCAAGAAGCAATGGAATGCACTAAAGGGATAGCCATAAAGTTGGTATATTTACACGTATATAACGGGATAGGTTATTGCTTTCGCGAAAGCTAATTTAACCTTATTTCCCCACATTTTGTAATCAAAGTTTTCTTAAATGCAATACCAAGGTGTCCTTAGAAAAATGCAAACGGAGCACACAGATCCTATAAATTACTATTTAGAAATGGATGGTGACTTCATACAAATGAACCAGCTCTTAGGAAAAAGGTTGCATATTGAATTTGTAAAATACGAATGCCTGGCTTGTGGCGAAAATAAAAAGATTTTCCGTCAAGGGTATTGCTATGATGACTTTTATAAAGTCCCACAAGCTGCCGATTGGATTATGAAGCCTGAGCTATCTAAAGCTCATCTAGGTGAAGAAGAACGAGATCTAGAGTATGAGAAGAAGGTGCAGTTACAACCACATATTGTATATCTAGCAAACTCAAGTAATGTTAAGGTAGGAGTGACTCGTAAGACCCAAGTGCCTACAAGGTGGATAGATCAAGGTGCGCATGAAGCAGTAGAGATTGTTGAAGTGCCTAATAGATACCTGGCGGGTATAACAGAACTAGCACTAAAAGAGCATGTTTCAGATAAGACTAACTGGCGCAAGATGCTCAAAAATGATATAGAAGACTTAAGTCTCACAGAGTATAGGGATGCGCTTAAAAAATATATACCAGAAGAGGCGCAGCAGTATTTTATACCTAGCAATGAAGAAACTCACATTCATTTTCCAGTAGATAAATATCCCGAAAAACTAAAAACTCTTAATCTTGATAAAACTCCCGCTTATGAAGGTGTTCTAAAAGGAATTAAAGGACAGTATCTCATTTTTGAAGATGACACTGTATTTAATGTGCGTAGTTGGGAAGGATATGTGATACGCTTAGAAGTGCTTTCTTAAATAACAGTGAGCTTAATGACTTGCATACAGGCCAATATTATGAGCGTAATACCTATGTAGCGATTAATATTACTTCCTGAAGAAGATTTCTTTTTTTGAATATGAGTGCCAAATCTACTATAACCGTATAGTGTAGCAACCTTTCCTATAAAAACACCACTAAGGAATAATATCAGCCATAAAGCTGAGTGAGATTCATTACTTGATAACCATCTACCTAGTAGAGAAAACACTAAAATCCAATAAATAAGAACAGGTGGATTGATGACGCTAAGAGTAAATCCTAGAAGATATTTCGATGACTTTTTTCTTTTAGACCTTGTGCTTTCTTTCTTGTTAAGGGCAAAGTAAAGTCCAACAGTTGCAAGAACTGCAGCAACTACATATTGTACCCAAAGATTCATCTCAAAAAAATCTTGCACAACCATACCAGAGGAAAATGCTATAAAGGCTAGTAATACTTCTCCTAGTCCAGCACCATAACTTATTTTTAATGACTCTCTGTGAGATTCATTTAGGGAGGTTTTGATTACAGCAAGATTTGACGCGCCAGGAGGAAGTGCTCCCAGAATGGTAGCGATAGTGCCAATAAGTAAAGCTGTAAGAATCATAAACACTTAGTGGTACACTTTTGAGAAAGCTTACTTATGATGATCAAAATTTTAATCGATTATGAGTTTGATGGCTTGGATTGCTCCGGCAACAATAAGAACAACACCTATAATTTTATTGAGCGTTCCCTTGAACTTTGAAAAATTTGAAGTCATATACTCGCTAGCTTTACCGTAAAGATAAAGTAGTCCAAATTTACCAGCAAAAACTCCGACTAAGAAAAATATGATGAGTAGCCATGGGGAGTTTTTGTCTAAAACAACATACCTAGAACTTATGGAAAATATAGCAGTCCAGTAAATAAACATTGGGATGTTAAGTCCGCCTAGTAAAAGGCCATTGATAAATCGTTTAGGCCTACTAGAAGAGTCATTATCATTTTCTGTGTTCTTTTTAATAAGAAAATAGATCCCTACAGCTATCATGATAACGATAAAAGTAATCTGTATCCACTCGTGTTTTTCAAATATTCTCTTTGCAAGCACGCCAAAAGCAAGAGCGAGTCCAGCAATTATGACCTCTCCTAGCGCAGCTCCATAGGCTAGGTGTAGTGCCTTAGTGAGATTTTTATCACTTGTGTATTTAACAACAGCAAGATTAGTCGCACTAGGCGGTAGCGTGGCGATTAGGGCTCCTATAAGTCCTATAGTAAGTGTAAGTATATATGCGATAATGATCATAGCAGATAGCAAAGCTACAGTATAACCATATGTATTGACAAGAGTTTATCATATCCTTAGGATATAGGAAATTTACTTCCCAAAATGTTGGTATAAAGAGAACAATCATTTAAATGCATAAGACTGTAGATTAACGCTATCTTTGCACACCTAAAAAATTTACAATGAGTACCATAGTAGCTATCGTAGGACGCCCTAATGTAGGGAAGTCTACTTTTTTTAATCGTCTAGTGCAACGTCGTGAGGCGATTGTAGATGCCGTAAGTGGAGTGACGCGTGATCGTCATTACGGAAAAACAGACTGGAACGGTCGCGAGTTTACCGTTATTGACACAGGAGGATATGTAGTAGGAAGTGATGACGTTTTTGAAGCCGAAATTGATAAGCAAGTAGAACTTGCGATAGATGAGGCAGATGCTATTATTTTCATGGTAGATGTAGAGCACGGTGTAACGGGTATGGATGAAGAGGTTGCAAAACTTCTTCGCAGATCAAAAAAACCTATTTTCCTTGCTGTAAATAAAGTAGATAATAATAAAAGAGCAGCAGATGCTGTTGAGTTTTATAACCTAGGACTAGGTGATTATTATACCATTGCCGCTACAAATGGTAGTGGGACTGGAGATCTACTAGATGCTGTTGTAGAAGCTCTTCCAGAGCAAGTAGAAGAGGAGGAAAAAGATGAATTACCAAGATTTGCTGTAGTAGGTCGTCCTAATGCGGGAAAATCATCTTTCATCAATGCGCTGATAGGTGAGGACAGATATATTGTAACAGATATCGCTGGTACTACTCGTGACTCAATGGACACAAAGTACAATCGCTTTGGATTTGAGTTCAACCTTGTAGATACAGCAGGAATACGCCGTAAGGCAAAAGTAAAAGAAGATCTTGAGTTTTACTCTGTAATGAGATCTGTAAGGGCTATTGAGCACGCAGATGTGATTTTACTAGTAGTAGATGCAACGAGAGGTTTTGATGGCCAGGTTCAAAATATATTTTGGCTAGCAGAGCGTAACAGAAAAGGAATCGTGATTCTTGTAAATAAGTGGGACCTTGTAGAAAAGGAGACCAACACGATGAAGAATTTTGAAAAGCACATCAGGCAACAGATAGAGCCTTTTACAGATGTACCTATTGTATTTATTTCTGTACTGGAGAAACAACGTATCTTCAAAGCAATTGAAACTGCGGTAAAAGTATATGAAAGCAAAACGAAGCGTATTAAAACAAGCGAACTTAATGAGTTCTTCTTGCCGCTAGTAGAAGCATTCCCGCCACCAGCAATTAAGGGTAAATACGTGAAGATTAAGTACTGTATGCAACTTCCTACGCCACAACCTCAATTTGCGTTGTTCTGTAACTTGCCACAGTATCTTAAAGAAGGGTATAGAAGATTTTTAGAAAATAAACTTCGTGCAGCTTACGACTTCTCAGGAGTGCCTATTTCTATCTATTTTAGAAAAAAATAATTGAAAGTACACTTTCGTGAAAACGAAACATAAAACAAAAAGCTATCAGACATCTGATAGCTTTTGTTGTTTATAATAGTTTTCTAACGGCTCCTTGCAGCCTGTAATACATCTCCCGAATATTAGCCTAGTAACCCTAGAAGCCAGAAAATAATAAAGAAGATGATGATGGTGCTTATGCAACCGCCACCTAATTTTTTTGCTCCATATGCGGCAATAAGTCCTTTGATGATTTTATTCATGATAATTGGTTTAAGGGTTAGTTACACAAACTTACACTTCTCTATTTCTAGTATGAGTTAATAATCTGTTATGAGTTGAGATTTTAAGAAGAATAACTTGTTAAATATTTACTAAATTTTAACTGTCAGCATATCATTTGGAAGTAAAGATTGTTTATTTGATAGACATCAATCAATCAACCGTTTATAATGCGAATTAATCAACTAGTACTCCTTGCGATAGGGTTATGCTTATCTGTAGCTATGCAGGCGCAAAACTTTTCAATTACTGGAACTCTTAAAGACAAGGATTCAAAACAAACGCTAGAAGCAGCAACGGTATTCTTAGAGACCGTAAAAGACAGTACACTCATTACGTATACGATTACAAACCAAGAGGGGTTTTTTCAACTAGAAGGTCGCGCACAAGAGAAAGATGCACGTGTGAATATCTCCTTTCTGGGTTATGAGAACTTTACAAAAAATGTAGATTTAAGTACGGGTGATATTGTGCTTGGAGATATAGAGGTAGCACCTTCTACAAACACCTTGGGCGAAGTTGTTGTAAAAAGTAGAGCTCCAGTAACCGTAAAAAAAGACACGCTAGAGTTTAATGTTTCTTCTTTTAAAACTAAGAAAGATGCAAATATAGAGGACTTGCTTAAGGAACTGCCGGGCGTTGAGGTAGACGAGAGCGGTAAGATTTTAGTAAATGGTAAGGAAGTAAATAAAATCCTAGTTAATGGTAAGCCGTTTTTTGGTGATGATCCAACTATTGCTACACGCAACCTCACTAAAGAGATCGTAGAGAAAATACAAGTAGTAGATACTAAGACAGACGATGAGGCTTTTGCTGGCGAAGATGGTGATCAAGAGAGTAAGACTATCAATCTCACTATCTCAGAAGAAAAGAATAAAGGAGTCTTTGGTAGAGTAGCTGCTGGTGGTGGGACAGATAATCGTTTTGAATATGCAGGTATTGTAAATGCCTTTGATAACGAGCGACGCATCAGCGTGCTAGCTGGTGGAAATAATATCAACTCTGCTGGGTTTAGTTTTGGAGAGATAAGAAAAATGTTTGGAGGAGGAAGAAGCGTTTACTTTAATGGCAACGGAAGCTTTGGTATTGACGGAAGAAGCTTTGGCGGCGGACAAGGAATTGTAAATAGCCGCAGTGTAGGAGCAAATTATACAGATGAGTATGCAAAAGGATTTGATGCCAATATGGATTATTTCTACTCGGCTGCAAATTCTTTTGATGAGACTCGTGTAGAGCGGGAGAATATTTTGCCAGACAGAAGATTCTTTACAAACAGCGATTCTCGTAATGACTCAAATTCAGATAACCATAGTATTAATACCACTATTAATATTAAAAAGGATTCTACACTACTCATTAATATAAAACCAAAGTTCTCTTTTGCAAATAGTGAGACACGCTTCCGCCGTACAGAGGAGTCACTTAATGAAGACGGTGAGAGAATCAATGAGTCGGCAACAAACAACTTCGTGACAGACGAGGGGAAGAATTTTGAAAACACCTTAAGTGTTACCAAGAAATGGGGAGACAAAGGAGCTTATGTGAGAGCACGTGTACAAAACGAAATCAATAGACAAGAGAGTGAAGACTTTATAGTGTCAAACACAGAGATATTTGGCGATAACCCATCAGTAATTAATCGTAATCAGTTTACAGATGGAGAAACTAAACTTGACGGTTATAACCTCAACCTCACGTACAGAGTTCCTTTAGTTGCCAAAAAGTTATTCCTTGATGTAGATTTTGGTCACCGTAGTGATACTAGAAAACGGAAGCGAAGCACCTTTGACTTTGATGAGGTAACACAACAATATGCTATTCTCAATCAAGAACTAAGTACAGATTTTGAAGGTCGTAATTCGCGCACAACGCCTAAGCTGGGACTTAATTACGACAATGAGAAACTAAATGTGAACGTAAGTGCAGGATATGTATTTCGCACCTTAGAGAATAACGACAACTTGCGCCCAGAACTAGACATCAAACAAAATTTTGAAGCTTTAGAACTTGATACGTACGTAAATTACAGGTTTAGCCCTAAAGCATCTATGTATGCAAGTTTAGGTAAGAGCAACAGACCTCCAGAAGTCACGCAGCTCAATCCATTTGTAGATGTGTCAGACCCACTTAATATTGTGGAAGGGAATCCTAATCTTGCCCCATCAAATGATTATAATTTTTATGGAGGATTCAATAATTATGACTTTCAAAAAGGAGGAGGATGGTATCTCAATGGAAATGGAAGGTTTACAAACGATGCTATTGTGCGTAAAACGACCATAGATGATAACCTAGTAAGTCGCACTACTTATGTAAACGTAAATGGTAATTATAGCGTAGGAGCAGGAGGAGGTTATAATAAAAACGTAAAAATAGATTCCTTACGTAGTATAAAATATGGCGGAGGTATTTACACAAACTTTGGACGTAATGTAAACTTTAATAACGAAGTACAATATGCTAGTAAAACGAGATCTCTTACGCCGCGTGTAAATTTCACATACACTTGGAAAAAGTTATTTGAGGTTAGGCCTAGTTATAACATCTCGATTTCAAAAACTCAATTTGGTCTAGACGCATTTGAAGATCAAGATTTCATATCTCATAATGTTTCATTGGGAACGGCTTTGTTTGTTCCCAAAAATTGGGAGTGGCGCAATGATATTAACTATAATTACAACCCTAACATTACTTCAGATTTTCAGCGAAGTGCAGTGT
Source organism: Dokdonia sp. Dokd-P16 (assembly GCF_003095655.1). NCBI lineage: Bacteria > Pseudomonadati > Bacteroidota > Flavobacteriia > Flavobacteriales > Flavobacteriaceae > Dokdonia > Dokdonia sp. Dokd-P16. The sequence continues at coordinate 1,751,189 of NZ_CP029151.1, forward strand.
TTTGGAACTCGACACTTGCTTATTCATTTGCCAAAGAGCGCGCTACCGCAACCTTGAAAGTGTATGATGTACTAGATCAGAATACAAACGCAAGGCGTACTGCAAATGCAAACTTTATACAAGATGTACAGAGCACCGTATTAGAGCAATACTTTATGCTTAGTCTTAGTTGGAAGTTCAATACGCTAGGAAAAAAAGGAGAAACAAATGATGGTGGGGTATTTTTCTTTTAACGCTTTCGCGAAAGCGTACCTCAACAAAACACTCATTTCTTAATTAAAAACCTTATTTTTCTGAGCTCAAAGAGAACCCACAATGCGAGCATTAGTCATTTCAGGAGGAGGAAGTAAAGGCGCTTTTGGCGGAGGCGTAGCCCAATACCTTATGCAAGAAATGGGTAAGGATTATGATATGCTGGTGGGGACCTCTACAGGTAGTTTGCTAGTGCCACATCTTGCACTTCAAAACATCGAAAAGATAAAAGAAGTGTATACTTCTGTTAATCAGAATGCCATTTTTAATGTATGTCCATTTGTAATTAAAAAAGATAAATGGGGAGAGCAAACCATCGCTATTGATCACTGGAGTGTACTGCGTAATTTTCTTAAAGGCTCTAAGACTTTTGGAGAAAGTAAAAAGTTGAGAAAACTTATTGAAAAAACCTTTACAAGGGAAAATTATAAACAACTTCAGGATAGTGGCAAAGAAGTGCTAGTCACTGTTTCAAATCTATCTCTACATAAGACGGAGTATAAATCCAGTAAAGAAGAAACTTACGAAGATTTTTGCGATTGGGTATGGATGTCGTGTAATTACATCCCTTTTATGAGTCTTGCTTCAAAAAACGGATGTGAGTATGCAGATGGTGGTTTTGGCGCGCTAGTGCCCATCAAGGAGGCTGTAGAACGCGGCGCAACCGAGATTGATGTAATCATACTTGAAACAGAGGTTACTTATTACAATAACCTCCCTTCTACTAATGTTTTTTCTCTGCTTAGTAACCTTCATGGTTTCATGATGGACCGTATCGAGAAGCAAAACATCACCATAGGTAAGTATGCAGCAAATCAAAAAGAGGCAATAATTAATTTCTATTATACGCCTACGGTGCTCACTACAAATTCACTCATTTTTAACAAAGAAAAAATGAAAATATGGTGGCAAAGCGGCTTTGACTATGCCAAGTATAAAAACGAAGAACTCAACGAGATTAAGGTGGATGATGAGGGGTAGTATCTCGCTTTCGCGAAAGCAGCATATTTATATATCACATCATAACTTGAGTTACTACAGCATTAATTAACCGTATCCTTCACCGTTTCTTTAGTTGTTTTCTTCTTCCCAAAAAGTCCTCCTAGAATATCTGTTGCTACATCTTTTATAGCCTCTTCTGCATTAGGCCTCGTAGTGCTATTTTGAGGGGTTTGTGTGCCAGTAGTTGTACTATCTGTCGCAGTAGTGTCTGGCGTTGTTTTGTTTCCGCCTAAAAACCCTCCTAATACATCAGTAAGTTTATCTTCTACTTTGTCTTTTGCGCGTTGCTTCTGGATCTCTATAATCTGGTTAGTAAGCGCTGTGGTAGCTGCTTTTAGATTAAGATCTACCTTAGGCGCAGTAAAATTTCCCGAAAGGGAAACAGGAACGTCTATATGTATATTTTCTTTTTCGGCATCTGTGAGTTTTGATAATAGGCTGCTCACGTCACCTCCTAGGTATTTCGCAGGAAGATCAAGGTTGAGGGTGTAGTTCATCTCGTTTGTAAAGCTATGTCCACCGCTTACCTGTACATTGATTCCTTTTACATTAAAATCAAAAGGCTTTACAGTCACCTGGCCATCATTAAACGTGAGGCTGGTTTTGAGCTTGTCTAGTTTGAGGTCGTTAAGGTTTATAAAATCAAGTTTTTGCGATAAGAGATTAAGAAGCGGCATCTTATCTGCATCCACATCTGCAGTCAAAATTTCGGCAAATGCATCTCCAGAAATGGTGCTAAGTATAGGGCTGAAATTATTATCAAGCTGTCCCTGTAATTGTATTTTAGTATTAAGAGCGCCTTGTAGGGCTTTTGCAATAGGAGCTAGACCTTGCAGCATATCGAGTTCCTTAAATGAGCGGTCTATATCTATACTACTCAAATCTACAGTCATATTAAAAGTAGGAGCACCGTTGCGTGTGGTGACAGAGCCAGAGAGCCCGGCCGCACCGCCAAAGATGCCAGAGTTAAGATTGCTTAATGATGCTTGCTCGTTTGCAATAGTCACACTTCCTTTTGTATTGCTAAGTTCAAGACCATCATAAATCACCTTTGTAGCATTAAAGTTTACAGAGGCATCTAGAAAGTCTGGAATTTTTATTGCTGTGTCGCTTGAGCTCTTGCTAGCTTGGGTAGTGCCAGATGTCGTTGCTGTACTAGTTGCAAAATCATCAAGATTAAACACCTTTGAGGTAACATCAAAACGACCTTTTAAATCCTCTTTAGACATTACAAACGGAATGAGATTTTCTATAGATCCCGTGGCATTTATATCTGAAGTCCCACTTGTGGCAGCAAATGAGTTAAGCGTGATATTGCCTGTTTTAAAACTTACAGCTGCATTTTGTATAGCAATGGGATTTGGTAGTTCTGGAGTGCTGTAGGTGAAGTTACTAAGCGTAGCATTACCAGTGCTTTTTATATTTTGATACAGCTGCTTCTCAACCGAGTTCATATCAAAACTCGTCACCACATCTGCAACAAGTCTCCCCTGTAGTGGTTGGTCTAGATTAAGTGGGTAGACCTTGTCTATATTTCCCAAATCTAGCGCACCATCTAGGTCTAGATTTACTAGCATATTACCCATTAAATTCTTGAGCGTTCCCTTTGCGGTAAAGGTGTCTTGGTCAATTTTAAAACGTAAGTCGTTTATCTCAATATAAGTAAGTTCTGTGATGCCAGAATCATTTTTAATCTTTACATCTATATTGATGTTGTTCATCCTTTTAGGGAGATCTGGATACTTAAAAGAAGCATTGTTAGACACAATCTCAATATCAAGATTTGGGATGTTAGTCTCCGTTGTTTTTCCTTTTATAATTCCGCTTACGCGAAAATCGCCACTCGTCTCCACGCCGTCGAGATTTGCTCTATATTCCTTAGGAATTAAAGCTAGAAAGTTCTTAAAATCTGACGAAGGTGTTTTAAACGATAAGTCCATAAGATTGCCATCTTCTAGAAGCTGTATGAAGCCATTAAATTCTAGTGGGAGTTCGTTTATTTTGGCTAGGTTTTCTTTAAAGGTATACTTCTGCTTTTCTAGCTCCATTTGGATTACAGCTTCAAGGTCCAGATCGTGGCCGTCTAGATAGTGTGTGCCACCATAATCAAAAGAAACTACGGCGTGTGTCTTAGTATCTAGCGAACTCTCAATAGACGAAAAATCTCCAGAACCAGTATGATTTACTTCTGTAAGTTCTAGGTGGGTTTGTGTAGAGCGATCGTCATAAATTATTTTTGAGTCTATAAGACTGTATTCTTGTAAGTTAAAAACAAACGGTTCTGAGTTTTCCTCACTAGCGGTATCTGTAGTTGCTGTCTCTTTTACAATGTCATAATTTGCATTGCCTAAAGAATCTACTTGTACGTGTACGTTTGCTTCCAGAAGTGATAATGCATCAATAGCAATAGGCTCATCTGCTGTGTTTTTAAAGAGTTGGGTGACGCCCATCTCAATGCGTATTTCTTTGCCAATCACAAGTGTGTCACCAGCAAATGGAGCGTTATTAATTACCGTAAAGTCGTTTACTATAACCGTAGCATCAGGAAAACTCCTAAAGAGGCTTAGGTCGAGAGAAGACCACTCTACCTGTGCATTTAAATTATTATTAATGGTTTTCTTGAGTAGGTCTTCTAGTTTTCCTCTAAAAAGGAATGGCGACGCTGCAAGCAGTATCACAACAACGAGAAGTATAATACCTGTAATTTTGAGTGCTTTTTTCATAATATTTGTTGGCTCTTTCGAGCAAGATTTACATCCCTTTTTTATTGTACTACTTTATTTTTAGTACGCTTTCGCGAAAGCGTATCTGTAATTCTTATAAACAACCTCCTAAATAGGCAGCTTTAGTTCCTCACCTTCCTCTAGTTTAAATCTCTTTTTAAATAATCCTACACCTAGGTATAGAAATGGGGTGTCTAAAGCGGCAACAATCACTTTAAATAGAAAACCTCCTAAAAGAAGACCTCCAAACAACTGCCACTCAATGAGTCCAAAGATACAGAGTAAAGAAAGGACCGAAAATGTATCTATAAATTGAGAAAAGAACGTAGAAAAATTATTTCTGAGCCAAAGGTGTTTGCCTTTTGTGATACGTTTCCAAAAGTGATAGATATGAATATCTACGTATTGTGCTAGTAGATAGGCAATCATACTTGCGAAAACTGCGAGCGCAGTGACCCCAAAAACCTTAGTAAACAGTGTATCATCTACGGGAGACCAGCTTGTAGCAGGAACAGCGTCACCTACATAAACGATTAAGAGCGAAAATAAGGAGGCAAAAATACCAGCAGTAACCATTTGGTTTGCTTTTTTCTTACCATAAATCTCGCTTACGACATCTGTAATTAAAAAGGTAATTGGGTAGGGAAGTATCCCTACCGAAATCTCAAAGGTGTAGATTCCGAAAAAATTCCACGAAAAGAATTTTTGGAATATTAAATTGGACACAACTAATGCACAGATAAAAAGAGCGCCTAGAATGACATAAATGCGATACGCAAGTTGTAAATCCTTTGTATTTAAATCTTTAGAGGGTAGTTGCATTTTCTTGATAACTTCGATTTCAAAATTAGCGCATTGTGATTTTGATTTCCTTAATTTGTTGTGAAATGTTATTCTCGTAAATCAATAGCTAGATCTTTGCATACCACATTCTTATCATTAGGCAGTAATCAAGGAAACACTTATGAAGCACTCGATAAAGCGATACAATTGCTTTTTGAGCGTGTAGGTAGGGTTGTAAAAATTTCTCCTGTGTATCAAAGTCCTGCTTGGGGTTTTGAGGGGCCAGATTTTCACAACTGTGTGGTGAGGATGGAAACATCACTACCTATTAAAAAACTCTTAGACACGACACAATCTATAGAGCAATTACTAGGTCGCAAGGAAAAGGAAGGAACCGCTTATCAATCAAGAATAATAGACATAGATATATTGCTTTATGACGATGTTGTAAGGCATTCCGACCAACTCACAGTTCCTCATAAACATATGCAAGAGCGTTTGTTTGTGCTACAGCCACTTGCAGATATCGCAGGTGATGAGGTATGTGAGGCATTATCTACAGCTGAAAACCCAGTCACTTATTTAGGGTTATTAGAAGCTTGTATTGATGATAGTATACTTACTAAGCAGGCTAAGTGGCTCAAAAAACCACAAGATAGTATTGATCTAGGTGGTTACAACTATATTACCATAGAAGGAAATATAGGAGCAGGAAAAACAAGCCTCGCCACGATGATCTCTGAGGAGTTTAATGCAAAGCTTATACTTGAGCGCTTTAAGGACAATCCTTTTTTGCCTAAATTTTATAAAGACCCAGATAGATTTGCCTTCCCTCTAGAAATGTCTTTTCTAGCAGATAGATACCAGCAGCTTCTAGATGATTTAGGGCAATATGATCTTTTTAAGGATTTTATGTGTGCAGATTATGATCGTTATAAATCGCTCATATTTGCACAGGTAACGTTGCAGGAGGAGGAGTTTTTACTTTATAAACGTCTTCATGAAATGATGTATAAAGATATGCCGCAGCCAGACTTATACGTGTACCTTTATCAAAATACAGAGCGTTTACTTAAGAACATAAAGAAGCGTGGTCGTAGTTATGAGAAGAGTATCGATCCTACATATTTAGAAAAAATAAATCAAGGATACCTAGATTTTATAAAGACTCAACATAATCTTAATGTAAAGATTATTGATATTTCGGAGTTAGATTTTGTCAAAAATAGAGCTGATTTTTTATCAATTATCAATCAATTTACAAACGAGTAATTTAGAGTTTAGAAATATAATCATCTAGAAACGCAAGTCTTTCTTTAGTCCATTGTTGCATATAGTCTAGCCCTTCTCGGTCAGATTTAAAATCTTTCCATACCAGCTGTTCTCTTTCAAAAACTAGATTAGATGAGAGTTTTTCATATACATTTTGTTGCCTAGTGAGTAATTCTTCTTGACTCAATACTTGAGCTCGAAGTGTTTTCCATCGTTTTTTAAAACGCGTGTTAAAATCATCTGCATTTGTTTTTATAAGTCTTCTCACGAGACCATTTGTGAGAAAATCATCGGTGGTTTTTATTCGTTTACCACTAAAAATAGTCCCGAAGCTTCCATCTAGATCCCATGGTGCATAGAAGTAAGGTTCTCCTGCATCGTAACGTATGAGATATAAATTCTTGCCTAAATTATCTGGCGCGCGCACAGCATTGATATATAGGAAATAATCAATCGCGTTATTGATTACAAATTGTTCTGAAATTCCTTTCGCGAAAGCGTTATCATCACTATGCACTACAAAATCTGTAAAAGGGTATACATTATCCCAGGGAGCATTAGTGTCAGAAGGGTATTTAATATCATAACCGCCCCAGCTTGCTAAGAAATTCTTTTTAGGAGATATGGAGTCAAAAGAGCTAGCGCCTAGGTAGCGCGCCCCTTGAAAAATCTCACCACGCACCGTGTCACCACGATTCTTTTTTACTTGTACGAGTTTGCGATCTATTTGTTCTTGTAGTAAGAAGATGCCTTGGTAGCTCCCGTTTACAAAAACCTCGGCATAGGCTGCTGTTGCGCCAGCTTTGGCTGTTGGTTCTTTATCTAGATAATGCGGTTTGTAAATATCATTCCATAAATTGAGAGAGAGGTAAGAACGCATACGTAGCGGCTCGTTGTAAAGCCCATCCAGAATCCAGTCATCATCATTGCGCATACCTGCAAGCTCATAATCTTGATTTTCAAAACCTAGACTGTCTTTATAAAAGTTGAGGTCGTACGTCTTTTTAGGAAACACAAGAGAGCTGCTTCCTCTCAGTTCTATCCCTGCATAACTTGTAAACTGCGTGTCTTTATCTGCATAAGAGATTGTTGCCATACGTTTAGGCTCATTTACAATCCCCTGTGGAGCATCTATCTGTATGAGCGGATATGAAGTGAGATAGGTTTTATAAGTAGTAGCGCCACGCTTTAATTGGTGAGAAGCAGTATAAATAGCATCCTTACTTGAAAGAGTAAGAGTGTATGATAGTCCGCTAATCTGGAAATCTGCATCTGTTACTGTGATCCCTTTAGGTATTTGGATAATGGCAATATTAAGAGAATCGTCTATTGCCACGCTTTGTGGAGTAAAGGATACTTGGGCACAAGAGTTAATAGAAATTGCTAGTACTAATAAAAAAATTGAATATCTCACAATAGATTGATTTACAGTAAAGATAAAGCAATTGAAATGCCACAAATGAATGTTAAGGAAATTTTGAGAGTCTTATAAAATTGTACTTTTATGCTATGAGATTGATAATTAGTTTTTTACTCTGCCTTTCTGCTACTATTTTGATGGGGCAAGAAAGTGCAAAATCAAGTATAGCGCTTGGTCCTCCTAACCCAAAACCAGGGGTTTGCTACCTTTCACGTGACGGTGTAGGAGAAGATAAACTATGGAAAGCGGTACTCTGTGAGTGGAAAGAATATCAAACTTTAGAGATTCTTAGTGATAGTATGGATCCGCGATTATCTAATTATGATAAACATTACATTAATAAACGAGTGCGTTTATTACTGGAACGTAAGCTCTCATTAGAAGTAGAAAGCTATTATTCATCAAGTGCTAGTGACACCACAGATGCTTGCCTTGCTCAGGCAAGAGCTAGGGAGGTAGGAGAATATCTTATAAGTCAGGGACTAGAAAGAAATCAGCTTAAGATTACCGTGCTCCCTGTTAAAGACAGCGTGGGATTAAGTTTGAGAGTAAGGGCAATTAATTCATTACCATAGCATTACGTTTTCTTAGTAAGTACGCTTCATTAAACTCTCTCCAAAAAGTCGCAATACCTCTTTCTTATCTTCAGAGATATCAACGTTATCTAGTGCTGTAAATGCTTTCTGCGTGTATTTGGCGATTTCTTGTTCTGTAGCTTTTGCTGCTCCAGAATCTAAAAACTGTTGCTTTACGGTTTCTATTTTATCGGCAGGATCTGCTGGTGAGATAGAGAAGAAATGCTCTAGTTGTTGTGCATCATCTTTATCAGAATTGATAAGCGCAGTAAGGTATAGGAAGGTTTTTTTATTTTCTATAATATCACCGCCCACTTGCTTCCCAAAACTCTCTGGATCGCCAAAGGCATCTAGATAATCATCTTGTAGTTGGAATGCTAGACCTAGATCTCGTCCATAGTTATAAATTGCTTCTTGACAAGTCTTTGAAGCACCAGCAACTATAGCTCCCATTTTAAGAGCAGCGCCCACGAGTACAGCTGTTTTGTACTCAATCATTTTCATATATTCTGGGATGGTAACATCGTCACGAGTCTCAAAATCTACGTCATATTGTTGCCCTTCACAAACCTCAATTGCCGTTTTAGAAAAGAGTTTTGCTAGTTCTTTAAAGGTATCACCTTCATAATTTTCAAAGAGTTGGTACGCCCTTATGAGCATTGCATCTCCAGAAAGGATCCCAGTGTTTATATCCCATTTTTCATGTACAGTTTCCTTACCACGACGCAGTGGAGCATCATCCATAATATCATCATGTACTAATGAAAAGTTGTGGAAAATTTCTATGGCTAGTGCAGCATCAAGTGCGATAGCATGGTCTTTTTCAAACAGCTCACAAGCCATAAGTGTAAGCACAGGACGCAGTCTCTTACCTCCTAAGCCAAGTATATAATTTATAGGGTCATATAAATTTTTCGGCTCTTTCTCTAAGGTGTGTTTATTTAAATAATCAATAAATACCTCTGTGTACTCTGGAATGCTGCGCATGAATTGCAATTTTTTTGTAAAAATAAGTGATAAGAGATGATTATGCCCTATTACGCTTTCGCGAAAGCGTACCCTAAAACCTTACAACTGTTAAAATTTGTGTAAAATAATAGGAAACTATAAAAACTTTAAAAGTTTCCTACGTATTTTTGCACTCGAAATATGAAAGAACAATTATTAAATACTGCCACAGAGTTGTTTTTAAGCCAGGGGTTTAAGAGCATCACAATGGATGATATAGCCAAAGAAATGGGTATGTCTAAGAAAACAGTGTACAGCTACTATTCAAATAAAGAAGCAATAGTCTCTGCAAGTGCGATGCAGATGTTTACAGATATATGCGGAGGGATAGATACCATATTTGAGCGTGAGTTAAATCCTATTGAAGAATTATATGACATTAAGAAATATGTACTTGAGCACATTAATGGAGAGCGTACTTCTTCTATGTATCAGCTTCAAAAATATTATCCTAAGATACACCAGACGCTTAGAAAGAGTCAGTATGATTACATGCAAAGTTGTGTGACTAGAAACGTGCTCAAAGGGATAGAACAAGAACTTTTTATAAGTGATATAAGTGTAGAGTTTGTAGTAAATATTTACTTCACGGGAATGACCGGAATTAAGGATGAGACTATTTTTCCTAAATCTACATTTCCCGTGTCAGACTTATATGATATGTATCTAGAGTATCACATACGTGGTATTGTAACACCTAAAGGAAGAAAAATTTTAAATAAACTCATCAAATCTAACCACAACTAATGATACAGAGATTATCGATAGCGATATTATTACTAGTAAGTGTTGCAACAATAGCACAAACTAGAAGTTTTACCGTAGAAGAGGCTGTAACCTTTGCTCTAGATAGCAATTATACAGCTATCAATAGCCGCCGAGATATCGCAAAGGCAATTAAGAGAAAATGGGAGACTACCGCTAGTGGATTACCACAGGTAAGCGCTAGTTTTGATTATAACTACCAGATAAAACAGCCTACACAGCTTATTCCAGCAGAATTTACGGGTGGTGAGCCTGGGACTTTTATTCCTGTAGTTTTTGGAACACAACAGAATGCTACTGCAACGGCAACATTGAGTCAGCTTATTTTTGATGGTTCATACCTTGTAGGGTTACAAGCTGCCAAAACATTTCTTGAGTTTTCTAAAAATGCAAACGAGAAAACGCAGCTAGAAGTTCGTAAGGGTGTAATAAATGCATACGGAGGAGTACTGCTTGCAGAGGAAAGTGTGGCAATACTAGATAAGAATATTGCGACATTAGAAGACAACCTTAGGGAGACTAGAATCATTTTTGAAAATGGATTTGCAGAGGAGGAAGATGTAGAGCAGCTACAGATTACGTTTTTATCACTTAAGAATCAGCGCGCAAATGCAAAGCGTATGGTAACCATTGCAAAGCAAATGTTTAACCTAGCAATAGGGATTGATATAGATCAAGAAACGGTGCTCACGCAAACCCTAGAAGGACTAGCATTACCTGCATTAGGACTTCTTAATGATACGGTAAACTTAGAGCAAAATGTAGATTACAAGATTGCAAATAATCTTAATGAACAACGTGAGCTCGAACTTAAACTTGAAAAAAGTAAAGCGCTGCCTACATTAGGTGCTTTTATAAATGTAGGAACATTTGCAGGGCGTAACGAGTTTAACTTCTTTGATAGTGACGAGAAGTGGTTTCCGCAATCTATTACCGGTTTCCAACTTAACATTCCAATTTTTAGTTCTGGAATGCGTAATGCAAGAACTGCGCAAGCGGCAATAGCGCTAGATCAAGCCAAAACTCAAAAAGAGGAGACAGAACAGCAAATTAAACTTGCATATGCATCTGCCAAAAGTGATCATGAGCTTGCCATAGATAACTACAATACATCTCTTAAGAATATCACGCTAGCAGAGCGTATCGAGAATAAAAACCAAGTAAAATTTAGAGAAGGCTTGAGTACGAGTTTTGATTTGAGACAAGCTCAGACACAGCTTTATCAAGTGCAACAGGAGTTGCTACAAGCAATGTTGCAAATAATCACAACAAAGGCAGATCTTGAGACCATACTTAATGTGCCTAATTATACCAATAACTAGTTTTCTTAACAAGGAATTTTAATAGAGTACCAACCAGAAATAAACAATGATGAAAAAATATATAACACTTGCTATCTTAAGTATTGCACTCGTTTCTTGTGGAGGAGACACTAGCGGAAAATCTGTAGAAGCACTCATAGAGTCTGGCTCAGTAGAAGAGCTTCAAGCTAAGAAAGAAGCACTTAAGGCAGAGATAACAACTAGTAATAATCAACTTGCACAAATAGAAAAAGTGCTAGAAGAAAAAACACCAAGAGACAAGAAAGAGGTTCTTATTACTACAATGACGGTTAAGGATACTTTGTTTAATCACTTTATTGAAGTACAAGGTAATGTGGAGACTAAGCAAAATGTGCTTATTTATCCAGAATACCAAGGGACGCTTTCAAGAGTACTTGTAAAGGAAGGGCAACGTGTGAGAAAAGGACAAACACTAGCTCGCATAGATGATGGAGGTTTAGGTAGTCAAGTAGCACAAATGGAATCACAACTTGCACTTGCCAAAACTACCTTTGAACGCCAGCAACGTTTATGGGATCAAAAAATAGGATCTGAAATTCAATACCTACAAGCAAAAACTCAATATGAATCTTCACAAAATATGGTGAGTCAAATTAGAAGTCAGCTGGGTAAGACTACTGTAAATGCACCTTTTTCTGGTGTGATAGACCAAGTAATTACAGACCAAGGAACGGTAGTTGCTCCAGGAATGGCGTTATTTAGAATTGTAAATCTTGACAATATGTATGTAGCTGCAGAGATTCCTGAGAGCTACTTACCTACAGTAACTGCTGGTAAAAAGGTAAAAGTAGATTTTCCTGTATTAGGAGAGACGGTTGAGACTACTGTGCGTCAGACTGGTAATTACATTAAACCATCAAACAGAAGTTTTGCTATAGAAGTAGATGTTCCTAATAAAGATGGTAAGGTAAAACCTAACCTTACTGCGCGACTTTCTATTAACGATTATACAGCAGATAACGCGATTTTAATCCCTCTCAATGTAATTAATGAAAATGCAGACGGTGAGCAATTTGTATATATCGCTTTCGCGAAAGCGGACGAAATGATAGCGCAGCAAAAAATAATTACTACTGGTAAATCTCAAGGAGATCGCATTGAAGTGCTTTCTGGAGTAGAAGTAGGCGATAAAATCATTGTAGAAGGAGCGCGATCTGTAAAAGACAACCAAGCTGTAAAAATCTTAACATACTAAGCGATGACAGATAAGAAAAAGAAAAATGTAGATAAGGAATTTGCAATCTCCAGCTGGGCGATTGATAATCCTACCATTATTTACGTTCTTATGGCGCTGTTTCTGGCCTTAGGAATGGGGGCATACTTAGGTATGGCGCGTGAGAATTTCCCGGAAATTAACGAGACTAAAATTTATATTTCGGCCCCATATCCTGGGAACACCGCAGAGGATATTGAACGTCTCATTGTAGATCCGCTAGAGGATAAACTTCAGAACTTATCAGACGTGGTTGAGGTGCTTTCTACTTCGCAAGAAGATTATGCAATCATCACCATAGAGTTTAAGGAAGGAGTTGATGTACAGGAGGCAAAGCAACGAGTAAAGGATGAGGTAGATTCAGAAACGGCAAATGAAGACTGGCCTACGTTTAACAATGCAAAGGTAGAGCCTAACGTATTTGACTTAAGTATCTCTGAGGAGACACCTATTCTTAATGTAAACGTATCTGGTAACTATCCTACTATAAAGCTTAAGGAATATGCAGAGTACCTGCAGGATGAGATAGAAAGCCTTAAGGAAATCAAAGAAGCAACTATACGTGGTGCGCAAGAGCGTGAGGTAGAAGTAGCAGTAGATGTGTATAAAATGATTGCTGCTCAAGTAAGTTTTAATGACATACTTGCTTCTATAGGTAATGAAAATATGACCCTATCTGCAGGTAATCTTGTGAGTAGCGGACAACGTCGTAACATTCGTGTGATAGGAGAAATCCAAAGCCCAGAAGAACTTGAAGATTTTGTAATCAAATCAGATAACGGGGCGGTATACCTTAAGGATATTGCAGAGGTAACTTTTTCTGAAGAGGATAAAACTACCTACGCTAGAGATCTCACATTATATGAAGGAGATACTGTAAATGATGAGGAGATAAGCGAGACGGTGGTAATGCTAGATGTAAAGAAAAGATCTGGCGAAAATATGATTGAAGCTGTTGAGCAAATCAACGAGATTATAGCAAATGCTACGGCAGAGGTATTTCCTCCTGATGTTGTAGTGCGTACCGCAAATGATCAGAGTGCAAAGACAGAAAACCAAGTAAACGACCTTGTAAACAATATCATCTTTGGTATTATTCTCGTGGTAGGCGTACTTATGTTCTTCTTAGGATTTAAAAATGCACTTTTTGTTGGGTTTGCAATTCCTATGTCTATGTTCATGAGTTTTATGATCCTCAACTTGATGGGTTATACCATGAATACCATGATTCTTTTTGCCCTTATTATGGGGCTTGGGATGCTAGTAGATAATGGTATTGTGGTAGTAGAAAATGTGTATCGTCTTATGGACGAAGAAGGAATGGGACGTATAGAAGCGGCCAAAAAAGGTATTGGAGAGATTGCATTCCCTATTATTATATCTACACTTACTACGGTAGCAGCTTTCGTACCATTAGGACTTTGGCCAGGGATTATGGGGCAGTTTATGATTTACTTCCCTATCACATTATCTGTGGTACTAGGGTCATCACTATTTGTAGCAATTTTTATAAACTCGATGCTCGTATCACAGTTTATGAAAACAGATGAGAAAGCGCTTTCGCGAAAATTTCTTATTCGTACCTCACTCATCATGTTGCCTATTGGGTTAATGATATTATTTTTAGGTGGAAGCATACGCGGACTAGGAAGTCTTGTGATTGCGACTATTATCTTCATGTGGATTTATAAATACGTACTTAAAGGTGCTGCCGATGCGTTCCAAAAACGTTTCTTAACGTGGTTAGAAGATGTTTATAAGAGATTCTTAGGATGGGCGATTAAAGGGTATAAGCCTATAGGATTTGTAGTAGGGATTTTCTTAATGCTTATTTTAACTTTTATGGCTTTTGGAGGATCTGTGAGTGCTGGTCGTACAGCTATAGAATTCTTCCCTGATAATAAGCCTAACCAGATTACGGTTTATATAGAATATCCAGAAGGTACAGCAATTACAAAGACAGATGCAATCACTAAAGAGATAGAGCAGCGTGTGTTCAAGGTCTTTAATGATGAGGCATACTTAGAAGGTGAAGATTACAATGCACTTGTAGAAACTTCTGTGTCACAAGTAGGAGAAGGCGCAGGTAACCCACAAACAGACGGAGGAAGCGCCGCCGAAATGCCGCACAGAGCAAAAATTACAGCTACTATGCGTGAGTATAAGTACCGTAATGAAGCAGATAGTGAAGAGCTTCGTTTTAAGGTACAAGATGCAGTAAGAGGAGTATATCCGGGAGTTGTAATTACTGTAGAAAAAGATGCTGCAGGACCACCACAGGGATATCCTATCAATATTGAATTAGAAGGAAAAGATTATCAAGAACTCATCATCGCAGCAGAAAAGATGCGTAACTATATCAATAGCCGCAACGTTCCTGGGGTAGATGAGCTTAAGATTAATGTAAATAGAGGTAAACCAGGAACAGAAGTTCTTGTAGATCGCCAGAAGGCAGGAGAGCTGGGTGTAGCTACTGGTCAAGTAGGGATGCAATTGCGTCGTTCTATCTTTGGTGATAAAGCTGGGGTTTATAAAAAAGATGGAGAAGATTATGATATTTACGTGCGCTTCAATGAAGAGCAGCGATATGATAAGTCGGCTTTATTTAATCAGAACATCACTTTTAGAGATCCTGCTACAGGTCAAGTAAAAGAAGTACCTGTAAGTGCAGTAACCACTACAAGAAACACATCTTCATTTAGTGCGATAAAGCACAGAGATTCTAAGCGTGTGGTGACAGTATATTCTAACCTTGCCGCTGGTTTTACAGATGCAGGTGTGGTAGTAGCTGCTGTACAAGAAGAGATGCAAAACTTCGACGAAATACCAAAGGATATTAAGGTAAACTATACAGGTCAAATTGAAGAGCAAGCAAAGGAAATGAATTTCTTGGTAAGTGCATTTTTTGGCGGACTGGCATTAATATTCTTCTTATTAATATTTCAATTTAGTTCCATTTCAAAACCTATCATCATTATGATAGCCATTTTCTTAAGTTTTATAGGAGTATTTGGTGGTATCATCATAAGTGGGTCGCCATTTGTAATTATCATGACCATGATGGGAATTATATCTCTTGCAGGTATTGTGGTAAATAATGGAGTGGTACTACTTGATTATACGCAGCTACTTGTAGATCGTAAAGAAGTAGCGCAAGATCTGGAAGGAAAGCAAATGCTTGATAAAAAGACCATGCAAGAACTCATTATAGAAGGTGGTCGTGCACGATTACGCCCGGTACTACTTACAGCGATAACAACAGTACTTGGGTTGATACCACTTGCTATAGGTATTAATATTGACTTCTTTGGGTTGTTCCAAGAGTTTGATGCAGGTATTTATGTAGGAGGTGATAACGTGATTTTCTGGGGACCACTAGCGTGGACCGTAATTTACGGATTAATCATAGCGACTTTCTTAACGCTTATTATTGTACCACTACTATACTACATAGTATATCGTATTAAATTCAAAATACGAGGTGGTAAAGATGCGGAAGAAGAAGAAAAAGAGCTGCCAGAAGCAGCATAAGTAATTAGTTAGTTAATTAGTGTAGAAAAGCGCATTCGGCAATAAGCTGAATGCGCTTTTTTAATGAGTAATTACGCTTTCGCGAAAGCATAAAAAAACCCTCTCAATAGATATTGAGAGGGTTTGAATGAATTAGATGTTTGTTTATTGATTCTCAGATAATGGTACTGGTAGTTCAGTAAATATGAGGTCTCCTTGTCTGTCAATAGGCAGTGTATTTTCAAGATTATATCTTCTTACGTCATATAAACGAGAATTCTCTGACCATAAAGAGTATCTACGTTGCTTTAATAATTCATCTGTTAGCGCTTCTGGTGTCAAAGCACCTGTATAATCATTTAGACTCGCACTATTGCGTATAATACTAAGAGCGGTTGCTGCATCATCAAAGTTACTAGCAAGAATACTAGCTTCTGCATATAGAAGGATTAACTCTTCGTTTCTCAGAATATCTATGCTTGAAAGTTGAGAGGCATAAAGTCTAGTTTCATTGGTCCCATTAAGATCATCTTGTCCTTGAGCATCTAAGCGAGTAGCTGTTTTAGTAGTTACCCTAGTATCACCAACTTCTGCATCCTCAATCCAACTATTGTGTACAATGATTTGATCACCATTTAAGTCAGGAGCACGGAACACAGGGTTTGCTTGATCTCCTGGGCTTAGACTAAAAATGTGTTTAGGTCCAGCGGTTAAAGAGCCATTAAGGTTAAAATAGGAATTAGTAAGAGCACTTAGTGCCTCTGTTCCATTACCTGAATAAACAGCGGTCATCGCTGCTACAGCTCTATTAAACTCTTGAAAAGATGATGGTGTATTGAAACCATCAAAACCATCACTCAATGTGAAAGCAAAACTAGCACCATTAAGAGTTGTAAAAGCGTCATCAAGCATATTTTTAGCAGCCATTAGAGCTTCGTCTGCACTTACAATCGGACCTAGATTGTCTTCGTCAGCTACGTCCACACGCGCAACATTATAAGATTTTACAATTTGAATTAGTTCATAAGCAGCAAAAGTTTTGGCAACACCTATATAGCCCTGTCTTTCTTCTTCTGTTATCGCTTCCGTATTCATTGCGGCATCAATAAGAATATTGGTGTTTTTTATGCAGCGGTAATTTCCATTCCATTGTGCAGTGCTATAAAAAGAGTTATTGTCAAGTGCAATACCATTTTTTCCTAGTAGATCACCTGTATTTCTCGGATCTGCATCAAATAGATATAACTCTCTCGCTATGGTGCCACTAGCTGTAGTTTCAATGCCTAAGCCGTTTCTTAGTGTAGATTCTACACCTACTACAAGTTCGTTAAGTTGTCCTATGTTGGCGTTTTCTTGAACACCACCCAGGCTTGGTCTGTTGGGATCAACCACCTCGTCTATAGAACAGGCTGTTATAAAGCCTATGACCATCGCATAGCTTATATATTTTATTGCTTTGTTATATGTTTTCATATGTATTTTTTAGAAGTTAACATTTAGGTGAAAGTAAACTTGTCTTGAGCTAGGGAAAGGTGTTACTTCAATTCCGCTTGATAAACCTGCACCACCATTTACAGATACTTCTGGATCATAACTACTATAATCTGTTATTGTAAAGATATTTCTACCGGAAACTCCAACTTTTACGCCGCTTACACTTTCTCCAAATGCTTTTTCTATAGCTCCTGTAGGTATTCTATAATAAACAGCAGCTTCTCTCAGCCTGAGGTATCCTGCTGGTTCTATAAATCGTACTCCAGTTGCTGGTAGATCTAGTCGTGCTTGACCAGCCGCTGTTTCAAGATCTGAGGATGTCTGACCTAAATCGCTTAAGAAGCGTGTAAGGTTAAGGTTATCCCCACCAGCTTTAAGTTGGAACAAAAATGAAACATCAATGTTATTCCACAAAGTAAGATTATTACTAAAAGCCATTTGAAAATCTGGTTCTACATTACCTATTTGAGTAGGAACTCCATCTATGTTTGTAACAATTTGAGTTACCGGCTGGCCTTCTTCAATAAAGAAAGTTCCTAGTCCAAGTCCAAAACCTGCTCCAGGTTGTGCAAACGCAGGTACTCCTAAGCGTGTAACCTTAGACCTGTTGAGATAAAACTGTAACCCTGTATTCCATTGAAAAGCTTCTGTTTGAAAAACATTTGCATCTAAAGCAAGTTCGACACCTTGGTTTTGTAAATCTGCTAGGTTGGTTAACTCTGTAGTAAAACCTGATGATGATGGCAACTGGCGTTGTAATAAGAGGTCATCAACATTTTTATTGTAATAGGTGGCTTGTAAATTAAGTCTTCCTTCAAAAAAACCAGCGTCAAAACCAATTTCAAATTCACGAGCTGTTTCTGGTTCTACATTAGGATCACCTCTTAGACCAGCTAATGATTGGCCAATAGTTCCACCAATGTTTGTGGCAGTAAGTCCTGTAAATGTTGATCCAAATCCAGCTGGATTTCCAGTTTCTCCATAAGCTGCACGTACTTTTAATTGGTTCATTGCTTCTAGATTCCAGAAATCAAAGTTTGCTAAGTTTACAGCTAGTGATGCTTTTGGGAATCCGTATAATTTGTTTGGATCACCATTTCTAGATGATTTGTCTAGACGATATCCTAATGTTCCTATGATTTGATCTTTGTAGTTACCCTCTACTTGTGTAAAGTATCCAAAGTCTTCTTCTTGGCTTAAAAATTGACTTGTAGCTTGAACACTAGATTGCTCAAGATTAGTTTGCCCCGCAGCTAAACCAGAGCCTCTTGCATTCACAAGATTTGCTTTTTGATTCAAATATGCAACACCCAATTGCGTTGTGAGCCCTAAGTCTCCATTGAGTGCATCATTGTTCCATACCGCTATGGCTTGTGCATTAAATTGAGTGAAATTATTTTTACCCTGAGCAACAAATCCTGGGGCTTGGTTCCCTAGTTGCCCTTGGTGATTTTCTGGAACGTATACAAACGTTTCATTCGCTAAATAATCAACTCCTCCACTTGTAACTAATTTAATGCGATTTTTGTCATTTGTAAAGAGTTTACTTGTAAGAGAAAGACCTTGTATAAGTCTATTGTTACTATCTTCATTTTTTGCAACATCTCTTACAAAAAGAGGATTTCCAGGATAGTTAGGGTTCAGTGGGTAATTTCCATTTTCATCTGGAAAAAGATTATTCCATGGGCGTGTAAAAGCTAGGTTGTAGCCATAACTTAAGCCTCCTTCATTTTCATTACCAGTAAAACTTCTGCTTGAATTACTTCTTACATAATTTGTTGTTGAGGTAACTTTAAAAATATCTGAAATAGTATGATCAAGGTTTGTTCTTAGAGATAAACGGTTAAACCCTGTATTTTTGATAATTCCTTCTTCATCTCTGTAGGAACCTCCTATATAAAATTTAGTTCTATCATCACCACCTGTTGCACTTATAGCTGTTTCAGTAATAATACCTGTTTCTCCATAAATTTCGTCTTCATAGTCGTAGAGTTTGCCATTTTCTGCGATTGTAGCATTATATTTAGCTAATTCTTCCTCGCCAAAAGTCTCTAAAACAGAATCTGCTGTCCAAGGTCTCAAACCAAGAGGATTAGCGATACGAGTGATACCCAAATCTTGCTTAAAGTTAATCTTGGTTTTACCACCTTTTCCTCTTTTTGTAGTGATAATTACAACTCCGGCATTACCGCGTTGTCCGTAAATTGCAGCTGCCGATGATCCTTTTAGAATCTCGATATTTTCAATATCATTTGGATCAATATCGGCAAGTCTATTTCCGGCGTTCTCTTCATTTCCTCCATTTGCTCCTGAAGCAAAACGAAGACCTGATGGAATTTCTACGTTATTTACGTAAACACCATCTACAATAATAAGAGGCTGGTTGTTACCATTAATAGACGATACTCCACGTAATCTAAGTGCAAGTCCTCCTCCTGGAGCACCTGAAGATGAGGTGATATTGACTCCTGGTACTTTTCCATAAAGTGCGCCGTCTATCGTAGTTTGTCCTGTTGTTCCAACAAGTTCTTCAGCTGAAACACTTGCTACAGCATTAGCAAGATTTGATCTCTTTACAGAAGATGCAAGTCCAGAAATCACTACTTCATCTAGTGACTCAGAGGATTCTTCTAGAGTTACGTTTAATGTTTGTGAGCTTGAAATTAATTTTTCTTGTGTAGCATACCCTAGATATGAAAATTCTAAGGTTCCAGAATTACCATTAAGTGTGATTGAATAATTGCCATCAAAATCTGAGGTGGTTCCGTTTGAACTTCCTTTTTCAATAACATTGACAAAGGGAATTGGGTTATTTCCAGCATCTTTAATAACTCCTGTAACAACAGACTGACCCATCAGGGCACAAGGAATTAAAAATAACAAGAAATAAACCATTTTGAGTAATGGGTACTTTTGTTTCATTTGTTTTTTGATTTAGTTTATAATCCAAATTATAAATAATATTTAACTTATTTAACTAATGATTAACTATTTGCTAATAATTTTCTAAAAATTACACGAAATAAGTGAATTTACCAATCGTTGTCTTGATTCTTCAAATAAATCAGCTTTCTTTTGAGAACTTTTCATACAATATTTATTAGATATATGAGAACAAGGGTGTTGTGAAATAATCTCCAGCATTTTTAAGTTCACATTTTTTAAATAGGACCTTAAATTGTTAAATAATTAATCACTAAATTTTATCTATTGAATTTAAAGTTTTGATAACTATAATCTATTAAATTTCAATCTCTAGGCTCTTTTTTAAGAGAAAATATTTAACTTAATTAACGAGACAGTCATGGCGGGCTCAAAGTGTTGTTAAAATGCTTTATTTTGCGCTTTCGCGAAAGCGTGTATATAAAATGTGGAAAAACTAAGAAAGTCTGATCATATTTGAGAAAGCCAACCCAATAGAATAACGTACTTTTATTTTTCTTAAAATAAATGATTTGGCTAAGAAAAAAGTGACCCCCTTAATGCAGCAGTATAATGGTATTAAAACAAAATACCCAGATGCGCTGTTGCTTTTTAGAGTAGGAGATTTTTATGAAACCTTTGGAGAAGATGCTGTGAAAGCAGCGGGAATTCTCAATATTACATTAACAAGTCGTAATAATGGTGGAGATCGCACGGAACTTGCTGGCTTCCCACATCATTCATTAAATACTTACTTACCCAAGCTTGTAAAAGCAGGTTGTAGGGTGGCTATTTGTGACCAACTAGAAGATCCAAAGCAAACTAAAAAAATTGTAAAGCGTGGGGTAACAGAGCTTGTGACGCCAGGGGTTGCAATGAACGATGATATACTTTCTGCAAAAACAAATAACTTTCTTGGGGCTGTTTTTTTTAATAGAGAAAAGGTAGGAGTTGCTTTCTTAGACGTGTCTACTGGTGAGTATCTTACAGCCCAAGGAGATGTAGCTTATGTAGATAAACTATTACAAAATTTTGCACCTAGCGAACTGTTAGTATGTAAAAAGCAAAAAAAGACTTTTTTAGAAGCTTTTGGCTCAGATTATCATACTTTTTACCAAGAGGATTGGGTGTTTCATATAGACTATGCTACAGAATCTTTGCATAAACACTTTGATGTAAATTCTTTAAAAGGATTTGGGGTAGAGCACTTATCTGAAGGAGTGGTGGCTGCTGGCGCAGCGCTTCATTATTTAGGAGAAACACAGCATCACAAGCTACAGCATATCACAAGAATAAGCCGTATTGCCGCAGATGATTATGTGTGGATGGACCGTTTTACCATAAGAAATCTCGAGCTTTATAACTCAGCTTCTGGAGTAAAAGCGATTACTTTAATAGATATAATAGATAAAACTACCTCTGCAATGGGAGGTCGCTTACTCAAACGATGGCTCGCTTTACCACTCAAACGTCTTGATGAGATTGAAAGGCGTCATGAGGTAGTATCTTTTCTCTCAGATAATGGGGAGATATTTGATAAAATGCAGTCTAATATTAAGAAAATAGGAGACTTAGAACGTCTCATAAGTAAGGTTGCTACAGGTAAAATAAGTCCGCGAGAGGTTATACAGCTTAAGAATTCGCTAGAAGCAATTGTTCCTATAAAAGGACTTGCTCTTAGTACTGATAATGAGTCACTCAACATCATAGGAGAGCAACTTCAAGACTGCGTTGTGCTACGTGATAAAATAAAGGAAACACTTAAAGAAGAGGCTCCAGTTTCTATAATAAAAGGAGGAGCAATCGCAGCTGGTTTTCATGAAGAACTAGATGAGTTAAGAGCGTTATCTCAAGGAGGTAAAGATTATCTAGAGCAAATGCTAGAACGTGAGACTAAGCGCACGGGAATCACCTCCCTTAAGATAGCATCAAATAATGTTTTTGGGTATTATATAGAGGTGCGTAACACACACCGTGACAAAGTACCAGAAGAGTGGATAAGAAAGCAAACGCTAGTTAATGCAGAGCGTTACATCACCGAGGAGCTTAAGGAGTACGAAGGTAAAATTTTAGGAGCCGAAGAGCGTATTCAGGCCATAGAACAGGAGCTATTTGTAGCACTGGTAAACTGGATGGGTAGTTTTATTCCTCAAGTGCAGGCAAATGCTTCCCAGATAGCACAACTAGATTGTTTGTTAGGTTTTACACAGCTCGCTAGAGAAAACAATTATGTGAGACCTACGCTAGACGAGTCACAAGCAATAGATATAAAAGAAGGGCGACATCCAGTAATAGAAAAGCAACTCCCACTAGGTGAGGCTTATGTGACAAATGATGTGTATTTAGATAGTGATGATCAACAAATGATTATGATTACAGGGCCTAACATGTCTGGTAAGAGTGCCATCTTAAGACAGACAGCTTTAATAGTCTTGCTCGCCCAGATGGGGAGTTTTGTACCAGCGCAAGCTGCACATATAGGTGTTGTAGATAAAATATTTACAAGAGTAGGGGCAAGTGATAATATCTCTATGGGTGAGAGTACTTTTATGGTAGAGATGAATGAGACTGCAAGTATTCTTAATAACCTAAGTGACCGCAGTCTGGTCCTACTAGACGAAATAGGACGTGGCACAAGCACTTATGATGGGATATCCATTGCTTGGGCCATAAGTGAGTTTTTACATGAACATCCAGGAAGACCTAAAACGCTCTTTGCTACACATTATCATGAGCTTAATGAGATGTGTGAGACATTTGAACGCATAAAGAACTATAATGTCTCTGTAAAAGAGCTTAAGGATAATGTATTGTTCTTACGTAAACTAGTTCCAGGAGGTAGTGCTCATAGTTTTGGAATACATGTCGCAAAGATGGCGGGAATGCCTCAACAGGTACTACGTAGAGCGACAAAAATGATGGAGAAGCTAGAAAAATCTCATGGAAGTGAGGAGCTTACAGGTAAACTTAAAGAAGCTGGCGAAGAAGAAATGCAGCTTAGTTTCTTTAATCTAGATGATCCGTTACTAGAAGATATTAAAGAGGAGATTTTACATATAGATATTGATACCCTTACTCCAGTAGAGGCGCTCATGAAGCTCAATGAGATAAAACGAATGCTCGTTAAAAAGAAAGGTGGCGCTATTTCTTAGAAGAATAATTAAACACTATAAAATACAAAAGGCTTCCTATATGGAAGCCTTTTGTACTCGAGACGGGTCCCGATAGCTATCGGGATGAACCCGTTACTTGTATTTTTGAATTAGTTTTTGTGCTATTTCTTCGTGTTTTTTGATATTTACAAAGTATGTCGTGCTTTTCATACTCTTGATGTGTTTTTCGATACTCCGTGCTTGTTGATATTCTAAATTGGTTATTTCAAAAAATATTTCCCAATCTTGAGTTCTGGCAGTAAATCCTTTGTATTTGTTAGATATGTGTTCTTGTATTCTTTGTGCTAGGTCTAAGCAACTACCTATGTAGTATTGATTAATCTTTTTAGAATAAAGTATGTAGACGGTTGCCATGGTTGAAATATATGAAAATAAAAAAGGCCTCCTAATGGAAGCCTTTTGTACTCGAGACGGGTCCCGATAGCTATCGGGATGAACCCGTTACTTATATTTTTGAACTAGTTTTTGTGCTATTTCTTTATGTTTTTTGATATTCACTAAGTATGTTGTGCTTTTCATACTCTTGATGTGTTTTTCGATGCTCCGAGCTTGTTGATATTCTAAATTGGTTATTTCAAAAAATATCTCCCAATCTAGAGCTCTAGTAGTAAACCCTTTGTATCTGTTTGTTGCGTGTTCTTTTATTCTTTGGTCTAAGTCTAAACAAGGATCATTCTCAAAAGTTGTGTGTGAATTGGATAATTTTTAGATTTTTGTAATAAAGCCTAGCCTTGGACAACTATCTAGAATTACTAAAACTCATTCTCCCAGAATTTCTCATTAACCACTTCGATCTGGTCAGAAACACCAAGAATGGTGAAGTAATGCATCTTTATTTTGAGGAGCGTAACGAGACTCCAAAAGAAGAATATATCCGCATACTTATTGCACACGGTTTTCACAAAGAGGTCACGATTCAAGATTTTCCTCTACGTGGCAATACTGTTTATCTCCACGTAAAGCGACGCAGGTGGATTGACAAGCAAACCAAAGAGATAGTTCAAAGAGACTGGAACCTAGTAGCACAGGGAACACGGATGACCGCCGAGTTTGCTGATTTTTTAAAAGAAATTAGTCAATACTAGAGCCTCGGACTGTCATACTATCGGGCGTTTTTATGGCGTTAATGGAAAGAAGCTACAGCGCCAGTACAAAGATTATCTAAGTGACTTTAAAAACTGGGATCAAAAGAAGCACGCAAAACAGTACCTGATTTTTCCAGAGAATATAGGACCTTACTTATCTATAGACGAGACCGCATTATCCAAAGGAGAACTCTATACGATTATTACCAATAAAAAAGCCAAAGGAAAGAAAGGCAGTATTGTTGCCATCTTCAAGGGAACAAAAGCAGAACCAATCATAGCACAACTGCTGAAAATATCTGCTAAGAAAAGAGCCAAGGTAATAGAGATAACCCTTGATATGGCTAACACTATGAAAACTATTTGTAAAAAATGTTTCCCGAAAGCTATACAGGTTACAGACCGATTCCATGTACAAAAACTAGCACTAGAGGCGCTACAAGACATTCGTGTCAAACATAGATGGGAAGCAATAGACCTAGAGAATGAAAACATAAAACTAGCACGAGTCAACAACACACCCCATCAACCTGAAATCTTTGAAAATGGTGATACCAGAAAGCAGCTTTTAGCAAGAAGTAGATATCTACTTTATAAAGCACCCAGCAAATGGACAAAAAATCAACACCACAGAAGTAAAGTTCTCTTCAAGGAATATCCAGATATAAAAACTGCATTTAATCTAGTACAAGGTCTAATAAATATCTTTAATACAGGAAGATCAATAGAAACAGCATATACCAAATTAGCACACTGGTACAGTGACGTCGAAAAAACAGGTTACAAAGCATTTAATTCAATCGTAAACACGATAAGCCTTAACTATAGATCAATATTAAACTACTTTATAAATAGAAGCACAAACGCGTCAGCAGAATCATTCAATGCGAAAATCAAGGCGTTTAGAGCTCAATTTAGAGGTGTGAAAAATGTAGAATTCTTTCTTTATAGATTAACAACAATATTTGCATAAACACAACAATTGGTCTTGATCCCTAAACAACTACCTATGTAGTATCTATTAATCTTTTTAGAATAGAGTATGTAGACGGTTGCCATGGTTGAAATATATGAAAATTAAAAAGGCTTCCTAGTGGAAGCCTTTTGTACTCGAGACGGGACTTGAACCCGTACGTCCTAATGGACATTGGATTTTAAGTCCAACGTGTCTACCAATTCCACCACTCGAGCATTTTCACTTACGTGAAAAATTGGTATTTATTTTTATACGCTTTCGCGAAAGCGTTATAATTTCAAACTAGAGCGAAAGACGAGATTTGAACTCGCGACCCCCACCTTGGCAAGGTGATGCTCTACCCCTGAGCTACTTTCGCATTGCATTCTATAAGAACGACGCTATTTCTCGTAGCGGATGCAAATTTAATCTTTTTCTTCTTTTGGCAAAGGGTTTTTGTGATTTTTTTCAAACTATTTTAGTTGTGATCACACAGTCTTTTTGAACGCATAATAAGGTTACGAAAAAGCCAAGTGAATATATTATAAGCCTATTATTCAATGATATTTATGTAGGAAATTACTATTTAATAAACATAGGCTGATGCTGTATTTGTGTAAATATCTGATTTTAAGTGCGTTGTTTATTAGTTGAAGTTACCATTCGTCGACAGAAAAGTGTATTTGGTCGAATTATACATGTAGAATATCTATTAATGGTTAAATTTAATCGATTAAGTGTTTATTTTTAACAGTATACTGGTATAAAATTCTAATTTTGTTTGTGCAAATGTAAACGTGTTATTTTTGACTTTAATTTCACATTGAGATAACGCAGAAAAGAAAATGATATCTGATGTTTGTTAAGGCCTCAGGTTGTATTAAAAGTTGAATTAAGTTATAATTTATATATATGGGAAAAATTACTATTCCTTCCGGACAGATTGAAAAGTTGCAATTGTCAATTATCTCAAAAAAGATAATTGTCCTAATTGTGGTATTTGGTTGTTTTACATCTTCCTTGTATGGTCAATGTGTGGGTACTGCTACAGATTGTGATGGTGATCTGGTGTCTAATACTCTGGATGAAGATGATGATAATGATGGGATTTTGGATACTTTAGAGTGTCCATTTGTCGTTCCTACTGGTGGTGCAGTGCAGTCTGATGCAGTTTATTATACTAATGATGATGGTGTTCAGTTCTTTGCTATTGCAGGAAACACAAATGGATTAGGTTACTCCGAATCTGGATGGGATGTTTCTGTAACTAATACAGGTGCAACAATACAATCCGATTTAAATTTTTCTAATACAACGTTCTCAATTGGCTCTGTCTCTGGTTCAAATGATGCAGTAGATCCGGTTGCAAATAATTATAATGTTGCTTCTACAACAAATGCTTCTTTTATTTCTGGAGCAAGTGGGTCTGGATTGTCAATTGAGCCTGGAAGAGCTAATTTAGAAGGAGATAGTGACCTAGAGTTTTCAACTTTTATAAACTTTACCACGCCTGTTTATGCTTTTGGGTTTGATTTAATTGATTTTATGGATCATGGTGCAGGTAATTATATTGATACTTGGCAGATTTATGTTGGTGGTGTTCTTTCTTACCAAATAGGTCCTGCTATTTCTGTTACTGCTGGTAATACCGGAACTTTTTCAGTTTTTGACGGTCAAGGAAATTCATTAGGTACTATTTTAGCAGGAGAAAATGTCGAATCCTTTTTTGGGTTTATTAGTATTACGCCTGTTTCTCAAGTAGAAATAAAAAGAAATTCAGTTTATAGTGGTGCTGGTGCTCCTGGGGAAGATTTTCATGGTATTGATAGTTTTAGATTTACTACAGATGTTCCTTTTGATACAGATAATGATGGTATTGCAAATTGTTTTGATTTAGATAGTGATGGTGATGGTTGTAGTGATGTTTTAGAGTCTGGTGGATTAGATCCTGATGGAGATGGAGTACTTGGTGTACTGCCAACAACTGTTGATGGTGCTGGCCGTGTCACAGGTTCTGGGTCGGTAGCTGGAGGTTATAATGGGCTTAGTGGAAATGAGTTGAATGCGGTGCAAGTTAATGTTGCTGCTGGCAACCCTATGGATCAAAGTGTGTTTGAAGGTGATCCTGTGAGCTTTACAGTGTCAGCTAGCGCAGATGAAGCCACGTTTTATACCGGTGGTTCACCTACTTATAGTGTTCCTGGTAATGCAGATGGAGGTTTAAGCTATCAATGGTATATAGGTGATCCAGATGTTTCAGGAGTGCCTATTGCTCCTGGAGATACTAATTATAGTGGTGCAGACACAAATACGTTAACAGTTAATGACTCTTCTGGATTAAACAATACTGAATTTTTTGTTATTGTTAGTCATGATGAAAATGTGTGTGTGTCCGAAAATAGATCGGCAGTGTTAACATTTCTTCCAGATCCGTGTGATGCACTAGCATCCGGAAATCCAGATAATGATGCTGATGGTATAAGTGATGTTTGTGATCTTGATGATGATAATGATGGTATTTTAGATACAGTAGAAGAACGATGTGATCAACCTAATCTTGCAAACTCAAATGAAGGTACAGGTAACTTCCAAGATCAATTGTATATTTTTGATTGGTCTAGTATTGGAGGAACTTTAAATAATGGAGATACACAAACCTTTACGGTTAATGATTTAGAAATAACGGCTACTTTTTCTAATGTTGTTGTAAACGGAACTGGAACTCAATCAATAGATACAAATGATTTAAATACTTTTGAATCTCCAACATTTGGTCAGTCTTTAATAAATTTATTATACAATACTCCAGGAAGTGCAGAAGCACTTTATGGAAATGTAGATACACAAGATTTTTCTTTTACAGTGGAATTCACTGCATTAAAAAACGGGATCCCTTATCCTTTAGATATTATTGCCATTGATGCAGAAGCTACTACTCCTATCAACCAAGGTAATGGTCCAGAAACAATTTCTTTCCAAACTAATGGAGGTGATTGGACATTTTTAGAATCAATCCTTACAGGAGTATCACCAGGACAGTTTAATGTAAATAACCAAACTTTAGATGTTTTAGGAACTTATGATTTAGAAGGAAATGGTAATAGTTTGTATTTTTCAAAAAACACAACATCAATTGATGTGTCAGTTGAAAGTCCAGGTACAGCACAACAAGCTGTTGCTTTTGCTATTTACTTACGATGTGACTCAGATAATGATGGTATTATAAACTCCTTTGATTTAGATTCAGATAACGACTTATGTAATGACGTTTTAGAGTCTAGTGGATTAGATCCTAATGGTGATGGACGTTTAGGAGCGTTGCCTACTACTGTTAATAGTGATGGGCTTGTTACAGGAAGTTCTCCTGCAACGGGAGGCTATGATGGTGCAAGCGGAAATGAAATTGTAGCAACACAAGTTAATGTTACAGCAATGGAACCTGCCGACCAAACGGCTACAACAGGTGAGTCTGCTACGTTTACAATTACGGCAACAGCAGATAATTCGACTGGATTTACAGCAGGTGTTCCAGATTACGGAACTCCTGGAAATGCAAATGCCGGAATAAACTATATGTGGTACATAGGTGATCCAGATACATCAGGAACTCTTATTACTGCAGCCGATACTAATTATAGTGGGGAAAATACGGATTCATTAATAGTAAATGATGTAACAGGTTTAGGTGGTACAGAATATTTTGTTGTCATTACACACGATGATAATGTGTGTTTTACAGAAACACGTTCAGCCACGCTTACTATTGCGCAGGCTGATGTGAGTATTGATAAAGTATTGGTTGATAGTAGTCCTTACGTAGTGGGGGGTACAGTGACTTATACATTAACAGTAAGTAATGCAGGTCCAGATGAAGCAACTAATGTTGTAGTTACAGATATTCCTGAAAATTTGACAATTACAAATGTTTCGGATGGTTGTACTGCATTGCCTTGTACTATAGCAAGTATTGCTGCTGGAGTTGCCAATAATGTGACAATAACAGTTGAAGCAACAATTGATAGTGAGGGAGTCTTCTCAAATGGTGCTACTGTACAAGCAGATCAAGATGATCCGAATACTGCCAATAATCAAGATTTATCAACAGATGCAAATAATCAAGGAGCAGTTCCTAGTGTTCCACCAGTGGTACAAAATGATGTAAGTGCTCCGAGTACTCCAGGAGCTACAGTAAGTTTAGATCCAACCGCCGATAATGGTTTTGGAATAGATGATGATGCTGACGGTACATTAGATGTTACGAGCGTGAGCTTAGTAGTTCCAGCTGGATCTACGATGGTACAAACGGATGCAGATGGCGATATTATTGGGTACACAGTTCCTGGTGAAGGAGTTTGGGAAGTTAATCCTGTAAACGGTGAGATTAGTTTTGCACCAGTAGCTGGTTTTAATGATGATCCAACATCTCCTGCCACTTATACAATAGATGATAATGCGGGTAATACTTCTAATCAGGCTACAGTAACAATTGATTATGTTTCTGTTGCAACGGTAGATGAGATTACTGGCGTTATGCCTGGCATGGATGCTGTAATTGATGTATTAGCAAATGATGTTGATGGTGACCTTGTTGATCCTACTACAGTAATGATAATAGACCCAGCAAATCCGGGAGTTCCCGTGACAAGTTTGGTAGAGCCTGGTGTAGGAGTATGGACTGTCGATCCTTCAAGCGGAGTGATTACGTTCGCACCTTGTACTGCAGCCGGAGTTCCAGATGCTAGTTGTACAGGATTATTTGAAGGTAGTCCGATGGATATTATGTACGTAGTAGCAGATGATGAAGGGAATGTTTCTGATCCTGCTACAGTAAGTGCAGCTTATGCTGTTCCACCAGTAGCACAAAATGATGTAAGTACTCCGAGTACACCTGGAGCTACGGTAAGCGTAGATCCAACCGCTGATAATGGTTTTGGTGTAGATGCCGATCCTGATGGAACTTTGGATGTAACGACTGTGAGTTTAGTAGTTCCAGCTGGAGCAACGATGGTACAGACGGATGCAGACGGTGATATTATAGGATACACAGTACCTGGTGAAGGCGCTTGGGAAGTTAATCCTGTAACTGGTGAGATTAGTTTTGCACCAGAAGCTGGTTTTAACGATGATCCAACAAATCCTGCTAGTTATACGATAGATGATAATGATGGTAACCCATCGAATGTAGCTACTGTAACAATTGATTATGTTCCTGTTGCAACGGTAGATGAGATTACTGGCGTTATGCCTGGCATGGATGCTGTAATTGATGTATTAGCAAATGATGTCGATGGTGACCTTGTTGATCCTACTACAGTAATGATAATAGATCCTGCAAATCCGGGAGTTCCTGTGACAAGTTTGGTAGAGCCTGGAGTAGGAGTATGGACTGTCGATCCTTCAAGCGGAGCGATTACGTTCGCACCTTGTACTGCAGCCGGAGTTCCAGATGCTAGTTGTACAGGATTATTTGAAGGTAGTCCGATGGATATTATGTACGTAGTAGCAGATGATGAAGGGAATGTTTCTGATCCTGCTTCAGTAAGTGCAGCTTATGCTGTTCCACCAGTAGCACAAAATGATGTAAGTACTCCGAGTACACCTGGGGCTACGGTAAGTGTAGATCCAACCGCTGATAATGGTTTTGGTGTAGATGCCGATCCTGATGGTACTTTGGATGTAACGACTGTGAGTTTAGTAGTTCCAGCTGGAGCAACGATGGTACAGACGGATGCAGACGGTGATATTATAGGATACACAGTACCTGGTGAAGGCGCTTGGGAAGTTAATCCTGTAACTGGTGAGATTAGTTTTGCACCAGAAGCTGGTTTTAACGATGATCCAACAAATCCTGCTAGTTATACGATAGATGATAATGATGGTAACCCATCGAATGTAGCTACTGTAACAATTGATTATGTTCCTGTTGCAACGGTAGATGAGATTACTGGCGTTATGCCTGGCATGGATGCTGTAATTGATGTATTAGCAAATGATGTTGATGGGGATCTTGTTGATCCTACTACAGTAATGATAATAGACCCAGCAAATCCGGGAGTTCCCGTGACAAGTTTGGTAGAGCCTGGAGTAGGAGTATGGACTGTCGATCCTTCAAGCGGAGCGATTACGTTCGCGCCTTGTACTGCAGCCGGAGTTCCAGATGCTAGTTGTACAGGATTATTTGAAGGTAGTCCGATGGATATTATGTACGTAGTAGCAGATGATGAAGGGAATGTTTCTGATCCTGCTACAGTAAGTGCAGCTTATGCTGTTCCACCAGTAGCACAAAATGATGTAAGTGCTCCGAGTACACCTGGGGCTACGGTAAGCGTAGATCCAACAGCTGATAATGGTTTTGGAGTTGATGCCGATCCTGATGGTACTTTAGATGTAACGACTGTGAGTTTAGTAGTTCCAGCTGGAGCAACGATGGTACAGACGGATGCAGACGGTGATATTATAGGATACACAGTACCTGGTGAAGGCGCTTGGGAAGTTAATCCTGTAACTGGTGAGATTAGTTTTGCACCAGAAGCTGGTTTTAGCGATGATCCAACAAATCCTGCTAGATATACGATAGATGATAATGATGGTAACCCATCGAATGTAGCTACAGTAACAATTGATTATGTTCCTGTTGCAACGGTAGATGAGATTACTGGCGTTATGCCAGGCATGGATGCTGTAATTGATGTATTAGCAAATGATGTTGATGGGGATCTTGTAGATCCTACTACAGTGATGATAATAGACCCAGCAAATCCGGGAGTTCCTGTGACAAGTTTGGTAGAGCCTGGAGTAGGAGTATGGACTGTTAATCCTTCAAGCGGAGTGATTACGTTCGCACCTTGTACTGCAGCCGGAGTTCCAGATGCTAGTTGTACAGGATTATTTGAAGGTAGTCCGATGGATATTATGTACGTAGTAGCAGATGATGAAGGGAATGTTTCTGATCCTGCTACAGTAAGTGCAGCTTATGCTGTTCCACCAGTAGCTCAAAACGATGAGAGTTTAGCAAATACACCTGGTGCCACGGTAAGTTTAGATCCCACCGCTGATAATGGTTTTGGTGTAGATGCCGATCCTGATGGAACTTTAGATGTAACGACTGTGAGTTTAGTAGTTCCAACTGGAGCTACAATGGTACAGACCGATGCAGACGGTGATATTATTGGATATACAGTTCCTGGGGAAGGAGTTTGGGAAGTTAATCCTATAACTGGTGAGATTAGTTTTGCACCAGAAGCTGGTTTTAACGATGATCCAACAAATCCTGCTAGTTATACGATAGATGATAATGATGGTAACCCATCAAATGTAGCTACTGTAACAATTGATTATGTTCCTGTTGCAACAGTAGATGAGATTACTGGCGTTATGCCAGGCATGGATGCTGTAATTGATGTATTAGCAAATGATGTTGATGGGGATCTTGTAGATCCTACTACAGTGATGATAATAGACCCAACAAATCCGGGAGTTCCTGTGACAAGTTTGGTAGAGCCTGGAGTAGGAGTATGGACTGTTAATCCTTCAAGCGGAGTGATTACGTTCGCACCTTGTACTGCAGCCGGAGTTCCAGATGCTAGTTGTACAGGATTATTTGAAGGTAGTCCGATGGATATTATGTACGTAGTAGCAGATGATGAAGGCAATGTTTCTGATCCTGCTACAGTAAGTGCAGCTTTTGCTGTTCCACCAGTAGCACAAAACGATGAGAGTTTAGCAAATACACCTGGAGCTACGGTAAGCGTAGATCCAACCGCTGATAATGGTTTTGGTGTAGATGCCGATCCTGATGGAACTTTAGATGTAACGACTGTGAGTTTAGTAGTTCCAGCTGGAGCAACAATGGTACAGGTGGATTCAGACGGAGATATTATAGGATACACAGTACCTGGGGAAGGAGTTTGGGAAGTTAATCCTGTAACTGGTGAGATTAGTTTTGCACCAGAAGCTGGTTTTAATGATGATCCAACAGATCCTGCTAGTTATACTATAGATGATAATGATGGTAACCCATCAAATGTAGCTACTGTAACAATTGATTATGTTCCTGTTGCAACAGGAGATGAGATTACTGGCGTTATGCCAGGCATGGATGCTGTAATTGATGTATTAGCAAATGATGTTGATGGGGATTTTGTAGATCCTACTACAGTGATGATAATAGACCCAGCAAATCTGGGAGTTCCTGTGACAAGTTTGGTAGAGCCTGGAGTAGGAGTATGGACTGTTGATCCTTCAAGCGGAGCGATTACGTTCGCACCTTGTACTGC
This sequence comes from Dokdonia sp. Dokd-P16, assembly GCF_003095655.1. NCBI lineage: Bacteria > Pseudomonadati > Bacteroidota > Flavobacteriia > Flavobacteriales > Flavobacteriaceae > Dokdonia > Dokdonia sp. Dokd-P16. Next base: position 1,784,960 of record NZ_CP029151.1, read on the forward strand.
AGCCGGAGTTCCAGATGCTAGTTGTACAGGATTATTTGAAGGTAGTCCGATGGACATTATGTACGTAGTAGCAGATGATGAAGGGAATGTTTCTGATCCTGCAACAGTAAGTGCAGCTTATGCTGTTCCACCAGTAGCTCAAAACGATGAGAGTTTAGCAAATACGCCAGGTGCAACGGTAAGTTTAGATCCAACCGCTGATAATGGTTTTGGTGTAGATGCCGATCCTGATGGAACTTTAGATGTGACGACTGTGAGCTTAGTAGTTCCAACTGGAGCTACAATGGTACAGACGGATGCAGACGGTGATATTATAGGATATACAGTTCCTGGTGAAGGAGTTTGGGAAGTTAATCCTGTAACTGGTGAGATTAGTTTTGCACCATTAGCTGGTTTTAATGATGATCCAACGAATCCTGCTAGTTATACCATAGATGATAATGATGGTAACCCATCAAATGCAGCTACCGTAACGATTGATTATGTTCCTGTTACAACCTTAGATGAGAGTGCAGGTAATGACTCTGGTCTTCCAGTAGTGGTAGATGTACTTGGTAATGATATTGATGGAGATATAGTAGATCCAACCACTGTACAGATTGTAGGTACTTCAAATCCTGGCGATGACTTAGTGGTTGTCGGTGAGGGAACTTGGAGTGTTGATCCAGTAAGTGGAGCTATTAGGTTTACACCTTGTACGGTAGTTTCTTTACCTGATTGTCCTGAGATTTTCACAGCAGACCCTACGGATATTGAGTATGTGGTTGCGGATGACGAAGGTAATGTTTCAGATCCTGCAAGTGTAAGTGTGAGTTTTGTTCCAGAACCACCAGTTGCGATGGATAATGCTAGTAATAATAATATGACTGGTGATCCAGTGATTATTGATGTTGCATTAAATGATATGGATCCTGATGGTACTTTAGATTTGACGACTGTTCAGATCGTTGGTACTGCTAATCCTGGTGATGATTTAGTAGAGCCTGGCGTAGGAGTTTGGAGTGTTGATCCAGTAAGTGGAGCCATTACTTTTACACCTTGTAGCGCAGCAGGAGTTCCTGATGCTAGTTGTGTTGGAGTATCTACCCAAGATCCACAAGACATTACTTATACAATAAATGATAATGATGGTAATGTATCTAATGCAGCTACGGTATCTGTGATGTATGATGCAGAGCCACCAGTAGCACAAAACGATGAGAGTTTAGCAAATACACCTGGTGCAACGGTAAGTTTAGATCCAACCGCTGATAATGGTTTTGGTGTAGATGCAGATCCTGATGGAACTTTAGATGTAACGACTGTGAGCTTAGTAGTTCCAACTGGAGCTACAATGGTACAGACGGATGCAGATGGCGATATTATAGGATATACAGTTCCTGGCGAAGGAGTTTGGGAAGTTAATCCTGTAACTGGTGAGATTAGTTTTGCACCATTAGCTGGTTTTAATGATGATCCAACGAATCCTGCTAGTTATACCATAGATGATAATGATGGTAACCCGTCAAATGCAGCTACCGTAACGATTGATTATGTTCCTGTTGCAACCTTAGATGAGAGTGCAGGTAATGACTCTGGTCTTCCAGTAGTGGTAGATGTACTTGCCAATGACGTTGATGGAGACATAGTAGATCCAACCACGGTACAGATTGTAGGTACTTCAAATCCTGGCGATGACTTAGTGGTTGTCGGTGAGGGAACTTGGAGTGTTGATCCAGTAAGTGGAGCTATTACGTTTACTCCTTGTACGGTAGTTTCTTTACCTGATTGTCCTGAGATTTTCACAGCAAACCCTACGGATATTGAGTATGTGGTTGCGGATGACGAAGGTAATGTTTCAGATCCTGCAAGTGTAAGTGTGAGTTTTGTTCCAGAACCACCAGTTGCGATGGATAATGCTAGTAATAATAATATGACTGGTGATCCAGTGATTATTGATGTTGCATTAAATGATATGGATCCTGATGGTACTTTAGATTTGACGACTGTTCAGATCGTTGGTACTGCTAATCCTGGTGATGATTTAGTAGAGCCTGGCGTAGGAGTTTGGAGTGTTGATCCAGTAAGTGGAGCCATTACTTTTACACCTTGTAGCGCAGCAGGAGTTCCTGATGCTAGTTGTGTTGGAGTATCTACCCAAGATCCACAAGACATTACTTATACAATAAATGATAATGATGGTAATGTATCTAACGCAGCTACGGTATCTGTGATGTATGATGCAGAGCCACCAGTAGCACAAAACGATGAGAGTTTAGCAAATACACCTGGTGCAACGGTAAGTCTAGATCCAACCGCTGATAATGGTTTTGGTGTAGATGCCGATCCTGATGGAACTTTAGATGTAACGACTGTGAGCTTAGTAGTTCCAACTGGAGCTACAATGGTACAGACGGATGCAGATGGCGATATTATAGGATATACAGTTCCTGGCGAAGGAGTTTGGGAAGTTAATCCTGTAACTGGTGAGATTAGTTTTGCACCATTAGCTGGTTTTAATGATGATCCAACGAATCCTGCTAGTTATACCATAGATGATAATGATGGTAACCCATCAAATGCAGCTACCGTAACGATTGATTATGTTCCTGTTACAACCTTAGATGAGAGTGCAGGTAATGACTCTGGTCTTCCAGTAGTGGTAGATGTACTTGGTAATGATATTGATGGAGATATAGTAGATCCAACCACTGTACAGATTGTAGGTACTTCAAATCCTGGCGATGACTTAGTGGTTGTCGGTGAGGGAACTTGGAGTGTTGATCCAGTAAGTGGAGCTATTAGGTTTACACCTTGTACGGTAGTTTCTTTACCTGATTGTCCTGAGATTTTCACAGCAGACCCTACGGATATTGAGTATGTGGTTGCGGATGACGAAGGTAATGTTTCAGATCCTGCAAGTGTAAGTGTGAGTTTTGTTCCAGAACCACCAGTTGCGATGGATAATGCTAGTAATAATAATATGACTGGTGATCCAGTGATTATTGATGTTGCATTAAATGATATGGATCCTGATGGTACTTTAGATTTGATGACTGTTCAGATCGTTGGTACTGCTAATCCTGGTGATGATTTAGTAGAGCCTGGCGTAGGAGTTTGGAGTGTTGATCCAGTAAGTGGAGCCATTACTTTTACACCTTGTAGCGCAGCAGGAGTTCCTGATGCTAGTTGTGTTGGAGTATCTACCCAAGATCCACAAGACATTACTTATACAATAAATGATAATGATGGTAATGTATCTAATGCAGCTACGGTATCTGTGATGTATGATGCAGAGCCACCAGTAGCACAAAACGATGAGAGTTTAGCAAATACACCTGGTGCAACGGTAAGTTTAGATCCAACCGCTGATAATGGTTTTGGTGTAGATGCAGATCCTGATGGAACTTTAGATGTAACGACTGTGAGCTTAGTAGTTCCAACTGGAGCTACAATGGTACAGACGGATGCAGATGGCGATATTATAGGATATACAGTTCCTGGCGAAGGAGTTTGGGAAGTTAATCCTGTAACTGGTGAGATTAGTTTTGCACCATTAGCTGGTTTTAATGATGATCCAACGAATCCTGCTAGTTATACCATAGATGATAATGATGGTAACCCGTCAAATGCAGCTACCGTAACGATTGATTATGTTCCTGTTTCAACCTTAGATGAGAGTGCAGGTAATGACACTGGTCTTCCAGTAGTGATAGATGTACTTGGTAATGATATTGATGGAGACGTAGTAGATCCAACCACGGTACAGATTGTAGGTACTTCAAATCCTGGCGATGACTTAGTGGTTGTCGGTGAGGGAACTTGGAGTGTTGATCCGGTAAGTGGAGCCATTACGTTTACACCTTGTACGGTAGTTTCTTTACCTGATTGTCCTGAGATTTTCACAGCAGACCCTACCGATATTGAGTATGTGGTTGCGGATGACGAAGGTAATGTTTCAGATCCTGCAAGTGTAAGTGTGAGTTTTGTTCCAGAACCACCAGTTGCGATGGATAATGCTAGTAATAATAATATGACTGGAGATCCAGTGATAATTGATGTTGCATTAAATGATATGGATCCTGATGGTACTTTAGATTTGACAAGTGTTCAAATCGTTGGTACTGCTAATCCTGGAGATGATTTAGTAGAGCCTGGCGTAGGAGTTTGGAGTGTTGATCCAGTAAGTGGAGCAATTACTTTTACACCTTGTAGCGCAGCAGGAGTTCCTGATGCTAGTTGTGTTGGAGTATCTACCCAAGATCCACAAGACATTACTTATACAATAAATGATAATGATGGTAATGTATCTAACGCAGCTACGGTATCTGTGATGTATGATGCAGAGCCACCAGTAGCTCAAAATGATGAGAGTTTAGCAAATACACCTGGTGCAACGGTAAGTTTAGATCCAACCGCTGATAATGGTTTTGGTGTAGATGCCGATCCTGATGGAACTTTAGATGTAACGACTGTGAGCTTAGTAGTTCCAACTGGAGCTACAATGGTACAGACGGATGCAGATGGCGATATTATAGGATATACAGTTCCTGGCGAAGGAGTTTGGGAAGTTAATCCTGTAACTGGTGAGATTAGTTTTGCACCATTAACAGACTTTAATGATGATCCAACAAGTCCTGCTAGTTATACCATAGATGATAATGATGGTAACCCATCAAATGCAGCTACCGTAACGATTGATTACGTTCCTGTTGCAACCTTAGATGAGAGTGCAGGTAATGACTCTGGTCTTCCAGTAGTGATAGATGTACTTGCAAATGATGTTGATGGAGACATAGTAGATCCAACCACGGTACAGATTGTAGGTACTTCAAATCCTGGCGATGACTTAGTGGTTGTCGGTGAGGGAACTTGGAGTGTTGATCCAGTAAGTGGAGCCATTACGTTTACTCCTTGTACGGTAGTTTCTTTACCTGATTGTCCTGAGATTTTCACAGCAGACCCTACCGATATTGAGTATGTGGTTGCGGATGACGAAGGTAATGTTTCAGATCCTGCAAGTGTAAGTGTGAGTTTTGTTCCAGAACCACCAGTTGCGATGGATAATGCTAGTAATAATAATATGACTGGTGATCCAGTGATAATTGATGTTGCATTAAATGATATGGATCCTGATGGTACTTTAGATTTGACAAGTGTTCAAATCGTGGGTACTGCTAATCCTGGTGATGATTTAGTAGAGCCTGGCGTAGGAGTTTGGAGTGTTGATCCAGTAAGTGGAGCAATTACTTTTACACCTTGTAGCGCAGCAGGAGTTCCTGATGCTAGTTGTGTTGGAGTATCTACCCAAGATCCACAAGACATTACTTATACAATAAATGATAATGATGGTAATGTATCTAACGCAGCTACGGTATCTGTGATGTATGATGCAGAGCCACCAGTAGCTCAAAATGATGAGAGTTTAGCAAATACACCTGGTGCAACGGTAAGTTTAGATCCAACCGCTGATAATGGTTTTGGTGTAGATGCCGATCCTGATGGTACTTTAGATGTAACGACTGTGAGCTTAGTAGTTCCAGATGGAGCTACGATGGAGGTGCTTGATGCAGATGGTGATATTATAGGGTATACAGTTCCTGGAGAAGGCGCTTGGGAAGTGAGTGAAACAACGGGTCAAATTAGCTTTATACCAGAAGCTGGTTTTAATGATGATCCAACGAATTCTGCTAGTTATACCATAGATGATAATGATGGTAACCCATCAAATGCAGCTACCGTAACGATTGATTATGTTCCTGTTGCAACCTTAGATGAGAGTGCAGGTAATGACTCTGGTCTTCCAGTAGTGGTAGATGTACTAGCCAATGACATTGATGGAGATATAGTAGATCCAACCACGGTACAGATTGTAGGTACTTCAAATCCTGGCGATGACTTAGTGGTTGTCGGTGAGGGAACTTGGAGTGTTGATCCAGTAAGTGGAGCCATTACGTTTACTCCTTGTACGGTAGTTTCTTTACCTGATTGTCCTGAGATTTTCACAGCAGACCCTACCGATATTGAATATGTGGTTGCGGATGACGAAGGTAATGTTTCAGATCCTGCAAGTGTAAGTGTGAGTTTTGTTCCAGAACCACCAGTTGCGATGGATAATGCTAGTAATAATAATATGACTGGTGATCCAGTGATTATTGATGTTGCATTAAATGATATGGATCCTGATGGTACTTTAGATTTGACGACTGTTCAGATCGTTGGTACTGCTAATCCTGGTGATGATTTAGTAGAGCCTGGCGTAGGAGTTTGGAGTGTTGATCCAGTAAGTGGAGCAATTACTTTCACCCCTTGTAGCGCAGCAGGAGTTCCTGATGCTAGTTGTGTTGGAGTATCTACCCAAGATCCACAAGACATTACTTATACAATAAATGATAATGATGGTAATGTATCTAACGAAGCTACGGTATCTGTGATGTATGATGCAGAGCCACCAGTAGCACAAAACGATGAGAGTTTAGCAAATACACCTGGTGCAACGGTAAGTCTAGATCCAACCGCTGATAATGGTTTTGGTGTAGATGCCGATCCTGATGGAACTTTAGATGTAACGACTGTGAGCTTAGTAGTTCCAACTGGAGCTACAATGGTACAGACGGATGCAGATGGCGATATTATAGGATATACAGTTCCTGGCGAAGGAGTTTGGGAAGTTAATCCTGTAACTGGTGAGATTAGTTTTGCACCATTAACAGGCTTTAATGATGATCCAACGAATCCTGCTAGTTATACCATAGATGATAATGATGGTAACCCGTCAAATGCAGCTACCGTAACGATTGATTACGTTCCTGTTGCAACCTTAGATGAGAGTGCAGGTAATGACTCTGGTCTTCCAGTAGTGATAGATGTACTTGCAAATGATGTTGATGGAGACATAGTAGATCCAACTACGGTACAGATTGTAGGTACTTCAAATCCTGGCGATGACTTAGTGGTTGTCGGTGAGGGAACTTGGAGTGTTGATCCGGTAAGTGGAGCTATTAGGTTTACACCTTGTACGGTAGTTTCTTTACCTGATTGTCCTGAGATTTTCACAGCAGACCCTACGGATATTGAGTATGTGGTTGCGGATGACGAAGGTAATGTTTCAGATCCTGCAAGTGTAAGTGTGAGTTTTGTTCCAGAACCACCAGTTGCGATGGATAATGCTAGTAATAATAATATGACTGGTGATCCAGTGATTATTGATGTTGCATTAAATGATATGGATCCTGATGGTACTTTAGATTTGACGACTGTTCAAATCGTAGGTACTGCTAATCCTGGTGATGATTTAGTAGAGCCTGGCGTAGGAGTTTGGAGTGTTGATCCAGTAAGTGGAGCCATTACTTTCACACCTTGTAGCGCAGCAGGAGTTCCTGATGCTAGTTGTGTTGGAGTATCTACCCAAGATCCACAAGACATTACTTATACAATAAATGATAATGATGGTAATGTATCTAATGCAGCTACGGTATCTGTGATGTATGATGCAGAGCCACCAGTAGCACAAAACGATGAGAGTTTAGCAAATACACCTGGTGACACGGTAAGTTTAGATCCAACCGCTGATAATGGTTTTGGTGTAGATGCAGATCCTGATGGAACTTTAGATGTAACGACTGTGAGCTTAGTAGTTCCAGCTGGAGCCCTAGACGTTGCTATTGATGCTAATGGAGACGTAACTGGTTACACAGTACCAGGAGAAGGGTCTTGGCAGGTGAATCCAATTACTGGTACAATAAGCTTTATTCCATTAGCTGGATTTAATGAGGATCCAACTTCGCCTGCTAGTTATACGATAGACGATAATGATGGTAACCCATCAAATATAGCTACCGTAACGGTGGATTACGTTCCTGTTGCAACTGCCGATGTAAGTGCAGATAATACAACTGGTCTTCCAGTAGTGATAGATGTACTTGCAAATGATGTTAATGGGGATGTTGTAGATCCATCGACGGTACAGATTGTTGGTACAACAAATCCTGGTGATGACCTAGTTGAACCTGGAGTAGGAGTTTGGAGTGTAGACCCAGTAACGGGTACAATTACTTTTACACCTTGTACTGCTGCTGGCATTCCAGATGCTACTTGTACAGGATTATCTGTAGAAGATCCAGCACCTATCGCTTATACAGTAATGGATAATGATGGGAATATAAGTGATCCAGCAGAGGTTTCTGTTTCTTTTGACGAATGTAATGGACAAGGACTTGGAGATTGTGATGGTGATGGTGTTTCAAATGATGATGAAGTAAATGGTGGTACTGATCCTAACGATCCTTGTTCTTATAATGCTATAGATCAAGATTTAACTATCGTTACAAATGAATGGAATAGTATTGATTGTGATATGGATGGTCTTACTAACAATGAAGAGACTACAGGAATCGATGATCCTTCAACTCCAAATGATCCAAATGGTAATACAACAGATCCACAAAATCCAGACACGGATGGTGACGGTGTAACAGATGGTGATGAAGCTGGAGATATGACAGATCCTAATGATCCTTGTGCTCTTGAGATAGCTAGTCAGACAGTTACTCCTACAATGGCATGGAATGATCTTGATTGTGATATGGATGGGTTAAATAACGGTGAGGAACTTACTGGAATCGATGATCCAACAACTCCTGGAGATCCAAATGGTAATATTACAGACCCATTAGATATTGATACTGATGGTGATGGTGTAACAGATGGTCAAGAAGCTCTTGATGGTACAGATCCTAATGATAACTGTAGTCTAGTAGTAGCAAATCAGACAGAAACGACTGATGCTGCTTATAACAGTGCAGATTGTGATATGGATGGTCTTACTAACAATGAGGAGACTACGGGAATCGATGATCCTTCAACTCCAAATGATCCAAATGGTAATACAACAGATCCACAAAATCCAGACACGGATGGTGACGGTGTAACAGATGGTGATGAAGCTGGAGATATGACAGATCCTAATGATCCTTGTGCTCTTGAGATAGCTAGTCAGACAGTTACTCCTACAATGGCATGGAATGATCTTGATTGTGATATGGATGGGTTAAATAACGGTGAGGAACTTACTGGAATCGATGATCCAACAACGCCTGGAGATCCAAATGGTAATATTACAGACCCATTAGATATTGATACTGATGGTGATGGTGTAACAGATGGTCAAGAAGCTCTTGATGGTACAGATCCTAATGATAACTGTAGTTTAGTAGTAGCAAATCAGACAGAAACGACTGATGCTGCTTATAACAGTGCAGATTGTGATATGGATGGTCTTACTAACAATGAGGAAACTACAGGAATCGATGATCCTTCAACTCCAAATGATCCAAATGGTAATACAACAGATCCACAAAATCCAGACACGGATGGTGACGGTGTAACAGATGGTGATGAAGCTGGAGATATGACAGACCCTAATGATCCTTGTGCTCTTGAGATAGCTAGTCAGACAGTTACTCCTACAATGGCATGGAATGATCTTGATTGTGATATGGATGGGTTAAATAACGGTGAGGAACTTACTGGAATCGATGATCCAACAACTCCTGGAGATCCAAATGGTAATATTACAGACCCATTAGATATTGATACTGATGGTGATGGTGTGACAGATGGTCAAGAAGCTCTTGATGGTACAGATCCTAATGATAACTGTAGTTTAGTAGTAGCAAATCAGACAGAAACGACTGATGCTGCTTATAACAGTGCAGATTGTGATATGGATGGTCTTACTAACAATGAGGAGACTACAGGAATCGATGATCCTTCAACTCCAAATGATCCAAATGGTAACACAACAGATCCACAAAATCCAGATACGGATGGTGACGGTGTAACAGATGGTGATGAAGCTGGAGATATGACAGATCCTAATGATCCTTGCGATTTACAAGTAAGTAGTCAATCTGTAGATCCTTCTCAGATGTGGAATGATCTTGATTGTGACCTTGATGGATTAACTAATGCAGAAGAAATCACTGGAACAGATGATCCTGATACTCCTGCAGATCCTAATGGTAATACAACAGATCCTACTAACCCTGATACAGATGGTGACGGAGTTTCTGATGGTGATGAAGCAGAAGATAAAACAGACCCTAACAGTCCATGTGATTTCTTAATAGATAGTGTTACACTACCTATGGATACTGATTTTGCTAGCCTTGATTGTGATGGCGATGGTGTAACTAATGCAGACGAAATAGCAGATGGTACAGATCCATTTGATGTTTGTGATTTAGTAGCAGATAGCCAGACTGTAACAACAACAGCAGAGTTTAACAATGCAGATTGTGACAACGATGGGTTAACTAATGAGGAAGAGATTACTGGAATAGATAATCCGCTTACTCCTTCAGATCCTAACGGTAACACTACAGATCCTACTAATCCTGATACAGATGGAGATGGCGTATTAGACGGTAGAGAGGCATTAGACGGTACAGACCCTAATAACTCTTGTAGTTTAGAAGTAGGTAGCCAGACACTTGCTGCTAGTCAAGAATTCCTTGATGGAGATTGTGACGGTGACGGTATTCTAAACGGTGAAGAACTAGGTGACGAGAATGATAATGGTATTCCAGACTTCCTAGAAGTAAATAATGGTAATCCAGATGCAACAGATGGATTAGAAGTATTTGATATTATGACTCCTAATGGAGATGGTCTTAACGATGTCTTTGTAATAAGAGGTATCGAGCAGTATCCTAATAATAAGTTACGTATCTACAACAGATGGGGAGTGCTTGTTTGGGATGCAGACGGATATGGACAAGATAACGTCTTCTTCAGAGGAGAGTCTAATGGACGTGTAGTTGTAGATCAAGACAGGTTATTACCTGTAGGTACTTATTACTACGTACTTGACTATACAAACGATGCTGGTTCACTCAAGCAACTAGCAGGACCATTATATATTAATAGATAATAAAACAATAATATTTGGTACGCTTTCGCGAAAGCAAAAAAAGAAAGTGTACCAAATTTAAATACACACCTATGAAAAGAACATACATCGCCATAGTAGCCCTGGCAGTAGTCGTTTTAGGTCTTACAACTGAAACTGCAGTAGCACAACAAGATGCTCAGTACACGCAGTATATGTATAATACATTAAGCATTAACCCAGCCTATGCCGGCGCAAGGGGAGGTCTAAGTGTATTAGGATTACACCGCAGTCAGTGGGTAGGTCTAGATGGAGCTCCTAGAACGCAAACAGTTTCCATACATTCTCCAGTAGGAGAGTCAAAACGTGTAGGACTAGGTTTAAATATTACTAATGATGAAATATTTATAAGTAACGAGACTTACATAGATGTAGATTTTAGCTATACGATACCTACCAGTGATGAGGGAAAGCTAGCTTTTGGATTAAAAGGTGGTGTGCATTTACTTGATATTAATTACAGCGAGGCAAACCCATTTCAAAATGGGGACAATCTAGCTACGGCTCAAAATAATATTGACAACAAGTTTTCCCCACAAATAGGACTTGGTATGTTTTACTATACTGATAAATATTATTTAGGGTTAAGTGCTCCTAATTTATTGCGCACAGAGCATTTTGATGCTAGTGACAACTCAAATAGTACAAACTCGACGTTTCTAGCTCGCGAGAGAATCAATTACTACTTAACTACTGGATATGTATTTGACATCACTCAAGACTTTAAGTTTAAGCCAGCAGGACTGGTAAAAGCCGTTCAAGGAGCACCACTTCAAGTGGACGTAACTGCAAATGCATTGCTTTATGATAAATTAACCCTTGGACTTGCTTACAGATGGAGTGCTGCATTAAGTGGTCTTGTAGGCTTTCAGATTACAGATAGCTTAATGATTGGTTTTGCTTATGATAGGGAGAGCACAGAGCTACAACAGTTTAATAATGGTAGTTATGAAGTGTTCTTAAGGTTTGAAGTATTTAAGCAGCCTAAAAAATTAATATCTCCACGTTTCTTTTAATTCTTTATTTAGTAGAAGATTTTTAAAACACATATTTATGAAACAAGTATTCCACTATATAATTATTTTATCCTTCATTTTTAGTGGTACCCTCGGGTATGCTCAAGAAGGTAAGGTTAAAGTTGCAGGAGAAAAATTTGAGGAATTTGCATACGTAAATGCACGTGATTTATACTCAAGAGTTGCAAATAGAGGGTTTACCTCTCCAGAAGTTTTTTCAAAGCTAGGAGACTCTTATTACTTTACAGCAGACTATGCAGATGCAGTGCAATGGTATGAGAAGTTAGTTACTACAGGAGAAGAAGTATCTCCTGAATATTATTTTAGATATGCACAGTCGCTTAAGAGTATTAAGAAATACGATAAAGCAGATAAAATGATGGCTGTATTCGTACAAATGAGCGGGACAGATACTCGAGGGGAAATGTTTGAGAAAGAACGTGATTACCTTAAGGAAATAGAAGCACAGTCTGGACGTTATGCTATAGAGCAAGTTAATTTTAATACAGAGTTACAAGATTTTAGTCCAAGTTTCCTTGGTGAAAGAGTTGTGATTTCTTCAAACAGAAAGAGCAGTACTGGTGACTACATTCATGATTGGAATAATCAGCCTTTCTTAGATCTATATGTAGTAGATAATGCAAAAAGCGATAATCCATCTATTGAAAAATTTTCAAAAAATATAAATACTCCATATCATGAGAGTAGCTCTGTCTTTACAGAAAGTGGAGATGAGATGTATTTTACACGTAACAATTACAGTAAAAAAACAAAGCTCAAAAGAGATGAAGCAGGAACTACGAAATTAAAGTTGTACCATAGCTATAAGCGAGGTGGTGTATGGAGTATTCCAGAAGAGCTTCCTTTTAATAGTGATGAATACTCTACGGCGCATCCTGCATTGAGTCCTGATGGTACGATATTGTACTTTGCATCAGATATGCCAGGTACAAAAGGATTAAGTGATATATGGATGTCTACTATAAACGAAGATGGCACTTATGGAACACCTATAAATCTAGGAAGCGAGATTAACACAGAAGGAAGAGAAACCTTTCCATTTGTGAGTAGCGACAACAAATTGTTTTATGCCACAGATGGCCACGTAGGTCTTGGAGGATTGGATGTGTTTGTTACTCAATTAAGTGATGATGGTAAAGTAGGAGCTTCATATAATGTAGGAAAGCCTGTTAATAGTAGTGCAGACGATTTTGGACTTATTTTAAGCGAGTCTAGAGGAACTGGATATTTTTCTTCTAATCGTGCATCTGGTCTAGGTAACGATGATATTTATAGCTTTACAAGAGATAGAAAGATTTTGACTAATTGCGCTCAAAACATCGTAGGTACTACTAGAGATGTAAAGACAGATGAGATACTTCCGCAAACTACAGTGACATTAAGAGATAAGGTAAACCAAGTTGTAGCAACGGTAACAAGTGATGATCTAGGAAAATTTACTTTTAGTGATGTAAATTGTAGTGAAACTTATGTAGTGCGAGGTGCAAAGGATACTTATGAGCCACACGAAGTTATTTTAACTACAAGTAGTGATGTAGGTGGTATTATAAATCGTGATGTTTATTTGAAGCCTGGAGCTCAACTTGTTATAGGAGGAGATCTTACTAATATACTAGAACTTAATCCAATTTATTTTGACTTTGATAAATCAAACATACGCCCAGATGCTGCTCTTGAACTAGAAAAGGTGATTGCGGTAATGCAACAGTATCCTACGTTAAAAATTGACGTTAGGTCACATACAGATAGTCGTGCCCCAGATGCTTACAACATGAAGCTCTCTCAACGTAGAAATGTATCTACAATACGCTATATTGTGCAGCAAGGCGGTATAGATGCTTCTAGGCTTACAGGTCGTGGCTATGGTGAAACGCAGCTTACAAATGCTTGTGCAAATGGCATAGAATGCTCAGAAGAAGAGCACCAGCTTAATAGAAGGTCAGAATTTATTATAATGGCAAAGTAAAACCCATTTATAACTTATAAAAAAACCTCGCTCATATACTGAGCGAGGTTTTTTTATGGGTAATGTTGAGCTTCTTAAACCATTGAGGAAATGAGCGTCAATTGATATTACTTGGGTTTCTTTACTGCTTATATACAATACCGTTCTTCATGACAAATGAAACACGCTCTGTCGTTGTGATGTCTTGCGTAGGGTCATTATCTGTTGCAACAATGTCTGCAAGATATCCAGCAGCAATTACCCCTAACTTACCTTCCATATCTAATAGCTTTCCATTTGTGATGGTAGCAGATTGGATAGCGAACATAGGTGACCATCCATATTCAGTCATGTAGCGAAATTCCTTTGCATTCTCTCCGTGAGGAAATACGCCTGCATCTGTTCCAAAAGCGATGTTTACTCCAGATTGTGCAACCATGGTAAATGTCTTTTTAAGTGTAGCATCTACTTTTTCAATCTTAGGAATAATAATGTCTGGATAGTAGCCTTTTACTTTTGCTTTCTCTGCAACATATTTTCCTGCAGATAGCGTAGGGACAAGGTAGGTGCCATGTTGTTTCATGAGTTTTACGGTTTCTTCATCCATAAAGGAGCCGTGTTCTATAGTCTGTACACCTGCTTTAATAGCGCGTTCCATTCCCTCTTTTCCGTGAGCATGCGCAGCGACGTGCATTCCGTATTCTTTGGCGGTGCGCACAATCTCATCTACCTCCTCTTGGCGAAACTGTGGGTTGTCTCCATTCTTACTGACACTGAGTACGCCGCCAGTTGCGGTAATCTTTATAAGATCAGCGCCATTTTTATAGCGTTGTCTTACTGCTTTTCTAGCATCGTCTACACTATTAATAACCCCTTCAGCCGGACCAGGATCTCCCATATTCACCTTTTTAAAGCCATTTGTAGGATCTGCATGACCTCCAGTGGTTCCTATAGCCTTTTCGGCAGTAAAGATGCGTGGACCTCTCGTGGTGCCGTTATTTATAGCATTTCTTAGAGATACATTTACACCACTTCCTCCTAGATCTCGTACAGTAGTAAATCCTGCCATGAGTGTTCTCTCTGCAATTTCGGCAGCAGTAAAGGCTACATCTGCCTCATTTTTAGTAAAGGTTTCCAAATATTTCTTTGGATTGGTCTCACTTTCGACGTGCACGTGCATATCTATAAAGCCAGGCATTACTGTCTTTGACTTAAGATCAATAATGGTCTGGCCACTTTTCGCGGAAGCGTAACCTTTCTCAACTTTTATAATGCTATTGCCTAAAATGGTTACCGTTTGTTCGGTTAAAACTTTTCCATTATTAGTATCAATCAGTTTCCCGCAATGGAGAAGCGTTTCTTGACCCGATAGCATAAAACTTGTAAATACGACAAGTAGTAGAGAGAGGTGGTATTTCATAGCTTATTTATTTACAAAATCAATAATAGTTTTAGTTATAAATGCGATTTGATCATCCTCTAGTTCTGTGTGCATAGGTAAAGAGATACAATCCTTTACAATAGCATTAGTCACTGGGAAGTCTGCCTCATTATAGCGAGTATCTTTATACGCCTTCTGGCTGTGTAGTGGTATTGGGTAGTACACTCCACAAGGAATACCATTTTCATTAAGATGTTTTACTAGCGTATCGCGATCTGTATCTTTCACTCGAAGTGTGTACTGGTGAAAGACGTGGCAATCACAGCTGTCACATATAAATGGAGTTATAATTTTAGGCTCATTTGTAAAAGCGGCAGTGTACTTACGTGCAGCATCCCTTCTAGCCTTGTTGTAACTGTCTAAATGAGGTAATTTTGCTCTAAGTACCGCAGCTTGTATGGAGTCTAGCCTACTATTAACACCTACTACGTCGTGGTGATAACGTTCATACATACCATGGTTTACTATTCCTCTAATGGTGTGAGCTAGCTCATCATCATTTGTAAAAATAGCACCACCATCACCGTAGCATCCTAGATTTTTAGATGGAAAGAAAGACGTTGTACCTACGTGTCCTATACCACCAGTTTTGACTTTCTGTCCGTCACGGCCAGTAAATGTAGAACCTATTCCTTGTGCGTTATCTTCTATTACGTAAAGATTGTGCTCCTTAGCAAGATTCATAATGGCATCCATATTTGCTGCCATTCCAAAAAGATGCACAGGTACAATTGCTTTAGTTTTTGGAGTAATTGCCTTTTTTATGGCTTCAATATCGATGTTAAAGTTTACGGGGTCAACATCTACTAGCACCGGTGTAAGCTTTAAAAGCGCAATAACTTCTACGGTAGCGGCAAATGTAAAATCTGCAGTGATTACTTCGTCACCTTGCTCTAGACCTAGACCCATCATAGCAATTTGTAAAGCGTCTGTGCCGTTTGCACAAGGAATAACATTTTTTACTCCTAGGTATTCCTCTAGTTCTTTTTGAAAGGCGTGTACTTCTGGTCCGTTTACAAAAGCGGTATTTTCAATCACCTCCATGATTGAGCTATCAACTCGTTCTTTGATCTGTGCATATTGACCTTTAAGGTCGACCATTTGAATTTTTTTCATCGTATAGTGGGAGGGAAGCAAGTGGCAACCCTGCAAGTGTAGTTATAAATAAATGTGTTTTTTCACACGAAACGAAATTACAAAAACTACAACCGCTTAACAATCTATTTATAGAACAAAGCACTATTTTTGAAACCATGCATAAATTGTATTCTCTTTTAATCAGGCTTATTCAAGCGCTAATTCCAGTAGCTGGTTTTTTTAATGCAAAGCTTAAGAAGTCGATAGTAGGACGTAAGCACACCTTGAAAATCCTTAAACGAGAAATCATAGCTGGCAAGCCTACTATCTGGATGCATGCAGCCTCTTTAGGAGAATACGAGCAAGGAGTACCTGTTCTTGAGGAGTTAAAAAAGAAGTATCCAGAGCACCAGATGGTAATTAGCTTTTTCTCGCCTTCTGGTTATGAGATCAAAAAGAATAACGCTTTCGCGAAAGCTACCGTTTACCTGCCATTTGACACCCCAAAAAATGTTTCTAGGTTTTTAGATATAGTATCTCCAGAGATGGTGTTTCTTGTGAAATATGAATTCTGGCCGAACTATTTAAGCGAACTCAAACGCCGAAGGATTCGCACTTTTTTAATTTCAGGGGTATTTAGGGAAAGTCAGCCATTTTTTAAACCTTATGGAAAGTGGATGACAGCATCTCTCAAAAGTTTTGAGCACTTTTTTTTGCAAAACGAAGATTCGGCAACTGTATTACAGAAGTTGGGATTTGAAAATTTTAGCGTAAGTGGAGATACCAGATATGATAGAGTGAGTCATCAAATCGAAATGGACAACACCTTAGATTTTGTCCATACTTTTAAGAATGACAAAACATGTGTAGTGTGTGGCAGTACTTGGGCAGAAGATGATGCTGTGATTGTAAATTATATCAATAGGAATGAAGGCGCAGCAAAATTTATCATAGCACCGCATGAAATTAAGCCTGAGAAAATTGCACTGCTAGCCTCAAGTATTAAGGGCAGAGTAATGCTATACTCTCAAATGAGTGCAGCGTCACTGGCGTCTTGCGATGTATTGATTATAGATACTATAGGTCTTCTTACTAAAATATATAGCTATGCAGATATTGCTTACGTGGGTGGAGCGATGGGAACTACAGGACTGCATAATATTCTTGAGCCAGCAACCTTTGGTGTACCCATAATTACTGGAGGGAATTTTGATAAGTTTCCCGAGGCAAAAAAACTACAGCAACTCGCAGGACTTTATGCCGTAACTAATCAGGCCGAATTTGATGAGCGTCTATCCAAATTAATCTTAGATGAAAAATTTAGAGCGCAAACAGGGATGATTGCGGGACACTTTATTAATAGTAATACGGGTGCCACAAAAGCGATTGTTGACTACTTAAGTAATTAGCTTGCTCAAGACTAAAGGACGGTTTCTAAGTTACTATAGATACAGCCTCTCTTAAGTATCTTCTAAAGGAGAGCATCTCTTTATAGACTGTTATAATTCTTTTTTCAAAATCATCTGCTAGTACTTGTTCTTGTGAGAGTGTCACTTCTACTGCAAACGTTTTGTTTCTTAATAAATCTATGTGTGGGTGATCTTTAGAAAATCCTTTTGGAGCTGTTTTAAGTTTATCGTCTTCCCACAAACCGCCAAATGTTTTTACAAAACTAGGTTTGTTTATAATAGCTTTTAACTCCTCACCATTATAATCTATGGCTTCGCGTATACTTTGTAAAATTTCTTTTTTAGGCCTCCAAAAACCTCCTGCTAGTAAATTCTGACTGAGACCTATTTCAATATAAAAATCTCCTTGTTTTGTTTTCTGGTCGAGTCCTGCACCTATGTGATCTTTGTAAATAGGTTTGTTAGGATGAAACATCAAATTGTTATTGATGCGATTAATTGCTTTTTTGCCTGGGGTGTCAAAATACTCAGTATCAAATTGGGCGAGTTTGTCATTTAAGTGATTAAGCCATTTGATGTGATTATCTCGTACATGATGATACTCATTTCTATGAGCATCCATCCACTCTTTTGTGTTGTTCTGTTGTAGTCGTTCTAAGAAATTGTAAGTGTCTCTAAAATTCATGAAAATAAAATTAACAGTTTTTATCTATAAATGAGCTAGATATTCAAAAGTTAACGAATGGTTTGGAAAACCTTGGTTATAAATTGTGCTTTACGGCATTATTACTAAGATACATTTGTGCTCTAAACAACCATCAAATTATGAAAACAAGAAATATTACAATTATCGCACTATTAATTGCATCATTTACAATAGCAAGCTGCAGAGAGACTGAGGTAAAAGAAACTACAGTTGTAAAAGAAGTTCAGGTAGAAACTGAAAGAGAAAGTGAAGGCATCTTAGAAAGAGCAGCAAAGAAGGTAGATAATAAAGTAAACGAAGAAATTAACGAAGAGATAGAAAAAATAGGAGACGACAACTAAAAGTCGCTCACGTTCGTATATCATTTAATTAACTATTTAATTTATTCAAAATGAAAAGAATTTTTTTAAGTCTAACACTTGTAGCTCTTTTAGGAACGTCATTTACCCTTACTTCTTGTAGAGAGAATAAAACTGTGGAAGTATCTACAGATAATGATGATGTAGAAGATGCAATGGATGATGTAGAAGACGCTATGGATGATGCTGGAGATGCTATAGGAGAAGGTGTTGACGAGATCAAAGAGAATACAGGAACTGGCGGCACAGACGATAATTAAGTCTAGTAACCACTTGTTTTAACAACCAAAATTTAAAATTATGAAATCATTAAAAATAGGAGCTTTAGCTCTTGGTATTCTTGCAGTATCATTTACATCTTGTAAAGAAAAGAAAACTGAGGCCGAAGTTATTATAGAAGAAGCAAAGGCTAATGGTGAAGTAACTAAGGAAAAAGATACTGACGATGGCTACAAATTAAAGGTAGAAGGCGTAGATGGTTCTGAAACTAAGGTAAAAGTAGATGAAGACGGAGAAGTAAAAGTAAAAACTGATAACTAGTAATCAAGTTTGTATTGTAAAAAGGTCGATAGCTCATTGAGTTATCGACCTTTTTTTATGCTTTAAATTGTGTCATTTGTGCTTTGAGATCGAGCATGGATTGCTGGAGTTCCTTAAGTAAACTATTGCTACTTCCTTCGTCAAGATTAAAAGTGAGCTTACTATTAACCTGCCATATTTCTTGAATGTCACTTATCGCTACTTCGTAAGGCACATACTCTTCATTTATAGATATTAATAAGACCTTTTTTGAATCTGGCAATTTCTGCAATTTCTTAACGACTACCGCGTCTTGTAAGACAATGACATACACTTTATTGTCACTAGCGTAGTCTAAGCTCTCCACTCCTTTAGCAAGTACCCAATCTTCTGGTCTAAAACTAGGCATCATACTGTCGCCTTCTATTTGAAAACCTCTATAAGTAGCATTGCGATACTGCGGGATAGGAAAATCAAAGGCAGGTAGTTTTTGATACCATTCTACATCTGCAATATTATTAGGATATCCAGCAGCTGCTTTTTGATTTACCAGCACCATGTTTTCATTATCATCTTTATCGACTACAACAACCTTAGGACTTACATCACTTTTGTCTGTATTGAGATGTTTTTGCTTGCTATAGCCATAAATCCATAATGGATTGATATTAAAGAGTCTCAATAGCTCAGTAATAACTTGTCCAGATAGTTTTGTTCTACCACGTTCTATATCTGCCGTGCTATTTTTTATTCCTAATTTATCTGCAAATTCTGCTTGTGTGAAGTCGTGATCTTCTCGTACTTCTTTAAATCTGCGTATTTCTGAAGGTAAATCGTTTATGCCCATAGGGTAAATGTATGAAAATTAGGAATAATTCCTACCATAAATTGTTTTATTAATTTTTTTAGAAATATTCAAGAAATGCATTCCAAATCAAGATTTATCTTAAATCGTTAAGATTTTGACGTAATACCTAAGAAATTTGCATTTTGTCGATAATCACTCTAGATATTAAATATTTTATGTTATGAGAATGTGAAATTATGTTAAATTCGCGCATCTAATTATCCAAACAAATTCAATTATGAAAAGATTTATTTTAAATGTTGCTGCTTTAGCATTAATCGTAGGAGCTGTTTCTTGTAGAGAAATGGAAGAGAAAGCAAATGAAGCTGGAAATGCTGTTGAAAACGCTGCAAATTCAACTGGTGATGCTCTTAATGACGCAGGAAATTCTGTGAAAGATGCTGCTGGTGAAGCTGCTGATGCTGCTGGAAATGCTGCAAGCGAAGCAGGAAATGCTATCGAAAATGCTGCCGATGCAACTATGGAAGGTGCAAAGGATGCTGCAAACGCAACTGGTGATGCTGTTAAGGATGCTGCAAATGCAACAAAAGACGCTGCAAACAATGCTGTAAATGCAACTAAAGATGCTGCAAACAACGCTGCAAATGCAACTAAAGATGCTGCAACTAAAGCTGGTGATGCTGTAAAAAAAGCAGTAAACTAATTTATATATAGTTTACAAAAATTATAATGTATAAAAACATTGTAATTTTTAGACAATAAAAAACCAGCCCTAGGGCTGGTTTTTTTATGGATATATGTTTGTAATTTATTCTGGAAGCGCTGCGCTGCTTGCCGTCACATCTCTATTTATTTTTCTTACAAGACCTTGTAATACTTTACCTGGTCCTACTTCAACAAATTCTGTAGCACCATCTGCTACCATTTGTTGTATAGTTTGTGTCCACCTTACAGGGGCAGTAAGCTGTGCGATAAGGTTTTTTTGAATCTCGCTAGCACTTGTAACAGCACTAGCAGTTACATTTTGATAAATAGGGCATACTGGGTTTTTAAAAACTGTATTCTCTATCGCTGCGGCTAGTTCTTCACGAGCTGGCTCCATCATAGGAGAATGAAAAGCACCACCTACAGGTAGTACTAGAGCACGGCGTGCACCTTTTTCCTTCATAGCCTCGCAAGCTTTGTTAATCGCCTCTACCTCACCAGAAATAACAAGCTGGCCAGGGCAATTATAGTTTGCTGCCACAACAACACCAGCAATTTCATTACAAACTTCTTCTACAATGTGATCTTCAAGACCTAAAACGGCCGCCATAGTAGAAGGTTGTAATTCACATGCCTTTTGCATAGCCTGAGCACGCTTACTTACAAGTTTAAGACCGTCTTCAAAATCTAGCGCACCACTTGCAACGAGTGCAGAGAATTCTCCAAGAGAGTGACCAGCAACCATAGAAGGTTCAAAATCTGTCATCACTGTTTTAAGTGCTATAGAATGAATGAATATGGCAGGCTGAGTAACTTGAGTTTGCTTCAAATCTTCTGCAGATCCTTCAAACATTACGTCTGTAATATTAAAACCTAATACATCATTTGCCTTTAAAAAGAGACTTTGTGCAAGAGGGTACTTTTCAAAAATATCTAGACCCATTCCTGAGAATTGGGCTCCTTGTCCTGGAAATATATATGCTTTCATAATTAAGAATTCATTAGTTGGCGTAAAAATACAAAACCTAGAAGATACCTGTTGTTATTACGCTTTCGCGAAAGCGTACTAGATTAAATTTAAAAGTTCAAAAATACAATAACTATTGTATTGATATAAGCAGGGTATTATAGAATCTCTAAAAGACTAGCGGTGTCAATGACTGTAGTAAATTCTTTATGTAAGCTCGCTAGTGCCGTCTGGTGGATAAGCTCAGAAGGATATATTTTTCCATCTATTCCTTTTCTATCAAAAGTTGCTGTAGCGTCAGAAACTAGGTATGTTTCAAACCCATAATTACCAGCCATACGTGTTGTGGTAGAGATACAGTGATTTGTGGTAAGACCTACAATTACTAGTTGTTTGATGTGCTGGGCGTCTAGTTGTGCTTTGAGATCTGTATCTATAAAGGCACTATTTACGTGCTTTATAATGAGAGGTTCATTAGGTTGAGGTACGAGATCATCTAGCATTTGAAAACCAGGTTGTGATTCATGAAGTGGTGATAGTGGATCTCGAGAGCTATGAATGCTATGAAATATAGGTAGACCTAATGAGCGCCACATTGTAAGTAATTCTAATGCTTTTTCTTCTGCATTGGGATTGTTACGATTGCCTCCCCAGTGGGATTCTTCAGAAAATCCTTTCTGTAAATCTATTAATAGTAAGGCAGTCTTTTTGTCTCGAAGTTTCATGATGTACTATTTAATGAGGATTACAGCTTTTTCCAGCTTTCAAAAGTAAATCCATTTTTATGTCTATCATCTACGTCGTGAAAAACACTACTTACTAACTCCCATTGATTTGTGTCAATCTCTGGAAAAAAAGCATCTGCTTCAAATTCATTATGAACGCGTGTGAGTTCTATGTGTGTGGCGTAGTCCATCCCTAATTTGTAAATCTCACCACCACCTATAATATAAGTATGAGCTTCGTCCCTGCTGTAAGCTAGTGCATCTTCAAGAGAATGCACTACTATAGCATTTTCTGCCTTATAATTTACGTCACGAGTAATCACTATGTGTGTGCGATTAGGTAACGGTTTAGGGAAAGATTCCCACGTTTTACGTCCCATTATAATGTGGTGACCAGTGGTTAATTGCTTAAAATGTTTGAAATCGTCTGGCAAATGCCAAGGGATGTTACCATCTTTTCCTAAAGCATTATTTTCTGCAGCTGCAGCAATCATTGTTATCATAGGAGCGTATTCTGGTTGTCTAGTGGTAAGGAAGGATTCCTCATTACTGGACTTTTTTTTTCTGGTAATGGATGTGATAAAGCTACATTTTCTTCCAGCTCTGCTATACGTACTTTCTGTTTGGCAACAAGTCTATCGAGGTGCTTTTGCTCCCACTCTTTATTCATAAACTTGCTCATGAGCAATACATTTATAAGGTGAATGAGGAAAAAGAACGTCCATATAAGTATTGCCCACACAAACCATGGCCTTTGGAATGGTTTAAATTCTTCACCTACATGAAGTACTTGGTTAATAACAATAAGTAAGATTGCGCCAGCAAGAAAAGTAACAAAGTGTCTATAAAGGTTCTTCTTTTGACGCACGCGTGCTTGCGCGTTTTCAATAAGTTCTTTTTGAACAGGGTCAATAGAAGTAGTAGTTTTCTTTGAAAATAGTGACATAAAATGCGACCTTTAGATGGTTATATAAAATTAGCCTTTTTGAGCGTCAATCGTAAATAGCTTATGAAAAATTTTGCAAAACTCTTTCCTATTTTAAAACAGTACACCTATCTCAATACTGCAGCATCGGGCTTATTATCACTGCCTGTGATGGAGTGGCGTCAAGAGCATGATCTCGATTTTCTTATACAAGGTAGTATACTTAAAGAGAATCAAGCAAAAGTACTCACAGGCGTACGAGAAAAGGTAGGTAAGCTTTTTTCTTGTAAAGCAAAAAGAGTAGCACTTGTGCCTAATTTTTCTTACGGATTCAACACGCTTATAGATGGGATAACAACGCATAAAAAAGTACTTCTTTTAGAAGGAGATTACCCTTCGGTAAACTGGCCTTTTGAGAGTCGCGACTTTGACTTGAGTTATATAAAAATTACGGGAACTGTTGAGGAGGAGATAGCAACCGCTTTCGCGAAAGCGCAACCAGATATATTTGCCTTTTCTATGGTGCAGTGGTTATCTGGTATAAAAATCAATCATGAGTTCTTGAAAGAGTTAAAGTCAAAATATCCCGACACCTTGTTTTTTGCAGATGCTACGCAATATCTAGGCACCGAAATATTTGATTTTGATAATTCTGCATTTGATGTGATAGGAGGAAGTACTTACAAGTGGATGAATGCTGGATATGGTAATGCATTATTTTTATTTAAAGAGTCTGTAGCAGAGCGTGTAGCTCCTAGAACTACAGGTTTCAATTCTATACAAGGAAAATATAAGCCTCAAGAAGGTAGTTTTTTAGGAAGGTTTGAGCCAGGTCATCAAGACACGCTCAATTACGGGAGTCTAGGTGTCGCCATTGATGTTATACGACAGCTAGGTGTGAAAACCATAGATGAAAAAGTAAAAACTATAAACGCTAAAGCAAAAGAAGCCTTTGCCGAGAGAGGACTTATTTCAAAAGAAATTATAGACCGAGTAGATCATGGTTCATTTTTTAATATCAAGGGAAATGACCAGCTTGTCGCACGATTAAGGAATGAAGGAATAATAACAATTGCACGAGGTGAAGGTGTGCGGGTAGGATTTCATTATTTTAATACAGAAGAAGATCTCAATAAATTGCTAGTTCTTGTGTAGCATCAAATAAGGGTTGCGTGTAGAGTTTACGATTAATAAAGTACTAAGTTTGTGATGTTCGATAAACAATTACGACACTTTTAGGAAGTGCAAACGTTTTCGCTTTGTGGCTTTTTAATTTTAAAGCTCCCAATATTGTTATATCGTAAAAATAAGGTTAAACTATTGATATGATGTTTTTTAAGTAAATATCCTGCTATATTTGGGTGTATTTTTAAACCTCTTATTATGGCAGTCACAAAAAAATTTTTAAAAACAAAACCTGTTTGTAAAGTTACATTTGCAATACCTGCAGCACACGCAAGTACTGTAGCTGTTGCTGGTGATTTTAATAACTGGGACACATCTACATCTCTCAAGAAATTAAAGAATGGAACTTTTAAAGGAACTTTTGATATTCCTACAGAGAGCTCTTACGAGTTTCGTTATGTAGTAGATGGTGAGTGGGTAAATGAAGCAGAAGCAGATCGTTTTCAGTATAATGCTTATGCCGCTACAGAAAATAGTGTTCTTGAATTATAATATATAGAAAAAGCCATTTCTTATTAAGAAATGGCTTTTTGTGTATTGTTTCGACAAGTCGTTTTAATCAACTACTTGTATCCCTCGCCAGAAAGCAACGTGGTTTTTAATTCCTTTTGCTAGTTCGCTCACTTCTGGATAAAACCAAGCGGCGTCTTTATTTTCTTTTCCATCTACGGTAACAGTATAGTAAGAAGCGACACCTTTCCATGGGCAGGTGCTCTGCAGTTCACTTGATGTAAAAAACTCTTTCTTTATAGCATCATGAGGAAAGTAGTGATTGTTTTCAATTACAACGGTATCATTACTTTCTGCTATTACTTGATCATTCCAAATTGCTTTCATAATAATTTTTTTTAAAATTTGAGAAGTTGCTTCTGTACTTATTGAACTATTTATTTTTTCTTGAATAAGTAGTTTTTATAATAAGCTTTGCTGTCTGAAAATTCATTGACTATCTCAAGTCCAGATTCACTAGCTAGCCACTCTACAATGTTATCATCATATTTCTGACTAATCTCCGTATGTATGGTTTCCCATGCGGTAAAATCTACTTTAAGGTCTAGCGATTTTATAGTAACAGACTGGTCTTTTGTACTTACAAGATAACTTTTGGCAGTGCCTGTTTCTGGGTCATAAACTTCCCAGTGTTTAAAATTATCAGGATTAAAATCTGCATCCATTTCATTATTAATACGGTGCAGTAAGTTTTTATTAAACGCCTCGGTAACCCCTTCAGGGTCATTATAAGCGTCAAGTATAGTCTGCGGATTTTTCTTTTGATCAAATCCCATATAAAGCAAATCTCCTGGGGTCATTGCATTCTGGATATTTGTAAGGAAATCTATAGCCTGTGGGTGTAGTAGGTTTCCTATATTTGAACCTAGTACCATAATTACCTTCTTGCGTTCATTGTAACCAGCAACATCTTCAAGGACTTCAAAATAGGTTCCTTGCTGAGGTTTTATGACAATATCTGGTATTTCTCTTTCTACACTTTCTTTAAGACCGTCTAGTACATTCTGACTAATATCTATAGGTAGATATGCAAAGGTGTCTCCTCGTTCTATTAAGTGCTTTAAAAGGACTTTAGTTTTCTTGCCATCTCCAGCGCCCAGTTCTATAAGGTCAAAACCTTCGTTGTCTGTAAAGGCTTTTGAAATCGCTTCCTTATGCGTTTCAAAAATTTCAAACTCACAGTTTGTGAGGTAATAGGTAGGCATTGCCATAATATCTTGAAAAAGCTTATCGCCTTTTTTGTCATAGATATATTTTGAAGAAAGGAACTTTGGGAAGGAGGTGAGTCCTTCTGTTACTTCTTGACTAAATGCAGATGTGATGGTAGTAGTTTTGGTCGTCATAGACGTTTATGTCGTGAGTTTTAATAAATACTTTCAATATTATTTGGCTAGGCGTAAGCCTGTAAATTGCCAGCGTAATCCGGTCTGAAAGAAATTGCGATAGGTATGTCTTGTATGTTTAGATGGCGTGGCTACAGAGCCACCTCTCAAGACTTTTTGATTAACCATGAACTTCCCGTTATATTCCCCTAGTGATCCTTCTTCTTTAGTGTAGCCAGGGTAAGGTAAGTATGAGCTTTCTGTCCATTCCCATCGATCACCCCAGTCTAGTTGGGAGCTAGCGACCTCCCATTCAAATTCTGTAGGTAACCTCATTCCTTTCCATTGTGCAAAAGCAAATGCTTCGTAATAGGAGATATGAACAAGTGTGTCATCTGGATTAATTTTTTGTAATCCATTATTGAGCGTGTATTGGTGCCATTGATCATCTACTAGATGCCAGTACATGGGAGCAGTTATCTCGTGAGTATTTACCCAGTCCCAGCCTTCGGCATGCCATAAGAGTGTTTCTTGATAACCTCCAGCTTCAATAAATGCTATCCACTCATCATTAGTTACTAGTTTGTTTGATATTTCATAATCGTGCAAGTATACTTTGTGACGGCCTAATTCATTGTCGTAGCAAAACTCTTTTCCTGTGTGACCTATTTCATAAACTCCTTCTCTAATAGAGATGAAGCTTGGTTGTGTTCCTTTTTCGCTTTCGCGAAAGCGTAATTCTCCTCCGTAAATAGGCGTAAGGGGATTGTTACCTAAAATGTATTTAATATCTGTGACAAGTAATTCTTGATGCTGTTTCTCGTGGTGTATGCCAATAGTGAGTAGCTTTTTTACCGTGGGTGTAATTTCTTCCTCAAGAAGCTCTTGGAGTGCTTGAGTGACGTATTTACGGTATGCATATACTTGGTCTACTGTTGGTCTTGATAGGTTGCCGCGATCTGTGCGCACGACTCTTTTTCCTACGCTCTCATAGTAGCTATTAAATACGAATGCAAAGTCTTCACTAAAAAGAGTGTATCCCTGCTTATGATGCTTGAGAATAAATTCTTCAAAAAACCAAGTTGTATGGCCTAGGTGCCACTTTGGGGGAGAGACGTGTGCAATGGGTTGCACTACGTAATCCTCAATTTCTAGTGGTTTACAGATGTTCTCTGTGTGTGCTCGAGTTTCATTAAAGAATTCGACAAGGTTTTCTATAGCAATCATATATATGACTTTTATGAGTCATATAAATTTACGGGTTTTTACCATGCCGTGCTTGTGAGAAGCCCATGACAGAAGGAATAACGTAATAAATGTTTGTTAAATGAGCAAGATGAGATACTCAAACGGAAAAAATAGGAGTAATTCCTTATAATAGCTAAGTGTGTAAGAAATCTAATTCTTATCGTCTTCTGTAGCCATAATACCTTCGTTTACAACAACAGTAAATGCTGTAGCAAATAGTGCATTTCTGGGTTTGTCTTTGTGCATCGCTCCTTTAAAACGCGGTAGTTTTGATAAAACCTTGAGTGTCTCTTTTTCTATAGAATTATAAGGTGTGCGTGCAGATAGTTGGTCGTAAGTGCCGTCCTCTAAAATCCTGAATTGCACAAAAACTCTGTGGTTACCTTTAGGTAGAAGCGACTCAAATTGTTTAAAATCAAAATTATCTGTAATAAGAGCTTCTACACTGTTACGGAAACATTCCTTGAGAAAGTTAGCATTTGCTCCCTTGCATCCAGGATATCTAGGTGGAGTGTCTACTATAGTAAATGAAATGTCTTTTTTAGTTTGTGCATGAACGCTTTGTGAAAAAAATGTACATACACAAACTAAGCTTAATAGGAGGTAACGCATATTAAAATGTAAATGGAAGTTTGAGCTTACTCTCCTTAGGAGTTCCTCCTATATTTCCAGGTTTTAATTGTGGGATAGTCATAATTGCTGTTTTTACAGCCTTTTGCATTCCAGGAGTGCCACCAGTAACATTTTTTACTACTGGCTTTCCTTCTTTATTAATTACCATGTCTACTACAACACGTGCACCTTTTTGGTAATCACTTGGAAACTTCATGTTGCGTACAACGTGAGTTGCTAGTTTTTGCCTTAAGCAGTTGTTTTTGTCATTTATAGATCCAGTACAACCAGGCCACGTAGGAGGGACTTCATCAAGTCTCAGTGTGGTAGACTTTTTCATGTAAACTCCTTCTTGAGCATTCATAGTTGTGATTCCAGCTACAAGTGCGAGTACAAATAATAATTTTTTCATTAGGTAGGTTAATTTGGGGGTTAAATAGCCACTGCTCCTTTAATATGTGGATGCGGATTATAGTTTTCTAAAGTAAAGTCATCAAAAGTGAAGCCAAAGATATCTTTTACGTCAGGGTTAATTTTTAATGTAGGCAAAGTACGGAATTCTCTTGAGAGTTGAAGCTCAACTTGTTCCATGTGGTTTGAGTAGATATGAGCATCTCCAAAGGTGTGTATAAACTCTCCAGCTTCATAACCACAAACCTGAGCCATCATCATTGTAAAGAGCGCATAACTTGCGATATTAAATGGAACTCCTAAAAATATGTCTGCACTGCGTTGATATAACTGGCAGCTTAACTTGCCATCTGCAACATAAAACTGGAAGAAAGCGTGACATGGTGGAAGCGCGGCTTTACCATTTGCAACATTCTCTGAGAAAGATGCCGAGGTGTCTGGCATCACAGAGGGATTCCATGCGCTCACGAGCATTCTACGACTATTAGGGTTTGTTTTGAGTGTTTCTACAATATCTTTTATTTGGTCAATCTCATCACCATTCCAGTTGCGCCATTGGTATCCGTAAACAGGTCCAAGATCGCCATTCTCATCGGCCCACTCATTCCAGATGCGCACACCATTTTCTTGTAAATATTCAATGTTTGTGTCTCCCTGTAAGAACCATAACAGTTCGTATACAATAGATTTAAGGTGCAATTTTTTAGTTGTCACCATTGGGAATCCTTCAGAGAGGTCAAATCGCATTTGATAACCAAAAACGCTCTTTGTTCCTGTACCTGTGCGGTCACCTTTTTGATTTCCGTTTTCTAGTACATGTTTGATGAGGTCGTGATATTGTTTCATAAATGGGATATAATGTTCTTTGTAAAGTAAGAAGAGCTAGTCGGGTAGGAGTAGTCTGTTTGTGTCTGATTCTAGTGAATATTACAGTACAAATATAACAATAAAAAGGCCCTCCCAATTGTATTGAGAAAGCCTTAGTAAATTTTAAGCCTATAAAATGTAAGTTATTTGCCTCCTAGAGAAGCACGATAATTATCATCTTTTTCTAGGTTACGTTTTATTTTTTTTATGGCTGCTTCTATAGATCTTTCAGGTTCTATGACGTTGTATTCTCCCCAAAATTCTGGATCTCCAAAGCCTAGGTTTTCATCTGCCATGATTATCGATGGAGATATCTCTCCACTCTTATTAAAAGCATTTGCAGTAGTTACCTTCCAGTCTGTTACTGCCATCTCGCAAGAGAGTGTATAAATTGATTTAAAAAGACGTCGTCGCTTTTTTACCTCAAAAGATAAATTTGCTTTCCCATAGCCGTAATACCATTTTCCATTTTTCTCACGATAATCTACTTCATAAGAGATGTCTCTAGCTTTTACTCGAACGCCATTGGGTTTACTTTTTACAAACATTTTGTTTACCTCAATTTCGTTTGTAAGATCTAGTGTAAATGTTGCTTTTTGCAATGCTAGCGATGTAGAACTTACATAAAGTTGGCCGGCATATAAAGGTCCTACAATGTTAGGTTTTGGCTCAAATCCCACTACTAGTACATCTTTACCGTTGAGCTCTGTAGGAGTTTCAAAGCTAAAATTATAAGCATTCAAGGTTTCTGGTGTAAAGATGTATTCCGGATACTTCATTACATCTACGTATAAGGTGCTAAAAGGCCCTCCTTGCAGTTTTAAAGCGATAGTATCAAGCTTAGCGTAATCTGTGCTTTTTCTTGATTTAAGTAAGCGTATTTGGTCTTCCTTGTTGCTTATGTATCCTTCCTTTTGGATAGAGACAACTGCCTCGGCTAGCGATGCATTTTTGTTTCTTTTCTTGATAGTCTCTCGATAGAATGCCGTCATCTTGAGCGGTTCACCTATGTAGTTTTCTCTCTTTTTATTAAAGACTTTTTTCACAAGTTCTTTGGCAGATTTGTAACCAACAACCTGCACCTCGCTTAGGTCAACGCTCTTTGGAGATAGGCGTATGTCAATATCATTATCAATATCTGCAATATCTTGTATGCTGTTTTTATATCCTAAGGCTTCAATAAGTAAAGATGGCTTAGTGGTGGTCTCTATTATCTTCAAAGCAAAATCCCCCTCGGTATTTGAGATGGTACTTATGTTTGTACCTACTAGCGTGATGGTTGCTCCGCTAATAGCTTGCCTGGTTTCGCGGTCATTTATAGATCCGGTAATGGTCGTGGTGGCAGTTTGAGCCAAGATGAGTAATGGGAAAAGCATGAGCATACTCGCCCAAGTAAATTTGGTAACATTGTAAATAGTTTTCATAGCAGTGAGTTTTAGTAAATTCTCAAGAAGTCTTTTTAACACTATAAGTTAGTATATTTTCATGGCATATTTAAAATCCCGCTGTTAATTTATTAAAACTAAGAGGCTAAGATTTTAAGAAAAAGGCACAATGAATAGGTGCGCTTTCGCGAAAGCGGACTTATACAGTCGAAAAGAAAATGAATTATTTACACTAATGGATGTGGTTTCTTAACCAATAATCATCCCTGCAATAGTAGCCGAAATTAATGAAGCGATAGACCCTCCGATAAGCGCTTTTAATCCGAAACGAGACAGCTGCGTGCGCTGTCCAGGAGCTAGAGATCCAATACCGCCTATCTGTATACCTATAGAGGCAAAATTTGCAAAACCACAAAGCATATAAGTCGCCATAATGATAGACTTCTCATTGTTGAGGTGAATTGCATTTGCAGTATTCTTAAGTTCTGCGAGCTGGATATAACCTACAAACTCGCTGGCTGCTAGTTTGATCCCGAGTAGTTGTCCCATCATTGTGGTGTCTTCACTTGCAACTCCTATAAGCCACATTAAAGGGGCAAAGATGGTTCCTAAGATGGCCTCAAGTGAAAGTTTAGGGTATGTAGAGTTTGCTGCAACCCAATCATTTATTGTGGTCACTTCGCCTATCCAACCTAAGATACCGTTTGCCATTGCTATAAAAGCTACAAAGACTAAAAGCATAGCACCTACGTTTACGGCAAGTCTAAGACCTTCTGTAGTACCATTTGCGATAGCGTCAAGAACGTTTGCTCCTATTTTATCATTAGATACACTCACGTCTGTGTTTACCTCTTCGGTTTGAGGATATAATATTTTTGATATTACAATTGCACCAGGTGCAGCCATGACAGAGGCAGCAAGCAAGTGCTTTGCAAATATGAGGCGTAAAGCTTCATCTTCACCGCCAAGGAATCCTATGTATGCCGC
Organism: Dokdonia sp. Dokd-P16; assembly: GCF_003095655.1. Classification (NCBI taxonomy): domain Bacteria; kingdom Pseudomonadati; phylum Bacteroidota; class Flavobacteriia; order Flavobacteriales; family Flavobacteriaceae; genus Dokdonia; species Dokdonia sp. Dokd-P16. The sequence continues at coordinate 1,817,040 of NZ_CP029151.1, forward strand.
AAGTACAGCTCCTGCTACAGTTGCCATGCCGCCTATCATAACAAGCAGAATTTCTGACTTGTTCATTTTTTCTAGGTATGCTTTAATTAAAAGTGGTGCCTCAGTTTGCCCTAAGAAGATGTTACCAGCAACACTCAAACTCTCTGCTCCAGAGATGCCTAATAATTTAGATAATAACCATCCAAAAGCTTTTACCACTTTTTGTATTACTCCAAAGTAATACATGACAGAGGTAAGAGCAGAGAAAAATATGATGGTAGGTAATACTTGAAAAGCAAATATGTACCCAAAGGTAGAGGTGTCACTTACCAGCCCTTGAAACAGGAAGTCACTACCAGCAAGCGTAAAGTTTAATATAGCAACAAAGATTCCTCCAATGAAGTCAAAAATCTTTTCTATAAAAGCAACCTTAAGTACTCCTACGGCAATAACAAGTTGGAATGCGAGGCCTACGGCTACCGTTTTCCAGTTTATTGCTTTGCGATTACTACTAAATAAAAAAGCAATTAGTATAAGAGAGCACATCCCTAATACACCACGTCCAAAGCTTTCAAGAGAAAATCCTTGAGAAGGAACCACATCCATAATGGCTTGAGGTGCCTCTTGCGCAAATGCGGTAAATGAACTTAATAATACCAATAGGGTAAGTAGTAATTTGCGCATATAATAAGTAAGTTAGTTGCGTTTTGAGATTTCATCTCTTAACTGGGCAGCAGTTTCATAGTCTTCACTATGTACCGCTTGATCAAGTTTATTGTGTAAGTCTTGAAGTGACAATTTGTTATAATCACTATCGCTAGAAGATGTCTCGTCTTCTAGTAAGATTTCATCCATTAGGATTTCGTCATCTTCTGTAAACTCTTCAGGGTTTGTGTTTCCTTTTAAGAAAATGCCTGCTTTGTCTAGAATGTTTTTATAAGTAAAAATAGGCGCTTGGAAACGTAAGGCTAGTGATATAGCATCACTAGTACGCGCGTCTATTATTTCTTCAATGTTATCACGCTCGCAAATAATGCTAGAGTAAAAAACGCCATCAACAAGTTTATGAATAATCACTTGTTTAATAACCACATCAAAGCGATCTGCAAAGTTTTTAAACAGGTCGTGCGTAAGAGGACGAGGTGGTTTGATTTCTTTTTCTAAAGCGATTGCAATAGATTGTGCCTCAAAGGCTCCTATAACTATAGGTAATTTACGCTCTCCTCCTTGCTCAGTGAGAATCAAAGCATATGCTCCATTCTGAGTCTGGCTGTAGGATATTCCTTTTATATTTAAACGCACTAAGCTCATAAGTTGCAAAAATAGGAAAAAGGCTGCATAAGTAAAGAAGTTTATCTGTCTAGAGTTGGACTCTTAGAAATAGTAGCTATCTATCAGATTTACAGTATGAAAAGGGTTAAATAAAAATGAGCTTAAAAAAATATTTAAGCTCATTTTTTATTTTATAGAGTCGTTATCTAGCTATTTGCAGCTTTAAACGCTCTTAATTTTTCGTTAAGTTCTGGGACAACTTCAAAAGCATCTCCTACGATTCCATAATCTGCTGCTTTAAAGAAAGGAGCTTCTGGGTCGTTGTTGATTACTACTTTTACTTTAGAAGAGTTAATCCCAGCAAGGTGCTGTATCGCTCCAGAGATTCCTATTGCGATATACAGGTTAGACGCTACTGGCTTACCAGTTTGTCCTACGTGCTCACCGTGAGGTCTCCATCCTAAATCTGACACAGGCTTAGAACAAGCTGTTGCTGCTCCAAGAATATCTGCCATTTCTTCTATCATCCCCCAGTTTTCTGGTCCTTTAAGTCCGCGACCTGCTGATACTACAACCTCTGCATCTGCAATAGACACTTTATCTGTTGCTTTATCTACAGATTGTACTTCTACACCAAAATCTCCGAGCTCTGGAGAAAAGTCTTCTGTTGCAGCGGCTCCAGAAGCTTCTTTAAGGCCATAAGCGTTTTGCCCAAGTCCTACTATTTTAATTTCAGTAGAGATTTCTGTGTGGCTAAAAGCCTTGTTTGTAAAAGCAGTACGCTTTACAGTAAATGGAGAAGCACTTTCTGGAAGTGATACTACATTTGATGCGTATCCTGCCTCTAGCGCTACTGCTAGAAGAGGTGCAAGATACTTAGCATTTGCGCTCTGTGTAAGTACTACTACTTGAGCACCTTCTGCCTTTGCAGCAGCTGCGATTCCTTTTGCATAAGCTGCAGCATTAAATGCATCTAGCTTTGCGTCTTTTATGTTAAGAACTTTATCTACTCCGTAAGTTCCTAATGGTGCAGTATCTCCACCATTTACGGCAACTGCAGTTACAGATGTTCCCATCATATCTGCAATTCCTTTTGCATAAGAAGCAACTTCTAAAGAAGCTTTCTTAAACACTCCGTTTTCTGATTCTGTATATACTAAAACTGACATATTTATAAGAATTTCCAAAGAGAAGAACACGAGGTTCCACTATTCGGGATTATTATTAGATTAACAAGTTGCCTTTATAAAAGGGTAACTTAGATAGCTTTTGCTTCGTTGTGTAACAGGTCGATTAACTCGTCTACTGTTTCTACAAGTTTAACAGCCCCTTTAGGTGCAGGCTTTTCAAAAGAAACAGCATTTGTTTCGGTTCCAGCTCCAGAAGGTTCTACTACGCTTAATGGTTTTTTACGAGCCATCATAATTCCTCTCATGTTAGGAATTCGTAGGTCGCTTTCTTCTACAAGACCTTTTTGACCTCCTATTACTAGAGGAAGCGAAGTCTTTACAGTTTCTTTTCCGCCATCTATTTCTCTAGTAGCAGTAGCTGTTGTCCCGTCTACATCTAGTGAGATACATGTGTTTACAAAGTTTGCTCCTGTAAGTCCAGCAAGCATTCCAGGTACCATACCACCATTGTAATCAATAGACTCACGACCAGCAATTACTAGATCATACCCTCCATCTTGAACAACTTTTGCAAGTTCCTTTGCTACTTGAAAACCATCTTTTGCTTCCACATTCACACGGATGGCAGTATCTGCTCCTATTGCAAGCGCTTTACGAAGTGTAGGTTCTGTTTCTGGTCCTCCTACGTTTATCACGTCTACAGAGGCTCCTTGTTTTTCTTTAAACCACATAGCACGTGTCAATCCAAACTCATCGTTTGGGTTGATTACAAATTGAACACCGTTAGTATCAAATTTTGTATCTCCGTCTGTGAAGTTAATTTTTGATGTCGTATCAGGTACGTGACTGATGCACACTAATATTTTCATAGAATTTATATTTTATATAAAGGTACGCTTTCGCGAAAGCGTAATCCTAAACTATTTCGTTTTCGTAACAAAAATAACACAAAAAAGTATAATTTACTGTGCGTGCATAGTAAAATTTTACAAAAATGTAATTTATTGAGGTTTTGGAAATGCTTATTTTTGTGCTTGTTAAAAGAATACAATATTAATAAGGTAATTTTCAATGTTATGAGAAGCCTTAATTAAATTTCCGCCAGAGCGGTTTATATACTATGAGAACAATCCAGTTTAGAGAAGCCATTTGTGAGGCAATGAGCGAAGAAATGCGCCGTGATGAATCTGTTTATTTAATGGGTGAAGAGGTAGCAGAATATAATGGAGCTTATAAAGCGTCAAAAGGAATGCTAGACGAGTTTGGAGCAGATAGAGTAATTGATACTCCTATTGCAGAGCTTGGTTTTGGAGGAATAGGTGTGGGTAGTACAATGACAGGATTACGTCCTATTATTGAGTACATGACTTTTAACTTCTCACTGGTAGGTATTGATCAGATTATAAATAACGCTGCCAAAATTAGACAGATGTCTGGTGGTCAGTTTCCTTGTCCTATTGTTTTTCGTGGTCCTACAGGATCTGCAGGACAGTTAGGTGCAACACACTCTCAAGCCTTTGAAAACTGGTTTGCAAATACGCCAGGTCTTAAAGTAGTAGTGCCTTCTAATCCTTATGATGCAAAAGGACTTCTAAAAGCAGCAATACGTGATAACGATCCTGTGATTTTTATGGAATCGGAGCAAATGTATGGTGATAAAGGAGAAGTGCCTGATGGAGAATATGTATTGCCAATAGGTGTTGCAGATATTAAGCGTGAAGGAACAGATGTAACTATCGTTTCTTTTGGAAAGATTATTAAGGAAGCTTACAAAGCGGCAGACCAACTTGCAGAGGAAGGAATTTCTTGTGAGATTATTGATTTACGTACGGTAAGACCTTTAGATAAAGAAGCTATTTTTGAGTCTGTAAGAAAAACAAACAGACTTGTGATTCTTGAAGAGGCTTGGCCTTTTGGAAACGTTTCAACAGAAATTACATACCAAGTACAAGCGCATTGTTTTGATCACCTAGATGCTCCTATACAACGCATAAATACAGCAGATACACCTGCACCATACTCACCAGTATTACTTAAAGAGTGGTTGCCTAACAGTGACGATGTAGTAAATGCAGTTAAAAAGGTGATGTATAAATAATATTTTCGCGAAAGCGGAACCATATTTAATCCCTTTCTTAACCGGAAGGGATTTTTTAATTTATTATAATCTTAAGTAAGGTTGTGATAGATATGATGTCAAATGCTTGATGTAGCACCATTATAAACCGATGATGTCCCCAATTTATAGGCTATCTTCATAGATTATTTATTATGAAATATAATTTTTTACTCATTATTGCTAGCGTGCTCTGCGCTGCAAATTTATTTGGTCAAACCAAAGTGAGTGGTGAGATTTTTGACGCAGATGGTAATGGTCTGCCTTTTGTAAATGTCATATTTGTTGGGTCTAATGAGGGGACGATAACTAATGAAGACGGGCGTTTTTACCTAGAATCTGACCAGACATGGGGTCAAGTGCGATTTTCTTTTATAGGCTTTTCAAATAAGGTGATAGACCTAAGTGAGAAGGTAAATTATGAGATGAAAGTGACGCTAGAGGAAGAGGCAGGAGCGCTAGACGAGGTAGTCATATTTACAGGAAAAACAGACAAGAAAAACAACCCAGCGGTAGATATACTTCGTAAAATATGGGCAAATAAACGCCAGAACGGATTACGACAGTACAAGCAGTATGCTTATGATAAGTATGAAAAGCTAGAGTTTGATCTTAACACTATTGATAGTTCGCTTATTAACAGCCGCATTTTTAGAGGGATGGAGTTCATCTTTGAGCAAACAGACACAAGCCGTATTACTGGAAAAACCTACCTACCTATTTTTGTAAATGAGGCATTCTCAAAAGTATATGGTGATAATGAAATTAATAAAGAAAAAGAGATTCTAGAGGGGAATAAAAACAGTGGTTTTAGTGAGAATCAAACGATTATAGGTTTTGTAAAAAGTCTGTATAGTGATTATGACATCTATGATAACTATTTACAGTTTTTTGACAAGAGTTTTACAAGTCCAATTTCTCGTACAGGTATCCAAACCTATAACTACGTACTTGCAGATAGTGCTTACATCAATAATAAGTGGTGTTACAATATTATTTACTACCCTAGACGTAAAAACGAACTGACCTTTAAAGGAGATTTCTGGGTGAATGACTCTACATGGGCCATTAAGGAAATCAATATGCAGCTTTCTAAAAGTGCAAATGTAAACTGGGTAAAAGAGATTTATATGGAGCAAGAATTTGATATCGTAAATGATAGCACCTTCTTACTTTCAAGAGATTATTTCTTATCTGATTTCGCTTTGCGCGAAAAGGAGGAATCTAGAGGTATGTACGGTAAGCGCACTACATTGTACGATAATCATAACTTTGACAATAAGCTAGAAAAGGACTTTTACGACAGACAAGTGTATAACTATGATAAAGATGTTTTTAATCGTAGTGATGAGTTCTGGCAAGAAAATAGAAAAGAGGCACTTAGTAAAGATGAGCTAGGAGTTTATAAGATGCTTGACACCTTAAAAACGGTAAAGAAATTTAAAAACCTTTATAATCTAGGTTCCATTCTTGCATCTGGATACTATGAAATCCCAAGTTTAAACTTTGATTACGGGCCTATATTTTCAACCTTTGGATTTAACGAGGTAGAAGGATTACGTGTGCGCACAGGAGGAAGAACATATTTCTCACAGAATGATCCATGGAGATTAGAAGGATTTTTAGCATACGGATTTAAGGATAAAAAAGGAAAATTTGGGGTTTCAGGAAAATGGCTGCTAGATAAAAAAAGCAGGTTTATTGTTTCTGGTGGTTATAGACAAGACGTGGAGCAAATAGGAGCAAGTCTTACGACATCTAGAGATGTGCTAGGAAGAAATCTAGCATCATCCTCACTAGTAAATACTGCGACCAATGATAAACTCACCTCTATCAAGCTAGCAAATATCGCAGCCGAGGTAGAGATTGTGCGCAACCTTCAAGTGAGAGCCGACTTCTCTTTGAGAACGTTAGAGTCGGCTTCAGAAACCTTTAGCCTTGATTATTTTACAGATGCTACGCAAACCACTACCACAGGTGAGTTAAAACAAGCAGAAGTGGTCCTTACCACTATCTGGGAGCCAGGAAAGAAAACTTCAGGTTTTGGAGTAGAGCGTAGAGTAACTAATGAATGGTTTCCTAGTTTTTATGCAAGTTACACACGTGGCCTAGAAGGAACACTTGATAGTGACTTTGCTTATGATAAAGTGCAATTTTCTGCAAAGAAGGCAATCCGTATTGGAGGTCTAGGTACATTAACAGCCTCTACAGAAATAGGTAAAACATTTGATGAGGTGCCACTAGCGCTATTAAGTCCAGTACCAGGTAACCAGTCGTTATTTTCAATCTTTAATACCTTTAGCCAGCTTAACTTTTATGAGTTTACTACAGATGAGTATGCCTCACTACAGCTAGAACACAATTTTGGAGGGCGTATTTTTAATCGTATTCCATTACTTAAAAATTTGAATTTACGTGAGATTGTAAGCGTGCGTGGGGTGATAGGTAATATCTCTCAAAGGAATATTGACTTAAACCGTCCAGCATTTGAGAGTTTACTTTTTGAAGAAGGACAACCTATTACTGCAATTACTCCGAGCATGATAGCTCCATCTGTAGAGCCTTATTATGAGTATAGCGTAGGAGTAGGTAATATATTTAAAGTGTTCCGTATTGACCTTAACTTCAGAGGAAATTATAATTCTGTTCCAGATGCGAGGAAAATAGGAGTAACCGGTAGTTTTGGGTTTTATTTTTAAGGAGATTTTTACGCTTTTGCGAAAATGTACTATCCTTTTTATGATGTAGCCTCAAACCATTTAGGCTAATTGCTTTCAGAATTATATCTTTAGATAGGTAATCACAGTCTAAGAGAGAAGAACAAAAAGTAACCCTATGTTGTGAATTGCTTTCAGAATTATATCTTTAGATAGGTAATCACAGTGCCAGAGTATGAGCATTTGATTGATAGTTTGTTGTGAATTGCTTTCAGAATTATATCTTTAGATAGGTAATCACAGTAGCATTAGGACTTAAATCAATAGCTTTCTGTTGTGAATTGCTTTCAGAATTATATCTTTAGATAGGTAATCACAGTTTTAGTGTTGTTTTTAAAAAAGCTTTATCCGTTGTGAATTGCTTTCAGAATTATATCTTTAGATAGGTAATCACAGTCGCACACTTGCCCAAAATGCTCGCATACTGTTGTGAATTGCTTTCAGAATTATATCTTTAGATAGGTAATCACAGTTACATCTAATCGTCATTGTGTGGCTTGTTGTTGTGAATTGCTTTCAGAATTATATCTTTAGATAGGTAATCACAGTCGTGAGTTATCAAGGCTGCCGCAATGGCTTGTTGTGAATTGCTTTCAGAATTATATCTTTAGATAGCTAATCACAGTAAGAATGATTAATATGTGCGAGATGAAAGAGTTGTGAATTGCTTTCAGAATTATATCTTTAGATAGGTAATCACAGTATACCCGCTATAAAAAGCTGGTATACTGTTTTTTACGTCTATGTATAGCATTAAAAAAATGGAGGTTTAACTTGAGCCTTTAACTAGTTAAAGGCGAGATTGTTATTTCTAAAAGAGTTCTAATTGCTGGCTAGGAGTTTCTGGTGCAACTTCTTTTTGACCATGAAAGAGCTCCATCATCCCAAACTGTTTATCTGTAATCTGCATGATGCAGATTTTTCCTTTTTTAGGTAAATTATTCTTAGTGCGTCGTATATGTACACTTGCGTTTTCTCTACTCGCACAAAACCGCATATAAATACTGTATTGAAACATGGCAAACCCATCATTAAGAAGCTCTTTTCTAAATCGAGCAGCCACTTTTTTCTCAGTCCGCGTTTCTGTAGGTAAATCAAAAAATACAAGTACCCACATAGATCGATATTGATTAAGCCGTGTAAAATTGTTTGACATTGAGCGATGTTAGCGTCTGCTTAAGGCATATTCTGGATATAGCACTTTACGGTTAGTGCCCGCAAAACAATCATATAAGCTACTCGTTGTTCTACTTACGGCATTCATAAGTGGAGACCATGACCCATCTATATATACATCTAGCGCGGGAATTAATAGTAGTTCTGACTTTAACTTGGTATTGAGTTCGTTCAAGTCGCAACCACTTTCTACTAGTTCATAGACTACGGCATCCACATAAATACGGTACGGTTCCATAATATCATCTGCAAGACAAAATGCATTATACTTGTTGCGATGGAAGATGCCCACAGACGGCAACATCCCACTACTCACTAAAGCTCTCGCGACAATAGCTCTCAGTATGGCATATCCATAATTAAGAAGATTATTAGGAGCTACTCCTTTTTGATTACGGCTAAAACCTTCTACCTCGCTAAATAGCTGTTGAAAATAATAGGCAGCTGCATACGCCTCATGATTATCTGCATCTCCACTTTTTACGGCAGTACTCCAGTTGCGTAGTTTGAGACCATTATTGCCTCTAGCTTCAGGGTGTAAGGCTTGATTGTAAATTTTGGCAGCAACAGTTTGTTGCCAAAAATTCTTTTTAAGAGGTAAGCTAGCATTAAGCTGGTGACGCATGCGTTCTGTTTGCAACGTATGACCCACCAACGGTTGTAAAAAACCACAAGGTAAATGTTGGGCATCACAGGTAATGAGGGCGGTTTTATTTTGTACTAGCTTCATGAGTAAGCCATTAGTGATAGTTATCTGTGAGTTCTCTAATACTACGTAACCTAAGTCCTCTATGGGAATCGTTTTCTGTTCTCTATCTTCATCAGGAAAAGAAACCACCAGTTGGTCATTTTTTGTGCTGAGGTAAGCTGGATTACCGAAGAATAGAGTTTTTTTTATCATATTCCTACTTTTGCAACATTACCTAATCTATCTATGTTTAATTTTATAAAACGTTCTTTTATGGAATTGCCATTTAAGCTTGCCGTTTTAGTATCAAATGAACCAGTAGTTTTTTTCTTTTTCTCATCATATTTCAAATCTACTTCTTTTGGACAAATAGATGTTGCTAACGTGTTTGGCGTGAAATAACAAGTAACTCCAGAGAAATCATTTACATTATAAACTTGTTTCAGTTGCTCAATATTTAAATTCTCAAAATCTATATCTTCTAAATTTTCTAATTCTTCATTCGTAGGTATATAGACCAAATCTAAGGGAGATAGACAATCCACAAAATCAACAATGGTTTCCTTTCCTTTTATAATAATTACATTTTTTATGGGAACATTTGTTCTTTCCTTTATAGGTAAAATTGTGTTATTTTTTTGATGTAAAATAACTTCATTTAAAGGCACTGTTTCGTAATATTTGGAATCTCCATTTTTATAGATATTAAAAAATAAGTTTGGTGCTCCTTGCGCATATTTTTTATCGTTTATACCTTTTGAGCCAAGTGCAAATCTTCCACTACCTTTTTCAAAAATTCTTACTTTATAAATAGGTTTGTGATTCTTTCCATTATTAAAAGTCTTGATACTTTTATTCATTTCTTCAATACCGTCTTGAGTAAATGCTATTTCGGTATTATAAACTACATTTCCGTTTTTATCTAATTCTTCAAACTTTTTTTGTGTTAGATAGTTACGTAATATTTTTTGAATACCTGTATCTGTTATTTTTTCAATCTTTTTTAAAGAAAAACTTTTGTCTAATTCTTTTCTTGTAGCTGTTGTAAATTTTCCATTTTCTATTTTAACCCAAGGTAAATGAACCAAACCTGAAATTGTTTCTTCGTGAAGTGGCTTTCTAATAGAACGGTTTTGTCCTTTTATTTGCGCCCGTAACTTCTTTATTGGTTTTCCATTTTTATTTAGATTAACATTTCCGTATTCATTTTTATAAGACCAAAATTTATTATTAGCCTTTTTCATCACCCTATTATTCTTCTTAAAACTAACAATTGTCTTTTCAAGTGATGTTTTCGCGGCAGCGGTAAAACCTTCCCACGGTTTATGATACTCTTTTGCTACAGTTCTTGTCTTTCCTTTATTATCTGTAATTGTTTTTGTCGCTCTAAGTTTATTTACAAGCTTATGATTTTTGCGCGATGTATTTAAGGAAGTAACGTAATTAATGTGGTCTCTCGTGGTACAAGCAATTACAAGTGCATCAAGCGCATGATGCCTGTGGTCAATCCTCTTTTTGCTAAAATTGCGTTCTAACTCTTTAGGAACTTGTATCCTAAAAGCGTTAATCTTCTCGTCCCAATATCCAAAATCTTGACTTTTAGTAAGCTCGTTTAAACGCTTAAATCTAGGTGCTATAATCTCATTCCATTTATCGTTAAGTCCCCAATCATTTTTGAGTTTAGCCGTTATTGCACCATTTACTGGGATTAAGTTTTTAGATGTTGCTTCGAGCTCACCATCTTCGCGTACGATATTGCTCAGTAGTCCTTTTATTACTTTACTTATGTAGCGACTATCATTAAGCTGGCGATTAATGAATCCCTCTGGAATATCTTCACTAAGTAATAGCTCTAGTTTGGTTTTGTTTTTTCTAAAATATGTTTGACAGTGCTTTTCGTAATTTTCTATGGTAAATAACTGCACTGTATTTCCATGGCCTATATCAACTAAAGATCCCCCACGTTCTTTCAAAAATTCATAAGCAGTTTTATTGTCTTTTTCTTCGTTTACAGCGCTCTCACAAATGATTTTATTATTCATCGAGTTGTCAAAATAGCGAGACTGTGGTATAACATGCTCAATTTGGTATGCTGTAGAAAACAACTTTGTAAGTGGAATGATTTTACCAGTATATGGCGAAATATACCCTTGCTCTAACCATAATTTATACTTTATAATTTCTCCTTTTGTAGGTTTATTATTCTTCCTTATTTTTTCAATACTATTATCGACCTCCTTAAGACTAGAAAAGAGTCCATCTTCATAAATCTTTAAGATCTCTTGATGGCTGGGTGAATATGGTCTAATATCATCTGTCACACTTGGGTCAGATTTCAATTCTTCAAGAATTGCCTTAATACGTTCATTTGTATTTTCTCTTTCAGTATTTGATTTTGAAATCCGTTCTCTGGTTTTCTTATCATTTTTCATCTCCCGACCTAGCTCAACATGTATTTCGTCAAAAAGTGGTTTGTATTGTTTCTTCCCGTTTATAATTTCTTCTTCTCCATAGGTTGTCCATATATCTCGTACAACTCGTAACGTTTCTAGAATTACCTTTTCTACAATAGGATTACGGAGACTGTGTTGCTTAAAACTTGTGAGATATGTATCTATATCTTGAGGTTGTTTCCATTGTAAAACATCGCCTATCTCAGAATGTCTATTGTAGACCGCATAGCAAGCTTGATAAGTGTTAAGTCCCTTTAGAGGGTTTTCTTTATTCTTCTCTTTTGCAAAAGATTTTAGAAGTCTCATAGGTACATCATCATCTGCTATAGCTTCTATTTTTTCAACATTGTAATCAACTGCATTTAAGCGAGAAGCAATGCTATCTATTCTTTCTTGCACTTCTGTAGTAATGTTAGATATATTCCAATGGTTACCCATTCGCATTAATGGCAGTAATTTCTTTATAGCTTTTTCGGAATAGGCACCATACGAACTTTCAAAAGGAGGGAAGCGCTTAAAGTTTTCGATAAAGCCGTCAATGGATAAACTATTCTTCTCTGCAAAAGTGTGGAGTGCCTTTTCATAATCCTTTTTATCAGTAACAGAATAAATAAGGTGCCATAAGCTTTGGAGCATATCGCTGGTTAGAAAAGAGTCAACATTTACACCATTTATTTTTGATAACCTATTTGCAATTTGCGCGCGTGTATCATTACAAGGATATTTTTTATCTTCAGGAAAGTTCCAATGATGCGTTGTTTCTTTGAGCTTAAAATGAGATAGAAACTGCTTTTGATTGATTTCCTTGCTGTTGTTTAGTTTTTCAAAAAGTGATGTATAATCATCGTCATTTGATAAAAACTGAGTAGTTACTTCTTCATCCTTTAAAGGCATTCCTTCTTTATCACCAGCTTTTTCATAAATTTTTAAATTATGGATAAACTGCCATAATCTGAATTCTTGAAAAATAGGGTTTGATTTGGGAATACATTTTAACGATTGTTTTTTTAGCTCTTCTCCTTTTTTATAAAAACGTACTTCGTAAGGACAATCAGAAATAGAAGATTTTTTACTTTTTAATGGTCTTTGATAAAAAATAATATCTTCTACAAATAAATGTTTGAAGTCTTTGGCAAGTAATAGATTTTGATGCGCTTCATTTCTAGGATATAGCTCTTCAATGCAATTTTTAAGACTTTCATCAGTAAATAAATCTTGATGTATTTCAATTTGCTTATCAAGTATTTTCTGTAATTCGTCTTTATAATACTTTCTTTCAATGGTTTTTACTAGTTTACCACGGATTTTCTGAGTTGGGTTATTAAGTAGTGTATCAAATATATAAGAGCCTATACCGTAAGTTTGATTTTTGTCATTGTAGACGTCGACTTCATTTTGAGTTTTCTCCTTTATAGCGAGCCAGTCTTCCTCGGAATTAACTTTCTTGTAACTTCGTTTTAAACTCCCATCTTTTCTCGTGGTAGTTGTGACAATAAATTCTCTGGTTTTGTCTAGCCAATCTTCTTTTTTTGTTATTTGGCTATCATACTCCCATCCATTCTCAAAAGTTATATCATATAAAATATTTCCTTTTACCTTTTGCCCAGAATCAATAACACTTGACACCTTAAGTGCTTCAAACTTCTTATTTTTATCTGCTTCTTCTTCTCCTCGAAGTTGATAATACCCACGTTTTTGATTAAAGTTTAAAAGAATCCAAGCTAGTTCTTCTTTTGTTATTTTTTGTGTGAGTGCTTTTTTACGTAAATAATATATCGTCCAATCATAAGGAACCTTTGTTTCTTCTCCATTTTCCCTTGCATAAAATAAGGTTGGATTTTTAAAGCGAAATTCTTCAATCATTTCGTTAAAAGAATCTTGAAAAACAAAGTGGAATTCACCATTGTCGTCTATCCTATAAGGCAACTTAACCTCAGTGTCAGGTTTAAATTGACCGACCTTTTTATCAAAGTCGATACTTTCGCTGTAATGTTGTGGAAGAAAATTTAGAACATTGAGGACTCTATGTAATCGTTCTCGACGGAGATTATCTCTTTGATATAATCTTCTTTTAGAACGATAACCAGTTCTATCTGCCGTTTGAGATATGGTTTGTCCAGAATCAAATTTCCCCAATTCGGCTGCATCCATGGGGATTATTCTACTTCCTATACCAGTTATACCGCCTTTTTTATTTTTAAAATCTAAATTTATCTGTGCCCATCCAATCGAGTTAGTTCCCAAATCCAATCCTAATATTCTTTTCATAGTACCTGTCTTGTAAGAAATTTTTATAAAGCTATTAAAAAGAAATTCACGAAGTGTGCGGTTTCCCGTAAGGGAGATTAAAAAAAGTTTGTTATCTTTATAATTTTGAAAGCAATTCACAATAAGGATTATTCCGTTGTGAAAACATTGAAGGTGGTACTTTAATTAGTATCACCTTTCTTTTTTGAAGATTTATAACTTTGAAAATTAAACACCTAACCTAATCTTAACGCATCAATATTTGGCTAAATCGCTATTTCAGCGTATTTTTGCACGCCTTAAGAAATATGTTTTAAAGTAAATGGTTGTTATGCAGCTGTTTAATAAAGTGTAAGCTTAAGAAATTGTGAATTAATTGACACATCTCTCATGTATTTAAATACATGAGATTTGAAATATAATATATTATGACAGCAGATAAAGTAACAACATTTGACGTATTAGTAGAGATTCCTAAGGGGAGCCGTAACAAGTATGAGTACGATTTTAAATTAAAGAGAATGCGTTACGATCGTATGATTTTCTCTTCTATGATGTACCCAGCAGATTATGGTTTTATTCCAGAAACTCTTGCGCTAGATGGTGATCCTCTTGATGTACTAGTATTAGTTACAGAGCCTACTTTTCCTGGTTGTGTAATCGAAGTAAAGCCTATTGGAGTATTTCACATGGCAGATGAGAAAGGACCAGATGAAAAAGTAATCTGTGTGCCTGTAAGTGATCCTTCGGCTAGTAAGCTTACAGATCTTTCTGACTGTAACCCACACTTAATAAAAGAAATCGAGCACTTCTTCCAGGTATACAAAGACCTTGAAGAGAAAAAAGTAGATGTAGGTGGATGGGGAGATGTTCATGAAGCAAAAGCTATTATCCAAAAATGTATCGAACGTTACGAAGAATCTGATGTTCCTGTAGAAGAAGTTACTATCAAATAGATACTTTTTTATAGTATAGAATAGTCAAAAAAAGCAGCCTTTATGGCTGCTTTTTTTGTTCTATCTTATTCCCTACATTAGTAGTTGTTAAATATTTTAAGGATTTATTTAAGAATCCCTTATAAAAACACCTAATAATATATGGAATCAATAATGATTTATGTGCCTATCGCACTAGCATTACTCGGGTTGATCTACATGCTCGTAAAAAAATCTTGGGTAATGAAACAAGACGCCGGAGACGGTAAGATGAAAGAGATTTCTGATCACATCTATGAAGGAGCGCTAGCTTTTTTAAATGCAGAGTATAAACTACTTACTATTTTTGTAATTATTGTAAGTGTCTTACTTGCAATTGTATCTTTTGTAGTACCCACTACACACTGGCTCATTGTAATCGCATTTATATGCGGTGCTGTTTTTTCTGCTTTTGCAGGAAATATAGGAATGAAAATAGCCACCAAAACAAATGTGCGTACTACGCAAGCTGCAAGAACCAGTCTGCCTAACGCTCTTAAAATCTCCTTTGGTGGAGGTACGGTGATGGGATTAGGAGTTGCGGGACTGGCAGTATTAGGTCTTACGGCTTTCTTTATCTTTTTCTTTCACTTCTTTATGGGAGGTGTTTGGACTAATACAATGGATATGACAGTAGTTCTTGAAACGCTAGCAGGTTTTTCACTGGGAGCAGAGTCCATCGCTTTATTTGCCCGTGTAGGAGGAGGTATTTATACCAAAGCAGCAGACGTCGGTGCAGATCTTGTAGGTAAAGTGGAAGCAGGAATCCCTGAAGATGATCCGCGTAATCCAGCGACTATCGCAGATAATGTGGGAGATAACGTAGGAGATGTTGCTGGTATGGGAGCAGATTTATTTGGTTCTTATGTAGCTACTGTGCTTGCAGCAATGGTTCTTGGGAACTATGTGATAAAAGATATGGGAGGAAGCATCACCGATGCTTTTGGAGGAATAGGGCCTATTTTATTACCTATGGCAATTGCAGGTGTAGGAATTATCATTTCTATCATAGGTACCATGCTCGTAAAAATTAAAACTAACGATGCAAAAGAGTCCGAGGTGATGGGCGCACTTAATATAGGGAATTGGACTTCTATAGTATTAGTTGCTATCGCTTGTTTCGCACTTTGTAAGTGGATGCTTCCAGAAACTATGCAAATGGAATTCTTTGGAGAAGGGTTACAAGAAATATCTTCTATGCGTGTTTTTTATGCAACCATCGTAGGATTAGTCGTAGGAGCGGTAATATCATCTGTGACGGAGTACTATACGGGCTTAGGTAAGTCACCTATTCTTAAAATTGTACAACAATCTAGCACAGGAGCTGGAACAAATATCATTGCAGGTCTTGCAACGGGTATGATTTCTACGTTCCCATCCGTGCTGTTATTTGCAGGTGCCATTTGGGCATCATATGCTTTTGCGGGATTTTATGGTGTAGCTCTAGCAGCTTCTGCCATGATGGCAACAACGGCAATGCAACTAGCAATAGATGCTTTTGGCCCTATATCTGATAATGCTGGAGGGATTGCAGAGATGAGTGAGCAAGAGCCTATCGTACGTGAGCGAACAGATATTTTAGATTCTGTAGGTAACACTACAGCAGCAACAGGAAAAGGTTTTGCTATAGCATCTGCGGCGCTTACATCACTTGCTTTATTTGCAGCTTATGTAACGTTTACAGATATAGATGGTATTAATATTTTTAAGGCGCCTGTTCTCGCGATGTTATTTGTGGGTGGTATGGTGCCCGTAGTATTTTCTGCGCTTGCGATGAATGCTGTAGGTAAAGCTGCTATGGAAATGGTGGAGGAAGTGCGCAGGCAGTTTAGAGATATTCCGGGCATCATGGAAGGCACTGGTAAGCCAGAGTACGATAAATGTGTTGCTATTTCTACCAAAGCTTCTTTAAAAGAAATGATGCTTCCTGGAGTACTTACTATAGGTTTTCCATTAGTAATAGCTTTTCTACCTATGCTATTTGGCATGGAGCATAAAGCAATCGCAGAGATGTTAGGCGGTTATATGGCTGGAGTAACTGTAAGCGGTGTGCTATGGGCAATCTTTCAGAATAACGCTGGAGGCGCATGGGATAATGCAAAAAAATCTTTTGAAGCAGGAGTCGAAATTAATGGTGAGATGACGTATAAAGGTTCAGATGCGCATAAGGCTGCGGTAACTGGTGATACAGTCGGAGATCCATTTAAAGACACCTCTGGACCTTCTATGAATATATTAATAAAATTAACCTGCCTCATAGGTTTAGTAATTGCGCCTATTTTAGGTGGTCATAGTGAAGATGGGCTTGCTATTACTACTCAAGATGGAGCCGTTGTTGAGATTACTCAAGATGGTCGTATAGAAGAATCTAGAGAGGTACAAAAAGAAGTACGCTTCTCCATAGCCGAACAAAATGGACAATTTGTAGGAACAGTCACCACTATTACAGATGATAATGGGGATGTAACTACAGAGGTAAAAGAATTTACGGGTACAGAAGCTCAGGTTAAACAGCAAATGGATGATTATGAAAAGGAAATAAGAAACTAACATTCAAATAATTAAAAACTAAAGCGAGCCAATTAGGCTCGCTTTTTTTTATAACTAATTGGTATGGAGGTATAATAGTGTGTGTAATATAATTTCTTAACAAACCTTTATTGTCATATTAATATACTTTAACCTTCATCTCAGGTATTTTTATAAAAAACAAGATTATGATATTACCTAAGACTAAAGTGCCTTCACTAGAAGTGCCTTTAATAAATGATACAAACTGGAAATTAAGTGAGCAAAATGCAGAAAACTTCACGCTCATTATTTTTTATAGAGGATTGCATTGCCCCGTGTGTAAAGCGCAGCTTGAGGATCTAGCGTCACAATTAGATAAATTTACGGAGCGTGGAATTAATGTAATTGCTATAAGTGGTGATACAGAAAAGCGTGCAAAAATCGCTGGGAATGATTGGGACATTCCATCACTGCCTATTGGATATAACTTATCACTAGAAAAAGCTAGAGAGTACGGATTGTATATTTCTAAAGCAATTTCAGATAAAGAACCAGATTACTTTACAGAGCCTGGGTTATTTTTGATCAAGCCAGACGGTACACTTTTCTTCTCATCAGTGCAGTCTATGCCATTTGCAAGACCGCAATTTGATGATCTTTTAGGAGGAATTGATTTCATTATGAAAAAAGATTATCCTGCAAGAGGAGAGGTAAAAGATATTACAGCAGCAAAGTAAAATCCATACCTAAAATATTAAAAGGCGTACCATCTTATGTGTACGCCTTTTTTGTGAACTGTTTAGTTTACGCTTTCAGTGTGCTGAAGTTTATGCTGAGCCTGCCGAAGTACGAAAGCGTAATTTCATAAAAAACCACAAACTATGTTTTTTTCATCAAAGTCTGATCCCATACAGATAGACGGATACCAATCTTACGGATCTTCAAATCACTTGTATTTAATAGGTAGAGCGCTTGAGCATGAGGGAGTAGACCTCAAGAAGACCAGTTTTCTTTCTGCATTTAAAAATGCTTACAAACAGTTTGCTAGTGATGAGTTACGACATACAAAGTTAAAGGTGACTTTACCAGATAATAGATCATTTTATACTATTACAGACGCCGAAGGGTATTTTAAAATTGACGAACAAGTTGAAGGACTGGGAGCTCTAGCAAATGATGAAGGCTGGTTGCAAATGGTGTTAAGTTTTGATGATGTCCAAAAGGGAATTACTGTGCTAGGAGAGAACAGATTTCCTATAGAGATGCTTATTCCTGCAGAGACAGCTTCTTATGGGGTGATAAGCGATATAGATGACACTATCTTACACACTGGTGTTGCCTCTTTATTAAAATGGAGGGTAATTATAAATACGTTTTTTAAAAATGTAGGGAAGCGCACTTCGCTGGAGGGAGCACCAGAACTCTATAGAAAATTACATAGAGGGAAGTCTGGTGAAGATGCAAACCCGATGTTTTACGTGAGTAACAGTCCATGGAATTTATATAGTTATCTCGAGTCCTTTGTGAGGAATCAAAAATTTCCCAAAGGCCCAATATTATTAAGAGACTTACGTGGTCCTTTTGAAAAAACACAAAAACCAGAAAAGCCTCACAAACAACATGAGATTAGAAATATATTAAACACTTATCCTAATCTTAAGTTTGTTCTTATAGGAGATAGTGGAGAGCATGATGTAGATATTTATCTAGAAGTAGCAAGGGAATATCCAGAGCAAATAATAGCCGTGTATTTGCGTAGTGTAAAGCACAAGAAAAAGGTGCTTAGAGTAAAAAGTGTTTTGAGTCAGTATGAGACTACTCCTGCAGTACTAGTAGAAAAAAGCTCCTTTGCAGAGGAGCATGCAAGGTCCATAGGACTTATAAAGTGATACAAAAAAAATCGGCTACTTTATGTAAAGCAGCCGATTTTAATATGTTAAGAACAAATTACCTATTGTCTTGTAAAACGTAATTCCTCATTAGTTGTAGTTGTTCTGTTGCCTTCTACATCAACATCTGTGAACTCAATTCTTAATTGGCTGTTGTTGAATACAGTAACGTCTCCAGTTTTACCATCCATAATTATTGTCTGGTCATCATCATTTACTGAATAACTACCACTGTTAGACTCTGTAATGATTTGTGAGTCTGTAGTTTCATTATTGTCAAATTGAGTCGTTGTCTCAACGCGGTATTGATAGCTTCTCGTAAAAGTTCCATTAGCATTAAACACTATGTTTGATGATCCAAATGTATCACCTACTTTAGTTATAGTAGTAGTTGCTGTACCTCCCGTTACTACTTCTTCTATAACTTCTTCACTCACAGAAAAGTTTAGGTTATATGTTCCTTCAAGAAGTGCTGGTGTTAGTGTAGGTTCTGCTGGACCACCATCATCATCATTACCACAAGAAATAGCCATTATAGAAATAGCAAGGATTAAAATAAATTTAAGATTTTTCATAATATTTGTTAGTTTTTGAAGGCGCAAAACTAGACTATTTAATTCAATTAGAAAAGCATTTTGTAGATGTAAAGAAATACATTTACTCTGTGTAAATAACTGAAATTAAGCGAGTAGTAGTGTTGTTTTAACTCTAGAAAAGGCCGTTTAACTCAGCATCTATTCTATTAATAATATCTCCTAAGTCTTCAGGGTTATCTACAAAGTTAATATCATCTACATCTATAATGAGAAGCTTTCCTTTTTTATAACCATGTATCCAGGCTTCATAACGCTCATTAAGACGACTTAAATAGTCAATAGAGATAGAATTTTCATAATCTCTACCTCTCTTATGTATTTGTGATACGAGGTTAGGAATAGAGCTACGTAGATAAATCATAAGATCTGGTGCATCTACCACACTTTCCATTAGATCAAAAAGAGACTTGTAGTTGTTGTAATCACGATTAGTAAGAAGACCCATCGCATGAAGGTTAGGAGCAAAGATGAATGCATCTTCATAAATAGTACGATCTTGGATAATCGTTTTGTCACTATCTTTTATGTCTAGCAATTGTCTAAAACGGCTATTTAAAAAGTAAATCTGAAGATTGAAAGACCAGCGTTCCATCTCATTATAAAAATCATCTAGATATGGATTATCCACTACATCTTCATATTGCGGAGTCCATTTAAAATGTTTAGATAAAAGTTTAGTTAAGGTAGTTTTACCTGCTCCGATGTTACCGGCAATTGCAATGTGCATGTTAAGGTTTTTTAGGAAATTTTAGTCGGAAAGCAGCTAACTTTTGACCGGTGTAAAGATACAGGATTTCGCCATTCAACGAAAGTTGTTTTATGGTAAAATCTGGAGTTTTCAGTGCTATGAATTCATTAGATTCTTTTGACTTATAGTATAATTTACCCTGTGAGAATAAGATAAGAGCGCCGTCACTTTGGGAAATGAGTGTAATGTCATTAAAGTCTTTTTTACTTAAAAAACTTCCATAGTTATTATAATGAAATAACCCAGTTTCATTTACTACCCATGCAAAATTATAATTAGTTGCTACCGTTATAGCGTTCACTGGCATAGGTGGAAATTGTGTGGTTATTTGATTTGTATTCCAGTCAAAAATCTCAAGTTGTTGCAGGTCTGTATTAAATACCCATAAACGTCTATCACCATTTGTGGTAACATGACTTATGTTTCTAAAATCATCTATGGTAGAAAAATTTATACGAGTAATCTCACTCAATGTATTGTCTAGTATTACTGCGGTATTTGTAGCTTCATAAAACACACTTATTTTAAGCGGATTAAGAATGTCTACCGAAGTGATAGCACCTAGCTGTAGTGCTGTAAATTGATAACCTTCATTAACATCATCTTTATATAAAACATCATTTTTGATGTGGTACAGCGCATTGAAAGCATCAATACCTATAAAAATATCTGCCTCGATTGTCACCTCATTAATCTTTTCTAAGGTGTAACTCTGGCTAGCTGCCGTGATGGTGGCAAGTAAAAGTAATATGTTAATCAGTTTATGCATTAACGAGCAAAGTACAAAAATCTAGCCGTTATAGTTAATACCTTTGTAAGGTGAAAAAAGAGATTGAAAATAGAGAAGATGTATATACACTTGTAACCACTTTTTATGGTCGCATACGTAGTGATGTTTATTTGGGACCTATTTTTAATAAACACATTACAGATTGGCCACACCACTTTGAGCATCTTACAGATTTTTGGGAAGGCAATTTATTCTTTAAAAAAATTTTTACGGGAAGACCTTTACAAACGCACAAACGTGTAGATAGGGATGAAGGCTACACTATAAATGAGCAACACTTTGGTGTATGGCTTAATCACTGGGTACAAACGGTAGATGAGCTATATGAGGGCGAACTGGCAGAGATGGCAAAGTTTAGAGCTCGTAAGATTGGCACCTTTTTTCTAGTAAATATGTTTCAAGCAAAGCCTTCACACTAGCAGATGAGCTTATATCCGTATCCACGTACGTTTACGATTTCTATAGTAGGGTCGTCCTTTAGTTTTTTTCTAAGTTTTGATATAAAGACGTCCATGCTTCTTGCAGAAAAGAAATCATCATCACCCCATAATTTTTTAAGAATAAGTGATCGGTCTAGAACGGCATTGCGATTTTTATGAAGATGAAATAGTAAATGAGCCTCCCTGTGGGTTAACTTTTGTACGCTTTCGCGAAAGCGTAATTCTTGCCTTGTGAAATCGAAAATATAACTACCGATGGTTATAGCCTCAGCCTTTTGTTGCAATGTTTTACGTTGTAGTAAATTCTGAATTCTTACAATAAGCTCTTCTACGCTGAAAGGTTTTTTGAGATAATCATTACCACCTATACTAAACCCCTCAACCACATCTGCCGTTTGAGACTTTGCAGTGAGAAATATTATAGGAATCTCATCATCTTGTTCACGAACCTCCTTTGCCACAGTAAACCCATCCTTTTTAGGCATCATCACATCGAGCACTAAGATGTCAGGCTTTTTAAGTTGGTATTGATTTATCGCTTGAACACCATCTGTGCAGAGTGTTACATTAAAGCCACGACTCTCCAGACTTTCTTTTACAATGAGTCCTAGTGCTGGCTCATCTTCTGCGAGTAAGATATAAGGTTTATTTGTTGCCATCTGGAATTGTAATTTTAAATGAAGTTTGTGGAACAGTAGACACCTCTATGGAGCCATTGTGTTTTTCAATAATAGTTTTGGTGTAGTATAGTCCTATCCCAAAACCTTTTACATCATGTGTATTTCCTTTGGGTACACGGTAAAACTTTTCAAATAATTGAGATGCTTGATCCTTTGTAAGTGCTTTTCCTGTATCTGTAATTGACAAGTGGATGTTACTATTTGTATTACTTATTGCTATGGTTACTGGTGGTTTACCGTATTTAGTGGCATTATCTACTAGATTATCAATAGCATTTTCTAGATGAAAAACATCTACCGTAGCCCATATGGAAGATGTTGAACTTTTAAGTGTTATAGGAATGTCAGGTGCAATTTCTTTATATTTTTTAATCAAATGTTCAAGCACTTCCACTAGGTTGCAACGCTCTTTTTTCAACGATAAATCTTCTTTATCTAGTGTTGCGGTGTCTAGAATGCGTTCCACCATGGTATTAAGTTTACCTAGCTGTGTGGTAGACATGGCAAGGTATTTCTCTGTTTTTTCTTTGTCGTTTTCTTTGTTAAAATGCTGTATGCCTTCAATAGCTGCGCTTATGGTGGCTATAGGTGTTTTAAACTCGTGGGTGATATTGCTTATAAAATCATTTTTAATCTCGGCGAGTTGTTTTTGTTCTCGTATAATTTTGAGTAGATAGAGAAGGCTAGCAATTACTGCTATGATTAGAATAAACGAAAGTACTATGCCTGCCAGATTACGTTTTAAGATGATGGTGGTAATGTCATTAAAGCCTAGAGAGAGTATACTTTCTGCTGGGAGTAATTTTGAATTTGCAACTACATTAAAATCATAGGTAGGGCTGAGGTTTTTGGGAACCCCTGAAATGGGGCGTGAGATGGTGTCTCCCTTTGGGCTATATGTAAGACTATGCGCAGCGCGATCTATTCCTAATGTCAGTAATTGCTGTTTTACAAGTGTATCTAATTTTTTTATGTCAATGGTGTCATCGTTAAATGATATAACTATTTTAGAGGTAAGTGTTTCTAGAGCGTTTTTTCTATCGCGCAACTTTAATTCTCCAGAGGCTAGTGTGTCATACCTCGCGACACTATCTGTTTTAAGGCGTTGCTTTGTAAAGAATCGCTGCAACATATTACTGTTGTTTTTTAAAGTGTCTTTATTTGAGCTTCCATTAATGACAAATGTTGAGGTGTTTGCGCTATTTGATTCAAAGTGCTTGGTAAGTGCCTGTTGCTGCTGGCTTTGTATTATAGAATCTATTTTTTCTGGATGAGCCCCTTCTATCGTAAGAAGACCTAAGCTGTCCAGATTATTTTCTATCTGTATATGTTCAATGCTCAGAACGCTGGTATCCGTTTTCTTTCTTAGAAAATCTTTAAAGCTCTCAGATTCAAGATAATCCCCTGAGCCTTCTTCGTACTTTGAGAAAATACCTATGGTGTTTTGTGCAGCTAGTTCCTCATAATATTGGTCTACCGCTAGATCAAGGCCTATTTGCACATCACGCACAAGCTGTACTTTTCCAGCCTCATAGTTTTTGTAATTCCAATACAATTGGATGGCTAGCGTAAGCGTGATTACGGTAACAATAAAATAGATGATATAAGAGTACCTCTTGTCTTTCATGTCTCAAAGATGCTTTATAAGGAGTTCTTAAACAAATCGGTTAACACTCGTTAACGGTAGTTAACGTTGGTACCTTATTTATTTTCAGATATTTGAACCATCAATAAATCATATCAATCAAAAAACATTCAATTATGAAATCACTTATTATTACTATACTGGTTACTGTTTTTGCTTTCGCGAAAGCGTACTCACAACAACTCTCAGGAATAGCAACTTATCAATCACAACGATCTTTTGACTTTAAAATGAATAATGATAAGAACAATGGAATGAGCACCGAAATACAAAAGCAATTACAAGCTCAGATGAGAAAACAGTTTCAAAAAGAATATACACTTGCCTTTGTAGGCGCAGAATCTACTTACCAACAAGAAGAAAGTCTCGCTGCTCCTGCGCCATCTACTAATGGGATTACAGTCTCAATTTCTGGAGCCAAAGGCATCACATATCACAATACAACGGAGCAAAAATTATTAAAGGAAAGTGAGATTATGGGGAAGGAGTTTTTAGTGAACGACTCGCTACCTAAATTGAAATGGGTGCTTGAAAAAGAAATTAAAAACATAGGAGTATACACTTGTTTTAAAGCTACCATCTCAGAAGAATATGAGCAGCCATCTTTTAATGAAGAGACAGGAGAGGAGGAAGAATCTGTTACAAAGACGAGAACAATCACCGCATGGTACACGCTAGATATACCTGTAAATCATGGTCCAGATGAGTACTGGGGATTACCTGGCTTAATACTAGAAGTGAGTGATGGTAAATTCTCACTTATGTGTACAAAAGTAGTTTTGAACCCAAAAAAGGGAGTGCAAATAGTACTGCCAGAAAAAGGTAAAGAGGTTACCCAAGATGAATTTAATAAGATTCAAGAAGAAAAAATGGATGAAATGATGGAACGTCACGGAGGTGAAAGAGGTAAAAATGGAAGTCGCGTGTTTACAACCACAGAAATCATACGCAACTAGAGTTCTTAAAATTTTCTTAAAATTTGAATACCCGTCAAACTATGAGCTTCTTTAAAAGTCTAAAGTATAAATAATTAGAAATATGACTCTTAAAATATCCCAGTGGTTGTGTATTGTATTTGTGACACTTACAATAAGTACAGCCGTTCAAGCACAGAAAATAGAAGGTGTTGCAACTTACCAAACCAAAACTACGATAGATATGTCACGCTTTAATCGTGGTGGACAGCAACTGTCAGAAGCTCGTAAAAAAGAGATTGCAGAGCGCATGAAAAGCTTTTTGGAAAAGGAATATACACTGAGCTTTAATAAAGACGAGTCTTACTATAAGGAAGAAGAACAACTTCAATCGCCTGGACAAGGTGGAGGTGGACGTGGTTTTGGTGGAGGTTTTACACAAGGAGGTATATACTCTAACCGTGCATCAAATGATTACGCTCGTGAAAATGATATGATGGGTAAGATTTTCTTAGTAAAAGACACCTTAAACAATTTAAACTGGGAGCTCGTAAAAGAGAGTAAAGTAATAGGGCAATATCCAGTATTTAAGGCGGTAGCGACTAGAAATATCGAGCAGAACATGTGGAGCCGCATGGGAAGAGGAGCGAGACAAGGACAGAGAGATCGTGAGAAAAAAGAAGATATTACTGCTACTGCTAGTACAAAAAGCGACATTGAATTAGCAGAAGAGGAACCTAAGTCAGAAACTATAGTTGCTTGGTACACACCTATGATCCCTGCGAGTCACGGACCAGATGAGTTTGGTGGTTTACCAGGACTCATTTTAGAGCTTAGCACAAACAATACGACTATCCTTTGTACAAAAGTGGTACTTAATCCTAAGGAGCCTATTGCTATCGAGCCGCCCGTAAAAGGTAAAAAAGTGAGTAGAGAGGAATACCAAGCCATCGTTGAAGAAAAAGCCAAAGAAATGGCAGAACGTTTTGGCGGAGGTAATAGAAGAGGGCAGCATGGAGGAAGACGTTTTTAAACTAAGTAAGCGTTCAGTTTGTTGAAGTTTATACGGAGCTTATCAAAAAATGAAAGCGAGCAAACAATAACATCAATCAATATAATAATCATACCTAATATCTCTTGATAACAGGTGTGACTAATCCAACCAATCCAAATGATACTAAAAAAAATAATTTTGGTAATGCTTCTCGCATTACCCTTGACGCTCTTTGCCCAGTCTATAACGCTTAGAGGCGTCGTAAAAGATTCAATAGGGTCTCCACTTGAATTAGCAAACATCATCGCTACAAATAAAGCCGAAGGGACACTTGAATCTTATGGGATAACCGATGCATCAGGACGCTACCGTCTTGATCTTACCACGGGAATTACCTATGATATTAAAGTAAGTTACTTAGGGTTGCAATCTGTAAATGAAGAAATAAACGTTGCTCAGGATGCTCAAGATATTACTAAAGATTTTACACTGAAGGAAGATCCTAATCAACTGGATAATGTGGAGTTAGTCTATGAAATGCCAGTTACCATTAAAGGTGATACCATTGTCTATAATACGGATAGTTTTACAAATGGAACAGAGCGAAAACTAGGCGATGTACTTAAAAAACTTCCAGGGATTGAAGTAAATGATGACGGCCAGATAGAGGTAGAAGGGAAGGTGGTTTCTAAAGTGATGATAGAAGGAAAAGATTTTTTTGATGGTGACTCTAAACTTGCCACCAAAAACATCCCTGCAGATGCACTTAAGAAGGTTGAGGTTCTTAAAAACTATAATGAGGTATCTCAAATGAGAGGTCTAGGTAATGATCAAGATAATGTGGCGATTAATATTAAGCTTAAGGAAGGAAAAACAAATTTCTGGTTTGGAGATCTTACAGCAGGAGCTGGTGATGGAGAGAAATTTAGATATTTAGGAAAAGCAAAGCTATTTTATTACAGCCCTAAGGGAAGTATCAATATCATAACAGATTTCAATAATACTGGAGAGGTTCCATTTACATTTAGAGACTACTTTAATTTTACCGGAGGTTTTAGAAATTTTAATCAGCGAGGAGGGACTTCTTTTAATGTAAGTGATAGCGGATTAGGATTCCTTACCACACAGAACAATCGAGCAAACGAAATTGAAACGGGTTTTGCAGCGGCCAACTTCACTTATACAATAAATCCAAAATGGGATATAAGCGGTCTTGCGTTACTTTCAGATAACAAGACAAACTTTGTAAATAACTCACTAAATACATTTATAAACCAAGGATTTACACAAGGTTTCAACGAGAGTACAGATCAGCGTAACCAGTTAGGTATGGCAAAAATGAGTTCTGTATATAAGCCTAATGCAAACTTACAGTTTGATTATGATGTGCTCGTAAAAAAGTCTAAGCAAACAGAATTTTCAGACGGTACTAGTATCGTAACACGCGATGGTGCTGTACAAGAGGATGTGGTAGATCAAGACAAGGAGAATGAGCCATTTTCTATCAATCAAAATGTAAATCTATATTACACACTTGATGAGAACAACATATTCTCAGGAACTATCCAGCATCTATATCAAGATGAAGATCCGTTTTATAACGCTACGCTTTCTCAGGAGCCATTTACCGCTCCTGACCCAGCAGATATGACAAATGAAATAAGCGCTATCGATTTTATGCTTGGCGCAAATGGTCTTTTTGATATCAACCAAAATAAAAATATTAAAACCAATAAGCTGGATGCAAAATTAGATTACTACTACATTCTTAATAAAAAGAGCAACATTAATATAACTGCTGGAACAACCTTAAGTCGCCAAGACTTTAATTCTAACTTATTTCAAATATTAGAAACCGGAACAGTAGATGATCTTACCGAGACACTGGATGGTACTATCATAGGTAATGATGTTGCATTTAACTTTAGTGATGTGTTTGTAGGACTTCACTATAAACTTAAAACGGGAATTTTTACAATTACTCCGGGATTAACATTGCACAATTATACAACAAAGAGTGAGCAACTAGGCACAACAACAGAAGATAGTGATGTGAGACTACTGCCAGACTTATTTACGGTATTAGATTTTTCTCAAGGAAAAAGCTTACGTGTAAATTACCAAATGACTGCTCAGTATACAGACGTAAATAATTTTGCCGAAGGCTTATTGTTTAATAACTACAACAGTTTGTATCGTGGTAATAGAGAGATAGAAAATGCTATCTATCACAATGCAAGTATCAATTACTTTAGCTTTAGCATGTTCAACTTTACGAGTCTCTTTGGAGGAGTAAATTATTCTCGCAGAGTAGATCCTATCAAGACTTCTGGGTCCTTTGTAGGGATAAACCAAGTAGCTAGTCCAGTAAACAACACAAACTTTGCAGATGAGACATTAAGTGCAAATGCACGTTTCTCAAAACGTTTTAAGAAGTGGAAACTTAACGTGAGTGCAAGTGGAAGCTACAGTGACCTTAATAACATTATTAATGGTGAGGATAGAAATACAAAAAACTTAACGCAGAATTATACAACGAGCGCAGAGACTAACTTCAAAGAAGCGCCAAATTTTGAAATTGGCTACAACTTTACAAGCACAAACTCTGATAATGGTGTGACAGATAGAACATTCTTTACAAACAGACCTTTTGCAAATGCAGAGTGGAATTTAGGTAAAGGATTTACAATAGGTGCAGACTGGAGTTTGTATAATTATGATGATAATGATGATAGTACAGAGATAGATAACATGTACTCTTTTCTAGAAGCAAACTTGTATTACCAGAAACCAGATAGTCAGTGGGAGTTCCGTATACAGGCTACAAATCTCTTGAATGTTGATACCATTTCAAGTAACAATGTAAATGATTTTACAATCTCAAATACAGAGTATTTTGTGCAGCCCAGAATCGCAATGTTTACGGTGAAGTATAATTTATAACGAGTATGCTAAGGCTTGTGGCTATCTAGCTCGTTAAAAGTCTTTTAAATTGAAGGATTAAGCTTTCGCGAAAGCGTAACTTTATAAAAAAAAAGCTATGAAATATCTCTTAGCCCTATTAATTACAACAGCTATGATTACCTCTCCTTTGTCTTTTAATTTTGGAACCTCTTGTGATAATTGTGACGACTGGTTCGTCGTTCTGGACGGTGTTATGGGAGGATTATCTACAGGAGAGGTGGAGCAATCTGCAGAAAGTATCATCTTTCGCGGAAGCGTAAGTCTTGAGAATAATGGAGGTTTCGCATCCTTAAGAACTCCGTATCAATCTTATGACTTATCGCGATATACCGCAGTAACTGTTCGATACAAATCTACAGGGCAAGACTTTGCACTTACGCTCAATAAGTACAAAAGATTCTGGAGACCGAATTATAAAATCAATTTACCGATAACGGAAGGTGAGTGGAAAACTGTCACTTACAATCTTTCAGATTTTGGAACATATAGACTTGGTGAACCTTTGGAAGGTCACCCAGACAAAGATGATCTAGCATCAATCATTCGCCTCGGACTGATCTCAAACACAAAAGCTGCTACAGATTTTGAGATTGAAGTAGATAAAATCGTATTCGAGTAATTAAACATCTGTCATTTCGAGCCTGTCGAGAAATCACATAACAGTAAGAAAGCCTCAGTAATTATAATCGAGTGGCAGTTGTCATTTCGAGCCTATCGAGAAATCGCATAACAGTGAGCACATATGAGTGATAATAAAACGACCTACGTCCCTAATGTTATAATGTACAACACAAAAAAAGGGAGCCGCTAGGCTCCCTTTTTTAAACATATATAAGTCAATTATAGGTTGAAAGCTTCTTTTACTTTCTCTACATAATCAAGTTTTTCCCAAGTAAATAATTCTACTTCGATATCCTTTTCTTTACCGTCAAAGCTCTTGAAGATTTTTGTAACTACTTCGTTTGTGCGTCCCATGTGTCCGTAAGCAGCAGTCTCGCTATACATAGGAGAACGTAGCTTTAACCTGCTTTCAATAGCAGCTGGTCTCATGTCAAATAGTGCAGTAACTTTTTTTGCAATCTCACCATCAGATAAGTTTACTTTAGAAGTACCGTATGTGTCTACAAAGATTCCCATAGGCTCTACAACACCAATAGCATAAGAAACTTGCACAAGAATCTCATCTGCAACTCCTGCAGCAACGAGGTTTTTTGCAATATGACGTGTTGCATAGGCAGCAGAGCGATCTACTTTTGATGGATCTTTTCCAGAAAAAGCACCACCTCCGTGAGCTCCTTTACCACCATAAGTATCTACAATAATCTTACGACCTGTAAGACCAGTATCTCCGTGAGGTCCACCTATTACAAACTTCCCAGTTGGGTTAATGTGATACTTAATATCATCATTAAAAAGGTTTGCAATATTTTCTGGTAATAAACCTACTACGCGAGGTATTAAAATATCTTGAATATCTCCACGTATGCGACCTAGCATTGCCTCGTCTTCATCAAAATCATCATGCTGTGTAGAAACTACAATAGCGTCAATACGTTGAGGTACGTTTTCATCACTATATTCTATAGTCACCTGCGCTTTTGCGTCTGGGCGTAAATAAGTAATCTCGTCATCTTCACGACGTAGGTTACCTAGTTCAATAAGTAATTTATGAGAAAGCTCAAGTGCCAGTGGCATAAAGTTTTCTGTCTCCTTAGTAGCGTAGCCAAACATCATTCCTTGATCTCCTGCTCCTTGCTCTTCCTTAGTATCGCGATCTACACCACGATTAATATCGTCAGACTGCTCGTGTATGGCAGATAATACACCACAAGAGTTTCCGTCAAACATGTATTCACCTTTCGTATAACCTATTTTATTAATGGTCTCACGAGCGATTTTTTGAACATCTAAGTAAGCACTAGATCTCACTTCACCAGCAAGTACTACTTGTCCAGTGGTAACTAGGGTTTCGCAAGCAACTTTAGATTGGGGATCAAAAGCGAGGAAATTATCAATAAGCGCATCAGAAATCTGATCTGCAACTTTATCTGGGTGTCCTTCAGAAACAGATTCTGAGGTAAATAAATAAGCCATTTTTTAATTTTTTGTCAAGAAGTAGATTTGACGTGTGCTGGGTAGAAACATAACATAAGAAACGTTAAAGTCTTATGTTTGATTTTAGCCATTTTTTAATGAGGTTGCAAGCAGTCAAATCTGTCCTCGTAATTATGCCACAAAGGTAAAGAAACTTTAATAATATAAACAATCCATTATCCTACCAATTTAGTAGGGTTATGTTATTGTTTTGTGAAAATTGAGATGGCAAATTTAAACGTCTCACTATCTCAATTAGAATATTATACTGTAAAAATTATTAAGACTGAATATTTTACTGAAAGAATGATTTTTATAAAACTTTTTAGAAAAATATTCTAAAAAGTTTGCTTTTGTACAATTGTTTTTACAATATTTGTGCTCACAAAGTTCAATGACAGTTCAGATTTTCGCGAAAGCGGAATAATGAACAGAATAAATGTTATCAAGAAAGGCTGAGGGAATGACCCTATGAAGCCTTAGCAACCCTTTCATTTAGAAAGAAGGTGCTACATTCTACCCAAGAATCGCTCATTACCGAAACTTGAGGATAGATAACATCGAGCAAGTACCTCACGGGTATGTGCTTATGTTTTTTCTTATAATATTTTTCTTTAAACATTTCCTCGACCTTGAGATAAGGGTTCGTATTGGAAATATTTGGCTTTTGTTTTTAATCCGTTCACACGAAGTGAATCGCTAAAATTAATCCTAGTAGTACTGGGACAAAAAAGAGAAAAATGAGTACACAAAAATTGGCAACCAAAGCGTTGCACGCAGGACACGATTATGCAGCAAATGGAGGAACTCGAGCGGTGCCTATCTACCAGAGCACGGCTTATGTTTTTAAAGATGCAGACCATGCAGCAAACCTATTTAACCTGTCTGAGCCAGGTTTTATTTACACACGTCTCAATAACCCTACAAATGACGTGCTGGAAAAACGCCTTACAGAGATAGAGGGCGGACTAGCAGCCGTCGTGACCGCCTCAGGAACTGCGGCAATTAACACTACATTACTTACGTTACTAAAGCAGGGAGATCACATTGTAGCTTCTAGTAGTCTTTACGGAGGCACATGGAATCTTCTGAGTGTGACATTACCACGTTTTGGGATTACAACCACTTTTGTAGATCCTTCAGATCCTCAAAATTTTGAGAAGGCAGCCCAAGAAAATACGAGAGCTTTCTTTGTAGAGTCATTAGGTAATCCTAAGCTTGACGTATTAGATTTAAAAGGTATTTCCGCTTTCGCGAAAGCGCACAAAGTCCCTTTCATTGTAGATAACACCGTAGCAACACCAGCGCTACTCAACCCTATCGAGCACGGTGCAGATATCGTGATTCACTCACTTACAAAGTATATAAACGGTAACGGTACCGCACTAGGCGGAGTTATTATAGATGCAGGTAAATTTGATTGGAGTAATGGTAAGTTCCCAGAATTTACAGAGCCTTCCGCAGGATATCATGGCTTAGTTTACTGGGATGTGATTAAGGAAGCATCGTTTATTGCAAAAGTGCGTATAGAAGGATTGCGTGATCATGGTGCCGCTTTGAGTCCATTTAATGCATTCCAAATCTTACAAGGTCTAGAAACACTAGAACTTAGGTTACAGAAACATTCAAAAAATGCCCTTGAACTTGCAGAGTGGTTGCAAACTCGTGATGAGGTGGCATGGGTAAATTATCCAGGTCTTGCTTCTAGTAAGTACAACGACCTTGCAAAACAATATTTGCCTAAAGGACAGAGCGGAATTGTGACCTTTGGTGTAAAAGGAGGTTTTGAGAGTGCAAAAACAATCTCAAATGAAACTAAACTTTTCTCACTGCTAGCAAATATAGGAGATAGTAAATCGCTTATAATTCACCCTGCAAGTACAACCCATCAACAGCTTAGTGATGAGGATCAAGTAAGCACAGGCGTGACTAAAGATTTAATACGTCTTTCTGTAGGTCTTGAGGATATAGCAGATTTAAAAGAAGATCTCGTGGCAGCATTTGCGCGAGTAGATAAAAACGTCTTAGTGTAATTAATCTTAGTTAATTAATTAGTGCGGGAGTCCCCTGTTCATAGGGACTCCCTTTTTTAATCTACAGATAGGCTATGCTTTCACACATTGATTTACAAGATTTTAAAACATACTCGGGATACACTTGTCATTTACATGTTACGTATCAATTGTTTGGTGAGCCATTAGGTACAGCGCCTGTCGTGCTCGTAAATCATGCGCTTACGGGAAACTCTTCTATAACTGGAGAAAACGGTTGGTGGAGTGATTTGATTGGTAGAAATAAAGCGATTGATACAAGTTGCTATACCATACTTGCGATGGATATTCCTGGGAATGGTTATGATAATAATCAAAATCATCTAGTGCTTAATTATAAAGCATTTACTAATAGCGATATTGCAAAGGTTCAAATTACATTACTTGAGCATTTAAATATTAAAAAACTCTTTGCCATAATAGGAGGTTCGCTTGGTGGTCAGATTGCTTGGGAACTTGCAACACAAAGACCTAATCTAGCAGAGCACCTTATCCCAATAGCAACGGACTGGAAAGCGACCGACTGGGTCATTGCACAATGCCACATTCAAGATAGTTTATTGAATCATTCTCAGAGACCTATCTATGATGCACGCATTCATGCGATGACTTTTTATCGCACGCCTGCCTCTTTTAAAGAAAAATTTAATCGCACCAAAAAAGAAGATTCACTATATAATATTCAAAGTTGGCTAGATCATCACGGCAAGCGATTGTCAGAACGATTTTCTATTGCTTCTTATAAATTAATGAATCAATTATTGCTTGCGGCAGATATTACAAAGGGTAAACAAAGCTTCAATGAAGCAGTGAGCCAACTTACAGCAAAAGTGCACCTTGTCGCAATAGATACCGACGGACTTTTTCTAGCAGATGAGATATATGATACACACCTTGCGCTGCAAGAAGCGGGAATTACGTCTAGCTATCATGAGATAAATTCCATCCACGGTCACGATGCCTTTTTAATTGAATACGAGCAGCTCGCTGCTATCGTACAACCTATTTTTCAAAAACAGTTATGTCACAAATAAATATAGTAATCTTTGGGATCGGTAATGTGGGGAGCACGCTTATCACACAGATCACAGATTTTAATAAAAAAACAACAAATAGAAAGCTCAACATTTTTTGTATAGCAAATTCTAAGTTGGCGCTATTTAAAGATAACGTCACTTCTGGCTGGAGTTCTAATTTTGAGACCGCAGCGCAGCCGTATACGCTTGAAGATATTTACGCTTTCGCGAAAAAGTTAAAGGAGCAAAAAAGTCATGAGCATGAGCAAGAACAAGAATTTGTAGCAGTAGATGTAACGGCTAGCGCAACCTTTGCAAATAATTACATAGACCTCGTGGAACATGGTTTTCATATTGTTACAGCAAACAAAGTTGCAAACACACTGTCATACGATTTCTATAAAAAGTTGAGAGCTTCGCTTACACTTAATAAGAAGAAATTTGGTTACGAAACAAACGTTGGAGCCGGATTACCAATTATAGAAACCATTAAAAACCTCTATGAAAGTGGAGAAGAGATCCATAAGATACGAGGAGTCTTTTCTGGATCATTAAGTTACTTGTTCAATAATTTTTCTAAGGAAGATAAAGACTTTTCAGACATATTATTAGAAGCAGACGCACTTGGACTTACTGAGCCAGACGCAAGAGAAGACCTTTCGGGGAAAGATGTTGCTCGCAAGTTATTAATACTAAGTAGAGAGATAGGCCTTGCAAAGGAGTTTGGAGATGTAAAAATCCAATCTTTAGTGCCTAAGGAACTTAATGGAAAAACTACTTTATCACAGTTTCGCGAAAGCGTAAAAACACTTGACACCATTTTTACAGAGAGTAAAAGGAACCTTGCAAACAATGAGGTGCTACGTCACGTGGGAGAACTCAATGTCAAAACGCAAGAACTCGAGGTAAAACTAGTACAAGAATCTAAGTTTACAGCACTAGGTCAAACGCAAGGAGCAGATGCTGTTTTTGAGATTTATACCGCTTCATATGGTGATCAGCCGCTTGTGATTCAAGGCGCGGGAGCTGGTAAAGCAGTAACGGCAAGAGGTGTTTTAAGCGATATAATTAAGATAACGCAAAGCCTCAATTAATGAGCAAGCATCACCCAGAAACACTTGCCATACGCACGCAGCTTGAGCGCTCTGTGCATCAAGAGCATGCCGCGCCGGTATATCTCACTTCGAGTTTTGTGTTTGATAGCGCCGAAGAAATGAGAGCCTCTTTTGCCGAAGAAAAAAAGCGCAACATCTACAGCCGTTACACAAACCCTAACTGTGCAGAGCTGGTGGAAAAAATCTGTTTGCTAGAAGGCGCAGAGCAAGGCGTGACTTTTGCAACTGGGATGAGTGCTATCTTTAGCACGTTTGCCGCCTTACTTGATAGTGGTGATCATATACTTTCGGCGAGAGCGATTTTTGGGAATACGCACACATTATTTACAAAACACCTACCTAAATGGGGAATCACTCATACCTACTTTGATATTACTGAGCTAGACGAAATCTCCTCAAAAATAAAGCCTAACACAAAAATCATATATGTAGAGTCTCCTACAAATCCGGCTACAGAAATTGCAGACTTAGAACGTCTGGGAGCGCTTGCGCAAAAGCATAATCTCATATTTATAGTAGATAATTGTTTTGCAACACCGTATCTACAGCAGCCTATACACTATGGAGCCGACCTTGTAATACATTCTGCAACAAAATTACTGGATGGTCAGGGACGCACCATGGGAGGAATCACCGTGGGAAGTGCGCAATTAGTAGATACAATATATCGATTTGCAAGGGCAACGGGACCTGCATTATCTCCATTTAATGCGTGGACAATTTCAAAAAGTCTTGAGACACTAGCGGTACGCGTGGAGCGTCATTGTGACAATGCTCACGAGCTCGCTATGTCCCTCGAATCTCACGGTAAAGTCAAGCAGGTGCGCTACCCATTTTTGCCATCGCATCCGCAGTATGAACTTGCTCAAAAGCAAATGAAAGCTGGTGGAAATATTGTCACCATTGAGATACACGGAGGTTTAGAAAAAGGACGTGACTTTCTGGATGCTATCACAATGTGTTCCCTCACGGCAAATCTGGGAGACACTAGAACAATCGTAAGTCATCCTGCAAGTACAACTCATGGAAAATTGTCAAAAGACGAGCGTGAAGCCGTAGGAATCACAGATGGATTAATCCGTATTTCTGTGGGTCTAGAACATATTGAAGATATTAAAAGTGACATTTTTCAAGCTCTTAATCAATTATGAAAAGCCAACTCACATGCGCATTAGAAGAAAGAATCTTGGTTCTTGATGGAGCTATGGGAACTATGCTGCAAGCATATAACTTCTCTGAAGAAGATTTTAGAGGAGAGCGCTTTAAGGATTTTCACCTCTCTGTAAAAGGAAATAACGATATGCTGTCACTTACACAGCCTGCTGCGATTGCAGATGTGCATCGCAAGTATTTTGAAGCAGGAGCAGATATTGTGGAGACTAACACCTTCTCAAGTACCACCATCGCAATGGCAGATTATGAGATGGAGGAGTACGTGTATGATTTAAATTACGCTTCCGCGAAAATTGCTAAGGAAGTTGCTCAGTCTTTTACAGAAAAAGAACCGCACAAACCAAGATTTGTAGCAGGAAGTATAGGGCCTACAAACAAAACAGCAAGCATGTCTCCAGATGTAAATGATCCAGGATTTCGTGCAGTGAGCTTTGAAGAACTCAGAGTAGCTTATAAACAACAAGTAGAAGCCTTACTAGACGGAGGTGTGGATATGTTGCTTGTAGAAACGGTGTTTGATACCCTTAATGCAAAAGCTTGTCTTTTTGCAATAGAGGAAGTAAAAGAAGAACGGAACTCAGACATACCAATTATGGTGAGTGGTACGATTACAGATGCATCTGGACGCACGCTTTCTGGGCAAACGGCAGAAGCTTTTTTGATTTCTATCTCTCACATTCCACTACTTAGTGTTGGTTTTAATTGTGCGCTAGGAGCTTCTCAATTACAACCGCATCTAGAAGCAATAGCAAATGTTACTAGCTACGGGATTTCTGCTCATCCCAATGCTGGCTTGCCTAATGCCTTTGGTGAGTATGATGAAACACCAGAACAAATGGCGACGCAGATTAAAAAATATATCGACAAAGATCTTGTGAATATAGTGGGTGGTTGTTGTGGCACTACACCTGCTCACATTAAAGCTATTGCTCAACTTGTAAAAGGAGTGACTCCACGATCAATAACCTTATAATGAATACTACACCCAGATATATGCGCCTTTCAGGTTTAGAGCCACTAATAATTACTTCAGAAAGTAATTTTATAAATGTGGGTGAACGTACAAATGTGGCGGGTTCAAAGAAATTTTTGCGGCTTATAAAAGAAGAGAAATTTGACGAGGCACTATCTGTCGCTAGAGATCAAGTAGAAAATGGCGCTCAAATTATAGATATCAATATGGACGACGGCCTTATTGATGGAAAGGAGGCGATGGTTAGGTTTTTAAACCTAGTCATTGCAGAGCCAGACATCTCTCGTGTTCCTATAATGATAGACAGTTCAAAGTGGGAAATCATAGAAGCTGGTCTTCAAGTCGTACAAGGGAAGTGCGTAGTAAATTCTATAAGTCTTAAAGAGGGTGAGACGCAATTTATAGAGCAAGCAAAAAAAATAAAACGATACGGTGCTGCCGTAGTGGTTATGGCTTTTGATGAGGTGGGACAGGCAGATAATTATAAGCGTCGTATTGAGATTTCAAAACGTAGTTACGAGATTTTGGTTAATGAAGTCAATTTCCTGCCAGAAGACATCATTTTTGATCTTAATATTTTTCCAGTGGCGACGGGAATGGACGAGCATAAACGCAATGCGTTAGATTTTATAGAAGGCACGCGATGGGTAAGAGATAATTTACCTCATTGTTCTGTAAGTGGTGGGGTGAGTAATGTTTCTTTTAGTTTTAGAGGTAACAACGCAGTGCGCGAGGCAATGCATTCTGTGTTTTTATATCATGCGATAAAGGCCGGGATGAATATAGGTATTGTAAACCCTGCTATGCTGGAGATTTACGATAACATTCCAGAAGATTTATTGGTGCGTGTAGAAGATGTAATTCTCAATAGAAGAGATGATGCAACAGAACGACTACTAGCATTTGCAGAAACTGTAGGTCAAAAAGAAATTACAGAAAAGGAGACGGAAGCCTGGAGAACAGAAGATATCCAAAGTCGTATCACCAGAGCACTTGTAAAAGGAATAGATGCCTACATTCTAGAAGATGTAGAAGAAGCCCGCTTATCTGTCGATGCTCCTATTAAAGTGATAGAAGGTCACTTAATGAGTGGGATGAACGTAGTAGGAGACTTGTTTGGAAGTGGGAAGATGTTTTTGCCTCAGGTGGTTAAATCGGCCAGGGTAATGAAGAAAGCCGTTGCCTACTTGTTACCTTTTATAGAGGAAGAGAAACTTAAAAATGGAACTTCTGGCAGTAATCAAAGTGCGGGTAAAATCCTCATGGCTACCGTAAAAGGTGATGTACATGACATAGGTAAGAATATTGTTTCTGTAGTGCTTGCTTGCAATAATTATGAGATTATCGACCTAGGTGTGATGGTCTCACCAGAAAAAATCATCCACACAGCCATTGCTGAAAATGTAGATGTAATAGGGCTTAGTGGTTTGATTACGCCTAGTCTTGATGAGATGGTATATCTAGCTAAAGAGTTGCAACGTCTAGATATTAAAATTCCAGTGTTAATAGGCGGTGCAACCACGAGCAAAGCACACACCGCTGTAAAAATTGATACTCATTATAACAATGCGGTGGTACACGTAAATGATGCAAGTAGAGCAGTAACTATTGTAGGTGATTTATTAAAGAAAGACTCAAGTATTCTTTTTAAAGATCAATTAAAAAATGAGTATGCACGCTTTCGCGAAAATTTTAACTCAAGACAACGCATTAAGGAATACGTGACGATTGAGCAGGCGAGAGCAAATAAATTAGAAATAACTTTTAAAGCCGAAGATATTGTCGCTCCAAAAGAACTAGGTGTACAAGTGATTGAACATTTAGACCTGAAGAAACTGATGCCTTTTATAGATTGGAGTCCGTTTTTTAGAAGTTGGGATTTACATGGTAAGTATCCAGAAATTTTGACAGATGAGGTGGTGGGAACACAAGCCAGCGAACTATTTGCAGACGCACAACAAATGCTCCAGCAAATTATTGACGAGAAGTGGCTCACTGCAAAGGCAACTTTTGGGCTGTTTAAAGCAAACGCAAATAACCAAGATGATATTGTAATTCCCCCAACCCCCGAAGGGAGCTTTGAGCAAGATGATAAAAAGTCTCCTTTCGAAGCTGGAGGAGTCATTTTCCGAACGTTACGCCAGCAATCCAAAAAGGCAGCAGGAAAGCCAAATATTTCACTATCAGATTTTATAGCTCCGCTTGAAAGTGGTATTCAAGATTATATAGGCGCCTTTTGTGTTACGACAGGATTTGGAACAGCCGAAAAAGCAAAAGAGTTTGAAGAAGCCCTAGATGACTATAGTGCCATCATGATTAAAGCACTTGCAGACAGACTCGCCGAAGCCTTTGCCGAGTGTTTACACAAGGAAGTGCGTACAACATACTGGGGATATGCTAACAAAGAAGCGCTAGCCAATACAGATCTAATTAAAGAAAAATACCAAGGAATACGTCCAGCGCCAGGTTATCCGGCTTGTCCAGATCACCTTGAGAAAGAGACTATTTGGAAGTTGCTTGGTGTGGAAGAGTCAATAGGTGTTTCACTTACCGAAAGTTTGGCAATGTGGCCTGCGGCAAGTGTAAGTGGTTATTATTTTGGGCATCCTGAGGCAAGGTATTTCGGGCTAGGAAAAATAAAAGAAGATCAAGTAAAGGACTATGCGAGCCGTAAAAATATTGCTTTCGCGAAAGCGGAAAAATGGCTCACCCCAAATATAGCAGAGTAGATTATGACAAAAGTAAGAGACCACATAGCAAAGGCAATAGAAGAGAAGAGAACCGATTTTTCATTTGAAATATTGCCGCCTCTTAAGGGCCAAAATATCAATACCATTTTTGATAACATAGATCCGCTTATGGAATTTAAGCCTCCTTTTATAGATGTAACCTACCATCGTGAGGAATACATTTATAAAGAGCGAGAAGATGGATTGCTAGAGAAAAAGGTGGTGCGAAAACGCCCAGGAACAGTGGGGATTTGTGCAGCAATCCAAAACCGCTATCAGGTAGATGCAGTGCCGCACGTACTTTGCGGAGGTTTTTCTAAAGAAGATACTGAGAATTTTTTGATAGATATGGATTTTCTAGGTATTGAAAACGTGATGGCTTTACGTGGTGATGCAGTTAAGAGTGAAACTTACTACAAGCCCAATAAAAATGGAAATATCTATGCACAAGACCTCGTAGAGCAAATTATAGACTTAAATAATGGCACCTACCTAGATGAAGATTTGCAGAATAGCGCC
Organism: Dokdonia sp. Dokd-P16; assembly: GCF_003095655.1. Lineage (NCBI taxonomy): Bacteria > Pseudomonadati > Bacteroidota > Flavobacteriia > Flavobacteriales > Flavobacteriaceae > Dokdonia > Dokdonia sp. Dokd-P16. The sequence goes on from NZ_CP029151.1 coordinate 1,857,633, forward strand.
AAAACAGATTTTTGCATAGGAGTAGCGGGTTATCCGGAAAAGCACCTAGAAGCTCCAAGTCTAGAAAGTGATATTCATTTTTTAAAGAAAAAGTTAGAAGCTGGGGCCTGTTATGTGGTAACTCAAATGTTTTTTGATAATCAGAAGTACTTTGACTTTGTAGATAAGTGTAGAGCCGCAGGTATTACAAAACCTATTATACCAGGTCTCAAGCCGCTGGCGACAAAGAAGCAACTCAATTTAATTCCGCAACGCTTTAGTGTAGATGTTCCAGATGCATTAGTGATGGAAGTTGTAAACGCAAAAGATGCTGCAGCCATTCGGCAAGTAGGGATAGAGTGGTGTATCCAGCAAAGTAAGGAGCTCAAAGCCGCAGGAGTCCCCGTGCTTCATTACTATTCTATGGGTAAAAGTGATAATATTAGACAGATAGCAGCGGCTGTTTTCTAAGTTATGGTGTTAAAAGTTGCCATTAGTTTACAACAATAGTGGCAGTACAAGTGCTTGGACTTCCATCTAGCGTGATGGTAAACGCATCTGTTTGGTTTGTTATAGGAGTGCCAGAGGCAGCTAGTGTAATGGTATTCATTCCCAAATTAGGAAAGATGCCTGTAGCACTAAAGCTATAGCCATTGGTGGTATTTGTACTTATCATATAGGATGCTATAACTTTAACAAGCACATCAATAGTGATGGTGTTAGTCGTGTTAAGAGAATTACCACTTGTGTAAGTACCATTTATAATGGTTGATGCACATTCTAGGGTGTTCTCACCACGTTCGGCAAGGCAGGTAGACCATGAAGTTCCCTTGTAGTATTGAAAACAATGATCATCACTATTATATATAAAGAGTCCAGCTGTAGGTGAGGCTATTGCGTCACGCTCTTGGGTGGTTAATGCAGGGAGTAGGACTCCTTTGTCTTTAGATACTATATCTAGCGCAGCAGATGGGTCTGGAGATGTGGTGTTAATGCCTATTTGAGTAAAGCTTATGGTAGACCATAACAATGATATGATGAATGTGAAGGTAGTTTTTGACATGTTCTAAATTTTAGCAGACGGCATCATTATCTAACGTATAGTTGTACCTCATTAACTGCAGTACCATTTGACGGAAGTCCACCATTCCAAGGATTTCTACTACCTATTGAATAAAACCAATTTCCAAAACCTACAGAGCCATCAAGGTATGTATTACCTCCAGACCCTTCCAGTCCTCCCCAACCATTTTGAGTCATATCAATACTAATCGGCACGTAACCAGCTACGGGGCTTGTGCCAGGTCCACTTCGTGGATCAAAATCTTGTTTCCAGTGGTTTCTTAAATTGAATGTAGGATAGTAGATTCTAAACTCATAATCGCTATCACTTTTAAGGTCATCTAGTCTACTCAAAATCGAGTATTTAGGAGTTGTGAGTCCTGGTAATAGAACATTGAACTCACTGGCTTGGGTGTCATTTAGCCAATATCCTCCTGCAATATTATGATTAAAGACAAGAGTCCAGCCCCCACCGTCATTTGTCATATCACAGTAACAGTCGTATGGTGCCAGAGGCCCAGCGCCATCTGTATCAATAGTGTAAATTCCATCAGCTGTTTCCCCTGCATTCAGATATTCTAAGCAATTCTTAAGTATGGAATCTGTAGTGACGTCTACAGTACATAAATTGGAATTTCCAGCGAGGGATATTGTAAAAGTATCTGTTTGAGTAATAAGCGGTATGCCAACACCAGTTAGCGTAACACTTGTTAAACCTGCATTTGTAAATACTCCTGCTCCCGTAAAACTATAACCATTTACGGTATTTGTTGTAATCAAATAAGGGCCTACTACATTTACTAGGACATCTATGGTGATAGTGCCATTACCAGCAAGAGGAACTCCTGTGGCAAAAGTTCCATTTGCTATTGGAGAAGTACAATCTAAGGAAGTGGTAGGGGCTTCGGCAAGGCAATCAGACCATCCAGTTGCTTTATAAAATTGAAAGCAAGTACTATCTGTATTATAAATAAATAATCCTTCTGCAGGTGAAACAATAGCATCCCTCTCTACGGCTGTCATTCTAGGTAGTAATAATCCACGATTAGAAGATGATATATCAAGAGCCGATGATGGATCTGGGTTTGTAGTATTTATACCAACTTGCGCATTAGAATAAGAGATAGATAATGCAAAAAGGAATAAAAAAAAGAAATTTTTAAACATTTAATGAAGTTGAGGGATTTTTCTTTTATCAAAAATAAAGGTTCTTTATGTACTTGTAATAAATAAGTTAGGGGAATTTTGTAAAATTTTTTCGGTGTGAATAGTGTATGATTTTTCGGTGTCGTTAAACATTTTAAAGCTCACGATGAGATAGAATTATTTTAGAATTAATATTCAATACGTGTATGCCGGTATTTTTTAATTATAAATTATCCCTATTTCTAAGTAGAGTTTTTTAGTACTTTCGTTTTAGATATGCTTTCGCGAAAAACTAAATACGGCATTAAAGCCCTAACGTACATTGCCCGTGAACAACGGGAAGATGCTTTGGTGCAAATAGGCACCATTGCTGAAAGTGAAAATATCTCTCAAAAATTCCTTGAAAGCATTATGCTTACGCTTAAAAAAGCGGGCTTCGTATCCAGCCGAAAAGGTAAAGGTGGTGGATACCAACTGCGTCGTGAGCCTAAGGATATCAAAATGGTTGAGGTCATGAGAGTACTTGAAGGACCCGTTGCCATGCTGCCATGTGTATCTCTCAATTATTATGAACGTTGTGCAGATTGTAAAGATGAGGATGCATGTTCTGTTCATAGTTTAATGATACAAATAAGAGATAACACACTTCTTGTGTTAGAGAAGAATACGCTTGCAGACCTTGTAGCGGCTGCTAGTTCGTAGTACTATTCACTCGCTTTTTTCTTTAAAACAACAATTATTCTTGTTAACCTAAGTTAATAATTTTACATTTGCCGATTAACCCTAGTAATCCGATAGGAATAAATAATTCTGAAATGATTATCGATTCGCTTGTTTTAAAACAATCAAAAAATACTTCTAAAGAGAAAACTCCTGCTTCGGCAGAAAAACCTATGCGCAGTATTGTGAAGTCCATAAGCTGGAGAGCAATAGGGACACTTGATACAATCGCTATTTCGTGGTTTGTAACTGGTACGCTAGCCTTAGCGTTGAGTATAGGGGCAGTAGAATTAGTATCAAAAATGGCGCTCTACTTTTTCCATGAGCGTGTTTGGAATTTAATAAAATGGGGAAAATAATGAAGTTTACTCAAGAGCAAATAACACAATTTAATAGTGATTTAAAATCACAAAGCCCGTCAGATATTGTAAAATGGGCATTAGAACATGCTGAAAAACCTGTAATAACAACAAATTTCAGGCCTTATGAGGCAGCCATCTTACACGTGGTTTCTCAAGAGTTCGATAAGATTAATGTAGTATGGTGTGATACAGGTTACAATACTCCAGAAACCTATAAACATGCAGAAGAGGTTATTAATCAACTAGCACTTTCTATTGACTTATATGTACCACAACAAACCCGTGCTCATCGTGATGTAGTGATGGGTAATCCTTCGGTTGCAGATGAAAGTCATAAAGAATTTACAGAACAGGTGAAATTAGAGCCTTTCCGTAGAGCTATGGAAGTACATAAGCCAGATGTGTGGTTTACTAATTTAAGACAAGGGCAAACGGCACATAGAGATAACCTAGATATTTTAAGTTTAAGTAAAGATGGCGTTCTTAAAGTAAGCCCTTTTTATTATTGGTCAGATAGTGAGTTAGACAAGTACTTAATAGATCATAAGTTGCCTAATGAACATAGTTATAATGACCCAACAAAAGTATTAGAACATAGAGAATGTGGTTTACATCTCTAAGCAGAGAGATATATGAAAGAGATATTAAAGACTAATGCACTCGAGAGTGAGTCCATTTATATATTTAGAGAGGTAGTTGCTCAGTTTGAAAATCCAGTGTTGTTATTTTCTGGAGGAAAAGATAGTATCACCTTGGTGAGGCTTGCTCAAAAAGCATTTTACCCAGCTGCGATTCCTTTTCCATTATTACATGTGGATACGGGTCACAACTTTCCAGAGACCATCAAATTTCGAGATGATCTAGTAAAGGAACTTGGACTCAATTTAATTGTACGCAATGTGCAAGACGCAATTGATCAAGGGAAAGTGACAGAAGAAACTGGTAAATATGCTAGTAGAAATAGTCTACAAACAACTACATTACTTGATGCTATTGAGGAGTTTAAGTTTGATGCATGTATTGGTGGCGCTCGTCGCGATGAGGAAAAGGCACGAGCAAAAGAGCGTATTTTTTCCGTACGAGATGATTTTGGACAGTGGGATGAAAAAAATCAGCGACCAGAATTATTTGACTTGCTCAACGGTAATATAGAATTGGGACAAAACGTGCGCGTTTTTCCTATCTCAAACTGGACAGAACTTGACGTGTGGAGCTACATACAACAAGAACAAATTGAAATTCCAAGTATTTACTTTTCACACACAAGAAAAACGTTTGAGCGTGATGGGATGATATGGAGTGCTTCAGATTGTGTGTATAGAGATGACAATGAAGAGGTAGAAGATCGTGTAGTGCGTTTTAGAACCGTAGGTGATATGACATGTACTGCCGCTGTAGCTTCTGAGGCAATTACCATCCAACAGATAGTAAACGAAATTAAAGTAAGCCGTATTTCAGAACGTGGAGCTCGTATAGATGATAAACGAAGTGAGGCAGCAATGGAAAAACGTAAACAACAAGGTTATTTTTAGATTATGGAAGTATTGAAACTGGCAACTGCTGGAAGTGTAGATGATGGAAAGAGTACTTTAATAGGTAGGTTGTTATACGACACGCAATCACTTACTGATGATAAACTTGAGGCTATAGAAAAAAGCAGTAAAAAGTTAGGGTATGATTACCTAGACTTTTCACTCGCGACAGATGGATTAGTGGCAGAGCGTGAGCAAGGAATCACGATTGATGTAGCACACATTTATTTTTCGACACCTACTAAAAGTTATATTATAGCAGACAGCCCTGGGCATGTAGAGTATACTCGTAATATGATTACAGGAGCGTCAAATGCTGCTGTTTCTATTATTCTTATAGATGCTAGAAAAGGCGTTATCGAGCAAACATTTAGGCATTTCTTTATTAATGCGCTTTTACAAGTTAAGCACGTGGTAATTGCAGTAAATAAAATGGACTTGGTAGATTATGATCAGTCTGTTTTTGATAGTATTAAAAATGACATTGATGCACTTCGAGCAAAGAGTGGTTATAAAGATCAAGAGATAACGTTTATTCCTATAAGTGCACTTACAGGTGATAATGTGGCTTCCGCTTCCGCGAAAATGGGCTGGTATGAAGGACCATCTATTTTAGGGTATTTAGAAAACGTAACACCAGAAGCAGCTAGCGATACGCCTATGCGTTTTCCAGTACAATCGGTAATACGACCAAAAACCAATGCATTTCATGATTTTAGAGGGTATGCGGGTAAGGTGTATGGAAGTTCAATAGCAGTAGGAGACGAGATAACGGTACTGCCTAGTTTGAAATCTTCAAAGGTTCAAGACATATTCAGCTACAAAGATTCTTATAAAGAAGCCCAAGCGGGTAATTCTATAACACTCACGCTAGAAGACGATATTAATGTCACTAGAGGTGATGTCATTGTGAAGTCTACCGAGGTGCCTCAACAAACCAAAGAGCTTACAGCAACCGTATGCTGGATGGATGACATGGTGCTTACGGCGGGTAAAAAGTACGAGCTACAGCACACAACGCAGCGCATACTTGCAAAGGTGTCTCAAATACAAGAAATCATCCCTACAGATTTTTCTACACCAGAAGCTGGCGCAAGTGAAGTAACAATTAATGAAATTGCAACGGTACATTTTAAACTTGCCAAATCACTTTTTTATGATCGTTATACAGATCATAAACAAGGAGGTTCATTTATTATCATAGACCCTATTACAAATACAACAGCTGGAGTAGGGTTTATACAGTAAACCAATCATCATAGTATGTAAAAAATAAAGCCCATTCTTTTAAAGAATGGGCTTTATCATTAATAATGGTCTTAGTCTATTACTTCTTTGCTAAGAAAGGGTATCTGTAATCTGTAGGAGTTACAAATGTTTCCTTAATCATACGTGGGCTTACCCATCGTAATAAGTTAAGCATAGAACCAGCCTTGTCATTAGTTCCGGATGCACGAGCTCCACCAAAAGGTTGTTGCCCTACAACTGCTCCAGTAGGCTTGTCATTAATATAGAAGTTACCTGCGGCGTTTTTAAGAGCCTTTGTAGCTTCTTGTACAGCATAACGATCTGTAGAAAGTATTGCTCCAGTAAGTGCGTACTCGCTAGTCTCATCTACTAGTGTAAGCATCTCACTCCAATCTTTATCTTCATATACGTAGATAGTCATCACTGGGCCAAAAAGCTCTGTGTGCATCGTTGTATACTTAGGATCTGTTGTTACAATAACAGTAGGTTCAATAAAGTAACCTTTCTTCTTGTCGTGTCCACCACCTACGATGATCTCTGCATTTGCATCTTCTTTCGCTTGATCAATGTATTTTGCAAGCTTGTCAAAAGATCCTTCGTGTATTACCGCAGTAATGAAGTTAGTCATATCCTCTGGAGAACCCATTTTAAAAGACTTTACATCTTCTATAACGTACTCTTTTACTTCTTCCCAGATAGAAGCAGGGATGTAACCGCGACTTGCCGCACTACATTTCTGTCCTTGGAATTCAAAAGCACCACGCGAGATAGCTGTTGCAACTTGCTTGGGAGGAGCACTAGGGTGAGCAACGATAAAATCTTTACCACCAGTTTCACCTACGATACGTGGGTATGTTTTGTAATTGTGAATATTCTCACCTATTTTTTTCCAGATATTCTTAAATACGTGTGTAGATCCTGTAAAGTGTAGTCCAGAAAAATCTGGGCTTGCAAGTACTGTATCTGTGATCATGATAGGATCTCCATGTACAACTTGGATTACACCATCTGGTACTCCAGCTTCACGGAAGATGTCAAGAATAATCTTAGCAGAAAGCATCTGGCTATCAGAAGGCTTCCATACTACTACATTCCCCATAAGTGCACAGGCAGCAGGAAGGTTTGCAGCAATTGCAGTAAAGTTAAAAGGAGTAATCGCGTAGATAAATCCTTCTAGTGGACGGTATTCTAATCTATTCCAAGCTCCAGAAGTAGACTCTGGCTGCTCGTTATAGATGTCTGTCATAAACTGCACGTTAAAACGTAAGAAGTCTATAAGCTCACAAGCAGCATCAATCTCTGCTTGGTAGATTGTCTTAGACTGGTTGATCATCGTTGCAGCATTAATCTTTGCGCGGTATGGTCCTGCAATAAGCTCTGCAGCTTTAAGAAAGATACCTGCACGTTGCTCCCATGGAAGCTCTGCCCACTCTGTACGAGCTTCTAGTGCTCCAGCAATCGCTTGATCAATGTGTGTTTTTTCTGCAAGATGATACTCACCTACCACTTTCTTGTGATCGTGTGGTGGAGTGATCGTGCGTGTATTTTTTGTGCGCACCTCTTTACCGTTGATGTACATCGGTACTTCTGTATGTGCATTAAATAATTCTTTATAAGCTGCTGCTACTGCCTCGCGTTCTGGAGAGCCTGGAGCATACGATTTTACCTCTTCGTTTACAGCAACTGGAACTTGAAAAAATCCTTTTCCCATGATGTTTTTTTATTTTGTTTTTTACGAGTTGTAAAGTTACAAATTTAAGATAGGATGATACAGGTCTTTGGGAAGAGTGTAACAAGTGGGATTTTTACGCTTTCGCGAAAGCGTAACTTAGAAACAAACCTTAGGAAACCTTACTATTCTTTTTTTCGTAATTTCACCCATTAAACTGCGACTTATCCCTCAATGTGTACTGTAACCTATATTCCGAAAAAAAATAACACGTTCATTCTTACGTCTAATCGTGATGAAGCGGTGGGTAGAATCACGCTCGCTCCAGACTTTTATGATGTGGATGGAACAAAAATGCTATTTCCAAAAGATGCCGTCGCTGGTGGAACGTGGATAGGTGTTTCTGAAAAAAGTAGGATGATATGCTTGCTTAACGGTGGTTTTGAAATACACGTGAGAAAAGAAAGTTACAGAATGAGCCGAGGTATCATTGTAAAGGAACTTCTCAAAGCAGCCGATTTATCTGAGGCTATCGATACGTTCAATTATGAGGGTATTGAGCCTTTTACGATTGTAGCTATAGACTGGAGTGGTGATCTTAAGGCGACAGAATTAGTTTGGGACGGTGGTAAAGCACATATAACAGTACTGGATAATGAGCCAAAAATATGGTCCTCATCTACATTATATGATGCTACTATGAAAGAAAAACGTCGTACGTGGTTTGCTGCATTTAAAGAAACTACAGATTGGAGTAGAGAGAGTTTATTTGACTTTCATACTAAGGCTGGGGAAGGTGATGCACATGTAGACCTACAGATTAATCGCGGACTGTTAAAAACAGTAAGTGTTACTCAAGTAGAAAAAATAGATGACACTTGCGTGATGACCTATAATGATCTTCAAAAGGATGAGGTTTACACTAAGCAATTTGAAATGATACCTGCGTGATTTATAACGGGAAGATTATAGTACTCGCGTTTCCAGATACGTTTGTAAAAATGTCTGATGAGCTCATGTGTAAAATTTTACCATTGATGGGGCTTGGTACACGTACTCATATTAAAGCGGGTCATGCGGCACTTGTGCTTATAGAAAATAAGACTGGTAAAGCACAATATTTTGATTTTGGCAGATATATTACTCCCAAAGGAAAAGGGCGTGTGCGAGGAGCTAATACAGATGTAGAACTTGAAGTACCTGTAAAGGCAATTGTAAATAATGGAACGCTTGAAAATCTAGATGAGCTTTTGCTTTGGCTTGATGCACATCCAGAAAAAACGCATGGGTCTGGAAGACTTGTAGCTTCGCTTTGCTCGAACATTAATTATGAGAAAGCACTTGCTTACATTCACTCACTGCAAAATCAAGGAAGCGTTCCTTATAAAGCCTTTGGAAAAATAGGAAGTAATTGCGCTCGCTTTGTTACAGAAACGATACTAGCTAGCACAGAAGATAAGGCTATTATTAAATACCTAAAGCGTAACAAGAAATTTACGCCAAGTACCATTGGTAATGTAGAGAAAAGCGCATCCCAAGAAGGGGTTTATCAGATTTTTAATGGTGTGATTGCACCTTATAATTCTACTGCGCTACGCGAGAATCTCACAAACTACTTTGATAGAAGAGTTCCTGCGGCACATGAACTAGAAGTGGAAATGAACTTGCCAGAAAATGTTCACTTTCTAGAGGGCACAGGCAGTAGTGCTTACTTTCACCTTGAGATTCTCTCTGAGATAAAAGGCATTGTTAGGAGGTTTACTGAGTTTGGCGAGCAGGACTTTGAAGGTGTCGCAGCATTTCCAGACGGTTTCTCTGCCGTGAGTGATTATCGTTTTGTGTATGATAGTAACTGTGCATATTGCATGCTTGAGCAGGGAGATTCACTTTTTCGCCTTGAGCTTACTTCTCAAAAATTCTCGGCTATTAGTTTAAAGCAAACGGTGCACTCAGCTTAAATACTGGGATTTTTACTCTAAAATTACGTGTAGTAGTAAAGTTTACCATTTGGTAAAAACCTTGCATTGCCCCAAAGGCAGAGTTGAGCAAGCATCCAGAACTGTAGGTGTGGCTTTCGCCAGGTTTAAGAACGGGTTTCTTACCTATGACACCTTCTCCTGCAACAGTCTCTGGTGCGCTAAGGGCATCTGTGATTCTCCAGTGACGAGCCATAAGTTGCACGCTATCTTTACTCTGATTTGCGATCGTTATTTTGTAGCCAAAGGCATAGCGCATTTTATGATTTTTATAAAATGTGCCCTCAAAGGTAGTCTCTACAGAAATTTTAATTCCTTGTGTAACTTGTTGTACCATTCTTAAAATAAAAGTGCAGTAATCGTAAAGAATATAAGTGCAAAAAATAGGGTGCTTATAAAAAATACGATATTTAAAAATACAAATTTTATAAGTGTCCACCGCCTCTTCTGTTTATAAAAATTGCGCAGTGCTTTGTAAAAGTAGAACGGTCCTACTAGAATTAATAGTATGGCGGCTAGAATATTATCTCCTGGAAGTAATAAATCTGGAAGTAAACAGATAATTAATACCACAAATATCCAACTGAATATATGGAAGATAAAAACCAAGTGTTCCATGTAGTTAAATTTCTTTTTTGAATAAATAAGCCAAAAGAAAAGGGCTACAAAAGGTGCCATGAAAAACAGAAAGAATGGGGTTTTAGAAAGTAGATATTTTGAGAATTTCACTGGATTTTCTTGGACACGCTGGAAGTCATTTGTCTTGGTGTATAGAAATATGTTGGTCTTTGTTTTAGGGTACCTTAAGCTGTCTAGCGCTGTTGCTGGATTTGATATATCTGTGTGTTTATTAAACTTGTAGAAGTATTCTGCTTTGTGTGCTAGAATATTTAAATAACTGCCTGATCCTTTGTAGGCAGCGGTGAGTGAGTCTTCTGTGATAAATATAAACTCCTTTTTCTCTTCATTCTTGCGTTGCGCTTTTTTGGTAGTGATAGACACAATACCAGCGTTAATTTTTTCTTCAATCTCGTTGCTTAATGAGTCGGCTTGTTCTTGATTGTAATTTTGCACATTACCAAAATCTATTTCTTCTATGGATTTCTGAATGTTTGCAACGTCCTCCTTTCCACCATTTATAATGGAAGCTTTGTTATCCAGATTAGTCGCTTGAGGATCTTCAAAGAGGCCAAAAAGCGCAAGTAGAATAAAATAAAAGATAGAAGCACTAAGAAAGAATCGAAAAGGGTTTGCATACTTAAGCCTCTTCCCGTCTACGTAGTTGCGGGTGATGGTGCCGGGTTTGAAGAGTAAATCTTTTATAGTGAACCTAAATTTAGAGTCGTAGGTGAAAACGCTTAGAATAAATTCGGCTATAAAATCTTTGAGCGTAAGTCTCTTGGTGGTGTTTATTTGACCACAGTATGCGCAAAAGCGGTCAGAGAGTTCTAGAGGGTGCTTGCAGTTTAAGCATTCTACTCCTCTATATCGCATCGCCTTTCGGCTAGTTGATTTGATTTCTGTTTCCTTCACGATATAAATATAGGATTTTTAGAAGGATACGCTTTCGCGAAAGCGTAAAGAAATAATGCTAACTACATATGTTGTAATTAGTTTGTAATCTGGCTAGAATTTGTAGTGCCATATCCTAGGAGTTCATCAAAACGTCCACCTGGTCTGCGATAGTACACTAATATTTGATAATCATTTTCTGTCTGCCAGAAATTGCCGTCTATATTGTCTTTTTCTTCTATGCTTCCATCTGCATTCACTAGTACGTAGCGATAATTGTAAAATCCTTGTTTAAGTAAATAAGGTAATTCATAACGGCGTGAGTCACCATTATAAGTTAGTGCAGTGCTCTTGTCGATTACATAATTATTGAAGTTACCATAAATATGTATAGATTGCCCGTCGCTAACTTCTGGATATTGTAAAGAGAAGTGAATCCACACATACTCTGCTTCTGTAAGTGGTGTGCGACCTTGCAAAGTGTTGATTAAGAAGTTGCCATTAATGTCTGGATTGTAAGTGTATGGCTCATCATAACGAGCGGGACTTGTGTATAGGTAGTTGTGGTAAAGACTTTTAAGCTCTATGCTGCGTATGGCAAATGTAGAAGATCGCACATCTTTATTTTCAAAGTTAAAAAACTCATTACCACCCCAGAAAGCTGTTTCTTGATCATAGCGATACTCAAGTTTGCTCCCTATATTATATTGTGGATTTATGCCTGTAATAGCAGTTTTTAAGTTATTATTCTGGATGAGAACAGTATGTAAATTGGTTTTTGGATTGATAATGAGGTCATCACCAGAATCTACAAAAAAGCGTAGCACCTGTTTGTTATCTATGTATCTCAAGTCGCGAGACCTCTTAACCTCTGCTCCCACACTATATTGAGGATTAAAAATCATAAACTTACGGGAGAAAACAAGATTGTCATCTTCATCATAAATACTCAAGAGGTAATTACCTGTTTTAGTAAGTCTCTTAGTCATCTGGTTAGGGATGCTCAGGTCGTAATGGGTGTAGAGTTGCAGGGTGGCAACCGAGTTTTCAAACCCGAGGATACGCACATTATCCATGCCATCCATAAACTCAGACCGCACGAGATTACTAGGTGTCCAGTCTGCATTATGATGTGTTATTTTATAAAAATAATCGCGCTCATCTCCTATAATATCGTCAAAAGAAAGTCGCAAACTGCTCCCCAGTTTTATAATAGGCAGCGAGGTGCCAGTAGTACTGTTTTCATTAAACTGTACAGTTTTTATAAATGCAGGTTCTGGAAGTTCTTGTACTGCTTGAGCAGCAACAGATAACGAAATTACAATCAATAAAATGGTGAAATATGGTCTCATAAAAACATGGATGGATACCAAATATAAACAATTTTGATGCCGAGATATTGCGTTAATCAATATGGTGTGGCAAATGATGATGTTTGATAATTACGCTTGCGCGAAAATGTGATAGCGAGAAGTGAATCTCAAAAATGGAGCATAACTTGAGATTGCGAGGTTTTTGCATTCCTTTTTAAGAATTGTGTCCCTCAATGTGATGTTACTTAAAAATTAATTTTGTGTAGCCCTAGGCAAATACGCTTAACAAGAATCTTAAAAAGAGATATTTTTTACGGTGAAAACGTTTGAAATATAGTGTTTTGAGAAGCTTTGTTTAATGAGTCGTGTAAAACATTATTTAGAAGTGTTATAAATAATACTTTCACTTAGTCACACTCGGAAATACGGACGGTATTATGTAAATTTGCAAACCTCAATTTAAGAGGATTTTAGATAACATAAATCTACTGACATATGTCAAAAGACATCAGAATCAAAAAAGGTCTTGATATCCGATTAGTAGGCGAAGCAGAAAAAACAATTTCTGAAGCGCCTAGATCGCGTACCATAACTATTAGACCTTCAGATTTTCATCTCATTACCCCTAAAATGGTCGTAAAAGAAGGAGCGACCCTACAGGCTGGAGATGTAATATTTTACTCAAAGTCTCAAGAAGAAATCAAATTTGTATCTCCAGTTGCTGGAACAATTACAGAAATCAAGCGCGGCGCACGTCGTGTTATTACTGATATTGTGATTGAAGCAGATTATGCTGGTGCTACTCGTGATCTAGGAGCTTTAGGTGCATCTGCAAGTGCAGAGGCAGTAAAAGCGAGATTGCTAGAAGGAGGAGTTTGGCCATTTATAAAGCAACGTCCTTATGATGTTGTTGCAAATCCAACAGTAACTCCAAAGGCGATTTTTATCTCTGGATTAAACACAGGGCCACTTGCTGCAGATCTTGACTTTGTTCTTGCAGGGAAGGAGGCGCACTTACAAGCAGCAGTTTCTGCACTAGCAACGCTTACTTCTGGAGGTGTTCACGTATCTATAGGAGCAAGCTCTTCTATATTTTCTGGACTTAAAGATGTTGTGACTCATACAGTAAAAGGACCGCACCCAGCTGGGAACGTTGGAACTTTAATTAATAAAACAAGCCCAATTAATAAAGGAGAAACTGCGTGGACGATTGCTGCACAGGATCTAGCTATTATTGGAGAGTTGTTGCTTACGGGTAAGTTTAATGCACAACGTGTAATATCTGTATCTGGATCATCTATCAAAGCGCCTAAGTATTACAAGACAATGATAGGAGCAGAGGTTTCTACATTTGCTTATGCTGCAGGAGTAGAGGGAGATAATAATCGTTTTATTTCTGGTAATGTACTTACTGGTAGTAAAGTGAGTCCAGAAGGAGCTCTAGGTTTTTATGCAACAGAGTTTGTAGCTATCCCAGAAGGAGATGATTATGAATTCTTCGGTTGGAATAAGCCAGTTTTTGATAAGATATCACCATCTAGAGCACTTACGTTCTCATGGATGCAGCCTAATAAAAAGTATGATCTTGATACTAATACAAATGGTGAGCACCGTGCGTTTGTAGTAACAGGAAACTATGAGGAGGTTTTTCCTTTAGATATCTACCCTATGCAAATCCTTAAGGCTTGTATGGTAGAAGATCTAGATGAGATGGAAGCACTTGGAATGTATGAAGTTGCTCCAGAAGATTTTGCACTTACTGAATTCATGTGTGTGTCTAAACAGCCACATCAAGAAATTATCAGAAAGGGATTAGATGTTATGTATAAAGAAATAGGATAAGTTATGGGAATGAAAGAAAGTTTACATAAGCTTAAAATGAAGTATGAAGGGAAGAAGATGGCTCCGGCTTTCAACGCACTTCACACTTTTTTATACGCTCCTAACGAGACTACACACAGTGGTGGTCACATAAGAGCGGTAGATGATTTAAAGCGAACAATGAATACGGTAATCATCGCATTGATTCCTTGTTTATTATTTGGAATATTTAATGCTGGATACCAGCATTACTACGCAGTTGCAGAAGTAGCTGGAACAGCAGCAGAGTATAAGGCTGTAGGTTTCTTTGATGCAAATTTCTGGAACTGGGATAACTTTGCAATGGGGGCTTGGACAGTATTACCACTTGTTGTGGTTTCTTACGGTGTAGGTCTTTTAGTAGAATTTATTTTTGCAGTTATAAAAGGGCACGAAGTAGAAGAAGGTTACCTAGTAACGGGAATGCTTGTGCCACTTATTGTTCCTATTGATATTCCATTATGGATGCTTGCGGTAGCAGTAATCTTTGGTGTGGTAATAGGTAAAGAAGTATTTGGAGGAACAGGGATGAACATCCTTAACCCTGCACTTACTATCCGTGCTTTCTTATTCTTTGCATATCCTACTTGGATGTCAGGAGATAAAGTATGGGTACACCAAGCAGTTGATATGGCTGGACAGCCAGATGCAATCTCTGGAGAAACCATTTTAGGTAGTTATGCACAAAATAGTACTGTTGCTTATGACTACTGGGACATGTTTGCTGGTTTTATACCAGGTTCTGTAGGAGAGACATCAAAGCTTTTAATCATTTTTGGAGCGGCATTTTTGATCTTTTCAAAGATAGCAAGCTGGAGAATCATACTTTCTGCAGTAGCAGGAGCGCTAGTAATGGGGCTTATCTTTAATGGTGTAGTTGACGCAGGATGGATTGATAGCTCAAGTAAGTTTTACGGATTAATGAGTGTTCCTTTCTGGCAACACCTTATTATAGGTAGTATTTTATTTGGTGCTGTGTTTATGGCAACAGATCCAGTTACAGGATCACAAACTAATAAAGGAAAATACATCTACGGATTCTTAATAGGATTTATCTCTATCATGATTCGTGTATTTAACCCAGCATACCCAGAAGGAGTATTCCTTGCGATCTTATTAATGAACGTATTTGCTCCTACTATTGATCACTACGTGGTTCAAGGTAATGTGAAGAAGAGAATGAAACGTCTTAAACTTAAAACAGCATAACGATGGCAAAGACAGACGGAAACGGATATACGATTCTATTTGCAACTATTATGGTAGTTGTAGTAGGTGGAGTGCTTGCAGGGCTTGCAACAGGTCTTAAGCCAGCAATTAAAGAAAATGAGCGCTTTGAAAAGCAACAGAATATTCTGTATGCAATGGGTGTGAATGAAAATGTTGAAGGTGAAGGTGGTGTTAACTTTATCCCTACTGATAAGGTAGAGGCAGAGTATGACAAATACATCAAGGAAGCTTACATTATACAGAGTGGTAAAATCACACAGAGTGATGAGGCTTTTACTGTAGATATGAAGAAGCAAAGTAAATTACCTAAAAATGAGCGTAAGATGCCTTTATTTGTAGGTGAGAAAGATGGTCAGAAGTTCTATGTTGTACCTATGTACGGTAAAGGACTTTGGGATGCTATCTGGGGTTACGTAGCTTTGGATGATAACTTAGTAGTACAAGGTGTATACTTTGATCACAAAGGAGAAACTCCGGGACTTGGTGCAAACATTAAGGAGCGTTACTTTATGGATGACTTTACAGGAGAGCAGATAATGTCTAAGACACAATATTCTGGAATCACTGTAGCAAAGGGTAATAACGATCCAAAAAACGAACGTAAAGAAGATAATAAAGTAGATGCTCTTGCAGGAGCTACTATCACAGGTGATGGTGTAAGTGCGATGATTAAGAGCACACTTAAGAATTACGTTCCATTTATTCAAGATTTTAAAACCAAAGCATAATGGCGATACTATCAAAAAAAGATCAAAGACTTATACTTGATCCGCTTGCAGATGATAACCCAATTACTATTCAAGTATTAGGTATTTGTTCTGCACTTGCAATTACAGCGCAATTAAAAGCATCTATTGTAATGGCAATTTCTGTACTTTTTGTACTCGGGATTGGTAACGTTGTAATATCGCTTTTACGTAATGTGATTCCTTCAAAAATTCGAATCATTGTGCAACTTATCGTTGTAGCAACGCTAGTAATTGTGGTAGATCAAACGCTTAAGGCATTTGCTTATGAGCTGAGTAAAGAGCTATCTGTCTTTGTAGGACTGATTATTACAAACTGTATTATCATGGGGCGTTTTGAAGCATTTGCTTTAGGAAACGGACCTTACAGATCATTCTTAGATGGGATTGGTAATGCACTTGGTTATGGTGTGATACTTATTATGGTAGGTTTCTTTAGAGAGCTTCTAGGTTCAGGAACACTTCTTGGATTTAAAGTACTTGGAGATCCTATTGAAAAAACAGGACTGTACAGTATAGGATACGAGAACAACGGATTTATGTTGCTATCACCTATGGCACTTATTGTAGTAGGTTTGATTATCTGGGTACAGAGATCAAGAAATCCTGCTTTAGTAGAAGAGAACTAAGAATCAATTTTCACGCTTTCGCGAAAGCGTAAACCTATAAAATCAAAGATATGTTAGAGCATATTGAATTATTTTTTAAATCCATTTTCATCGATAACATGGTATTTGCAACATTCTTAGGAATGTGTTCATACCTTGCGGTGTCAAAAAAAGTTACCACTGCCGTAGGACTTGGAGCTGCAGTAATATTTGTACTTGCGGTAACTGTACCTATTAACTGGTTACTTGATCAGTACATATTACGTGACGGTGCTTTAGCATGGTTAGGTCCTGAGTATGCAGATTATGACTTAAGTTTCTTATCGTTTATATTATTTATTGCAACTATTGCAACAATGGTACAACTAGTGGAAATTGTAGTAGAGAAATTCTCGCCATCACTGTATAACTCACTTGGTATTTTTTTACCACTTATTGCAGTAAACTGTGCCATCTTAGGAGGGTCATTGTTTATGCAATCTAGAGATATCCAAACGTTAGGTCTTGCCTTCAACTACGGTATATCTTCTGGTATAGGTTGGTTCTTAGCAATTCTTGCAATTGCAGCCATTCGTGAGAAAATACGTTACTCGAATGTTCCTGCACCTTTAAGAGGATTGGGAATTACTTTTATCATCACAGGATTGATGGCAATAGGATTTATGAGTTTTGGAGGAATGCTTACTGGAGGTGATGAAGAAGAAGCTCCAGCAGTAGAAGCTGCACAGATAGAAGTAAAAGAAGAAGGTCAACCGGTAGCTATGATCACTGTTGACAAAATTGCTAACGAAAAAGAAAACTAATTATGATACTAGCCGCATCAATGTCCGGCGTTGTCATCGCGACAATCGCTGCCTTTTTAGTACTTACGTTACTGCTCGTGGGATTATTGCTTTTTACAAAACAAAAGCTATCTCCATCGGGGCCTGTAACAATTACAATAAACGGAGAGAAACAAGTAGAGGTTGCCTCAGGAAGTACATTACTTTCTACATTAGGTAACAACAAGATATTCTTACCATCTGCCTGTGGAGGTGGAGGTACTTGTATACAGTGTGAGTGTCACGTTCTTGAAGGAGGTGGAGAAGCATTACCTACAGAAACGCCACACTTTTCTCGTAAAGAACTTGCTCATGGAGCGCGTCTTGCTTGTCAGGTAAAAGTAAAGCAAGATATGAATATCACTATCCCAGAAGAAGTATTTGGGATTAAGAAGTGGGATGCAACCGTAGTACGTAACTATAACGTAGCATCATTCATTAAGGAGTTTGTAGTAGAGATTCCTGAGGATATGGGCTACAAAGCTGGAGGTTATATTCAGATTGAAATCCCTGAATGTACAATCAATTATAAAGATATTGATATCACGGCTCACCCAGAGGAGCATGAAACTCCAGATAAGTTTCAAGCAGAATGGGATAAGTTTGGTTTATGGCCACTTACCATGAAAAATAATGAGACCGTAGAACGTGCATACTCTATGGCTTCCTTCCCAGCCGAAGGTCGTGAGATTATGTTGAATGTACGTATTGCTACCCCACCATGGGATAGAGCAAAAAACCAATGGATGGATGTTAACCCTGGGGTTGCTTCATCTTATATATTTGCACAAAAGCCTGGTGATAAAGTAGTGATTTCTGGTCCTTATGGAGAGTTCTTCATAAACGAGTCTGAGTCTGAGATGCTTTACGTAGGTGGTGGAGCAGGAATGGCGCCTATGCGTTCTCACCTGTATCACTTATTCAAAACTCTTAAAACAGGACGTACGGTTACTTATTGGTATGGAGGACGTTCTAAGCGTGAGTTGTTCTACTTAGAGCACTTCCGTGAGTTAGAAAGAGAATTTCCTAACTTTAAGTTCTACCTAGCGCTTTCTGAGCCTATGGAAGAGGACAATTGGAAAGTAAAAGATTCTACAGATGGAGAAGGAGACGGTTTTGTTGGTTTCATTCACCAAGTAGTAATTGATCAATACTTAAGTAAACATGAGGCTCCAGAAGATATCGAGCTTTATTTCTGTGGTCCTCCACTTATGAACAACGCTGTTCAAAAGATGGGAGAAGATTATGGAATTCCTGATGAGAACATCCGTTTTGATGACTTTGGAGGATAGTATATAATTTCGCCTTCGCGAAAACTAGAGAACCCGATACAGCAATGTATCGGGTTTTGTGTTTCTATCCTCCTGAGGCTTTCAAAAGTAGCGGGTGGTTAGGTAGAAATAAACGTGGATATTATCTTTGTAATATGGCAGAACT
This sequence comes from Dokdonia sp. Dokd-P16, assembly GCF_003095655.1. Lineage (NCBI taxonomy): Bacteria > Pseudomonadati > Bacteroidota > Flavobacteriia > Flavobacteriales > Flavobacteriaceae > Dokdonia > Dokdonia sp. Dokd-P16. Next base: position 1,876,854 of record NZ_CP029151.1, read on the forward strand.
CCTCACAGAACAAGAGCTTCATAACCTTGCGATGAATATCGTGGGAGATGATCTTACTAGTCAAGGCTACGAATTTATGGCAGTAAATTCTAAGCTTAAAAAGGATCCGCAGTTTGTGGCTCTCAAGGATAAAAAATTACATTTCGTTATCGTAAGAGCTCGTACATTTCCAGAAGATGCAAATGTGTATGACGAGGCGCAAATGATAAGAATGCGTGATCATGCTATAAAGTTTGAAGCCCGCACTTTTTATGCTGGAGTAGGGTTAGGACATGGAGATAATTATCAATTACCAGTAGAGAAGGATAAGCCTTATCGAGAGATATACAACGGACTTCAAGAAATAACCTAATGAGATTACTTTTACTTTTTCTAGCCATTACTATTCTTTCTTGTAAACAAGATCATGTAGCAGATGAGATTACCATCCAAGGAGATGCATTTGGGACTACGTATGCCGTAAAATATTTTGGGTCAGAGCAAGACGCAATTCGTATCAAAAAAGGAATTGATTCTGTTATTTATGCAGTTAATAAATCAATGAGCACTTATTTACCCGATAGTGATATCTCTAAGATTAATAGAGGAGATAGTACTATTGTAATAGATGATATGTTTAAGGATGTGTATACGCTTTCGCGAAAGGTTAATAAAGCCACATCAGGCTATTTTGACCCTACAGTAGGAACATTGCGTAATGCATATGGATTTGGAGACACAGAGGCACTTAAAGTGATTGATAGTACTGCTCTTGATTCATTAATGAAGTATGTAGGCTGGGATAAGGTAACTCTAAGTGAAGATGATAAAATCCAAAAGATCTATCCAGAGATATATTTCGATTTTAATGCCGTGGCAAAAGGTTATGGTGTAGATAGAGTAGCAATTTTTATGAATGAAGAGGGATACCGCAATTTTCTTGTAGATATAGGAGGGGAGATTGTGGCTTCTGGAATTAATGAAAGAAAACAAGAGTCTTGGATAGTTGGAATAGAAAATCTTGACTCGCCTTTAGAAAAACGTACACATAGCGCATTGGTAGGTCTAAGAGACAAGGCAATGGCTGGATCTGGTAATTATAGGAAGAATCGTATTGATGAAACTACAGGCGAGCAATACGTTCATACTTTAAATCCACTTACGGGTTCTGCAGAGCGCAGTGATGTCCTTAGTGCAACCATTATTGCAGTAGATTGCGCTACGGCAGATGCGTGGGCTACTTCGTGTATGGCGATGGGATTAGAACGCGCTAAGGAAGCTTTAAAAGGTCAAGACGTAGAAGCTTATTTAGTTTATGACGGTGGAGTTTATATGACGGAGGGATTTAATAAGTATATTAAGGATTAAAACCTCGTAGATTACTTATAACAAACTGGTAATATCTCACCTTGAGCTAGTCTAAATCTATTTACTTCTTCTTGAGATAGGGTGTTTGTGTAATCAACTTCATCTACTTTAAACCCTACGCTTCTTAGTTTGTCAAAATAGTCGCGGCCGTAGACACGAACGTGATCATATTGTCCAAAAATCTTAGCTCTTTCATCACGATCTGTGATGGTGTCGTCTTCAAAAGTTGTGGCTCTATCTAGTTCTTGAGGAATTTGTAAAATTGCCATCCCACCTGGTTTTAAGACACGATACAATTCTTGCATCGCTTTAGTGTCATCTGGGATATGCTCTAATACATGATTGCAGAATATGACATCATAACTGTTTTCGCCAAAAGGCAAATCACATATATCTGCTTTTACATCTGCTAGCGGAGAGTTTAAATCTGTAGTGGTGTAATCTAGGTGTGCGCTTTCGCGAAAGCGTTTATAAAAAGCTTGCTCTGGAGCAAAATGTAGCACTCTTCTATGTGAAGTAAAGAAATCTGTTTCCCGCTGTAACCATATCCACAAGAGTCTATGACGTTCGAGTGAGAGCGTAGATGGAGATAGTACATTCTCTCTTGGCGTACCATAACCGTACGGTAAAAATTTCTTAAATGTTTTTCCGTCAATAGGATCCTCGTAACGGTCACCTTTTAAAAAGGTAGCCATAATAGGTCTCACCACATAACTAGCCCTTATTAATAAAGGCCGCGGAATAGCATTTAAGAAAAATTTAAAAAGCTTTTTCACTTGTTAAAGCACTAAAGCTTGCTGGCGAAAAGGAGTTTCCTCATCGCTTTCAATTCCTAACGCTTTATAGATGTAAGCAAAAGTAGATAGTAGCTCCGGCTTTCCATCAACTATAGCGACGTCATGTTCAAAATGAGCACTTGGTTTATTATCGCGCGTAGTAATCGTCCAGCCATCATTGTGCTGTGTGATATTGCGAGTTCCCATATTAGTCATAGGTTCGATGGCTACTACCATCCCTTCTATAAACTTTTTTCCACGTCCACGTTTACCGTAATTAGGCATTTCTGGATCTTCGTGCATGGTAGCTCCTAGACCGTGACCTACAAGTTCGCGTACTACACCATAGCCATGATCTTCTGTAAATTTTTGAATGGCGTAGCCTACATCACCTGTGCGGTTACCTATTTTGAGTTGTTCTATTCCCACGTAAAGAGATTGCTTAGTAATTTCAAGTAATTTCTTTACTTCTGGTGCTACTTCGCCTACTTCAAAAGTATAGGCGTGATCGCCATAGAAGCCATTCTTTATAGCTCCACAATCTATAGAGATAATATCTCCTTCTACAAGAGGTTTGTTGTTAGGGATACCGTGAACGACTTGGTCGTTTGGACTCATGCAAAGTGTGTTCGGAAAATCGTATAAACCCAAGAAACCCGGAATCGCATCTTGTGAACGTATATAGTCTTCTGCTATCTTATCGAGATATAGTGTGGTTACTCCTGGTTTTACCTCTCCAGCAAGTATGCCTAAGGTACGAGATACTACTAGCGCACTCTCACGCATTAACTCTATCTCTTCTCTAGTTTTCTGTATAATTGCCATTATGCGTTTTCGTCTTTAAAAAGCTCCTCTATGCGGGACATAAAGCTCTTTTTTGTTTTATTTCTAGCAGGTTTACTGCGTTTCTGTTTAAGCTTGGGTGATGTCTCGGCACTGTTACCTAATATTTGATAGATTTCTCCCCAGCCCATCATACCACGTACATCACGATCATCAATAAAAATATCTGCATTGATCTTGCGGCTTATATCTTCACTTAAAACTTCCTCTGGATAGCTTTTATTTATGGCATAAAATGTAATGCCATTATCGTTACAGAACTGAACGGCTTCATCTAAACGAGCACCACTTCTATAGGTCCATAGAATAAGACGGTTTCCTTCTTGCTGTAATTTTTTAAGAGTATCAAAAGCAAATAACATAGGCTTACCAATCCCTGGGTACGCATTTTCTACAATGGTACCGTCAAAATCTACCGCTATGGTTTTAATTGTTTCGATTGCTTTAAAGTTTATGCAAAATTACAAAAAGATCAACGGTTAGTTATACATAATAATAAAGGGCTTCTAATGAATTATTAGAAGCCCTTTATTATAAGTTGAATAGTTGTTATTGTATCAAGTCACCTTTTGGGTCTGGACCGTATTGATTAGGGCCGTGAGTTCCTTCTGTAGCCATAAGTATCAATAACCAAATACCGCCTATAAACGGCACGAATCCTATGAAATACCAAGTGCCGCTTTTACCCTGGTCATGAAGCCTGCGCACTACTACCGCAATACTAGGTATGAATAGAGCGACTATGTACAGAAAAAGTAATAGACCTCCTATCATCATTAGTGCTTCACTCTCCATAACTGCTCCAACAATAAATGGGATGTAAGAAAGCATTACAAAAATAACATTAAAAAGCGCAAACATCCAATACTCTTCCCTACGTGCTCTTCCTTCAAAGTTTGCATAATTGTCTCTTACTACTTTTAAATACCACTTCATAAATTGATTGTGTTTTGATTAATGTTTAAGACGCTAAACTAATAAAATTAATAGCTCCTTGAAAAAATTGATCAAAATAAAACCCTCATGAAGATGAGGGTTTTAAGATTAAATATTAATTGTCTATTTACTCAGCATAAGCATGCTTATAGTCTGCGCCAGATAGAATCTTAGCCATATCTTTCTCTAAGCTTTCTAGAGGATACTCTACAATACGACCTAGTTCTTTACCATCTTTCATGAAAATGAATGTAGGCACATTTGTTATATCTTTTCCTTTTACTAGTTCTTCTGGAACTGTTTTGTCCTCTGAAACAGTGATAAGTTTTACAGTTTCACTTTCATAATCTACTTCATCAAGAATTTTAAAAAATGCAGGTACCTCACGCTTACTGTCCTCACACCACGTTCCCATGAATATGGTAATTCTTACGTCTTTGAGACCTTCTTTTATAGCCGTAAGAGACTCCATGTCTATCGTGTGATTCTTATAGCTATTCATAAACCATTTGTTATATGGTTCAGACTCTAGGGTTTCTCTTTCTTGTGCGCCTAAAAGGATGGCAATCCCATTGTCGTCCACATTTTCATCTACAACTTCTACCTCTTCTACTACCACAACTTCTTCGGTAGTGGTTTTTTCTTTACAAGAGAAAGTGAGTGCTGTAATAACTACTAAGGCAATAATATTAGTTTTCATAAGAGTGTTTATAAGGTTCTCCATTTAAAATTTTAAGCATGTCTTCTTCTAAGCTCTCTACTGGACGCTCCACAATACGGCCTATTTCTTTACCGTCTTTTTTAAAGATAAAAGTAGGTACACGTATGATATTATTACCGTCAGTATACATTGTAGGTTTCTTCTTAGTACGATCTACTGTGATAAGCTCTAAGTCTTGATTTTTAAAAGAAGCTTCATCAAGTATCTTAAACATCCTAGGGGTCTCACGTTTACTATCTCCACACCATGTTCCCATAAAAGTAGTGATAGTAATGCCTTCTAGCCCTTTTTCTAGGTCATTTATGTAATCTGTATTTACCACATATTTTGCATAGTTAGGATTGAACCAACTATCAAAAGGAGCTTGTTTTAGCGCACTTCTATCTTCTTTACCTACGAGCATAGTTTTTTGTTTTGGAGCAGGTTTTACCACTACCGCTGGGAGTGCAGGTTTGGCAGGTTTTTTTGGTTCTACGGTTTCTGCAACTTGAGGAGTAGGAGTGGCTTCTACTGCTTTTTTTGAGCTATCACAACTTGATATAAGAGCAAGAAGTGCGAGTGTTATATAAAAGTGTTTCATTGTCTTTGTAATTTATATTAGTGGTGTACAATCCATAACCGCTGGTTGATCTACGCCTAGTAGTTTTAAAACTGTAGGTGCAACATCAGATAGAATACCATTGTTGATTTTTTTGATATCCTTATCCACTAGAATTACGGGTACTGGGTTCGTTGTGTGAGCCGTATTTGGAGAGCCATCTGGGTTAATCATTACCTCGGCATTTCCATGGTCGGCAATGATAATTACGGTGTAATTGTTTTCTTCGGCGGTAGTTACGATGTCTTTGACACAGCTGTCTACCGTCTCACAAGCTTTAATCGCTGCCTCCATAACACCTGTATGACCAACCATGTCTGGATTTGCAAAGTTAAGACAAACAAAATCTACCTCTCCTTTATTTATTTCTGGAACAATTTTATCACGTATCTCAAAGGCGCTCATTTCTGGCTGTAAGTCGTAGGTGGCAACCTTAGGCGAGGGTGCTAGTAATCTAGACTCTCCGTCAAAAGGTTCTTCTCGACCTCCAGAAAAGAAAAAAGTTACGTGCGGGTACTTCTCAGTCTCGGCGATACGTATTTGCTTTTTTCCAGCATTAGCAAGTACCTCTCCTAGGGTATTTACTAAGTTATCCTTATCATAGATGACTTTCATTCCTGTGAACGTATCATCATAATTTGTCATGGTAACGTAGTACAAGTCTAGCTTTTGAGTGTTTTGTTCAGGAAAATCTTTTTGAGATAACATTTCTGTTAGTTCGCGACCACGATCTGTTCTAAAGTTAAAGAAGATTACCACATCACCTTCTTGAACGGTTGATATACTCTCGTTATCTTGTGTTACAAAAAGCGGATCAATAAACTCATCTGTCTTACCTTCATCGTAGCTATCTTGAATAGACTGTACAACATCTTTAGTAGGTGTTCCAGCACCTTTGGTAATTAGATTGTATGCAAGAGCAACACGCTCCCATCGTTTGTCTCTATCCATCGCATAGTAGCGACCTATTACAGATGCTAGTTGTGCGTTGTGCGCTTTCGCGAAAGCAGAAATATCTCCTATAAGTTCTTTTCCAGATTTTGGATCTACATCACGACCATCTGTAAATGCGTGAATGTAAGATTGAGGAACTCCAGCATTTTCGGCAGCCAGAATAAGTCCTTTTAAGTGATTGATATGTGAGTGTACACCTCCATCAGAAACGAGACCGAGAAAGTGAACAGATTTATTGCTTTCTTTCGCGAAAGCGAAAGCATCTTTTAAAACTTGCTCATCCTTAAGCGTATCATCTTTGAGTGCCTTATTGATTTTAGCAAAATCTTGATACACAATGCGACCAGCACCTAGGTTCATGTGGCCTACTTCGCTATTACCCATTTGACCTTCTGGGAGGCCTACATTCTCACCATGAGTTAGTAATTGGGCATGTGGGTACTTATTGTAAAGGCTATCTATAAATGGCGTTTGCGCTTGGTCTACAGCAGATACTTTCTTGTCTGGAGCCATTCCCCATCCATCAAGTATCATGAGTATTGTTTTCTTATTCATCTTCTTAGGTTATAACGTAAAGATAAAAACAAAACCTCGCGAGAGCGAGGTTTTATAAGGGTTTTAACGAAAACGGTTGCGCTACATTGTCGCAGGTCCCGTGTAACCATATTTCTGGATACTCTCCTTTATTTGCTCAATACGATTCTCTGGATCTGGGTGTGTGCTAGAGAATTCTGGCTGGCTACTGCCACCACTTGCTGCTTTAAGTATTTTCATCACACCTATCATCTGGTATGGGTCATACCCAGCACGTATCATAAAACGTACACCTAGGTCATCACTTTCTAACTCGTCATCACGGCCGTTACCTAGTAACACACTCTGACCTATAGAACCAGCAGCACCGCCCATGCCGCCGCCTACCTCTGCACCCATAGAGATGGTAGACCACATGCTAGAGTTTTCGGCGCGCTCTGCGCTGTGTTTACCTAGAACGTGACCTATTTCATGTCCAAGAACACCTGCCACTTGATCTTCATTTTCAAGTTTTGAAAGTAGGGCATACGTAATAAATATTTGCCCTCCAGGTAATGCAAATGCATTTACCGTTTGTTCATCTCGCAATAAATGGAAGTCATATCTATAAGGTGTCTCACGAGCCATACTTTCTTGTACAAGTTTGTTTCCCACTTGGTCTACAAAAGATTGAAGTTGCTGGTCTGGGTGTAAACCGCCATGCTGCTCTGCCATTTGTGGGGCATATTGAATCCCCATTGCTATCTCCTCGTCTGGAGACATACTTATTGCCTGTACTTTTCCTGTATATGGATTTTCCTCGCGATTGCTGCAATTTTTAAAAAGTGCAAAAGCAACAATAGCAACACCAATAAGTAATCTGATCTTAAGACCACTGCCTCTTTTCATAATATGATGGTTAATTTATTTGTGGCTCTAAGTTACTTAAAAAGTCTTTAGTTCGTATTTAAGATACATAAATAGCCTTTATTTATAAGCAAAAAGTCCCAAAACCCTTGCGGGATTTGGGACTTGATATAAGTGCACTGTGTGTTACTTTACAGCAACTCTCCAGCCATATTTATCTTCAGAACGGTTGTACTGTATGTCGTTTAAAGCTTTCTTAAACTTCATACCGTAGCTATTTTCTGGTGCGTTTAGTTTGTGATCTTCACCTTTATAAGCAAAGCTTTTAAAAGGAACTACTACTGCTGCTGTACCTACACCAAAAATCTCTTTAAGCTCTCCAGCCTCAGACGCGGCAACAATTTCTTTTACAGCTACTGGTCGCACTTCTACATTGATTCCAGCATCTTTAGCTAGTTGAATTACACTCTTACGTGTGATTCCGTCTAGGATTGTATCGTTAGTAGGTGCTGTAAGAAGTGTATCTCCCACGCGAAAAAACACATTCATTGTTCCAGCCTCCTCTAAATATTCGTGTGTGTTTGCGTCTGTCCAGATAATTTGTTGGTATCCTTCTTCCTTAGCAAGGTTTGTAGGGTAAAACTGCGCCGCATAGTTACCTGCTGCTTTTGCAAACCCTACGCCACCGCTTGCTGCGCGGCTATATTTCTCTGCAAAAACTACACTTACTTCTCCAGAGTAGTAAGACTGTGCAGGAGCAAGTATGATTAAAAATTTATAACGATCTGCAGGTGATGCAGAAACTCCAGATTGTGTTGCTATGTTAAACGGGCGTATGTATAATGAGTTACCATCACCAGCTTTTATCCAAGCTTCGTCTAGTTTTAAAAGCTCAGTAAGTCCTTCCATAAAGATATGCTTAGGAAGTTCTGGCATAGCAAGACGGGCAGAAGATTTATTTATACGAGCCCAGTTATCTTCTGGACGGAATAAAAAGACATCTCCGTTGTCATCTTTAAAGGCTTTCATTCCTTCAAAAACGGCTTGACCGTAATGAAAAACTTTAGCACTTGGCTCCATAGGTATCGGTCCGTAAGGAACGATTTCTGGTTGTTGCCATGCACCATTTGCATATTCTATAGAGAACATATGATCAGTAAAAACGCTTCCAAAAGCAAGGTTACTGAAGTCCACATCGCCTATTTTTGAGGCGTTGCGCTTTTCGATACGAAGTGTAGAGGTTGTTTCCATAACTACAAATTTAGCGATTTACCGTCCTCAATGGATGATTTTTGCATAATTTTGCGATGTACAAACTAAAATGAACTAATTATGAAGATATTAGCAACAATATTCTTAATTGCCTTTACTATAATGAGCTGTAAGGAGCAGGAAGGTGCAAATGATAACGCTTTCGCGAAAGCGGAATCTGTAAATACCACGCTACAAGATGAGTATGTGAGTTATGGAGCTGCAATTTCTTCAGAAAATTCATTAACAAAAAGCGAGGTAGCAGAAAGATATGCAGCACTTGCCGAAGGTGATACTGCAGTTGTGAAATTTGAAGCACCTATAAACGCAGTATGCGCCTCAAAAGGATGCTGGATGCGCTTAGATATAGCATATGAAGAGCAAGTATTTGTAAAGTTTAAAGATTACGGATTCTTTGTGCCTACGGACACAAAAGAAGGTAGCGCAATTGTAGAAGGTAAAGCATATCTAGAAGAAGTATCTGTAGGCGAGTTACGTCATATGGCAGAAGATGCTGGGAAATCCAAGGAGGAGATTGCTGCAATCACAAAGCCAGAACGCGAGTTACGTTTTATGGCAGATGGGGTGTTACTTAAAGCAGAGTAATTTCTATTTTATAAAATCATTAGAAAAGGGTAGGCGCAGGCTTACCCTTTTTTTACTAGTATTACCTAACAGAAATGAAAAGAGAAATTATAACTACAGGAGACGGCTCAAAGACAATACATATTGCAGAGTGGGATGAGCAATACCATTCTAAACATGGAGCGATACAAGAAGCGCGTCACGTATTTTTAATGACAGGGGTAGAGCACTACGTGGCTCAACATCAAGATCAAAAAGAAATTGCGATACTAGAAATGGGTTTTGGAACAGGACTCAATGCGTTGCTTACCTACTTTGAAGCAGATAAATATCAAGTTTCTTTTAATTATGTGGGAGCAGAAGCTTATCCAGTTTCTCAAGAGGAAGCTGCAGCAATGGATTATGCTAGTCAGCTAGAGGAAGAGGACGCTACAAGCGTTTATAACGACTTACACGATGCTGCTTGGGAAAAGCAAATAGTAATAAGTGATCATTTTAAGCTTACAAAGCGTAAGCAGCGTTTTGAAGATATTACTGATAGTGAGGTTTTTGATTTAATTTATTTTGATGCCTTTGGACCAAGAGTTCAACCTACATTATGGACAGAAGCTATTTTTACTAAGATGTTTGCAGCTTTAAAGCCTAACGGTGTTTTGACAACATACTGCGCTCAGGGAGCTGCTCGTAGAGCAATGCAAGCTGTAGGTTTTCTAGTAGAGCGACTCCCAGGACCTCCAGGCAAACGCGAGATGTTGAGAGCGACTAAGCTTGTTCTCTAAGTTTTTCAAAAACTATTATAAAGAGATATCCACCTACATACGCAAGCATATCCCACCACGAGAACGAGGTACCTAGAATAATGCGTGACAATTTATTATCTGCTAGGCCAGTGTAGTTTATAAAGGAAATTGCTTGTAGGCCTTCTACTATAAAAGCAAATAGTAATACCGCCAGCGCAGTAATGTTTTTGCTTTTAAAACTTCTCGGGATATTAAACAATCCCATAATAAACACATAGATTAATACTACAACGATACTATCGCCTAGGTAGGGTCTTATGAAGTCGTCGTGTACGTAGAGAGCAATTAATATTTCCGTCGCTAGTAGGACTAAGAATGCGATGATGTATTTAAGTGATAAGCGCATTAGTTTTTGTGTTTAGAATGAGTGAATTGTAGTCCAAAAAAGGAAAGTATCATGATAGCTGCGTAGCCAAATGTGACTATCCAGGTTTTACTATTTATAAATGGATACCTTATTTGATACCATATATCGTTAGCAAGACTCATAGGGTTTTGAATAATATCCCAGCTATTCCATCTTAAAAATCTACCTAGATAAATTCCAAAGCCACAAAGTATAAATACGCCTATGATAACATAAGAAATATATTGAGGTCTCAATTTTAAAATGAGAAGCTTTTGCATATCACTTACCGTTAAGTACATTATAAATAACGCATACCACACAAAGGCTATAAGCATTAAGATATCGTACCAAATAACATCTGGGGAGCTATGTTGCAAGTGCTGTAGATCACTTATTAAATAAGGTGTATTAGGTAAAAACAATAACCATATCATTGCTATAGGAATCCATTTCCAGCTAGATTGCATCCATTGTTCTTTTGATATTAAAAGTAGCGAGCAAGCATAAGGTATAAAGGCAAGAAATAGGTTCCATATCAAGAAGAGAAAGAAGAAGGATCCTGTCATCTTAATGCGTATCGCAAGTAAAATGAAGCATAGTAAAAGACCTCCTATGGGAATATAGAATTCTCTAAGTTTGGGGATGATAATTTTTTCCATGACTATAGAGAATTAAGAACAATTGCGCCACATGCAAAAGCTAGCGGAATATTTAATAGCATAATAATTAGTGTCAAAAAATGCTCTGGAAGCTCATTGCGATGAGTCACAGCACTAAAAAGCACGCATACGAGAACAATAAGATGTACTGGAAGCGTAGGAATTAAATGATAAATACCTATGATGGCAATTTGGGTGCTTCCTGTTACAAAGAATACAATCACAAATAAGATTCCAAGACAAGCACTAAATGCTGCCAGTTTAAGTGCAAATCGATTAATAGCGTGTTCTGGTATCGGTAATTTCATAAGTTGACGTGTTTGGATGTAGTAAGCCTAAAAGTGTTTTGGATTGCCAGGTTTCTCGAGATAATGAAGATTGCCATTGCTCATAGCGATGTTGAATACTTGTACGATTCATAGGTTTTTCTGGGTGCGCTTTCGCGAAAGCGTATAAAATATCTCCATTGCTACTCCTCATAGAAAGTAAATAGGAAATGTCTGGAGTACCTACTTCGTGCAGATTATACGTAGTAATCGCACGATCCCAATTAAAACTTGAGATGATAATAAGAAGTATAAAAGCTGCGCGGGTATTTGATTTGAGCATAAATAGAAGATTGTGTTTACGAGCAATTTTTACATAAGTAGTAACCATTCCAGAAATGCAAAGCGTGAGATAAATAAATACACCTATTCTCTTATAAGTAAGTCCAAAACCACTGCTGTACATATAATTCTTATAAGCAGTAAGTAATATAATCACGATGTTAAGCGCAATCCATACATAGGTAAAATGCCTTAGTGTCTCACTTTTTTTGTAAAAATTGAGTTCACCTCTAAAGAGAATTAATATAGTAGTAATCGCAATAATAATGGAAGTAACAAGTGCACTCACGCCATCGTGTACCGTGGTAGAAAGTGTCGCTGCATCTTCAAGTGGGTCATGTAATACGTACCAGATGTCTGTAATTATAAACAATACTATAAGCGCATTGAGTGCTCCTAATAGAATGGTGCCGAGTAGCTGTTCTCTATGAAGGCTCGTAGCTTTAATGTCAGATATAGGTTGTTCAGAGAGGGTAGTAGAAGCATCGCGATCTATAGAAGTAATGATATCTAGCTCTGCTTTTGAGGTTAGATTTAGAATTAAATAATATCCCATAGCTGCAGTAAGTATCCAATTAAAATTTACGAAATCAAGATTAATAGCCGCAATCCATTCACCCAGAATAGGATTTGCTTTACCATAGAGCGTAGCAAAAACCACCACCAGCGTAGTAACAACAGCTATGGTAAGGATGATAAATTTATAATTGTGATTACTTTTTCCCTTAGGGATGTCTTTATTTGGATTCATCATACTATGTAAAGCACCTAGTAAGGATTGATATAGTCCGTTGAGCCACTGTATATATACTGCGTTTTTAATTCCCGAGATACTACCTGCAAATACAATAAAAGCCAAAATGCAAGTGGTGATCGCTAGCAAACTATTTACTGTAAATACAAATACGGCACTCAATAGATAGAGCCCTGCGGCAAGGAGAAATGATTTGTTGAACTTGGTTTCCGAACGAATGATAAGAACCGCTACTACAGTAATTATTGCAAATAATAGCATGTTGAGGCCAAGGCTTTGACCGTAGAATAGAAGACTAAAAAGGATAGCGCCTAGACATCTTATTATTGAAGTTTTCATAAAGGTTTGATTTTTAAGGTATGTTGTAAATCTGTGAGCGGTAGTGTGAGTAACTGTAAGTAATTGAGATTGTAAAAGCGATGAGCAGTCTTTCCTTTTTGAAAGGCTTTTATAAAGGACTTATAATGATCTATAAATAATGTTGAACCTATGATGAGTGCAATAAAGAGGTATAGAGATCTCTTTGCATTACCAAGTAGTAACCACTGCATGGCGATTTCATCAGGGACAGAGTTATTTGTGTCAGTAAGTACGTGAAAGACGTCGTGATCTTCTAGTTGAGGTTCTGGTGTAAATTGATGTCTTAATAAAAAACATCCTAAATGGTACCCTAACGTCTGTGGCCTATATGCTAGTAATTCTCTTACAGAAATATTCCAAGCAGCTTCTTTTTTAAAAAGCAATCTATACGGGATTTTACTCCATTCATATAAGCGTTCTAGTAATAAATAGCGAAGTGTTTCCATAATTATAAAGTACTTTGTATTTCAAAGTAAAATGATAAAAAAATATAGTTAGTTGTTGCCTAGTAATTTTTCAAGCGCTTCAATGTGTTTTTTAAATGCATTTTTACCTGCGGTCGTAACACTATAACTCGTGTTAGGCTTGCGGCCTATAAATGATTTTTGGACCACGATATACGCCTCTTTTTCTAATGCTTTTGCGTGACTAGCAAGGTTACCATCTGTAGCTCCTAAAAGCTCTTTTAGTTCTTTAAAATCTGCCTTTTCATTCACCATAAGCACGCTCATAATCCCTAGGCGGATACGATGATCAAAAGCTTTGTTTATGTTGTTTATGATGGACATTCTTGATTTTTTGAAAAGGCTATTTATTGTGATGTGTAGTTTACGCTTTCGCGAAAATACTAGTGACTTCTATCATATTTATTATACATGATTACTCCATAGATGATATGAAATACTCCAAAGCCTAATGCCCAAAAATACAATCCGTATCCTATAAATTGAGTAGCAATAAGGCCAATAATAATATTTGCAAGTCCTAGGTATTTGATATCTCCTAGTGTGTATTTACTTGCGTTTACTAAGGCAAGCCCGTAAAATATAAGTGTTGCTGGAGCAATAAGACCTATTATACCATATTGTATAAGTACGATAGAGAAGACTCCTCCCGTAACTAATGGAATGGCAAAATTTGCAATAAGTCGTTTTGACGAAGTGTCCCAAATGGACTCTTTGTTTCTAGCTGCTTTCTTGTAAGTTAAAATAATACCAGTTCCTATAGCAAGAAGTAGTGTGACTAGAAATAGTATAATTAAGTTTCCTGCAAGCTCTGCTGTTGCAAAAATTCTTAAAATGAGATTTAAAAAATCTTCTCTACTTGAAGCAAATAATTGAATATGCCCTTGAATTAAATAATGTGCAACAACGGCAGCTATAAGAGCATACACTCCAGCAAGTATACCAGATAATCCACTTAATGACATAAAACGTGAAGATTTGCTCATCATCGTTTTGATGCTTGCAATGTCTTCTAGATATTTTGATGACTCCATAATAAAGTACTTTGAAATTCAAAGTTAACTTTAATTTTGAATTTATGCAAACATTATAAATTATTTTTCCCTAGGTGCTTGTAAGATATGTGCTTAGTGGTAATCTAGGTAGGTGATGGGTGAGCGTAGGCTCTTGAATAGAGGTTATTATAAGTTATGCTTAAATAGATAAGAATATACATTAAGAAACAACTGCATGACTCCATAGCCCCGATTGCAATGAAAATCCCGCAATGGAGCGCTAGCGCAATGAGGAATTGTAATGTAAAGCGGGTAACAACGCTCAAAGTATACAATATCCTTCTGCTCAAAAAAGAAAGGATGAATGTAAAATAGGGTAGAGAATTCTTAGAAAACCGTATCCTGTGTCTCGTCTGTAAAGTATTCTAGAAATTTCATGCCACGGTAGGAGTTACCATGTTTATTAAGTTTAGGGCTCCACACGGCAATGGAGAAGGAATTAGGTAAAATCGCAACCATGCCGCCACCCACGCCACTTTTACCAGGAAGACCCACACGGAAGGCAAACTCACCAGCCTCATCATAAAACCCGCAGGTTTGCATAATGGCGTTTATACGTTTTGCCTGAGCAGGTTTTACCACCTTCATGTCTGTTTGAATCTGCTTGCCTTTATTTGCCAGAAACCCAAAAGTAAAAGCTAGTTGCTCACACGTCATCTCTATAGAGCAAAGATGAAAGTATAGGTCTGTAACTTGATTGCATGTGTTTTTAATATTGTCAAATGACTTTATGAAATTTGCTAGCGCATAATTACGATAGCCCGTAGCTTGTTCTGATGTTGCGATAGCAGTGGAGTAGGTAAGATCTTTAATGCCAGAAACCTCTCTCACATAATCCAGCAGCGCCGCTTTAGGATCATCAAACAGGTCACAAATAATATCGCACATCACAATCGCACCAGCATTGATGAGCGGATTTCTAGGGATTCCGTTCTCACTCTCCAGTTGTACTAGCGAGTTAAAGGCAGTTCCAGAAGGTTCAAAATCCATGCGATCCCAGAGCTTATCGCCTATTTTTGATAGCACCAGGCTCAGGGATAATACCTTAGCAATACTTTGTATAGAAAACTTTACCGTGGCATCACCACAAGTAAACTGTTCTCCGTTTTTTGTAATGAGACAAACGCCAAATTGATCAGGATTCACTGTCGATAGCTCAGGTATATAGCTGGCAACGGCCCCTTTATTTTCCATTTTCAACACCTTTTGATAAGTGCTGTCTAGTATGTTTTGGCAATCTATCATGCGCTAGTTATTCTGTAGCGTTAGTGTTTCAACAAGTCGAACGCCTGTTGCTGTTTTTTCAAATAGAAACGATGTACTTCCTCCTTGATAAAATGTAGGATACTTTGCGGTACGTTTACGCTTTCGCGAAAGCATTTCTATCACAAACATATCATTCTCGGTCTCTGAGACATAAAGCTGGTAGCGAGATCTTCTCTTTTCTCGCACTTTTTTGAAAGCTGGAATCTCAATAGGCTGATATAAATCACCATAAAAATTCTCAAAATCCTTGTCTGCAAAACGTGTGTCCATACCATCTAGCCAGAAGGCATAAGCTTGGTTTGTAAAACTCACTGTTTGCTTAGAAGCTGCAATTGTAGTGGCTCCCGTTTGTTTAAACTCTGGAGTCTTTTTAATTAATGCTACTGCTTTTTGATATATCTCTGTAGTTTCTTGCGCTTGTAGTCCTAAGCTCAAACACAAAATGGTGATGAATATTGATAGTCTCATTATAGTACTTTTCCTTTTATTTTTTTCCAAACATTGAGTAGTAATCCTCCAGATACAACGCAAATGCTCAATCCAATAAGTGCATTAGTTATTTGCCCATAAATAAAATAGCCTGTGGTAAATAACGTTCCATAAATTAATACACATCCTAGCAACATTGCGACGATACCCATAGGGACATTCCACTTTTCTGTAGTTTTTATGATGTTTACTTGTTCTTGGTCTGCTTGGAGTATAATTTTCTTCCATCCTGGGCCTCCAGGTTGTGTTTTTTTATAGAACGCATAAAGTGTTTCTTTAGTTTCTGGTTGTGTGAGATAAGTGACAACAACCCAAATAAGCGTCGAGCTAAATACCACAAAAGGGAACTTGGCATATGCTGGTAACATCCCGTTAGCTCCAAAGAGTGTTTCACCAAATGGGGTAAATTCTATGAGAATAGAAATGATACCAGAGGCAAGCATGGCGCTTATCTCTGTCCACGCGTTAATGCGCCACCAGAACCATCTCAAAATAAAAATGAGTCCTGTACCTGCGCCAAACATTAGTATGATATTGAAGAGTTGTAGTGCATTTGTAAGTGCCAGGGCAATGAGTGCGCTTATCACCATTAGAATTACCGTGGTGATACGACCTACAGCAACGAGCTCTTTTTCTGTTGCATCTGGTTTAATTTGTTGTGCATACACATCATTAACCACGTAAGATGCTCCCCAGTTGAGGTGCGTACTTATGGTACTCATATATGCGGCAGAGAGTGATGCGAGCACGAGACCTAACAAACCGCTAGGTAGCATCGTGAGCATTGCAGAGTAAGCAAGATCTTGGCCTAGTTTATCTTCTGATATATTTGGGAAAGCCTCCTGTATACTTGCGAGGTCTGGGAAGATTATAAGAGAAGCAAGTGCAACTAGAATCCACGGCCATGGACGTAATGCGTAGTGCATGATATTATAGAAAAAGGTTGCTCCTATGGCGTGGTTTTCATCCTTGGCGGCAAGCATACGTTGCGCCACATATCCACCACCGCCAGGCTCAGAACCTGGATACCAAGAACTCCACCATTGTACCGCTAGCGGAATAATGAGCAACGTGATAAGCATTTCTGTATTATTAAAATCTGGAAGGAGATTGATTTTATCTTTTACATTCTCATGAGAAATCAATGCTTCTAGACCGCCTATTTCTGGCATACCTACGATGTAATATGCAGCTCCAAAAGCTCCTGCCATTGCCACGAAGAATAATATAAAATCTGTGTAAACCACTCCTTTAAATCCGCCTATGGCACTAAAAACAACGGTGATTACTCCAGCTACAACTACTGTTGTAACAGGATCTAGCCCAAGCATGACTTCGCCTATTTTTATTGCGGCAAGTGTCACGCCAGCCATAGCAAGTACGTTAAATACAATACCAAGATAGATAGCTCTGAATCCTCTTAAAAAACGAGCAGGAGCACCACCGTAGCGAAGCTCGTAAAACTCAATATCTGTTTTTACCTCAGACTTACGCCATAACTTTGCATACACAAATACTGTAAGTAATCCAGTAACGAGGAATGCCCACCACACCCAGTTACCTGATACACCGTTAGTACGCACAATATCTGTTACCAGATTAGGAGTATCTGTGGAAAAAGTAGTCGCCACCATAGAAAGCCCCAAAAGCCACCACGGCATATTACGACCCGATAGAAAGTATTGTGTGGTATTTTTTCCTGCGCTTTTGCCTACGTAAAAACCTACGCCTAAAATGATTACAAAAAGAGCAATGATAATGGCAATGTCTAAGCCAGATAAGTCAATCATAAAGAATCAGGTGTTTTGTCTTAAATTGAAGTGAGATTACTAGGCGAAAGATAAGCATTCATCACAATAGTTTTTTTGAATGGGTGCAATCAATGTCACATCACAATGTCATTTTATCAAGATGGTAATGTCGTAGGAGTTGTTTTGCTTTTGCGAAAGCGTAAAAAGTTATAGATTACAGAGATAAAACAAAACAATGAACCCGGCCGAAGAATACATCCTCGCTAAGCCAGAGCCTTGGCGTTCTATGCTTATGGAGTTGCAAGCAGTGATTAAGCGTACCGTTCCTGAAGTAGAGGAGGGTTATAAATGGCATTTACCATTTTATAGCTTAAAGGGTAAAATGTTCTGCTTTTTAAATTTCAGAAAAACATTTGTAGATGTCGTTTTTCCTAAGGGGATACTTGTACAGGGATTGATGATGTTTTAATAGCTGGAGAAGGCCGCAAGCAATTGCGCTCGCTTAGATATCATTCACAAGAGGAGATTGATGCGCGTAAGCTAGAGGAAGTACTTAAAGCAATGGCTAGATTAACGTAACCTATGTTAGTACCTTATTAGGGTCTAAATAGCCCATTTTTAAGGGCATAAATCACTAAGCCTGTCCTGTTTTTTAAGTTGAGTTTTGAGAATACGCTATCACGATAGCCTTGCACAGTTTTTGGACTCAAAAACATAACATCTGCAATCTCATTATAAGTCATCTCTGTACAGGCATGTTTTATAAATTCAACCTCTCGATCTCGCAATGCATCTTTGTTGTTGCCATTTAGGCTTTTTACAAGTAGTTGGCTCACCGTATTGGTGTGATAATAACCATTTAATGCAAGTTCGTTCAGAGCATTTTCAAGTGTCTTTTTTTCTGTATCCTTAAGTAAATACCCTTTTGCACCTGCGCGTATCATTTGTAAGATAGTGTGGTCATCCTCTTCTACAGAGAGTGCTAGTATGAGAATCGTAGGGTAGAGCTCTTTTACTTGTGCGGTAGCTTCTATACCATCCATAATAGGCATGTTTACATCCATCAAGATGATGTCTGGGCGCTTATTTTCAAAACGAAGATTATCTAGAAGTTCTTGACCATTTTTACAAGTGTAGAGTACTTCAAAATTATCAAAAGAATTTACAAGTCCGCTTATAGCTTGGCTTAATAAGGTATGATCATCTACAATAACGATAGTTTTCATGGTTGTTTTGGTTTGTATGTAAGTGATAGTGTTGTGCCCTCGCCTACGTTTGATTTGTAGTCTACAAGAGCTCCTATTAGATTTGCTCTTGTCTCGATGTTAGTAAGCCCGATGCCGTTTTTTGCTCTTGCTTCTTTATAATTAAAGCCTACGCCATTATCTTTTATAGTAACATTAAGTGTGTCCATTTTATAGTTTAGGTACACATCAATGTTGGTTGCTTTGGAGTGTTTTATTGTGTTTGTAAAAAACTCTTGTAAGATTCTAAAGATGATGGTCTCTATCTTTTTATCTATAGTAATAGGGCTTCCTGTAATTTTGAGAGATGGTTTTAGATACGCCATTCTGTTAAAGCGTTCTAGCTCTAGGTTTAAAGCTTCCGGTAGCGACATATTTTTGAGAGCCTCTGGATTTATGAGCTTAGAGAGCGCTCTTATTTCTGTAAGTCCTTTGCCTATAGTAGCTGCTGCCTCGTCAAGATCTTGCTGGCTGCCACCACAATTTTGGGTTTGGATTTTGGCAAGGGTAAGTAATTGGCCTATGTTATCATGGAGCTCCCAACTTATATTGCGTAGCGTTTCTTCTCGTATTTCTATCTGCGTCTCTGCGATTTCTTTTTCAAACTTTTTCTTTGTGTGCTCTTGTTCTAAGAGTAAGGTGTTCTTACGTTTCATAAATACAGAGAAGAGCACCACTACAACAACGAGGAGCAATAGTAATATGGTAATAGCCACAAGGACTATAAACAGAGTGCCATTATCTTGATTTTGGATAAGAAGCATAGATTGGATTGGAGTAATTATAGTGAATGTTGAAGGTACTTATTTTGATATTGATTACCCATAGGGCATTTACCCCAAAGTCAATGTGTAATGGTTTTAGAAATACGCTTTCGCGAAAGCGTACTATAAACAACTACATTTCGTAAGCACTTACTTTCTTAGGGTCTGTCCATATAAACCCAAACACTAAAATGATATTAGTTACTACAAGAGAAAATGTCTGGATTGCTCGTAAGGTGTTTAATAATTCTTTTGAATACTGAAAATCCATCTGGCCTACCATAAATGGAGCTAATGGTATAAAGGTGATACCAAATAATAAGTATCCAGCAAAAATAAAAAGTTCGAGTTGGTTTTTAAGTCTAAGCGGAGCATCGCTCTTAAGACGGTCTATGGCATAATACATAAGTAAAACGACCAATAAGATCATGGCAATATTATAGATAATACTCATGTAGTGTGTGACCACATGCACTGTAAAGGCTCTAATAATAATCGCTATAATCATCACTGTAGATAACCACTTTACGATACGTTTTCTAGTCGTGTTTTCTATATGATCATATACCATTTTATAAAACAAAATGTAAAACAAGAATGCATAAAGATTATATGCCCAGTGATTATTGTGGTAATAGTGTGAGTATATTTTAGCCATACTTTCTGTAATGACCGCCACCCAAAGAATATACAGTATGGTTTTTATAGGGAGGTGTTTATACTTAGAAAAGTAGATAGTTGCCACAAGTGCCACTATAATTTCTGAGATATACATTAGAGTACTCAAGTAGGGGTTTCTTTAAGTTAGTGTCGAAAGGTAATAAATTATAAGGACGGAATTTGTAAGATTTTTACTCGTGGTGCGCTGTGTTACGCTTTCGCGAAAGCGTACTCAACACTAAAATTTCATATCAAAATAAGAAAAAACTGTATTTACGGCAATCTTGGCTTATTGTCAAAACGATAATACAGCGCAATGGCACAAAACAAAGTCGCTACTAAAAACAGTAGAAACAAAATGGTCACGCAGACCAGCCATATGACAAGAACTTCCTCCTTAATCATAAGGTGCGCCTTATTGAAGTTGCTGAATGTACTCCTCTATAAAAACCAAATGCAATCGTGCCATAACACGCAATTACTGCAATGAATTGAATAAGAAAAATCGCCTCATATAGAAAAACACTATCCGTAACAAGGAAGTATCGCGAAAACATTATAACGGGATATGAGATATGGAATATCAAAAAACCAATACTCACCCACAAAAAGATATCTCTGCTATATGCTCCAATTTTATTACTTCTTAATTGCTCTACTAAGTAAAGCGTAAGTGCTATAATGATTAATATGGTAGATAACGTAAATGAGTATACAGGCCAGTCTTTAAAAGGGTCTTGAGTAATCGCAGTAATGGTAAATGCAATAGCGCTTATTACGATTAATACATTTGCTATAGCGATGCGTATATGATGTGATAAATGCAATCTTGTTATTATCAATAAACCCAGGCAGACAATAACCTCATAAAAATTATAAAGTATCTCAAATCTATAGGGTGCCAGTAGTATGTGACAAGCAAACTCATTAATAGCGATATACCATAAAAGCGGTAGTATCCATTTTAATGGTGTTGCCTTGTATTTTTTATAATATACAGTGGCAGAGATTGCGGCAGCAAACTCAAATAATAGCACTATGTATATTAGGTAGTCCACAGGGTGTACAGTATGTTGTTTTAATTGTTAAAGTTTTATTTGTCCATTTCTATTTTATTTCCATAATAGAAGCCAAAGGCAATCGTGAGGTATGATAAAATGGCCACTGTAAATTGAATATAATTTAACGACCTGTGGATTTTATCTCCGTCACTTACAAACTCTCTTGCGAGTAAGATTACAGGGAATGAAATAAAAAATATTAGAAAACCGAGAGCAATCCATAGAAATAAATTTTTACTCATATTTAATACTTTGTCAGATTTTAATAACTCTATGAAATAGATTAATAATGAAATTAATACAGCAATTGTAAATATGGTGAAAGTAGTTTTCGAGAATTCTTTAAGCGGATTTGAAAAATAGATACTTATCAAAAAAGTGAGAAAACAAAAAGCAGAAAGTGCGAATACAATTTTCTTTCTCAATGAATCTGAAATTTGTGTGCTAATCAGATATACAAAACTTGCAGGTACTATAATGCGATATAAATTGTAAAGTAGGTATCCAGTTTCTGTTCTTGCAAATAAGTACTGACCTAATACCTCATTAATAGGTATGTACCACATTATAATTAGTAGCAATTTGAGTTTTGTGTTTTGATACTTGTAGAAGTATATAGAAGCAAACATTGCCGCAATAAACTCAGATGCAATACCTGCTATTTTGAATTTTTCATACATTTAAAACGACTTAGTTTTATTGAAAATCATCTGGATCATTTTTTGGTGGTGGATTCCAAGGGAAACTATTTCCTGCTAAACTCTGTACGCCATTCTGTATAGGCATT
The DNA here is from genome assembly GCF_003095655.1 of Dokdonia sp. Dokd-P16. NCBI lineage: Bacteria > Pseudomonadati > Bacteroidota > Flavobacteriia > Flavobacteriales > Flavobacteriaceae > Dokdonia > Dokdonia sp. Dokd-P16. The sequence continues at coordinate 1,899,316 of NZ_CP029151.1, forward strand.
GTTAAGTCTGCTCTATTAGATTTCTCAGATGGAATTTTGATAAGTTTTCCTACAGGTACAGCTGTACTTTTATTACCATCTGTTTTAATTGCAAAAGCGACATCATCTCTTATGTCTCCTTTCTGTCCTGCCTCCATTATTGGGTTTAAAAAAACGGTCGCTCTATTGTCATTTTTACCTTTTTCATATTGAGAAAAATAAATACGTAGGCCCGAGATATCTGTTTTTGTGGATTTAGCTTGCTGCTCAATAAAAGCCAGATATGCCTTAAGATCTTTATAGTCCATAGATAATGCGCGCGTTGCCTGTACATAGCGATCATCTTCTGGTTTAATAGAGTCACCATCTTTATCAATGTTTACTGATTTTTCTATAAGTGGTACTCTTTGATTCCCAAACCTGTGGTACATATCTTCAGCTTCTTGCAAGGAAATTATGGTGCCAGGAGCAGCCAAAGGTTCTTCATCGTGATCATCGGTATGAGGCGTGCCCTTGGTGTCACCACCGCAGCTTATTGTTAAGAATCCACCCAATAAAAGGATGGATAGAAATTTACATGTTTTCATTTGTAGTAGGGTTTTTGGTTAGTATTAATGTAAATAAAACGTTAACCAAGCTAGGGAAATACAAGTATACTATGCCTACTACTCATGAGGTAGGGGTAAATGTCCCTTTATGGGAAGTGAGCTAGGGCAAGTGTTGTTAGAGCTTGACCAAGAAACTAATCTACTTCTCTTCTAAGTCAGCTGCCTTTTTAGAATAGATAAAGCCAAAGGAGAAGATGGTGTACATTAAAAAAACTATGAACCCCATTATGTATGAAAGTTTAATACTCATCTCAATATTATTTATATACATATTTCTTGCTAATAATATTACGGGCGTTGATATTAAAAACAAGGTAAAACCTAATAAAAAATATGTAAACAATTCCCGAAAGGGGTTGTGTAAGCTATTTGTCTTAAAGAGTCCTATTATATAAAGAAATAAACTTATTAGAGCTATTAGATAGCCCGTAGTTTTAGAGACAAAAAGAACTTCCTTGAAGCCTTTAAATATTAGTTCTGCAAGAAAAATTAATAGCGCTATACTAGAAAGTATGAGAGTTGTATTCTTGAATTTTTTAATCTTAATGTATTTGTAACTCATCCATAACACAAAAAATGTAGTGATGAATCCATAGAGGTTAGTGAGTTGAAATCTTATAATACCTTCTCTAAGTAAGAAATATGCTGCAGCTTCGTGCAATACTACATACCATAAGTACACACAAAAATATTTGAGAGGTGTTGATTTATATTTCCAAAGAGTAAATAATGAACACAATGCCGCTACTAGCTCTATTGTATGAATCAATATGCGTATCGTGTTCATTATTTTAATACATTTTTATTAATGATAATCGTTAGGATCATTTTGTCTCGGCGGTGGTGGATATTCCCAGTCATCACCTGCCAAACTCTGTATGACTCCATTACTTAACTTACTATCAGAAGGCTTTGGTATTTTACCATCTATCACATCTCCTACCGTGATTGCTTCTTTATTGCCGTTTACATCTGTATGAATTGCATAAGAAATATCTCCATCAATTCCTTTAAATGAAGCTACTGGATTCAGAAAAACAGTTTCTCTGCCAGGTTTCCCTTTTGCAGGTTTTGTAGCGCCAAAATAGATACGAAGTCCTTTTGGAGTTACACCAGCTTCTTTGGATTCTTTCTCAATAAAAGCCATATATGCTTTCATCTTTTCATAATCTGCAGTCACAAATCTTGTCGCTTCATAAGGCTTGTCAAGATCTTCATACAGTTTATTTACTCCACCCTCTATAAAAGGTGCTCTGTTTTGTCCATAAGTTCTGTAAAGGCTATCTGCCTCTTCAACAGAGATAATGTTATCCGGTACGTCTTCCATTGTTTAATTTGGTTGGTGCATTCTTTTCTAACAGTCTTAAGCCTGTGTTTCACAATCTAATGTCAAGCAATATTTAAAAAGAGAGAACACGCGTTAATAATTTGATTCTAGAAATAGTTTGGATTGTTATTTCATTACCAAAATACAACTTATGATTGTAATTGATACAATATGAAATATATGGAGATGAATAAGCCGATTTTAACTTGAACTTGAACTTGAACTCGAACTAGAAGAAAACAAGCCTCCGTCATTTCGACCTTGTGGAGAAATCGCATTCGAGTAAACACGCGCCAATTAAGAAAAGTTGAACTTGAACTTGAGCTTGAACTTGAAGAAAACAAGCCCTCGTCATTTCGACCCTGTGGAGAAATCACATATGAGTAAGCAGGTCTGAGTGAGCAACCTTCCTGAGCTTGTTTCTGAGATCTCTCCTAACGTCGAGATGACAAAAGCTGAAAACTAAATCTGTATCAAAGTCCCCTCCTTCGAAGGAGGGCTAGGGAGGATGTTCCACATGAGTAAGCACGTAGGAGTAAGAACAGTTGGATTTGAGAACTTGAAGCTGAAATCGAATTTGAACTTAAACTTGAACAAACCCTAGTCATTTCGACCTTGTGGAGAAATCGCATTCGAGTAAACACGCGAGAGTAAACACGCGCCAATTAAGAAAAGTTGAAGCTGAACTTGAAGTCGAACCAGAGGCTGAAATCGAAACCCTAGTCATTTCGACCCTGTGGAGAAATCACATACGAGTAAACACGCAAGAGTAAGAACTCCAACAAAACAACTTCCCATGTTAGACCATAAGATCTCTCCTAACGTCAAGATGACGAAAGTTAAAATTTAAGCTTTACTCAAGTCCCCTCCTTCGAAGGAGGGCTAGGGAGGATGTTTCACAAGAGTAAGCAGGCAAGAGTAAGCACAGCCCTATTAGAAATCAAAGCTAGGGAGGATGTTCCACAAGAGTAAGCACACTCGAGTAAGCATACATAATTGAGGATGTTCCAATAAAAAATCCAACATACCTAAGTACATTGGATTTATAATAGTTAATATATTCAAATTTTCGCGAAAGCGAAAAAAAGTATTTAATATTAGCGCATGAGTTCCCTCCTTTGGAGGGCTAGGGAGGATTAAAACTCCGCGTGACCAGGAAAACGTGGGTAAGGTATTACGTCACGTATGTTTGTCATTCCCGTTACAAATAGCACAAGGCGCTCAAAACCAAGACCAAAACCACTATGTGTACATGTTCCAAACTTGCGAGTATCTAGATACCAAGAAAGCTCTTCCTCAGAGATATCTAATGCAGCCATTTTTTCTTTAAGAACATCTAGACGCTCCTCACGCTGTGATCCTCCTACCATCTCACCAATTCCAGGAAAAAGTACATCCATCGCGCGTACGGTCTTACCATCTTCGTTAAGACGCATGTAAAATGCCTTGATGTTTGCTGGGTAATCAAATAAGATTACTGGGCAGTTAAAGTGCTTTTCTACAAGGTAACGCTCATGCTCAGACTGTAAATCTGCTCCCCATTCATTAATTGGGTATTTGAACTTTTTCTTCTTGTTAGGCTTACTATTACGTAAGATGTCAATCGCCTCCGTGTAGCTTACACGCTTAAAGTTATTGTCTACTATAAAGCTTAGTTTTTCACGCAGTGGCATAGGCGCACGATCTGCTTCTGGCTTGCTCTTGTCTTCTTGAATTAATCTATTTTCTAGAAACTCAAGATCATCTTGACAGTTTTCTAGTGCGTAGTTAATTACGTATTTGATAAAATCTTCGGCAAGATCCATGTTTCCATCTAGATCACAAAAAGCCATCTCTGGTTCTACCATCCAGAACTCTGCAAGGTGGCGAGAAGTGTTACTATTTTCTGCTCTAAAGGTTGGTCCAAAGGTATAAATCTTTCCAAGTCCTAACGCATAAGTTTCTCCTTCTAGCTGTCCAGAAACCGTAAGATTCGTCTCTTTGCCAAAGAAGTCTTTGCTGTAATCAATCTTTCCATCTTCTGTGCGTGGCGGATTTTCTGGGTCAAGTGCGCTTACGCGAAACATCTCACCAGCTCCCTCTGCATCACTACCGGTAATGATAGGCGTATGTGCATGGAAGTAGCCATTTTTATTAAAATACTCATGTATGGCAAACGATAACTTTGAGCGTAAACGCATTACAGCGCCAAAGGTATTGGTGCGAACTCTTAAGTGTGCCTGCTCACGTAATTTTTCTAGTGAGTGACGCTTAGGAGAGAGTATTGTGTTTTTTAATTCTTGAGGATCTGCATCTCCCTCAATCTGAATATCTTTTACTTTGATCTCTATGCGTTGCCCTCCACCTTGACTTTCTTCTAAGGTTCCTTTTATGGCAACGGCAGCACCTGTCGTGATACGCTTTAAAAGTGCTTCGTCTGTATTTTCAAAATCGACTACACACTGAAGGTTATTAATAGTAGAACCATCATTAAGTGCGATAAACTGGTTTCCGCGGAAGGATCTTACCCATCCTTTTACCGTAAATTCTTGATGAATTTTGTCACTTTCGAGTAGCGCTATAATAGGCGTATGTGTCATTGTATCTTATTTAAATGAATTCTCTAGATAGAGGGCAAATATAAAAGATTTTTGTGGTAGGGTAAGGGGTAAATAGACTGAAATATACGCTAAGGTGCATTACTCTTTATTGAGATTCACAGCAGTGCTCAACATGAGGTATAAAAAATGTTTTCACGCTTTCGCGAAAGCGTATCTCTACGGGTTCAAAAACTGCCCATTCCATGCACCATCTTCCTGATTAAATGCTACTCTTATATGGTTAGGCCTCTTAAGCTGAAGGAACTCTAAATGTGTAGGTGCAATCTCAATAATAGTAAAATAGTGTGTGCTCTCAAGGTAGTCTACCGCATCTGGATTTGAAATCTCTGCGCCAGGAGCATCAGCAGTGGTGTAATCTTTTTTTGATGAAGGTTGCACGCCGCTGTAGTAGCGTTGCAGCTCTACAGGATCTGTAATGATGGAAGCGTTTCCTGTAACTTTAATCTGCAGCAATTTTTTAGGATGGTAGAAGAGCAAGCTAGTAACATCATTTTGGAGTAACTGAGCTATTTTATTTGATCTACTGTCAGTATAAATTCTCAGTTTAAAATCCTCTGTAACTTGTCTTAGTACTACAGTTCTTAGTGCGGGAACTCCAGAAGCATCTACGGTGCCCATAGTGGTGTACCTAAACGGGTGTCCCTTTTTGTTGACGCCAAGTTGTAACTCTTCTTGTGCTTCCTTAAAATACTGATCTGTCATACCTTTTTGTATAAAGATACAAAGGGAGTGCCTAGTTACTCAAGCTCTTAATCAGGAGTTTCCTCATCACCCTCACGTTCTACAATTTGTAGCGCAGGTTCTTTAAAGGTGTCCTTGTTTGCAATCTCTTTTTCTAGAGATAACAACAGTGACGGTAATAGTAAAAGGTTGGCTAGCATAGCGAATAGTAAGGTTGCGCTTACAAGGCCACCTAGTGCTACAGTTCCTCCAAAACTACTAATCATGAATACAGAGAAGCCAAAGAAGAGCACAATTGATGTGTAAAACATACTTACACCTGTCTCACGTAGCGAACCGTAAACAGATTTTTTAATCTTCCATTTGTTAGCTTTTAGTTCTTGACGGTATTTTGCCAGAAAGTGAATCGTATCATCTACAGAGATCCCAAAGGCAATACTAAATACAAGTATTGTAGATGGCTTGATAGGGATGCCTATAAAGCCCATCATACCTGCCGTAACAAGTAGCGGTAATAAGTTAGGAATGAGAGACACTATAATCATACGTAGCGACTTAAACATCCACGCCATAAATAGCGCGATGAGTAAGATGGCAAGTGATAAACTTATAACAAGGTTCATTACAAGATAATCTGTTCCTTTCTGAAAAACGAGTGCAGTACCTGTCATGGTAACCTCATATCTATCGTCTGGAAAAAGCTTGTCTATTTTTAATTGGATATTTTCTTCAGCGCGCTCCATTTTATCAGTACCTACGTCTTTCATGAAGGTAGTAATTCTGGCATACTGACCTGTGCTATCTACGTAGGCTCCCATGAGATTTTGATCATTGTCAAAACTCTTTGCATACGGCAGTATAAAATTGCGCTCGTTACTTGTAGGTAGTTGGTAGTATTTAGGATTTCCATTAAAGTAGGCCTGTTTTGCATACTTCACAAGGTTTACAATCGATATAGGAGCAGAGAGTTCTGGTTGCTCCTCTATGGTAGCGCTTAGCTCTTCCATGCGTTTAAGCGTGGCAAGCTTCATGACTCCTTGTTTCTTCTTGGTGTCAATCAGAATTTCTAATGGCATGATCCCATCAAATTCTTCCTCAAAAAACTTTATGTCTTTATAGAAGTCGGCTTTTTTAGGCATGTCTTCTATGAGTGAACCAGAAATACGTATTTGATAGATTCCTACAATACTCAGTGCAAGTAGTAATACACTTGATCCATAAATCGCAGTACGTCTAGTACGTACCATGCGCTCCATCCAGTTCACAAACCCTTCTATCCAAGTTTTACCTAGGTGTTTAAGGTGCTTCTCCTTAGGAGGCGACATGTAACTGTAAATGATAGGGATGATAAGTAAGCTAAGTAAAAATATAGCGATGATATTAATACTCGCGACAACACCAAACTCGCTTAGTAGCGAACTCTCAGTAAGAATAAAAGTAGCAAATCCAGATGCCGTGGTAATGTTAGTCATCAAGGTCGCATTACCTACTTTGGTAATAACACGCTGTAACGACTTTACTTGGTTACCGTGATTTTTATATTCTTGCTGGTATTTATTAATCAAGAAAATACAGTTAGGAATCCCAATCACAATAATAAGCGGAGGGATAATAGCCGTAAGTACTGTAATCTCATATCCCAGTAATCCTAAAAACCCAAAAGCCCACATAACACCTATGATTACCGTAATCATGGAGATAAAGGTGGCTCTGTATGATCTAAAGAAAAAGAAGAATATAAAAGAAGTAACTAGCAATGCTGCACCTACAAATATGCCTATCTCATCAATAATATTTTGAGCATTGAGCGTTCGTATGTACGGCATTCCACTAGTGCGCACATCGATATCGTAGTCCTTTTCAAAAGTCGCGATAGCGGGCATAAGATCATTTACTACAAAGTCTAAACGCGCAGGAGTGTTGATCAAATCTTTCTTAAGATACACGGCAGAGCGCACAGTACCTGTCTCTTTATTGTAAATCAGATTTTCATAAAATGGTAAATCGTCAAAGAGTAATTTTCTATAACTAGCAGCACTTTCGGCAGTGAGCGTGCTATCTGTCATGAAGGGAACAAGGTCAAACCGCTGCGGGTTTTCTTGTTTATCTAATATCTTGAGGTCTTTAAGAGAAAGGGATAATGCAACAGCATCTGCCTTTGCAATCTTTGCAGATAAGTCATTCCAAGCAGTGAGCACCTCAGGAGTAAAGAGACGTTCATCTTGTATTCCTAACACGATGAGGTTTCCTTCTTCTCCAAATTTATCTTTAAAATTCTGGTACTCGAGATTAACTTCATGGTCATCAGGAAGTAAGTTTGCCTCTGTATAGGTAAAGCGCATATTGCGCCATTGGAAACCTAAGAAAATGGTGAAACCCACGATAAGAATGAGAATCAAAGGACGATTGCGTAGTATTAAACTCGCTACAGACTCCCAAAAACCTTTACTCAGAAATTTTGCCATTGACTTGTTTTAGCACCGCAAAGATATTCTTTTGGATGCAGATATGAGGGCAAATTAAAAAAGGCTTGTAGGTGGTAGGGGTTGCGCTTTCGCGAAAGCGTAATAAATTAACCTAAGTTCAGTAAGTTAAATGAGTTTACTACAGTTTGAGATTGAATGTAAACTTAAACGCAATGTTATCTCCCCAGTTAGATAAATGGTAAGCTCCGTAACGGTAGGTGAGACTCGTTCCAAAACCAAAAAGCAGCTTGTTAAGTTCAAATCCAGTTTCTGTATATCCTTTACTAAGCGAACCAAACTCGCCAATATCGAGGTGATCTTCTGGGTTGCTTATATCTCCTATGGCAAAACGGCTTATAAAAACCAATTCTGGTTTAAAACTCTTAGAGATATTAAATGGCGCCAGTCTATGTTTTACCTGAGCAGTAAGTAGTTTGTCTGAAAAGAATTCACCAAAAAACATAGTCTCAAAACTATTAACCCCAGCCACCGAAAAGCGCTGAAGTATCGTCTCCTTAGTAGGCGCATTAGGAAATGCGTGAAACAAATGTGTAATAGGTAAATCTCCAAAACCAACATTTCCTTCTACCAGAAACTCCGTAGCAGATTTGTTGAGATTATCTACTCTATAAAAAACCTTGGCTGCGAGTTTTGTAAAAGCAAGATCACCTCCTAGGCCATCAATAGCTTGAGATACCTGACCAGAGATTATAGGGTAGCCCTCATAAACAGGGACAATATCATTCTCCGTTTTTAAATATTTATTAGAAGGACTCCATCGGAAAGAGGCTGTGGCTTCAGAGATATCATAATTACGTATGATGTTGCCATTGTTATTATAGCGATAAGGGGTAGTTTGATCTAGTCTTCTATGAGCAATTTGTAACTCAGAAAGTAATTGTGGTGTAAGTCTGTACTCAAGATTTAAACGAGTAGTGCGGTGTTTGTAAAACTGTGTAATGTTTACAAGGCGTGGCTCAAAGAGTGAATACACACGGCGATCTGTTAAGTATGCATAATTACCTACTTCCTCTAGGTCGCTGTTGTAGGTTCCAGAAATCCATGCTCCCTTGTCTGGATCGAGAAGGTAACCAGCACCTATACCATACTTGATATCTTGGTCCTTGAACCCATAAGCAGCATAGCCTTCTATGCGGAAACGCTTAGAGAAAGACTCATTCGTCACGCCACCAAGTCCAAGTCGCAGTCCCTCATAATTATTGAACTTTACAGGGTATGTAAGGTCAAAATCAAAGGCATCAAAACTAAAATAACCAATACTAAAATTATTAGTAGTCCCTAATCTACGTTCTATGTTTTCGGCATTTACTATGCGCTCTAGTTCTGAGAAACTGCGTTCATCTTTGCTAGATAATGGTGTCGTGCGATAGTTTTGCCAGAACGATTCTGGTTGCTCGCTAGCGCCTTCCTTAAAGGTAATCGCATACTTAGAATCTGGAATGGTAACTTCCTTATTCACATTGTGATTGCTCATTCTCGTAGTAGCTACAAGAAACTTACGAGTGACCATATCTTCCAGCACTTCGTTTTCAATAGTACCTATAGAAATTCGTCCTTTAAAAAAAGAAAGCTTGCGATCTTCACTTCCTTTATCAAGAAATAATTCTCGCTGTTGCGGTAAGTATATATTTGCGTCTGCTATATAGGTATACTCTTGATTAAGAATAATGTTAAGTTTATCTGTGATACGCACTTGCACACCTTTTATAGCGAGTGTGTTTTTATCTAAGGTCATTTTCCCAGTAAGCCCAGGAATTTTCTTAGGTTTTTTAGGGCTAAAACTTACTTGGTAATCGCCATTTATACCACCAGAAGTTATACTGTAGTTATAATTGCGCATTCCTCTTGTTGAGAGAATTCCCGCATATCGATTATTAAAAATTACAAAGTCATCATCATAAAATGACCGTGATTGCACGTTTACAGCAAACACCTCGTATCGCGGATTCTTAAAACCAGCAAGCTGATATCCAATAATATTCTCCGAAAACTGGTGATGCTCTGTAAATTGAAGTTGGCTTACTTTTTCAGAAAAGAAGTTATGCGTACTTCCATTAAGGCTGTCTGTAATTACCGTTTTCTCGTAAACGTCATACGTGTAAGAAGCGAGTACCTCTCTCGGGTCGTTCTTAACTTTATTTTCAATTGCTTGATTGATAATGCGCTGCACGTCTGGCTCATTCTGAGCTATCGCAGTAAAACTTAAGCATAAGAGATAGACAATTATAAACTGACGCATAGAGTAGGTTGAAAGGTAAATGTATCAAAAAAGCGACCATGTGGTCGCTTTTTTATAATTGTTTAACTTCTGTACTATTATACAGTCATAATCTCAGCTTCTTTCTTGCTAAGAACGTCTTCTATTTTCTTGATATGAATATCAGTAAGCTTCTGGATATCTACTTCTGCATTTGCCTTTTCATCATCAGATGCGTCATCTACTTTTTTGATATCATTATTTGCATTTTTGCGATCATTACGCACACCTACTTTTGAGTCTTCTGCCTCTGCACGCGCTTGTTTTACAAGATCTTTACGTCTTTCCTCTGTAAGTGGCGGCACATTAATGATAATGTTTTCCCCGTTATTCATTGGGTTAAAGCCTAGGTTTGCATTTATAATAGCTTTTTCAATCTCTTGCATAAGGCTTTTTTCCCATGGTTGTACAGTAATAGTACGACCATCTGGAGTATTTACATTTGCCACTTGGCTTAAAGGAGTAGGGCTTCCGTAATAGTTAACCATTAAACCTTGTAGCATTGCCGGGCTTGCTTTTCCAGCACGTATAGTAAGTAATCGTTTTGCTAAGTGTACAATGGCATCGTCCATTGCTTCTTTGGCAGTATCTATTATAAATTTTAAATCTTCGTTCATGGTAATTTAATTATGATAGCAAGTTTACAAAAATTGAGCCAATTCTCTTGGTATTAGTTTACGGTAGTACCTATAGCGTCACCAGAGACCACTTTCATCAAGTTGCCACGAGTATTCATATCAAAAACAATAATAGGTAACTCATTTTCTTGACTTAATGTAAAAGCCGTAGTGTCCATCACTTTTAATCCTTTGCGTAACACATCGTCAAAAGAGATATGATCATACTTAATAGCATCTGTGTTTTTCTCAGGATCCGAGTTGTAGATACCATCTACTCTCGTTCCTTTTAAAATTACATCTGCCTCTATCTCAATTGCTCTCAATACCGCTGCAGAGTCTGTAGTAAAGTAAGGATTACCTGTTCCTCCGCCAAAAATAACCACACGTCCTTTATTGAGATGTGCCATCGCTTTACGGCGTATAAAAGGCTCAGCTACTTCATTAATTTTAATAGCTGTTTGCAATCTCGTTTTTACGTTGGCTTGTTCTAGCGCGTCTTGGAGTGCAAGACCGTTTATTACAGTGGCAAGCATTCCCATGTGATCACTTTGTACGCGATCCATTCCCTTGCTAGCTCCCGCTACACCTCTAAATATATTTCCGCCACCTATAACAATAGCAACTTCAATACCTTTTTCTGTTACTGCTTTAATGTCTTCTGCATATTCTGCAAGACGGTTAGGATCTATTCCGTACTGGCGATCTCCCATTAAGGCTTCACCAGAAAGTTTAAGTAATATTCTTTTATATTTCATAGTCTGTGTAGTTATGCAAATATACTATTTAAACAGAATGATTTAAAAGTGTGTGGCAATGGTTTTTCACGCTTTCGCGAAAGCGGATTTTTTAAAGAAAATATGCTCATTTTACGGATTTCCTTTTTTATAGACTATAAACTTGTATTAGGTTTGTGATGTGATTGATTTTTTTTTAAATGAAACTCTTTAATCAGGGAGTCTGAAATATTGTGATTAAGCAGTTTATTTTAATTTCATGATACCCATTAATTAGTCGTAAAATTTTTTAAATGATAAATCAAATTAAGATAGAAAATTTATTGAATTCAAGTATTAGTGAATTAAGTAAGCTTTTAAACTGTAATCTGGGTTTAGACATAACCAAAAGCTTTTATATCAATACTAATATTATCTGTGGAGATCTGTTAGGTAAAAAATATAGCTCTGTTGCCCTTTTTACGGATGAGAATAATTTAGTCAATTCTATTTCTATTAGATTTAATTGTGTTTTTGAAGAAATATATTACGAGAAATTAATCGAAGAGTATGGTAATCCTGATAGTATTTTGATCAAACCAAATGAAGATATTATCAATAAGACGAAAACTGTGCTTAATGAAAATTTAAGTCATGATTTCTCTCAAAAACTTACGAAGAGTACTTTTAATCTTGTACATGGTACTCTTGATCAGAATCCATTGCTTGTAATTTGGAACTTATACGATTTTCAAATTAAAATTATTCGTAGATATAATTCAAATATCAATAATATAATATTTAGCAGGAATTAATAGTATTTGAGCTAGTTTACAAGATGAAATTCATGGTGAAACTGTTTTAGTTAGCGAGTCCAAGTTCAATAGCTTCAGAATATAACGAAGCCTCCTTTACTATTAATCACAATAGGGGAAATACTCATAACTATGAAGTGAGAAGAAATAATATTAATACTACAGAGTTATGCGACTACTTATACTTTTATTTTTAATATTAATTCTTTTGAGTTGTAAAGCTTACGAAAGTGATATTTTAGATAATGATGAAAAAGTTGAAATGCTAAAAGTTGCGGCTTCTCATTTAGAAAACGTTTATAAAGTTGAAAAAGTAAACTTTGTTTTAAATGTTGATACTAGAGTTGATGAATTAATAGAAATGCTTGATGTGGACAAGCCTTATTATTTGCAACAAACAATTTTATTGTCTCAAACAAGTAGTGTTGAACTAAGCAAATCTAAAAGTACAATTAGCAGGCAGCTCCAGGGCTTAAATGCACTTAACTGTGATAATTTAAAAATCAATAAAAAATTTATCTGTTATAGCAATTTTGAATTGTACCCTCAAAAGAAAAAAGGGGATCCTAGAGAATTAAAAAATCCTTTTATATATCTCTCCAAGCCATTTTTTACAGTCAGCAAGGATTATGCAATTATTCTCTATTCTATAGGTACTAACAATACTTCTCAGAGTGCTATTATGATTTTAAAATACGATGAGAACTCTTGGGTTTTTAAAGAAAGAATGATTTTTTAATTTAATAATCTTGATTAGCTGTATAACTTCTAAACTTTAGGAACATTTTGTATTGTTAGGCTATTTAATTTGTATTCATTTTATGGGTGTTTATTAATTTGTGGTGCAATTTAATGATGAGGATGGTCATGTTCCCATTTCAAAGCATAGGGTTTAAAGAGGGCGTTGTGTGCAACTGATAGGGTGCTTTCAGGAACAGTATGAGTTTTTAGAATATGATGTAAATCGTTGGTTTGAGGATAGACTCAAAAGAGTGTTTAGAGAGAGAAGTGATGGTGGTAGTGTGGGAAGAGGTAATCTATATAATATTAATGTTAACGAGTATAAAAATGGATGTATGGATGGGTGCGAATAATTTTGATAAACAGAGTTTTCAATATTTTGACGAATTAATAAATAAAGTTTTTATAGACTCAAATAACGGCTTTTTTACACGTAATTTTCAAAAGTGGCAAACCGTAAGGGAGGATTTTGAACAACCTAGAATACTTAATCCTGAAATATGTGGTGAATTATGTTTAAAAAAGATGGAAACACTATTAGTAGAATATCCGGATTTTAATACCGTTCAAAATTTTACAGAACCTGCAATGGTTGGCTATTGTCAAAATATTCAAATTATAAATGATAATTATGAAAATAATTATAGTCATTCAATTTGCGTTAATATAAGTGATATTATACCCTATTTTCATATACACGTTCTTGAATTGAAGAGGAAGAAAAATAATTTCTCTAAATGGGATGGTTTGCCCTTCAGGAGAAAAGAATTAGAAATTACTGATTATTCTAGTCTATTGCAAAAGATTAAAGTCTTCCTAACTCAAGATTTGAGACTAATGGAATTTCCTGAAGTATTAGTTAACAAAGTACTTCCAAGTATTAATACTGAAAATATTTATCTAGGGGATTTTACTTATTACAATGCATTTTTTGCAGAAACTTTTAACACGCGATAAATAGTAATGAAAAAATATCTAAAGATTTGGCTATTTAGAAACATCCCAATTTGGATTATATTGGTCATAAATTGGCAAGCCTTGTTTTATTACAATATTGACGATACTTATTATGCACTTAGCTATATCTACTTTATACTGCCGTTTACTGTTTTGAGTCTTCTTTTTCTATTACGAGCTAGATTTGAGTAATAATTTTGGGCTCTCTTAAAGTACGCTTTCGCTAAAACAAAAAAAAACGCCTCCAGATGGAGGCGTTTTAAATATCAATAAAGTTTGTATAGCATTATGCTAGAGAAACTCTTTTAAAAGCTACTACAGATGCATCACCTTTTGAAGCAACAAACTCTGCTACGTTCTGGCTTTCATCCATAATAAAACGTTGGTCAAGTAACGCTTGCTCGTGATCAAGAGTCGTGTTGTCTGCAACAAAACGAGCTACTTTACCAGGTACAATGTTATCCCAGATTTTTTCTGGCTTTCCTTCTGCTTTTAATTGCTCTTTAATATCTGCTTCTGCCTGTGCCATTACTTCTTCAGTAAGTTGTGACATAGAGATGTATTGAGGTACGTTCTTAAGTGTCTTCCCAAGACGACCTAGTTCAATATTGTCTTTTTCGATAGCAGCAATACGTGCATCAGTTTCTGATGCTACAAATGCAGCGTCAAAATCTTTGTAAGAAAGCGTGTTTGCTCCCATAGATGCAACTTGCATAGATACACTCTTTGCAACCTCCTCAGCATTATCTGTAGCAGCGCTAAGACCTACTAGGGCACCTATTTTGTTACCGTGTACATAAGAACCTACAAAAGGAGCTTCTAATGTCTCATAACCTCCTATTTCGATTTTCTCACCTATGACACCAGTTTGCTCGATAAGCTTTTCTGTAACCGTCATTCCGTCAAAATCTGCAGCAAGCATTTCTTCTTTAGAGTTTACGCTTAATGCGATATCTCCCATTTTTGTAGCTAGCTCGATAAAAGAATCGTTCTTTGTTACAAAGTCAGTCTCACAGTTAAGTGATACAACAACTCCGCGTGTGTTATCTGCATTGATTTTTGCAATAACTACACCTTCAGAAGAATCTCTATCTGCTCTTTTTTCTGCAACTTTTTGTCCTTTTTTACGAAGTACAGTGATTGCGTCATCAAAGTTACCTTCTGCTTCAACTAGGGCTTTTTTACAGTCCATCATTCCAGCTCCAGTAGCTTCTCTTAATTTCTTTACGTCTGCGGCGGTAATGTTTGCCATGATATATAAGGTTTTAAAATTGAAAAAAGTCGTCTATTCGTTTTCAACAAAGAAAAGAAGTAGACGACTTTTAAGTATTATCAAATAGTTATTATTCTTCTTCTTCGCTAGCCGCTACAGGTGCTTTTGCAGCCTCAGCTTTTGGAGCTTTTGCTTCTGCCTTTGGAGCATCTGCTTTTTTAGCTTTCTTTTCAGCTTTTGGAGAATCATCACCTTCTTTTGCTGCATCTTTACCAGCTTTGCGATCTGCAAGTCCAGCACTAACAGCTTCAGAAACAAAACCTACGATTTTATCGATAGATTTAGAAGCATCATCATTTGCAGGGATAAGATAATCTACTTCTCTTGGATCAGAGTTAGTATCCACCATTGCAAAAATTGGAATGTTTAATTTTTGAGCTTCTTTAATCGCGATATGCTCACGCTTGATATCTACTACAAACAGTGCTCCTGGAAGACGTGTCATATCTGCAATAGAACCTAAGTTCTTATCAAGTTTTGCACGTAAACGGTCTGTTTGTAATTTTTCTTTCTTAGAAAGTGTATCAAATCGACCATCTTTTTTCATCTGGTCGATTGTTTGCATTTTCTTAATCGCTTTACGGATTGTAACAAAGTTCGTAAGCATTCCACCAGGCCATCTTTCTGTGATGTAAGGCATGTTTGCGTTACGAGCTTTTTCAGCTACGATATCTTTAGCTTGTTTTTTGGTAGCTACAAAAAGTATTTTTCTACCAGAAGCAGCAATCTTTTGAAGAGCCTCGCAAGTCTCTTCTATCTTTGCTGCAGTTTTGTAAAGATTGATGATGTGTATCCCATTGCGCTCCATATAGATATACGGTGCCATGTTAGGATCCCATCTTCTTGTGAGGTGTCCAAAGTGTACACCTGCATCAAGCAATTCTTTTATTTCGATGTTGTTTGCCATTTTTGTAATAGTTTACGTTCCGTTGGACATTAAAATTAGCAACTTCGAGTTCACGAAGTTTAGATGCTAAACTAACCTTACTAAGATTTTGCTCGCGCAAAAACATAATAAGCAACGACAACATTTCAATTAATTTTTAAATTTTGATAGTAATCAGTTTCAATTCATACCCATAATAAGCCAAAAGCCTTTGCGAGTATAGCGATATATTAACGCTTAGAGAATTGGAATTTCTTACGTGCTTTCTTCTGACCAAATTTCTTACGTTCCACCATTCTTGGGTCACGAGTAAGAAGTCCTTCTGGCTTAAGGATAAGACGATTTTCTGCGTCTAGTTCACACATTGCTCTAGAAAGAGCAAGTCTGATAGCCTCAGCTTGACCAGTAATACCACCACCGTAAACGTTTACCTTAATATCAAAGTTACCTTCATTGTTAGTCATAACAAGTGGTTGGTTTACTTTGTACTGAAGTGTTCCTGTAGGGAAGTAGTTGTTCAGTTCTTTTTTGTTAATAGTGATGTTTCCTTTTCCTTCAGAAAGGTAAACACGAGCTACTGCGGTCTTACGACGACCGATTTTGTGTAAAGTCTCCATTTACTTAATTTCGTTTAGGTTAATGGCACGAGGCTTCTGCGCTTCCTGATCGTGTTCTGCACCTGCATACACTTTAAGGTTACGGAAGATAGCACTCCCCAATTTGTTTTTTGGTAACATCCCTTTCACGGCAGCTTCTACTACACGTGTAGGATCTTTATCGTAAAGCTCTCTTGCTGTAAGACTACGTTGCCCACCTGGATAACCTGTGTGACGGATATATGATTTTTCCGTCCACTTGTTTCCTGATAATTGCACCTTTGCAGCGTTTATGATAACAACGTTATCTCCACAATCTACGTGAGGTGTAAAACTAGGCTTGTACTTACCGCGTAAAAACTTAGCTACGATAGAAGACATACGACCTAGCGTTTGTCCGTCTGCATCTATCAAAACCCACTCCTTGTTTACGGTAGCTTTGTTTGCAGATACTGTTTTGTAACTTAATGCGTCCACACTAATTAATTTTAATTAAACATTCCATTTCCCGCCTAAAAACGGGTTTGCAAAAGTACATAAATTTATTTATCACACAAACGTCTGTCTGACTATATTTTGTATTGTTCTTTTTATGTGTTGTATAAGTCATAATATATAGGTGTAAATAAGCATTATTAATGTTTGTTTTCACGCTTTCGCGAAAGCGTAACTTTAAAAAAAATGTGTTGATAAAATCTTAAAAGAAGAGAGTTATTGTCACAACCTGAGGTGTTTGAAGTCTTTCTAGTAAATCAATCAAAACCAAACCAATGTTACTTACTATCAATCAACTCCGAGCAGTAATCGCGCTCCTTTTTCTAAGTTCCCTTAGCGTAGTAGCCCAAACTGAAGCTACTGAGCTTAACATCCCCAAGAAAGTCTACAACACAAATGCTGTAAAAGGAGAGGCTCCTGATATAGATGGAGATCTCTCTGATGCGGCGTGGAATAATGTGGAGTGGTCTACAGATTACTTGCAATTTGAACCAGATGTGGGAACACCACCTACTACGCAGACTAAAATGAAAATCACTTATGATGATAAAAACTTATACGTGGCTTTCCATTGTCTTGAAAGTGATAAGTCTAAAATAGAAAGGAGGCTAGGGCGTCGAGATGATTTTCCAGGTGATTGGGTAGAGATTAATATAGATAGTTATAATGACGACCGTACGGCATTTTCTTTTACAGCTTCTGCCTCGGGAGTAAAAGGCGATGAGTTTGTGTCAAACAATGGCAACTTTGATAGTAGCTGGAATCCGATCTGGTATCTAGCCACGGGAGAAGATAGGGAAGGCTGGACAGCAGAAATGCGTATACCTTTGAGTCAGCTACGCTTTAGTGCAGAAGGGATTCAAACTTGGGGCATACAATCTACAAGGCGCTACTTTGCAAATGAAGAGCGTTCTACCTGGCAGCCACTTCCTGCCAATCCTCCAGGATGGGTGAGCGAATTTGGAGAACTGCGAGGAATTAAAGGAATTAAGCCACAAAAGCAATTAGAAATACAGCCATTTGTATTAGGTCAGTACGATACATTTGAGGAAGAAGCAGGTAACCCTTTTAGAGATGGTGACGATTTTGGAGGAAATGTAGGGCTTGATGCTAAGATTGGAATAACAAATGATCTTACTCTTGATCTTACGGTAAATCCAGATTTTGGACAAGTAGATGCAGATCCGGGCGCTATTGCATTAGACGGGTTTGAAATATTTTTTGAAGAGCGTCGTCCTTTCTTTGTAGAAAATAAGAGCGTCTTTGACTTTAGAGTAGGCGGTGGAGCAGATAATGTGTTTTTCCCAAGACGTATAGGGCGCACTCCACAGGGAGGAACCACATTTGATACTTCAAAAGGAGAGTATGAAGATTTTCCAACCAATACTACCATATTAGGAGCTGCAAAGTTTAGTGGTAAAACAAAAGATGGCTGGACTATAGGTGTGCTAGAAAGCGTGACAGGAAAAGAATTTGCCGAGATTGAACTAGATAATCGGGAAGAGGTTACATCGCCTCTCGATCTAGATGGACTTCTAGGAGAGAAGCGTAAGGAGCTTGTAGAACCACTTACAAATTACTTTGTAGGTCGCGTTCAAAAAGATTTTAATGACCGTAACTCTTTTGTGGGTGGGATATTTACCACAACTCATAGAGACATGGAGCGTAGTCTAGATTTTCTCCACACGCAAGCTTATACAGGAGGAATTGATTTTAGACATAACTGGAAAGACCGTAAGTATTATATAGAAGGGCGTGGTATTATAAGCCGTGTAAACGGAGATCCTCAAGCTATTTTAAATACACAGACATCGCTCACGCATTTATTCCAGCGAGTAGATGCAGAGCATCTGGAAGTAGATCCAGACGCCACAAGTCTTTCTGGTACTGGTGGTAATCTTGCTATAGGTAGAGGAAGCGGCAAGTGGCGATATGAACTAGGAGGTAACTGGAGATCTCCAGGATTAGAGCTTAATGATATAGGCTTCTTACGTCGTGCAGATAGAATTGTACAGTTTGCAAGCGTGAGACGCTTCTGGAATAACTCAACTTCTTGGTATAGACAAGCTAATGTAGGCGTAGAGCAAACAACGCAATATGACTTTGATGGAAATTTCAACCGTATTCAGTATGAAGGTAGGGCAGAAATTAACTGGAAAAACAACTGGTTTACAGAAGTAGGAGGCGCTCATAAACCTCGCATATTTATTAACTCCTTCTTACGTGGTGGACCACGCTGGAGATTTAATGAAGAGAACTTTTACTTTGCAGCTGTAGGGACAGATCAACGTAAGAAATTAAGTGCTATTGCAGTATATGTAAATTCTCAAGCAAAGCAAGATAACTTTTCTTTAAATAGGTACGAGTTACGTCTCAACTACCAGCCACTTGATGCGTTGAGTTTATCTCTTTCTACAGAATATGAGATGAACCCTAATAAAACACAATACGTTTCTCAGCAATCGTATGCGCCTGCTACTTTTGGGATGAGATATATAACAGGTGAGATTGAGCAAGAAACCTTGAGCGCAACTTTGCGCGTTAATTATAATATCAATCCTAATTTTACCATACAGTATTATGCGCAGCCATTTATAGCTAAAGGGAGTTATTCTAATTTCAATTTTGTAGCAGATAGTGATAATGAAAACCTCAATGAGCGAGTAATATTATTTAATCAAAACCAAATAAGTGAGATAGACGGAGGCTATGCAATAGATGAAGATGTGGATGGTACTACAGATTATAGCTTTGGTAATCCTGATTTTAACTTCGTTCAGTTTCGCTCTAATCTTGTGGCAAGGTGGGAATACATCCCAGGATCAGAAGTGTTTTTAGTGTGGTCACAAGGAATAGAAGGAGGCGCATCATCAAGAGAAAGCCTTACAAATGCTTTTGATAGTCAAGTACTAGGACAGCAAATTAGAAATACGTTTCTTGTGAAGTGGACGTACCGTTTTGTGTTGTAGCTGTCTTTTGTCTGCTTGATAATGCTTTACGTCGAGTTCTTGATTTTTTTAAGTTTAAGAATTTCTTAATTAAAATTTTTATGAGCTTGTAAACGTATAGATTAGCATGTAAAATATATTCATGAAATATCCCTTTATAGTTTTTTTACTTTTCAGTTTTTTTGCAAAAATCGGCTATTCTCAGGTAGGAGTTGGAACAGTATCACCTTATGCTGCTCTAGATATAACAAGTAATAATAGTGGTCTTTTGATTCCTCGAGTAGATTTAAGTTCTATATCAGATGTTACAACAGTAATAAATCCTAATGGGCCTACTCTTGTAGAGGGTACGATGGTATATAATACAGGAGCTGGGACATTAACTTCAAAAGGATTTTATTACTGGCAAGACGGCCAGTGGAATCAAGTAGCCCAAGCTAATCAAAGTCCAGTGCGTTTCGGTAAAATTCTTATAGATGGCCCTGGAACAATTGATGTAACGGGAATAGGCTTTGAACCTAGCTCTGTTGAGTTTACAGCAATAAATAGAGTCCAAGGTTTTGATGAAGGTACAGCTAGATCTGGTGCAAATAATTCTAACGATATTAGAATGGCTGGCGGAATGACTACGGGTTATGCTATAAATGGCGGTTCTGGTGCGATAGATCAACAAGTGATTTCTAATGCCTTTAGTGGAGCAAGTATTAATAATATAGGGACATATGCGTCAGAAGATTATTGTATAGCAGCTTATTTTATAAATAATAATGGATCACCACTTTCTGATAATGGTGCAAGCGGTGGGACAAGCGGCACTAGCCAAGAAGGCTTTATAAGGGCTTCTCTAGGTAGTTTTGATACAGATGGATTTACACTTAATGTAGATCGTTTTCTCAGTGGACCAACAGGAGAAACAATTGATAGAACTAATCAGATAGTAGTGATTTATAGAGCTTATCGATAAGTCAAAAGTTTTAATATTATTCGATATTTAAGTTTTGAGAAATTGAAATTTTGAATATCTAATTTAAAATAAAAACCCCATTTTCTTAGTAATAAGAATATGGGGTTTTCTCTATTTACGCTTTCGCGAAAGCGTGATTATTTGATGAGTACTTTTCTAGTTACAATAGCATTTTCAGATTGTAGCTTAACAATATAAACTCCACTACTCCATGTTGAGGTAGGCAAGGTTGTAGCTTCATTAAATGAAGTGGAAACCACCATTTGACCAACTAAATTATAAACGGTAAGGCTAACTTCACTTTGTAAGTTTGTGTTTGTTTCAATGCTTAGTTGCTTTTCTTTAGCATTTGATGTAATAGAAATACTATTAGAAAAGTCATTATCATTTACACCTAAAGTTATATCGAGGGTAATAGTATTTCTAGTAAGTGTAAGGTTAGGTACCTCAATGTTTTTTACTTCACAGGTATATGCTCCAGAATCTTCGACTTCAAGGCTGTCTATTGTAAAATCTGCCTCTGTTGCGCTATCAATGATGTTCCCATTTTTAAACCACTCATAAGTGTTTGTAGCGCTTGAAGTTCCAGTTACAGAGAGTGTCACAGCTTCTCCTTCTGTGATTGCTAAAGTCTGCTCGTCATCTATGTTTGCTTGTCCTATATAATTGAAAATTAAAGGTCCTCCAGATGGATAATAGTCTATTGCAGGTTCTAGGTTTTCAAAAACATACTCATTGTCATTAAGTGCAAAAAAGCTAAGTCTTGACAGATTTAATAATGGGATATCACCAGATAATTTATTGTTAGCAACATCTAGTGTGCTTATAAGCTCGAGCTCAGTTAATGATTGTGGGATTACTCCACTTATTTCATTATTACTTATCACCAAGTCTCTTAGAGCATCTAGGTCTGCTAATTCTGAAGGGATGGTACCTACAAGATTATTATTAGGCAAGTTTATGCGAGTCACTTTGTTTTGATCATCTGTAGTGATTCCAAACCAAGTATCATATCCTTGAGTCAAGTCCCAAGTAGTACTCCAGTTTTCTCCATCTGTGGCGTTGTATAGGGCGATGAGAGCTTCTCTGTCTGGTTCTGGTAAAGTACCTCCAGTAAGTGTTATGTTATTACGAGTAAGTATGAGGTCAGTAATTATTGAGTTACTAACCTCACATGTATAAATCCCCGCATCTAACGAGCTCGGATTTTCTATTGTAAATGAAGGAGATGTAGCGTCCTCAATAGGGGAGCCGTTTTTTAACCATTGAAATGTATTATTCATATTTGGCACCCCCGTTACAGATAGGGTTATGGGATCATTCATTATTGAGATCTCCTCTTCTTGATTTAATTTCTTTTGATTGCTGTAGGTTAGAGTTGTAGTTTCATTGTAATAATCTACTCCAGGAATTAAATCATCAAAAACATAATTATTTTCGCCTAGAGCTAGAAAATTGAAATTTGGACTCGCAATTTGCGGAATCACGCCACTTAAGTTATTCCCACTAAAAACAGCTATTTCTAAATTTGGTAAATCTTCAATGCTACTTGGTAGAGAACCTTGTAATGAAACTTCTCCTAGCCACAGCGATCTAATAATTTGCAAGTTTGAAAATGCGTCGTCTGGTAAAGAAAAAGCTTCGAAATCATTGCTTGACATATCGAGTCTGAATAATTGTTCAAATTGAAATATATATTGAGGAAAAACACCAGTAAAATTATTACTTCGCAGTTTCAATTGAGTGAGGGCGGTTAAGTTTGATAAGTCAGGAACCACACCCTCTAAGTTATTTCTCTCTAAATCTAAATATTGTAGTGATGTATAATTACCATAATCTTGAGGTAATGACCCTGTAAGATTATTGAAGCTCAAATCTAAACGAGCTAACTGAGATCCATTTGTTATTGTTTCAGGTAACTCCCCTGTAAAACCACAGCCTTTTAAACTTATAAATGCTAGATTGGGCATCTCAAACAGGCCTAGAGGTAATTGTTCATTAAAATTTGCTGTATTGTTTAATGATAAGGCAATTAAATTTTGTAGTTCAAATATAGCCTGTGGAAAAGCTCCTGTAATATTCGAATTTCTACCTAAGTTGAGTTCTGATATAGCGTCAAGTTGTCCTATTTCTTCAGGGATTTCGCCAGAGAGATTATTGTTGAAAAGGGCAAGTCTTGTTACTTTATATGTTGTTTGATCATATGATACTCCGTACCATTGTGTGTAAGGAGCATCTAAATCCCATGTATTTGTCCAGTTAGGTCCATCTAATGCATTATATATTGCAATTAGTGCATCTCGATCTGGCTCTGGTATTACCTCTGTAAATGATATATTATCTATATATACTTTAAATGGCTCATCAATAAAATTACCGAGACTTATTTCGAACTGCCAGTCCTCAGTTTCTGTAACTTCTATTTCTACTTCTCTAGTATTCCAGTCAAAATTTTGAGGTATACGGCTACTTGAGGTGTATGGAGAAAAGTCTGCTCCTCCGTACTTAGTCCCGATAACCTGTTGTCCAAAATTACTAGATCCTGTTTTTACCTTAAAATCATAGCTCAAAGTGTAAGTTTTTCCTGCCTCTACAGGGAAGTTCAATGCGAGAAGCCTGGGAGTAGTGTCGCCATCCACAAATAGTGCGCTACTTGTGCCACTAGTGAATTCTGCAAGTTCTTGAGAGATGGATCCCTCTTGACTTTGCCAATTGTCTAGCGAAGTAGAAGACCAATTTTCTAAGTCTCCATTGGTAATTAGATTAGTTTGTGAATTTGCTAGTTGAAAGACTAACAAACAAATGATTAGTAGGTTGATTTTTTTCATGATTGATGTTTAGAAACGCTAAAGTATAATTTTATTGAAGAATTTACCTACCTAATTAAGGTTTTTGTTCACTAGCTATTAAATGGTTTACCGTAAGCCTTCTTTTACGTGACTTTGGGTTAGCATTAAAAAATAAACTCCAAATTCTTACTGATAAGAATTTGGGGTATTTCTATTTACGCTTTCGCGAAAGCGTGATAATGATTACTTTGGTCACATCAAAACACTTAAATATGAAGTATATAGGATTAGTATTATTAGTTCTAACATTGAGTTGTTCTAGTGACGACAATCAAAATGAGTTATCTGTAAAGGGAGAAACGTATATTGCGGTATCTTATAAAGTTGAAAGCGCCATAGATATAAATGGTGATGGAATTGCTTCCATTGAATTATTTGATGAGTCAGATCGCAGCATGTTAGGGCAAGGTGTATATTTTAGAGAAGACAACAAAGTATATCCACCTAATCCATTAATTGTATGTATTGATGCAACTGAAGATGGTGATGTAGTAAATTATTGTGCGGTAATCGCAGATTACAATCCTCTTCCTACTTACACACAGAATAAAAATGCTGTTACTATTGATAATGGCATGGAAGGTGAAGTTTCTGCAGATTTTGAAACGATAGTATTTAAAGAAGTATTTTATAAATCTAGAAATAACAATGATGGAACGACTACTAGAGAACAAGAGGTAGCTATGGTAACCTATCAGAAGCAATAATATTAAGCTATCATTAATAATCTAAAGTCAGGTATTCAAGTAGTGGATATCTGGCTTTTTTTTTTGTGACGGTCATAAGGTATACTAACAGATTTAAGCAAAATGTTAATTTTTTTCTATTTACTTAATAATCTAACTGTAGAACGCTCTATATTTGAAATCGTAAAATTAAATATGAAACGTACTATTATTTTTTGTCTTGTATTTTTATGTCTATCCAGTTGTTCTGACGATGAGACAAAGAAGAAGGAAAGCGTCAAAGGCAGTTTATATAAGCAGATATCTTATGTCGTTACGGTACCATTAGATTTAAATAATGATGGTATTTTTTCTACTAACTTATTGGAAGAAAACGGAGCAGTTTTGAGTCCGCAACAGATTAATTTTAGTTTAGATAATACGGTGATACCACCTTATCCCATTACTACATGTGTAGATGATGATGGTAATGGTCATCTAAACGAATTTATATGCTTAGTGGTAGTAAACTACGTAAACCCTCCATCATATGTTCAGACTGGAAATACGGTGACAATTGATGATGAAATTATAGGCACATTATCTGCAGATAGGGATACATTGAGATTTGAAGAAACACTCACGAGAGATTTATTAAATAATGCTCCTTCGGGAGGTTTTGATGATACAATGGCAATATCTACATATGTGAGAGAGTAACTTATAGAATGTAAAACAGTAAACATAAGAAAGCCCAGACATCGTAAGGTGTTTGGGCTTTTACTTTTAATTAGCTTTTAAAAGCTAATTAAAGACAGTATAGTAATTAATACTAAATTAGTCCATTTGCTCTAGTAAACCTTCTAAGGTGTTTGACATTACAACTCCAGGTAATTTTACAGGAGAACCTACTTGAGCTAAGAATGTTCCATTTACCTCACCTGTTTTGTAAGTAGTAAATCCTATTCTGTATAGTCCTTTAGTTAATGCTTTTAAAGGGTTGCTTACTTGGCTCTCATAACGTAAAAGAGAGTTGTAGCTGCTTCCGCTTGGTTGCTTTGGCATTTCTCCACTATCATCATTTCTCTCAAGAGTAGTCCACGTTGCATTTGCAGAACCTGCAATTCCATCTTTTGTAAAAACGCTAGATCTTTCTAAAGTAATGTAAGTGTCAAAGTAATCTTTTGAGTCTTTGTTCTCTTCATAACCTGCACCTACAATTGGGTTTTTAGTTTTTACCTTTCCAGCAGGAGACATCATTCTCAAACCTAGCTCTGGTGCTACAGCAGGAACCCATAGATAGATGTAGTAAAATTTCTTTCCATCTTTAATTTCATTTTCTGTACCTGGAGCAGCGTGACCTAAATAGCTTACTACGTCTAAGTAAGGAACTCTTTTTGTTACGGGTCCTATTTTCTTTTCAATAGAACTTCCAAATGCTTTTAATTTTTGAGCATTCATGTTACTTGCTCCTACAGCAAATAAAAAGATGGCTAATAAACTGATGTTTTTGAGTGTTTTCATTGGTATTGATTTGTTAGATTTTGTTTGGTTCAAATCTATACCTTAACCCAGTTTTTTACTTGTATTTTATTGTTAATAAATGTTTAATTAGTGATTTTCAGATGTTAATTTATCTTGACTATTCTTAATGCGCCTCAAGCCAATTTTGTCCTAATCCAACCTCAACATCAAGAGGCACGGCCATCTTAAAAGCACTTTCCATTTCTGTCTTGATTAGCTCTTTAATGGCATCTAGCTCGTCATTAGGAACATCAAAAACAAGTTCATCATGTACTTGAAGAAGCATCTTTGTTTTATAGTCGCTATTTTCTAGCTTTTCAAAAATATTAATCATCGCGATTTTAATAATATCTGCAGCACTTCCTTGTATAGGAGCATTTACTGCATTTCGCTCGGCTGCGCCTCGCACAACTCCGTTGCTGGAGTTAATCCCGTTAAGGTAACGACGACGATCTAATACTGTTTTTACATAACCATTTTCTCTCGCAAACTCAACGAGCTCGCTCATGTAGTTACGTAGTTTTGGGTATGATTTGTAATAATTGTCTATTAGCTCTTTTGCCTCGCCACGCGATAAATCTGTCTGGTTAGAAAGTCCAAAGGCAGACACTCCGTATATAATCCCAAAGTTTACCGTCTTCGCATTACTACGTTGCTCGCGAGTAACTTCTTCTAGCGGTACATTAAAAACTTTAGCAGCCGTACTAGCGTGAATATCTTCTCCGTCTGTAAATGCTTGAATCATGTTCTCCTCCTCACTTAACGCAGCAATAATACGCAGTTCTATTTGAGAATAATCGGCAGCAAGTAGTGTGTGATTTTCATCTCTAGGAACAAAAGCCTTACGCACTTGGCGACCGCGTTCTGTACGTATCGGAATGTTTTGTAAGTTAGGGTTGTTTGAGCTCAAACGTCCCGTAGCTGCAACCGTTTGCATGTAATCTGTATGCACACGTCCATCTTGAGCCACTTGCTCTGGGAGTGCATCTACATAGGTAGATTTTAATTTTGATAGGCCGCGATAGTCTAGCACTTTCTGGATGATGTCGTGATCTTTTGCAAGATACGATAGTACATCTTCTGCAGTAGAGTATTGACCCGTTTTTGTCTTTTTAGGTTTATCGACAAGTTTCATTTTGTCAAATAGAACCTCTCCTAATTGCTTAGGAGAGCCTATGTTAAATTCTTCTCCCGCTTCCGCGAAAATTTCTGATGTAAGACGCTCTATATCTGCATTGAGATCTCCAGAAAGGCTTTGTAAGAATGATACATCAAGATTGATCCCTTCAACTTCCATAGCCGCTAGCACTCGTAATAGCGGAATTTCAATATCGTCAAATAACTTACGAGTACCAGCCTCGTCTAGCTCTTTTTCAAAATGATGTTTAAGTTGTAAAGTAATATCTGCATCCTCTACCGCATATTCTGTTTGGTCATCTACAGAAACATCGCGCATAGACTTCTGGTTCTTTCCTTTCTTTCCTATAAGTTCTGTAATAGAAACAGGTGTGTAGTTAAGATAGGTTTCTGCGAGTACGTCCATATTGTGACGCATATCTGGGTTGATGAGATAATGAGCGAGCATGGTATCAAAAAGTTTTCCTTTTACTTTTACGTTATACTTCGCAAGTACTTTGATATCGTATTTTAAATTCTGTCCTATTTTTTCAATCGCTGTGTTTTCAAAGAAAGGTCTCAACTCTTCTATAAGTGCCTGCGCTTCTTCCTTGCTTTCTGGAAAGGGTATGTAATATCCTTTTCCTGCTTCCCATGAAAAAGCAATTCCTACTAGTTCAGCAACGAGCGGATCGAGACCTGTAGTTTCCGTGTCAAAACATACAGAAGACTGCTTGTTGAGGTTTTGTATGAATAGTTTTCGCGCAAGCGGACTATCAACTTTTTGATAAAAATGCTGCGTGTCTTTTATTGTTTTGCGAGTAGAAGCATCAGAAACTGCGGCTGCAGTCGCTCCGCTATCACCACCAAATAATGAAAACTGCCCAGCTCCGGCATTAGAAGCAACCGCTTTTTTTGCCGAAGGTGTAGAAGAAACTTGCGCACCTTGATCCGCCTCTCCGGAAAATATTTTGATAAATTGATCTTTCATTCTACGAAATTCGAGTTCTTCAAATTTCTTTCCTACTGCCTCAGCATCTGGTTCAGAAAGTTCGTAATCTTTTGCATTAAAGGTTACGTCGCAATCTAGCATGATGGTCGCTAGTTTTTTAGACAGTAAGCCTAATTCCGCATTTTCTATAACTTTCTCCTTCATCTTACCCTTGAGCTTATCTGTATTTGCGAGTAAGCCTTCCATAGATCCGTATGCCGCTATAAATTTCTTTGCCGTTTTATCGCCCACACCTGGAAGTCCAGGAATGTTATCTGAAGCATCACCCATCATTCCTAAGTAGTCAATAACTTGCTCCGGACGTTCAACTTCAAAACGTTTTTGCACCTCTGGTATACCCCATATTTCTATACCATTACCCATTCTGGCAGGCTTGTACATAAAGATATTTTCAGATACCAGCTGTGCATAATCTTTATCTGGAGTGACCATATATACCTTAAAACCTTCCTTTTCGGCTTGCTTAGATAGGGTTCCTATGAGGTCATCTGCTTCCACACCTTGACGTTCTATGATGGGAATGTGCATAGCCTTAAGAATTTCTTGTATATGAGGAATCGCGATGCGTATTGCTTCTGGAGTTTCATCACGGTTTGCTTTGTAATCTTCAAAAGCCTCCACACGTGCTGAGCTACCGCCTTTGTCAAAAGCTACGGCAAGATGATCAGGACGTTCTCTCTTTATAACATCAAAAAGACTATTAGTAAATCCCATAATTGCACTTACATCCATTCCGGAGCTTGTGATACGTGGGTTTTTTATAAGCGCATAATATCCTCTAAAAATGAGAGCATATGCATCTAGTAGAAATAATCTCTTCTGGGTATTCTCTGTGGTATTGGTCACGTGAAGTTGTTTTGAATTACGCTTTCGCGAAAGCGTATGACGGCTAAAACTCAAATGTAAGAAGATGTACTTAGATATAGCAGCGGTGTTGATAAATAGTGCCGCCAAACATATGACCTAAGCAAGTTTTACGTAAAAAATGAAGTAAGTGAAGGGTTGGAGCAAACTAGCGACAGCCTCATAATTATTGATTTATTGCCATATTTCGAAGTTAGCAGAATATGACTAATTCTTCAATGGCTTTTAGTTTGCGCCGCAACGAGGGGAATTTTTAATAAAGTTCGATTAAGTCTAGACTTTTTTGGTTCGTTTTTTTGTCAATGAAAAAAATGAACAACTTCTTTAAAAAGGACTCAATTAATAGAATGGAAATCTTTTTTTAGAGCCACAATTGAATTCGCCATTTTTAAGAATCAACATTTTATAGTTTACAATTATTCTAGATGACCTAAGCGAATTTTACGTAAAAAATGATGTAAGTGAAGGGTTAAGCAAACTAGCGACAGCCTTACAATTAGTATTTATTATTCATATTTCGAAGTTAGCAGAATATGACTAATTCTTCAGTAGCTTTTAGTTTGCGCCGCAACGAGGGAGATTTTTAGTAAAGTTCGGTTAAGTCTAGACTTTTTTGGTTCGTTTTTTTGTCAATGAAAAAAATGAACGTATCGGGTATTAGAACTTAAACCTAATCACAGTAGAAGCCAAGGAAGAATGAGAAATATGTGAAACCGCTCGTTTAAAAATTGTACTAGCATTAGAGCTTGTCTACTCGCGACCCCGATATGATTTGTTGTGAAAGCCAATCTTTCACTTTAGGGCATAAAGAAAGCCAAGCAAGAATGCTTGGCTTTCACCCCAAATCATAATTGATTATTTAAAGTCAATTACAACAGTCTTAAATATTTTTTGCCTTATCGGCTTGCGCAAATATATAACAAATCTTTAAATAGAATATTGTGTATTATTTAATTCTGTGATGATGTTGGTGTTTAATTGATTGAAATTCAGTATTTAAAAAACGTATTTCAGGTTTTACAATTAACTAAACCTTAGTAAAATAGCGTCTTTTGTGTATTTTAACGATGCAAATAGGTATCGTGTCTATTTCATGTGACATATATGCGGGATGAACTAGCTATTTTTTGTGTCGTAAAAAGAAGATGAAATATTTTCATTTTTTTTATTTTGATACTTCATCATTGTAAATCCTTTATGAATACAATGACTTCCAGTCTCACCAGATTTATTCATAGCGATGTAGGCGATTTGGAAATCCTTATAACGAGCTCCCTTCTTTGTAATTCTATGGATTGCTTCCTCACAAGCAGCTTGTGGTGACATTCCAGAACGCATTAACTCTACAATTAAAAAACTGCCAACTGTCTTGAGTACTTCTTCTCCCATGCCTGTGGCTACAGCACCACCTACTTCATTATCTATAAAAAGTCCAGATCCTATAATGGGAGAATCTCCTACGCGTCCTTTCATTTTATAACCTAAGCCAGAGGTAGTACAAGCACCTGCAATATCACCATTGTTATCTATAGCAAGCATCCCGATGGTATCGTGATTCTCTATGTTAATTTCAGGTTTGTAATCACTTGTTTTTAACCACTCTTTCCAAGCTTCTTTGCGTTCTTCTGTGAGAAGTTTTTGTTTAGTAAATCCCTGCTCATAAGCAAATTCTTCGGCGCCTTTTCCTGCTAAGATGACGTGTGGCGTTTCCTCCATAACCTTACGTGCTAGAGCTGCCACATTTACTATATTTTCAACAGCAAGAACGGCTCCGCAATCTCCTTCTGGATTCATCACGCAGGCATCTAGCGTTACATTGCCCTCTCTGTCTGGAGTGGCTCCTATTCCTACGGTGGTATTTTCTATATTTTCTTCTTCTACAGCGACACCTGCTATAATTGCATCGAGTGCAGAGCTGCCGCCATCTAGGAGTTCGCCAGCTTTTGCTGTAGCTCCAGAAAATCCCCATGTACAAATGGCAATGGGAGATGGTTTTTTGATATTTTCTTTTTGCGCTTTCGCGAAAGCGTTATTATCCACATCACCAGTGCTTGTGCTTAGGTTATTGCATGCCATCAAACTTGCGCCTGTAGCAATCCCAGCTCCCGCAACTGCAGATTTATTTATAAATTTTCTTCTGTTCATAATGCGATATGTACTACAGTGATATTAAACAAATAGTTCTTGCTTTTCTGCCCATTCTGTCCATGAGCCATCATAGACACTACACTTTCTATCTGAAATTAAGGCCAAAGCAAATAAAATGATACAAGCAGTAATTCCAGAACCGCAGCTAAAAATAATAGGCGTGTCTGCAAGATTAAGATTATTAAAAAGGAGTTTTAATTCTTCCTTAGACTTGAACTTTCCATTATTTAAAACTTCTGTATATGGTAAGTTTAAGGAGTTTTTAATGTGGCCGCTTTGTATATGTGTTCTCGGTTCTGGATCAGTTCCATTAAATCTACCACTAGATCGGGCATCAATGAGTTGGTAGTTTGAGGTGGTGATATTTTGAACTACTTGTGCGTAGCTCTTAATAGCAGACTCGTCAAGGTGAGCTTTAAAATTACCAGTGGTTCTTTTTACTTCAACAATTGTTGTAACCGGAAAATTATTTGCTATCCATTCTGGAAGGCCACCGTCTAATACAGATACATTGTGATGCCCCATTGTTTTGAACATCCACCACACGTGCGGACTGGTAAAAATCCCTTTGTCATCATATACGATAATATGGCTCTCGGCATCTATGCCGAGCGCTTGGCATTCTTTTTCAAACTGTGGAGGTTGAGGGAATGTGTTAGGAAAAGCACTTTCTGTATCGCTAAAAGTGTTTTTAATATCAAAGTGCTGCGCTTCACGAATGTTTGAAGTAGTATTAAAATGAGAACTTGCATCTAATAATACGATATTGTCATCACTAAGATGTTGCTCAAGCCACTGTACTGAAACTAATTGATTTACCATAATTATATTGTTACTGCACTACAATCTCGTCTACAAATACCCAACTTTTTCCTTGATAAGGAAAACCTAAATGCCACTCTGGAAGATCTCCTAGTGTCTTTGCAATAAGCTTTATGTATTGAGCTTGTGTGCCTTGTTGTTTCCCTTTAATACTTTTAATAGCAATGTCCTCATCGCGAGAAGCAGCATCAATTTGCTCTTGGTGATAGATTTCAAAATTTTCACCGTCCGTAGAAGTTAGTAATGTTACTTCTGTAGGGTAGAAAATCCAACTGCGCTGATCTTGTAAAAATGCAGTTTCAATACTAGTGATGGTTTGTGCTTTGCCTAAGTCTAGCGTAGCTACTACATCTTGAGCATCATAGCCCTGCCATGTACCTGAGCGGAATTCTTTTACACCTCTCACACCGTCTATCAATGCATTATCTCCACCAGCATTATATGCATTTGCATAGATAGCGTCTAGTGTAAGAGAGTAGTTTTCATTTAGTTTAAATAATGGTGTTTCTATAGTAGCACTTTGCCCATGGCGACCCTTTGCGTAGGTGCGTAAAGTGTTGTGATCTTTAATTTTAATAGGCAGTCTGTATTTTTTAAAGTTATTGCCGTCTTCTTCTAGAGCGTAGAAAACATCCACATTTTTATCTGTAGTAGCGAGTGTAATCTCTGTCGCTTTTTTAAAGTTGGCTTCTCCTTGTGCTATTAATGGAGCTGCTGTAAATTTATTATCCTCAATACTTGTTTTAGGACTGTGAGCGGGGTGTTTTGCCCATCGGGAATGAGTAGCTGCCATATTAAATATGAGTTCGCCGCCATCCATAATATCTTCGTGTTTCAAGTATGAATATGGGTAAGCCTTATCATCCATATAAGCACTTTCTATGTGTATGTTTTCTTCAGAAAGATTTTGTGCAACAATGGTAAAACTATTACCATTTTCTAAATGTATGGTAGCCTTATCAAATAATGGTGTGCCAATAGCATATTCATTACTTCCTGGGGTTACTGGATAAAAGCCTAAGGAGCTTAGTACGTACCAAGCGCTCATCTGCCCGCAATCTTCATTGCCAGAAATTCCGTCTGGAGAGTTGGTGTATAATGTGGTAAGGATTTGATGGACTCGCTTTTGAGTTTTCCAAGGCTTCTGGATGTAGTTGTATAAATATGCCATGTGGTGGCTAGGTTCATTGCCATGTGCATATTGCCCTATCAATCCTGTGATATCTTGCTGGTGACGACCAGAAGTTGCAGTCTCGGCCGTAAATAGTGTGTCTAGCTTTCTTTCAAAAGCCTTGTTTCCTCCAGATAAGTTAATAAGACCACTTATGTCTTGAGGTGCATAGAGGCTATATTGCCAAGCGTTTGCTTCGGTATAATTGAAATTTACTTCAAACGGATCAAAAGGGGAGAACCATGTATTTCTCATGCGACCTCGCATAAAACCAGAAGAAGGATCATACACGTTTTTATAAGACTGGGCGCGCTTTGTAAATTCTTGATAGATTTCATCATTGCCCATTTCTTGAGCCATTTGAGCGATGGTCCAGTCGTCATAAGCATATTCTAGTGTCTTTGATACAGACTCTGCTTCGTCATTTGCAGGTATAAAACCGTATTTCTTGTAAGATGCAAGGCCAAGTTTGTCTTGTGAGGCACTATGAAGCATTGCTTCAAAAGCCTTATCTACATCATAATCACGTATTCCTTTCATATAAGCATCTGCGATTACGGGTACTGCATGATAACCTATCATACAGCCTGTATAGTTGCCAGCTAGATCCCAAATAGGCATAATGCCACCTTCCTCATATTTGGCAAGAAATGTGTTTATAAAATCATTAGTACGCTCTTCTTCTATAATCGTATATAATGGATGCGCTGCGCGATACGTATCCCACAGTGAGAATACCGTATAATAGTCAAAAGCATCTGTTTGATGAATTTCTAGATCCATCCCTCGGTAGCGACCATCCACATCTTGATAAAGATTAGGCGCGAGCATGGTGTGGTACAGCGAAGTGTAAAAATTAGTTTTGTAATCTGAGTTTTCACTTTCTACAACAATTTTTTCCAGCTGACGCTCCCAAGTGGATTGTGCTTCTTGCTTTACTTGGTCAAAGGTTTTGTTTCCTATTTCGGTTTCTAGGTTCTTTCGCGCCCCAGCTTCATCTACGGCAGATATTCCGATTTTTATGATGATTTCTTCATTCTTGGGATTGTCAAACTGCAATGCAGCTTTATGTGATGTCGCTCCGTTCTTAGTCCTTCTTGGTTGTTTTAGATATTTGAAAGTATGCGATGTTTTGATATAATAAAACAACTTTTGGTTGCTAGCCCAAGCCTTGGAATGTCTGTGTCCAGAGAGTTCTGTGCTAGAGAGTGTGTCTATTTTAGTACTTAGTACCTCATCACGATGTTCAAGATCTAAAATCACAAAGTTTTTTAAAGAGTCCGCTTTCGCGAAAGCGTACTTATGCACACCGCTACGAGCAGCAACAGTAAGTGCGACGTCTATGTTTGAGTTGTCTAGATGTACACTATAATATCCCGGTTGTGCTACTTCATTATCATGCGTAAAATGATCCCGATACCCAGGTTTTCCATCTGCACCATTATTAAACATTATGGAAGTAGAAGGCATCAAGAGGATATCTCCATAGTCTGAAACTCCCGTCCCACTTAAATGTGTGTGGCTGAAGCCATAGATAAACTCATCATCATAATGATACCCAGAACAACCGTCCCAGCCATCAAGGCGTGTGTCTGGACTAAGTTGCATCATTCCAAAAGGCATGGTCGCCCCAGGGTAGGTGTGACCGTGACCGCCTGTACCTATAAAAGGATTTACATAGCCTATGAGGTCTTGGTCTTTTTGAGCGGGAGTAACCTCTGTAATATGCTCGCAACTAGTGATAATAAGTAGGAGAAGAAAAAGAGAGAGTAGGTAACGCATTGATATGGTAGGTTTGTGTCTAAGATACAGAAAAGCAGTAATTCTTTAAACCGACTTTTACATTAAAGAAAGGGCACATATGGTTTAGTATCTTTAAAAAATGAAATTAGAAATCTGTGCAAACTCGTTTGAAAGTGCTCTGGATGCTCAAGATGCAGGAGCACATCGTATTGAACTTTGTCAAGAGCTGTCACTTGGAGGTATTACTCCTAGTCATGGTTTGATAGAGAAAGTGATGCAAGAACTAGAGATTCCTGTGTTTGTACTCATAAGGCCAAGATCTGGAGATTTTATGTACTCGGAAGCAGAGTTTGATGTGATGTTGCGGGATATTGCTTTCGCGAAAGCGCAAGGTGCTCAAGGAATAGTTTCTGGAATATTAAACATAGATTTTACAATTGACGCAGACAGGACTAAACAATTAATCGTGGAATGTGGCGAACTACCTTTCACCTTTCATCGTGCTTTTGATTGGACGCCTGATGTTCTTGCTGCCTTAGAGCTGCTCATAGATATGGGAGCTCAGAGGATTTTAACTTCTGGAATGAATGTTAATGTGAATGAAGGTTATGAAACCTTGGTGCAATTGCTAGCTGCGGCTAGAAATCGTATAGGTATTTTACCTGGCGGAGGAATTTCTGTTGATAATATTATGAAATTTAAGAACGCAGGTTTTAGCGAAGTGCATGGTAGTTTGAGTAGTAGTGCGTTTGGATATAATCATGCTATAAAAATGCATTCGCTAGCAGGTCATGAAAATAACTTACTTCAAACCTCTGATGTTTTTAAAATAAAGGCACTCTTAAATATGCTATAAAAAAAAGGGTGCAGTTTTAAAACTGCACCCTTTGATATTAATTATTATAGTTGATGATTAATCATTCAACTTAAGAACCGCCATAAATGCTTCTTGTGGAATTTCTACATTACCCACGGCACGCATACGCTTCTTACCTTTCTTTTGTTTTTCTAGTAGCTTACGCTTACGAGAGATATCTCCACCATAACACTTAGCCGTTACATCCTTACGAAGTGCTTTAACCGTCTCACGAGAGATGATTTTAGCCCCAATAGCTGCTTGTATTGGAATGTCAAACTGCTGGCGTGGTATTAATTCTCTTAATTTCTCACACATACGCTTACCTATATCGTATGCATTGTCTTGGTGCAATAACGCAGATAATGCATCTACCGCTTGCCCGTTGAGGAGTACATCAACTTTTACAAGTTTTGAAGCGCGTAATCCTATAGGAGAGTAATCAAAAGAAGCATACCCTTTTGATACTGTTTTAAGACGATCATAGAAGTCAAAAACAATCTCTGCAAGTGGCATGTCAAAATTAAGTTCTACCCTTTCTGTAGTTAGGTATGTCTGGCTTACAATCTGTCCTCTTTTTTCAATACATAAAGACATTACAGGTCCCACAAAATCAGATTTTGTAATGATAGTTGCTTTAATGAAAGGTTCTTCTACACGGTTTAAAGAAGAAGGTTCAGGAAGATCTGAAGGATTATTTACTAGAATAATCTCTTCAGGGTTTTTATGTGTAAAGGCATGGTAAGACACGTTAGGTACCGTAGTGATAACCGTCATGTCAAATTCACGCTCAAGACGTTCTTGTATGATTTCTAGGTGAAGCATTCCAAGGAATCCACAACGGAAACCAAAACCTAGTGCTGCCGAACTCTCTGGCTCAAAAACTAGAGAAGCATCATTAAGTTGTAGTTTTTCCATAGAGTTACGAAGCTCTTCGTAGTCCTCGGTGTCTACTGGATAGATACCGGCAAAAACCATTGGTTTTACATCTTCAAAACCTTCAATAGCATTTTGCGTTGGGTTCTTGGCATCTGTAATTGTATCTCCCACTTTTACTTCGCGGGCATCTTTTATTCCAGTGATTAGGTAGCCTACATCACCAGTTTTTACTTCTTGCTTTGGGGCTTGTGTAAGTTTTAACGTACCTACCTCGTCTGCGCCGTATGTGTTTCCTGTTGCGACAAACTTAATTTGCTGGTTTTTCTTGATACTTCCATTAATAACGCGGAAGTAAGTCTCAACACCACGGAAAGGGTTGTAAACACTGTCAAATATCAAAGCTTGAAGAGGTTCATCTGGATTTCCTTTTGGTGCAGGAATACGATTGATTACCGCAGCAAGAATCTCTTTGATGCCAATTCCAGTTTTTGCAGAAGCGGGTATAATGTCTTCTGGTTCGCATCCTAGAAGGTCTACGATATCATCTGTAACCTCTTCTGGATTTGCACTTGGAAGATCTATTTTATTAAGAACAGGGATAATCTCAAGATCATTTTCTAATGCTAGATAAAGATTTGAAATTGTTTGTGCTTGTATACTTTGAGCAGCATCAACAACTAGTAAAGCTCCTTCACAAGCAGCGATACTTCGAGATACTTCATAAGAGAAATCCACGTGTCCAGGAGTGTCTATGAGGTTGAGAATATAATTTTCTCCCTCATATACATATTCCATTTGGATAGCGTGAGATTTGATCGTGATTCCACGCTCACGCTCTAGGTCCATACTGTCTAGCAGTTGTGCTTGAGATTCACGTTTTGTAACCGTTGCAGTCTCATCAAGTAGACGATCTGCAAGTGTACTTTTACCGTGATCAATATGGGCAATTATGCAAAAATTTCGGATGTTCTTCATAGTCTCTCAAATAGACTGCAAATATACGAGATATGACACCATATTGTCACGGTATTAAAAATTAGAATAATTATTATAAAAAAATGTTAAATACATTGTGCTCATTATTAGGTTTCTATCTATTTTTATCAACTTATGACAAAAATTAAGAACTCCCTCATTCTCATATTCATAGTGTTAACAGCGTTTTCCGCTTATTCTCAAGACTTTAACATTAGTGGTAAAGTGCAAGATGTTAATGCACAACCTATTCCATTTGCAAACGTAGTGTTGCTAGATGCAGAAAAGGAAATCATACAAGGTACTATTACAGAAGACAATGGGTCTTTTGTGATTTCTTCTATCAAACCATCTGATGAATATTACATTAAGGTGAGTTTTGTAGGGTTTGAAGATGCTACAACTAGTGTGTTTTCCCTTTCGGGAAATAAAACGCTTCCTCCAATTATTTTACAAGCTAGTCAAGAAACCTTAGATGAAGTCACAATTACTGCTAAGACACCTACTGTTGTGCGCAAGGCAGATAGACTTGTGTTTAATGTGGAAAATAGTATTCTCTCTACTGGAAGTACACTAGATATCTTAAGACGTACACCTGCTGTAGTTGTAACTCAAGGAGGAATAAATGTTAGGAATCAACCTGTTACTGTATATCTTAATGATAGAAAAGTACAACTCAGTGTTGAAGAGATAAGAAGTTTACTAGAAAGTCTGGACGGGAATAATATAAAGTCTGTTGAGGTGATTACAAATCCTCCAGCTAAGTATGATGCAGAGGGAGGAGCTATTTTAAATATCAATACCTCTAAGGCTGTTGCAGCTGGTTACAAAGGAAATGTGAGTGCTACAGGTACTTATGCTATTTACCCAAAACATACTTTTGGTACTAGTCATTTTTTTAAAAATGATAAGGTAAGCTTGTTCTTTAATTATAGTTATAATCCTCTTAAAGCTACAAAGCAGAGTGATAACTCAATTAATTATGTAGATCAAGGTGTTAGTACGATTTGGGATCAAGATTTTGAACGTAAGACTTGGTCTAAGGCACACAATGCAAATCTTGTTGTAGATTATGAGCTAACGGAGAAGTCACAATTAAGTTTATCTGTAATAGGTTTATTTTCTCCAGATGTTTTTGAATTTACAAGAGCAACGACAGATGTTATCTCTCCTTCGCAAGATCCTTTTTTTATAAGAACACAAAGTAATATAGACAGTGATCGTAACAATGTAGCTTTTGATTTAAAGCATACATACGCCCTAGAGAAAGGAGAGCTTAGTACAAGTGCACACTTTACTAGTTTTAATCGTAGTAAACTACAACGACTAGGATCAATCTATACAGATCAAAATGATGATGTACTCAGTAACGTAAGGTTTGCAACAGATGCGACTCAAGATATCGAGATTTTTACGGGACAGGTAGATTATAATACGAGTTTTGGCGAAGTGCTTTTTGAATCAGGTGCAAAAGTTG
Source organism: Dokdonia sp. Dokd-P16 (assembly GCF_003095655.1). Taxonomy (NCBI): domain Bacteria; kingdom Pseudomonadati; phylum Bacteroidota; class Flavobacteriia; order Flavobacteriales; family Flavobacteriaceae; genus Dokdonia; species Dokdonia sp. Dokd-P16. The sequence continues at coordinate 1,938,363 of NZ_CP029151.1, forward strand.
CGATTATAGATTCTCAATCTAAGATTGATTTTTTTGATTTAAATAATGTCGAAAATACAGGACTTGAGCAGGCACAAAGCGATAACTTCTTATATGATGAAAATGTATACGCTGCATATATTTCGTTTAATAAAGATTGGGAAAAATGGTCTATTAAAGGTGGTTTAAGAGCTGAACAAACAAATAGTGTAGGAAATTCTATTGTTTTAAATACAAAGACAGAGTTAGATTATTTTGAATTATTCCCTAGTGCTTATGTGCAATATAGCCCTTTTGAAAACCACAGCTTTGCGATAGATTATTCTCGTAGGTTAGAAAGACCGCGCTACCAAGACCTTAATCCATTTGCATATTTTATAAATGAAAACAATTTCATAATAGGAAATTCTGGACTTCAACCATCTTTTAGTCATCAATTCAATGTGAACTATTCATTAAAAGATGAATACTTTTTTGATGTTTATTATAGAGATAATGGAGAGAACATTGTTACGGTGGCTACACAAGACAACGAGAATCAAGTGTTGAGGTCAGACAGTCAGAATGCTTTAGGGAGTAAATCTTGGGGGCTAGATTTTAATCATGGTCGCTCTGTAAGTAGCTGGCTTTATACAAGTGTGTATTTAAGTGCTTTTCATGAAGAAGATTCATTCCTTATAAATAGATCTACAAACACTAGCTTTAAAAATGACGTAAATGGATTTTATGCTTATGTGGGAAACTATCTTACCCTAGATAACGCAGAGACCTTAACGGGTTTTGTGACCTTCGAGTACTTATCTAAATTTATCGTAGGTTCCTATACTCAAGATGAAACCATTCAACTGGACCTTGGCCTTCGTAAATCTTTATGGAATAAGAGAGCTTCTTTGAGCTTATCTGTAGGAGATATTCTTAATCAGGCAAATGCTGTTGTATCAGCCAAATATGAGGGGCTAGACAATCAATATTTTCCTGAATTGGAGACTCAATTTCTTAGAATTGGGTTCAATTATAATTTTGGTAACTATAAGTTGAAAGATAATAATCGCGATTTAGATAAGGCAGAGCGAGATAGAATTAACAATTAAGACAAGTATTCATCGATAATACTATTACAAAACCACTTCAACGAAGTGGTTTTGTTGTTTAGATACAAATCCGTTTTACAATTACTTCTTGAGCGCTTCGTTTTATTCACTTGGAAAAAGAAAGTACCTTTGCGGTTGTTACGCTTTCGCGAAAGCGTACTAAAAAACATAATGCGTTTACAATAAAACAGTGGTGACATTTATTACCACACTTTTTAATACCGAATAATGGCAAAAATAGGAGATATAGATGTAGGAGATTTTCCGCTATTACTGGCGCCTATGGAGGATGTGAGTGATCCACCTTTTAGGGCGTTGTGTAAAGAGCAGGGGGCAGATGTGGTGTATACGGAGTTTATCTCTAGTGAGGGCTTGATAAGAGATGCTGCCAAAAGTGTCATGAAGCTTGATATTTATGAAAAAGAACGCCCTGTAGGAATCCAAATATTTGGTGCTGTAGAGGAGTCTATGCTGCGCAGTGTAGAGATTGTAGAGGCTAGTGGTCCAGATATTATAGATATCAACTTTGGATGTCCAGTAAAAAAAGTGGTTTCTAAAGGAGCAGGAGCTGGAATTTTGAAGGATATTGACTTAATGGTAAGCCTTACTAAAGCTATGGTAAATCATACCAAGCTTCCAGTAACGGTAAAGACTCGTCTAGGCTGGGATCACGATAGTATAAAAATCGTTGAGGTTGCAGAGCGATTACAAGATGTAGGTTGTGCTGCCATATCTATACATGGTCGTACACGTGCACAAATGTATAAAGGAGATGCAGACTGGGGTCCTATTGCAGAGGTGAAGAATAATCCTCGTATGCATATTCCTGTGTTTGGTAATGGTGATGTAAATACACCAGAGCGTGCTGTAGAGATGCGTGATAAGTATGGACTAGATGGTGCGATGATAGGTCGCGCAAGTATAGGATATCCTTGGTTTTTTAATGAAGTAAAGCATTTCATGGAAACGGGAACACACAAGGCGCCTCCTACTATGAAAGAACGTATAGAAGCCGCAAGACGTCACCTACAGATGTCTATAGACTGGAAAGGTGAAGTGCTAGGTGTTTTTGAAACACGAAGACATTATACAAATTATTTTAGAGGGATTCCACACTTTAAGGAATACAGAATGAAGCTAGTAACTTCAGATCAAAGTGTAGATGTATTTACAGCGCTAGATGTTATCGAAAAAGAATTTGGTGACTACCAGTTCGTCTAAGAGTCTTCTATAAGTTTTCTATTTATTCTAGTAGCTGCAAGTCTAGCTGCTAGAAAACCTAATATTAATATAGTGGCGTATACGAGCACGATATTAATTACTTCAAACTTTACAGGATAAGGAAGTTCGGCAGTGATAGGTATAAAGCCAAATTGCTGCTGCAGGACTATAAGTATCGCTCCTAGTAGAATACCAACAGCTCCGCCTATAACAATCATGAGCGCACCCTGAGTAAATATTATTTTTCTTATAGTAGGTAGCGTTGCTCCTAAGTCACTTAGTGTCTTGATGTGTTTGCGTTTATCTACAATAATCATAATTAAACTTCCTACAAAGCTAAAAAGAGCGATAATAAGTACGAGCGTACAAATAAAGTACAAAGCCAGATTTTCTGTGTTGAGCATTTTATAAAGAGCATCGTTAAGCTCTATTCTATTTTTGATAATGATATTATTATTAAAAATAGCATTTAACTCTTCACGCAGATTATCTTCATCTGCATCTGGATTTAGTTTAAACTCAATGGTGCTTATTTGGTTTACAGGATAATCAAGGAGAGAACCTACAAAGTCAATATTACCAAAAACGTGATCGTTATCTAGTGCCTCTCCTGCTTGAAAAACACCGCTTACCATTGCTTTAGAGGAGTTGAAAGCCTGTGTGGGGTCTGTAATCTGACCCGTACCTGGTTTTGGCGTCATGATAGTAACGAGACTTCCATAATCTCCTACATTTATTGATAATCGCTTGCGCACGAGAAGTCCCATAGAAACTTCAGGTTCTCCTGTACTAGGCCAGTAGCCTACAAAAATAGTGCTGTCCATTTGAGTGACATCTAGGTATTGCTCATCCACACCTTTTAAGAAGGCTAGTGAGGTTCTTCCATCATACTCAAGATATGCACGTTCTTCAATAATTTTAGAATAAGAAGCTACGCCTTTTAAGGAGTTGAGCTGCTGTTCTTGATCTGGAGATAGGGTAATGGTCTTTCCTGAAGCGGGAGCAATTTTTAAATCTGGATCTATAATGGAAGTTATAGATAAATTAAACTCCTTAAGTCCAGAGAACGCTGAGAGTACTATAAACAGTACTAATGTTCCTAGTATAATGCTTACCACAGATACTAGTGTGATGATATTTACGGCATTCGTGCCGCTTTTAGAAATAAGATATCTCTTTGCAATATAATAGGGAAATTGCATTTATATCTTTTTACGTCGCGCTAGTAAGCTAGGATCTTCAAGTGGATTTTCCTCGCGCTTAAGAGAGCGTTCAATACCGTCTAGATACTCTAGTGTATCGTCTATAAAAAATTGTAACTCAGGCATACGGCGCAGCTGGTGGCGTGTGCGTTGAGAGATATTATGTCTTATAATAGGTTTTACTTGATTTACCTCTTTAAGTATATCGGCTGCTTTGTCGTTTGGGAAAACGCTTAGATATACTTTGGCAATAGAAAGATCTGTAGGAACTTTTACCTTAGTAACGGACACAATGATGCCTCCCTTACCACTGTCACGTAGTGCGTTCTGAAGAACTTCTGCAAGATCCTTCTGAAGAACTCCTGCTACTTTTTTCTGTCTGTTTGATTCCATAGACTGCAAAAATACGTTTTTTGAATTGTATTACTTTTGTGTAAGTAAGTTATCATTAAACTTTAGTAGTAATAATGGTTGTAATTACGCTTTCGCGAAAGCTAAACTTGCCTACACGATACTATTAGTATGAAACAACATATCATAAATTAAATAAACTATGAAAAAAATAGAGCATATAGGAATTGCAGTTAAAGATCTTGAGGCGGGAAATAATTTATACGAGAAGTTGCTGGGTGTAGCTCATTATAAGATAGAAGAAGTAGCCTCAGAAGGAGTGCGTACATCTTTTTTCCAATCTGGACCTAATAAGATAGAACTCCTAGAGGCAACAACAGAAGATGGGCCTATTGCTAAATTCTTAGAAAAGAAAGGAGAAGGTATCCATCACATAGCCTTTGCAGTAGAGAATATCGTAGAAGAAATGGAGCGATTAAAAAAAGAAGGCTTTATTTTATTAAATGAAAAACCAAAGAAAGGAGCTGATAATAAGCTGGTTGTCTTTGTGCACCCTAAGACTGCTGGAGGTGTTCTAGTAGAATTATGTCAAGAAATAGATAATTTGTAATAAAAACCTTTGGTTGGGTCAAGATTTATATTAAATTTGCAGCCGTTTTCAACCTCATCTGAGAAACATAGAAAACAACGGTCCCATAGCTCAGCTGGTTAGAGCATCTGACTCATAATCAGAGGGTCCTTGGTTCGAGCCCAAGTGGGACCACTTTTTTAGTTAGAATACTAAATCCATAAATTTTATCGTTTTACTGTAAAATATTAATTAGATAACCTATCTAATTGGTATTTCGGTATGTTCTTATATTAAATTAAAATTACAAGTAATTTGCTTGTAATTCCGTTTAAATGCGTATTATTGGTGTCGAAATACACAAATATACCCAACCTAAGCTCTGGAAGCTTGTAAAATTATTTTACAGCCAAAGGGTATTACTTTTGAATTATTATGAGCCCCAATCTCAGAACTTTCATTGCAACAATTATCCTATCATTCGTGGGGATATGTGCATATGCACAAGATGGACCTCCGCCTCCGGGCACTAGGACATCCTCGCTGCCTGGACTTGTCGCGCCTATAGATGACAATATCATTATATTGGTAATTTGTGGTGTACTAGCAGGTGCTTTTTACGCTTACAAGAATAATAAAGCTAGATCTAATAGCCCTGCGTAAGACGTTTTACATATTTCCCTATTACATCAAACTCTAAGTTTACCTCCGAACCTATTTTAAAGTCTTTAAATACGGTGTTCTCATATGTGTAAGGAATAATAGCTACACTAAAGCCTCCTTCTGTAGAGTCTACTACGGTTAAGCTTGTCCCATTTACAGTGATAGATCCCTTTTCAATAGTAACATTTCCTAATGAAGTGTCATATTTAAAAGTAAATCTCCAGCTTCCATTCTCTTCCTCAATGTTAGTGCATGTTCCCACTTGGTCTACATGACCTTGTACAATATGTCCGTCAAGACGTGCGCCTAGTTGCATAGCGCGCTCTAGATTTACAGTGTCGTTAGTAGCGAGGCTGTTTAAATTTGTCTTGTCAAGAGTTTCTTGTATGGCTGTAACTTTATAAGTGTCATTCTTTATGGCAACTACTGTGAGGCAAACACCGTTGTGAGCAACACTTTGGTCAATTTTAAGTTGGCTAGTGATAGTGCTCCTTACGGTATAATGTATATTTTCTTGGTCTTTTTCAATTGAAACTATGGTAGCAAGATCTTCGATAATACCTGTAAACATGAATGGATTTTATTTGGTTACTTTTGTGTTGTAAAAATACAAAACGCTAGAAGCATCACATGAATAAAGATCAAAAAGTACGTGTAGGGATTTCTATTGGAGATTTAAATGGAATAGGGGCAGAGGTTGTGATAAAGACATTTTCAGAAGTGATGATGTTTGATTTTTGTACGCCTATAATTTTTGCTTCGGCAAAGACACTTTCTTATATTAAGAAGTCTTTGAGTTTACAAGCAGAGTTTCATGGTATAGACGCTTTCGCGAAAGCGTTAGATAACAAAATAAACGTCTATAATTTATGGAAGGAGCCTGTAGAGATTAAATGGGGAGAGGCGACTGAAACAGCAGGCGATTATGCTTTAAAGTCTTTTGTGGAAGCTACTAAGGCGCTTAAAAATGGAGATATTGATGTACTTGTAACCGCTCCTATAAATAAGGCTAATATCCAGAAAGAAGATTTTGCATTCCCGGGTCATACAGATTATCTAGCACAAGAGCTAGAGGGCGATGCGATGATGCTTATGATTACAGATACGCTTAAGGTAGGTTTGCTAACAGATCACGTTCCTGTAAAAGATGTGGCTAGTGAGATTACACCAGAGGTGATTGTTAAGAAAGTAAATACATTATATAATGCCTTGAAGCAAGATTTTGGCGTAGATAGGCCTAAAATTGCTTTACTGGGCATTAATCCTCATGTAGGAGACAACGGAGTTATAGGAGATGATGATGATAAGGTATTGATACCTACGCTTGAAAAAATGCGTGCAAATGGTCAGTTAGTTTACGGGCCTTATGCTGCAGATAGCTTTTTTGGGTCAGGGAATTATAAAAATTTTGATGCAATTCTAGCTGCTTATCACGACCAAGGGTTAATTCCTTTTAAGACATTATCTTTTGGTAAGGGTGTTAATTATACTGCGGGATTAGATAAAATACGCACATCCCCAGATCATGGTACGGCATATGAGATTGCAGGTAAGGGAGTGGCAGACGAGGGTTCTTTTAGGGAAGCTGTTTTTTCGGCAGTAAAGATTTATAATAAAAGAAAAGAATACCAAGAGATTACAAAGGATGTACTTAAGGTTTCTCCTAGACGTGCTGGTAGAGAGCGATCGGGAAGACCGCCAGCAAAAAGATAAGATACTAAAGACATTTTTAGTATTTGTAGAGAATTAAAATAAAATTGAGCTTGTGCTTTGTGATATAAAAAATTATGTATCTTTGCACGCTCCAAACGGCTGATGTGATGAAAGGATTGAAACCATACACCATACAATACGTAGGTTTAAAAGAAGGAGAGCATACATTTGATTACACGATTACAAAATCGTTCTTTGATCTTTTTGAATATGATGACTTTAATGATGCAAACATTGAGGCTACACTTCTCTTAACAAAGAAGTCTACTTTTATGGAGTTTGATTTTAAAATCTCAGGTACTATCAATGTGAATTGTGATGTTACTAATGAGCCTTATGATCAACCTGTAGAAGATGTCTACACTCTTGTAGTGAAGTTTGGTCAAGAGTTTAATAATGATATTGAAGATATTTTAATCTTGCCTTACGGTGAGTATGAAGTAAATGTCGCTCAGTATATTTATGAACTCATTATATTAGCACTGCCTAATAAGAGGGTTCACCCTGGCATTGAGGATGGGACATTGCAGTCAGATATATTAGATAAGCTGGAAGAATTAAGTATTCCAGATCAAAAAGTAAAAGAAGAAAAAGAAAATACAGATCCTAGATGGGATTCTTTAAAAAAACTATTAACAGATAAATAAGAGTACGTAATGGCACATCCTAAGAGAAAAATCTCCAAAACAAGAAGAGATAAAAGAAGAACGCATTACAAAGCTGCTATACCACAAATAGCTGTAGATCCAACAACTGGAGAGGCACACCTTTACCACAGAGCACACTGGTTTGAAGGGAAGTTGTACTATAGAGGTCAAGTAGTTATTGATAAGACGGAAGAAGTAGAGGCGTAAGCTTTGCTTTTATAAAATAGAACTCTCACGTTGTGAGAGTTTTTTTTATGCTCACAATTCATCAAAAAAAGTTAATTAAAGGCTGGTTTTGATCAATTTTTAGTATTTTTCCCCTCGTTTTTGACTATAATCGTCAATATTCGAAAAAATCTAACTGAAACAAATGAGTAAAATCTCAGCGGCAATTACAGCTGTAGGAGCTTACGTTCCAGACTATGTCTTGACCAATGAAATACTGGCAGGCATGGTAGATACTAATGATGAGTGGATAACCTCTCGCACTGGTATTAAAGAACGTAGAATCCTCAAGGAAAAGGGAAAGGGAACTTCGTTTCTAGCCATAAAGGCAGCCCAAGACCTTCTTGCAAAAAGACAACTTGACCCCTCAGAAATTGATATGGTCATAGTTGCGACTGCGACACCAGATATGCCTGTGGCATCCACAGCAGTGTATACTGCAACTCAAATAGGAGCCGTAAATGCTTTTGCATTTGATCTTTCGGCTGCATGTTCTAGCTTCCTTTACGGGATGTCTACAGCAGCGAGCTATATTGAGTCTGGTCGTTATAAAAAAATACTTCTTATCGGGGCAGATAAAATGTCCTCTATTATAGACTATACAGATAGAACAACCTGTATCATCTTTGGTGATGGTGCTGGAGCTGTCTTGTTTGAACCCAATGAAGAAGGATTGGGACTACAAGACGAGCTCTTACGATCTGATGGAATAGGTAGAGAGTATCTTAAGATTGATGCCGGAGGAAGTATATTACCTCCTTCACAAGAAACTATAGATAATAAACAGCACACTGTCTTTCAAGATGGAAAGACTGTTTTCAAATTTGCAGTGTCTAATATGGCAGATGTAAGTGATAAAATAATGAAGCGTAATAACCTTACGGGTGACGACGTAGACTTCCTTATCGCACATCAAGCAAACAAGCGTATTATAGATGCTACCTCAAGACGAATGGGTCTTGATGATGATAAAGTACTTATTAATATACATAGGTATGGAAATACCACGTCAGCTACCTTACCCTTGCTGATGAGTGATTACGAAAACCAACTAAAAAAAGGAGATAATATTATATTTGCTGCCTTTGGTGGTGGATTCACTTGGGGTTCAATTTACCTCAAGTGGGCATATAACTCCAACTAAAACTAAACAAGCTAAATTCAAACACTTATGGATTTAAAAGAAATTCAAAACCTGATCAGATTTGTTGCAAAGTCTGGCGCGAGCGAAGTAAAACTTGAAATGGATGACGTAAAAATCACGATCAAGACTGGCGAAGATGATAAGGCACCTACTACTTTCTTACAGCAAATGCCTGCAATGCAAATGGCCCCACAAGCGCCAGTAGCAGCAGCACCTGCCCCAGAAGCAGCCGCTCCTGTAGCACCAGCTGCTCCAGTAGAGGATGAAAATTCAAAATATATCACTATAAAGTCTCCTATTATCGGAACTTTTTATAGAAAGCCTGCACCAGACAAGCCTATGTTTGTAGAGGTAGGAAAACAAATCTCAGAAGGAGATGTACTTTGTGTTATTGAAGCGATGAAGCTTTTTAACGAGATCGAAAGTGAAGTATCTGGAACAATCGTAAAGATTCTTGTAGACGATTCTTCTCCTGTAGAGTTTGATCAACCATTATTCTTGGTAGATCCATCATAATCCCTTGCGGGTATTTTAATCATTGAGGAGGTATTGTAGTAGTACGCTTTCGCGAAAGCGTAATCTTACTGCTCATTTTTACGTACCACAATAAAAAATAAACACTATGTTTAAAAAGATACTTATAGCAAATCGTGGTGAGATTGCACTCCGTGTGATACGCACGTGTAAGGAGATGGGAATCAAAACCGTAGCGGTATACTCTACTGCAGATCGTGAGAGTTTACACGTGAAGTTTGCAGATGAGGCCGTATGTATAGGACCTGCGCCTAGTGCAGAGTCTTATCTTAAAATGTCTAATGTTATTGCTGCTGCAGAGATTACAAATGCAGACGCAATTCACCCGGGATATGGTTTCTTATCTGAGAACGCAAAGTTTTCAAAAATATGTGAGGAGCACGATATTAAATTTATAGGAGCATCTGCAGAGATGATTTCTAAAATGGGAGATAAGGCAACTGCAAAGAAAACAATGAAAGCAGCCGGTGTACCATGTGTACCTGGATCTGACGGAATTATAAAAGACTTTGAAGAGTGCCAGAAACTAGCAAAAGAAACTGGTTACCCTGTTATGCTTAAAGCTACTGCCGGTGGTGGTGGTAAAGGTATGCGTGCTGTATGGAAGAAAGAAGATCTTCTTAAGGCTTGGGAAGGTGCTCGTCAAGAAAGTGCTGCGGCATTTGGAAATGATGGCATGTATATGGAAAAGCTTATTGAAGAGCCACGCCATATTGAAATCCAGATTGTAGGAGATAGCAACGGTAAAGCGTGTCACCTCTCTGAAAGAGATTGTTCTGTACAAAGACGTCACCAAAAACTTACTGAGGAGACTCCGTCACCATTTATGACAGATGACCTACGTGAGCGTATGGGAGAAGCTGCTGTAAAAGCTGCCGAATATATTAAGTATGAAGGAGCAGGTACGGTTGAGTTTCTTGTAGATAAACATCGCAACTTCTACTTCATGGAGATGAACACTCGTATCCAAGTAGAGCATCCTATTACAGAGCAGGTAGTAGATTACGATTTAATACGTGAGCAAATACTTGTTGCTGCTGGAGTACCAGTATCAGGAAAGAATTATTACCCACAGTTACACTCTATCGAGTGTCGTATAAATGCAGAAGATCCTTATAACGGTTTTAGACCATCACCAGGGCGCATTACTAATTTGCATGCACCAGGAGGTCACGGAGTACGTATAGATACTCACGTTTATAGTGGTTATATGATTCCTCCTAATTATGACTCTATGATTGCAAAGTTGATTACTACTGCGCAAACTAGAGAAGAGGCAATTAATAAAATGAAGCGTGCTCTTGATGAGTTTGTGATTGAAGGTATTAAAACAACAATTCCTTTTCACAGACAGTTGATGGATCACCCGGATTATATAGCTGGTAATTATACAACGAAGTTTATGGAAGACTTTGTAATGAAGCCAGCAGAACAAGAATAGTTTTTAAAAAATCTCGATAGCAATATCGAGATTTTTTTGATTTAGATGATAGCAGTAGATTACTTTAATTGGGCTCGCAACATCTTTTTTATAAGCACTATCTGCCCAAAATGATAATGTGAGTGTTCTAATAAGCCTACTAAGTTATGCTCATAACTGCCATATTTTTTCAACACAAATTCTTCTTTTAATTTCTCTTGAGGAAAATCTTTTGCTAGTTGTGCACAGCGATGTGTCGCCGCATAGAGTTGTTCTTTTTGTAATTGCCATGCTGCTTCCGTAGTGATCAAGGGAGCATCAAAACTTAAAGAATCCTTAGCAAGAAGTGGTTTGCCTTCTAGTACGTCTCCCACAGCATTTATGTAATAGTGAATATGAAATACTAGCTGCGCTATACTGTTGAGTCCATAGAGACTCGTGATGGCCTCTTCTACAGAAACATCATCTAGGTGTTGCAATAGATGTGATCCCGTCAGATTAGGCCCTGTAATGAGTTGCTGTAGGTGAACGCCTAGTAATTGTGAAGTAGTCATCTATCGTAATTTTTTACAAGATATTATTTATTACGCTTTCGCGAAAGCGTATATAGAGACCATAACCTTTATGATATATAATTAGGATCTTATTTTAAAAACCTTGATTGCAAATTTCTCGTATACTTAGTATGAGGAATTTGTGTTGTCTATTAGTTATGTTATCGCTTTCAAGCCAGTATTCTTGGAGCCAAAAAATTGATAATACTACTTCCTATAGAGCAATAAATACGGATCATTATTTTAGGTTTAGCTATGACAATGACTACTTTGCTGCAACAGATGAAAATTATACCCAAGGCTATAGTTTTGAATTGGTAGCACCATTTTTAGCGAAAAATCCTGTCAATAAGTTGTTTTATATACCTAAAAATACCGAGCGTCGCTATGGATTATCCATCGAGCATATAGGGTTTACACCTAATCATTATGAGCTCCCAGAAATACAAGTGAGCGACAGGCCATTTGCTGCAGCAATAATGCTCAAGAGCTCCATGATTGCGGTAGATGTTTCTGCAAAAAGTATATTTAGTAGTGGTTTAAGTATTGGAATTATAGGTCCTGGAGCTTTTGGCGAAGAAATGCAGCGAGGCATTCATGAGGCTACGGGAAATAAAATTCCGCTGGGGTGGAGAAATCAAATTAAAAATGATCTCATACTTAACTACGAACTAGGATATGAGAAGCAACTATTGAGGTACGAAGATTTATTCTCGCTTCAAGCGAGTGCACATGCAAAAGTAGGAACTCTTTTTACTAATGGATCATTAGGATTAAATAGTACTGTGGGGATTATTAATAATTCATTTTCATCACTATCAGAGCGTAGCGGTTTTAAACTATACGCCTATGCCGCCCCTATGGTGAGCGTCATTGGTTATGACGCTACATTACAAGGAGGATTGATTAATCGAGATAGTCCATACACCATTGCGTCTGGAGATGTGCAAAGAGTAACGGGACAGTTTGATTATGGACTTATTCTTAAAACGAAAAAGCTCTATTTTGAATACACTCGCTCAGTAATTACAAAGGAATTTGCGACTGGCAGCTCTTATAAATGGGGAGGTATTAGGATTGGGTTTACGTTGTAAAAGCTTGTCTTGATTTACTAGAGTTTTTACTGCTGTTTACAGATACCTTTTAGTAAATGCGTATGCTTTTACTGAGTTCGTAAGATTTTTTCCATAGAACGACCTCTGGCTAGTTCATCAACTAGTTTGTCAAGGTATCTAACTTGTCGCGTAAGATCGTTCTCTATTTCTTCGATACGATAACCGCAAATAACTCCTTTGATAAGCTGAGCATTAGGATGAAGTGATGCATTTTCAAAAAATGTAGTAAACGTTACATTTATTCTTTTCTACAATATAACCACCAGTTCATATCTCTAGTGACCTCAAATCCTAATCTTTCATATAATGGGATTGCAAGGTTCCCTTTATTCGTATGTAAAATGGGTGTCTTGTTTTCTTTTAAGATCTCTTTGGCATTGTAAGCAATGAGCTGACTAGCTAATTTTTGCTTTGTGTAATCTGGATGGGTGACTACGGAGCTTATTTCTACAAAGAGATTGGTTTGCATGCGCTGTCCAGCGATGGCAACTAGTTTGCCGTTTTTAATAATTCCATAGAAATGGCCCATTTCAAAGCTGCGCTTTTGATAGAAACCTGGCATTACTAACCATACAAGCTCATAAATTTCATCAATATAAGATTTGTCCAATAATATGATCTCTTCGGTGATTTCAACTTTACTTAATTCTTTCAACACCATCTGGCACCCATCAATTTTTCTGTCTAGTACAACTTTTGTTTCATCTATTTGAGGTGTTTGGTTTTCTGTAACGAAGAAGAAATCTTTTCTTGTTTTTATATATTCTCTAGAAGCAGTTGCAGTCTTTGCTTCATTAAAGAAAGCTCCAAACGTACATACCGCGGGATCATAAAAAAGAACACCATCAAAAGTAACGGCAAACTTTTTATGTGTTTCATCTAAAGAATACCAGACAGGGTTTTCTAATTGTTGGGGTAGGGTTGTCATTGAGCTGATGGAAGATTAAGTTTTATTAAAATTTTTACAGTTCTGTAGTCGTTTATAAAGTTGATTTCTTAACCAAAAGTATACCTATAAGAAAGTTTGAAATTATGACTTTATATGTGAATAGCTATTATTTGAATTCTTCTTCCAAGTTCGCTTCATATTGATGGTAAGCTTCTCTTCGTAGGCTATCATTACTTCTTCTGCGCTTATTCCCATTCTAGCTGCTACGTCAAATATGCACATGATAGCATCTGCATACTCCACTGGATTTTTGATGTTCTTAGTAATATCCTCCTCAATTTCTCGTATCTCTTCTTTTGCTTTTTGAAGCGATCCCATTGGGGTTGCTTCTGTAAATGTTCTAAGAGACCATTCTAGTCTTTCCTTTTCTAATGCGATGATATCCATGATTCGGTTAATTTTAAGCTATTTACTAAATAGATTCTTGTTTTTCTAAACTTGAAATTTTCTCTTCTTTAGACGAATAGTTTTTGATAATAGTTACGGTCACGATAGCTAGCGGTATTCCTAATATCGACATAACCATGTCTGCAATAGTACTATTCATTAAGGTCTCAATAGTTTGTTCTTTAAAGATACTCTTAAGTACATAATTACCTACATAGTTAGATACAATCCATAGCGTCCACCAAAGTCCGATAACTGTAGTATTGCTGTCTAAGTAGTTAGAGTCTTTAGCTTTTATTAAACGTGTTGTTTTTTTCCACATTTCCTTCATTATCTGATACGGACGATACAATGAAATTATAGGTACAAACCAACTACCTGCAGCCCATCCATCTGTGTGGTTTGTTTTTGTTCTGATATTCAGGTTGTAGTAGGCTCTTCTAAACCATTGAATAAACGTTACTGTAGATGTTATAAATATGATTGTGTAAAGAATGGCTACAATTTGTTCTCTAGTGTCGTTTGCATTTAGTGCTTGCTCAGTAACAAACTCATCATTTTGTATTAACCTTAGAATGTCATACTGTAGGTAAGATGATATGATTGAGAAGATGTCGAGAATCATTACAAGCCAGATTAATGTCTGTGCAATTTTTGCTCTTTTCAGATTTGGCTTTATGGCATTTACGTTATAAGTTATTCTTGTTTTAGTCGGGTTGTTGTTACTGTTTTCTACGTTTGAATTTTCCAAGGGAGTAGCCGGTTTTTTTAGTTTATATATTTCTAAGTGATATGGAGCCACCGAAAATACAACACCTTAGTGCTTTATTTTTACGGATTCCCATATAATCATATTTTTTTTGAAATAAAGTGCATGTAAGGTTATCAGAAATAAGTTTTAACACACAGTTTAAAACCAAAAAAACCACCACAGTTTCCTGAGGTGGTTTTTGAAATATCACATTTTCGCGAAAGCGTAATAAAATAGTTACGCTACATCTTGATCATTATTTACATAGTCCATAAGGTCTACGTCATTACCTAGTAATACTTGAGTAGGATTGATACGACCTGCTTCTGGTCCGTTTTCTAATTTAAGTACGCCACGAGGACATACAGCACTACATACACCACAACCTACACAGCTAGAGCGCACGATGTTTTCTCCCTTTTGAGCATATGCACGTACATCAATTCCTTGCTCACAATAGGTAGAACAGTTACCACAAGAGATACATTGCCCTCCGTTTGTAGTGATCCTAAAACGAGATTTAAAACGTTGTACAAATCCTAAGTAGGCTGCTAGCGGGCATCCAAAACGACACCATACACGGTTACCAAAAATAGGGTAGAACCCAGTCCCGATTACTCCTGCAAACCAAGCTCCTATCAAGAAACTATACGTATCCTTAATCCACTGCGTGTTGATACCTAGTAGCGACTCTGCTCCTGTGAAGTAGCAATACAAAGTAACCACGGTCATTACAAGTGAGAAAGCAAGTACAGAATGAATGAGCCATCGCTCCAGCTTCCAGGCTTTCATAGATTTATTAGAATGCTGGCGGTAGGGATCGCCAAGAGTTTCGGCAAGTCCACCACAACCACAAACCCAACTACAGTACCATCTTTTTCCGAAGAAGTATACCATTACTGGCACAATAACTAGTGTAAGCACAATACCCCATACGAGGATGAAAATACCTAGGCCACCACTCTGAGTAAGTGTGTCGAGATTCCACTCAAAGAAGAAATCATAATCTAGCGGGAATGCGTTTTTAAAATCATAACCAGGCTTTCCTAAACTTGCCATAATCTCAGGGATAAGAAAGGCAAATACAATCTGGAAGAATAGTACAGATGTAGTACGTACAATCTGGTATTTATTGTGACGGTATTTTATATACATACGCACCGCCATAGTTACCATAATCACACAGTATAAAAAGCCATATACAAACCACTGGCTCGCATCACCTCCGTTAAGCGCATTACTTATAGGGTCGAGTACAAATGTCCAGTTTACCACATAGTCTGCATTAAAATAAAGTACGAGATAAAATAGTACGAGGTACACAAGCACCAGCCAGGCAATCCATCCTCTATTTGTTGCTGCCTCGTGATATACGTGGTCATTTTTGATACCTGGTTTGCCTAGCAACACGAGATTAGGAAAAATGAACATAAGAGCTCCTAGTATTCCTAGCCCAAAGGTTAAGAACCACATAAGTCCTTTATTTTCTACTATAAATCCTGTTCCGGCTTTTTTGGCTAGTGAGAAGCTAAAGGCTTGAAAGTCTTTATCATTTATTCTGTACTGATATTGTTCTCCTTTTTTATCCCACTCTTTAGCTGCGTCATACTTAGCTATTTGAGCATCATAATAGGTGTTATTTTCGGCAAGGGCATTACGTATGGCACCTGTAAAAGCAAATGTGCCGAGTTTTTTACCCACTACGTTATCTGAGATTTTTTGAGCTACTAGCTCACTTTTAATTCCTTTTTCAGAAATAAAGGAATCAAGTTGTTCTTGTTTTAAGGTGAAGTCTCCCATAAAGATGGAAGCTGTCCAGATGGCAAGCCCAGTAATAAAGATCACCAAGCCTAGGTTTTTAATAATTTTCATAAGTGTAAGTCGTTAGGTTGGTTATGCAAAAATTCTTTTCCAGCTTTTCTTTTTGGGACTAAGCGATGTCCCGTATGCAGCATTATAAGCATCGAGAATATCTTTCTCGTAATGGCTATAAAACTCAGGATCAAAGTTGGCATCCTTAAGATGCTCTAGTACATAGTCTGTAGTTTGCCCTTCGGTAAGCCAGCGGTCAAATAGTTCATGACGCAGGCGTATTCCAAAATTATTTATTCCTATAAACTTGCGAGTACCTTCTTGCATCTCGATAGTGATACATTTATTATCATCCTTATGCATCCAGTGAAAGTGTATATTACCTTCTTTAGGTTTTGAGAATACCCATCCATAGGTCTGGTATTCTATATCCATAAACTTAGCACTATTAAACCAGTGCCCAGGGTTATATGCCGTAGGTTTTCCAGTAAGTGTCTGAGCAAGTGCCTCGCCCATCATTCTACCAGTGTACCACACAGCCTCTATAGGACGACGGCCGTTTATACCGTCGTGCTGCTCTGCACAATCACCTATGGCATAAATATCTTTTATATTAGTCTCTAGCATAGGATTGACCTTGATACCTCGTCCTATCTCAATACCGCTATCTTTTAAGAAAGCCACATTAGGAGACACACCAGCGGTAAGTCCCACTACGTTGCAGGCTATTTCTTCTCCTGTCTCTTTTATAGTTACAGCGCGTACTTTACCATTATCATCTGCTAGAATACTATCTAGATTAAAGCCTAAACGTAAATCTACGTGGTGAGATTTAATGTGTCTGTTAATCATCTCACTTTCTCCTTGTGGTAAAACACCATTCCAGAAACTATTTTCTCGTACTAAAAATGTGACCGGTATATCACGCGTGAGCAGCATCTCTACCATCTCAATACCTATAAGACCGCCACCTACTACCACAGCACGTTTACAGGTTTCTTTATCTGGAGCATTTGCCTCTAGTTTATCTAGATCTTGTTTTGAGTACAACCCTTGTACACCATCGAGATCTTGTCCTGGCCAGCCAAATTTATTAGGAGTAGATCCCACGGCAAGTACCAGCTTATCATAACTCATTTTTTCACCACCAGAGAGTAGTAATTGTTTGTTTTCATGATCTACAGTCTCTACAAAAGCGCGTTTAAGATCGATACGGTTTTTCTTCCAGAAGTAATCTTCATACGGCTTTGTATGTTCATATTTCATGTGTCCCATATAGATATACATGAGCGCCGTACGAGAAAAGAAGTGATCCGTTTCGGCAGAAATGATGGTGATCTTTTTGTCAGAAGCCTTGCGGATGTGTCTCGCGGTGGTAACGCCAGAAATACCGTTGCCTATAATGACGATGTGTTCTTCCATAGAGGTTGGTTTTATATAATTTTCACCTAAGTAAAAACTAAAAAATGAATGGTTGTTGTTGTCTCGCTTTCGCGAAAAAATCTTTTTGTTACCCTTTCGCGAAAGCAAAATATATAGTAGTCTAAACAAGTATTTTAAAACTTGTTTCTATGAGATAACATATCCTTGGGTCGTTTTAAAGATAGTAAACTTAATGTGATGCTGTCTATTTAGAATTTATCTAAATGAAAAAGTGCTGTAAGGAAATTATAGTCTTGATTATGGAGCGTACTGAACTGGTTATTTTAAATTTTTAATGATCTGGCTGTAAGTCTCTCTATTTGAGCTCGACCCATTGTGCAGAAAAAAAGTTTACTTATGAAATCAATTACCAACCTCGCACTACTTCTATTAATCACCTTGTCAAGTGTGCACATCCAAGCACAAGACACGGCAGCATTTTTTGCTAATGCAGATACTTTTTTTAAAGCAAACGTAAAAAATGGGCTAGTGAATTATAAAGCGGTAAAGGCAAATCCACAAGCGCTAGATAAGCTATTAGAAAATGCAGCATCTATATCTGTAAGCACATCTGACGCGGCAACGTATCAATCTTTCTGGATTAACGCATATAATCTAGCGGTAATTAAAGGAATCACAGAGAAGTACCCAGTAAAACAACCACTATCTATAAAAGGTTTTTTTGATAAAAACACCTACAAGTTAGGCGGGACGAATATTACCTTAAATGATATTGAAAATAAGAAACTCAGAGCACAATTTCCTGGAGAACCTCGTTTTCACTTTGTACTAGTATGTGCAGGTTTAGGGTGTCCTCCTATTATCAATGAGGCATATACACCAGCCAAATTAAAATCACAACTACAACGCCAGACCACGATTGCTGTTAATAATCCTAACTTCATTAAAGTGAAAGGTAACAAGGTCCAGATTTCTCAAATATTTGAGTGGTATAAAGAAGATTTTGTGCGCAAGGGTACAGAAATAGATTTTCTAAATAAATACCGTAAAGAAGCAATTTCTAGTGATGCAAAGCTTTCATACTATCCATATGACTGGACGCTTAATGATACTAAATAAAAGTTCTAGTACATTAGAGTTGGTATAAATCACTTGCTCTAACTCCAATAAAATTTATCTATTACAACTACTCGACATCAGTCGAGGTAGGTAACTATTGTCTAAAAAAGCCGTTCTCACCAGATAGTATTAAACCCTAGCCGTCTGGTGTGTAACGCACAAATAAATAATCAAAAACAACTACAATGAAAAAAACAATCCTATTAGTCGCTTTAATGCTTATTGCTGCAACATCTTTTGCACAAGATGATACAGAAAACCTTGAAGACGGAGGCTCTGTGATACAAACACTCACACCTTCTAAACTTATCTCAAAAGGGCAATTTGATATCAAATGGTTTAATAATCTATACACAGAGACTAAAGACACCTTCGGAGAAAATGGTGAGGATCGTGACATCCCAAGGAATAATTTCTTTACATCAACACTTGAAGTATATACTGGTGTTTCAAATAATAATAGAGTAAACGTAGGATTAATACTAGAGGCAAGATCTAGCACTATAGGCGGTCGTGATGCCTTTGATGTTTTTAAATTTGATGGTGAGCGCGGCACTGCGCGTAGCGGTCTTACATCTATAGCACCATCTGTAAAGTTTGTTCCGTTTAGTAAAGTAAATAATTTCTCTATCCAGAGTTCGTTTTTTATTCCTCTGGTGGATAATGAGACAGAAGACGGTGTTTTTCTAGATCAAAAAGGATTTACATGGCAAAACAGATTTTTCTTTGACCACACTTTTGCAGGAGGAGACTGGCAATTATTTGCCGATTTAAACTCTGAGCTCAACTTTGGAGATGATGAGGATAGTTTTGCAAATGATAGTTTGCGTCTTACACCAGGATTGTTTTTAAGTTATTTCCCAAGTTCAAAATTTACAGTTTTAGGCCTTGTACAGCACTCACAACTTCTTGACCTAGGAAACGAATTTTCTCAAGACTTTACAGCTGTGGGTGGTGGTGCAAAATATCAACTTACAGATGCTCTCAACCTTGAGGCATTATATACAAACTTTGTAAGAGGAAACGATACTGGATTAGGGCAGACTTTTAACCTAGGGTTGAGAGCTGTTTTTTAACATATAGCTAGAGCGCTTAGGTTCCCCTAATCTAAGCTTTTTACAAGTGCAATGTATATTCATATATGTTAACTACAATGAGGATACTGCACACTTTTAAAGACCCTGAGAGTTACCCAGCTCTTAGGGTCTTATTGTTTTTGAGCTTATTTTTTAATAAAAATAAGCTTCTCAAACTTTAATCGTAAACACATATCTTTAAATCAAAAATAAGTAGATGAAAAAGATTATAGGGTGCCTCTTTTTATTGATTTGTCTACAAGCGTGTACTGCTCAAAAAGCGCAAGAACAAAAAATAAATGGCGTAAGTTTTGTTGCAAATCGTAATCCGGTAGATAGCACTCATGTAAGCCCTGTACAACTTGTAAATGCAAACTATGCTGCGGTAATGCCGTTTGGGTTTGTGCCACAAAAAGATAAACCACAAATCATATACAATACAGACAGGCAGTGGTATGGAGAGACCAGAGAAGGAGGTCGCAACTATGTGTCAGAATTGCACAAAGCAGGTATTGAGGTGATGGTAAAACCACAGATATGGATGCGCAATGGCGAGTTTACTGGGTACCTTAAAATGGAAACAGAGTCAGAGTGGACAGCGCTTGAAGATTCATACCGCAACTTTATAATTGATTATGCCACACTATCGCAAGAAGAAGGAGCAACCATTTTTTGCATAGGTACAGAGTTAGAACAATTTGTAACAAACAGACCAGATTTTTGGACGCAACTTATTATTGATATAAGAAAGGTGTACAATGGTAAACTTACGTATGCTGCAAACTGGGATGAGTATAAGACAACTCCATTTTGGAGCCAACTAGACTACATAGGGATTGATGCTTATTTTCCTGTTTGTGATGATCAAACGCCATCTGTGGAGTGTGTTACCGCAGGATGGCAACGATGGAAGGAGGAGATGTCCGCTTTCGCGAAAGCGGAAAACCGCAAAGTGATTTTTACAGAATTTGGGTACCGCTCTGTAGATTATACAGGTAAAGAGCCGTGGAAGGCAGATAGATCTATGACCACCGTAAATCTTGAGGGACAGGCACAAGCTACGCAAGCTCTCTTTGATACAATATGGGATGAAGAGTGGATGGCAGGAGGATTTATCTGGAAGTGGTTTATAAAACATGATGAGGTAGGAGGTCCAGAAAACAACCAATTTACACCACAAAACAAACCAGCCGAAGCTGTAATAAGACAGCATTATGGTAAATATTAAATAGGATATTCATTATTTATTTAAGTAAATAATGGCGTCTTGCGCAATGATTGTACATTACTTTCGACCAATGTTTTTAATATAACTATTGCCTTTATGAAATATTTCTCCCTCATCTGCGCCTTGTTGATGACTTCATTTCTTTTTTCACAAGAACCTATTGTAGAAGAAATCACTTTTGAAGGATTAAAGCGTGTAGATGAATCTTTATTGAGAAGGCTTATTAAAGTAAAGCTACAAACAGCATATGATTCTCTTAAAGTAGCAACAGATATTGAGCGTTTAAATAGACTGCCAGCTATCGCAAATGCTACCGTTGTTCAAACTAAACTTCAGAACAACTCCTACAGGCTCACCTATAAGATTGTTGAAAATTTTACCATCATCCCGGGATTACGCATCTCGGAAGCAAATGATGGTAGTTTTGCTTTTCGCGTAAGCGCATTCGAATTTAATTTTCTTGGTCAAAGTCAGATACTTGGCGGCTTTTATCAGCGGGATGTTTTTGACTCTTATGGAGCTTACTGGGAAGCACCTTTTTTAATTACTAACAAATTAGGCTTAGGTGTCAATTATATTAAAAATGTGACTTTTGAACCTATTTACCTAGATGAGACTCCTATAAATTATAAGAAAGATGATGTAGGTGCAGAGATTTATGGGTTGTATGAAATAGACTTCCATAACAAGGCAGAATTAGGAGTGAGAGTGTACCAAGAGTCTTACGACATTGATGATACAGAGGTGCAAAGTGTACTGCCCGCAGGGCTTGATGCAAATAAAGTTTCTCTACGCGGAGAGTATGAGACTAATTTTTTAAACATCACGTATCAATATGTAGAGGGAGTGCGCAATCTCCTTGATGTGCGATATATTCTAGGTGGTGATGGACTCTTAGAGGAAGGGCTAGTAGCACAAAACGCAACAGAATATTTTAAAAAAGTAGGAACAAAGGGTAACTTGGCAAGTAGACTACAGCTAGGGTATGCTTCTTATAATGAATCTGAGTTTGCTCCTTTTACGGTTGATAATCAGTTTAATCTTAGAGGAGCAGGTAATGATATTGATAGAGGGACATCCTTTGTTTTTGTAAATACAGAATACAGACACACGCTTATAGAAAAGGATTGGTTTGTACTTCAAGGAAATGCTTTTATAGATGCTGGATCAATACGAAGTCCTAGAGAAGGGTTTGGTGATCTAGCCAGTATCAATAATGTGGAGCTATACTCTGGTCTTGGAGTGCGTTTTATTCATAAACGTATTTTTAATGCGGTAATTAGATTAGACTATGGTGTCGGATTAGGGGCTACCCAAAACCGCGGACTCGTATTTGGGATAGGGCAGTATTTTTAAAGTAAGAGAATTTATAGATGATGAGATAATCTAATTATAAAGCATAGTAAATCCTACAGTACATGAATCGCTTCTGGTTATATATTTTACTTATGCTGTGTTGCTCTCTGGCTAATGCGCAAGAAAGCATTGTGGAGGAATTTACCATTCATGGCAATAAAAAACTTAAGACTTCTTTTATTAAACTCATTAGTGATTTGCATATAGATAGTCCTTTAGATTCTACCATGCTAGAGGTAGATATCATTAGACTCAAAAGGCTGCCTGCAGTACGTCACGCATATTATCAAGTGATTCGTTCTTTTGATAATTATGAAGTTCGCTATCATATTGAAGAGCATATAACGATAAATCCTCAACTTAATATCTATACCACAAATGATGATGAATTTGCTTTTAGAATAGGCTTATATGAGTTCAACACCTTAGGAAGGAATATTGCCTTTGGGGGATTTTATCAACGAGATATTTTTGATTCTTACGGAGTGAATCTTAGAGTGCCATTCTTGTTCAATAATAAGTTCGGGATTGCGATTAATGCGCAGCGATTAACCA
Organism: Dokdonia sp. Dokd-P16; assembly: GCF_003095655.1. Taxonomy (NCBI): domain Bacteria; kingdom Pseudomonadati; phylum Bacteroidota; class Flavobacteriia; order Flavobacteriales; family Flavobacteriaceae; genus Dokdonia; species Dokdonia sp. Dokd-P16. The sequence goes on from NZ_CP029151.1 coordinate 1,961,406, forward strand.
CGCAGGAGCCTGTGTTTCTAGAAGAAGGTACTGCAGATTATAAGTATAGTAACACCTCTTTTGAAGTGCTAGGATTATATGCTATTAACTTTAAACATCGGGTAGAAGCAGGTGTAAATTTATTTAATGAAAAGTATGAATACCTAGCTGGTGCGACTTCTGCAGGGGTTCCTCAAGAATTTAATGTAGATAAGATTCTTTTAAAAGGTATTTATGAGTACGATGCTCTAGACTACTATTACCAGTATATATCTGGTTTTAAGAGCACTTTTAATGTGCAGCATGTCATGGCAAATGATAGTAGATTACCCGATTTTACAATCTGGTGGAATGATTTTCAATATTTTACTAGAGTAGGTGACAAAGGAAACTGGGCAAACAGGTTACGTGTAGGTCTAGCATCTAATGCAGACTCACCATTTGCTCCATTTTCTGTAGATAATAATTTAAATATAAGAGGTGTAGGGAATACGATAGATCGTGGCACAGGAGTAATTGTAATAAATACGGAGTATAGACATACACTTGTAGATAAAGAATCATTTGTACTACAAGGTAATGCGTTTGTAGATGCTGGATCTTGGAGAAATCCAGGTGGAGATTTTGATGACTTTGGAGATGATCAAAACCTTAGGGTGTATCCTGGACTAGGATTGCGTTTTACTCACAAAAAGATTTTTAACGCAACTTTCCGTATTGATTATGGATATGGAATAACCCCAAACTCCACTAGTGGATTTGTTTTTGGTGTGGGGCAATATTTTTAATTTAAAAAAACTACGATTATATATGTAGTTGCTTTGCAATTGCAGATTGATCAGTAATTGTGTGTTGTAGGTTACGCAATATTGTGCGCTTAAAAATGGTGATATCGTAAGGCTTTACGATAATATCTGTAAGTCCAGCGTTGTAGATTTTGTAACGCATTTCTTTTACCTCTACAGCCGTAAGCGCTATAATAGGGATTTGTTTATTAAAGAGTCTAATCTCCTTGGTAGCTTCTAGTCCGTCTTTTACAGGCATGTTTATATCCATAAGGATAAGATCATATTCATTATCCCTAGCGCATTCTACAGCTTCTTGACCATTATTTGCAATGCTGCAAGTAACTTCTAGTTTCTGTAATATTTTCTTTGTCACTATTTGATTGATACGATTATCGTCTACAATAAGGATGCGTTTATTTTTAAGTTGTTTGTCATCTATAATAATTATGGGATCTACAATTAATGATTCATTTGATATCTCAAAGTCTAGTGTAAAGAAAAATGTAGATCCTTTTCCTTCCTTACTAGACAAGTGTATTTCTGCTCCAGAAAGCGCCAGTAGTTTTTGTACAATAGGCAGTCCTAATCCAGTTCCTTGATATGTGTAGTGTCTTGAGCTTACTTGAGAAAATTCATCAAATATACTTTGTTGTTTTTCTTCTGGAATCCCTATACCCGTATCTTGGATTGTAAAGTGAATACTCGCCTTTTGATCATTTAAACCAGAAGCTTCAAGTAGAATATAGATGTCTCCATTTTCTGTAAACTTACAAGCGTTTCCTACTAAGTTCATTAGTATTTGAGAAAGCCTTGTAGCATCTCCTTTAACAAATTCTGGAACGTTATCATCAATGTTAATGTGAATGTTGTTCTTGTTTTGCTGGCGCATGTATTCAAAGGAAGAAACGATGTTCTTAATAAAATCTCTTGTATTAAAAACTTCATTATTTTCTATAACCGTATTTGAATCAATTTTATTGATCTGTAGCACATCATTTATGAGCGCAAGGAGATAGTCTGCTGAGAACTTGAGAGACTTAAGATCTTGTTGATGAGATTTTAATTTTGGATCATCCATCAAAATCGTACTGAGCCCTATAACACCATAAAGAGGAGTTCTCAATTCATGACTTACAGTAGAGAAAAAGGCTGTCTTAGCTTTTGTAGATTGCTCAGATTCATTTTTTGCTGTAAGATATTCTATGTTTTTTTCAGTGAGACTTTTTACATAGTCCTTCTTACTTTTATACATTCTATAAAGCAAGATGAGCAATAAAATACTTGATGCCGCTACAACAATGAGAAATTTATTCCAATTTATTTGGTTACGTACAATTTCTGCTTGAAGTCTATTTTTTAATTCATTTCTCTCAATATTTTTTTTGTATTCGGCTACTTGAAAGTTTGCGGCTATTTTTTGAGATTCTTCATTTTGATATTCTTCTGTAGTTTCTTCATACAGATTTTGATACTTCACGCTATATTCATAAGCTTCCTTGTAGCGCTTTTGACCATAAAGGCTCAAACTGTAAGTGAGGTAGCTATCTGCAAGTTCAAATTTTGATGCTTGTAATAATGTATCCTTGAAAATTTTTGATAAATGATAATCTACTTTCTTATAGTTATTCTCGTGTAAGTAATAGATGGCCCATTGATTTTCAAGACTTGTCTTTAAGCTGTTTGAGAGTTGATTTTTTAACTGGTCAGCCTTTTTTAAATATTTTAATGACTTATCATATCGCTCATGCTCTTGTAATGTGAGCACAGTATTTAAATAGGCATTACTTAAGTTAAATGAGTCTTTTGTTTTTTCAAATATTGCAATAGACTTGTCATGATATTGAAGTGCTTTATTTATAGAATTATCTGAGTAACCATAAAGATTTGCAAGATCCATATAGGTAAGTCCTAAGCCTAGACTATCTTGTGCAAGATTAGCGTACTCTTGAGAGCGTTCAAAGCTTTCTCGAGCTTGTATGGTATCTTGTAGGATTAAATAGTCATAGCCTAAATACCGAAAGCCACTTTGTAAATAACCGGTATCATTAATTTTTTTTGCCTCCTCAATGATTCTAACATTGAGTTCGAGTGACTTACTATAATTAGTAGCTTCGTAATACGTAGCCGACGAATCCATCAGTTGTTCTAATCGCTCTTTTATTTTCAAGCTGTCAGTCTGCGCAGTTCCTAAAGAAACAGACATAACTAAGATTAAAAAAATAATAATTCTCTTCATTTCAGTAGCTTAATCTTTGACAATATACAAAACATAAATAAAAATGCATTTAATCGTGTGATTCAAAATAGAAACCTTGAAAAATCTTACAAAATTAACTTTAGTTAGTTAAGACTATCTCAATTAATAATGGCTTAACGTTCTCAAACACTGATGCTCGATATATTTGTGACTAACTAAAACCAAAAACAATGTCAATTCTAACCATCATTTTAAGCCTTATATTTCCACCACTTGCAGTAGCCCTAGAGAAAGGAGCTGGCAAAGATTTAATTATAAATATTATTCTTACTTTATTAGGCTGGTTACCAGGTGTGATACATGCATTTTATGTAAATGGTAAATAAGAGAATATCACGATATAGTAGGGGTGCATGACTTTGCATCCCTTTTTTGTTTTAGAGCAATTACTATCTATAAATTGACTAATAAAATATTTATTTATGCTACGCTTTCGCGAAAGCGTAACTTTCCCTATCAACAAGGTTTTTCATTATCAGATAATTAGAATAAAAGGCAAACCTGCACGTTCAAATTTTCGTAAGTTCACGCACACTAACCAGTGACTCTTATGAATTACTTGCGCCAGCTAGCAATTACTTTTTCGTGTATACTAACCATCACGATACATGCACAAGAAGGAAAAGTGCGTCCTTTTGATCTCGAGGCAGATTTTTTTTATGGTACGCTCTTAGAGCATAATCCTGATATATCTCATCTTATAACAGAGCATCCGCAGGGAATAATGCTTGCTTATAACCGTAAAACATACGGGTACGAGGAATGGGAGCGACGCTATAATTTTCCAGATGTGGGGTACACTTTTGTGTATCAAGACATGAAAAATGAAAATCTAGGAGAATTATATAGCGCCTATGCGCACTATAACTTTTACTACTGGAAGCGTAGATTACAGTTTAGAATAGGGCAAGGAGTTGCAATTGCTACAAATCCATATGACAGAGAGACTAACTTTATGAATAATGCATACGGAACTACTGTGTTGAGTAGCACCATGCTTAAATTTGGTTTCAAGCAGGATAATATCTTTAAAAATATAGGAGTACACGCAGGGGTTACCATTATCCACTATAGTAATGCCAACCTTAAAGCACCTAATAACTCCACAAATACTTGGGCATTTACTGCGGGGATTAATTATTTTCCAAAAGCAAATGAGTTTCCAGATTACATCCCACTAGGAGAAAAAACATCATACTCAGAGCCTGTACATTATAACCTAGTTGTGAGTGGTGGAGCAAATCAAAGTGATATTAATAACTCGCCGCGATATGGCTTCTTAACGCTTACGGCATTTGCAGATAAGCGTATTAATCACAAATCTAGTTTTACAGCAGGTGTAGATGCATTTTTTGCAAATTTCTTAAAAGAGCTTATTCGTTATGAGTCTGTCGCTTTTCCAGATGGAGAAGTTACAGGCGATGAAGACTGGAAACGTTTTGGAGTTTTTATAGGACATGAGTTGCACTTTAATGAGCTCTCGTTTGTGTCACAGCTCGGGTACTATGTGTATTATCCGTACGATTTTGAAGGAAGGTTTTATAATCGATTAGGGCTTAAAAGAACTTTTGGAGAGCACTTTTCTGGAAGTATGGTCGTAAAAGCACACGGAGCAAAAGCAGAGGCGGTTGAATTTGGACTAGGATATAGATTTTAAAGATGAAAAACAAATATTTAATAGTAGTGTTGTTGCCAGTGATGATGTGGTTTGCATCATGTGATACTGAGGATACATTATCATGTCTCAAAACAAGCGGATCCATAATCACTGAGCAATATGACCTGGCAAGCTTTGATAGTATCATAGTTTTTGAACGTGTACAATTAGTCGTAAAAGATGCTCCAGAGATATCAGTAGTACTAGAAACAGGAGAAAATCTGCTAGAAGATTTTGAGGTTTATGTAGAGGATAATACGCTCATCGTAAAAAATAATGCCTCATGTAATCTTGTTAGAGATTATGATACTTCTATATTACGTGTATCACATCCTAATTTAAGTCAGATTAGAAATAGTAGCGGCAGTACAGTTTTAGGAGACGGACTCATAAGTTGGAATACCTTGCGCTTAGTGTCTGATGATCTTATCGAGGAAGATTTTTATCATAAAGATGGAGATTTTGATATGGAGCTAGATTCAGAAAATGTTTTACTTCAATGTAATGGGTTATCTAACTTCTTTATACGAGGAGCGGTCACTAATCTAGATATTAACTTGCTGGAGGGTGATAGTAGATTGCCACTACAGGATCTAGCGGTTCAGAATGTCACTATTTTCCATAGAGGTACAAATGATGTATTGATCTCTCCCCAATTATCAATTACAGGAGAACTTAGAAGTACTGGTAATTTGATATTGAATAACACGCCACCTATTGTAGATGTGGAAGCATTTTTTACAGGAGAAGTTATTTTTGATTAGTCCTGTACTTCAGATATAGACCATAAAAAAGGAGTCACTTATTTAGAGTGACTCCTTTTTTAATGATGCTCATGTAACAATCTTAGTGCCTTAGATGCTTTCTACTACTTTTTCTAAAGCTATTCTTGACTTTGGCTTTTTACTAGGTTGATTAAAATCATCCTCATCGCGATATCCTATTGCAACAGCTACTAGCGTTGCGTAGCCTTTGTTATCTATAATCTTATCGTAATTTTCTGGCTCAATACCTTCCATTGGAGTTGCATCAATTTTCATCGCAGCACAGGCGCTTAATAATACTCCTAGCGATAAATATACCTGCTTGTCAAACCAAGCCTTGATTTCTTGCTCTGGTAGCGGTTTTAGGTATTCTTTATAGTAATCTACTGCACCCTGAGGTAGTTCTTCTTCTATTTGTTTTTCAAAGGTTGCTAGATCATTAATCCTGCTAAAAACAACTACAGTATCACTATCTGTTACCTTCTCGGTATTAATCCACGATACTTTAGAAAGTTTTTCCTTGGTAGCCTCGTCAGAAACAAAAGTGAATTTCCATGGCTGACTATTGATGGAAGATGGACTTAAGCGAAGTATTTCCTTAAGCTCTTCTATGTGTTTACTATCTATTTTTTTTGATGCGTTATACTTCTTTGTAGTATAACGTTCTTGCATTGCATTTATAAAACTCATATCAATTAATTTTAAACCATATTAGGTATAGTAGTAAAAATAAGTATCGCAATGTTGCATTGCAATAACGGCCTAAAAGGATAGTGCTTTTTTAAGAGAACTTTATGCGTTTAGCTCGTTTAATGGAGTTCAACAATGAATTAAATGATCTCAGGATAACTAAGGAAAGGAGCTGCGAGGTTTAATCTCTTGGAGGCTAAGAAATTTTTTTGAGATAGTACTTATGTAAATCTTCTGCGCTTGCGCCAAACCACTTACGCACATAAATACTCCAGAAGTGAAACTGCAATTTCCACACACCATTCTCATCATAGCGTCGTGCAGAGGTAGTTAGCCATTCTTGAATTACGACAAATTTACGCTTAGCATATAACTTATTGATGAGGTCATTATCTTCATAAATAATATAACGCTCGTCAAAAGTGCCTAGCTCCTTAAATAACTGTGCCGTAATAAACTGACTTTGATCTCCTCCTCTGCAGGCTCTCCACTTAAATTGTGTGAGCCATCCAGCGAGTTTTAACCACCAGTGGTTAGAGTCAAATTTCATCTTAAAACATCCAGCAGGATTACCAGTAACTACTTGCTCCACGATATACTTATCATAGTCTTGAGGAGGGTAAGAGTCTGCATGTAAAAAGTAGAGAATTGAGCTTGTGGCGATGGCCGCTCCTGTATTCATTTGTTTAGCTCTGCCCTTTGCAGATTTTATCACTGTGACCTGAGGATTGTGATTGCTATAGCTGCTTACGAGCTTGTAAGTATCATCTTTGCTTCCTCCATCAACTACAATAATTTGCTTGACATAAATACTAGAAGAAGCCTTCTCTTTCAAGTGTGCTAGTAATTTAATAATCGTTTCAGATTCATTAAGTACCGGTATGACAATCGAAATAGAAGGCTTCATTAAATAATTTATGGTCACCAAATCTACGCAAAAAGAGTAGAGATGGTTTTCATTTACTGGTTATTTAATCCCCAGTTGTAATCTTTAAAAGTTACGGGAGCATCTCCTGCAACTTCTACCGTACTGTATTTATTTAAGTAAGGGATTAAACTCTCATTAGATCCTCTATAAAAGTCCTTTGTATAAAATTTAAAAATCGAAGATAACTCAGCTTTATTAGTTGTGATAGTATTCTTGTCACTGTTTATAAACTCCTTTGTTGCTCTTTCTAGTTGTTCATTAATCTTTCCAGCAGTATAAGCTTCTCTTAATAATGGTGGGCAAGAAATAGAAGCGCAATTTATAGCAAAGTGTATTCTAGGTTCGTTCATCTTACGCAGCACCCCATTCTCAATTCCTCCTAGGGAAAGCTTGCGGTTTTGCACGGTAACAATTCCCTTAGTCCATACCCCGTCTATTTCTTTTATGCTCGTAACATTTGGATTTTTAAGGATTTGATCTACGGTATACGCATTGTAAATATTGATGTAATAAGCCAGCAATTCTTGAACGCTCCAGTCATTATTAGGGTCTAGGCTCGCAAGCTTATCTAAATAAGCATTAAGGGCTCCTTGATCCTTAGCAAATCCTTTATAATCTACCATTCCTTTTGAGTCTACATGCTTTTTAAGAAGCTTGTCCCACGCAGAGTGATCTACATTTACAGGAGAGTTTGCAGTGGTTGAGGTAAGTGTTCCTTCTACTTGTTTAGTAGGCTGTCCTTGACTTGTAATTCCGCCTGCTGCTAGTGTAGCGCAACTTTGCAGTGTGATTGCAAAGGCACTTATGGTAAGTAATCGTAAGAAGTTTTTCATAATATATCTTATTGAGAGTACAATATCGCTTTCGCGAAAGCAAAATCAATACCCATTAACGCGCAGTTAAGTGAGTTTTGTGAAAACATTACTACTTATTCAATGTCCAGTCGTAATCACGATAACGTACTTTTGCATTCTCTGAAATTGAAGTCGTTGAGTAGCGATTTAAGAAATCTATGAGTGATCCGTCTGTTTTGAAATCTTTGGCAAACCACGTGAAAATCTTTGAAACTTCTACGCGATCACTTGTGATAGTATTGCGAGTAGGATCATTAATAAATTTGCGAGAAAGCATCTCTAATTGCGCATCTACCTCGCTAGGTGTAAATGCCTCATTGAGTAGCGGCGGACAAGAATAAGAAGCGCAGTTTATCCCAAAATGTATACGAGCATCTCCCATTTTACGTAGAATTTCATGCTCAATCTCATTGAGATTATACCACTTGTTACCTAATTTCCAAAAGCGTTGATCCCACGGATCTTTAATATCTTTTATACTTTCAAGTGGATAATTACGTAGTATAAGATCTATCGTCATCGCATTATACGCATTCATCCAGTAGGATAGTTTCTCTTCTTGCGACCAAGTTGCTGTAGGCAGCGATTGCCCTAGAGAAGCAATATATGCACGTAAACTACTCCAATTAGATTTAATACCATTGTAGTTCACATTACCTTCTTTAGAAACGTATTTCTTTAAAAGTGTATCAAAAGCGTCATGATTAAAATTGGAAACTTCTTCTATAACTTCAACAACCTCTTCGGGTTCATTATTTGAGACGGCAACTTCAACGACTTCCTCTGGTTCGGAGATTGTTGATTCTGCTTCTTCAGTATCTGTAATTACCGTTTGCGGTATTTCAACGCGGGACTCGGTAATCACCATAGCAACCTCAGGTTCGGCAGGAGTTGTAACATTTTTAGAACTGCTACAGCCAGTGATAAGTGCAATTGCAAGTATGAAGTAAATTAATTTTTGCATCAGATTTTTTCTAAGATTAGTTCGCTTTCGCGAAAGCGTATGCAATAACCTACTTTTCTTTTTCAGAAAGAGGGTAGGTGATTTGACCTACAAAATCTGTTGGAAATGTTTCATCTCCATCAAATCCTAATTCGATATCACGACCATCATGAGGAACGTGACTAGTTCCAAAAAGGTAATCCCATACACTCAATGTTAGTCCGAAATTTACGCCATACTTTACACGCTCAGGTAATTCTTTTGCGTGATGCCAGATGTGCATCTTCGGGTTATTGAGAATATACTTAAGCGGTCCATAATCCCAGCCTATATTTGCATGGTTGAGATGACCTACAGTAAGTGCGGTGAAATGTATAATAGCCACATATGCAAGGTCAAAACCACCTATAATTGCAATAGGAATGTATAAAAAGGACTTGTACATAATAGGCTCTACCCAGTGATAGCGCATCTGTGCTGCAAAAGCCATCTCCTTTGTTGAGTGATGCACTTTATGAAAATTCCATAAAAAAGGAACTCTGTGTAGTATTCTGTGCGTGTTCCACTGCACAAAGTCAGATATGATAAAAAAGATAAGCAACCCTACGCCAAAGGGTAGTGTGTCTACATCAAAAAGTTGGAAATCACTCAATGCTAATCCTACAACGCCCAGAATATCATCAAAGAAGAGTGCTGCTGTATTTGTAAGTGCGATAAATACGATGAGATTGAGGAAGAAGAAATTAAAGAACATATAAAATAAGTCCATCCAGAAGTCTTCACGGAAAATCTTCTGATTCTTACGCCATGGGAATGCAATTTCTAGTCCCCAGACTACAAGAGATACAATTATTAATCCCCAGAAATAGTTGTCCCAGTTATTCTCAAAGAAAATCTCACGCTTAAAATAACTCCAATAGTCGGAGTAAGATTGTAAGAAAGTATCTAAGTATTTGCGCATATTATAAGATGATAATAACAAATTTACAAAAATGAAAAGGCACAACCTTAGTTGTGCCTTTTGTATTATCCTTACAAGGTTTCAATAGATTTGAACACCTAAAAGGGTGGTGATATTATAGGGAACAGCTTAACAACATCCACCACCATCATAATGATAAGTAGACTCACTTATAAAGATGTCATCACGTCCTAAAGCAGCAAGTGCTCCAGCAGTCTTATCACAAATAGCCAGCGGCTGATTCTTAAGAAGGATGTGTCCTAGCTTATCATCAAAGAAATCTTCTTCTCCGTAATAAATGGCAGCTTTTCCTGTAAAAATACAAGGTCCGTCTGCTGGCATAGGGTCTTTGATTGCTGCAACTTCAATAGACTCAATGTATATGAGCTCATCTGTAGGATACGCCCCAGGATTAAGTATTCTATATGGCTTGCGAGCTCTTATCTCAATAGTTCCAAAACCAGCATCTGTAAGTGCTTTTACATACTCGGCTATGGGTAGACTTCCAGAAAGACAAAGCGCACGTAAACGATCATCATTGCGCAACTCTTCATTCATTTCTTGCTCACAAGTAGGGTCGCTCATTACAAGCTTGCCGTGAGGTTTAAGCACGCGATACATCTCTGCAATAGCACGTTTTAAATCTTCGGCTTTAAAGATGTTGAAGAGGCAGTTTTGTGCAGCTACGTCTATTGAGTTATCTGCTACATTGAGGTTAAGAGCATCTCCTTTTTGAAGATCTACAAATTCGCTCTTAAACCAAGGGTTTAACCTCTCTGCTTCTTCAAAGTTTTTACGAGACGCCTCTAGCATTTCATCCACCACGTCTACACCTACTACGCCACCTTTATTGCGATTAAAATATGCAAACTGTAAAAGCTCCATACCACCACCTACACCTACATATAGCATCTTAGGCTCATTAGTAAGGTCACGAGCGTTTACAGTGCTTCCGCAACCGTAGTTCATCTCCTGCATAATCTTTGGGATCTTTAGTCCAGGTAATTCCCAAATAGGATTTGTAGTACAGCAAAGTCCTACATCTGGTGTAAGTGCTGCTTCTTTATAAAGATCATTTGTAGCATCTAAGTAGCTCATGTGTTATGTTTTTGTGGTTCGTGATTGATAGGTTTTGTGTCTGTTTTTGATGATGTTACGCTTTCGCGAAAGCGTGCTTTACAAAGATTTAATCAATCCCGTAAATAGCGTAATCATTTCTGGCTCTGCCTTACCAGCCATTGCAATTATTTCTGGAATATTTACAGGCTTGAGGTTATCTGGGTCACACTCATCTGTAAGTACAGAAACCGCCACCACTGGAAGTTTTAAGTGGTTTGCCACGATAATTTCTGGTACAGTACTCATCCCTACAGCATCTGCTCCTATGATTTTTAAGTAACGATATTCTGCTCTAGTCTCCAGTTGTGGCCCCACAACAGATGCATATATTCCTTCGTGAAGATTAATATTGTTTTTCTTTGCGATGTCACGTAGCGTATTGTTCATAGCAGCATCATAAGGTGCGCTCATATCTACAAAGCGCTCTCCCATTTTTTCCACTCCTTTAAAAGCTAGCGGTGATCCACCTTGTAGATTAATGTGATCATCTATGAGCATTAATTCTCCTTTTTTGAAATCAAGGTTAATCGCTCCAGAAGCATTAGATACTAATAGATGCTTGATGCCTAAAGCGTGCATTACACGTACTGGGTAAGTTACATCTGTAAGTGAGTAGCCTTCATACACGTGAAAACGACCTTGCATAATGATAACCTTTTTACCTTCTAGCGTACCGTAAATTAATTTACCTGTGTGGAACTCTACCGTTGCCGTTGGGAAGTTAGGGATATGATTATAACTCGCGGTGTGTTCTATCTCAACACGATCAATAAGTTGCCCAAGGCCAGTACCTAAAATGATACCAACTTCAGGTTTCTCAAATCCCTTACCTTTTAAATAGTCTGCTGTTTCTATGATATATTTTTCCATAATATGTTTTTTTAAACGTATTAAATTTTCTTGTTATTGTAAATACTGAGCAAACTCAGCATATGGTTTTAAATCTTCGGCAAAGTCAATGTCGTTAAGTGTTTCTAGTTGATGAACTTTTGCCGTTGCTAGATTATCCATAGTACTTTTAAAAACCGTATCTCCGCCCCATTCTTTATTGTAAAACACTTCTTTTATAAGCTTACTCATACCTAGTAAGTAATAGCCTCCATCTTGCGCTGGACCTATTACTGCATCGTTAGATTGTAGCGCGTCAAACGCCTCATTTATGTGAGAAGCGCGCAAGTCAAAAAGATCACTTCCCACAATGAGTACATTGTCATACCCATCTGCAAACGCTTGCTCGAAGGCATTGTGCATACGTACTCCTAGATCTTCACCTTCTTGCTGGAATTTTTCAAAAATAGCATTATCCCACATGTCATCTGGGCGTACTTGCACAGAGTAACCTACGCGTTTTGTGCAATTTAAAGTTGCAACTACGTCCTTAGTGTGCGCGAGTAGGGTTTTGTAAATCTCAAGCGCATTTTCTTGACCTACACCTTTGGCAAGTCTGCTTTTTACTTTGCCTAGCTCTGGATTTCTGGTGAATATGAGTACTATATTTTTTTTCATTTTTGCTTTCTATAATTATATACGAGATATAAAAACATAACTGCCATTGTGATGAGCTGTTGGTACATACTTGCGTTAGAAGACCAACCTAGGTTTTCAAAATCTAGCTTGCTTACAGTAAGTATAAGTAATAGGATAATAAGTATGATAAATATGAGAATGATTTTCTTTCTAGTCATTACTCGTCATCTTTTTTTGTCCACTGGTCACTTTTTTTAATGGCTATAAACATCCCAATGTTTGCTATGATAATGAGACTACTAGAGAGATAGTCTTTCCAGGTGGATGTCTCGTTAGTAAGATGGTAAGCCAGTAAAGCAAATCCTCCTATGGTGAGTCCTATAAAAATGAGTGGTATATATTTATTCATCTAGTAAACTTTATTTCCTGTTTTTAAATACTTTCCCCATACTTTGGAAAATACGTGAACAGAGTCGGTTGGTTGGTTGTTTTTGTTTTGAATTTCGTAGCCTTCATCTTTCCAAGCAAATATGCTTCCGTATAGATTTTTGACATTTGTAAATCCTTTCTTCTTCAGTCGCTCGCCAAAATCTTCAGAGCGTATCCCTACGGAGCAATAAACGACGATGGGTTGATCTTTTTTTGCTTTCGCGAAAGCGTACATACTATCATTCACCTTCTCAGAAACCCACACCGCTCCAGGGATATGACTCACATCAAACTCTTCTTTTTTACGAGTGTCTAAAATTAAATAGTCACTCATTTCCATCTTGAGTTCTTGCACAGAAATATAAGGAACAGAGCGCGTGTTGTACTGTTTTAAGAGCACATCCATATCCGACTGTCCAAATGAAACTGCCGAAACCAATAGAAGTAATATGTAAGCGATATTCTTAGTGTTCACGTCTTATAGTTTTATACCAAATCCTTGTAAGCCACTCTCTACAGGTGGCAGTATTTCTGTATTGTCCCAGATGCCAGTTACGATGGTACGTGCATATTCTTCTGGCAGTAAGCCGTTTTGCATTAACTGGCTCGTGAGCTTGTAATTATATGCAAAGGTATGATGTTCATAGCTAAGATTGCCAGAAGTGTCATCTAGAATGGCATACCACACTTCGGTAGAACCATCATTTGCGGGCATACCGATTACGCCAGGGTTGAGCCAGATTTTATCTTCTTGCTCCGTATGAAAAGGCAGGCCGCAATGTCCCGCAATGATTACATCACTTTGCGTTGCATCAAAATTTGAACCTTTCATTTCCCAAGGCGTAGATCTAAATATAAATTCAGAGATATGATGGTATGATCCGTGTACAACCGTAATCTTTTTACCAGCGTAGGTAAACGTAATATGGTCTGGAAGTGCCTCTAATGTTTCTAGCGAATTCTTAGAGAGCTTGCTTTGTGCATAAGGATACCACAGTTGGCTAAAACCATCACAACGCGATCCTTCTCTAAAGTCACATCCACAATCTTCTGCGCCTTCGCTTAGCTGTTTTTCTACATTACCAGCAATACCGTGTGTTCCCCATATTTTATAGAGTTGCACCGTTTCTTCTGGTTGCGCACAATATCCCACGATATCTCCAGTGCATATGCAATTTTCTGGTGCAATTCCTTGCTGCTCTGCAATAGACTTTAGTTTCTCTAGCGCTTGTAGATTGCTATACACACCGCCATAAAGGAGTATTTTACCAGTGAGATTGCCTATGTTTTTTATCTTTTTATCCATCGTGGTATGAGGTATAATATCGTACAGGCTGTTATGCCCCAGACGTTTGTCCAGAGTAACGCAGCATAAGATCCTGTTGTAAATTGTAACGACATTGGTAGTGCATCAAAAACTAATATGAAACCAAATATGATACCAGTAACCACACTCAAGTAATAACTAATTTTTGGGGCTGGCTTTTGCCAAAATAAAAACACTGGCGTTAGTCCAATCACCATTGTTCCAGATATGGTTGTAGCACTCAAAATCTCTGCGTTAAGAAATACGGGAATGGTTCCCAATATGGCAATTACAGCCATAGATAATCTCCCAAACGAAAGATTCTTACCCAAATTCAAATCAACTGAAAGTAATTTTGAAAATGACGAGAACGTACTATCCAACGTAGATGCAGCCGAGGTAATCATAATAAAGTTGATGACTAACAATATGACTACACCAAAAGCTTTGCCCACTTCTACCGCAGCCTGGCCTTCCATTCCTTGTGACTGTGCATACACACCGATAATACTAAATAAGATAATACAAGCTGCTCCCAATACCGAGGCGATTAGAAAGCTACGTAATGTAACCTTAGGCGAACTTAAAAAAGCTCTGTCTGTCAATACTGGATCGTGAAAAGGATAAGAGAATGACTGTAACAAGGCTGCAAATAGCAAATTAAGACCAAGATCAAAACTCCACGTTCCAGAAGTCGCAACCTCCTTCACACTAAAATCATCTACCGAAAATATACTCCATAAAATCACACATAGCAGTATGGAGAATAATCCCATCTGTATCACATCTGTAAATATAGAACTGCTCAATCCGCCCTTAAGTGCGTAAGCTAGTGTGAGTATCGTAAATACAAGAATCGCCCAATAGTAAGGAGTACTTCCCATTTCTCCAAAGTAAGAACCTATCACCATCGTGTTACTCCACACCTCATTAAAAAGCCTAATGGCAATGAGCACAGAAAATAAGCGCATCGCTCCTTTTCCAAATCTAGAAGTTAGAAACTGATGAATGCTCGTAAATCCTCCTTGCAGGCGCATCTGGTAGATAATCACACCAGCCACAGCAAAGGAGAGGTAATAACCCGCATAAGCCACACCACCCACAATCCCAAAACTCAGGCCTAAGTTGGCAGCGTTTGTAATACTCTTTGCAAAAATCCACGAGATAATGAGGCTACCCGTAAGCATCCACACATTAGGAGACTTCTTGCGATGCGTAGCCTTAAAAAACTCATCAGGACTTTTGGCAAGCGGAGACAGCACAAACATCAACACACTTGATGCTATAATTAATCCCCATTGCCAGATCTCTACATTCATATAGTAATTACTTAACTAGTCGTTATCGCTTTCCGTCAGGAAAGTGTATTTCATAAAAGTTCCCCTCTTTGAAGAGGGGCTAGGGGAGATGTCCGCATCACTACACCCACCTCCCACAATTCCTTAATCTACATCCCACCAAACGCGCACATTAAGGCTATTGCCATCTGTCGCATCAAATGCCGTCTGGTAATTATCTGCATTGAGCGCTTCTTCTTCAGATGGGTAAGGCATACGTACGGGAATTAAACCGTCGTTAAGACTTGCTTGCACATCCATAAACGCAGGAAAACCGGTGCGTCTATATTCTATCCAACCTTCATAACCGTTTATGATATTTGCAATCCATTTTTGAGTAAGTATTTGCTCTAGTGGCGAACTATCTGCGTTATTAAAAGCAGCATTACCAGTAAGATAATCTGCTGGCAATGGTGTTTGCCAGTACTCAAAAGCAAGCGTGACACCGTTTTCATAAAGTGCTTGTGCATCTGCGGTGATAAGTCCGCGCTGGGCAGCTTCGGCTAGTGCTAGCGAAGTTTCCCAAGCCGTCATAAAGTTGGCATCTAGTACAGACGTATCTTCTCTAAAAGCTGTGCCTGCAAGTGATAAATCTCCTAGCACTGCAGCTGTTGAGGTTGCATCTATTCCATTGATTAGTCCGTTAAATTCTCCAGTATTTGATGCGGGTCTAAAGAACGTATTAAGCCTCGCGTCTTCAAGGTCTACAAGAATGGTTTCCATCGTTTCTGAGAGCACAAAGTTGTTAAAGTCACCCACACGCAACTGTGCAAGTCTAAAACTATTAGGCTCCGTATTGCTAAAGTTAAAAACAGCATTATCACTATTACTAGTTATAAAGTTATCCTCATTAACAAGCGCTTGTAAATCTGCACTTACATCTACTTGATCTGAGATACGTAAAAGATGTTTGATTTTAAGACTGTTTGCAAAGCGTACCCAAGCTTGTAAGTCACCACCATATAGAATATCTCCTTCTAGCGGGATCACATCTTCATAAGCTTCTATTGCAGCAATTCCTGCATCTAGATTAGCCAGAATACCATCTGCTCCAGTATATATTGCCTCCTGTGTGTCATAGGCAGGCGTTACCGTTCCATCTATTCCATTAAACGCTTCTGAGTAAGGAACATCGCCAAAAAGATCTGTAAGCCCAGCAGCCATATAAGCCTTGAGGATAAGTGCAGGACCTTCATACACAGCAAAGGTCACATTAGTTTGCGCCTGCTGTAAGATAATCTCGTTGTCTCTTAAATTAGTATAAAATATAGGCCAAGGATTTCCACCTAGCTGAGGTGATTTTAAGGCGTGACGATCAAAAAGATTAAAGTCAAGAGCCGTTCTGTGCTGCGATAGTAAATCTCCAGCCACAAAACCTTCATAGCTCATTTGCTCTCCGTAGTCATAAATAACTTGTCGCAATAACAAGCTAGGTTGCACGCTTACGGGGTCATTTGGGTTGGTGTTTATTTCTTCATAATCTTCTGTGCAACTGCTCATTACGAGTAATAGCAGGAGGGAAGTGATGTATAAAAAATGTTTCATTTGTAATGTTTTATGTTACGCTTTCGCGAAAGCGTTAAAAGTTAAATCCTGCCTTAAATCCGAAGCTTCTTGTTGTGGCATAGCTCAAATCTTCTACACCGCTCACAAATCCTTGTCCCTGTACTGCGAGTTGCTCAGGGTCAAAATGTGGATTTTCTGTGATGGCAAAAAGATTGCGTCCTATAAGTGAAAGGTTGACGTCTACACCTTCCTTAAGACCGATAAATCCGTCTTTGAGCTTGAATGAATATCCTATAGAAAACTGACGAAGTTTTAAGAACGAGGCGTCATAAATGTTGTTTTCTTCGTGATTGCGGTCATAAAACTGGCGGTAGTAACTCTCTGCCGAAACCGCCGTGGTGTTTGGAACAAAATTTGGATTTGCCGCAGTACCTGTGTTTACAACTCCTTGTGCTATAATTCCCTCTTCTGGGCGGAAGGCTGTTTCTGCTAGTTGGCCTCCTACATTACCTAGTGCTCGCGTTCTTGAGACAATATCTCCACCTTGACGCCAGTCAAATAAGAAAGAGGCACTCCACTGCTTGTAGCGGAAATCATTGTTCCACCCTAGATTAAAATCTGCTGTGTAGTTTCCTATTTTCTTGAGGTTGTTATCTGCAATAAAGCGACCGTTATTATCAATGATAAAATCACCATCGTCATTACGTAGGTAACCTGTTCCATAAATATCGCCAACTTCCCCGCCTTCTTCTACTTGAAAAAATACGGTTTGGTTTGCGCTGTCATAAATACGGCTAAAGGCAAGCGTAAGACGACCATCAGATTGTGGTAAACTTTCAACTACAGACTTGTTGGTGCTGAAGTTAAAGGTCGTGTTCCATGTAAAGTTTTCATTTACGATAGGAGTAATGCCTGCAATTACCTCGATACCCGAAGTGCGCACCTCACCACCATTTACTACCTGCTGATTAAAGCCAGAAGAAATAGCAATAGGTAAGGAGATGATCTGATCTTTGGTAAGCGCGTTGTAGTACGTGAAGTCTACATTAAACCTGTCTTTAAAGAAACGTATGTCTGTACCTATCTCGTACGATGTAGTTTGCTCTGGTTTAAGGTTTGCATTAGGGATAAAGTTTTGTGCACTAAAAGTAGGCTGCCCTTCAAAAGGAGTTTGTGCGATAAAAGCTCCAGAAGTTTGGAAAGGATTAGTATCATTACCCACCTGAGCAACACTTGCTCTTAATTGTAAATAGCTTACTGCTTCTGGAAGTTCCCACACATTAGATCCTATAAAACTCAAACTAGCCGAAGGATAGAAAAACGAAGTATTATCTGCACTAAAAGGTGTTGCCAGTGCACTTGACCAGTCATTACGTCCAGTAACATCTAAATATAAAAAGTTCTTGTAACCCAGTTTTGCCACTCCGTAAAAAGAGTTGATACGCTTTTCAGATTCAAATTGGAATGCTTCTATAGGTGATGCGGCATTATTAAGGTTAAAAATACCTGGTTGTGCAAGGTTTGTAGTCTGCACCTGTTTTGTAGAAGCTACTTGTGATAAACGATTACCTCCAAGACTTACATCTAGCGAGAAGTCGCCAAATTTATTGTCATAGTTAAGTAAGAAGTCTGTATTGATCTCACGATAAAAAACATCGTGCTCCGCATAGCCACCATTCTGGAAACGGTTAGAACTAAAGTTTCTTAAAAACTGTCGTTTCTCACTACTGTAGTCCATCCCTGTACGTATGGTAAGGTCAAGATTTTTGGCGAGCGTTTGTGTAAGGGCTATGTTTCCAAAAACGCGATCACGGTTAAAAGAGTTTCTGTTTTCTTCTAAGATAAAAAACGGATTATCAAAGAAGGTGTAGTTAAAAGAATACTGCTGTACGCCTTCTAAACCTGGCTGCCAGTAATCACGTAGGCTGTCTATATTAAGAGAACGAGGTCCCCAGGCTACGAGCGAGTAATTTACATTCTCACTTCCATAGCCGTTTGATGGGCGGTTATCACTGCCAGAATTTACATAACTAATGCTCGCCTTAATTTTAGTTTTGTCTGTTGGCTTAAAGTTGAGCTTTGTCGCGATAGTCTGTCTATCTAAATTAACACCAGGTATGATAGACTCACTACGTAAATCTGTAAACGATATACGGAAATCACCTTGGTCAAATCCGCTAGAGACAGATACATTATTTATGGTGGTTACACCAGTTTCATAAAAGTCTTTTAGGTTGTCTGGGTTTGATCTAAATTCAGTAGGAGTAATGGCAAGTCCATTGTATAAAGCTGTATCTCCACCACGTACAATCGTCCCATCTGGAAGCGTCACCGGACTATCAAATTGCGAAATTAAATTTCCAGCATCTAGTCTAGGTCCCCAAGAATACGTGATGTTATCTGAGATTCCTGCTCCAAGACCATCTACATACTCAAAAACGCCTCCTTGACCTTGTCCATACTCGTTTTGAAAATCGGGAAGTTGGAAAGCACTGTCAAAAAAGATAGAAGAGTTAATGCTTATACCAAGTCCTTTTTTCTTACTACCATCTTTTGTTTCAATAACAATGACTCCGTTTGATGCACGCGTACCATATAATGCAGCAGCACTTGGGCCTTTAAGTACAGAAACAGAAGCTATGTCATCTGGGTTTACTTCCATTGCGCCGTTCCCAAAATCTACTTCTTGAAAACCTGCGGCAGCTTCATTCGTGAAGTTAAAAACAGTGTTATTATTAATAGGTACTCCATCTACCACAAAAAGCGGATTGTTATTAGAAAAAGAAGCTTCTCCACGTATGCTTATACGTGATGAAGATCCTACGCCGGTTGCACCTTGAGTGATAGTAACACCAGCAAGCTTACCAGAAAGGTTGTCTAGAAAGTTTACAGACTTAACCTCGTCTATAGCTTCTGAGTTTATGGTCTGTACCGTGTATCCTAGCTCTCTTGTGTTGCGTTTTACGCCGAGCGCGGTTACAACAATCTCATTTAATCCCTCAAAAGAATTTTCTAGTGAGATATCGATTGTTGTTTGCGAATTAACTGCAACTGACTGTGTGGTAAACCCTAAAGCAGAAAACTTCAGTCTGTCGTTTAGTGAGGTTGTTGTGATGGTGTAAAAACCATTTTCGTCTGTAATAGTTCCTTGAGTTGTGCCCTCTAGAATAACGTTTACAAATGGTATTGTAGTGTTATCTTCAGCGCTTGTAACAGTTCCGGTAACGGTAGTTTGAGCATACAAACTTGCTGTAAAAAGCAAGAGTATACTAAGATAAAATGATTTCATCTGAGTGTATTAGTTGATAATTAAGAAAATCTAAGAATAACTGTAAGCTGTTGTAGCTTACAAGATTTAAATACTAACTAATGATGGTGACCCTTTATTAAAGTGGCTTTTGGTGAGCGACTCAAAGAATCGGTTTGTAGTGTGGTAATCAAGAGAAATACCTTGATTTACTATGTTTTGTATAAGTTGTAATACTCTTTTTGATAATGTCGAAGAAGCCTCTTTAAGCATCTGCTGTAAATCTGCAAATGTGTCAAGATCTGAAAGGGTCTCAAGGAGGTAAAGGTTTGTACGCTTTCGCGAAAGCGTATCAGAAATAATAGCGCCAAGTTTACTAGACTGCCACGGTAGATTTTTAAACTGCTCCGGCTTAAAATGGTTCTTTTTAATCCCCATTAGATAACAACCGCCATCTGTACTTGGGCCAATAACAAGCGCAGATTGTTTGAGCTTTTCTTGTGCTAAAAGAATATGCCCCGCCGAAAGGTGCGGAGTGTCATTACCGATGGTTATAACTTGGTCATAACCACTGTCAAAAACAGCTGTAAGTGCGTTTGTAAAACGCTCGCCAAAGGTGTTTCCTACCTGCTCATTTTCAGAAAAAATAACATAGGGAATTCCCGTCTTGCGTACCGTAGCGATAGTTTGCCTATTGAGCTCCTTAAATAAAGCCACAGACTGCCCGAGCTTCTTGCGAGAAGCTTCGGTTGTTGCTGTTTGAGCAAATATGAGTATGGCGGTTTTTGGTGTCGTGATTCTCTACGTATTAAGCAACGGTTCCTTGACAACTACTTCCTGCACCTGCAGTACAACCATAACAATGCTGAGAGATCATAATGTTACGATCATTAAGTAAATCTTCATTATAATCTTTTATGTGCTTTACACTACTCGCGACTGGCAATTCTAGCATTTGATTAAAATCACAATCAAATAAATAACCATCCCAGCTTATTGAAATTGTGTTTTTACACATCACATTCTCTACTGCGGCAGGGTTATATGCCTCTACGAGTTGATACATATAATCCTCATAGTTTTCTGATGCGATGAGGTAGTCTAAAAATCGTGCTATAGGTAAGTTTGTGATTGCAAAAAGGTTGTGGAACTGGATATTAAAATCCTCCATAAGTCCTTTTTTAAAGTCCTTTTCCATACTCGCTTGGTCTCCCGGTAAGAAAGCTCCAGATGGATTGTAAACTAAGTCAAGTCTTAAGTCACTGCCTGGCATACCATAGCCACGCTCGTTAAGCTCTTGTAATGCTTTGATAGATTTATCAAAAACACCGTCTCCACGTTGTTTGTCTGTCTTTCCACGTGTCCAGTGTGGCATAGATGAGATGACGTGTACGTTGTGCTTTTTAAAGAAATCTGGTAGGTCGTAGTACTTTTTATTTGCACGTATAATAGTAAGGTTAGAACGCACAATAAAGTCTTTAATCCCCGCCTTACTCGCTTCTTCTACAAAACGTCTAAAATGCGGATTCATCTCTGGTGCACCACCAGTAAGATCTAGCGTGTGAGCTCCTGTGTTGCGTATCACTTCTAGACATTGCTCCATAGTCTCCCAAGTCATAATCTCCTTGCGATCTGGGCCAGCATCTACGTGGCAGTGATCACACACTTGATTACACATATACCCCACGTTTATTTGGAGTATTTCTAGTTTGTTAGGGCGTAACGGTAGCTGGTTGGTCTCCTTTATTTTCTTAGCAAACGTAGGTAGTTCGTCTTTAAAAATACCATTAGATAAAATTTCTATCTGCTTGTTTGCTTGTGCGAGTTCGCTACCTTCTTTCTTGAGTGATTTTGTTGCTGACATTTAAAAATGTTTGTCGTTTGTAGTGTTGATTTCTTTTGGTTGGAAATCTGTATGAGTACGCTTTCGCGAAAGCGTAAAACTACCCGTCTAGTTTATTTACTTTATTCATCATCATCACGCCGTGTACGAGGGTCGCACCACTTTTTATAGCGGCACCTACGTGTACAGCCTCCATCATCTCTTCCTTAGTAATTCCTTTCTGTAGGCCGTCTTTAGTATATGCATCTATACAATATGGGCACTGCTCTGTGTGGGCAACAGCAAGCGCGATAAGGGATTTCTCACGCGCGGTGAGTGCTCCCTCTTCAAAAACTTTACCGTAGTAGTCAAAAAACTTAGTTCCTAGCTCTTCACTCCACTCCGTGATTTTTCCGAATTTTCTTAAATCTTTTGGGTCGTAATATTGATCTGCCATAATAACATTGTTGTGTAAACACACGAATATACCTTTAATCGTAACCACTCCCTATTACTTACGTAGAAAATTAGATTCAAGTTTTGATGTCTTGAAATTCTAGCTGTACATTAGCATAGGAACCATTGATATGACTATAACTAAAACGACTTTTGGCTTTACAGGTGAGGGCGAAGAAATTTTTAAATTTATTTTAGAAAACTCTCTCGGATTGCGTGTTGAGTTACTCACGTAAGGAGCAACTATCCAGAAACTTTTTATTCCCAATGGAGATGGAGGGGCAGTAGATGTAGTTTTAGGTTTTGATACTTTACAGGAGTATGAGGCTGCACATCCGTATGTAGGGAGTTTTATAGGGCGCAATGCAAACAGACTTAAAAAAGAGGTGGTTATTGCAGGTGAAAAAATAGCGTTAGCAGTAAATGAAGGAGAGAACCAACTTCACGGAGGTGTTAAAGGTTTTGATAAACATGTCTGGGGTGCAGCAATAAGAGATGAAAGCTTAGAGCTTTCTCTAGATAGTGAAGATGGTGATCAAGGTTTTCCAGGTAATTTGAAAGTTAAAATTACTTTTAAGCTTGTGGGCCTACGACTAGAAATGCAATTAAGTGCTACTACAGATCAGCCAACTATCGCAAACTTCACTAGGCATGATTATTTTAACTTGTGTAGTGGAGTAAAGAATGCTGTTGTAGATCATAAGTTGCAAATACATGGCGCTTCGTATACTGAGCTGGATGGCAATATGATAACTACTGGTCGCTTATTGCTGGTTGCGGGCACTCCATATGATTTTACTGAAGTGAGAGCCGTGGGAGATGCTGATGAAGGTTTTGATTTAAATTATGTTTTAGATAAAACCTCTTATAAACTCAGGTTAGCAGCTCAGGTGTGGGCTCCAGATAGCGATATTACTTTGAAAGTGTATTGCACGCAACCAGGATTACAATTTTTTAGTGCAAAATCTATTATGCTTGCTAGTGGTAAAAAAGACTATTTGGCCGTAGAAAGTCCGGGATTGTGCTTAGAGCCACAATATTTTCCAAATTCTCCATCCCATTCACATTTTCCTTCAACAATCGTTTTACCATCCGAAGTGTATGAAGAACAGATAGTTTATGATTTTGAATGAGCTTTACTTGATTATGGGCGTGAAATTATTTTCAAAAAAAATGAATTTTATTTGAAAAAATACTTGCCAGAGTTCAGAAAGGTTTTATATTTGCAACCGCTTACGAAAGCTACTAGAGGTTATCCTAATAATAATTAGAATACTCGAGAAACAAACGTAAGTAACCTAAAAATATTTAGGTGCCTTAGCTCAGTTGGTAGAGCAATGGACTGAAAATCCATGTGTCCCTGGTTCGATTCCTGGAGGCACCACTAAAAACCCGATCTTTTGATCGGGTTTTTTGTTTTTAGATAAGTTTGAGATTTAATTGGTATTTGAGAGATATTGCGTACTTTTTTATGCGCTATGTAAAATCGTTTATAATCTTTCAGCGACCATAAGATAAATAGCTTTTGCCTCGAAAAAGTTTTTGAATGCAAAAAAAATCATCTAATTAATAAACTTATTAAAATTGAGTAGGAAAAGTTATAGTAAAGAGGGTATGAAGTATGATTACTTTGTTGTCGAGGGCTTTTCTCATGGGACCGTCTACTCAAACACAAAATTCATCAACTGCTGGTCTCAAATCAGAGGAGGAGATACCTATAAAAGAGTGAAATATTTAAAGAGTTGGTATTCTTGCGGTGGTTTCGCTTTGCCTCAATCTGTGAAAGATTTATTTTGGACTCCTAATTATTTGGATGTACCTTCTAATTTTAAAATAATAGATAACCAGCTCTATCTCAATATCTCTAGAAAAGTTAAAGAATTCAATTTTTATCTAGACCCTATCGAAGCTCCATTAAAAGTAGATGACTTAACAGATTTAGACTTAGTAAAAATTAAGCGACATTTTTACTTTAAGATGTCGATTACAAAAAACTTTAAAATATTCGACGATTATGATGAGAGATATAAGGGAGGTAGGATATATGGTTCTTCATATAGAATAGGCTGGCTTCACCGAAAATTTATATGTATGAGTCTGGTGGATGGTCAATTGATAGAGTTTATAAATCTTGGGGACATGTTACAGCCATACAGGGAGGGGCTAATAAAAAACCCAGATAGCTTTGTAGATCCTAGTTATTACGAAGATCTTATATGGACGGTTTTTCAAAACAAGAGCCTAAGTATTCTAGAGCGTAAAGCATACATAATTGAAGGTTTTGAATCTCCAAAAAACTTTTATGAAAGAAATTCGGAGCACTTTGTTGATCCTTATGATGATGTTTTTTCAATGTATGCGAAATTGGATTGACTTTTAGAATTTGAAGGTCTGCTTGGTTACACACAAGAAAGATGTAAGTATATCTCATCCTTCTCACGTATTGTGACAATTATAATATTTACTTACCAAATGCTTAACACGCATTCATAATATTCTAAAGTAGCTTCGCATTAAAAAATATGCGTCTATATATCTATATAACAATTGCAATCCTAAGTGTAACAATGTTGAGCTGTTCAAGTGCTAAACATAAAAACATCTCTTACCTAGGAGCGGAAACTATAACTACTAGTCAAGCGAAAAATCTGGCAGCTCCTACACTCAATATTTATGAGCCTTCTAGAGATAATAAGAAAGTTCCTGTAATTATCTATGTACACGGAGGTAACTGGAATCAAGGTAAAAAAGAAATATACTGGTGGTTAGGTCGCAATTTTGCTCAAAAAGATATTCTTGCTGTATTGCCAGGATACACCTTAAGTCCTAATGCTACTTATGATGATCAAGCTGCTCAAATCGCAAAAGCAATAGCGTGGACAAAGGAAAACGCGGCTCAATATGGTGGGGATCCCAATAAGATTTTTGTGACGGGACATTCGGCTGGCGGGCACCTTGTGGCACTAGCGGTAATGAATCCTAAGTATAATATTAATCAAGAAGATATTTCTGGAATCATTCTCAACGATGCTGCGGGGCTTGATATGTATCATTACTTGAGCGAGAACCCTCCAAGTGTGAGTGATAATTACAATACCACATGGACGACTAACCCTGAGCTGTGGAAAGATGCATCACCTATATACTTCATAAATGATAAAACGCCACCTATACTCAGTTATGTAGGCAGTAAAACATACCCATCTATTACGGTAGCAAATAATCGCTTCAAGGAAGAGCTTATTAAATTTCAACCAGATGCACGCAGGATCACGCTAGACAAAAAGCATGTTCCTATGATTACTCAATATATTTTTGGTTCAAATAATAGGTATGATGAGATTATACAATTTATGAGCGAGCAAGAGTAGGATGATGTATTTTTAGCAAATGATTTTATTTATAGCTGGTGCAGCTCTTTTTATTTTTATGGGTTATGGTCTTTTTACGCTTTCGCGAAAGCGTACCCCACAACAATTTCCTGCAGTATGGGATGAGATATTGAGTGATGAGGTGTTGTTTTACCAGAAATTAACTCCAGAAAAGCAAGCGTTTTTTAAAAAGAGAATGATGGCTTTTCTAGCAGAGGTAAATGTGGAAGCTGTTCAATTTGAGCTTACAGATAGAGATAAGGTTTTTGTCGCTGCGAGTGCGGTGATTCCCATATTTAACTTTGGAGACTGGCACTACAATAATCTTGACACGGTGTTAATATATCCAGATTACTTTAATGCAGAATTGGAGTTTCACTCAGAAGGGGAAGATAGAATCATAGGTGGTATGGTAGGTTCTGGGCAGTTTGAGAATCACATGATTTTATCGCGTAAGGCACTAGTGTTTGGATTTACAAATAAAACTGACAAAGGGAATACTGCGGTTCATGAATTTGTGCATCTGCTAGATATGATGGATGGGGAGACAGATGGTATACCAGAATTTTTATTGGGAAAAGAAAATATAGCTCCTTGGTTAGATCTTATGTATAAGGAGATGGATGCTATAAATAATGATAAGTCAGATATAAGGAAATACGGAGGTACTAGCGAGATAGAATTCTTTGCTGTGGCCTCTGAGTATTTCTTTGAACGTCCAGCATTGTTTAAAAGAAAGCACCCAGAACTTTATAAAATGCTAGAACTCTGTTTTGTGACACATGTTTCGGCTTAGTTTTATCATTCCCTTAACACCACGAGTACTTTGCTTTTGTATTTTTGAAGCTTACTATTATTTATGCAGCTTATTATTGATGTAGGGAATACGAGGGTCAAAACGGCTGTTTTTAATGGCGATGTGTTACAGGCTTGGCACCACTTCCTTCTTGAAGATTTTATAGAGGAAGTTGGAGAATTTGCAGGCTTGTATCCTATTAATAAAGCGATCATATCTTCTGTAGGGAGGCTTTCTAAAGAGCAGGCGCAATCTGTGCAGCTGCGATTTCCTACAATTATTCTTAGTCATAAAACTCCGCTTCCATTTAAAAACGATTACGGTACTCCGCACACACTTGGTGTGGATAGGATTGCGCTGGTTTCCGCTTTCGCGAAAGCGTATCCTAAAAAAAATGGACTCATAATAGATGCAGGTACCTGTATTACCTATGATTTTATTACTGCAGAAGGCTCTTATAAAGGAGGGGCGATATCACCAGGATTGCGATTGCGATATGAAACTCTAAACAATCTCACGGCAAATTTACCACTGCTCGAAAAGCAGATGCCAGAGAGTATTGTGGGGAAAAGTACTCATGAAGCAATACACTCCGGCGTTGTGCAAGGGGTTTTACTTGAAATTGATGGGGCAATAAATCATTATAAAGAGCATTATAATGTAGAAACCGTAATAATAACAGGGGGTGATGCCGAATTCTTGGCAAAACGATTAAAAAATAGCATCTTTGCGCACTCAAAATTTTTGTTAGAGGGCCTCAATTATATCTTAACATATCAGAATGATTAAAAAAATTTTTATAGTAGCAGTGTTGATGATGGCCTTCAAGGGTCTTGCACAAGAGGGAGCTACGACATCTCCATATTCATTTTACGGAGTAGGCTTACAACAGTTTAAAGGTACTGTTGAAAATAAATCTATGGGAGGCATACAGTCTTATAGTGATAGTTTGCACTTGAATTTATTAAATCCTGCCTCATTAGGTAAGCTGCGATATACAACTTTTACTGTGGGTGGTAATCACCAAGAGGTTACAGCAAAAGATGCTTTTACAGAAGAGGGTTCTTCAAAATCTACATTTGATTACCTAGCAATAGGTTTTCCAGTATCTAAAAAAGTAGGCGTGAGTTTTGGACTTATGCCATATACAACCGTAGGGTACAGATTTGATGACAGTGATGAGAATATTGTAAACGCCTTTAGTGGTCGTGGAGGTATAAACAGAGCATTTCTATCTGCTGGATATACAGTGGCGCCAGGTTTAACTGTAGGTGCTAGTGCAAATTATAACTTTGGAAATATTCAAAATGAGGCATTGAGATCTCAAGAGGGGGTGGAGCTTGCTACTCGTGAGAGTAATCGTAGTGATTTTTCTGGTTTTACATTTGATCTTGCAGCTCAGTATGAACGTATGGTATCAGATAAGCTACAACTTACTTCTTCTATAAAGTATTCGCCTTCTACAAATATAGGTACAGAAAACTCACGTCAAGTGGCTTCTGTAATCTTCAATAGCACTGGTATAAGTGCAGATGTAGATGCAGAGCAAATTGATGTGCAGGATACAGATTTTGATTTCCCTTCTACTTTGACGTTAGGATTAGGAATAGGAGGTGTAAATAAGTGGTTTGTAGGTGCAGAATATACATCTCAAAAATCGAGTAATTTTAGTAATAGAACATTTACACTGGATGATGTAGCTTTTGAAGATGCTAGCCAGATGCG
This sequence comes from Dokdonia sp. Dokd-P16, assembly GCF_003095655.1. Lineage (NCBI taxonomy): Bacteria > Pseudomonadati > Bacteroidota > Flavobacteriia > Flavobacteriales > Flavobacteriaceae > Dokdonia > Dokdonia sp. Dokd-P16. The sequence continues at coordinate 1,989,808 of NZ_CP029151.1, forward strand.
TATAGGAGGTTTTTATATTCCTAAATACAACTCTGTTACAAGTTACTGGGATCGTATTACTTACCGAGCTGGATTCAGATATGAAGAGAGCGGTATTGTAGTGTCTAACGAGGATATAAACGAGTTTGGCATATCTTTTGGAGTAGGACTACCTACAGGACGTAGAATAAGTAATTTTAATCTTATGTTTGAGATGGGTCAGCGAGGAACGACAAGTTCAGGTCTTATTCAAGAGAACTTTATTAATGTAGGAATAAGCTTATCAGTAAACGACTTATGGTTCGTCCAGAGTAAATTTAATTAATTGAAAAACCCAACACTATGAAAACTAAATTAACCACACTTTTTGTAGCTATAGTAATGACAGTAGGATTTACTGCTCAAGCTCAAATAAGTGAAGAATGTATGACCACAGGTTCTATATTCAACGAAGCTGCAAAAGTTAAGAACTGGGATGCTGCGAGAGCACCATTTGCAAAACTTAGAAAAGATTGTCCTAACTGGTCACTTGCATTATACCAGTATGGTGAGAAATTATTAAAAGCAGATCTTAAAGCCGCAAGCGGTGAGCAAGAGAAAGCAGTAGCTCAAGATTTAATTTTATTACTACAGCAAAGAGAGCAGTATTTCCCAGGAAAAACTGATAAAGGTGAAAACGCTGCAGATCAAGCTCAGATAATGTTTGATAGCAAGATAGGAACTAAGAAGTCTCAGTTTGATGCATTTCAAAAAGCATTTCAACTAGACGCAGCTTCTATATCAAGTGCAAAAAGCATCTATACTCGTTTTAAACTAGCTGTAGATTTATACAAAGAAGGAGAGCAAATTCCATTACAAGATGTTTTTGATCTTTATGATGATACGCAAAGTAAATTAGGAAAAGAAGCAACTGTTCTTGATTCTAAGCTACAAGCTCTTTTAGATAAAGAAGAGGCTGGTACAGCGCTTAGTGCAAAGGAGAAAAGAAGAGTAAAAGGTTATGAAACTAACCTAAAAGCTTTTGGAATCTTTGGAGGAAGTACTGATGGGGCAATGGGAGCATTAGGTAACTGTGAGAACTTAGTACCACTTTACCAAAAAGATTTTGAGTCAATGAAAAATGACAAGGAATGGATTAAGAAAGCTGCTGGACGTCTTGCAGGTAAAGATTGTACTGATACAGATTTGTTTAAGCAAATGGTTGAAAACTTACACAGACTTGAGCCTTCTGCAAAATCTGCAAAGTACTTAGGTATCTTGGCTGGAAACAGAGGAGATACAGCTGCAGAGTCTAGATATTATCAAGAAGCTATTGATCTTGAAACAGATCCAAAAGAAAGAGCAAGCGCTTATTACAGACTTGCACTTCAAGCTAAAAAGGCTGGAAGCTACGGTAAGGCAAGAGGTTTATTTAATAAAGCATTGTCTGAGGATGGTACTTTAGGACAAGCTTACTTGAATATTGCTGCAATGTATGCAGCAAGTGCAAATAACTGTGGAGAAAATGCTTTCGATAAAAGAGCAGTATACTGGTTAGCTGCGAGTACTGCAGAAAGAGCTGGACGTGTAAGTCCATCACTAGCAGGAACTGCAAACAAAACGGCTGCAAGTTATAGAGGAATAGCTCCTAGTAAGGCTGATATATTCCAATCTGGTAAAGCAGGTCAAACTATCAAGATAGGATGTTGGATTGGATCAAGTGTAAGAGTTCCAGGTAACTAATGTATCTACTACATAGAAATATATTAAAATTCTTAGTCACGGCTTTTGCCGTGACTTTGTTTTTAAGTTGTGGTGATAAAGGAGAGGAGATACGTAAAATGAGTATCAAGTCTGACGGACCTGTGACAGAAGGAAGAGGTATCAACTTAAAATATACAGACTCTGGAAAGGTGACGGCTCATCTCAAGACACCATATATAAAGAATTATGCAAATTCTCCTTTTCCATATGAGGAGTTTCCAGAAGGGGTAGAGGTTGTTTTTATAGATGATGATAAAGAGAATGTGATTACCTCAGATTATGCAATACGTTATAAATACACAAATCTCATAGATTTGCAACAAAACGTAACGCTTGTAACTAGTGACTCTGTTACGCTTAAGGCAGAGCAGTTGTATTGGGATCAAACTAATAACTGGATTTTTACAGATCAACCTTATACCATTATAACAAAAGATGGCTCCCGCAATGATGGAGACCTTTTTGATTCTAATGAAGACTTTACAAATTTTGTATCTTTAAACAACGTAAGTAAACAATACGTTAAAGAAAATAAAGAAGACTTATGATGCGATATATAAAATACACGGAGTACGTTTATATCATAGTGGCAATCCTAGCAGGATATAAGGTGGTGACACTTTGGGGTGAAGATCAATCTAAAGCTTATTTCTTTTTATTTTGTCTTGCAGTAAGTGTAGGTATGTATTTCTTTAGACGTCACTTTCGTAAGAAATTTGAAAACAGGAAAAACTCTTAATGGGCAGCTTTGAAGTCCAGATAATTGTCGTTTGTTGCTCATTAATATTATCTGCATTCTTCTCAGGAATGGAGATTGCATACATTTCGGCAAACAAAATCCATATTGAAATAGAAAAAAAACAGAATGATTTTCTTTCTATTGTATTAACTCGTCTTACTGCGAGACCTTCAAAGTTTATCGCAACCATGTTGCTGGGTAATAATATTGCTTTGGTGGTATATGGTTATTTTATGGGAGCACTCTTACAAGGGTGGCTTGAGGGTTTGCCTTTCGGCGAAAATTTGACGTGGTTAGCTACATTCGTCCAAGAATTCAGTCTATTGAGTCAGACTATTATTTCTACCATTGTCATTCTAATTACTGCAGAATTTTTACCCAAAGTATTTTTTCAGATTTATGCAAACAAGCTGTTGAAGTTTTTTGCTATACCTGCCTATATTTTCTATCTGCTGTTTTATTTTTTAAGTGCTTTTATAATCTGGGTTTCAGACTTAGTACTTAAATATTTGTTTAAAACAGATGGAGATGAGGTGCAGCTAGCTTTCACGAAAGTGGAATTAGGAAATTATATTTCTGAGCAAATGGAATCTGTAAATGATCAAGATGATGTAGATACAGAAATTCAGATATTTCAAAATGCACTAGAATTTTCTGAGGTGAAGTCCAGAGAGGTAATGCTTCCTCGTACAGAAATTATTGCGGTTGATGAGCGTACTACGCCAGCAGCGATCAATAAAATATTTATTGATACTGGGCTGTCTAAGATATTAGTCTACAAAGACACAATAGATGATATTATAGGGTATGTGCACTCTTTTGAGTTATTTAAGAAACCTAAAACGATAAGTAGTGTTCTCATGCCTGTGGTGTATGTGCCAGAAACAATGCTTGTGAAAGATGTGTTGAATATGCTTACTAAGAAGCGCAAGAGTATTTGTGTGGTTATTGATGAGTATGGTGGTACGAGTGGCATGATGACCGTAGAAGATATTGTAGAAGAGCTTTTTGGAGAGATAGAGGATGAGCATGATACGGCAGAGCTTATTGAGGAGCAGCTAGGAGAAGATCATTACAAACTTTCTGCTAGGCATGAGGTAGATTACCTCAATGAAATGTATAAATTAAACCTTCCAGAGAGCGAAAACTATGAGACTTTAGGAGGTTTAGTAGTGAGCCACGCAGAGGAAATACCACAAGAAGGAGAGAACATAGAGATAGACGGAATAATCTTTCATATCCTAGAGACTTCAAATACAAAAATCGAACTCTTGGAAGTCCGTATTTCTAAAGACTAAATTGGCTTATTTTTTTATTTTTTATTATGGGAGAAAATGGTATTTTCGCCCACTATTATAGCATAAACAACAGACAATGGCAATTTTAAATAAAATACGTAGCAAGAGCATCTTTTTGATAATCATTATCGCACTTGCGCTATTTGCATTCATTTTTTCTTCAATTTTAGATAGTGGAGGTTTTAATGCTGATAAGCAAAACCGCGTAGCATCTATTAATGGAGTAAGTATTGATCGTGAAGCTTTTGCTTCAAAAGTAGAGGAGCAAACACGTAGGTTAGGAGCAAATGCCTCAACTACACGTGCTGTAAATACAGTGTGGGAGCAAGAAATTAATCGTGTTGTTCTTGAAGAGCAGTATGAAGAATTAGGTATTGAAGTAGGTAGAGACCGCACGCAAGAATTATTAAAGCAAGCATTGCAAAACGATACACGTTTTCAAGATGGTGATGGTTTCTTTAGTGAGGGTAAGATGCAAGAATTTATCGCAACTCTTAAAGACAGCCAGAATCCTGGTGATTACCAAAACTGGTTAAATTTTGAAGAAAACTTAAGAAATCAAGAAAAGCAAAGTATATACTACAACCTTATTAAGGCAGGAGTAGGATCTACACTTAAAGATGGTGAGATTGCTTACAGACTTGATAATAATAATGTAGACATACAGTTTGTACAAGTCCCTTATACTTCAGTTCCGGATGAAGAGGCTACAGTAAGTAAAGAAGAAATTCAGAAATATGTAAATGAGCATAAAGAAGAATACAAAACAGACGAAACTCGTAGTATCCGTTTTGTAAAGTTTTCTGAAGAAGCTTCATTAGAAGATGAAAATGCACTTAAAGCTGAGTTGTCAAAACTTAGAAATGAATACACATCTCGTAACGGTGCAACTGGAGTAACGGAAACACTTGCAGGATTTGATAAAACAGATAGAGTAGAAGATTTCTTACTAGACAATTCTGATATTCCTTATGTAAACCGTTGGTTCTTTAAAAATAACTTACCTGCAACTATTGCAGATACACTATTCGCTATTGGTAAAGGTGGCGTATACGGTCCTTATAAGGATAACAATTACATGAACCTTTCTCGTGTAATGGATGTGAGAAAAATGCCAGACTCAGTAAAGTCTCGTCATATTTTAATTGATTTTAAAGGAGCAGTAACAAATACACAGAGAGGACCAGTTCCTTCATCTGCTACTCGTTCTAAAGAAGATGCAAAGAAACTTGCAGATAGTCTACTTTCAGTTATCAAAAGAAACAAAGGGAAGTTTGAAGAGCTAGCAAAAGAATTTTCTTCAGATAAAAATAATAGTGAAAAAGGAGGTGATCTTGATTACCAAAATCCAAATCTTTTTGCTGAAGGTTACAGAGACTTTATCGTAGATAATAAAACTGGATCTGTAGGCGTTGCCGAAACAAACTTTGGTTACCACGTGATTGAGATTACAGATCAAAAGAACCTTCAAGATGTAATTAAGGTTGCAACGGTAGTAAAAGAGATTGCACCATCAGATAAAACAATCTCATCTATCTACAATACAACGCAAAAATTTGAACTAGCTGCACAAGATGGAGATTTCCAAGAAGTAGCAACAGAAAATGGTTATACAGTAAGACCAGTACAACGTATACGTGCAATGGATGAGAATCTTCCTGGTGAAGGTGCTCAACGTTCAATCGTACAGTGGGCTTTTGAAGAAGAAGTTTCTGTAGGAGATATTAAGCGTTTTCCAGTAAACAATGGATATATTGTAGCACAAGTTACTCGTCGCACTCCTAAGGGAACAGAACGTGTAGAAGATGTATCTACTCAGGTAACTCCTATACTTCGTAACATGAAGAAAGCAGCTATCATTAAAGGGAAGCTTTCTGGAGCTACGCTTGCAGAGATGGCACAGTCACAAAGCCAAACTGTAAAAACTGCATCTGCAATATCTATGAATGCACCAACGATTGCTGGAGCAGGTAATGAGCCTAAAGTTGTAGGAGCAGCTTTTGGATTAAAAGAGGGAGAAATTTCTGATCCTATTGAAGGTTCAAGAGGAGTTTATGTGGTTCAAGTAACTAAAATTACGGAAGCACCAGCTCTTGAAAACTACGCATCTTTTGCAACTCAAGAAGCTCAAAAGGCAAGAGTAGCAGTAAGTTCTAAAGTACTTAATGCACTTAAAGAAGCTGCAGAAATTGAAGATAACAGAGCTACTTTTTACTAGTAGTTATATCACATACATATTAAAAAAGGCTCGAACGTTATGTTCGAGCCTTTTTAGTTTATCATGGTGTTAGTTCGCTTTCGCGAAAGCGTAAAACTTATCTGTAAATCGTTCTTAGAAGTTTAGTATCATCTCGCAATAAGGAATGATGGTGTGAAAGCCTTTGTTTTTAAAATATTCCATTTCTTGAGCTTCTCCGGTAACCATTACAAAATCACCTCCCCAACCTCCTAAACTCTTAACAAGGTGTGGATAGTCAGAAAATAGCTCGCTTTTAATAGTAGGAGTTTTGATAATTTTAGAAAGTCTTTCCTCGTGTTCAGCAAGCAGTTTTTCAAAAGCTTGAAGTGTTTTGCTTTCTTTGACTGCTGTGGTGAGTTGAGAAAAATGAGAAACCTCGTTGAGGAGGAAGTTGCTGTCTAAGCTTCTATAGTGCTTAATGCTTTCTCGACTGTTTTGCTTTTTATTGAGGTGTATAAAGAAGATGTTTTCTTTAAAGTCAGGATCAAAAGCTACACTTTTGATGATTGGGTCGCTTTTCGTTCTCTGGTAGGTAATGGCGCTCTGTGCTGTTGAACAGGCAATATCATAGCCACTTCCTCCAAAAGTCATTTCAAGTAGCTTATAAGGGTTAACTTGAGCCCATAAAGCAATGTTTGTAATAAGAGTAGAGGAGGAGCCCAGACCCCAATCTCTTGGGAATTCTAAAGTGCTAGTTGCTATAAGCCCGTCTTGCCCTTGTAAAAACTGTGGATTAAGTTCTTGTGCTGCTTGTAATATGGTAAGTAAGCGCTGCGGGATATCCCCATTAGGAACTGCGCAGTCTTTTATGGGTAATGTAAAATGGGTTTCAAACCATGTGGAACCATCATGTAGCTCGCTTTTCCAACGTAAGCCTTGATCTTGCGTTGTTGTGACTGTAAGTTGCTGACCTCTGGTCGTGGGAAGCGCAAGTGCTTCTGCACCATCAAGAACCAGATATTCTGCGGTTAATAATAACTTACCATGGCTGTAAAAAGATGAGTTCACTTTGTGTATTTGTGTTTGTGGGCTACTTATGAGCGTAGTGCTTCTATAAAAGAAACAACGGCGCTATGTGTAACCGTATTGGTCTTAAAATGAGTGACTGTTTCTTGTTTTTCTGCAGTAGTTGCTTCCATTTGATTAAGGATATTCATGAGGTGCATTTTCATGTGTCCTTCTTGAATTCCCGTTGTAGTGAGTGATTTTAAGGCTGCAAAATTCTGTGCAAGTCCAGCGACAGCTACAATTTGCATAAGCTCTTGTGCAGATGGGTTTTCTAGCAATTCCATAGACCACTTTACCAGCGGATGTAATTTTGTAAGTCCGCCTACGGTTCCTAGTGCGAGTGGTACCTCAATCCAAAATTTAAATATTCCATCATTTACACTAGCATGTGTAAGACTTCTATATTGGCCATCTCTAGCGGCATACGCGTGCACACCAGCCTCTACGGCTCTAAAGTCGTTTCCAGTGGCAAGAATTACGGCATCAATACCATTCATTATTCCTTTGTTGTGAGTCACTGCGCGGTAAGGTTCTTCTTCGGCAATAGCAATTGCTTGGATGAATTTTTTAGCAAATTGCGCACCATCTATATTCTTTTCAGAAAGGTCGTTTACTGGGCAACTTACTTCTGCTCTCACGACACAATCTGGAACATAGTTTGATAAAATAGACATGATAACGGTTAGGTTTGCACCGCTTTCGCGAAAGCGTACTTCTTCCTCAAAACCTGTTTTAAGTGTCGTTGCAAATTGTTCTAGACAACTATTTATAAAATTGGCTCCCATTGCATTTAGCGTTTCAAACGTGCAATGAAGTTGGTAGTAATCTGTTACAGCTGAAGTTTTGTTAACGAGTGTGATGTCTTTAATGCCACCACCACGTTTCTCCATGTTTTTTGTGATTGCAGCGGTATCTGCAATTAACTGTGGCTTGATGGATTCAAAAAATGATGTCAAAAGCGAGGCATCACCATCATAGGTAAAATGTACTTGGCCTACTTTTGTAGTTCCTAGCACGGTAGTTTTAAAACCACCTCTATCTTGCCAGAATTTTGCCGCTTTACTTGCGGCAGCAACTACAGAGCTTTCCTCAATAGCCATGGGGATGGTGTAAATACGATCATTTATAACAAAGTTTGGCGCAACACCTAGTGGTAAGTAGTAGTTAGTGATGGTGTTTTCTATAAACTCATCGTGTAGCTGTTGTAATTTTTTATCATCATTCCAGTAAGATGATAGCACCTCAGTTGCCTGTGTTGGATTTTCAAAATACGTAGACGTGAGCCACGCTATTTTCTCCGTTTTTGAAAGTCTTGAAAATCCTGATATTGCCTTTGTCATTAAGCTGTATTTATAAAAGTGTCAAAGATACTGAGAATGAGGTAAACCTAGCTTTGTGTAAGTAATCTAGTGATTTTATTTCTTAACAATATGGCGCTATTTAACAGCTTTTACGGGGCTTTTTGCGTTATTTTTAGTAAAATTGAGATACATTACTAGAATTAGCAATTATATATGAAAATACAACTCTTTTTGAGTGCCATTTTACTCATGGCAATCCAGAGCGCAACTGCGCAAAAAAAGCAAATCACCCTTGAAGATATATGGAAAGAAGGCACCTTTAGTGCAGAGAGACTCCAGTCTATTCACTCCATGGCAAACGGACAAGAGTATGCTGTTCAAAACTTTGATAGAGCGACACGTACGGGAAGTGTAGATATTTATAGCTATGCGACGGGAGATAAAGTGCGTACAGCAGTAAGCAGTGCAGATATTGAAGGTCTTGATTATTTCATCAGTTATGAATTTAGTGGTGATGAAAAGCAAGTCTTGCTAGCGACCAAGCTACAGTCAATCTTTAGAAGATCTACGCTAGGCGAATTTTATGTTTGGAATACGCTTTCGCGAAAGCTAACAAAGGTTTCAGATGATCTTATCCAAGAGCCTACATTTTCTCCTGATGGGACGATGATTGCTTACGGAAAGGGTAACAACTTATATGTATTTAACATCGCAGAAGGTACAACCCAGCAGCTTACTACAGATGGAAAGAAAAATAGTATTATAAACGGTATTACGGATTGGGTCTATGAAGAAGAATTTGGTTTTGTGCGCGCCTTCGATTGGAGTGCAGATAGCAAGAAGATAGCTTATATACGTTTTGACGAAACAGATGTTCCAGAATTCTCTATGGATATTTATGGCAAAGAATTATACCAGACGCAGTCAGTTTTTAAATACCCTAAAGCTGGTGAGGCAAATGCAAAAGTAACATTACGCCTTCACAACTTAGATAGCGGAAATAGCCGTAAAGTAAAGGATGTTGAGATAAACCTAGGAGATAACGCTGGGTACTATATTCCACGTATTTCTTGGTCAAAAGATCCAAACGTACTTTCTGTACAAACGTTAAATCGTCATCAAGATACATTGAAGTTGTCACTTTTTAACGCAGCGACATACCAAACTACACTAGCTGTTCTTGAAACTGATAAAGCGTATGTAGACGTTACAGATAATCTTACTTTTCTAGAAGACAACAGCTTTATCTGGACAAGCGAAAAAGATGGATGGAATCACGTGTATCACCACAATGCAGATGGAACTCTTAAAAGCCAAGTAACATCAGGCGACTGGGAAGTGACAGGATATTACGGTTATGATGCAAAGACCAAAAGGATATTTTACCAAAGCTCAGAAAATGGTTCAATAAACCGAGGGGTTTACGCGATAGGACTTAACGGTAAAAAGAAACAAGCACTCGCTGTAAAAGAGGGAACAAATGATGCCGATTTTAGTGCAAACTTTAGCAACTTCATCCATACATATTCAAACACAACAACGCCTTATCGTTTTACACTTAATGATGCTAAGGATGGAAAGCAAATACGTGTTATAAAAGACAATAATGATCTCAAAGAGCTTTATGCTACTTATGATATTTCTCCAAAGGAATTTTTTGAGATTGACGTAAACGGAGTTTCTCTTAATGCATATATGATTAAACCTACAAGCTTTGATCCTAATAAAAAGTATCCATTATTTATGACTCAGTACTCTGGGCCTGGATCGCAAAGCGTTGCAAATAAATGGGATACAAGTAATGATTACTGGTTCCAGATGCTTGCTCAGAACGACTATATCGTGGTTTGTGTAGATCCTAGAGGAACAGGATTAAAGGGACGTGATTTTAAGAAAATCACTCAGAAGGAATTAGGGAAGTATGAAGTACAAGATCAAATAGCAGCTGCTAAACAATTAAGTGAACGTCCATATATAGATGAAAATCGCACAGGAATCTGGGGATGGAGTTATGGAGGCTTTATGGCGTCTAATTGTCTTTTTCAAGGAGCAGATACCTTTGAAATGGCGATTGCTGTTGCGCCAGTTACTTCATGGAGATTTTATGATTCTATTTATACAGAGCGTTACATGCAAACTCCGCAAGAAAATGCAAGTGGGTATGATAACAACTCTCCTATGAGCCACGTAGATAAGATGGAAGGTGACTTATTACTTGTGCATGGAGGTGGAGATGATAATGTGCATGTGCAAAACTCTACGCGTCTCGTAGAAGCTTTAGTACAAGCAAATAAGCAATTTGACTACTTCAATTATCCAGATAGAAACCACGGTATCTATGGAGGGAATACGCGTTTTCATTTATATACAATGATGACAGAATTCATAAAAGAAAAACTTTAAGGATAAACAACTTATATTAGCAGTAAATAAATAATACAATATGGAATATAAATTCGGTGGTTCTGAAACCAACCAAAAGACTGTGCTAGGGCATCCTTCAGGTCTTTTTGTTCTCTTTTTTACAGAAATGTGGGAACGTTTTTCTTATTATGGAATGCGTGCATTACTTGTTTTATTTTTAGTATCAGCTATTATTGATGGCGGCTGGGGCTGGGAGCGAGCAGAGGCACTACAGTTATATGCGTTTTATACAGGTCTAGTTTATGTGACTCCAATATTAGGAGGTTTAATAGCTGATAAGATTACAGGATATAGAAAAGCTGTAATCATAGGTGCCTTATTGATGACACTAGGTCACGCATCTATGGCTTTTGAGATTAGTTCAGATATTTTCTTTTATGCAGGTCTTATATTACTCATCATTGGTAACGGTATGTTTAAGCCGAATATTTCTTCGATGGTAGGGCAGTTATATAAGGATCAAGGTAAAGAAAAGGATGCGGGATATACCATATTTTACATGGGTATTAACTCCGGAGCTTTTTTAGGTATTTTACTTTGTGGTTATATAGGTGAGTCTGTTGGATGGCACTATGGTTTTGGACTTGCGGGAATTTTCATGCTTGTAGGAATGCTTCAGTTTTATTTTGCTCAAGGTATCTTTGGTAAAATAGGGTCAGCACCAGCAAAAGCTGGCGAACTTGATGATGTCATAGAGGATGGTGTTGAAAATGCTGCAGATAGTATTGAAGATGTTATTGATGATGCCGAAAAGTCTAAAGTAACTCGTGATCGTTTAATTGTAATTAGTGTTCTTGCATTTTTTACTATTTTCTTTTGGTGGGCATTTGAGCAAGCAGGAGGGTCTATGACCATCTTTGCAGCAGATTATACAGATAGAGTTCTTGAAGGTAGTAGTGGTATGACTTTTAAAATAGTCAACACAATACTTACAGTAGTTCCTATGCTTATTATTACATGGGTATTAGCGATGTTATTTAAGCAAACGTATGGTAAATACGCACTTTCTAATATTATCTTAGGCTTAGGTTTTGTTATTATTTGGGGAATTGTAATCTGGATGTTATCTCGTCAGTTTGCAGATGACGCTCCAGAAGTACCTGCTTCTTGGTTCGGAATATTAAACTCATTCTTTATCATTGCATTTGCTCCTTTATTTTCAAAAATATGGAAGAGCAAATACAACCCTAGCGGACCAGTGAAGTTTGCTATTGGACTTATTCTTTTAGGTCTTGGTTTTGGTATTCTTTCTTTTGGATCTATGGGAATTCCATTAGGTGCAAAAACTGCTTCTGTAAGTATGGTATTTCTAGTACTTGCATATTTATTCCATACACTAGGAGAGTTATGTGTATCACCAGTTGGACTTTCATATGTAAGTAAACTTGCACCAGCAAAACTTGTTGGGCTTATGTTTGGTATCTGGTTTGTTGCAAACTTTATAGCAAACTTTGCAGCGGGTATAACGGGTAGTTATATTGATCCAATAGTTGAGGAGCATGGAATGGCAATCTTCTTTTTGATATTTACCGTAATACCAGCAGCAGCAGGTGTTGTAATGTTATTACTAAATAAAACACTTATTAGAATGATGCATGGTATACGCTAAGCACATATAATAGTATAATTTAAAAACGTTCCCTATTTTGTGGAACGTTTTTTGTCTGTAAGAATTTTAAACTAAAACAGACTATACCTAAAAGAAAGAATTCAATGAGAAAAGTATTATACCTTCTTCTATTTATTGCGACGGGAACTATGAGTGCCCAGAAGATTAACTGGATGACCATGGATGAGGCGCTTGCTGCCCAACAAAAAGAGCCTAAAAAGATTTTTATGGACGTGTACACTGTCTGGTGTGGGCCTTGTAAAATGCTTGATAGAAATACCTTTGCAAATCCTGATGTAGCTGCTTTTATAAATGAAAATTATTATGCGGTAAAATTTAACGCCGAGGGTACAGAAGTGATTAATTACTTAGGTAATACATATACTAATCCTCGTTATGATCCTAAAAGAGCTAAAAGTCGTAACAGTCAGCATGAACTTGCGCAGGCTTTAAAGCTTCAGGGATACCCTAGTATGGTTTTCTTTGATGAAAAGGGTAATTACATCCAACCTATAGTTGGTTATCACTCTCCTAAGCGTCTAGAAATATATGTGAAGATGGTGGGTAATGATGATTATAAAGAGATTACTACTCAAGAGAAGTGGGCTACCTATCAAGAAGAGTTTGAGTACTCATGGCCTAATTAGAAAAAAAATTCACTCAATTATATAAGCTCCCTTTTCATAAGTACTATGAAAAGGGATTTTTTTGTTCAAACAACTAGCTTTCCATCGAGTGATGTAGCTTTTGTAGTTTGATGCATCTGCAATGATTTGAGCTTCTGGAAACCTCTCTGTCAGTCTGTTTATGTTAATCTTAGGAGATTGCGTCAGTAATATATAATCTGGATTTGCATTTCCTAGTTGGTAAGCCCCAAGACTATCTATGACGAGTATTTCTTTTCGCTTAAAGCGAAAATAGTTCTGCATGCTTTCTACGGCTACTTCGTCTATGCGTAAGCCATCCTTGTAGTTGCTAACTCTGCTATCTTGTATTATGGAATGCAATGAATCTGCACTAAATATTTGGAGGGTAGTATTGTTGAAAAAGCCTAACATACTAGATTTGCTCTTATTGAAAATAGTGAGATGCGTAGCAGGAGGATTGTTCCTTTCGTAAATAATAATAGATGTCAAAAGTGCCATTGATATAGATGCCGCTACAAGCCTGAGGTTGTTGTATTTTTTGAGTAAAGAAATACTAAAAACAATGCAGAGATATAGGCCTATAAGTAATGCAAAACTTATCGTGATGTGATTTGTGATAAAGGCCTCTTTACTAGCTACCCAAAAAATAAATCCATTCATTAGGTCTATGATAAATCCATAGGCAGCTACAATGTAATCAGGTAATATGCCTATTATAGCTAATAAAGCAACTAGAATGCCACCACCTAAAATGATTCCTAGAAATGGAATGATGATTACATTAGAGAGAAAAAATAATCCAGGAAACTGGTGAAAGTAAAATAAACTTAAAGGTAGCACGCCTAACTGGGCAGCAACAGAAACCGTAGCAATACCCCAGAGAAGCCTGTCTATATAATACCGCGGAGTATAAAAAGTAGATAGCCATGGTTGAATCCATAAAATACCAATAACAGCAAGATAACTAAGCTGGAACCCTACTTGATAAATAAGAAGCGGATTATAGAGTAACAGTACTACTGCAGATACCATGACTGCATCTGTTGATTTTCTTTTTCCGCCTAGCTGTTGTCCTATTTCGAGAAAGCTAAACATAGTAGCGGCTCTCAATACTGAGGGAGATAATCCAGTAGTGAAAGCAAAGCCCCAAATCAGTATGATAATTATTATAGAGCGTAGCCATCGTAGCTTGTAGTCTGCTATTGGTTTGGTAATAAAGCGTAGCAATAATAGTATAATGCCTACATGCAGGCCGGAGACGGCAAGTATATGCATCATTCCAGCAGATGCATAATGAGTACTCATTTGCTTATCTATACCATTTTTCTGCCCAAGAACGAGTGCGTCTATAACTGCAAGTTGGTCGCTAGTAAATGAATGAGAATGAATTGCTTTTAGTACGCTTTCGCGAAAGCGTGATGACCATACCCTCAATCCGCTAGAGGCGAGTTGTGATATGAGGAGCTCGTTTTTATTAATTGACAGCTGCCCGTGTATTTGTTTTCTTTTTAAATAGCTTCCGTAATCAAATTGATATGGGTTTTTGGGTTTGGGGACAGGTAAGAGTAAAGATCTTGTGTAGTACCATGCTCCTACCCGAAGACGATGCGATATGCTATCTCTGTTAATATTAAGAATTATTTTGCCAGAAGTAATTTCTTTGTTTATCGTCTTTAATGTAACAACATATTTGTCTTGATACATTGTGGATTTTAGTACTTCATCTATCGAGAATAAAAAGGTACTTGGGTTGCTAGTGTTTGTGTGGGTAAAATGCGTCTCGTTGTTTAGCGCGTTTGCTCTTTCTGAGGTCAAGTAGCCTAAGGTTGTAAATGCAATGGTAATGCCTACGGTAAACGCTATAGCGTTGAGAGGTCTTTTAAAAGCACGTCTGTGCAGTACAAAAAGAAATGATGCAGCGAGCAGGAGGATAATAGCTATCCAGAACAAGGAGACTTGGTAGACGTCATAACAAATTATCCCAGCAATGAGGGCGAGAAGTATTACTAAAATGGGCGTGTTAATCCTCTTCAATATATTACTAATTAACCTTTAAAAAGGTGTAACTGTCAGTAATATAGCAAATTATAATTTACAAGACGCGTCTGGCCATGATATATGCGTCATTCCAGTAACGCTCATTGAGGTTAGAAGTAAGAACGCCTTTTGAGGTTGTGGCGTGTATAAAGTAAATGTCATCGCCCGTAACTTTAGTGACGAGTCCCACATGATTTATGCGTTTGCTGCTTTTGTTCGTTCTAAAAAATAACAAATCACCCTTAAAAATGTCTTTGTCTTTTATAGGTTGACCTCTTTCTGCCATCTGTCTGGAGATACGAGGTAGAACTATGTTTTCTTTCTGAAAAGCAATATAAATTAATCCAGAGCAGTCCATTCCTTTGCTTGTAGTCCCGCCAAATTTATATCGAGTACCTGCAAATGATTGTGCTTGGTTAATAATGCGGTCCGTCTTTGATGCGCTTATATTTTTAACCCTAGCAGTAGTTCGAGTTCTTGTTTTTGTTCTAGATGTTGTTGTTTTTGAACTTCCGCAAGAGGTGAGTAAGAAGAGTAAAGAAAGCACTATGAATAATTGTTTCATAAAGTAGATGGGCTCGTAGGTTGTTAATTGCTTAGCTGTGCTTTGGTAGTAGCTACAATGAGAGATGCGGTTTTACTGCTCGCCCCTGCACCGCCTAATTTTTTCTCTAGTGCAAAGTAATCTTCAAATAGGATTGCACGATAATCATCATTAGTAATCTTATCGAGCTCCTTTTTTAATTGTGCAGTATTGAGATCTCCTTGAATTAATTCTTTTACCACCTCACGGTCCATAATTAGGTTTACTAGGGAGATATATTTGGTTTTGATAATACGTTTTGCAATACTGTATGAGACGGCATTTGCTTTGTAACAAACTACCTGTGGTACTTTAAAAATTGCTGCTTCCAGCGTTGCAGTGCCAGAGGTGATTAGCGCAGCATTTGCAAAACTTAAGATGTCGTAGGTTTTATTCATCACCAGTTTTACTGGATAATCCTTTAGGAAAGGTTGGTAAAAAGACACTTCTTGACTTGGCGCTCCAGCGATTACAAACTGATAGTCTGGATAATCATTTACTACGCTTAACATCACATCTAGCATAGCGCTTATTTCTTGCTTTCTACTTCCTGGGAGTAGGGCAATCATAGGTCGTTCATCAAGCTTGTGTTCTTTTGCAAAAGCAACTGGATCTGCTTGCTTACGACCTGCAACGGCATCTAGAAGTGGGTGACCTACAAAATGTACTTTGTAATCATGCTTGTCATAAAAGTCCTTTACAAAAGGTAATATCACATACATGTGATCTACATATGATTTAATCTTTTTGACACGACTCGCACGTGATGCCCATACCTGCGGACTGATATAATAGTGCGTCGTTACGCCTAATGGTTTTGCCCACTCTGCAATGCGTAAGTTAAAACCTGAATTATCTATAAGAATAAGCGCATCTGGTTCAAAACGGGCAATATCTCTCTTACAATCTTTAATAAGACCTGTGATCTTACGCAAGTTTGTGACAACCTCCATAAAGCCCATAAAAGCACGCTCTTTATAATGTGTCACAAGAGTGCCACCTACTTCCTGCATAAGATCACCACCCCAAAAGCGTATATCTGCCTCTGGATCTTCTTTATACAATGATTTCATAAGGTTTGCACCATGTAAATCACCACTGGCCTCGCCTGCAAGAATGTAATATTTCATTGGGTAAACATTAATATCATAGTTACAAATGCAATAGTAATCGTAGCAAGAAGAACGCCTCTCGCTCTCGCATCTTGTCCTTGTCTAAGCATTAAAAAGAATGCGAGCAGATTAAGAACGGCACCTATTGCCATAATTTTGCCCAGACGACCTTCGGAAACTGCTGTTTCAAGAACATTTGTGATAGTTCGGTTTTGAGTGCTGCCTATGTATAGAGAAAAAAGTAGTACACCTATTGCGTTTGCAATGAGTCCTACTATGATTCCTATAATGATGTCTTTTTTCATATGCTATGTTTCGGCTTTCGCCAAAATTTGAAATCTCTACAAATATGCTTATTGTTTTAAAATTTTCGCGAAAGCGGAATTATTCACATTAAGCTATAGAAAGATATTGATGTGTGTCAAAGTTACGATTGCTTTGTAAACTTTAGACTAGTCTTCCCACTCATTTAATTCTTGTAAAAAATGGTGAGCCGTGAGGTCAAATTGTACAGGGACAACAGACACGTATCCTTGAGACAGCGCCCACTCATCTGTGTCTTCTCCTTTATCTTGATTTACAAACTCGCCAGTGAGCCAGTAGTAATCTCTGCCCATAGGGTTAGTGCGCTTGTCAAAATCTTCTACCCATTGTGCTTTTGCTTGACGGCATACTTTAGTACCTTTAATTTCAGCTGCTGGTAGTTTTGGAATATTTACATTTAAAACAATTCCCTTAGGAAGTCCGTTTTTTAATACTTGGCGAGTAATGCGCTCCACATATTTTTTTGCTGGTTCAAAATCGGCATCGTGACTGTAATCTAGTAGTGAGAAACCTATTGCTGGGATTCCTTCTACACCAGCTTCTACAGCTGCGCTCATCGTACCACTGTAAATTACATTGATACTAGAGTTGCTGCCGTGATTTATTCCACTCACACAGATGTCTGGTCTGCGAGGTACAATCTGCTGGTTTGCAAGTTTCACACAATCTGCTGGAGTTCCAGAGCATGTATATTCTTTATGTGTCGCCGCAGGATCGAGTTTTACAGGGTCACAGTACAGTGTGTCGTTTATGGTAATGGCGTGTCCCATACCACTCTGCGGGCTATCTGGTGCAACAACAATGACATCACCTATCGTGAGCATTACATCGATAAGGTTGCGTATTCCGGGAGCGGTAATACCGTCATCGTTGGTAACAAGTATTAATGGTTTATTGTTCATAAGAGGAGTTGTAAACTAAGCACGAAAATACGTAAATTGTACTTCAATTCGAGCGACAGTCGGGTTTAACAAAAGATTACGAAGGTTAATCTTATCGTGGCACAATTTTTAATGTACATTGCTAGTTACATGCAAATAAAAGATTTTATGAAAAGGAATTTAAAATTAATCGCAGTAGTACTCCTCTTCTCGGTAGCGAGTTGCAGTTTTACTACAAAGTCATTTGATGATCCAGATAAGGATAAGACATTACTTGATCTTATTTCTTACTTACTTGAGAGAGGTCATTATGATGCAAAAGATATTAATGACGAATTCTCTGCAGCGGTGTTTGATGATTACATAGATGCATTAGATCCATATCGCCGTTTCTTTTACAAGAAAGATATTGAGGAATTTGAGAAATATAAGGATCAGATAGATGATGCTATTAGAGATAAGGATTTGACATTCTTTGATCTTACTTACACACGTCTTATGGAGCGTACGAAGGAAGCAAACGAGATTCAAGCAGACTTGCTAGAAAAGCCATTTGACTTTACAGAGGATGAAATCTTAGATACAGATTATGAAAAGCAACCATTTGCAAAAAATAAGAAAGAGCTTAAAAATCGCTGGAGACAGCAATTAAAACTCAATGCATTGAGTTCTTATTTTGATAAAAAGGAGGAGCAAGAAAAAACACCAGAAGAAGGCGAAGAGGTTGTAAATACAGATGAACCTAAGGAAATTCTTAGTGACAAGCAGCTCGAAGAGAAAGCTAGAAATGAAGTAAAGGATAATACAAAGGAGTTTTTTGAATTTACAGATGAACTCGAGCGTCAAGATTACTTTGCTATTTTCTTGAATGCGGTAGTGGAGGAATTTGATCCTCACACATATTACTTTGCTCCAGTAGCAAAAGATCGTTTTGATACTCAGATGAGTGGCCAGTTCCAAGGAATAGGTGCGAGACTTCAAAAGAAAAACGGAGAGATTAAAATTACAGATGTTATTTCTGGAGGTCCAGCATGGAGAGGTGATGAGCTGCGTGAAGGAGATGTTATCATGAGAGTGCGTCAAGAAGACGAGAAAGATGCCATTAGCATTGTTGGGATGCGTTTACAAGATGCCATAGAATACATCAAAGGCCCTAAAGGAACTAAGGTGATTCTTACCGTAAAAACGAAGCTAGACGGAAGTACTCAAAATATTACTATAGAAAGAGACATTGTTGAGCTCGAAGAAACTTATGCCAAATCTGCCGAGGTTGAAAAAGATGGTAAAAAATATGGAATTGTAAATCTTCCTAAGTTTTACTTTACGATGGATGATTATAAAGAGAAGAACGCTGCAAGTGATGTAAAGAAAGAAATAGAGCGTCTTAAAGAAGAAGGAATGGAAGGTCTAGTTATTGATCTTAGAAATAATGGAGGAGGATCTTTAAAAACAGTAGTAGACATTGCTGGATTATTCATTAAAAATGGTCCTATTGTGCAAGTAGCATCTAGCGGTGATGAGCCGGAAGTTCTTGAAGATGCAGATCCTTCTATCTTATGGGATGGGCCACTTGTGATTCTTGTAAATGAAATATCTGCTTCGGCAAGTGAGATTCTCGCAGCAGCAATGCAAGATTATAAACGTGCCATCATCATAGGTGGTAAACAAACATACGGTAAGGGAACTGTGCAGAACGTTGCAGACCTTAATCAGTACTTACGTAAAAACCCTTATGGTGATCTTGGAGCGCTTAAGTTAACTACGCAGAAATTCTACCGTGTAAATGGTGGATCTACTCAGCTAGAAGGGGTGAAGAGTGATGTAGTGGTTCCGGATCGTTTTAAGTATATCGACATAGGAGAACGCGATCAAGAAAATCCGCTTCCTTGGGATAAAATTAAAGCTGCAAGTTATGATGTTTGGGATGGTTATGTAGATTTTGATGAAACTATCGAAAATAGTGTGCAACGTATGTCTAAGAGCGAGCATTTACAACTAGTTGATGATTATGCTAAGTGGATTAAAGATCGTAGAGATGATCAACAATGGTCACTTAATTATGAAAAGTATAAAGAGCGTATCGCGCAAAGTGAGGAGTTTGCAAAGAAATTTGATGCGATAGATGATTATGATACGAAGTTGTCATACAAGTCACTCCCTTATGAGCAGAAACTTTTTGAAAGTGATACTATTTTAAAGGAAAAGCGTGATCGCTGGCACAAGAGTCTTACAAAAGATGCTTACGTAGAAGAGGCGTTAAATGTGCTTAAGGATCTTAAAATAAATAACATAAGAAAAGATAAACTTGCTGCGATAAAAGATTAATTCATGTCGCAAAGAGCAAATTCTTTAACAGGCTTAGCGCTCCAAAAATTCAAAAAGAATTTTTGGGGCGTTTTGAGTTTGCTATATATTGTGTTGTGTGGTCTTGCAGCATTGTTTGCCTATGTGATCGCCCCAGATAGTAGTGAGAACGCAAATCAAATGCACCTCTCTATTCACTCTCAAGGACCAGGGTTTACGGTAGATATACTCACCATACCCGCTCAGGTTGATGCGAGTCAAAGTTTCTTTTCAAAATGGTTTTCAGGCAGTAAGAATGCGAGTACAGAAATTCCCGTCATTTCGTATACTATTTCAGAAAGTAGTATCACTTACACCCAGTATGTAGGCGATGGAGTAGAGGGAATGCCTAAAACACTGGAAATAGATGGTGTGGAGGATTATAACGCTTTCGCGAAAGCGAATATCTCCTCACGTACATTTTTGTTAGGAACAGATAAGTATGGTCGGGACTTACTAAGTCGTATGCTTATAGGTGCGCGCATTTCTTTTTCTATAGGATTTGTTGCTGTATTTATTTCGCTTCTCATAGGTTTACTTATGGGGTCGCTTGCGGGGTATTTTGGTGGGAAGATTGACGCTGCAATCATGTGGGTAATTAACGTGACATGGTCTATTCCTACATTATTACTTGTAATTGCTATTACCCTAGCATTGGGAAAAGGATACTGGCAGGTGTTTATTGCAGTTGGGTTAACCATGTGGGTTGAGGTAGCTCGTGTAGTGCGAGGTCAAGTGATGGGAGTAAAGCAAATGCAATATGTTACCGCAGCGAGAGCGCTAGGTTATACAGATGGGCGAATTATTATCAAACATATATTGCCTAATGTGATTGCGCCGCTTATCGTGATCTCTGCAGCAAATTTTGCTGGAGCCATCTTAATAGAAAGCGGTTTGAGCTTTCTAGGGATAGGTGCTCAGCCGCCTACGCCTAGCTGGGGAGCAATGATTAAAGATCATTACAGTTATATCATCTTAGGGAAACCTTATCTTGCGCTCATTCCCGGTATAGCAATCATGTTACTCGTAATGGCTTTTATGCTCGTGGGAAATGCGCTAAGAGATGCGCTGGATGTGAAAAGTTAATTTATACATGAAAAGAAAATACACCTATCCATTACTAGTACTATTATTTACACTAGGGTGGTACATATTTGAAAATTATGCTCATCAAGCCATTGATGCGCCAGTTGTAGAGGAAGGAAAGCAGCCTAAATCTACGACAAACACCTATTTTCTACCTACGTCAACTACGGGGCAGATTGTACATCATAATTATTACTCGCTTAGTTATAGTGAGAAAGATGAACAAGCAGAGTGGGTTGCGTACGAGCTTAAAAAAGAACACATCGTAAATGCCGATTTTAAACGCCCATACTTTGAAGTCGACCCTAAGGTAGGGACAAAGTCTGCTCACTGGCGTAACTACAAGAAATCTGGCTATGACAGAGGGCATCTGTGTCCGGCTGGAGATAGAGAGTTTAGCAAGGCGGCTTATGATGAGACGTTCTTGACAAGTAATATTAGTCCGCAGCGGCATGATTTTAATGCTGGTATTTGGAACGAACTAGAACAACAGGTGCGCTATTGGGCAAAAAAGTATGATGGTGTATATGTGGTAACAGGAGGTGTTCTCAAAGATAAAATGGGCGCAATAGGAACAGAAGGTGTGACTGTTCCAGAATCATTTTATAAAATTGTCTATGATCAATCTGGAGGTGATGTAAAAATGATTGCTTTCTTAATGAACCACTCGGCATCAAAAAAGTCATTAAAAACATTTGTAACCTCTGTAGATCAGATTGAGAAACTTACTGGTATTGATTTCTTTCCTGAGCTAGAGGATGGATTAGAGGATAGGCTTGAAGCGAGTACAAGCACCAGCGGCTGGAAGCTTAGATAGTAAAGTGATATTATATAAAATAAAAAATGCGGCAATTGCCGCATTTTTTGTTGATCTATATTGGAAGATTTTATCCTTTAATTACACCTCTTGAGATTACGATTTTCTGGATCTCACTAGTTCCTTCGTAAATCTGAGTAATCTTAGCATCACGCATAAGGCGCTCTACGTGATATTCTTTTACAAATCCGTTTCCACCATGTATTTGCACAGCTTCTACAGATTGTTCCATCGCTACTTTTGAAGCATAAAGCTTAGCCATTGCACTAGACATATCGTAATTGTTTCCTTGGTCTTTATCCCATGCTGCTTTCATTACTAGATGACGCGCAGCTTCAATCTCCACATACATATCTGCTAGTTTAAAAGCGATTGCTTGGTGATTACAGATTTCTGTACCAAAGGCTTTACGTTCCTTAGAGTATTTAAGAGCAAGCTCGTAAGCTCCAGATGCAATACCTAATGCTTGTGCAGCAATACCTATACGTCCGCCAGAAAGAGTTTTCATCGCAAACTTGAATCCAAAACCATCTTCTCCTATTCTATTTTCTTTAGGAACTTTCACGTCGTTAAACTGTAGTGTGTGTGTATCACTACCACGTATTCCTAATTTGTCTTCTTTAGGTCCTACTTCAAAACCTTCCATGCCTTTCTCTACGATAAAAGCATTGATTCCGCGGTGACCTTTTTCTCTATCGGTTTGTGCAATAACTAAATATACATCAGAACGACCACCATTAGTAATCCAGTTTTTTGTACCGTTAATTACGTAGTGATCTCCTTTATCTATTGCTGTAGTAGCTTGTGAAGTTGCATCAGATCCAGCTTCTGGCTCAGAAAGGCAAAAAGCACCCACCATCTCACCAGTAGCAAGTTTAGTTAAGTATTTTTGTTTTTGCTCTTCACTTCCGTAAGCTTCAAGACCGTAACAAACTAAAGAGTTATTTACAGAAACAATAACAGATGCAGAGGCGTCAATTTTAGATAATTCCTCCATAACAAGTACGTACGAAGTAGCATCCATACCAGCTCCACCATATTTTGGATCTGTCATAATACCCATAAAACCTAAGTCACCCATTTTTTTAACGAGTTCATCAGGAAACTGCTGGATGTTATCACGTTCAATAACGCCAGGAAGTAATTCTGTACGGGCAAAATCGCGAGCCGCATCGCGTATCATTATGTGTTCTTCTGTTAAGCTAAAATCCATCGTGTTTGAATTATTAAGAATTATCTAAAAAATCTATACAAAGATACTTGTTTCTTGCCTTTTTCTCAATAGATTTAGTGCTATGGGAGAAAAAAACTATAACGTTATAGGGGTGATGAGTGGGACAAGCTTAGATGGTATTGATTGTGCCTACGCAAAAATCGGTCTTTCTTCATCAAAAGATAACTCAATATATCCATCTTTTACTAGTGATGTTATTGTTGCGAAAACTATTCCCTATCCTAAAAAGTGGAAAGAAATACTTTCTACGGCTCACTTGCTTAGTAGAGAAGAGCTAGATGCGCTTAACGTAGATTATACCGCTCACCTAGCGCAAGTGATTAAGAATTTTATTACCACTAATGACCTTACGGATATTGATGTTGTCTGTTCTCACGGTCATACGGTGCTCCATCAGCCAGATGAGGGAGTTACTTTGCAAATAGGAAACCTGCCAGAAATTGCCACTTTAATTAACCATCGCGTGGTTTGTGATTTTAGGGTGCAAGATGTAGAAATGGGTGGTCAGGGAGCGCCATTGGTGCCTATAGGCGACCAATTAATATTTGGTAATTACGATTATTGCCTTAATCTCGGTGGATTTGCAAATGTTTCTAAAGATGAAAATGGTGTGAGAATCGCTTATGATATCTCTCCTGTAAACGTGGTTCTTAATAAATATGCTCAAGAACTGGGTGAGGAGTATGATGATGGTGGCGCTTTCGCGAAAGCAGGAACCGTACATCAACCTCTCCTCGATAAGCTAAATGACATTCTGTTTTATAGCCTTCCAGCTCCCAAATCTCTTGGGATAGAATGGGTACACGCGCATATTTTCCCACTTATTGAGGCTGTTCAACTTTCTTCGGTAGATGTGCTAGCTACATTTACAGAGCATGTTGCTATTCAGCTTGCGGCGCAGTTTAAAGAAGGCGCTAGTGTACTCGTTACTGGTGGAGGTGCTTATAACACTTATTTATTGGAACGTGTCCGCTTTCGCGAAAGCGTAAAACTCGTTGTGCCGGACGCAAAGTTGGTTGAATTTAAAGAAGCGCTTATTTTTGGATTGTTAGGAGTGTTGAAACTTGAAAACCTCCCGAACTGTCTAGCGAGCGTGACGGGTGCAAGGCATGATCATGCCAGCGGAATGTTATATGAATCTTAAATTATTAACACTTCTTCTACAAGGTGTTTCTAAATTGTATATTTGGGCTTACCTAATCAGAAAGTATGAGAGCTCTTTTACAGCGTTATGAAGATAAATTACCAGAAATAGTTTTCCATTGGAATGACCCAGAAACAGAAGCAGAAGGCTGGGTTGTAATCAATTCATTACGTGGCGGTGCTGCGGGTGGAGGAACACGTATGCGTACGGGTCTGGATATGAATGAAGTACTGTCGCTGGCCAAAACAATGGAAGTGAAGTTTACCGTCTCGGGACCTGCGATAGGTGGAGCAAAATCTGGGATCAATTTTGATCCTAAAGATCCACGTAAGAAAGGAGTTTTAGAGCGTTGGTATAAAGCAGTATCACCATTATTAAAAAGTTATTACGGTACGGGAGGTGATCTTAATGTAGATGAAATACATGAAGTAATCCCAATTACCGAAGAAAGTGGAGTGTGGCATCCTCAAGAAGGAGTCTTTACAGGCCACTTCCAGCCTACAGAGGCAGATAAAATTAACCGCATCGGGCAACTGCGTCAAGGTGTGATAAAAGTGATTGAAAATCCAGTGTATTCTCCAGATGTGACACGTAAGTATACGGTTGCAGATATGATTACTGGATATGGAGTTGCAGAGGCCGTACGTCATTATTACGATATTTATGGTGGTGACGTAAAAGGAAAAAGAGCCGTTGTACAAGGTTTTGGAAACGTAGGAGCAGCCGCAGCTTATTACCTTGCTCAAATGGGAGCAAAGGTGGTAGGAATCATTGACATAGTAGGAGGTTTTATTAACAAAGACGGTTTCTCTTTTGAAGAAATACGTGATATGTACCTCAATAAAACTGGAAATACACTTAACGCAAATGCAGAAGGATTAATTCCATTTGCAGAGATGAATGAGCAAATATGGAATCTTGAAACTGAGATTTTTGCTCCATGTGCGGCGTCTAGACTTATTACAGAAGATCAAATCAATAGCATGATAGGCACTGGACTTGAGGTTGTCTCTTGTGGTGCAAATGTGCCGTTTGCAGATAAAGAAATTTTCTTTGGCCCTATAATGGAGCATACAGATGCAAAAGTGAGTTTAATACCAGATTTCATATCAAACTGTGGTATGGCTCGTGTATTTGCATACTTTATGGAGCGTCGTGTACAAATGACAGATGATGCAATCTTTAATGATACATCTCAAACCATTAGAAACGCTATTGAAAACACGTATAATAACAACAGTAGTAAGCAAAATATAAGCAAAACTGCTTTTGAAATTGCACTAAAAGAATTACTTTAATACTTACAATTAACCAGACAACTTATGGAATCAGTAATTATTCTCATTTTTATCATTGGGTATCTTTCTATAACCCTTGAACATCCTCTTAAACTAGACAAAACGGTACCTGCTTTAATTATGGCATCGCTTATATGGGCCTTCCTTGCGGTAGGTTTCCATTTAGGCTGGTTTGATGTAATTGATACGTATGAAAATGCATATAGCATTTTCCCTAATGGAACCGCCCTCACTGGAGATGCACTGCATGAAGCAGAGCATGGTTTCGACAACACACTTTTACACCACTTAGGTAAAACGGCAGAGATACTTATCTTCCTTATTGGAGCGATGACTATTGTTGAGATTATAGATCTACACCGTGGTTTTGAAGTGCTTAAGGGCGCTGTGCGCACTAAGAGTAAGAAAAAACTATTATGGATTATAGGGATACTAGCATTCATACTTTCTGCTATTATTGATAACCTTACTGCAACCATTGTACTTATTACATTATTACGCAAGCTTATTGTAAATAGAGAGCAGCGTTTATGGTTTGCAGCAATGGTAGTAATCGCAGCAAATGCCGGTGGTGCATGGTCTCCTATTGGAGATGTTACAACGACAATGCTTTGGATTGCAGATAATGTAACTGCAATGGGACTAGTGAAGTTTGTAATTGTTCCTTCTGTAATTTGTTTTGTACTTCCATTTTTAATTGCTTCTTATTTGCCAGCATTTAAAGGCGAGATTATTGTGGACACCACAGAAGACGAAGAAGCAGGTAGACTACTTAGTAGTAAGACCATGCTGTTCTTAGGTCTAGGTATGATTGTATCTGTGCCTATTTTTAAAACTATAACACACCTTCCTCCTTACATGGGAATGATGCTTGCACTAGGAGTAGTGTGGTTAGTATCAGAATATATTCACCCAGAAGAAGATTTTACAAAAGAACGTAAGCACTTATACAGCGCTCACAAAGCATTATCTCGTATTGAGATCTCAAGCATCCTCTTTTTCTTAGGAATCTTAATGGCTGTTGCTGGACTTGAAAGTCTAGTATATGGAGTTTCAGAATCTGGAGATCCAGTGGGAACTTTACGTTACGTAGCCGAAATCTTAAATGGAGCAGTACCAAATCAAGATGTTGTTGTTGTACTCCTTGGTATATTATCTGCAATTATTGATAACGTTCCTTTAGTAGCGGCATCAATGGGTATGTATGAAGCGCCTACAGATAGTTTATTATGGCACTTTATAGCATATTCTGCTGGAACAGGTGGAAGTATGCTTATCATCGGATCTGCAGCTGGTGTTGCAGCAATGGGAATGGAGCGTATCGATTTTATCTGGTACCTTAAGAAAATAACATGGTTAGCATTTATCGGTTTTGCAGCAGGTGCAATTGCTTTTGTTCTTCTTACGGGAGGAACAATGGCATCTTAATCTCGGACAATTTAATATCATAACCATCGTTTCATATTAAAGTCACAACGACCTAATTTATGATTTATACCTTATTACAAGACGGCGCTCAAGATGCAGCAGACGTTCTTACAACAGATGAGCCTGTAGAGCAGACTTTATCAATAATAGACTTGCTTATCACAGGTGGTACAGCAGGAATCATCATAATAGCAGTACTTTTTGTACTGCTATTTGTTGCTATTTATATTTATTTTGAACGCTTATTTGCAATCAAAGCAGCGTCTAAAGTTGATAGCAACTTTATGAATCAAATACGCGACAATGTACAATCGGGTAATATTGAAGGGGCAAAAATTTATTGCGCGCAAGCAAACTCACCTGTATCGAGGCTCACTGCAAAGGGAATCTCACGTATAGGTAGCCCTCTAGAGGATATTAATACAGCAATAGAGAATCAGGGTAAACTTGAGGTGTATAAGCTAGAACGCAATGTAAGTGTACTTGCTACCATAGCAGGAGCTGCACCTATGATTGGGTTTTTAGGAACTGTAATCGGTATGGTACTTGCCTTTCATACACTAGCTACAAGCTCAGGACAAGCAGAAATGGGAACACTAGCCGAAGGTATCTATACGGCAATGACCACAACCGTAGCGGGTCTTATCGTAGGTATAATTGCTTATATGGGTTACAACCACTTAGTAGTGCGCACAGATAAAGTAGTGCACTCTATGGAAGCAAATGCTGTAGATTTCTTAGATCTTCTAAACGAGCCAAGCTAGTATGAACCTGCGCGGAAGAAATAAAGTGAGCCCAGAGTTCAGTATGAGTAGTATGACAGATATTGTCTTTCTATTACTTGTATTCTTTCTCTTAACCTCACCTGCCATTACGCCAGACGCTCTAGACCTAATTTTGCCTAAAGCAAAAGGGAAAACCAGTAATAAACAAAACCTCTCTGTAAGTATTACAAAAGACTTAGATTACTACGTTAATAAAGAACGTGTAAGTGAGAATAGTATTGAAGGGTTTATTACAAGCGAACTTGCAGGAGTAGAAGAGCCAACTATTATTTTAAGAGCAGAAGAGGGGGTTCCTATCGAGAATGCAGTTAAGATAATGGATATTGCAAACCGTAATAAGTATAAAATTGTACTTGCGGTACGCCCTAATTAATTTGCTTACATCTTTTTTTTATACGCTTTCGCGAAAGCTTAATTTTTAATTTTTTCTATTCGTCAATTGGCATTCTTAGATACCATACATAAACGTAAATCCTTTACCATAAGCACTATTGTGATGGCTATCATACTATTGCTCATGTTTGTAGTGGGGATGAAATACCTCGATCCACCTGAAGAAGGAGGGATTGCTGTAAACTTTGGTACGTCTGAGGTAGGTTCTGGTAATGTGCAACCTACAAAACCAATAGCTTCAGCACCTAAAAACACGGCTCCACAGCCTAAGCCTACAGTGCAAGAGCCAGAGATTAAGGATGAGGTAGTAACTCAAAATATTGAAGATGCTCCCGTTATAGAAGAAAAGCCAAAAGAGAAGCCTACGCCAAAGGTTGAAAAACCAAAAGAAAAGCCTATTGAAAAACCAGTAGAGGAGGCAAAGCCAGATCCAAAACCAGATAAATCTACTACGAGTGCTTTAGATGCATTAATTAATGGGCCAAAAAGCAATGGAGCTTCACAAGCAGGAGAAGGTGATGATAACAAAGCGGGAGATAAAGGTGATCCTAATGGAGATCCTAATGCCTCAAGCTACTACGGAACTGGAAAAGGGCTTGATGGTGATGGTAATTACCAATTAGGAGGTCGTAAAGCACTTGGGAAGCCTAAGCGCCAGCAAGAGTGTAACGAAGCAGGTACTGTAGTTGTAAGTATCGAGGTAGATCGTAACGGAAAAGTTATTAAAGCAACTCCTGGAGTACGTGGGACTACTAATAATACTCGCTGTCTTCTTGAGCCAGCAAAAGCCGCAGCGCTAGCAACAAAGTTTAATGCAGACTCCGGTGCGCCGTCCAAGCAAATAGGAAAAATAGTATATCGTTTTAGTCTCTCAGACTAATAGGTTTTTTCTTATTAATGGAGCGATTTATAATGCTCTCAGTTTTTCACATTAATTACCTAGGTAATATCTACCTATCTTTACATACATTTAAAAGCGACCCACTATCACTTACCAAGAAACTTTAGATTGGCTATTTGCGCAGTTACCGATGTATCAGCGCAAAGGAGCAGCTGCTTATAAAGCAGATTTGGATAATATTAAATTATTATCAGAATACCTTGGCAATCCACACACTCAGTTTAAAGCTGTACATGTGGCGGGAACTAATGGTAAAGGTTCTACAAGTCATATGTTGGCATCTGTATTGCAAGAAGCTGGATATACGGTAGGTTTATACACGTCTCCACATCTCAAAGACTTTAGAGAGCGCATCAAAATTAATGGTGAGATGGCAAGTAAGCAATTTGTCATGGGGTTTGTAAAAAAGCACAAAGCCTTTTTTGAGGAGCACCAACTGTCATTTTTTGAGATGACGGTAGGAATGGCTTTTTCTTATTTCGCAACCAAAAAAGTAGATATTGCTATTATTGAAGTAGGCTTAGGAGGTAGACTAGATGCTACTAATATTATAACGCCTGTATTGTCTGTTATTACTAATATTGGTATTGATCATACTCAATTTCTGGGCGATACATTACCACTTATTGCCGCCGAAAAAGCGGGAATTATAAAAGAAGGTGTTCCAGTAGTGATAGGAGAGTATCATGAGGAGACAGAAGATGTTTTTAGTACGCTTTCGCGAAAGCGTAACGCAACACTATACAAAGCCTACGATTTTGATTTAATGTCTATGCAGTCAGATTTGATAGGTTCATACCAGAAACATAATATTAGAACCGTTCAAGTAGCATTTTCAGTATTACAAGGCGCAGATTTTCATGTAGGAATACAGCACATTGCAAAAGGACTTAAAAATGTAGTTAAGAATACAGGGCTTCTAGGTCGATGGCAAATATTACAAGAATTGCCAAAGGTGATTTGTGATACAGGGCACAATAAAGAGGGGCTGACTTATGTCATGGAGCAGCTAAGTAAGGAGAAATATAAAAAATTACATATTGTATTAGGTGTAGTGTCGGATAAGGATCTTGGGAGCATTTTGCCTCTTTTTCCAAGTTATGCAACTTATTATTTTTGTAAACCAGATGTGCCGAGAGGAATGGAGGTACAATTGTTAAGAAAAACGGCAGAGACTCACCGATTGAATGGAAAAGCGTATCCTAGTGTAAAAGAAGCCTTTAGTGCTGCAAAAAAGACCGCTGGCGCAAGCGATCTTATATTTATAGGCGGGAGTACTTTTGTGGTAGCAGAAATTATTTAATTTTTCTTCAAAAAGATTTCAAACTATTAAACTTTAGTTCTATATTTGCACCCGCAATAAGAGAAAGGCAGTAGTCAAGATTTTATTGTCACCTGATTATAAAATATTGGGGCGCATAGCTCAGTTGGTTCAGAGCACTTGGTTTACACCCAAGGGGTCGGGGGTTCGAATCCCTCTGCGCCCACAAACAAGAAGCGACACTCTTGTATAAAAAAATAGTCGGGCGCATAGCTCAGTTGGTTCAGAGCACTTGGTTTACACCCAAGGGGTCGGGGGTTCGAATCCCTCTGCGCCCACAAAGGCTTCCAGAAATGGAAGCCTTTTTTCGTTTGTATGAGTTTTTACGTTTACATATTATTTTCTTCTAGCCTCAATCGATATTACATTGGTTCAACTAATGATCTAGAAGAACGTCTCAAAAAGCATTCTTTTATAAAATTAAATTAAAGGGCGAGATTTTCTCAAAGCAATGTGTACTCAAATAGGCTGTCTTTAGCTATTTCTTCTTTATTTATATAATTACTTGTAACAAACTCCATATAAGTCATACCTATGCTACAACTAAAAAGCAACAGGTATGATTCTCAGTTTAAAGAATGTTTCAAAAACATATAGCAATGGTGTAAAAGCCTTAGATGATGTCACTATAGATATTAAGGCAGGAATGTTTGGTCTTTTAGGACCTAACGGTGCAGGAAAATCATCTCTTATGAGAACCATTGCCACGCTTCAAGAACCAGATACAGGAAGTATAGAGTTTAATGGACTTGATATTCTTAACAATAAAATTGAGTTTAGAAAAACCTTAGGCTATTTACCACAAGAATTTGGGGTGTACCCAAAAATGAGCGCAAGCGACCTCTTACATTATTTTGCAAGTTTGAAAGGGATTACAAATAAAGCAGAGCGCAATGCAATTGTAGATAAAGCACTTGAGGTTACTAACCTTAGTGATGTGCGCGATAAGCACGTTGCAGGCTACTCTGGAGGGATGAAACAACGTTTTGGTATTGCACAACTCTTACTTAATAATCCTAAACTTATTATTGTAGATGAGCCTACTGCTGGACTAGATCCTGCAGAGAGACATCGATTTTTAAATGTATTACGTGAGATAGGGACTAATCACATTGTTATTTTCTCTACGCATATTGTAGATGACGTTAAGGAACTATGTACTGATATGGCAATTCTCAATGGAGGAAGAATCTTATCTCAGAGCACACCAAAAGAGCTAGTACAAAGTCTATCTGGTCATATCTGGAAGATAAGTGCTTCTAGAGATAAAATAGATGAGTTACAAAAGCAATACAATGTGATTTCTTCAAGCTTTAATGATACCAATGATTTAGATGTGAGAGTCTATAGTACAACCTCGCCAGGAGAAGGTTTTGAATCTGCTGTTGCAACCTTAGAGGACGTATATTTTACTACGTTAAATCAGAACCAACCTGAAAACGTACAGTAATATGTTCAGCACAATATATCTACACGAAATAAGAACGTGGTTTAAGAAACCGCTTTTTTACATTTTTGCAGCAATTATGTTTTTACTAGGTGTCTTGATTATGGCAGCTGGTTTAGGCGTGTTTAGTAGTGATAATGTCACAGTAACGAGCAATGTATATCTTAATAGTCCGCTGGCAATAACAGGCATTTTATCCCAGCTGGCATTGTTGTCCTATTTATTAATTCCATCAATTACTGGAGGAACTATAGATAGAGATTTTAAAAATAACATGCATAATGTATTGTACTCTTATCCTCTTACAAAGGTGCAGTACCTTCTAGCAAAGTTCTCTGCAGCAATAACGGTAAATCTTTGTATCGCCGCTGCGACCATTTTAGGATTACTGATAGGTTCTATATTACCTGGCGCAAATGAAGAACTCTTGGGGCCTTTTGGACTATGGAATTACGTGCAGCCGTTTGCTTTTATCATTTTTCCTAACGTACTTTTTTATAGTGCGATAGTTTTTGCTATTGTGGTGTTTACACGTAATATGAATATAGGTTTCATGTCCATACTTACCATGATTATCATACAGCTTATCGCTACAAGCATGGCTGATAATGCAGATGATAAATTCTGGTTCTCATTATTAGACCCTATGGCAAATGTGGCACTGGCAGATGCTACAGAGTACTGGACTCCAATTGAGCAAAATAACCGCTCTATCCCTATGGTGGGAGCATTGCTGTATAATCGTTTGTTATGGGCGGCGATTTCGTTTGCAATTTTATTTGGGATTATAGCACGCTTTAATTTTTCTCAACATGCAATGACCATTCGTCTTTTCAAGAAAAAGACGGTAAGAGCAACTAAGAAAAACTTTAGTGAAGTAAGAAACATTGAAATGCCAGCAGTATCTACAGATTTCTCTTTTGTAGGGCAGTTAAAAACATTGTGGCTATTGGTTAAAAGTGACACTAAATATATCATTACAGGCTGGCCCTTTATTATTATCAGTTTTCTAGCCATTGTACTTACCATTGTAATGATGAGTTTTTCTCAGCTCATTTTTAACACGGCTATATTACCAAAAACGTGGACCATGCTTGCAGAGCCATCTGCATACATTATCATATTTTCATTTTTACTTATTCATCTGTATGCTGGATTCTTGATGGATCGCTCTAGGGCAGCTCATCTCAACCAGATAGTCGATGTAACGCCTACAAAAGACTGGGTATTTCTAGTGTCAAAAGGGATATCGCTATTTCTTATGACAGGCTTTTTACAAGTAGTACTTATTCTTTGTGGTCTAGCATTTCAAACGGCAAATGGCTTTTATGATTACCAGATAGACCTTTATGTATTTCAAGCTTTTTTTATCAATATCTGGAAGTATATTCCGTGGATTTTGATGGCGCTTTTGGTGCATACCTTGATTAAAAATAAATGGCTTGGCCTAGTAACTTTATTAGTGCTTGCTGTCGCGATTCCGCTATTGCAAAGTGCAATTGGAGTAGAGCAGGCTATTTATGATTTTAATTCGGGTGGTACACCTAGCCCTTCAGATTTTGATGGTTATGGTACGGTGTTGCCTCGTTTCTATACGTTTAGGGTGTATTGGATTTCATTTGGCGTTATTCTTTTAATGGCAGCTATCTTATTCTACAGACGCGGTGTGGGGACCAATGTAAAAGGTCGTATCGCTTTCGCGAAAGCGAGATTATCTACACCCATCATAGCAACAGCAGTAGTTTCTCTAGCAATATTTTTAGGTATAGGTAGCTACTCTTGGTATGTAAATAACGTGGAGAATGAATTACTCACAGGAAAAGAACGTGAAGAACTACGCGTACAAGCCGAAAGAGACTTAGGAAAGTATGCAGGAATACCACAACCTAGACTTATTGCTGTAAATACCTTTATGGATATGTATCCGAAAACCAGAGACTTTAAGGCGGGAGCCACCTTCACGATGGTTAATAAGGATAGTGTAGCCATAGATACCTTACATGTGAACCTCACAGATTACCCTACAGAAATCACGCTAGATAGAGATGCAGAAGTGGTTTATGATAATGAAGATTACAACTATAAAATGTATGCTTTTAGTAAGCCTATGAAGCCTGGAGATACTTTAGTGTTTAAGTTTACCATGCATAATGAGGAGAACAAATTTCTAGATGATAAGTCGCCTATTTCTACTAATGGAACCTTTGTCAACTATGGTATGTTTCCTTCTATAGGCTACAATGATAATTTTGAATTAAGAAACACACAACTACGTGAAAAGTATGAGCTAGCACCTAAGGACCGCTTACCAGATCCAAATGCTCCAGGGGCAAGAGATCGTAGTTATATAGGTGGTTATAGTGACTGGATAGACTTTGAGGCTACATTAAGTACTTCTCCGGAGCAAATAGCGATTGCGCCAGGCTATCTCATTAAGGAGTGGGAAGAAGATGGAAGAAAGTATTTCCACTACAAAATGGATTCAAAAATGCTCAATTTCTATTCTTTCTTAAGTGCAGAATATGAAGTGATGCGAGAAGAATACCAGGGGATTAATCTTGAGATTTATTACAATCCTGGTCATACGTATAACCTTGATCGTATGATGAATGGTATGAAAAAGGGGCTTGCTTATTACAACGAGAATTATACACCTTACCAGCATAAACAAGTCCGTATCATAGAGTTTCCTAAGGCTTATGGAAGCTTTGCACAGGCCTTTGCAAACACAATCCCTTTTAGCGAAGGGGTAGGTTTTGTGGCAGATGTAGATGATGAGGATCAAGATGCGGTTGATTATCCGCTCGCAATAACGGCACATGAGCTAGCACACCAGTGGTGGGCACATCAAGTAATAGGAGCACAGGCTAAAGGAGCTACACTGCTTTCAGAAAGTATGTCTGAGTATAGTTCGCTCAAGGTGCTTGAGAAAACCTATGGTAAAAACCAGATGCGTCGTTTCTTAAAAGACGCGATGGATGGATATCTTACGGGTAGAACTGGCGAGCAGATTAAGGAGCAGCCGTTAATGTATAATGAAAATCAACAGTATATTCATTACCAGAAGGGATCATTAGTATTATATGCTATGAGCGATTACTTAGGAGAAGATGTCTTTAACGGTGTAGCAAAACGCTTTGCCGAGAAATATCAATTTAAAGGACGTCCTTACCCTGTAGCAACAGAATTTGTGGCAGATATAAAAGCAGTGACGCCAGACTCGCTCAAATATCTAGTTACAGATATGTTTGAGACCATCACGCTATATGATAACAAAGTAGAAGATGCTACATATACACAATTACCAGATGGTAACTATGCTGTGCATATAGATGCGATTATAAGCAAGTATCGTTCTAAAAAGAAAGGTAAAAAAGAATACAAGTCTATCGCGGGCGATAGCCTTTCCTTTACACCGGAGGGTGAGGAGGATGCAATTGCATCATTACCACTAGCAGATTATATTGAGCTAGGAATTTTTGGCGAAGAGGATGAGGAAACAGGAGCAGAGAATGTGCTGTACCTTAAGAAAGTCAAAGTGAGTGATATCAATAATAGTTTTGATATTATAGTAAGTAAAAAACCAGTAGAAGCTGGAGTAGATCCTTTCAATAAATTAATAGACCGTCGAGGTAGCGATAATCGAATGAAGGTAAAAGAAGCGCTAGACAATATTACGAGTAAGTAAATCTTCAAATACAATTAAAAAGTAAGCGCCGTTTCTAGATGAAACGGCGCCCTTTTATATACTCTTGTTGCTTAAGTATTAGTTTGCAGCTTCAACAATTATATCTGCTATTGATGGGAAATGCCAATCTAGATTCTGTCTATCTAAAAGTCTAAAGTTACCTCCATCATCCCAAACAATTGGTAATAAACCACGTTCCATGCTCTTCTCTACATAAAATTGTGCGTATGCCTCACGGTTAGCAAGGTTTGAACGATCTATTGCACCCCATTCTCCTAGGATTACAGGTCTGCCTTCTTGTACAATCCACTTATTTTTTATGTATTCAAATTCATTTTCAAGTTGTGCTTTTTCTTGATCTGTGCCCCACTCTGTAGTTCCTCCTTCTTCACCTGTAAATGGCCAAGGAAAATAAGTATGTAGAGAAATGATAATATTACTATCATCTGGCACCACAAGAGCGTTCATTGCTACTGGGAGAGTACTTGCAGCATAGGTGCTCATCATAACGTGACGTCTTGCATTATTTCCTCCTGTAGCTCTTATAGCATTAAGTGCTGTCTCATGATATTCATTGATAACAGATCTTCCTTCTTCTGTACCTCCAGACCATTCTTCTGGTGAGTTAAGAAGTCTTGTCTCATTAAGGGTTTCAAAAATAAGCTTATCACCATAAGTATTGAAACGATTTGCAATTTGTGTCCATAGGCTTGCAAGGCGTGGCTTCACCATAGGTGCAGCTGCATTTGTAGGGCGTAACCAGTCTTCATCGTGATGAACGTCTATAATTACGTGCATTCCTTTACTTATACCGAAGTTTACAGTTTCTTGAACTTGCGTTAAAAAGTCCTCATTAACGGTATACGGCGCAGTAGATTGCATGTCCCAATTCCAGCTTACCGGAACTCGTAATGTTCTAAAGCCCATACTATAGACTTTGTCTATAATTGCTTGAGATGGTAATGGATTTCCCCATAATGTTTTATCTGCATCTTTTACATCAAGGCTATTTCCTAAGTTCCACCCTATGCCCATCTCTGAAACAAGATCTGCAGATGTTATATCCCTAACAGTGCCAGGAATATCTATGTTTGCAGCTTCAACAGGTGTTTCCTCTTCTGGAGGATTCTGGCTTGATGATTCTGGATCTTCGCTGTTAGAGCATCCTAAAGCAAAGATGCTAAGGAGCAGCAGCACGGCGTACTTGTAAGTGTGTAATTTCATAGTATTTTGTAGTTCGTTCTTCCTGTTAGTAGAAAGATATTTTAAAACTATGGAATTATGTTGTCTTTTTATATTTTTTTCAGTTGAATAGCTATTAGCAAAAAATTTTAACTAATTTTTTGCTAATAGCATAGTAAATATCATTTACAGGCCAGCTGCGTTATACAACTTTGCCTTTGCAGTAAGTTCCTTTACAGAAAGTGTATTTGCTTTAAGTCTTGCGTCTATTAACTTTTGCTCTCGGGAGTTAATGAGGAATAGTGAACTTTCTCCTAGAAAAAATTTACGCTCCTCTGCTTTTACAAGGGCTTCATAATCTACCACAATCTCAGTAATGAGGTTGTTTTGTTCTAAAAGCGAAGTGATCTCTGCCTCTGTGGCGTCAAGCTTATTTTTAATGGCAAGAGAAGTGGCTGTACGTTCAAACTCGGCGTCTTGAACTTTTAGTTTAGCAAGATTTAAATCTCCGCGTTCCTTACGTAAGAAAATAGGAAAGCTCACATCTACAAAAGCCTTGTAATTTGCCGTGTTAAAACCATCTAATCGATTTGCATCCGGTGATAGAAAATTATATTGCAAGTTTACCTTAGGAAGCAACTTATTTTTCTTTAAAAAGCGGTCTACTTCTAGACCATCAATTTTTGCATCTAGACTTTTAAGCTTAGGGTGATTATTTAAAAATACCGAAGTATCTGTGATTCCTACTAATAATAGCGAAGCGTCTAGCACTGAAAGTTCTGGCTTTTCTGGGTACACAGTCTCTTGTATTTCTAATGGAATACCATCTATCCATAAAAAATTACTCGCAATTAGGCGTGCCTTTTGAGCCTTAAGCGAGGCAGCTTCTAGGTCAAGACGTCTTGTTTGAGCCGTTATTCTTGCTTCTGTAATGTCTATAGCCGCTTTGTCACCTTCTGCTACGCTTCTTGTTACGGCGTCTAGTCTGGTGGTGGCATTCTTTAAAAAAGTATCGTAAATATCTTTTTCATTTTCTGTTTCTACCCAGTCAAAATAAGCCAAGCTCGCTTCATAAATTAAGTTGTTTACGAGTAAGTCACGATCTGCAATGGTTTGCTGTTCAAAAAAGCGTGCTTTCTTTAAGGTAGCCATACGTTCATTAATAAGTAGGCCTTGTGCTAGCGCAAATGAAACCCCAGCACTATACAATCCATCTTCGGG
This sequence comes from Dokdonia sp. Dokd-P16, assembly GCF_003095655.1. Taxonomy (NCBI): domain Bacteria; kingdom Pseudomonadati; phylum Bacteroidota; class Flavobacteriia; order Flavobacteriales; family Flavobacteriaceae; genus Dokdonia; species Dokdonia sp. Dokd-P16. The sequence continues at coordinate 2,028,020 of NZ_CP029151.1, forward strand.
AACTGTAAGATTAGGATTGAGAAACTCACCTGTGTTTTCTTCAAAACTTCCTTTTAGCTCAATTCCATACCAAGTAGGGATTTTAAAAGTAGCGTTAAGCTGATCAAAATATTCGGTATCTTTAAACTTCTTACGATCATAGTCTACCTCAATTTTTGGATCAAAACCTCCTCTTGCTTTAAGTAGATTTGCTTCTCCTGTGCTTAACACTAATTCGGCTTGCTTGATTAATGGATGATGTTGCTTTACATACCCTAAGTATTCCTCAAAAGAAATACTTTGTGGAGAAAGTACAGGTGTTTGAGCTAGTCCCGCTTTCGCGAAAGCGTAACACAACACAAGTACTGTATATTTTATAAGTAACCTCATTTTTTCTCTTTTCTAGGCGTTAAAGTACCTTCTGGCAAATAGTAATCTGGTGGAAACCCGTTAAGCTGTCTCCATAACTCGTACCAGATAGGAACATCTTGTAGCAAGGCGATAGTTTGTGCTCCAGAGCCTACACGTACATTTTTTGGCCAATCCTCTGCTTCTTTATCTGGCGCAATAAGAACTCTAAATTTTCCATTTGTACTTATGAATGTTTCGACAGCGACTACGGTTCCTCCATAGGTCCCGAAAGAGGCATCTGGCCATCCACTAAAAACGATAGCCGGCCACCCGTCAAACTGAACACGTATTTTTTCCCCAGCATGTATGAGTGGTAAGTCTATAGGTCTCACAAAAGTCTCCACGGCGAGGTCATAGTCGGCAGGCATAATGCCTACTAGTTGCTCTCCTTCTTTAAAAGTCTCACCTATACCTGCTTTAATAGCTTTATTTATAAATCCATTTTGAGGAGCTGTAATATACTGCAGTGCACTACGCATCTCGTAGTTGGTACTTGCATTTGCTAGTTTGCTTACTTGAGCCTCTGTATCATATTGCGCACTGGATGCACTAAACTTGTCACTTTGCGCTTTGCTTATTTTTTCAGCATATTCCGCACTAGTTCTCGATATATCAATAGAAGCATTAAGAACATTGTTTTGACTCGCTAGTAATTTATTGTTTTGAGAGATAAGCTTAGCCTCTGTTTCTTGTAGTTTAAGTCTCTTGTCTTCTACATCTGCTGTAGATTTTAAACCTTCTGCCTCTAGCGTGGCAGTACGTTCAAATTGTTTTAAGGCAATATCACGATTAGTAGTTGCCGCAACAAGATCAATACTATCGCTTTGTACTTTAAAACGAGCTTGCTTCAGTTTGTTTTCTGCTTGTTCTAGTTTTAGTGCACGTTCGCGTTGTAAAGCGCCTAATTGATTTTCAAGAGCTACTACCTTAGATTTATAAGAACCAACAGCATTACTTTTTGCATCGCGTTGTTGTCTCGTACGTTCTGCAAGGAGAGGATCTTGATACTCATTCTTGATTTCAGAAATGCGCAAAATAGTATCTCCTTTTGCTACATAGTCGCCTTCTAGTACGTACCACTGTTCTACACGTCCAGGAATAGGAGATTGTATAGTTTGCGGTCTTTGATCTGGAGTTAATGTAGTGACATAACCTTTACCATTAACGTTTTGAGTCCATGGTAAAAAGAGTACAATTACGCCTATGATAGCAAAGGCTAGTAAGAATCTATTGAAGTATTTATAGTGCCTTGTCTTGTGCGCCTTAGCAAAAGCCGAATAGCCACCTACATCTATCTTCTTATTAAGTTGATTGTTTGATATATTAAGCATCGCTTTATTATGATTTTGAAATGATATTACCTTCTTCGAGTTCTATATGTTGATTACACATAGCTCTCCAGTCTTTGTTATTACTTGCGACTATAAGTGCCCACGGTCTGTCTGGACTAGCGAGATAAGCCATGATCTCTCGAGCTTGAGTTTCTTCAAAATGCTCGAGTGCGTCTTTAAGTAATAGTACCTTAGGTTCATGAACAAATGATCTTGCTAAAAGTATTTGTTTTGAGATTGTGTGCGGTATTTTTTGCCCTTCTGGAAACAATTTCGTTTGTAATCCATTAGGTTGTGTGCGCACAAATTCTTGTAAGCCTACTATTCTAATAACCTCATTGACCCTAGACGATGACACTTCTGGGTTACCAAAACTAATATTCTCTAAAATGCTTCCCTCAAAAGGATTTTGTTCTGGGAGTACCTGGCCTATCTTAGAGCGATAAGCATTTGGTCGCATCCCTTTAAAAGAGAAATTATTAACATAGATACCTCCAGAAGATGGTTGTATAACACCTGATAGTAATTTTAATAAAGTAGTTTTTCCAGATCCAGATAGCCCTGTTATTAAAATGCGATCACTAGTTTTTAAATTTAAGGTAATATTATTAAGAATAGTACCGGTTTCTGGAGTACTATAACTCACACTATCCATGTAGATATCCATATCCTCATTGATTTCAAAAGGGTCTGTACCTTCTTGTGGCTCTAGTTTTTTATCAACCACTTGCCCTATTTTTTCCAGCGAAGTAAGTACATCATAAAAGCTCTCTAATCCAGAAATAAGCTTCTCGACAGAACTTATGACTAATAAGATAATAATCTCTGCTGCTACAAACTGTCCTATGTTCATTTGCTGATTAAGTACTAGTAAGCCGCCTATGACCAGAAGTCCTGCTGTAACGAGTACCTTAAAACCTATCATCTGTATAAACTGTAACATCAATACTCTAAAGTGACTTTCGCGAGCCTCTAGGTATGATTGTGTGAGTTTATTATTGCGATTCATAGCTAGTGAAGTACGACCAGAAAGCTTAAAGCTTATAAGTGATCGCGCAATCTCTTGTAACCAGTGTGCTACTTTGTACTTACTCTTAGACTCTGCAAGACTAGTTTCAAGACCTTTTTTTGCTGTAAACTTGAATACCAAGTACACGAGTATTACAAGTAGAAAACCATATATGATGAAAAATGGATGATAAAAAGAAAGTAATATTAACCCAAAGAGTATCTGTAGTATAGCCGCAGGAAAATCTAATAAGATTTTTGATAATCCTTTTTGAACCGTAAGCGTATCAAAAAAACGATTTGCCAGCTCTGGCGGATAATAATTGTCTAGTTCGCTCATTTTTAATTTTGGGAAGCGATAAGCAAACTCAAAAGAAGAACGGGTAAAGATTTTCTGCTGTATGTTTTCAAGGATACGTACTTGCATTAATTGCAAGATCCCTTGAAAAGCTACTCCTAGCGTTACTAGAATAACGAGTACAATCCAAGAAGTGCTTACTTGAGCACCTTGAATGAGGTTGATAATAGCTTGGATACCTAGTGGTAATGTAAGCGCTACAAGTCCGGCGAAAATTGCGTAAAATAAAATTTGTTTGATATCTCGTCTATCTAGTTCGAGCATATTTACAAATCGTTGCCAAGGTGTCATTTCTTTCATTGAAAAACGGTGTTTTTCATCTCCATAACAGAGATTTTTGTTTAAATAATATCTTAGTTGATGGCCTTAAAAACCATATCTGTATAAAACTTTTCTATTGTGTTCTGCCCTTCCTCTACATTTGTAAGGGCAGGAAGATGTTTAGAGAAATAACGTTGATGGTGCGCTCCTTCTATGACCGTTGAGATAAGCATATGAGGAAATGCATAATTAGGGTTGATCTCAAGAACAATATCACTTATGCGTTGTACTACACGTTTATATGTTTTGTAAAATCCTTTTGAATTTTCTTTATCTACATCCTTTGTGTGGTATGCTTTAGCACTCTCGGAAATGATTATACGATGTAAGAGTATTTCATTTACATAGGAGACCGAATTGTCCTGTGTGACATTTTTGGTAATGAGTGCAAGAGCATTTTTAAGCTTTTTATCTGGGTCTGGAACGTTTGTGGTAGAGAATACAAGTTTATATTCTACCCAGCTCCAGTACCAGCTAGTAAGATAAACTAGTAAAGTGTGTTTACTATCAAAATATCTGTAAATCGAACTTTCATTTGAGTTAATCGCTACACCTAGTTTTTTAAATGTAAATTTTTCAAAGCCTAGCTCATCAATCATTTCTATACTCTTACTCACGATATTTCTGCCCAGTTCTGTAGTCTCGGGATTACGTGTATACAACGCTGGGTCAATAGTAATCTGTACATGCAATTCTTCCATGCAACAAAGATATGATAGTAATACTATCATAATAAAAAGTTTAACTATTTTTTATGAAAATATAACTATCAAAAAAAAGCCCTGAGAAGGGCTTTTGGTGTTGTGAAATTATCGCTTTCGCGAAAGCTAAACTTTAAAGTATACTAGGCAACGATGATAAATATGTTGCTATCCTCTTCTCACTAAATGCACTGTATAAAGTTTTAAGCTCCATTGGTGTGAGTTGACTATAAATACTCGAGTAATTAGTAGCCAAATACTTATTAAATTCCTGCTGCTCGTTAGACTTTCTGCTTGCTTTTCTAAAAATTTTGACCAATTCTTTTTTAGAGATTTGCTTCCCATCCACTCTATAAACTGATTTTGATTCTTTGCTTTCACTTAAAAATTGTGTGTAATTAAAGCTGTCATCATCTATCACTTCGATGGTAAATGAAGATAAAGAGGTAGATAATCTTGATGTTGACGTCAGCTTATTTCCATTACTAGCGATATAATCCTGTGAAAATGTTTGGCTAGTAATTAATATTGATAGGAGTGTGATATATAGAGTTTTCATAGTAAATGTAAATTGTACAATAGTGTGTTAGTCCTATTGTGATTAATTATTGTACAAAGTTATCGTAAGGTTACCTGGTATAGTATGGACATACTTCCTAGCCTCTTGTACATTTTGTACCTTGTCTTAATTTACATTTATGAAGCTCACATACACATCTATAAAAGAGGACAGTAAACTAATACTTACTAACTTTAATTGCGCGCCATCGCAGCAAATGCTTTCAGACAAAGGAATGTATAAAGTGCTGTGGGCAAAAGAAGCTTCTAGAGATATAGTAATTGATGGATACACGCTTCATTTAGAAAAAGGACAGCTTATCTTTTGCACGCCACTCAATGTATTAGAGATTGCACAGAGTGATGGATTACTAGCGCTAGTTTTTAATAGAGAATTTTACTGCATCAGAGAGCATGATGATGAGATTTCTTGTAACGGTTTTCTCTTTTATGGATCCTCACAACCGCCAGTTATAACGCTGAGCGACAAGGAACTTAAAAGTTATGATGCCATGTTTTTAATGATTCAAGAAGAGTTTGAGACAAGAGATCATATACAGGGAGAGATGTTGCGAGTATTGCTTAAAAGGTTATTGATAACCTCTAGTAGGCATATAAAAAGCCAATTGCCAGAGCCGGAGATGCCTAGTAATCAGTTTGATTTAGTGAGACAATATCACATTCTTGTAGAGCAACATTTTAGAACCTTGCACAAAGTCTCAGAGTATGCAGATCTACTCTTTAAATCGCCTAAAACCTTATCAAATCATTTTAAGAACATGGGTGATACATCACCACTTAAAGTAATTAATGATCGAATCATTTTAGAAGCCAAACGTTTACTTCTGTACTCAGATAAAAATGTAGAAGAAGTCTCTTATGATATCGGTTTTAATGATGCTGGGCACTTTTCAAAATTCTTTAAAAAGCATACAGGCGTCCCGCCGGGAACTTTTAAAAAGTCAAAAAGCCCACTGTAAAGTGAGCTTTTAAACAAAACAATTAATCTAACTAGTATTACTACTATTTACTTGCTTAATAAGGTTACTGCAGGAAAATCTACAGGAATCTTTGTAGTATTATTGATGTAGTTTGAGATCGTTTTATCTCCTACTAATGAGATCGTGTCAATAAGATTTTCCTTAGTCCATCCAGCGTTAAAAAAGTTTTCTAAAACTCCTTACTCGTATTACCACGGTTTTCTGTGATATTTTGAGATAGCTTAGCTAGCGCATCTAGCTTGGTGTCAAAAGAAGCACTTCCAGCTCTCAATTCTAATATTTGCTCCGGTGTATAACCATTCATGCCTGCAATAGCAGTATGTGCAGAGAGGCAATACTCACAACCGTTTACCTCACTTACAGCCAGGTTTACTACCTCTTTTTCCTTAGCCTTAAGGGAACTTGGCGCATTTGCAAAGTCTAGATAGTTTTTAAGTGCATTATTTGAGTGTGCATACGTTGCATATAAGTTCGGTACAAAGCCCACTGCTTTTTTAAGATTGTCAAAAATTCCTTGATTAGTCTCGCTTACTTCGGCTCTTGTTGGTACGTTAAATGTGCTCATAATTTTATTTTTTTAATATTGATTTATTGTTTGATGTATTTATAATTTTTCTGTGTCACAGTAATAATCGTGATGGAAATTGGTCTCACAATTTGTTTTAAAAATTCGTTTTGTTACACGACTTGTATTTTGTCTAAAAATCTCAATGAGATTAAAAATGGAGTTGGTTTTTGTTTTCATAATCTTGTTACTCTTTTGGTACACAACAATAGACGAGCAATTACAAGCAACCTTATTGTGTATACTTCCTCGCTTATGGTATATTATTCCCTACCTAACATTAAAAAGAGTTTACTTAGGAGCACTAGGGTATGTTGTATTTGCATGATGGTATCCCGCTTTACATTGCAATTCCTCGCGTCTGGCTGTGCCATACAGCTGCGGGATTTTCATTGCAATCGGGGCTAGAGACTACTGCTACCGCATTACTTGGTAAATTACCGTGGTTTAATAATTATATAATTCTTAACTATAACGAGACTAGCTTTTGTATACCTTCAAGTAATAAATAATGTACTATGAAAATTAATTTTAAAGTATCTCCAGATCACGTAAAAACTATAGAAAAGCTTCCGGGCGCTTGGAGTATAGATGACTATAAGAAGCTGTTAGAGATAATGGATTATGGCGATACTACAGGTATGACGGATGCAGAGCTTGAAGAAATGGCACTTCTTTCCCTATCTGATAATGAAACCAACGATGCTGCCGAAATCGTACTAGAATATCTTTTTAAAGACCAGCTAAATAAAGGACAAAGAGAGAATCTGTCACACGAGATGCTCAATGAACATCCATGGGAAGAATACTCAGACCTGTCTATGCATGAAACATTTTTTAATGCAGGGCAAATTTTATATAAAGCCTATAACGGAAAGTTTCCACACCCTAAAGCAATACATTTTAATGTTACTTTTAGTGTAAAAAGTAGTATGATGCTCGATGTGTTTAAAGAAGATACAGAAGAGCAAGTAATACGTATACTAGCTCAAGGAATGCCAGAAAACACACTCCTCAAAAGACTTTTTAAAGATGAGTTAGCTCACGGAGGCCTAACTGATGCTGCAAATATTATCTGGCAACTTAAGAAAGTATCACAAGAAGAAACAGCTATAACATTTGATGTACTAAGTTCAAACCGATGGTTTGAAGATATTAAGTACTTAGAAGATTTCGAGGCAACTATTGAGTTTGAACAAGAGTAGTTAACCCTAGAGCGATGAGGTTATTGGTGCTAGTTATTCTAAAACAGCACCCTGTAAAATCTTATTTATTAAAGTATAAAAACTGCCTATAAACAAAAAAGCTCTCAGTAACACTGAGAGCTTTTTTTTCTGCTATGAGATCATCTTATATGTCTCTTATTTTTTGTTCCCATTTCCATGCAGAAGCCATTGCTTCGTCTAGGGTGCTTTGCGCTTTCCATCCTAATTCATTATTTGCTTTGTGAGTATCTGCATAAGCGGCAGTAATGTCACCCTCACGTTTATCTACAATCTTATATTTTAGTGATTTTCCAGATATCTTTTCAAAAGATTTGATCACTTGTAGTACAGAACTGCCAGTACCTGTACCTACATTAAAAACTTCGTAGTTTTCTTTATTTGCTCCTGTAAGAAGTCGTTCTAGCGCTTTTACATGAGATTTTGCAAGATCTACCACATGAATGTAATCACGTATTGCCGTTCCATCAGCGGTAGGGTAATCATTGCCAAAAACGGAGAGTTCCTCCCTCATGCCTATTCCCGTTTGTGTAATAAAAGGTACTAGATTTGCAGGTACACCTAGTGGTAATTCGCCTATTTCGGCAGTAGGGTGGGCGCCTATAGGGTTAAAGTATCGCAAAGCAATAGCCTTGAGCTGTGGTTGTACACGGCAAGTATCTCGTATAATTTCTTCACCTATTTGCTTTGTGTTGCCATAAGGAGACTCTGCTGGTTTAACAGGTGCATTTTCTGTGATAGGTAGCTCATCTGCCTGCCCGTACACTGTGCAAGAAGAGCTAAATATAAAGGAAGCCTTTTCTTTCTTTTGTAACTCTTGGAGCATATAAATTAAGGTGGCTATATTATTTTCATAATACAATAAAGGATCTTTTACACTCTCTCCTACAGCCTTTGAGGCAGCAAAATGGATTACTCCATCAATATCATTATTGTGAGTGAAAAATTCTTGTACTTTAACTTTCTCTCTTAAGTCAAACTTTACAAAAGCTGGCGTTTTACCCGTAATACTCGTTATACGGTCCAGTACTTCTGTAGATGAGTTTGAGCAGTTATCAATTATGATAACATCATGCCCACTATTTTGTAGCTCTACAACAGTGTGCGAGCCTATAAAACCTAAACCTCCTGTTACTAAAATTTTCATTGTATAACCTAATTAGATACTTACTAAAGTAGTTGGATTTTTTTAATTCTAAGAAAAAAGAAGACACTTTATATACCATTCAATTTTTCGCGAAAGCAGGTGTAAATTTATCTATCTATTTTTAAAAAATGAGGTAGGTACTTAATACTAGTAATACGATTAATGCGCCTACGATGTATGCATATTTCCAAGGAGTAGTATCTATCGCGTCTGTTTGTTTTGGAACATATATATCTGTTTTAGGTTTAATCGCTCCTACGACAAGCATAATGATCACATTCACTACAAATAAAATTCCCATGACATGTAAAAAGTGAGGAAAAGCCTCCGCTTTTATGATTGCGAGTTGTGCAGCATCTGTTATGCCATTTGCATCTGCCTCTGCAAGGGCAGTTGCTTGATAGCTAGGTCTCATAAATATGGTACATACGTACATAATTACACCAGCTATTAAAACAATTTTTGCACCGATGGCGGGTACTTTTTTTGTGACTATACCTACAAGTACTACTGCAAGGATAGGAACACTAAGACTTCCTAAGGCTTGCTGGATGTAATCAAATAACCCTGCAGGTGCATTTGCTATAAACGGGGCAATTATCATTGCGATAATAGCAACAGCAACTCCAAAAAGCTTTCCAGCCTTTACCGCTTTATGCTCTGACGCCTCACGGTTAAAGAATTTTTTATAAAGATCAAACCCGAAGAGTGTTGCGCTACTATTAAGTAGACTATTGAATGAACTCAAAACTGCTCCAAATAATACCGCCGCAAAAAAACCAACAAGCGCTGGAGGTAGCACCTCTTTTACAAGTTCTGGGTAAGCTTTATCTGCCGAGCTTAAGTCTCCTTCAAACAGGTGCCAAGCTATGATACCTGGTAATACTACTATCACAGGTATTAAAAATTTTACAAAGGCAGCTAGCATCATTCCTTTTTGTCCTTCTTTGAGACTTTTTGCCCCAAAAACACGTTGTAAAATAGCTTGATTTGTACCCCAATAATACATTTGGGCAATCATCATCCCCGTAAAAATGGTCCCCACAGGAATAGATGATGTTACGTCTCCGGTAACGTCAAATTTATCTTGATTTTCTGTCCATAACTCGTTCAGACCAGCACCTACACTACCATCACCTATAATTTTTAATCCAAAGTATGGGATTAGTAATCCTCCTATTAAGAGACCAACGGCATTTACTAAGTCTGATACGGCTACTGCCTTAAGACCTCCAAAAATCGCATATATAATTCCTATAACACCTATTGTCCACACACAAAGCCAGATTACTGCTCCCTCAGACATACCTAGTAAAGTAGGTATGTCAAACATAGTGCTGAAGGCGAGCGATCCAGAGTAGAGGATAGTAGGCAGTAATACGATACTAAAAGCGATAAGAAATAATACAGAGAGAATAGCTTTTGTGTTTTCATCAAAGCGTTCTTCTACAAATTCAGGAATCGTGGTGATTCCCTTATGCATATATTTAGGTAGAAAATAAACTGCTGTAATTACCATTGCAATTGCTGCGAGTGTTTCCCATGCCATTACAAGTATTCCTTCTGAGAAAGCTTGACCGTTAAGTCCAACAATTTGCTCTGCAGAGAGGTTTGTAAGTAATAATGATCCTGCAATTGTGAGTGCGCCTAGACTTCTACCACCTAGGTAGTAACCGTCTGCACTTTTTTCATCAGTACCACGTGTTTTCCACCAAGCGTATCCCGCTACAAGTAATGTAAATCCAAGAAATGAAATGAGTCCCATGTAATTAGGTATTTATTAGTATAGCATGTAAAATATGACTTTTTAATATAATATTATGAGTTCTATTACGAACCTTTTTACGATATCGTTTTCGCTAGTTTGTTAATGTGTGATATTGCTTCAATGAGATAGTATTACTCAAATTCCTCTTCATAATATTTACTAGCATCCTTTAAAAGAATGCGGAGGTATTCATTTTCCTGTAATACTCTCTTTTCATCCCAGCCTAAATATCTTATCATATCCTCTTGAACGAGGTCACGATATTGGTGCACAGAGTATATGTCAAAATATAATCTACCCGTACGTCGCACAAAAAAGTCGGCAAGGCTGTTTGTCATCTCATGATGGATGCTGTACCATACTTCTGCACGTATTAAACGTTCTTCCGGATTTTCATTTAAGAAATAACTCATCTTGTCAATGATGGTATTGCTCTGCTTCCCGTATGTGGTTGCTAGGTACCAACTTTGATATTCATTTACAATCCCTACATTTTCAAGACGCTTCTTGATCTCTTGTTGGTAAATATCTACTTCTACTGTGTTTTTCAAAGGCTCAGAGGTAAGCGGTATTTTTTCTGTGTATGATTTTACGAGGTGTGCTTTCTTTTTCTCCGGTACATCTTTAAGAACGCGATCTATAACTCGCTGCGCCATTTTACGATATCCAGTAAGTTTTCCGCCAGCAATAGAAATCAACCCTGTGTCAGACACAAAAATCTCATCTTTACGACTCAATTCTGAAGGGTCTTTTCCATCTTCATGTATAAGAGGTCTTAGTCCAGCCCAGTTAGACTCTATATCGTCTATTGTAAGATTAACACTCGGGAACATATTATTAGTCGCATCAAGTAAATAGGTTGCATCATCTTGAGTAGCTACAACTCGGTTGAGGTTTCCGCTATAGTTCGTATCCGTCGTACCTACGTATGTTGATCTACCGCGAGGGATGGCAAAAATCATACGACCATCCGGCACATCAAAATAAATAGATTGAGTTAATGGAAAACGCTCTCTAGAAAATACAATGTGCACTCCTTTTGTAAGGTGTAAATACTTGTTATTCATGGAGTGGTCTTTCTTCCTTAAAAGATCAACCCAAGGTCCCGCAGCAGATACATAGTGCTGTGATTTAAGTTTAAAATTCCTTTGTGTATTGTGATCAAAACATTGTAAGCTTTTTATTTTTCCTTGCTCATCATATTTAAAGGTTTTCATCTCGCAGTAGTTAATAATAGTAGCGCCAAAACTGGCTGCTTTTTTTAATAACTCTACGGTAAGTCGTGCATCATCTGTGCGATACTCTGCATAATAACCACCACCTATTAACTGGTCTTTGTTAAGTAAAGGTTCTCTAGTAGCAGTTTCTTCCCCACTTAACATTTTACGTTTATCATCACCTTCTACATTTGCAAGAAAGTCATAAACCTTTAGGCCTATTGCCGTCATCATTTTACCATAGGTGCCACCTTCTATAAGTGGAAGTAGCATTTTTTCCGGAACAACAAGGTGAGGAGCAAGGGTATGCAATATTGCTCGTTCACTTCCCGACTCTTGCACTAAGCCTATCTCCATTTGCTTAAGGTAACGTAGTCCACCATGTATAAGCTTTGTAGATTTATTACTGGTCCCAGATGCAAAATCATTCTTTTCTATAAGACACACATTCATACCACGAGAAGAAGCGTCAAGTGCAATCCCAGCTCCAGTAACACCACCACCTATAACAATAAGATCAAATTTTTCTTTTTGAGCACGAGCTATCTGGCGCTGTCTATCTAGCACAGAGAAACGCATGGGGATATCTTCTTGCGTTGTGAGCATTTGGTTTGTAGTGCTCTTCGTGCGTGCTACGGCATTTTTCCAGCCGGTATATTTCTTGTTGCGCTCATATTCAGTGATTGTTGGTTCAAAAATGGAATCTACTTGACGTATTTTAGAAATATCTTTTTTGTTCCAAATCCCTGCTTGAATTCCAGCTAAAAAAGCAGCTCCTAGTGCAGTAACTTCTAGCATCTCTGGACGATCTACAGCTATGTTAAGAATATCTGATTGAAACTGCATGAGATAATTATTTGCAGTGGCTCCGCCATCTACTCTTAGCGCTTTCATTTGCTTGCCAGAATCTTCAATCATAGCATCGAGAACATCTCGTGTTTGATAGGCAATCGCATCTACGGTAGCTTTTATAATATCGTCTTTGCCTGAGTCTAGTGTTAATCCATAAATAGCTCCTTTTGCATCCATGTCCCAGTAAGGTGCTCCTAATCCTGCAAAAGCAGGAACTACGTATAAATCATCTGTAGCTGCTGTATTCATACAGATATCTTCTGTGTCTCTTGCATGATCTATGAGGTCAAGTTTATCCCGTAACCATTGTACAGATGCGCCTCCCGCAAATATGGAACCTTCTAGAGCATATTTAACTTTGCCACCAGGTAAGCTAGCACATAAAGTGGTAAGCAGTCCATTTTTTGAGGTAACAGGTTTTTTTCCAGTATTCATAAGTAGGAAGCAACCAGTACCGTAGGTGTTTTTAGCTATTCCAGATTTATAGCCTCCTTGACCAAAAAGTGAAGCCTGTTGATCTCCAGCAACTCCACAAATAGGAATGCTGTAACCGTCTAGAATGATATTTCCAAAATCTGAGGCGCTATTTTGAACTTTAGGTAGCATTGATTCTGGAATGTTTAATGCTTCTAGCATCTTTTCATCCCATTTTAAGTCTATAATGTTGTAGAGTAACGTTCGGCTGGCATTAGAGTGATCTGTTGCGTGTACAGCACCGTTGGTGAATTTCCAAATAAGCCAAGTGTCTATGGTTCCAAAGAGTAAATCGCCTTGTTGCGCTTTCGCGAAAGCGTTATCTACATTATCTAAGATCCACTTGACCTTAGTTCCAGAGAAGTAGGAATCTATAATCAGTCCCGTATTCTTATTTACATACTCTTCTAGATCTTGAGATTTTAATTGCTCACAGATAGCTTTAGTACGCTTATCTAGCCATACAATTGCATTATATATGGGTTTTCCAGTATTCTTATCCCAGACTACGGTAGTCTCTCGCTGATTAGTAATGCCTATCGCAGCAATCTCGTCTATAGATATGTCAGACGATTCTATAACCTCTTTGAAGGTTGCTTGCTGTGCTTCAAAAATCTCTATAGGATCGTGTTCTACCCAGCCGTGTTGCGGGTAATGTTGCTTAAGTTCCTTTTGGGCAATGTTTTTTATGGTTCCTTGATGGTCAAATATGATAGCTCTCGTGCTTGTCGTACCTTGATCAAATGCAATGATATATTTCTTTTCCATAGAGAGAAGCTTCATTTATGAAGTCGCCTAAAGTTAAGAATTACATCTTTAATTGATCTAGAGTTAATATTTAGAAAATCAAAAGTTATCTCTATTGAGAATCTTTGGGGTTAATTTTCTAAGAGATTTAATATTCGCTCCATTTTCATGCCTCTAGAACCTTTTATAAGTACGGTTGCGCCGGTTGGAATTTTGTTTGAGTACGCTTTCGCGAAAGCGTTATAATCTTCATAAACCTCTTGGTTCACATGAGGGGCCAAAGTGCCGAAGTCTGGACCTATTGCATACACCTGGTCAATACGAAGGTGATGCGCTAAATCTAACATCGCTTGATGCTCTGCTTTTGAAGTGACCCCTACTTCAAACATATTACCTATGAACGCAATGGTCGTAGTGGTTGTAGTCTTTAAGTTTTCTAGAGCTGCCGCCATGCTTGTAGGGTTTGCATTATATGCGTCTAGAATTATGCTATATGAATCTTTCTTTATGATTTGAGAGCGATTATTTGCAGGTATGTATTTTTCAATTCCTGACTTAACCTGATCAATAGATAGGTCAAAATAAGTACCCATCGCAATAGCTACGGCAATATTTGTATAGTTATAGATGCCTATGAGTTGGCTATTAATAGCAGTTTCCTTAAACGAGAGTTTGAGACTCTCAGACCCATTTACTAAGCTGATAGGGTAGTTACTTTCTGTAGAGCCAAATGTTTGTAAAGTAATGCCAGTAGCTTTTTCCACTTGTAGCTTGTCTGTGTCGTTTATAAAAGCCATTTCTTCATTATCTCTAAGGTAATTATAAAGCTCACTTTTACCTTTTATAACACCTTCAAACCCTCCGAAACCTTCAAGGTGAGCTTTTCCAAAGTTTGTGATGTAGCCAAAGTTAGGTTGGGCAATCTCACATAGCATTGCAATTTCGCCTTGATGGTTTGCACCCATTTCTACAATGCCTATCTCTGTAGTGGTGTCCATAGATAAGAGGGTAAGCGGTACTCCTATGTGGTTGTTGAGGTTTCCTTTAGTAGCTACGGTTACGTACTTCTCAGAAAGGACTGCGTTTATAAGCTCCTTAGTAGTTGTTTTTCCATTACTTCCAGTAAGACCTATAATAGGTAAGTTGAGATAATTACGGTGGTAATTTGCTAGTTGTTGTAGTGTTTTAAGGGCGTTATCTACAAGAACAGTATAATCATCTTCATATTCCTTTTCATCAATCACTGCGAGCCTAGCGCCATCTAATAATGCTTGTTTTGCAAACTTGTTGCCATTAAAATTATCTCCTTTTAGAGAGATGTAAATCTGATTTTTTTGTAGAGATCTTGTGTCAGTACAAACTCCGTTACTGTTTAAAAAATGGAAGTGTAGCTCTGCAATGGTCATAATGATAGTGAAGTTTTAATATGAAAAAAGCCCTCGTAAGAGGGCTTTTAAAAATACTGTAAAAAGAGAATGTTATCTAGCTCTTTTACCTGTTTTTGATTTTGATCCCACCCTTGACATAGCACAACGGAAACCAATATCGTCTGAGGCCATTCCTTGTGGAAGGAATCTTCTTTGTGCTGGATCTAACCAGTATGCTCTATCTCTCCAAGAACCTCCTTTGTAAACACGTACTTCGTCATTTACTAATGATGTTCTATTGTTAGACTCGTCATAACGACGGTCCATTTTTCCTGCGCTATCTCTCTCTACTTTATGTTGAGGAGCGTTGTACATATTTTTTCCTGAATCTGGATTATCTACATCTTCATTAAAAGATTCAAAATATCTTGTAGATCTTCTGTCACCATCTCTAAAGTTACGGTTGTCACTTGTAGAGAATTGTGTTCTTAAATAAGTCTCATCTTCATCTACAGGCACTTGAAGGATTTCTCCAGGTAAATCTCTAGCGATAATACTTCCATTTGCTAGTGTGTCATATACAATAGAATCTACAGTAACGATTTTTACTTTACCATCTTCTCCTATAGCGTTTTTTGTATATACGTTACCTCTGTAGTAGTTAAAGTCGTTAAACTCATCATCCACAATAGGACGATAAACATCTGCAACCCACTCAGAAACGTTTCCAGCCATGTCGTAAACACCAAAATCGTTAGGCTCATAGCTTTTTACTTCTGCAGTAATATCTGCATTATCATCAGACCATCCAGCGATACCACCGTAATCTCCATCTGCTTGTTTAAAGTTTGCTAAATGATCTCCACGCGTGCGGCGATCTGAAGATCTTGTGTAAGATCCATCCCAAGGATATTTCTTACGACCACGGTATACATTGTAGCTTCTTAATTCTGTAAGACCAAGAGCTGCATATTCCCACTCTGCTTCTGTAGGTAGTCTGTACTTAGGAAGAAGTATTCCATCAGTACGTTGTACAAAAATATTTGTACTATCATTTTGCTTCATACGACGTTCACTAGAACGACCACCTCTTGCAAGGCTATCGCTTCCACCATACGTAAGTGTTGGAGCATTTAAATAAGTTTCTGTGTCAAAAGTTGAACCAGCATCTACATCAAAACGAGCGCCTCTTGCAGTATAACCTTGTTCTTCTAGAATAAGTTCATTTACTCTGTTTGATCTCCAGTTTGCATATTCTACGGCTTGAATCCAGCTTACACCTACCACAGGGTAGTTTGCATATGCTGGGTGACGAAGGTAGTTTTCTGTCATAGTTTCATTAAAACCAAGACGATTTCTCCATACTAACGTATCAGGTAGTGCACCTTTGTAAATGTTGCGGTAATTTTCTTCTTCTGGAGGAAATACTTTCTTTAAGTAATCTAGGTATTCTAGATACATTCCGTTAGTAACCTCAGTTTCATCTATATAAAAAGATTGGACGTGTTGCTGGTTTGGAGAGTTATTCCAGTCATGCATCACATCATCTTGTACCTTACCCATGGTAAAAGTACCGCCTTCTACAAACACAAGACCAGGTCCAGTAGCCTGTTCTTCGTAGTCTGTTTTAAGCTTAAAACCTCCGTTTTTACCGTCGACTTTCCAGCCTGTTCCTCTAGAACTGTCTTTGTAATCGTTTGATTTGCTACAACTTGCGACTGTAATCGAAATCACGGCAAGTGCCAGCATTTTTAATGCAAAGTGTAGTTTCATAGGTAATTATGTTCAATGTATTTGGGATTGCAAGATAGTAATAACTCGTTAAAGTGCAAGCATTTTACGATGTCGAGCCCAAAAAAAATTCGTTGGTTATGGTTAACTCATTAGTAACGGCGCTATTTATTCTTTATTATTGTCTTAAGTAAAAAAACTACAGTACAACTATAAGTTAATAATAAGCCACACAGGCTTTCGTTATCCTACTAATGAAAACGTTACTCTCACTATTTTTAATATTTATAGGGATTTGCACATCTGCTCAGTCAGAGCAAATGGTTATAAACTGGGAAGGTGCTTTAAAAATTACCCAGAGAGGTAGTGCTCTAGAAGTAATGAATCTCGTGGTAAATGACCAAGGTGAGTATACATACAGTATGCAGTGGGATGCTAGAAGTGCAATTGATCCCCAATCTTCAAAATTTGTAAATGTAAAATTAGAGACTGTTCCCCAGTCTTGGCTCAATGCCATTGATAGAAAGCAATTATCTTCAGAGGTTAGCTATCAATTTCATACATCTAAAGCACGTAATACATATTATAGCGTATTAGAGATTTCACCTTTCATAAAAAAGAACGGTCAGGTGATGAGAGTGATCTCTGGTGATGTGATGTTCGCTTTCGCGAAAGCGCAACAACTACAACGAGCGCCTCTTGTAGTAAGTAATTCATTATTGGCTACTGGAGATTACTATAAATTTTACGTTGAGGAATCTGGAATACATGCAATCAATAGAAGTTTTTTACAGAGTTTAGGGGTTGATGTAAATGGAATTAATCCTGAGCAGATAAAAGTGTATGGTTATGGAGGTTCTCCTTTGCCATTGCGTAATAGCGATAATGAGAATTTTGACCTTAGAGAAATTCCTATTCAGGTAGTAGGAGGTAGTGATGGAACTTTTGATAATGATGATAGGATTCTCTTTTATGGCGAGAGTACAAGAAAATATCACGAAGAGTTAGATACTCATATTAATCCATACGAAGACAGATCGTATTACTATATAACAGTTGATGGTGTAAACGGTAGGCGTGTGAGTCCTTATATAGCGCCATCTGGAGCTGCGGTTATCACATATGATACATATAAGGACTATCAATTTCATGAGGAGGATGACAATAGTCTAGTTAAGATAGGTAGGCGCTGGTTTGGAGAGCGATTTAGTTTTGAGAACGAACAATCTTTTGATTTTAATTTTGAGAATGCAGTCCCAGGACAAACAGCGACCTTACGAGTAGAAGTCGCAGCAACGTCAGAAAGTGTAACATCTTTTGATGTACTCGTTAATGGTGCTTCTGTGGGGTCTGTAAATATTCTTGCAATTAGTGACATTGTGCTAGCTAGAGGTGGTTCTCTTAATGTAGAGGTGCCTGTGTCAGGTAGTGAGATGGTTGTAACGCTTGTATATAACAATAACGGAAACCCATCTAGTGTGGGATATCTTGATTTTATAAGTCTCGATGTAGACTCACAATTAAATGGTACTGGAAATCAATTTACCTTTAGTAATCCAGATGCAGGTATGCAGTCAGGAGTAGGCGCGTATTCATTAAGTAATATACAAGGTTATACTCAAATCTGGGATATAACAAATCAAACCGAAATAAGAGCTTTGGAGCTAGATGGTGAGCAGAATATCTCTTTCAAAAGTTTACTAGGAACAGAAAAATTATTTGTGGCAGTGCACCCATCTGATTATTTGACACCTTTACGCGAAAGCGGAAATACTCAGTTGTCTAATCAAAATTTGAAAGGGACTATTTTTCAAAACAATAGTGGTGATTTTGAAGATGTGGATTACTTAATGATTACAGGTAATACATTATTGTCCCAGGCAGAGCGTCTTGCTCAGCATAATAGAAATTTTAGAGGACTTAATGTAAAGACAGTTACACTTGAGCAAATTTATAATGAGTTCGGAGGCGGTAAAGCGGATATAGGAGCGATTAGAAACTTTATAAAATATGTTTATGATAATGCATCCTCAGACGCTGGAAGATTAAAATATGTATGCCTTTTTGGCGATACTTCGGTTGACTATAAAAATCGTATTTCAGGGAATAATAATGTCATGCCTACTTATCAAACGTTTGATAGTTTTAGTCTAGTGCGTTCTTTTATGAGTGATGATTTTTATGGCTCATTAGATCCATCTGAAGGAACAATGATTGCGTCTGATAAGTTAGATGTAGCTGTAGGAAGAATTATTGCCGATTCGCCTAGTCTTGCCTCCACGGTTGTTGATAAAATTATTAATTACGATGCTCGTGAGTCTTATGGTCGCTGGCGTAATAATTTTGTGCTGGTATCTGACGATGTAGATGAGGTTTTTGAATTTGCTCAGTTGCAAGGTACTTTAGATGATCTTGGTGATCAAATAAGTGTAGAGAAGCCTTTTGTGAATGTTATAAAAATACATAGTGATGCATTCCAGCAGCAATCGTCTGCCGGTGGAGATAGATATCCTCAAGTAAACGAAGCTATTGAAAATGCCGTTGAGGTAGGTTCGCTTGTGTTGACGTATCTAGGTCATGGAGGTGAAGAACTTCTCGCAGCCGAAGCTATAGTGACACAAAACGAAATTAATAACCTAGATAATGGCGCACGCTTACCGTTAGTAGTTACAGTTACATGCGAGTTTGGAAAATTTGACAATCCTGAACGTCCTACGGGAGGAGAAGCATTGTTTTGGAATGCCGATGGTGGAGCAGTAGGTCTGGTGACGACTACGAGAGAAATCACAGTAACCCTGGGAGTTAACTTTAATAACTCATTAGTAGAGCAGTTGTTTTCCTTTGGTACAAACGAAGTAAAAAGTGTAGCCGAGAATATTAGAGCTTCAAAAAATGGAATATCAGATCCACTACGTAGAGTGATTTTCTTTGTAGGCGATCCTGCCATGAAACTTGCATTTCCTAAACCAGACATACAGTTGTCTGCAATTAATGATGTGCCTGTTGGGACCGAGCTTCCTGTGTTAAAGGCACTCGATCTTGTTAAAGTAAATGGTCGTGTTACCTCACAAGGAGGTCAAACACTTACAGACTATAACGGTACACTCGCGGTAACTCTATATGATAAACGTATAGATAGACAGACGCTGGGTAATGATGGTGTAGTAATAGGTGGAGAGCTCGCAATTATGGATTTTACAACACTGGGTGCTATTCTTTATAGAGGGCAGGCGTCTGTGATAAATGGTAATTTTGAATTTAGCTTTAGAATGCCTAGAGATACTGCAATACCACTAGGTAATGGTCGTCTCAATTTTTATTCAGAACGATTAGGAGTATTAGAAGATCAGACAGGTGTAGATGAAACTATCATTATAGGAGGTCTCAACGAGAATGCCCCAGAAGATAACCTAGGTCCTAGGATTAAATTATTTATGAATGATGAAAACTTTGTAAATGGAGGTATCACAAACGACTCTCCTATTATACTTGCAAAGCTAGAAGATGAAAACGGGATTAATACAGCTAGTGGGATAGGTCATGATATTGTGGCAGTAATAGATGGTGACGAGACGAATCCTATTATAATGAATGACTTTTATGAGACAGAGGTGGATGACTTTATGAAAGGGACTGCTGCTCGTAAGATTAGAAATTTAGAGCCTGGACCACATACATTATCATTCAAGGCTTGGGATGTATATAATAATTCATCTACGGCAGAGCTGCAGTTTGTGGTGCTGGGAGATGAAGAGTTAGAACTCGAAAATGTGCTTAATTATCCTAATCCGTTCGTAAATTATACAGAATTTTGGTTCAATCACAATCGTCCTTTTGAGCCTCTTGATGTACAGGTTCAAATTTTTACGGTAAGTGGTAAAGTGGTGAAAACCATTAATCAAACGGTAGTGACAGAAGGGTTCTTGTCACGTTCAATTACGTGGGATGGTCTTGATGATTTTGGTCAAGCTATCGGAAAAGGAGTATATGTGTATAAGATAACTGTTAAATCTACGTTAACTAACAAGCGGGTCGAGAAAATAGAGAAGCTCGTTATCCTCTAATCATAATCATAGAAAAGTCTATATTTGTTTTAAATGCCTCAACATATGAATAAAGTTTTTACATTATTAGGAGTAGTTTTTTGTAGCGTGTTTGCTACTAGCGTTCAAGCTCAAGATCAACCTAATACTATTACAACGGCAGTACCATTCTTAGTAATAGCGGCCGATGCTCGCGCTGCTGGTATGGGAGAGCAAGGAGTTGCCACAAGTCCAGATGCTTATGGAGTGCAATGGAATCCTGCAAAACTAGCATTCCTGCCTAATCAACATAATGTAGGTATTAACTATACACCTTACTTAGGTAACTTAGTAAATGATATAGGGATACTTCAAGCAGTATATGCAAATCGCATTGATGATCGTAGTGCTTTTGCAGCTAGCATAAGATATTTTAGTCTGGGTACTATTAATACACGAAACGATGCTCAAGATCCAGGTCTTGATGTAAAACCTAATGAATTTGCAATTGATGCAACCTATGCACTTAAGCTTGATGATCAATTCTCTATGGCTGTATCTGGGCGTTTCTTACAAAGTAACTTACGTATACAGCAGTTAGATCAATTTGCAGACGCAAGTCCTGCTAGTTCTTTTGGAGTAGATATCTCAGGATATTACCAGTCTGAAGAGCAGGTGTATAGCAATTTTGATGGTAGATGGAGAGCAGGTTTTAATATTTCAAACATAGGGCCTAAAATCAAGTATGATGATGCTGGACAAGAAAATTTTATCCCAACTAACCTAAAGTTAGGTGGAGGATTTGATTTTATATTAGATAGTTATAATAAGATTTTTGTAGGTCTTGAATTTAATAAATTATTGGTGCCTACGCCACCTATTCGTGGTCGAGCAGACACTAATGGTGATGGAGAAATCACGCAAGATGACGACGTCGTGATCCTAGCTGGTCAAGATGATGATGTAAATTTCTTCTCAGGAATCTTTCAGTCTTTTGGTGATGCGCCAGATGGATTTAGTGAAGAGCTTAAGGAGGTTACTTGGTCTCTTGCTACAGAGTATACTTATAACGATGTTTTTGCGTTGAGAGCTGGTTATTTTAACGAAAGTGATATCAAAGGAGCTCGTAAATTTGCGACACTAGGAGCAGGTTTTGAGTTTAACGCTATTGATGTGGATCTTTCTTATCTTTTCTCTACAGGATCTGTAATTAGTCCTTTGGAAAGTACGCTCCGTTTTGGACTTACATTTCATTTTGGTGATGAGTACGACGAGTATTAAAACATGATATTTGCGAAAGCGAAAAAAGCTTATGAAAAAAATAAAAATTGAATCGTTTCTAGATGTGTACCCTTCAAAAGATGCACTTCCAGAAGCGATTTTATCATTAATGGATGCTGCTTTTGAAGCAAGAGAAAAGGCGTATGCACCATATTCAGACTTTTTAGTAGGAGCTGCATTGCTTCTAGATAATGGAGTTGTAGTTACTGGTAATAATCAAGAAAATGCCTGCTATCCTGGCGGTTTGTGTGCAGAGCGTACGGCTATTTTTTATGCATCTTCACAATATCCTGATGCTGTAATGGTGTCAATGGCAATCACCGCGAGAGCAAAGGATAAGGAAACCACGGTGCCTATTCCGCCATGTGGTATCTGTAGACAAGCAATTGCAGAGTACGAAATAAAGCAGAAGTCACCTATCTCACTCTATTTTATGGGCGAGCGAGGAGAAGTTTTAAAGAGTGATTCTTTAGAAAATATACTTCCACTCCTTTTTACTGCAAAATATCTATAGTATCTGTTGGCGCTAGTTTAGGTCATTTTGGTATCATAAAGTAAGCCGTTGTTTTTGTGTTAAGTACGCTTTCGCGAAAGCTTAAAAAATCTATTATAAATCTACGAAACCGTTTGCGTAACTTTTCCTTGTATTCAATTTTACCATATCTTCTTAATTGGTTATTTTTGTTACTCGCTCAAAAACGTGCGGCATTTATACGCTTTTAAATGAAAAAGATCACCAAAGAAACATACCTTAATTGGTACGAGGAAATGCTCTTCTGGCGCAAGTTTGAAGATAAGCTAGCTCAAGTATATATACAGCAGAAAGTCCGCGGATTTCTTCACCTATATAATGGTCAAGAAGCAATCCTTGCAGGTTCATTACATGCAATGGATTTATCTAAGGATAAAATGATAACTGCATACCGTAATCATGTACAACCTATAGGTATGGGAGTAGATCCTAAACGTGTGATGGCAGAGTTGTTTGGAAAAGCAACTGGTACTTCACAAGGTCTAGGAGGTTCTATGCATATTTTTTCTCGTGAGAAAGGATTTTATGGAGGTCACGGGATTGTAGGAGGACAGATACCCTTAGGAGCTGGAATGGCTTTTGGAGATAAGTATAATAAAACTGGAGCGGTAACACTTTGTTATTTTGGAGATGGTGCAGCTCGTCAAGGATCTTTACATGAAACGTTTAACATGGCAATGCTCTGGAAACTTCCAGTAGTATTTTGTGTTGAAAATAACGGGTATGCAATGGGAACATCTGTAGCTCGTACTGCAAACCATGAAGATATCTGGAAACTTGGATTAGGGTATGAAATGCCTTGTGGTCCTGTAGACGCTATGAATCCAGTTGCAGTAGCAGAAGCTATGGATGAAGCTATAGAGCGCGCTCGTCGTGGTGATGGCCCTACATTTTTAGAACTTAAAACATACAGATATAGAGGTCACTCTATGTCTGACGCTCAGCACTATCGTACTAAAGACGAAGTAGCGGAGTATCAAAAAATAGATCCTATTACTCAGGTTAAAGAGACTATTCTTGAAAAAGGATATGCAACTGAAGAAGAGATCAAAGTAATGGATAAACGTGTTAAATCACGTGTGGCAGAGTGTGAAAAATTTGCCGAAGAAAGTCCATTTCCAGATGTAAACGTGATGTACGATGTAGTGTACGATCAAGAAGAATATCCATTTATACCTCATAGACTTTAAATTATGGCAGAAGTAATAAACATGCCGCGTCTAAGCGACACGATGGAAGAAGGAACAGTTGCTACTTGGCTTAAAAAAGTAGGTGATAAGATAGAAGAAGGAGATATCCTTGCCGAAATCGAAACAGATAAGGCAACCATGGAGTTTGAATCTTTTAATGAAGGTGTGCTATTGCACATCGGGATTGAAGAAGGTCAAACTGCAAAAGTTGATGTGCTTTTAGCGATCATAGGTGAAGAAGGAGAAGATATTTCTGGATTATTGAATGGTGGTGACGCTTCCGCGAAAAGTGGAGAAGACGAAGCATCATCTTCTGATGAGAAAGAAGAGACTGCATCTCAAGATGAAACTAGTGAAGCATCTTCTGACGAAGAAGAATCGGCAGATGCTGGATCAGATATTCCTGAAGGAGTTGTCGTAGTGACAATGCCACGTCTTTCTGATACAATGGAGGAAGGAACAGTTGCAACTTGGTTAAAGGCTGTAGGTGATAAAGTAGAAGAAGGAGATATCCTTGCTGAAATAGAAACCGATAAGGCAACTATGGAGTTTGAATCATTCCAGTCTGGTACATTATTACATATAGGTATTAATGAAGGTGAGACAGCAAATGTTGACGAACTTCTAGCAATCATAGGCCCAGAAGGAACAGATGTTTCTGGTGTGGTAAAAAGCGGCGGAGCTACTAAAAAAGAGGCTCCAAAGAAGGAAGAAAAGAAAGAAGCCCCAAAAGCTGAAAAGAAGGCAGATGCTCCAAAGGCAGCGCCTAAGAAAGAGAATAATACAAACTCTGCTTCTGGATCTTCAAAACCTGCAACAAACACTAATGGAGGACGCATATTTGTGTCTCCACTAGCAAAGAAAATTGCAGACGAGAAAGGAATTAATCTTTCTCAAGTAAAAGGATCTGGAGAAAACGGACGTATCGTAAAGAGTGATGTAGAAAACTTCACACCTAGCGCTAGTCAATCTTCGGGAGCTGGAGTGCAGCAATTTGTTGCAACTGGAGAAGAGAGCTTTGAGGAAATTGAAAATTCTCAAATGCGTAAAGCAATCGCTCGCGGACTTGGTAAATCTAAATTTACAGCGCCGCATTACTACTTGAACGTTGAGTTCAACATGGAGAATATGATGAGCTTCCGTAAGCAGTTTAACGCATTACCAGACACAAAAGTTTCTTTTAATGATATGATTATTAAGGCAACGTCTATCGCTTTAAAGCAGCATCCTCAAGTAAACTCTCAGTGGTTTGATGATAAGATGCGCCTTAATCACCATGTGCATATTGGTGTGGCAGTAGCAGTACCTGACGGTCTCGTTGTTCCTGTAGTAGAATTTGCAAATGAAAAGTCATTACAGCAAATTAATGCTGAGGTTAAAGTACTAGCTGGAAAGGCTCGTGATAAAAAACTTACGTTACCAGAAATGGAAGGTTCTACCTTTACAATTTCAAATCTAGGAATGTTTGGTATCACAGATTTTACATCTATTATCAATCAGCCTAACTCTGCAATCCTATCTGTAGGAGCAATTGTAGAGAAGCCTGTAGTAAAAGATGGAAAGCTTGCTGTAGGACATACTATGAAGCTTACGCTTGCTTGTGATCACCGTACAGTAGATGGTGCAACTGGCGCACAGTTTTTACAAACGCTTAAAACGTACATTGAAAACCCAGTCTTGATGCTGGCGTAGTCAATAATAAATATAGAATGATAAACCCACGCAACTGCGTGGGTTTTTTTATCTTTAGCTTTATGAAAAATATATTAGTATTAGTAGGAGCCCTTGTCTTAGTGGGCTGTGGGTCGCCAGCTCCCTTGGTAGGTGTAAAGGGTGAAAACGTGAGTACTGCACCAGCGAGCCAAGTAACGATGGTGATGCCAGACATCAAAAACATGAAGTCTGTGAAGAGTACGATGGAGTTTCTAGCTTCAGATGAGCTTCAAGGTCGTGATACAGGAAGTAAAGGAATTGAGATGGCTGCGCAGTTTATAGAAGCTCGCTTTAAGGATGCTGGGATTAAGCCCTATTTTGAAAATTACCGTGATCCATTTGAAGTTAATGGTGTTGAGGCATTTAATATTGTAGGTGTGATTGAGGGAAATGATCCTAAGCTCAAGGATGAGGTTATAATCATAGGCGCACATTATGATCATATTGGTACCGCAAAAGCCGTTGGTGATGATACCATTGCAAACGGAGCAAATGACAATGCTGCTGGTACAACTACAGTGCTTGCTCTTACAGACTATTTTACTAAAGCAAAGACTAATAAACGTACTATTATATTTACACTATACTCTGCCGAGGAAAAAGGACTTTTAGGGTCAAAAGACTTGTCTAGTAGACTTAAAGCCGCTGGTATCGATCTTTATACGATGATCAGCATTGAGATGGTGGGAGTGCCTATGGTAAGTAAAGATCACTCGTTATATGCTTCTGGATATGAGAAATCTAACTTTGCAGAGAAATTTAATGAGTATGCTGGAGAGAAAGTCATTGGATTCCTTCCAAAAGCTAAAGAATTTAACCTCTTTAAGCGTAGCGATAATTATCCGTTTTTCTTAGACTTCAATGTTCCTGCCCACACGATTTCTTCTTTTGACTTTACAAACTATGACCATTACCATGGCGTAGGTGATGAGGCAGATAAAATGGATATTGATTTTATGGAAGGTCTTATTAAGAAGCTAATCCCAGGTATCACTGGAATGGCAAATAGTCCGAGTAAGGAGATTAAAATGAACTAATGAAAAGAATTATAATAACAGGTACGAGCAGAGGTATAGGTTTTGAACTTGCAAAGAAATTTGCAAAAGAAGGGCATCAAGTACTCGCTCTTTCGCGAAAGCATACACCTTGTGCCGAGTTGAATTTACAGAATCTCACAGCATTCCCATTTGATATAACAGATCAATCTCACTTTAAAAAAGTGGTTGACTTTATAGAAAGTGATTGGGAAGGTGTTGACGTACTAATTAATAATGCTGGAGCATTACTCAATAAACCATTTGCCGAAACAACTGTTGCAGATTTTGAGATGGTGTATAAAGTAAACGTCTTTGGCGTTGCCGAGTTAACACGCACTGTTCTTCCATATATGACGGCTGGAGCACATGTAGTAACAGTGTCAAGTATGGGTGGAATACAAGGAAGTATGAAGTTTCCAGGTCTTGCTGCTTACAGCTCAAGTAAAGGAGCGGTTATCACTTGGAGTGAATTACTAGCTGAAGAATACAAAGAACAGGGAGTAGCATTTAATGTGCTTGCTCTTGGGGCTGTACAAACGGAAATGCTAGAAGAAGCATTGCCTGGATATGAAGCGCCGTTGACGGCTATACAAATGGCAGATTATCTGTCTAATTTTGCGTTAACAGGAAATCAATTTTACAACGGTAAAGTGTTGCAAGTTTCTGCTAGCACGCCGTAACTAGTAAGTAATTTTAAAAACGATTTATAGTTGACGTGGTAGAAGTCCTCAAGAAATATATCCCTGAAAGAGCTGCCGCTCCAGTTTTTGCATTAATAAAGGAGCATGCTGTTTATCTCAAGATTGTAAATGAGCGGGTAACAAGGCACGGAGATTATAGAATACTGGCAGATGGACAGCACCAAATCACAATAAACGTAAGTCTCAATCAATACAGATTTTTAGTCACTTTAGTTCATGAGATTGCGCACTTAGTTGCTTTTAAAAAGTATGGTAGAGCGATAAAACCTCATGGTAAAGAATGGAAACATACGTTTCAATTCTTGATGTTACCCTTTATAAGGCCAGAGATTTTCCCATCAGATTTATTACCATACCTAGCAAGACATTTTAAAAATCCTAAGGCGAGTAGTGATACAGATGCTCACCTTTCGGTTGCGCTAAAGAACTATGATCCACCTAGTAATAAAAATTATATATTTGAGCTACCCATGGGATCTACATTCCAAATTTACAATGGGAAAATATTTAAAAAAGGAAAAAAACGTGTAAAACGTTATGAATGCATAGAGGTAAGTACAGGTAGAACATATCTATTTCAGCCTAACGCAGAGGTAGACATTATAGATTAAATATTATGGAAAATACTAAGAATTATTACGCATTGTTAATGGCAGGAGGAGTAGGTTCAAGGTTTTGGCCTGTGAGTACTCAGGCTTTTCCAAAGCAGTTTCATGATATGCTAGGCACCGGGGAAACTTTGTTGCAAAAAACATTCAATCGTCTAGCTAAGATTGTTCCGGAAGATCAAATTTTAATACTTACAAATACAGATTATAATGGTCTTGTAAAGGAGCAACTGCCTACTATAAAACAAAAAAATATTGTACTTGAGCCTGCAATGCGCAATACGGCGCCTTGTATACTTCTTTCTGCCTTAAAGGTGGAAAAGGAAAATCCCGATGCGGTGATGGTCGTAGCTCCTAGTGATGCGTGGATAGAAGATGAAGATGCCTTTGTAGAAGATCTTCAGAAAGCTTTTGATGCAGCTCAACAACAAGAAACTATAGTCACTTTAGGCATACAGCCTAGCTTTCCAAATACGGGTTACGGTTACATAAATTATGATAAAAGTGATAACGCTTTCGCGAAAGCGGTAAAACGTTTTACAGAAAAACCCGATTATCCAACCGCTAAGGAATTTGTAGTAAGTGGAGAATATCTCTGGAATGCGGGCATGTTTATATGGAGTGTAAAAACGGTAGTAAACAGTTTTAAATCTTTTTTGCCAGAAATGTACAGCTTACTCAATGAGGGTAATGCAGTGTATAATCTGCCAGAAGAGCAAGATTTCATAAATGAGGTGTATCCAAAAGCAGAGAATATAAGTATCGATTTTGGAGTGATGGAGAAGCATCAAAATGTAAAAGTGGTTCCGGCGACTTTTGACTGGAATGACCTAGGTACTTGGGGATCTCTCTATGATAAAATGGAGGGAGATTCTGGAAAAGATGCCGTGGTAAATGCGCGCATAATTGCAACAAATACCTCAGGAAACATCATTAGAACTGCTAGTAATAAAGTGGTAGTAGTAGACGGACTTAAAGATTATATTATCGTCGAAAAAGAAGATGTTCTCGTTATTGTGCCTAAAAGCAAGGAGCAAGACATCAAAGAAATACGCAATGAGGTGCAGTCTAAATTTGGTAATAACTTAGGATAGTGGAAAACAAAGATAATATAGGGGCAAATCCAGATCCAAAGCCCAGCGAACTCAATATTGATCCAAACGAGGATATGAGAGATGAGGCAAAGGGTCTCTGGGAAAGTATAAAGGAATTTTTAAGTGATCTTCTTGACATTAGAGAAGATACAGATCGATCTACCACGGTAGAGGCTATTCGTAAAGACATACCTTTTAAGGGTCATAACGCTTGGATCCTTATTTTTTCCATTTTTGTTGCGAGTATTGGACTCAATGTAAGTAGTACCGCTGTAGTAATAGGCGCCATGCTTATAAGTCCGCTCATGGGACCTATCGTGGGTATAGGGCTTTCTATAGCTATAAATGACGCTATCATGATGAAGCGATCATTTGTAAACCTAGCAGTGATGATAGTGCTAAGTGTGCTTACGGCTACCTTATATTTTAGTTTATCACCGGTTAAAGAAGTAACGCCAGAATTAATGGCGCGTACTTGGCCTACTATATTAGATGTGTTTATTGCAATTTTTGGTGGTCTTGCGCTTATTGTTGCTAAGACAAAATCAGGTACTATTGCTAGTGTGATCTTTGGAGTTGCAATTGCTACTGCCTTAATGCCACCACTGTGTACTGTGGGTTACGGTCTGTCTCAATCCATTATAGGCAACAGTGAGGGGCTTTATTGGGCGTTAGGAGCATTATATCTTTTCTCTATTAATGCCGTGTTCATCGCGCTTGCTACATTTACAGTGTCAAAACTTCTTAAGTTTCCGCTGGTTAAATATGCTAATCAAAAAAATAGAAAGCGTACAACGCGTATGGCAACACTTATTGCTATACTTGTCTTAGTACCTAGTGTGTGGACTTTCTTGAGATTGCTCAATCAGCAAATATTTATAACTAAAGCCAAGGCTTTTGTAACAAATACAATCAAGTATGAAGGAGCCGAAATTGTAAAGGAAACCGATAATCCAGAGAAGAGACGTATTGACCTTTATCTAATAGGTAAACTAGTGCCGCAAAATCTCATTGCTCAATGGGAGGATGAGTTTAAAAAGACCGAAGATTGTGAGAATTGTACCCTAGTCGTACATCAAGGTGCAGATCAAAGTGGCGAACTCGCAGCAAGATTAAGTACAGAGGTACGCTCTGGTATTCTTGAAGATCTATATGTAAAAAATCAAGAAGCAATGACTTCTAAGGATGAGCAAATTCGTCTTCTTGAGAATGAGGTGACCCAACTTCGAGGGACAGCATTACCATTTGCATCTATGCGTAATGAGGCAAAGATAAATTATGATGGGCTTAAACGATTTGGTTATGCTACGGAGATTACTACAGATTTTTCTGGAGGTATTGATACCTTAACGGTAGTTCGAGTAGAGTGGGCAGATAGCTTGTCCCAAAGCGTAAGAAATAAACAGCAGCAAAAACTAGGGCAATGGATAAAAGAGCGTTTTAGTCTCGATACCGTAGTTGTGAATGGTAATGTTTGGAGAAAGAAATAACATCGCTGTTCTTTACTATGTAAGACAGTTTCTTAAATGCCTAGGTGTAATTTTTTAAAGCAGTGTGATGCTATAAGTGGCGCTTTCGCGAAAGCGCAACATTTAAGAGTTTTGTGCTTCTCTTACCATTTTAAATAGGTTTGAGGAGTACACAAAATTTGTAACGTCTTTATTATCTGTTTTAAAGATTTCATCTTTGGTTCCTTCCCAGGCTAAGTGGCCTTTCTGAAGGTACACAATATGATCTCCTATTTCCATCACAGAATTCATATCATGCGTATTGATGATGGTTGTAATATCTTGCTCTATGGTAATCTCTCTAATAAGATTGTCAATTACGGTAGCAGTATTAGGATCTAGTCCAGAGTTAGGCTCATCACAAAAAAGATATTTTGGATTGTTTACAATAGACCTGGCGATGGCTACACGTTTTTGCATTCCCCCAGATATTTCTGAAGGTAACTTATGGTTTGCATTCTCTAGATTCACACGGTTGATGACCACATTTGCTCTTTCAATGCGTTCCTTCTTTTTCATCTTAGTAAACATCTTGAGCGGGAAAGCGATGTTTTCTTCCACAGTCATTGAGTCAAACAAGGCGCTGCCTTGAAAAACCATCCCTATCTGTTCTCTAAGATCACGTTGGTGTTCATCATCAAGTTCTGAGTATGGATTGCCATCGTAGATTATTTGTCCGCTGTCGGGCTTAAAAAGGCCTAACATAGTTTTTAAGAATACCGTTTTACCAGATCCAGATGTTCCTATAATAAGATTAGTCTT
This sequence comes from Dokdonia sp. Dokd-P16, assembly GCF_003095655.1. Classification (NCBI taxonomy): domain Bacteria; kingdom Pseudomonadati; phylum Bacteroidota; class Flavobacteriia; order Flavobacteriales; family Flavobacteriaceae; genus Dokdonia; species Dokdonia sp. Dokd-P16. Next base: position 2,059,227 of record NZ_CP029151.1, read on the forward strand.
ACCAGATTCAAACTTGGTTGAGAAGCCTTTTAAAACTTCGTTATCACCAAATGATTTTCGTATTTCTTTTACTTCTATCATCTAGCTTAGTAATAATTGAGTGACTATAAAGTTTACAAGAATAATGGCGACACTAGTCCATACAAAAGAAGTGGTGCTGGCTTTACCTACTTCTAGTGCTCCACCTTGCATGTAATATCCATGGTATGCAGGGATAGTTGCTAGTAAAAATGCAAATAAGAAGGTCTTAAAAAAGGCATAGAAAAGCTGAAAAGGAATAAAATCTTGCTGAAGCCCTGATAAAAAGTCATTACTAGGTGCAAAACCTCCATAAACAGCGGCTGTATATGCGCCTATAACGCCTAAAAACATGCCTATTGCGATTAGGAATGGATAGATGCACATTGCAACAATCTTAGGGAAGATTAAGTAGTTAAGAGAGTTAATCCCCATAACCTCTAGCGCGTCTATCTGTTCTGTAACGCGCATTGTTCCTATACTGGAGGTGATAAAAGATCCTACTTTTCCAGCCATAATTACTGATACGAAGGTAGGGGCAAACTCTAGTATAATAGATTGTCTTGCAGCAAACCCAATCAGTGACTTTGGTAATAACGGATTAGTAAGATTAAGCGCTGTTTGTATTGCGACAACGGCTCCTACAAAAAAAGATATAAATGCAACTATACCAAGTGAGCCTATAATCAAATCATCAATTTCTTTAAAAATAAGATCACGCAACACTCTACCCTTTGTAGGTTTTACAAAGGTGTTTTTTATCATTAAGAAATATTCACCTATAGAGTGTAGGTACGACATTGACGATGTTTAAGTGGCTAATGTAGGTATTAATACGATTGTTAAAATAGTATTTAAGATAGGTTTATGACTACTGCTGTTTTAGTAATTTCTTCATTTTGGCATGAATAGCAGTATTCTCATAAATTCCCATGAACTCAGAAGCACCAGGTCCGTAAGCAAAAACGGGTACCATAGTAGCACTGTGTCCACCTGTAGAAAATGATGGTTCGATGGTATTGTAATCTCCAGCCTTTGATGCAAGTGTAAAGCCACCGGTCTCATGATCTGCAGTTACAATAACAAGTGTGTTCCCATCTTTCTCGGCATAATCAAGCACTTGACCTATCACTGTGTCAAAGTCTATAAGTTCGCTTATTAAGTACTCACTATCATTATTATGCCCGCCCCAGTCTACTTGAGAACCTTCTACCATTAAGAAAAAACCTTTCTTATTTTGAGAAAGTTTCTTTATTCCTAGCTTAGTAGCATCATATAAAAAAGAACCACGACCCTCTAAAAATTTAGGCATCCCGCTATCTGCTAGTAAGAAGCCATAGTTTTTATCTTTCTTCATTGTTAATGCTGGATCCAGTCTGCCTAAGTGCATTTCATACCCTTTTGATTCAAGCGCTGCTACGAGGTTATTTCCGTCTTCTCTATTTTCAAAATATTTACGTCCTCCACCTGCAAAAAAATCAACGCCAGAGTTGATCATGTCTTCGGCAATCTCTAGCTCCATTTTTCTAAACTTCTGATGAGCATAAAAACTTGCAGGAGTTGCATGAGTGATGGTTGAAGTTGCTATAACACCTGTAGCAAAACCTCTTTTTTCTAAATCTTCAAGTATAGTAGGTACGGCTATGGTGTCGGTATCAACACCAATGGCTCCATTATACGTTTTTAGTCCCGTAGAAAAAGCCGTAGCTCCACTAGCAGAGTCTGTAATCAAATCACTTGCCGAAGAAGTTTTAATAAGCCCTATCGTTTTGAAACGATCATAATTAGACGGCTGCGTATTATAATATTGACTAGCAGAAATCTGGCTTAAACCAGTGCCATCTGCTATCATAAGTATAATATTCTTAGGTTTTTTGTTTTGTGCTGTACTGCTTACAGATGCACAAGATATGGTCATACCTATTACACATAGCGATAGATATTTTGATATAGACTGTATATTCATTGTAGTAAAGATTTAAGCAAAAGTAATTAATGTCTTAGTGACAATTTTAAAGATTAGGTTAAGAATTAGACACCAAGCTTAGATCTTATTCCTTTCCATCGTAAGTTTCTTATAAATGTTCCTTCTTGTGCACTCACAAGGTGATCTTTTTTAGATCGCTTTGCGCGAAAATATCCACGCAAATAATCATTAGTTAAAAGCAAGTTCCCTTTGCGATTTGCTAACTTGATTGATGCTATCAGGGTGAGCCAAAAGCCGTATCTCATTCCGTAGAATGCTTCTCCTTGTTTAAATTGTGCTGCCTTGTTGTAGGTGTTGCCTGTTGGTTTCAGGTGTTTTACATGCAGCGTGTCGTTTGTGATAACCTGCCAGTTATAATATTTTGCAAGAAGCTCGTCTATGGTGTCCCATCCCATTGCTGGTTTAAGACCGCCTATTTCTTTAAAACATTCTTTTCTATACGCTTTAAGAGCGCCGCGTATGTGGTCTTTGTTGGTTAGGTTTTCAAGAACCCAATCTCCATTTTTTTCAACATAACAAAATCCGCCAGCCATTCCGATGCGAGGATTTTTTTCAAATTCATGAGCAATGGTCTCCAGGTAATTCACAGGAAAAATAAGATCTGCGTCAAATTTGCAAAGGATGTCATAATCTTCATCGAGCGTGTTTATCCCTTTTTGAACGGCTTGTATCACTTTGCTACCAGGTAGGTGAATATCACTACTTGTGGTATTGAGGATTTCTATGAAAGAATACGCTTTCGCGAAAGCGGAAATTATCTCCTCACTATCATCTGTACTTTGGTCATTTACTATAACTACCTTTTTAGGGAGCAATGTTTGTGCAACTAAGGAGTCTAGCGTTTGTTTTATAAACTGCGCCTCATTGTGACAAGGTATGACGATGTAGAAATTCATTATGACTTGCGTTCGGCGTAAATCAAGTAATAGCGGGGAGTAATCATTCTAAGTAGTGGTCTAATTCCTACTTTCTTGACGGGATTCGTAAACTTTTCACGTTTTTTAATTTCCCAGCCCGCTTTTTCAAAAAGCCAGTCAAATTGCCAATCTTCAAACTCATGGTAATGTCTATCCCACATATCAGTCTTGGAACGATAAGCAGGGGAGAACCATAGTTTTAATGGGACGCTCGCTACTATTTTATCTGCTTTTATATCTTGCAGCACGTTAAAAGGTGCGAGTAGATGTTCAAAAATCTCAAACGCAGTAATCACCGTTGCATCTGCTTGTTGTACAGCACTCGTGTCTATATCTAGATCTTCTCCCGATGTATTTTGTACTGTATATCCTTCACGTTCCATAAAATCTACAAATGGGTTACGCACACCCAGATCAAGAATTTCCTCATTTGTGTCAGGAATTACTTCCTTGAGAAAATTGATGGTGTGTTTGTATCGTTTGTTTGGAAAAGTGTTTTCGTACACGTTTAATGATAATTTACAGTTAGTAACACATAAAAAAAGAGGGTTCTTGTCTCTTAATTAATAGCGATATACCATAGCGTTGATGTTCATACCAGCACCTACACTTGCAAAAATAACGACATCACCTTTGTTAATCTCGTGATTTTCTAGAGCTCCTTGACGTACTAAGTCAAATACCGTAGGAACCGTAGCAACTGAGCTGTTACCTAGTGTGTTTATGCTCATAGGCATAATATGTTCAGGCATTTCTAAGTCGTGAAGTTTGTAAAAACGACTTACAATAGCCTCGTCCATCTTCTCGTTTGCTTGATGGATAAATATTTTCTTAACATCTGCTATTGTACAGCCACTATTTTCAAGGCACGTTTTCATGGCTTGAGGTACTTGTGTAAGCGCAAAATTATAAATCTTGCGACCATACATTTTTATGTACTTAGTTTGCTGTTCTGCTTCTGGGTTGTATGAAGATCCGTTAAAAAGGAAATAAGCTTCATCATAGGTGAATGTAGCTGTCTCAAAAGATAAGATTCCAGTGTTGCTATCATCTTGCTCAATAATAGATGCTCCAGCACCATCACTGTAAATCATGCTATCTCTGTCGTGATCATCTACCACGCGAGAAAGCATCTCAGTACCAATAACAAGACATTTTTTTGCCATACCAGCTTTGATATATGCTTGCGCTTGAATGACACCTTCTATCCACCCTGGACACCCAAAAAGGATATCGTAAGCCACACACTTAGGGTTTTGGATACGTAAGTTGTGTTTAATACGTGATGCAAGGCTAGGAACAATATCGCTAAAGTTTGATCCCTTTTGTACATCACCATAATTGTGAGCGCAAATAATGTAGTCTAGTGTTTCAGGGTCTACTCCTGAGTCTTTAATAGCTTTTAGGGCTGCTTGCGTCCCCATGTCCGAGGATTGCATACCAGCAGGTGCATAGCGTCGTTCTGAAATACCAGTAATGGCTTTAAACTTCTCTATGATGATACCATTTTCAGATTTAATGGCAGAGCCATCCATATTCAAAAATTGATGTTTTTGAAAGTTGTCATTTTTTGTAACGACTTCTGGAATGTAGCTGCCTAAACCTGTTATCTTAATTGCCATATAGGGTATTTTGTAAGGAGGTAAAGTTAATAAAACAGAATGGGATTGCCCGATGTCATAACTGTTCCTATTTATTTTGTGAAATCCATAATAATAAGCTGTTTTTAGCTACTTATCAGTGAGAACTTTACCGTTATTAAATTAATCTTGATGTATGTATAAAATAGTAAAAGGTCAAAACGCTAGATTTTGACCTTTACTTATGAGATCATCTCAATTTTGACAATGTTTTTATCAAAATAATAGATGTTTCAGTTATTCTGCACTTATGCTTCCATGTATTCCTCAATAGGAGCACAGGTACATATTAAATTACGATCACCATAAGCGTCATCTACACGACGCACAGTAGGCCAGAATTTATTTTCTGCAACATAGCTTAGCGGGTAAGCGGCTTTCTCTCTAGAGTATGAGAACTCCCAAGTATCTGCAGTGACCATTGCTAGAGTATGCGGTGCATTTTTCATAATGTGGTTAGGCTCATCAGAACTTGCTGTGTCAATTTCCTTTCTAATAGAAAGCATAGCTTCACAAAAACGATCTAGTTCTTCTTTGCTTTCACTCTCTGTAGGTTCTATCATCATAGTTCCTGCTACTGGGAAAGAAACCGTAGGAGCGTGGAAACCATAATCCATAAGACGCTTTGCGATATCTGTTACTTCGATACCATGAGCTTTAAATGGACGACAGTCTATAATCATCTCGTGTGCAGCACGACCGCGTTCTCCTACATATAAACATTGGTAAGCGCCGTCAAGACGCTCTTTGATGTAGTTTGCATTAAGAATAGCATACTCTGTAGAGTGACGCAATCCTGGCTCACCTAGCATCGTGATGTATGCGTAAGATATAAGACATGCAAGTGCAGATCCCCATGGAGCTGCGCTTATTGCAGTAATCGCTTGCTCACCGCCTGTTGTAACCACTGGGTTAGTAGGTAAGAAAGGAACTAGCTGCTTTGCAACACATATAGGTCCTACTCCTGGGCCACCACCTCCGTGAGGAATAGCAAACGTTTTGTGTAGGTTTAAGTGACATACATCTGCACCAATTGCTCCTGGGTTAGTCAAGGCAACTTGTGCATTCATGTTTGCACCATCCATATATACTTGACCACCATGCTCATGTATGAGTGAGGTTATTTCTTTTACAGCGCTTTCGTATACTCCATGTGTAGATGGGTATGTGATCATAAGTGCCGCAAGGTTGTCCTTGTGCTTCTCTGCTTTTTCACGTAAATCATCTACATCGATGTTTCCGTTTTCAAGTGCTTTTGTAACTACTACTTTCATACCAGCCATTACCGCACTTGCAGGATTTGTTCCGTGTGCAGATGATGGGATAAGGCAGATGTTTCTGTGGCTGTCTCCACGAGATTCGTGGTATGCACGTATTACCATAAGACCGGCATACTCTCCCTGAGCTCCAGAGTTAGGTTGTAGTGATGTACCTGCAAAACCTGTAATCTCCGTAAGTTGATCTTCAAGTTTTTTAAGCATAGTCTGGTATCCTTCTGCCTGATCTAATGGTGCAAATGGGTGCATATTCCCCCATTGCGGATCAGAAAGTGGTAACATCTCAGACGCTGCGTTAAGCTTCATTGTACAAGAGCCTAGAGATATCATGGAGTGGTTTAATGATAAATCTTTACGTTCTAGTTTTTTGATGTAACGCATCAATTCTGTTTCAGAATGATAGCTATTAAATACTGGAAGTTGTAAGAATGAAGTCTCACGAGCCACACTTGCAGGAATCGCGTTTCCTTCGGCAATTTGAGATACAGTGATAGTTTCTTTTGAGTACGCTTTCGCGAAAGCGGAAACGATATCATTTACATCTTGTAAAGTGGTAGCTTCATGTATAGAGATTGCTACAGTCTCTGCGTCTGGGTAATGGAAGTTGATTTCCATTTCTTGTGCTACAGCAGCTACTTTGGCAGCATCTGCTTTTATCTGGATAGTGTCAAAATAACTCTCGTTAGTTTGATACAATCCTAGTTGTTCTAGTGCATCTGCAACGGTAGCTGCAGTGTTGTGCACTTTATTTGCAATATTTTTTAATCCCTCTGGACCGTGATATACACCGTACATTCCCGCCATAACAGCAAGTAATACCTGTGCAGTACAGATGTTTGAAGTTGCCTTATCACGCTTGATGTGTTGTTCACGTGTTTGAAGCGCCATACGCAGGGCGCGCTTACCATCAGTGTCTTTTGTTACTCCAATGATACGTCCTGGGATGCTTCTTTTGTATTCTTCCTTAGTAGCAAAGTATGCTGCATGAGGACCTCCGTATCCTAGCGGAATACCAAAGCGTTGTGTAGTACCTACGACCACGTCTACTCCAAATTCTCCTGGAGCGCGTAGTTTTACAAGGCTCAATATATCTGCTGCTACAGCTACTTTAATGTCTGCTGCATTTGCATTTGCTACAAAAGCTGCGTAGTCAAATACCTTTCCAGAAACACCTGGATATTGCAAGATGGCTCCAAAGAATTCTTTAGAAAAATCAAATTCCTCATGATTTCCTACTACCAGTTCAACACCTATTGGAGTTGCACGGGTTTGTAATAAAGAAAGCGTTTGAGGTAGAATCTCTTCAGATACAAAGAATTTATTTACGTCTGCCTTTTTCTGATCACGGCTACGTACAGAAAATAGCAATGCCATTGCCTCTGCAGCTGCGGTAGACTCATCAAGTAAAGATGCATTTGCAAGCTCCATACCTGTAAGATCTGTGATCATGGTCTGGTAGTTAAGCAATGCTTCTAGACGTCCTTGAGCAATCTCTGCTTGGTAAGGAGTGTAAGCCGTGTACCATCCCGGATTTTCTAGAATATTACGCTGTATTACTGCTGGTGTAATCGCTTGATTATATCCTAGACCTATAAAAGATCTGAATACTTTGTTTTTATTAGACAGTGCTGTGATATGTGCAGCAAACTCATGCTCGCTAAGCGCAGGGTCTAGCGTGAGGTTGTTCTCAAGTCTAATGTTGTCAGGAATAGTCTCAAATATGAGCTGCTCGATAGTTTCAGCGCCTACTGTTTTAAGCATCTCAGGAAGATCACTTCTACGTGGGCCTATGTGGCGTAATGCAAACGAATCTGTATTCATCGTATTGAATATTTTTAGGTCCAACAAAAATAAGGCAACGAAATCGATTTTTACGACTTATTTGCCTCATAGCAAGCTAATGTTTTCAACGGAAATACAACCTTATTAACAGTTGTAGTATTTTTGTCTAATGCAGTTGTTTAAACGTGTTTTTGACTTTTATATAAACAGTAGTATCCACGTGAGCTTAGCCGTGGTTGCATTAGGGTGGGTGACTTGTTTGTCTTTAGACATAAACGTTAATTACGAGTTGCTTGCGTTTTTATTTTTTAGCACAGTGACTGGCTATAATTTTGTTAAATATGCCGAAATAGCTGGTTTACACCATCGAAGCCTAGCAAAATCATTAAAATCAATACAAGTTTTTTCTGTTTTTTGCGGAATTGGGATGATAATAACGGCATTTTGGCTCCCAATAGAAGTGTGGGTGGCTTGTGGTATTTTGGGGTTAATCACGTTACTGTATGCAGTTCCATTTTTTCTCCCAGCAGCAAGCACAGAAAGTGATAAGGGAAATTTGAGAAGCATCTCTGGTATAAAGATTTACATCATAGGTTTAGTATGGGCAGGAGTCACGGTGATATTACCAGTTTTAGAGCAAGGACTCTCTATGTACTGGGATGTGTGGATTGTATGTCTACAACGCTTTCTTTTTGTAATCGCTATCATGATTCCATTTGAGATAAGAGATACGAGTTATGACGTCGCCTCTTTACGTACACTTCCTCAAATAGTAGGCATAAAAAAAGCCAAAATCATTGGTGTGATTTGGCTTTTACTATTTTTAATTCTAGACTTCTTAAAGGACGACTTATCTATGCCAATTTTAACTACACACTCAATTATTGTAGCAGTGGTAGTGGTTTGTATCACGCTTTCGCGAAAGCGTACTTCAATTAAGAGTTATTTTACTTCTTTTTGGGTAGAGGGAATCCCGCTACTTTGGTTAAGTCTAGCGTTGTTATTTAATTATTTACTTGATTAAGCTGCTCTTGAAGGCGTTGCTTCATGAGTTCTTTGTCAGATATAGAAACGGTTTCTACAGATGGATTTTTTATTGCTTTACTAAGCTTTCCATTACGAGCAGAATATTTTCTACAAGCTTTACAATAGATAAGGTGAAAACTCAGTCTTATCTTTTCTAACAATGAAGCCTCATTATACTGGTTCTTGTCGCAGATGTGGTTAGCCTCGTGACATTCAGTTTTTAATTTCATTTTTTTACTTTTAATTATTTTAGATACTTATAGCCAATTTTTCTCCATACAGCTTGCCATGGCTGTGCGGGCTCTGTGGATAATTACCCAAAAGTTAGACGGAGTAATATCAAATTCATTACAAATTGCTTCAGTATCAAAGTCGTCTATAGTTTTCATCTTAAAAATACGAGCTTGCTTTTCTGGCAACTTACTTAAGCAATTAAAAATCGCCTCGCCTAGCTCTTCATTTTCGATGCTATCTTCGGCAGTTTTATCAAATGGATCTGCAACGCGCTCCTCTAGCCAGTCGCCTTCACTCTCATCATCTTTGTAATTGATGTGTACTTCTGCCTTACCTTTCTTAGAGTTTGTCTTGCGGTAGTGGTCAATGATTTTACGCTTTAAAATGGAAATGAGCCACGTACGTTCTGTAGCCTCTCCTTTAAAGTTTTTCATTGACTTAAGACCAGCGAGAAAAGTCTCAGAAATTAAGTCTCTTGCCATGTCGCGATCATTTACGCGGGCGATGGTATAATTAAATAGGTAGTCCGAGTACTGGTCTACCCATTTTGTGGGGTCTATTTGGTTAGTGGACATAATCAATCTGTCGTATATTTTTTCAAAAATAACATAAAACTGATTAGCATATTGATTTTTAAAACAATCAAGGGGCTTGCGTTCGATTATTATAGGTTATTCATCCAAGAAATTTGAGCTCAAGGAAATGTGAACTAACATAATAAATCTTTTAAAGCCTTGTCTAGTTGGCTGTGCTTAAATGTAAATCCCTCTTTTAATAATCGTTCTGGGATTACGTTGCGGCTTTTGAGTAATAATTCGGTTTCTGTTCTTATTACAAAGGCACCAACTTCCAATAATGGTTTTGGAGAAGGGATGCCAAAATGAATTTTGAGAGTATCACGCATCAATGACATAAGATGTGCATTTGTGGTGGGCTTAGGTGCCACTATATTAATTGGTCCGTCTATAGCTGTGTTGGTTATGAGAAAGTCAAGACTACGTAAAAAGTCTTCTTCATGAATCCAACTAAATTTTTGCTTCCCATCACCTTGTTTTCCTCCTAGTCCTAGTTGGGTGATTTTTTTAATGGGTTGCAAGGCTCCGCCATTTTTGCCAAGTACGATTGATGTGCGCAACGCAATCTTTCGGGTTTGAGGCGTCGTGCTTGTGAAGAATGCATCTTCCCATGCTTTTGCCACACTTACCGAAAACCCAGTACCTATTTCTCCATTGCTTTCGGTCATTTCCTTATCTAGCGAGTGACGATATATAGTTGCTGTAGATGAGTTGAGCCACGTGGAAGGAGGATTTTTGCATTGTGCAATCGCTTTCCCTATAATCGTAGTCGTGTCTACACGGGAGTTCATGATAAGGTCTTTGTTTTTATCCGTATAGCGACAGTCTACAGAGCGTCCAGCCACATTAATAACTACATCTGCATCTTCAAATTCTCGCTCCCAGCCAGAGAAATTTTTAGCATCCCAAACTACCGTTCGCACGTTGTTGTGCTGTGGTTTTTGCTTTCGCGAAAGCAAAACAATCTCCTCAAACCTACTCCTGAAATAATCAGTTAAGAGCGACCCTAAAAAGCCGCTCCCACCTGATATAATTAATTTTTTCATGATGTTATAGTTTACACTTGTTGAGGTTGTATAGCTCTAGATTTTCTACGACCTCTAAAAAATAGCAATAAGTTAAGGAACAGCATAGCTCCTAAGTAAATTGAGAAACCACCTATTTTACTACTTAAAATCTCAATGAGACTTTGGTAAGTTTCATCAAAGCGATAATCACTAATCTTTAAGATAAGTAGCCCAAACCCAAGATTAAGGAGGTAGAACCCTACTTCAAAAAGCTTGTTGGTAGCATTTGCAATCTCTTCTTTGCCTTTAAAAATGTCAAGCATAAATGTTTTTCCATTCTTAAAAAGCGTGCGCGAGACAAAAAATGTCAATAATAGAATGACAGGTAAGTAAATAAAATAGCCGATGATGATTTTTGAAGTTTCCATAATTTAAAATTTAGATAGTGATTGTTTATTAAAAAGTAATTGTAAGCCTGCGATGTTTATATAATGAAGCGCTGCAAGAAGCATAATGATTTGTCCAGCATGAGAAGCAATGTTTGATATGACATCATGAGGAGAGGTGATTGCATTCCAAGTAGAAATCATATAAACGGAGTATCCAAGATTTACGAGGTAGTAACCTACTAGCAATACCTTATTGATATATGTACATAATTTAAGATTGTCTGGCATCAAGCTTGCCACAAACACATTGCCATTGCGATAGCAGATTTTGCCTACTTGTATAATAACGATACTCATTAGTACACCATAAATACTGTATGCGATGATGTTATAGCTCATGACAAGTAGATTTTAATTCATCATTAAGACTCAGTGCTCTTGAGGTATAAAGAGCGTAAAATGCAAGGAGTCCAGCTGAAATTAAACTGACTACAAAAACGAAGTCTTTTGCATAAACAAACTCCTCACCAAAGTATAGAAAAGACAACGTAGCCGTAACTAGTAACCCATAAAGAATAAGATGTTTTTTAAATAGGGTAGGTATCTTTTTCCAATAGCATAGGTGTATTAAATAAAGAATGATCTGAGTAGCGCCTGTAGCTATCATAAATATCAATCCAAAATATGGTATAATAAAGAGAATCAAATTAATGATCACAATGACTTTGTTGATTTTGTAGATGGTTTTCATAATTATTTATTGGTTTGATTATCATAATCTTGCTGAGCGTCCGATAAAAAGAAAAAGTAAATACCTAAAATAAATCCGCTGGGTATTAGAATTAAGAAATAGCTAAACTGAACTTTACAGTAGTATTGAATGAAGGAATAAAGTATGAGGAACGTTATGAGAATTCCATAGACTAAAAAGTATATCTTTAGATTTGGTTTTATATTACTCCAAGAGTTTAAATACTGGACGAATTGGATTAGTTGATAAATGCCAATTATAATAGGTAACAATCCAAAAATTAGAATTAAGAAAAATGCAATCATTTGAGGATATTTAATTATTATTCTTTCAGAAAATAATGAAACATTTAATTCAATAAAAAGCACATATTTCAGTGCTTAGTTATTTTAGATTGAGAAGTATTACTTCATCAGTTTTAATATGGTCTTAGTAATCCAGTTCTCTTTATAATCGGTGATTTTTTCAAGCATGCTGTCGGCTCTGGAGACAAATTCATAAAGCTCGGCTGTTTTTGCTTTAAAGTGAGCCGCTTCTTTTGTATCTGTATTTTCTAGGTTTGTAACTTCTTCTAAAACACGTAGTGTAGGTTTGATTTCTCGCTTGCTGCGCTCCTTTGCAATCTTTCTGGCAAGTTCATCTATATTTCCCTCGGCTACAAAGTATTCTCTTCGTTCACCGGCTTTGTATTCTTTAAAAATAATGCCCCAGTCTATAAGTGAGCGTAAATTCATGCTCGCATTACCGCGAGAGATATGAAGTTCACTCATGATATCTTCCATGCTAAGTGCTTCTGGAGATACCATTAATAATGCATGAATTTGCGCCATGGTTTTATTAATTCCCCATTGAGATCCTAAGGCTCCCCACGTTTGTATAAACTTATTTTTTGCTTGACTAAATTCCATACAGCAAATATACGAATGTTATTGTAGTTTCAATAATAAATGAAAGAATATTTTTAATCAAAGCAATATTCTTATCTGTATTTTTGATTTTATGAACGTATTAGTGATCTCTACAGTATGGGTTGAGCCTACCTCTTCGGCAGCGGGAAGTAGGATGTTGCAGCTATTAGATATAATGCTGGCAAAGGGTTGGAAGATTACTTATGCTAGTACGGCTGGAGTTTCAGAAAATGCTTTTGATCTAGAAACGCTTGGGATTACTACCCAAGAGATACGTGTAAATGATGAATCTTTTAACGCTTTCGCGAAAGCGTACCAACCCAACATTGTTCTTTTTGACCGTTTCATGGCCGAAGAGCAATTTGGATGGCGCATCGCAGAACAATGTCCAGATGCCATAAAAATACTAGACACCGAAGATTTGCACTGCCTGAGAAAAGCACGCCAGCAAGCAGTAAATGAGGATAGAGATTTCAGCGAGCAAGATCTTATCTCTGATGTAGCCAAAAGGGAAATTGCAGCCATATATAGATGTGATCTTACATTAATGATTTCTCTAGTGGAGATTGCATTGTTACAAGACTTTTTTAAAGTGCCTAGCTCACTCTTACATTACCTACCATTTTTATTGCCAAAAGCGCCAGCCGATTGTAAGCCTTTTAATGAGCGACAATATTTTATAGCGATAGGTAATTTTATACATCTTCCTAACTGGGATGCTACGCTAGCGCTTAAAAAGAATATTTGGCCACTTATTAAAAAAGAAATTCCTGCGGCAGAGTTACATATCTATGGAGCTTATCCATCAGAAAAAGTGATGCAACTGCATAATAAGAAGGATGGATTTATTGTAAAAGGAAGAGCAGAAGATGCTCATGAAGTGATAGCCAATGCACTTGTATTACTCGCTCCGTTGCGTTTTGGGGCAGGTTTAAAAGGAAAGTTTATCGATGCGATGCAGTGTGGAACTCCATCTGTGACCACAACAATAGGGGCAGAGGGAATGCAACAAGGCTTGCCTTGGAGTGGAGCGATAACTGATGATGATGCGACTTTTGCAAGAGAGGCAATCACATTATATAATGATAGCGTAGCTTGGCAAAAAGCTCAGGAGCAAGGAAGAGAAATCATTAATAAGAATTTTCAAAAAGAAGATTTTGAAGAAGATTTCATAACGAGAATCAATACTATTAAGACTAATTTAGAAACCGGCCGACGTAATAATTTCACTGGACAAATGTTGCTGCATCACTCGATGCGTAGTACCAAGTTTATGTCTAAGTGGATAGAGGAGAAAAATAAAAAGGAGCCCATATAATGAGCTCCCTTTGTAATCTGATTAATGTTTGAACTTAAATAAGCCCTGCACGTCGTAGTAATGCTTCCGGTTTAGGTTCTTGCCCACGGAAACGTTTATACAATGTCATAGGGTCCTCTGTTCCTCCTTTTGAGAGTACGTGATCCTTAAACTTAGCTGCCACTTCTTTATTAAAAATACCCTCTTCTTTAAAGTATTCAAAAGCATCTGCATCTAGTACTTCTGCCCATTTGTAGCTGTAATATCCAGAAGAATATCCGCCTTGAAAGATGTGTGCAAATGCTGTACTCATACACGTTTCTGGAGTGTCAGGATATAGAGAAGTATCTCCAAAAGCTTTTGTTTCAAATACTTTTACGTCCTTAATATCACTCGGATCTTGACCATGCCAAGACATGTCTAGTAAGCCAAAGCTTAGTTGGCGCAAGGTTCCCATTCCTTCTTGGAAGGTAGCAGCATCTTTTATTTTCTGAACCAAGTCCATTGGGATTACTTCACCGGTTTCATAGTGAGTTGCAAAAAGTTCTAATGCTTCTTTCTCATAACACCAGTTCTCTAGCACTTGGCTAGGTAACTCTACAAAATCCCAGTACACAGAAGTTCCTGAGAGGCTAGGGTAGGTGGTATTTGCAAGCATACCGTGTAGTCCGTGTCCAAACTCGTGAAAGAGTGTAGTCACTTCATTAAACGTAAGTAAAGATGGCTTGCTAGGTGTAGAAGGAGTGAAGTTACATACATTAGATACATGCGGGCGATCATTTACACCATTCTCAATTTTTTGACCTTTAAAAGAAGTCATCCAGGCTCCACCACGCTTTCCTTTACGTGGGTGGAAATCTGCATAAAATAAAGATATATAGTTGTCATCTGCATCTGTTACGCGATACGTTTTAACCTCTTTGTGGTAGACATCTACATCATATACTTGTTCAAACTGAAGTCCAAACAGTCTTGTCGCAATTTCAAAAACTCCGTCAATTACATTTTCTAACTTGAAATATGGCTTGAGTTGCTCGTCATCTAGGCTAAAAAGTTTTTTCTTAAGCTTCTCAGAATAATATGAACCATCCCATTTTTCTAAGCGATCAATGTTATCAAGTTCTTTTGCAAATTTTTCTAGTTGTGCAAATTCATTTTTGGCTGCTGGAGCAGCTTTTTCTAATAACTCATTAAGGAAGCTTATTACTTTTTCTGGCGTTTTTGCCATGCGCTCTTCTAGTACAAAATGAGCGTGAGTGGCATATCCCAGTAATTGTGCGCGTTCAAAACGCAAGTTTGCAATCTCCAGCGTATTTTTTTGATTGTCGTGCTCGTTATTTTTAAATGCTCTGCTTCCAAACGCAAGCGATAACTCTTTACGTAGCTTACGATTATCTGCATACTTGATAAAAGGAATGTAGCTAGGGTAATCAAGTGTTACTACCCATCCATCTTTTTCTCTAGAAGTAGCTTCGGCAGCAAATGCTTCTTTTGCACTATCAGGTATTCCTGCTAGATCTTTTTCATCAGTAATGTGTAACTCGTAGCTGTTTGTTTCTGCTAGAATGTTTTCGCCAAAACTCAGTTTTAATTGTGCTAGCGCAGTATCAATTTCGCGTAAGCGGGATTTTTTATCTTCTGGTAAGTTGGCTCCATTACGAGAGAAACTCTTATATTTTTTATCGAGAAGTGTTTTTTCTTCTACGGTAAGGTCTAAACTGTCTTTTTGAGCGTATATATCTTGAATTCTAGCAAATAACTGCTCGTTGAGAGTAACGTCATTACTAAAAGCTGTGAGCAGTGGAGAAACTTCTTGAGCTATTTTCTGAATAGCTTCTGAAGTTTCGGCGCTATTTAAGTTAAAAAAGATACTCGAAATTCGGTCTAGTTGCTGTCCAGCGTAGTCTAAGGCTGCAATGGTATTTGTAAAAGTAGCAGGCTCGGCGCTGGTAGCGATATCGTCTATTTCTTTACGACTTAAACGTATTGCTTCTTCAAAGGCTGGCTTAAAATGTTCGTCTTTAATTTGAGAAAAAGGAGCTTCATTAAAAGCTTGTAATAGCGGATTGTTTGTAAGCGACATGGACATTTAATTTTGTAATTTTTTGAAAACATGTACTTTATCGAAAAAAGCAGGGATGTTGTCGATAAATAGAATGAATTTTTTATGTTTGTTTACATAGAAAAAAACTAGAGTACTTTCACTTTAGTTTAAAACGATATTTCCCCCAATCAATGTGTAGAAAAGGTTTGGTTAATATTTAGAATGGTTAATAAATACGTTATCATTTCCCAGTATACTGCATTGTTAAAGACCACCTTTTAGGTGGTCTTTTCTATTGTATGCTTTTTGCACCTTCTATAACCTTCTGCTTAAGCCCTTCCTTGTAAGCTATAATTTTATCTTGTACTGCGCCATCTCTAGCTCCTAGAATCTGAGCAGCAAGAATACCTGCATTTTTTGCTCCATCCAGCGCTACTGTTGCAACTGGGACACCTCCTGGCATTTGTAAAATAGAAAGAACAGAATCCCATCCATCTATAGAGTTACGAGATTTTACAGGAACACCTATTACCGGTAGTGGTGATAGTGAAGCTACCATTCCAGGTAAGTGTGCAGCACCTCCGGCCCCAGCTATAATTACATTAATACCGCGAGTATGAGCATTTTTACCATAATCAAAAAGCTTTTCTGGTGTGCGATGAGCGCTCACAATATCTACCTCGGTATCAATATTCATTTCTTTTAAGAAGTCTATAGCTTCTTGCATTACTGGTAGGTCGCTAGTGCTTCCCATTATGATTCCTACTTTCATAATCTTTATTTTTTATTGTGCAATTACACGTATATTTTCTTTAACCTCTTGTGCTACCTGTCTTGCCTTTGCAAGATCGTGATTTACAATGGTAACGTGTCCCATCTTACGGAAAGGTCTTGTTTCCTTCTTGCCATAGATGTGTGGTGTCACACCATCCATCGCCATGATTTGTTCTATGTTCTTATATTTTACTGCGCCTGTATGTCCCTCATCACCTACTAGGTTCACCATTACAGATGCTACTTTGCTATCTGTATTACCTAGTGGTAAGTCTAAAATAGCTCTAAGATGTTGCTCAAACTGATTTGTAAAACTTCCCTCTATGCTGTAATGACCGCTATTGTGAGGTCTAGGAGCAACTTCATTTACAAGAATCTCATCATCTTCTGTTTGAAACATCTCGACAGCAAGTAGACCTACGTGGCCAAATGCGTTTGAAACCTGCTCTGCGATTGCTCGGGCTTTGTTTGCAACATTCTCATCTATACGAGCCGGGCAAATTACATACTCCACTTGGTTTGCTTCTGGGTGAAATTCCATCTCTACCACAGGGTATGTTTTTACTTCGCCAGATACACTACGAGCCACAATTACTGCAAGCTCATTTTTAAACGGAATCATTTTTTCGGCGATACATGGTACTTGAGGTAGGTGGTCTAAGTCTTCGGCGGTTCTTACGACAGAGACTCCTTTTCCATCATATCCTCCCGTGCATGATTTCCAGATAAATGGAAATTCGATATCACTTGACGCTGTGTCTATGTTTTCTTTTACCGCTTTCGCGAAAGCGTACTTTGTATATCCCGCTGTTGGAATATCATGTTGTGCATAAAAGTCTTTCTGCACTCCTTTATCTTGTATGTTACGCAACACAGATGGTTGCGGAAACACTTTTACCCCCTCTTTTTCTAGTGCTTCAAGGGCTTCTATATTCACACTTTCTATCTCAAAAGTAAGTACATCTACTTTTTTGCCAAAAGCGACTACCGTATCATAATCCATAAGACTTCCTTGCTCAAAATGATCACAAGCAATCTTGCTAGGAGCATCATCACTAGGGTCAAGCACATATGTTTGGATATCATACTTTCTAGTGTCATAAAGCATCATCTTAACGAGCTGGCCGCCGCCTAAAATTCCAAGTTTAAACTGTGAAGAGAAGTAGTTTGTCATAATATTAAATCCCATTTTACGGGTTTTATGTGCAGACCTATGAGATCTAATTAAAAGTTATTTCTTTGACCAAACACAGCAGACTAACCACCAAAGCTCGATTTTTTTATAGCATCTAATTACTGTTTTCAAAAGTACAAATTTCCTTAGGATGGAGTTTGAGAAGTGATTGAAAAAAGTCCTTTTGAGATTTGGGTTTTGGGTTTAAGGCAATTGTCATTTCCTCTTGGTATCTTTGCCCTTTGTTATTATGAAAAATACCATCACATTACACGACCTCTCTTTTGAGAAATTTATTACAAAAACAAATGTGCAACATGCCGTAAACGGTGTGGCTGTGCGTCTTAATGAAGATTATAGGGGCAAGTGTCCTGTATTTCTTACAGTGCTTAACGGTGCATTTCTCTTTAGCTCAGAGCTCATTAAAAAGTTTGATCACGACTGTGAATTGAGCTTTATAAAGGTAGCGAGTTATGAAGGAACGCAGCAAAGTGATGAAATTCATACCGTAATGGGTGCAGAGCCGTCACTTAAAGGGCGCGATGTGATTGTAGTAGAAGATATAGTAGACTCTGGAAATACTGTAGAGACCATAATAAAAATACTTAAAGACGAAGAGGTTGCCTCTTTTACGATAGCAACCCTACTTTATAAGCCAGAGGCTTATAAAAAGCCTTATAAAATAGATTATATAGGGCTAGAAGTACCTAATGATTTTGTAGTAGGATATGGTCTAGACTATAATGGTCTAGGACGTAATCTTACATCCATTTATAAACTTAAAAAATCTACGATGACTAATCTGGTTTTATTTGGCCCTCCAGGTGCCGGTAAAGGAACACAAGCCGAAGTTTTAAAAGAAAAATATAACCTAGTACATATAAGTACGGGTGATTTATTTCGATACCATAACAAGAACAACACGGAGTTAGGTAAAATTGCTGCAACTTATTCAGATAAAGGCCTTCTAGCTCCTGATGATCTGACTAATAAGATGTTAGCTGAGGAAGTTTCAAGAAACTCCGACGCTAACGGTTTTATATTTGATGGATATCCTAGAACAGAAGATCAAGCAGATTTTCTTTCAAAATTGCTAAAAGAAAAAAATACTTCTGTAAATGCAATGGTTGCACTAGAAGTTGATGACGAGGTTTTGGTAAAACGTTTATTAGAACGTGGTAAGACTTCAGGAAGACCAGACGATGCTGATGAAGAAGTGGTGCGCAATCGCATAAAAGTATATTATGCAGAGACCGCTATCTTAAAGGATTATTACGAAAAGCAAAATAAGTACCATGGTGTTGACGGCGTGGGTACGGTAAGTGAGATTACAGACAGATTAAGTAAGGTGATTGACACCTTATAAATAGTACTAGTGTACTGATATACAATTAAAGAAATAAAAGGCTAGCTGAAAGATGACTGAAGGAAATTTTGTAGACTATGTAAAGATTCACACGACCTCTGGAAATGGAGGTTCTGGTTCTGCGCATTTACACCGTGAGAAGTTTATTGAGAAGGGTGGTCCAGATGGAGGAGATGGAGGTCGTGGAGGCCACATTATTATAAGAGGAAATACTAACCTATGGACACTTATACATTTAAAGTTTAAAAAACACTTGCGTGCTGGTCACGGAGGAAACGGAGCAAAATCAAGATCTACAGGTCATGATGGAGTAGATGAATATATAGAAGTGCCACTAGGGACAACTATAAAAGATACAGAGACTGATCAGGTGCTTTTTGAAATCACAGAAGATGGTCAAGAGTTTATCGCCGCTCGCGGTGGTATGGGAGGTCGTGGTAACTGGCACTTTAAAACGAGTACAAACCAAACTCCTAGGCATTCTCAACCAGGTATAGATGGTTATGAAGTACACCTTACTTTAGAACTTAAAGTACTTGCAGATGTAGGTCTCGTAGGATTTCCAAACGTAGGTAAATCTACTTTGCTAGCGGCAATTACAGCGGCAAAGCCTAAAATTGCCAACTATGAGTTTACTACACTTAAGCCTAACTTAGGGATTGTAGCTTATAGGGATTTTAGATCTTTTGTAATGGCAGATATTCCTGGTATTATAGAAGGAGCAGCTGAGGGTAGAGGACTAGGACATCGTTTCTTACGTCACATAGAACGTAACTCTACACTACTATTTATGATCCCTGCAGATGCAGATAGTATTGCAGAGCAGTATGAAATACTTCTCAACGAGCTTCAAAAGTACAATCCAGAATTACTTGATAAAAGTAGACTCATCGCTATCACAAAAAGTGATATGCTAGATGAAGAGCTTAAAGCAGAAGTCTCAGAAGAACTAGATAGAGAACTTCCAATACCTTACTTATTTATTTCTTCTATTGCACAACAAGGTCTAGTAGAGCTTAAAGATGCATTGTGGAAAATGATGAATGAGTAGTTAAGAACTACTTAAATACAACAATCTGCATAATCCTTTGTTATCTTTATACAAAACTAAGGATATGCGGATTTTTTTATGTCTTATCGTCTCATTAATGCTCACTAGCTGCGGGACGATGTATGTAGATTATGATTACGATACTAAGAAAGATATTGCTGGTTATAAGAATTACGATTACGACTTCTCTCAGCCATCGGGCTTATCAGAGTTTGACGAGCGTAGATTTTTAAAATATACAGATAGCATATTGCAGTCTCGAGGCTTTGTAAAAACGATGGAAAATGATATTTTCATCAAAATAAAAGCAGAGGAATTTGAGACTAACTCTAGAAACACTATTGGCGTAGGTCTTGGTGGAGGTGGAGGTAATGTGGGAGTTGGCGTAAGTGGTGGGATTCCTATAGGAGGAGCCGAAAGACACTTAGAGCTTATTTTCACTATTTATGAAGCTCAAAATTCTCAGGCTACCTTATGGGAGGCGACGAGCGAGAGCGATGTAAAGGTAAAAGCATCTCCCGAAAAAAAGGAAGCTCATTTTAAGAAGCTAGCCGAAAAAATTTTAAGTAAATATCCACCTCAGAAGTAAATCAGTTTTGGCATCATATTGGTATATATTTGATAAAAATTTGAAAATGATAAAATGGATTCTCTTATTGTGTTTTCCCCTTTTTGTGGTAGCACAAAATGATAACGCTTTCGCGAAAGCGGAAACTCTTTTTAAGAAAGAACAGTATCAACAAGCAAAACCATTTTTCAAAACATACTTATCTACGCATCCCACTCATGCAAAAACTATCGAATATCTAGGCGATATAGAAGGCTATGCAGAAAACTGGAATGATGCCATATCATATTATGAGCAACTAGTTGAGCAGTATCCTAACAATGCAAACTATCATTATAAATATGGTGGCGTGATGGGTATGAAAGCCCTAGCAGTAAATAAGCTGAGAGCGGCGACTATGATAGGTGATATCAAGGAAGCTTTTGAAACAGCAGCAACACTTGACCCAAAACATATTGAAGCTAGATGGGCGCTTATTGAGTTTTATATTCAGTTACCAAGTATTATAGGTGGAAGTGAAGATAAAGCCATGAAATATGCAGATCAGCTGTCCAAAATATCACCAGTAGATGGGTATCTAGCCCATGGATATATTGCAGAATACAATGACCGTCCTAAGGATGCAGAGGTAAATTATAGAAAGGCCGTTCAAGTAGGTGGCTCTGTAACTTGTTACCAGAAATTACAAGAGCACTACGAGAAAAATAATAAACCAGAGGATGCTCTTGCAACGGTAAAAGCCGCTCAGACTAAACATAAAGAAGATAATAGATTGCATTATCAATTTGGGAAAATTGCTGGTCAATACGGAATAGGTTTAGATCAAGGGATCTCTTGTTTGCAAAAATATATTGATAATTATACAGCAAAAGACGGAGTGCCTAAAGACTGGGCTTACTTAAGACTCGCTCAGATTTATAAGCATAAAGGAGATAAAAGTAAGGCAGAGCAATGGATAGGGAAAGCATTAGCTAGCCGTTCTGACTTTAAGGAGGCGCTACAAGAGCGTAAGGAAATCCAGTTGCTTTAAGAGCGTAAGGCTGGATTAATATCCATTACATTATCTTGGAGATAGCGGTCTATAAACGACTCTGTAAAATGCTCGCTTCCTAATAATTTAGCCGATTGTAACTTGTTTTTAATAGGCAATTTTTGATATTCATTAAGATAGTCTAGTGACAAACTTTTAAAGCTGTAATGCCACGGCTCGTAGTTAAAACCCTTACGGTTATGGTCATCTGTATAGACTAAGTAAAAGCCATATGTATTTGCATTCTTATCCATCCACTCTTTAAACTTACAGAAAGGGCCATTACCATGAAATTTAGATGGTACGAGTAGTCCACCAGAAACTTTTGGAGTGGCGTCTACAATATCTATATCTGTACCCCAGTGATGTCTTGAAGTACCAGGGATGGTGGAGTATTCAATTATTTTTTCAATTGCCGCAGTAGGGTTGAGTCCGCTTTCGCGAAAGCTTTTGTACTTGCGTTCCCAGATTCTATTTTGGTGGTTATAGTCTCTATAGCTAGATACTACTTGGAATTTGATTCCTTCCTTAAATGCTGCACTTCTCATCTCTTCATAAGCAACTGCAGCTTCTGGTCGAAGTCTGTATGCTGAGGTCTTAGTAAGAAGCGGAGCACCTTTACCTAGCAATTCATCTTCAGAAATACCTTGAAAAAATGATGTGGTTGCGTGAAGTGGGAGGGAGGCAGCAACAGCTCCTAGCAACGTTAATTTTGAAAATGTGCGTCTGTTCATAGTAAGTCTTTTTTCATTCTAACATGAGGCCCTACTTGCGGAATATCAAATTCTTCCCCTATCAATTTGTAACCTAGATTTTTATAAAAGTCTAGTGCAACTGTGCGAGCATTAAACCATAAGATAGTGCGTTCTCTTTCCTTTAAGATTTCTTCACCTTTTTTAAGTATTTGTGCCGCTATTCCTTTATTGCGATATTCTGGTAATACGGCCATGCCACGTAAGCGCGTCTGTATGCCAGTAAATTCCTCGTGAGTATCTTCCATAAAACTAGCGACACCCACTATACTGTTGTTATGATACATTCCTAAGTGAAAGGTAGAAGCTTGTTCATCTGCCTCCATATACACATCTTCAATTGGTCTGCCAGCTCGTAAAACAGGATGTCTTACTGGCCAAGTATCTTGTGCAGCAATTTCTCGAAGCGAGTAATCTTCATTATCTAGACGATATAAAATCGAAGGCTGATCATCGTAATTAATTTGCCTAATATTTTTCATGTTACATTTCTCTAAAATCTTGCGAGATTGTAAATTATCTACATGAGCGTGAGCAACTAGAAATGGTAATTGTAGATCAGAAAAAGCGTAGGCGATACAAGCTTTGGCACTTTCTGTAGCATATCCTTGCTTCCAGTGTTTTTTATAAAACCGAAATCCTATATCTACGGCTCCTTTTTCTTTATGAAGTTTAAGTCCGCACCATCCTAAAAAAACATTATCTTCTTTTCTAATCACAGCATACCTTGCTAATGATACCTTTAATGAAGCTTTGATAGATGCAGTAGTGCGTAACCTAATATATTCACTTATGAAGCCTTGAGCTTCTTTTAGATTTTTGAATGCACTATCTCCGGTATATTTAATAACATCTGGATCGTTATTCATTTCATAAAGATGTACAGCATCTTCATAGATAAATGCTCTTAAATACAAACGTTCTGTTTCCAGAATGGTAGTCATTAAGCAAGCACGTCTTTAAATTCTGGGTTACGATCAAATTGAACCTCTGCAAAAGGACATAGCGGATTAATCTTAAGATTATTTTCTCTAGCAAACGTTACAGCGTGAGCCATAAGCTTTGAAGCGTAACCCTTTCCTTCTTGCGCGATTTTAGTCTCTGTATGGTCTATTGTGATTACAGAATTATCATCTTTAGAGTAGGTAAGTTCTGATATAATACCATTTTCACCTTTTATATAAAAGACACCTCGGTCATCTCTTTCTTTATGCTGTATGGTCATCACTTTTTTTATTTAAAAATATAAATAAAGAGTAAAGCAGCCTAACAAAGTTCGTTTTTGGGAAATATTTAGCGATTTATGTAAAATGCACCTGCTAGATCCTTTTGATCTTTAAGCTTAAGCACATAATAGTAAGTACCTACTGGCAGTTTATCGTCCTGAGATACAGTGACCCTTCCCTGTGACGTTCCATCAAACGAGTTGTCGTAGTTTTTCATTGAGAAAACTTCTACACCCCATCTGTTAAAAATGAATAGTTCATTGTCTGGACTGGTAGCTAATCCTTCGATAACAAAAGTCTCATTGATGCCATCACCGTTAGGGGAGAAGAAGGTATAAACATTTATAGAGCTACCTCCTCTTAACACAGAACCAAGCGTAAGCGCCGAAAAACCATTTGGCTCAAAGATGTCAGATGTTATCTGGCCATTAGTTTCATTTCCTGTGATTTGTGTATTTCCTAAGTCCACCCATCTATTTAGAACTTCAGAGTAACCCACAACTCGTAAAGACTCAATTCCATCTGCAAGAACAGGTACTTGTGTTTCTTCATCCCAAGTAAGTCTAGCTTGAACGGGTAATGTTCCATTTAAATCCCAATATTCATTAGGATCAATAATGGATAATGTATTTTGAAAAGAATCTCTATCAAAAGACCCAGAAAGCGTACTTGGAGTATTAGGATCTTCAAAGAAATATGCTGCCTGATACAACTCACCAGCAGGATCTAGAGGGACTACTGTGAGTTGGCGTATTTTAAAATCATCACCTATAGGGAAATCAAATTCTAGATTTCCTTGATTTGTCACATAACCGTCCACGTGGTTGTCATCACTTTCTCCTAAGTAAATAGCATCATTAGTAAAATCAAGATTAATTCCTAAGTCTTCACGTGGAGTTGTAATTCTCCCGTTTATAAAGTCTAAAAAATTAGTAACACCCACAGATACCTCAAAGTTGAGATCCTCTGGAACATCTACTTCCATATTAAAGAAAATAGGTTTATTGTTACCTAAAATAAATAGTTCTTCGTCTTGATTATAGAAACCCGCTAGACCTAGATTATTATCAAAGTCTCCATCATTCACGAGATCACCATGAAAGCCTATAGCTCCACTTTGATGAATCTGAACATTACCAAAATTATGTGCAGTCTCTTGCGCTTTCGCGAAAGCGAAACCACAACATACAAAAATAGCTGTAATTAGATTTTTCATATTATTATAATTTTGTTATCGAGGCATTTGTGAAAACTGCGTTGAGGCTAGCCCCTCCAGCATTAATTACATATTGAAAATTGATAACATCTCCCGCACTCAAAGAGTAGGTTATTGTGCCAGATGATCCCCAATAATCTTGGCCAGTTAGTGTTACAGAGCCTCTAGATAAATACCCTATAAGGGAATTGTTGCGTCGTGCGGCCAAAATATATTTAGTGTTACCTACTGGCATATTGCTAGTGGATAGAGATGCAGATATTGCATATACCCCATCTTGCTCAATTCTGACTTTGCCTGTATCAACTACAGTAAATAAACCTCCTTCGTTTGCTTGTATATGAGATGAATTAATAGGCATATCAAAATAAGTGTTATTAGCAGTGGTAAGAATTCCAGATCCTCCATTTCTATTAAGAATAATGCTGCCTCTAGCTGGAACATTCATTTCTTGCCAAGAGGTTCCGTCATAAAACTTTGCTATTTTCAAGTCGCTGTCGTATGCCATAGCACCAGCTTCTACGCCTGTCATGCTGTTTAATTCTGCTGTGGTAGCTTCATTTAATTTTAATAATAACTGTGGGTTTAATGATTGCGCTTTCGCGAAAGCGACAACTAAAAGAAAACAAGCGGTAATATATAGGGATATTTGTTTCATACTTTATTTATATGCCGTAAAAATCACTAGTAGTGCTTCATTGTTAACGTCTTCAGGTTGAACATCAATTAACGCATTAGTATTATTTACTGTAATTACACCATTTGTATAATTTACATTTACAGTAAATCCATCAGTTGTAAACGCTCCAAATGCTGCTTCTATTTTACCTAGACTGCTTCCATTTTGATCTCCATAACGCACTCCAATACAATTGCTGCTACTCGCATAACGAGAAATATCGTTTATTGAGTTACCATGTCCCCCTGAATACATTACTTGCTGTACTAAAGAGCCATTTATATTGCGTGCAAAACCATTCATTGTTCCGTACGAATTGTCAATACCTCTGTCATTATTACCTACGCCATTATCTGAATCTATATTGAGACTTTCAACATTTGCATTTGCAACAAATGTTACCTGAGATGGCTCAAACGGAATTCCAGTTATCGTAACAGTTCCTTCTGCTGAGATAATGAAAGTTCCTGTATAAACTGTTGGTCCTAAATATGCTCCACCATTTGTACCTACTTGAATTTGATTGTTTGCATCATCACTTACTACTTGAGCTGTAAAAGAGACACCATCTTCGTCTGTGTATGTGATTTCTCCAGTTGCCGCAGGGTTTACAGCTGTAGTAGTATCATCTTGCTCAAAAGTAGTTACAGTTTCTAAGTTTTGTACAAGTGCAGTGAGATCTAGTTGCGTGGTTGTGCCGTCTTCAGCTATGTAATCAATATTAGAATTATCTGCATTGAGGGCGATACTTGTAAGTGTTTCGGCACTCATTACATCTATTGTAACTGGTGTGCCATTATTGTTGTCAAAAGTAAATGTGCCATCTGTATTTTCAGTTAATGTAGCTTTGTTAACAGTATCTATAGTTCCATCGGGGCTTGAAAGGCTAAAAGACCCATAACCATTATCTATAAGAGCTACGGTGTCTACATAGGCCTTGTTTGCAGCGTCACCACCATTTACTGGAGTAGCGATATTTAAAACACTGTTATTGCTCATGTCTAGATCACCTACCATTGTGTCGCCATCTACATCAACATATAAGCTGTCATAGAATGTTGCGTTAAAGGGGTTGGTTAGAATCCATTCTACTGATGTTTCATCATATATATATGTTAACCCTATTTCACTAGTGGGTGAAGCTGTGTTGTTTACAATATAAATGTCACCCTCTACTGCCGCAACACCTCCTAATTCATTTGCAGTAATCATTGTTGGATCCGTCGTATTACCAGTGTAAACGCTGCCTACACTTATCGTTACGTTGCCATCAGCATTAGGTGTATTGTTGTTTACAGATGCAACCCGTGTACCATAAACCCAGTCTGTACCATTCCAGTAAATTTCATCATTGGTTGTGGTTCCGTTTGATAACATTGGTAATGTAATCTTATCAGTAAGGTCCACTAGGTTAGTAGGAGAGGCTGGAGTTGTAAGTGATAATTCTGTACCCGTTAATTGGATATCTTGCAATTCATTCTGTACATCTGCATCTGCATCTTCAATGTTTATATCAATATTACCTCCATCTTCTAGAGCTATATTGACCACTTCTAAAGGTGTTGTTACTGTGGAGGAGATAGCTTGATTATCGCTGCTTACGCTAGAAATATCTATTGTTTGGTTCCCAGCAGCATCTGTAATTGTCAATTCTGTACCATTAAAAGCAATACCAGTATTAGTCTCATTTAAAGGGTTTGCATCGGCATCCTCTATATTGATTGTTGTGTTTGTTCCATCAGATATTTGAATTTCAACTTCTTGGTTGGCTGTTACTACAGCATTTGATAGATTTTGAAATTCATTTAAAGGATCGGCATCTGCATCTTGAATATTAATTGTAGCGTTAGTGCCATTTGTTATATCAACACGTGCTTCTTCATTAGGGATTGTTACTGTTGTACTAAGATCTTGAAATTCGTTTGTAGCATCAGTATCATTAATAACAAAGGAAGTTACAGTGCCATCCTCAGATGTATATGTGAATACATTATTACCATCATCAATAAACGTTGTCACAGTTTCGTCAGACTTCGTTAATATGGGTAAAAACCCTGTAGATGTATATTCAAATATTCGATTTACGTCGGTATTGTAAACGAGCATTCCTATTTCTAAATCTGCAGGGAGGTATGCGTTTATTTCTGCTTGTGAAGCTTTTTGAATATTTACTAATAGGGCAGGGTTAGTGGTTTGCGCTTTCGCGAAAGCGTAAAAACAAAAAAATAGGAGAGTAATTATTTTTTTCATCTTTAGGGTCTATTAAAATCCAGGAATAAGGATAACGGTAAACATGAATTCTGAGTTGAAAAACGCTCGATCTGATCCTCCATTATCATTATCACCAATATTTACCGTAAACCCTGCTCCTGTTTGAGCAGAGTAGGAGATACCTGGGTCATCATTACCTGCTCCAGCTCTTCCTGGCTGACTAAGCTGAATAATGTAATTTGCGTTAGGTAGTGCTGTTGTAAATGTTACAACATAAGTCCCAGTTCCTGAGTTTGCAACTGTTGCATTAAAAATTGAACCTCCACCTGCGGCTGCTACTTTTCCAACTGAGTAAATAGTGGGTGCTACTGCAAGATATGCACCACCATCTGTTCCTACAGAAAGGGCGTTGTCTGTATCTGCACTAACAACTTGGGCGCTAAAATCATTTCCTTCTTCATCAGTATAAGTGATCTCTCCAGTTGCTGTAGCGTCTGTTGTTGTTGGAGTGTCGTCTTGGGCAAAAGTGGTTACTGTCTCTGCTGCGGCATCTGCCCATTCTGTCCCGGTTGCAGTAGCTGTTAGTACTTGTCCTGCTGTTCCAGGTAAATCATTTTCATCAAGAACAGGGCCGTTTAATGCTATAGAATTAGTTATAGTTACAAGCGTCGCGCCACCGTCTTCTTCAATATGAATTGCTTCTACTCCTCCTGCAACTATGCCCATTTGGTCAACTAAATTAGGTCTAAATATTCCAGTGTCAGTATCATTTGCAAATCTAAATGACGGTTCTGTGACAGAGCCATTAGAGTTTAAAAAACCTGCAGAACGAATTGCGCCAGAGACTTGTAATTTGTTGTCAGGAGAATTAGTTCCAACACCTAGTCTATTGTTTGTGGCATCCCAAAATAATTGGTCATTATCTTCCGTAGGAGTTCCATCTGTATCTGCAAAGAAAATAGATCCTTCAGTTCCTATATGTGCTAGCGAACTTAAATCTACTGCATTGGGAGTTCCTGTCTCATCAACATACTCTAATTCATTTGTGGTATTATCAAATGTTAATTCTGTTACTGTTTCGTTGATATTAACTGGAGTAGCTGTTGGGTCTTCATTAGTATAAGTAGCAATGGTGTTTCCTGTTGCTGCTGTTGCCGTTACTGTTGTTACAGTTTCGTTAATAGCAAAAGGATCACCTTCTTCATTGTTGTAAGTTCCAATTAGGTTTCCTGCAGCGTTGAGGTCAGTTACATCTGTTACAACATCTGCCGCTGGTTGTGCTACAAATAATGCTCCATCTGCTCCTGCAATTACTGCGTTGTCTGCATCTGCAGATATCAGGTTTACATTAGCATTTGTAGCGTCTTCATTTGCATAGGTAAGTTCACCCGCTGCTATAGCTAATTCTGTTACCGTTTCATTGATATTAACTGGAGTAGCTGTTGGGTCTTCATTAGTATAAGTAGCAATGGTGTTTCCTGTTGCTGCTGTTGCCGTTACTGTTGTTACAGTTTCGTTAATAGCAAAAGGATCACCTTCTTCATTGTTGTAAGTTCCAATTAGGTTTCCTGCAGCGTTGAGGTCAGTTACATCTGTTACAACATCTGCCGCTGGTTGTGCTACAAATAATGCTCCATCTGCTCCTGCAATTACTGCGTTGTCTGCATCTGCAGATATCAGGTTTACATTTGCATTTGTAGCATCTTCATTTGCATAGGTAAGTTCACCAGCAGCAATTGCTAGTTCCGTTACTGTTTCTTCTTCTGATACATCTACAAATAAAGCTCCATCTGCTCCTGCAGTAATGTTGTTATCTGCATCTGCTGATATAAGATTAACATTAGCATTTGTAGCGTCTTCATTTGCATACGTAAGTGCACCTACAGCTATAGCTAATTCTGTTACTGTTTCGTTGATATTAACTGGAGTAGCTGTTGGGTCTTCATTAGTATAAGTAGCAATGGTGTTTCCTGTTGCTGCTGTTGCCGTTACTGTTGTTACAGTTTCGTTAATAGCAAAAGGATCACCTTCTTCATTGTTGTAAGTTCCAATTCGGTTTCCTGCAGCGTTGAGGTCAGTTACATCTGTTACAAAATCTGCCGCTGGTTGTGCTACAAATAATGCTCCATCTGCTCCTGCAATTACTGCGTTGTCTGCATCTGCAGAGATTAGGTTTACATTTGCATTAGTTGCATCTTCGTTTGCATAGGTAAGTTCACCCGCTGCTATAGCTAATTCTGTTACTGTTTCTTCTTCTGACACATCTACAAATAAAGCTCCATCTGCTCCTGCAGTAATGTTGTTATCTGCATCTGCTGATATAAGATTTACGTTTGCATTAGTCGCATCTTCGTTTGCATACGTAAGTGCACCTGCAGCTATAGCTAATTCTGTTACTGTTTCGTTGATATTAACTGGAGTAGCTGTTGGGTCTTCATTAGTATAAGTAGCAATGGTGTTTCCTGTTGCTGCTGTTGCGGTTACTGTTGTTACAGTTTCGTTAATAGCAAAAGGATCACCTTCTTCATTGTTGTAAGTTCCAATTAGGTTTCCTGCAGCGTTGAGGTCAGTTACATCTGTTACAACATCTGCCGCTGGTTGTGCTACAAATAATGCTCCATCTGCTCCTGCAATTACTGCGTTGTCTGCATCTGCAGATATCAGGTTTACATTTGCATTAGTCGCATCTTCGTTTGCATACGTAAGTGCACCCGCTGCTATAGCTAATTCTGTTACCGTTTCATTGATATTAACTGGAGTAGCTGTTGGGTCTTCATTAGTATAAGTAGCAATGGTGTTTCCTGTTGCTGCTGTTGCCGTTACTGTTGTTACAGTTTCGTTAATAGCAAAAGGATCACCTTCTTCATTGTTGTAAGTTCCAATTAGGTTTCCTGCAGCGTTGAGGTCAGTTACATCTGTTACAACATCTGCCGCTGGTTGTGCTACAAATAATGCTCCATCTGCTCCTGCAATTACTGCGTTGTCTGCATCTGCAGATATCAGGTTTACATTAGCATTTGTAGCGTCTTCATTTGCATAGGTAAGTTCACCCGCTGCTATAGCTAATTCTGTTACCGTTTCATTGATATTAACTGGAGTAGCTGTTGGGTCTTCATTAGTATAAGTAGCAATGGTGTTTCCTGTTGCTGCTGTTGCCGTTACTGTTGTTACAGTTTCGTTAATAGCAAAAGGATCACCTTCTTCATTGTTGTAAGTTCCAATTAGGTTTCCTGCAGCGTTGAGGTCAGTTACATCTGTTACAACATCTGCCGCTGGTTGTGCTACAAATAATGCTCCATCTGCTCCTGCAATTACTGCGTTGTCTGCATCTGCAGATATCAGGTTTACATTTGCATTTGTAGCATCTTCATTTGCATAGGTAAGTTCACCAGCAGCAATTGCTAGTTCCGTTACTGTTTCTTCTTCTGATACATCTACAAATAAAGCTCCATCTGCTCCTGCAGTAATGTTGTTATCTGCATCTGCTGATATAAGATTAACATTAGCATTTGTAGCGTCTTCATTTGTATACGTAAGTGCACCCGCTGCTATAGCTAATTCTGTTACTGTTTCTTCTTCTGAAACATCTACAAATAAAGCTCCATCTGCTCCTGCAGTAATATTGTTATCTGCATCTGCTGATATAAGATTTACGTTTGCATTAGTCGCATCTTCGTTTGCATACGTAAGTGCACCTGCAGCGATTGCTAATTCAGTTACTGTTTCATCAATTTCAACTGCTGTTCCATCAGCGTTAGTTACTGTTGCGATAAGGTTACCTGCAATAACATCTGTGATTGCTACTCCGTTAGTATCAATAATCACATCAGAACCATCATTGTTTGTGAATGTGTATGTTCCGTCTGCGTTATCTGTGATGTCAGCTTTTGCTACTGTGATTGTTGCACCTGCTTCATTGTTGAAGGTTACGTTACCGTCTGCCGTATCTGAGATAGTTGTAACTGTTTCTGCGATTGTAAATGCTGTTGCGTCTTCTGCGTTATAGGTGGCAATGGTGTTTGTAACTGCCGCTGCATTCAAGTCTGTAACATCTGTGATTGTTTCGTCAATTTCAACTGCTGTTCCATCAGCGTTAGTTACTGTTGCGATCAGGTTTCCAGCAATAACGTCTGTGATTGCGACACCGTTAGTATCAATAATTACATCAGAACCATCATTGTTTGTGAATGTATATGTTCCGTCTGCGTTATCTGTGATGTCAGCTTTAGCTACAGTTATTGTTGCACCTGCTTCATTGGTGAATGTTACGTTTCCGTCAGTTTCATCAGATATTGTAGTAACTGTTTCAGCAATTGTAAAAGCTGTTGCGTCTTCAGCGTTATAGGTAGCAATGGTATTTGTAACTGCTGCTGCGTTTAAGTCTGTTACATCTGTTACTGTTTCCTCAATAACTTGATCGTTTCCTTCCTCATCTGTGTATGTTGCAATTGTTTTCACGGAAGTGGCCGTGTTATCGTCAGAAATTGAAGTTATAGTTTCATCAATTTCAACTGCTGTTCCATCAGCGTTAGTTACTGTTGCGATCAGGTTACCAGTAATAACATCTGTGATAGCTACACCGTTAGTGTTGATGATCACATCAGATCCATCATTGTTTGTGAAGGTATAAGTTCCGTCTGCGTTATCAGTGATGTCTGCCTTTGCTACGGTGATTGCTGTTCCAGCCTCGTTGGTGAAGGTTACGTTTCCGTCTGCTGCATCTGAGATAGTGGTAACCGTTTCTGCAATTGTAAAAGCTGTTGCATCTTCTGCATTATAGGTAGCAATGGTATTTGTAACTGCCGCTGCATTCAGGTCTGTAATATCTGTGATTGTTTCGTCAATTTCAACTGCTGTTCCATCTGCATTTGTTACTGTTGCGATCAGGTTACCAGCAATAACATCTGTGATAGCTACACCGTTAGTATCAATAATTACATCAGAACCATCATTATTTGTGAATGTATATGTTCCGTCTGCGTTATCTGTGATGTCTGCCTTTGCTACGGTGATTGCTGTTCCAGCCTCGTTGGTGAAGGTTACGTTTCCGTCTGCTGCATCTGAGATAGTGGTAACCGTTTCTGCAATTGTAAAAGCTGTTGCGTCTTCAGCGTTATAGGTAGCAATGGTATTTGTAACTGCCGCTGCGTTTAAGTCTGTTACATCTGTTACTGTTTCCTCAATAACTTGATCGTTTCCTTCCTCATCTGTGTATGTTGCAATTGTTTTCACGGAAGTGGCCGTGTTATCGTCAGAAATTGAAGTTATAGTTTCATCAATTTCAACTGCTGTTCCATCAGCGTTAGTTACTGTTGCGATCAGGTTTCCAGCAATAACGTCTGTGATTGCGACACCGTTAGTATCAATAATTACATCAGAACCATCATTGTTTGTGAATGTATATGTTCCGTCTGCGTTATCTGTGATGTCTGCCTTTGCTACGGTGATTGCTGTTCCAGCCTCGTTGGTGAAGGTTACGTTTCCGTCTGCTGCATCTGAAATAGTGGTAACCGTTTCTGCAATTGTAAAAGCTGTTGCGTCTTCAGCGTTATAGGTAGCAATGGTATTTGTAACTGCCGCTGCATTTAAGTCTGTAACATCTGTAATTGTTTCATCAATTTCAACTGCTGTTCCATCTGCGTTTGTTACTGTTGCGATCAGGTTACCAGCAATAACATCTGTGATTGCGACACCGTTAGTGTTGATGATCACATCAGATCCATCATTGTTTGTGAATGTGTATGTTCCGTCTGCGTTATCTGTGATGTCAGCTTTAGCTACAGTGATTGTTGCACCTGCTTCGTTGGTGAATGTTACGTTTCCATCAGTTTCATCAGAGATTGTAGTAACTGTTTCAGCAATTGTAAAAGCTGTTGCGTCTTCAGCGTTATAGGTAGCAATGGTGTTTGTAACTGCCGCTGCGTTTAAGTCTGTAACGTCTGTGATTGTTTCGTCAATTTCAACTGCTGTTCCATCTGCGTTAGTTACTGTTGCGATCAGGTTACCAGCAATAACATCTGTGATTGCTACTCCGTTAGTATCAATAATCACATCAGAACCATCATTGTTTGTGAATGTGTAAGTTCCGTCTGCGTTATCTGTAATGTCTGCTTTAGCTACGGTAATTGTTGCACCTGCTTCATTGGTAAAGGTTACATTTCCGTCAGTTTCATCTGAGATCGTTGTAACTGTTTCTGCGATTGTAAACGTTGTAGCATCTTCAGCGTTATAGGTAGCAATGGTGTTTGTAACTGCCGCTGCATTTAAGTCTGTAACGTTTGTGATCGTTTCGTCAATTTCAACTGCTGTTCCATCCGCATTTGTTACTGTTGCGATAAGGTAACCTGCAATAACATCTGTGATTGCTACACCGTTAGTATCAATAATCACATCAGAACCATCATTGTTTGTGAATGTGTAAGTTCCGTCTGCGTTATCTGTAATGTCTGCTTTAGCTACGGTAATTGTTGCACCTGCTTCATTGGTAAAGGTTACATTTCCGTCAGTTTCATCAGATATTGTAGTAACTGTTTCAGCAATTGTAAAAGCTGTTGCGTCTTCAGCGTTATAGGTAGCAATGGTGTTTGTAACTGCTGCTGCATTCAAGTCTGTAACGTTTGTGATCGTTTCATCAATTTCAACGGCTGTTCCATCAGCGTTAGTTACTGTTGCGATAAGATTACCTGCAATAACATCTGTGATTGCTACACCGTTAGTGTCAATAATTACATCAGACCCATCATTATTTGTGAATGTGTATGTTCCGTCTGCGTTATCTGTGATGTCAGCTTTAGCTACAGTTATTGTTGCACCTGCTTCATTGGTGAATGTTACGTTTCCGTCAGTTTCATCAGATATTGTAGTAACTGTTTCAGCAATTGTAAAAGCTGTTGCGTCCTCAGCGTTATAGGTAGCAATGGTGTTTGTAACTGCCGCTGCGTTTAAGTCAGTAACGTCTGTGATTGTTTCGTCAATTTCAACTGCTGTTCCATCTGCGTTTGTTACTGTTGCGATAAGGTTACCTGCAATAACATCTGTGATGGCTACACCGTTAGTGTCAATAATTACATCAGACCCATCATTATTTGTGAATGTGTATGTTCCGTCCGCGTTATCTGTGATGTCAGCTTTAGCTACAGTGATTGTTGCACCTGCTTCGTTGGTGAATGTTACGTTACCGTCTGCCGTGTCTGAGATAGTAGTGACCGTTTCATTAATGTCTGTTGCTGTGCCGGCAGCATCTGTTACTGTTGCTATCGTATTACCAGAAACAGTATTTGTTATGGTAAAACCATTTGTGTCTAATACAGTAGTAATTCCTGTCTCATCAGTGTAGCTATAAGTCCCATTTCCATTGTCAACAAGAGTAGAAACCGAAGTATCGGCTATAGTAGTAGTTGTTCCGCTTGCATCTGTGAAGTCATACGTTCCGTCACCGTTATCTACTAGTGCTACTGTTCCTGCTGCTGCGTTAATTTCGTCGATGGCGTCTTGCACATTTGTTGCTGCTAGTCCTGAAGTTGTATTGTCATACGGATTTGCAGAAGCATTTGTGTCGATTATTTGTGTTGCTCCGGTCTCGTCTGTATAAGTGTATGTTCCGTCTGCGTTGTCAACGAGTGTCGAGATAGACGTATCTGCAATAGTCGTTGTTGTTCCGCTTGCATCTGTGAAGTCATATGTTCCATCTCCATTATCAACTAACGCTACTGTTCCAGCTGCTGCGTTGATTTCGTCGATGGCGTCTTGCACATTTGTTGCTGCTAGTCCTGAAGTTGTATTGTCATACGGATTTGCAGAAGCATTTGTGTCGATTACTTGTGTTGCTCCGGTCTCGTCTGTATAAGTGTATGTTCCGTCTGCGTTGTCAACGAGTGTCGAGATAGACGTATCTGCAATAGTCGTTGTTGTTCCGCTTGCGTCTGTGAAGTCATATGTTCCATCTCCATTATCAACTAACGCTACTGTTCCAGCTGCTGCGTTGATTTCGTCGATGGCGTCTTGAACGTTTGTTGCTGCTAGTCCTGAAGTTGTATTGTCATATGGGTTTGCAGATGCATTTGTATCGATTACTTGCGTTGCTCCCGTTTCATCAGTGTATGTGTATGTTCCGTCTGCGTTATCAACTAGCGTCGAGATAGAAGTATCAGCAATCGTAGTTTCATTACCAAATACGTCAGTAAAAGTATATGTCCCATCACCATTGTCTACTAAAGTTACGTTTACAGCGCTTAAGGCTCCTGTAATTTCATCGATAGCATCTTGCACATTTGTTGCTGCTAGTCCTGAAGTTGCATTGTCATATGGGTTTGCAGAAGCATTGGTATCAATAATTTGTGTTGCTCCAGTTTCATCAGTGTAAGTATAAGTTCCATCGCCGTTGTCAACGAGTGTAGAGATAGAAGTATCTGCGATGGTAGTTGTTGTTCCGCTTGCGTCTGTGAAGTCATATGTTCCATCTCCATTATCAACTAACGCTACTGTTCCAGCTGCTGCGTTGATTTCGTCAATTGCATCTTGCACATTTGTTGCTGCTAGTCCTGAGGTTGTATTGTCATATGGGTTTGCAGATGCATTTGTATCGATTACTTGCGTTGCTCCCGTTTCATCAGTGTATGTGTATGTTCCGTCTGCGTTATCAACTAGCGTCGAGATAGAAGTATCAGCAATCGTAGTTTCATTACCAAATACGTCAGTAAAAGTATATGTCCCATCACCATTGTCTACTAAAGTTACGTTTACAGCGCTTAAGGCTCCTGTAATTTCATCGATAGCATCTTGCACATTTGTTGCTGCTAGTCCTGAAGTTGCATTGTCATATGGGTTTGCAGAAGCATTGGTATCAATAATTTGTGTTGCTCCAGTTTCATCAGTATAGGTATAAGTTCCATCTCCGTTGTCAACGAGTGTAGAGATAGAAGTGTCTGCAATTGTTGTTGTAGTTCCGCTAGCATCAGTAAAGTCGTAAGTTCCATCTCCATTATCTACTAGAGCTACAGTTCCTACTGCAGCATTAATTTCTTCTATTGCTTCTTGTACAGTATCTGAGGAAAGTCCGGTGCCATTGTTATCAAAAGTATTTCCAGATGCAGTAGTGTCAATAATTTGTATTGCTCCCGTTTCATCTGTATACGTGTAAGTTCCATCTCCATTGTCTACTAGTGTAGATATAGAAGTATCTGAAATTGTAGTTGTCGTACCGTTTGCATCTGTAAAATTATAAGTTCCATCTCCATTATTTACAATTGCAACGTTTTCTAATGCTGTATTTACCTCATCTATAGCATCTTGTACGTTTGTTCCTACGAGTCCTGAACTTGAATTGTCATAAGGATTTGAAGAAGCTTGCGTGTTAATAATTTGAGAGTTCCCATTGGCATCAGTATACGTGTATGTCCCATCGTTATTATCAACAATCATTGAGGCTATCTGGCATAAGCTCTGCCAGTTTGATCCTGTATATTGGAAAAAGCAATTTTCATCCGTATTGAATACTAAACCTCCAGAAAGCGGAGTGATTGCATTCATTTGACTTGTGCTTACTCTAGTGGCGACTAATACTTTACTTGTGCTTTCAAGTTCTAATAGAGATGAGCCGTCAATACTATTTGGGTTATCACCTACCTTTACCTGACCAAAGGCAGATATTGATAATAATAGAAAACTTGTGAGGATTAATAATTTTTTCATTTGAAGAATAATTAAATGGGGTAGTATAAATTATAATTGGGGCTTATGACTTTGTAAACTTTGATAAAAATACTTATGTAAATTGGGTCTAACTACTTCTAAAATAAACTTTTTTTCACGCTTGAATGCTAATGTAAATTAAGTATACTGAGAATCAGGTTGTTTTGGACGAAATGCTTAATTATGTCGATGAAATGCATTTTTTATAAAAATGTTAGGTGTTAAATATTTTTTGTATTTTTCTTGTGAGTGTATAAAAAAAAACTATTTTTGCATCGCTTTAATATCAAACATAATGTTGATATTAATACCTTTTGAAGTTTAACTTCAATAAATGCGGGAGTAGCTCAGTTGGTAGAGCGTCAGCCTTCCAAGCTGAATGTCGCCAGTTCGAACCTGGTCTCCCGCTCCAATAAAAAAGGCTCTACAGTTATGTAGAGCCTTTTTTTATGGATGTAGATCACTACTGTGTATGTATATACGAGATTTAAACGTTTTAGGATCTGCAGGTTATAAGATAAAATTTTCGCGAAAGCAGAATTCTTACAATGTGAGAAGTGTATTTGTGCTTAATTCGTAAGGAGTTTTATCTTGTTCAAATACTCTAGCCGAAAGAGTTCCTTCTAAAGTGATTTTTTTTCCTTCTACTCGTATCCAGCTTCCTTCTCTTATGCCTATTACGGGTACTGTATTATAAGCGTGGTATTCCTTTATTCTGGTTTCTCTAGTCTCTCCCATGTGGGTAGAGTTTGTGTCTGGATCTAAATAATGCGGATTTATATTAAAAGGAACCATTCCTAATGTTTTAAAGCTAGGTGGATAACTTATGGGCATGTCATTTGTAGTTTGCATCGTAAGTCCACAAATATTACTGCCAGCACTTGTTCCTAAATATGGAGTGCCATTAAGTAATACCTCTCTGAGTGGCTGCATTACTTTGTTTTTATATAGCTGGTTTACTAATACGAATGTATTCCCACCACCTGTAAAAATCCCTTGGGCAACCTTTACAGCTTCTGCAGCGTCTTTATAAGTATGAATACCTATTATCTTCTTATTAATTTTTGAAAATGCTTGCTGAGCGATTGCTGTATAAGCATCATGAGTGATACCTCCTGGTCGTGCGTATGGGATAAATAATATCTCATCGACACCAGTATATAGTTTTTCGAGAGTAGGGAGTAAGTATTCTAGATAAGCACTGCCATGAATAGTGGAGGTGCTTGCTATGATAAGGTTTTTAGACATTGTAAAGCTTTGGGTAAAAATACAAACTAGTGATCATGTGATTGCCAATTAACAAAATTTTAGAGCTGTATTGATTGTTTTTTGATCCTGTTACAGTTTTCTTTGAAAGCACTAACTAGTTGTAAATGAGATTATTTTTTGCTTTAATGTTTGTGTGTAGTACTGTTTTAAATGGTCAAGAATCTCGTGAGATTACGGGGAGATTACTTAACGTAAACGATGATGTGGCTCAAGTGACAGTAGTCAATCTCACTAGAAAAAAAGGAACCATCACTAGTGTTAATGGCACATTTAAAATTAAAGTGCGTGAAGGAGATATACTAATGATTAAAGCATTACAGTTTAAAACAGAACAACTTACAGTTACTAATAAGATATATGATAGTGGGTTTATTGAAGTGTTTATGACTCCTGACGTGAGCGAACTAGAAACGGTGCAATTATCAAATAATGGGCTATCGGGTAATATTAAAAAAGATGCAAAGGAAGTAAAACTTGTAGTTAGACCTAAGGCGCTTGGTGCTAAGAGAGAGCCTATTGCCGTTGAATATCGCAGATTGCATACAGCAACATCAAGACCGCCAGATCAGGTAGGTAGGCAAAATCTTAGGTTAGATGTTTCATTAGATGGAATTCTCAATAAGATTTCTGGAAAGACTAAACGTCTTAAAAAAGCGGTTGAGATTATGGAATATCAAAAAAAGGTTGATCAACTGAGAAGCTATTATGCAGACGCTGTTTTTACTAGTTCGCTACGTATACCAGAAGAATACATCGATGATTTTACTTTTTGGGTACTTAAAGATGAGGAGCAGCTAAGAGATGTTGATTTAAAAAATAAACTCAGTACGCTTGAGTATTTACTGTCTATGCAAAAAGAATACAAAAGTTTGCTATTAACACAAGATGCACAACTTAAAGGAAATTAATGAAAAGACTATTACTACTTATAATGTTTACTAGTGCCTTTTCAGGTTATGGGCAAGAAACAATTACTCTTACTGGTGCCGTTCTTAATGATACAATAGGAGTAAGCCAACTCAATATTGTAAATCTCTCGCTTAGAAGAGGTACTATAACAAATACAAATGGAGTTTTTGAAATTCCGGTAAGAGTTTATGATACGCTTAATATTAGTGCGGTGCAATATGAGAGTAGGCAGTTAATTGTGACTCCTGTAATATATGATAGAGGAAAGATTTCCTTTTATTTGATACCTAAAGTGACTGAGCTAGACGAGGTCGTGGTGAGCAATATAAATCTTACTGGTGATTTATCTAAGGATTTAAATGCAGTTCCTTTGCAAGTTTTTATCGACCCTAGAGACTTAGGTATTCCAGCAAATGCTAGACCTACCATGACTGCCGAAGAACGCAGATTTTATG
Source organism: Dokdonia sp. Dokd-P16 (assembly GCF_003095655.1). NCBI lineage: Bacteria > Pseudomonadati > Bacteroidota > Flavobacteriia > Flavobacteriales > Flavobacteriaceae > Dokdonia > Dokdonia sp. Dokd-P16. The sequence goes on from NZ_CP029151.1 coordinate 2,099,449, forward strand.
GAGCAACAGGAGGTGCAGGCCCACTAGGGTCGCTTATCAATGCCATAAGTGGTCGCACAAAAATGCTCAAAAAACAGCTCGAGATTTCAAAATTCAGAGCGTTGGTAGAGGGCAATAGAGATAACTTTAATGACAGTGTGTACATCAAGTCACTCAATATTCCTGATGAGCTTATTTTAGATTTTGTTTATTATGTTTTTGAAGATGAGCGAGCAGAGGCAATAGCAAATGAAGGTAATACTTTGGGCTTGCTAGACTTTATGCTCACAAAATCTCCCGTATATTTGAAACTAAAAGCCGCCGAAAGCGTCTTACCTAAAAATGATAAGAACAATGAATAAATATCTACTACTAGCACTATTATTTATGAGTGCGCTTACCGCGTTGAGTCAGGATACGATTATGCTAGAAGGACAGGTTCTTAATGACACTATAGATAAGGCAAATCTTACCATTGTAAACCTCAACATGCGACGCGGTACTATTACCTCCAGTAATGGACAGTTTTCTATAGAAACGCGTCTTAATGATACTATTAATATAAGCGCTGTACAATATGAGCCAAGACAATTTGTTGTAAATGAGACAATGTATAATCGTGGTAAGATTACCTTATATCTTATCCCTAAAATCACAGAGTTAGATCAGGTAAACATTAGTAATACGGACCTCACAGGAGATATTACTAAAGATATAGGGAGTACAACTTATGAGCGCACAATTACACCTACAGACTTAGGTATTCCAGAAAATACCGCGCCACCACGCACGGTAGAAGAACGTCGTTATCATACTGCTATTTCTAGTGGAGGAGGTATACCTATAGATGGGCTCATAAACTCTATTACTGGTAGATTAAAAATGCTCAAAAAGCATATAGAAGTTTCTCGATTTGAAAAATTAGTTCAAGAAAGTAGGTACACGTTTTCAGATAGTATTTATATGAACGAGCTTGATATTGAGAAAGAATATATTGAAGACTTCGTGTATTACACTTTTGAAGATCCAAAAGCTAAGGAACTTGTAGACGCAAATAATGCATTAGGTTTACTCGATTTTATGATAAAAAAATCTGCAGCATATAAAGCCTTGATGAAAAAAGATTAAGCTGTGGCATATTTGTTGACAACGAATAAGTACGCTTTCGCGAAAGCGTAACACATCCATTAATTCCACTATGAAAAAAATCATTCTCCTTCTAGTTGTTGCGCCTTTAATTATGGCAGCATCAATACATAAGTACTATCTAAGTGTTACAGACCTTACATATAATGAGGAAGCACAATCCATACAAATAATCACTCGATTGTTTTATGATGATCTAGAAGCGGTAATTCAAGAACGTTATGATACTGATGTTGTGGTAGATGCGGTATCAGATCAAGAAGAGCTTGATAAGTATCTCGTAAAATATTTTCAAAAAAAGATGCTTATTACTGTAAATGATGAGCAACGCCAGGTAAGTTTTGTAGGTAAAAAGTATGAGGACGACTACGTAGTTTGCTATCTAGAAGTACTTGATGTTTCGGCAATAAAGACATTTGAAATAGAAAGTACACTACTTATGGATGTATTTCCAGATCAGAAAAATATGGTTCACACTACTATAGCTGGAAAAAAGAAAAGCTTCCTTTTTACTGCGGCAAATGCTAAAGGCTTGTTAAATTTTACCAAATAAAGACTTAACCCCTTCATTGTTTGGCTATTTTTAAGCGATAAAACAAATTCAACAAACTTATGATTCGTTACACGTATATGCTGCTTGCGGCATTTTTACTTCTAGGGACAAGCGCTTTTGCTCAAGAAGAACAAACACAAGAGCGTCCTATGGGACACGAAAACACAAACAGGTTTAGACAACTTTACAATGAGATGTCTACTCCTAATGAGTATAGAACTGCTTCTGGTGCGCCTGGTCATGCGTACTACCAGAACACTGCAGACTATAAAATGTCTATCAACCTTAATGATGACACACAGATTATCCAAGGTTCTGAAACTATTACTTACACAAACAACTCACCAGATGATCTAGAGTACTTATGGGTACAACTTGATCAGAACGTGAGAGAAAAGGACTCTCCAGCAAAGGAGAAAAACGGTGAAGGAGTAGGAGCTGTATCTCAGCCAGGTTCTTTTGTTGGTTCTTTTATGAAAAGTGAGCCTTTTGATGGAGGTTTTAAAATTCAAGAAGTAAAAGCAAATGGTCGTGACTTAAAGCACACTATTAACTGGACAATGATGCGTATCGATATGCCACAACCACTTAAGGCTGGAGATACTTATACATTTTCAATCAAATGGAATTACTTAGTTCCTGAGCACACAGTAGATCGCGCTCGTTCTGGATATGAAACCTATGCAGATGGTAACAAAGGTTATATCATTGCTCAGTTCTTCCCAAGAATGGCAGTGTATAATGATGTAGAAGGATGGCAGAACTACCAGTTCTGGGGTAACGGAGAATTTGCATTACCATTTGGTAATTATGAAGTAGATATTACAGTTCCTAAAGATCACTTACTTGATGGTACTGGTGAGATTACAAACTTAAAAGACGTTTACAGCAAAGAAGAAATGAAGCGCTGGGAGCAGGCAAAGAAGTCTTACGACAAGCCTGTAATTATCCGCACACAAGCAGAAGCAGAGAAGCTTGCTGCAGGAAATGTAAAAGCCACACAAACTTGGAAGCTTAAAGCAGAAAACGTACGTGATTTTGCATTTACATCATCTCGTCGTTATATTATGGATGCACAAGCAGTAAAATTTCCAGAGCGTGATGTGATGGCAATTTCTATCTACCCTCCAGAAGGAAACCCACTATGGGAAGAGTACTCTACTAAGGCGATTGTACAAACACTTGATACATACTCAAAATACACATTTAACTATCCTTACCCTAAAGCAATCTCAGTACACGCAAAAGGACAAGGAATGGAGTATCCTATGATTTGCTGGAACTATGGACGTCCTAACGAGGATGGAACATATAGTGATAGAACAAAATTTGGGATGATTTCTGTAATCATACACGAGGTAGGTCACAACTACTTCCCTATGATTGTAAACAGTGATGAGCGCCAGTGGGGATGGATGGATGAAGGTCTTGATACCTTTATGCAATTTCTTACAGAGCAAGAATTTGGACAGAATTTTCCAGATGCAATAAAAGGAAATGACGCATACCCATCTAGACGTGGAGCGCCATCTAAGATTGTAGGATACATGAAAGGAAATCAAGAATACATTGCACCTATCATGTCTAATCCAGAAAATGCGTTTAACCTAGGTGCAAATGCATATGGTAAGCCAGCAACGGCATTAAACATACTTCGTGAGACAGTAATGGGTCATGAGCTTTTTGATCATGCATTTAAAACATATGCTCAAAGATGGATGTTTAAACACCCAAGCCCAGAAGATTTCTTCCGTACAATGGAAGATGCATCTGCAGTAGATCTTGATTGGTTCTGGAGAGGATGGTTTTATAGCACAGAAGCTGTAGATATAGGTCTTAAAGAAGTAAAGCAATATTTTATTACAGATAATGTAACTGCAGCTGGTAAAGAATTACTTGCTCGTTACGGTGTTACAGATCCTAGCGCTATTGACGCAATCTATGTAGTAGATGAGGATAGCCCAGAGTTTACAGAAGATATGAGAGGTAGAGATATCCTTGAATCTTCATCAACTCTTAAAGAGTATCTTATGGATAACTTTACTCCAGAAGAGCGTGCAAAAATCAATACACCTAAGTTCTTATACAAAGTTGTTTTTGAAAAGCCAGGAGGAATCCCAATGCCTATCATCGTAGAATATGAGTATGCAGATGGAACTAAGAAAAAAGTGACGTATCCAGCTCAAGTATGGAGAAAGAATGATGCAGAAGTTAGTAAGGCAATCGCATCAGACAAGGAAATCGTAAAGATTACCGTAGATCCAGATCTTGAAACAGCAGATATTGATACTGATAACAACAGCTGGCCAAAAGCTAAAAAGCTAGGTGAGTTTGATAAGTTCAAAAATCAGAATAAAGGATAATACTAGTTTCGCTTTCGCGAAAAAGTGAAAAACTGCTTCTCCATCGAGAAGCAGTTTTTTTTTGCTTTTATTTTATTGATTGGAAATAATGAAACTTGGATTACTCAAAACCAAGCGTATCACTTACCGAAATTAATTGTGCTAACGCATCAATTTTGTCTTGTATTTTTTTAAAGAATATATGCTGCTCTCGCTCTCCTGCAGTATTTAAAAATTTACTCTGCTGTAATTGCTCGGTAATGTAAGCATGCCCTTGATCACAAGTTTGAACGTCAGAAGTTTTAAAGTAGCTTAGAAATGTAAAGGGAATGTAAAAAGCCTTTTTATAAGGAGTATCTATTAATACGGTATATAGAATTTCTAGAATCAAATAATCTATCGTTATATAACTAATAGAATCACTGTATATTACGCTGCAAATTAGTTAATCACGTTTCAGTTCAATAAGTATAATATTTATATCAAGAAGCGATTTAGTATACATCTGTTGTAGTTGTTACTGAAGGGTAAAATCAATTTCTTAAAAAGATCTTATGCATCCATTCCTTCAATTTTTTCTACAGTTTCTCTAAAGAGACCTAGAAGAAATTTCAATTTTCCAGCATCACCTGAAGCACTGAATTTTTGGTTTTCAATTTTCACACCGTACCAATCATCTTTGCTGTTTTCATTAAGAATCCATGGAATGGTAATCATGGCTAGTGAAGTATTTGATACATCTATCTCTAGCTCCCATCCAGGATTATCTGATGTTGTGATCTGGATAGCCTCTCTTTGTTCCCATTCACCATCGCAATTTCCTTTAAACCAATCTTGTATCCAATCTATTATTTCCATGTTGTTTTTTGTAAGTAGTTATTGTTGTTTAGTTGTGCTGCGATAAGAGTGAGTAAATACGTTTCTCTCACGATAGACATACCTTTTTTATCACTAGTTGCTAGCGTAAGTTGATTGTGAGCAATTGCTTCATTAATGTCAATCCATACCGCCTTCATGCCATTACCTTTCTCGTAATCCTCAAGGTTTGATTCTCCTAGCTTTTTGTTTATTTCACAGGTATAACAATATGAAATCATGTGTTGCACATCATAATCTGGTTTGTACCAAGGTCTATATTCTTCATAAATCCCAAAGGGTTTTATGTTTTGTATTTCCGTAGCTCCAGTCTCTTCGTTGAGTTCTCTCATCATCCCAACAATCATATCTTCACCTTCATCAAGACCACCTCCTGGAAGGCTATAGTCTTCATATCGTTCTGTATACATGAGTAAGATGCGGTTACCTTGTGTGGTAATACTTCTGGTACTCAATCGCTGTATAATCGTTTTATTATCTAGCGTGGTGATATCAGGATGAAAATGGGTTTTTAAGTGTCGCACAAAACGTAATTCAATGAACTTGCAAAAATAAGAACTGAATCCTATGCAATGGAGCTTTTAAGAAGTAAAATGGCTTAACGCTAGGGAGTTTGTGAAGTACAAGATTTCAGCCGCTATTATTAATTTCAAATAAAAAGAGAGGTTTACTTATTGATAAGTAAACCTCTCTTTCTTAACGGTAATACGTTTGCACTACATCGCCGCTTTCTTATAATACTTTTTACGTAACCAAAAAGATACACGCACCAATAGTATCAATGCAGGAACCTCTACTAGCGGACCAATAACGCCTGTAAATGCTTGTCCAGAATTAAGCCCAAATACGGCAATTGCTACTGCAATAGCTAGCTCAAAGTTGTTTCCTGCTGCTGTAAAAGCAACAGCTGTTGTTTTGTCATAATCTGCTCCAGTAGCTTTAGTTACAAAAAAACCTATGATAAACATCAATGTGAAGTATATGAGCATTGGAATAGCGATAATAACAACATCCATTGGTATTTGAACAATGAGTTCGCCTTTAAGTGAGAACATCACAATGATGGTAAAAAGCAATGCAATTAACGTCAATGGTGATATGGTAGGAATAAAGGTATTTGTGTACCAATGTTCTCCATTTAGTTTAACTAAGATAAGTCGGCTTGCGATACCTAATAAAAAGGGTAGCCCTAAATAAATGGCTACGCTCTCTGCTATAGTAGCAATAGAGACATCTATGATTGCACCTTCAAAACCAAAATATGGTGGAAGCACCGTTATAAAAAGCCAAGCGTAAAAACTGTATGCAAATACTTGGAACACGCTGTTAAGAGCGACAAGTCCCGCACCATACTCGCTACTTCCCTCAGCGAGGTCGTTCCATACTAATACCATCGCGATGCATCTTGCAAGACCTATTAAAATAAGCCCTACCATATATTCAGGATAGTCTCTCAAAAATGTAATCGCTAGCACAAACATTAATACTGGACCTATAATCCAGTTAAGTAATAGCGAAATAGAAAGAATCCTTGTGTTTTTAAAGACCTTAGGTAATAAGGCATAATTCACTTTGGCAAGCGGCGGATACATCATCAATATTAATCCTATCGCAATGGGGATATTTGTAGTCCCGCTATTAAATGAGTTAATGACATCTGGAAAAGATGGAATAAAATACCCCAAGCCAACGCCGATAGCCATTGCTACAAAAATCCATAGCGTAAGATTTCTATCTAAAAAATTTAATTTCTTTGGTGCCATGTTATGCTTTTATTTGAGCGAATACAAATAGCAATTCGGTTGCGATTTGTAGGCTTCGTTCCTTATATTTTTCTGCTTGTAGCGGAGTATTATCAAACGCTTTTGGGTCATCATAAGTAATAGGGAAACGTTTTTCTGCACCTGGTACAAAAGGACAACCTTCATCTGCTTGAGAGCAGGTCATGATTGCGCCAAAGCTATTATTAGGGTTAAAATCATGATCCATCGTTTTTGAAAATCCAATTACTGGCTGCTCGTTGCTTCCATACTTGATGCTGTATACTGGGTTATCAGACTGTGCGATAACCGCTATTTTAAAACCAGCGTTTTCAAGTGTTTGCGCTGCCATAGGGAAAAGTGCTGTGGCTTCTGTGCCTCCAGAATAGCAGGATACATTTGTTATATCAAAGTAGCTTGCCATTGCCTGCGCCCACACCTGTGACAGATGACTCCTACGTGAGTTGTGGGTACATATAAAATTTAATCTAATGGCTTCTTTGTTAGAAGCCTTAACCTGAATATAATCTGCTAGTGGTTGCAAGGCTTCTTTGCGCTCCTCAGATATCGAGGTTGTTGATAATCCTTCTATTGTTGTTACTATTTCTGGAAATAGTGCCGTTCTATTTATAGCCATGATGACAATTTTTTCATGAATTTAATTAGCAACATCCGCTACCTGGTTCGCAAGAACTTCCTGCTGGCATATCAGCAAATTGTAGCTTGGTTTTCTCCTCAGGAATACCACAATTATCTTTTGCAAGGCAATCTGTTTGCTTAGTTGTGAGTAAAAAAGAAGTGCCGTCAAAGTCAAGCCCAAATTTCCCAATCGTTTCTGCTTGGTATTCCACTTCAATCTCAAGATCTCCTATGTGTAGCATCTTTTCAGAAAGTTGGATGATATCTAGTAACTTCCCCGGGTGTAATCTGTGGTCATAGTCATCTGCATTCCAAAGTTGGAAATTTGCAACTTCCTCATAACGTACGGTACCTCCGCAGTCAATAAAATTCTTAGTGACTTTTCCCACTTCTGTCACGTGAAAATGATTAGGAACTAAAGAGCCATCTGGCAACTGGAAAGAAATCGTTTTTAACTCTTGTAATGCTGTTTTAATTTGTGATAGTTTCATAATGGTATTTGTTTATTGCGATAATACGATTAATAAGAATAATTTTTTTAGCAGCACTCTCCGCTACTAGTAAGATCTTGGTCAAGAAAAGCTGCCATTACATTTTTCATTGCGGTCCAGTTTTCTTTGTCGATACAGTAGCAAACACTTGTACCTTCTACGTTTCCTTTAATGAGACCTAAATGTTTAAGTTCCTTTAAGTGTTGTGAGATGGTAGGTTGCGCAAGTCCTATTTCTGCAACTAGGTCTCCGCATACACAAGAATCTATTTTAAATAAATGCTGGAGTATGGATACCCTAGCCGGATGACCAAAAGCTTTGGCAAAAAGAGAAATCTCATTTTGCTCATCTGTAAACATCTCTGTTTTTGCTAATCCCATAGTTGATTTATTTGTTGATTGCAATATTACGATTAATTAATGAGAAGTTTTTTGTTTTTTTTATAGTTCTTGCAAACATCTTCCTAAATCCCTCTTTGCAGAGGGACTTTTATTTTTTTTGTTTTGTGGGTTGCTCTTTGCGGATGTCTTGGTGAATCGAATTATGGGGATATATGGTATTTTTCTCTTTGCGAACATCTCTCTAAATCCCTCTTCGAAGAGGGACTTTTGCTTTGTTTTGCTGTGTGGGTTGCTCTTTGCGGATATCTTTTTGAATTGAATTATAGAGACATGTTATTTAGGTTTTCTTTGCGGACATCTCCCTAAATCCCTCTTCGAAGAGGGACTTTTTATTTTCTTGTGTGGGTTGCTCTTTGCAGAGGGATTTTAATTGTTTTCTAAAAAGGATAATTTTAGACATTACGCTTTCGCGAAAGCGTGATATATCAATGTTCGTATAGTATGAACAATAGCTAGATTCTTAATCCAACTTTCTTGATGGGTTGCAGATGAGGAATAGATGTTAGTACTTTGAACTTTATAAACGTTTTAAATGTCAAAAGATAATATCTCTGTAAAATCAAAAAAACCATGGCCTACAAAAAAGGCGATGGAGCAGGTGTATGATTTGAAGCTGTGGGGAGCTGGTGTTTCTGCTTTTTACTCTGGTGAAGGGTCACATCATCCTGAGATTGTTGTTCCATATGTGGAGGCAGTAACAGCTTTTCTTAGTTCTTTTGAAGAACCACTTGTAGTGTGTGATCTAGGCTGTGGAGATTTTAATATAGGCCGCAAGCTTATTTCATACACGGAGAGATATACAGGTGTCGACATCGTAGAAGATCTCATTGCGCATAATGAAGCTAACTTTAAAAATGAAGGGCTCAGTTTTAAGTGTCTTGACATTGCCGCAGAAGAACTTCCTATAGGCGATTGTGTGATTTTGAGACAAGTATTACAACATCTATCTAATCGTGAGATAGCCAGTGTTGTAGATAAATTGACTTCGTTTAAGTATGTAATTCTCACAGAACATTTGCCTAATGGTGATTTTACACCCAATCAAGATATCATTTCTGGACAAGGAACTAGATTAAAAAAGAACAGTGGTGTCCAGCTGTTAATGGCGCCTTTTGATATGAAGGTTGTAGGAGAGCGAGAGCTGAGTGTCACCTATCCAAGTGATGGCAAAGGGCGAATTGTTACGACACTTTATAAAATGTTTTAATCCTTAGTTCTAAAGGATTTTCCGCGAGGTGCATTGTTTTTTTCAAGTACTATAGGAGAGTGTAAAAAAGCAGCTGCTTTTGAGGAGTCGGTTACTTTTGATGCGGTACGTTCTAGCATGCTTTTTTCAAAACTGTTGAGTACATTGTGTCGTAATCCTCTTTCTTGCCAGTTTGATCCCTGTTTACAGCTTACCGAGATTGCTCTGGCTAGCGCCAGCGCATCAAGAAGTGCCTGGTTTGCTCCTTGTCCCTTAAAAGGGCTCATAGGGTGCGCAGCATCGCCTAGCAAGGTGATTGCTCCAGCATTTTGTAAAGTTTCAGATGTTAAGAGTGCTCTGTCGTAAGCAGGGTAACCAGAAATTAAGGTGTCTGGAGTCATTGCCATGATTTGTGGGATAGGGTCATGCCATTGCGTCCTCTTTATAGCTTCCTTTTTAAGTGCTGCGGGACCTGCTAGGTTGAACGCTATTGCATCTTGCTCAGAGATGGGAAAGCTAAGCTGCCACATGATAGCATCTTTATCGTAAGGCATCATGTAGATGCGCTCGTGACCATTTGCTGTTTGAAAAACAGTTGCTTGATCTAGTAGCGTACTTTCTACATTATCTAGTTTGTCTAGTGAACAAATGCCTAAAATCACCATGCAATCCAGGTATTGTAATGGTGACGTTTTCTCGTCTATAATAGTATTACGCACAGTGCTGCGTATGCCGTCTGCACCTACAATGAGATGGGCGTTTGTGGTTTTAATATTTCCATCTACTTGGAATTCTAGCGCTACAGTTCCATCTTGAGCGCTAGTATGCCCCATATATTGATGTCCCCATTGTATATGTGGTGAGTCGCCCAGTTGTTCTAGTAAAGCAAGTCGTAATGATTGCCTCGCGATGTGAATGTTTGTGCGCTTCGGGCTTGCATCCTCATCTTCTTCCATCCATTTTCTCATGCCCCATTCTCCTACGACCGTTCCTTCTGGAGTATGAACGAGGTGCCTTGTGGATACAATTCCCTCGTCTAGTTGAGTGATCCCAAAACCTTCAATCGCCTTGCTTGCTTGTTGTAAAGTTAGGCCGTAACCTTGTGAGCGTGCGTCAAAACTTTTATCACGTTCATATAACGTAAACGGAATCCCACGATGTAAGCAGGCCACCGCTAGTGCTACACCGCCTATGCCAGCACCTATAATTGCCACATGAGGGTAGTGCTCTGTATCTGGTGATGGTGGGGATGGTGCTGGGATGATACCGGAGCCGTTGCAAGCCGTGCATTTGCTTTGGTGCCTTTTTGGTCGAGTAGGAGCAATGCCTTTTCTATCTGATTCCTCATAAGCCGCAACCGCTCGCTGGTAAGCTAAGCGTACTTTCTTACGAAGTCGCTGGCTGTTGGATCCCTGCCCATTACACGCAGTACAGGCGGTCCAGCTTTGATTTGTAGGTGATGAGGTGTTCACTCGGTTTGGGTACTAATTGCTTATTATTTTTGCGGGATAAGGTACTTATTTAGTTGGTAAGGTGGCATTTTTTAGTGCCCACGGAGTTTATTTATTTCTCAATAATATAATGTAAAAAGAGATTTGGGTTATCACGCTTTCGCGAAAGCGTACTCATTCCCCATAAGCTCTTATGAAATCAAGATGTCATGGTAGAAAACTGTTGGTTATGCTGTCGTTGAAGAGTCCTTGTTCTTGTTGTAATACCAAACTATCAGGATAATAGTAAACACCTGAAAAATGATAGAAAATATGGAGCCCTCAAAACCGAAAAGGCCGCCGTTAAGCAGGTTGTTTTCTGTGATGCTAATTTCTATAAGGTGATACGAATCAATGCCACTCACGTTGAAACCAAACAAGGTCTGAAAAAGGTTCCAGCTTAAATGCAACGCAATAGAAAACCATAAATTCTTAGTGTACACGTATGACATTCCTAGCAAAATACCGGCAAGGAATAAGTTGGCTAGCGCAAACATATCTACGTTAGGATTTCCTGCATGAAGCAGTGAAAATAGCAGCGCCGAAACAATAAGAGCGATGTATTTATTAAAAGAACTCATCAGGTTGCGCAGTACGTAACCACGCAGCAGCGCCTCCTCTAAAATCGCAATATTTACAAACGTGAGGATGGCATACAGCAGCTGTGTAGCATCCCAATGGAAGCCCTTAAATTGAATTTCGCCCATCGATAACATGATAAGATAACCCAGCGCCATGATTGCCGCGCCTATGAGTAGACCAGCGATGATGTCTTTCTTCCTGTCCTTGAGCGTAAAACCTAGCTCAATAAATGGTTTTCTATCAACAAATTTTATAAAAATCCATATCACCGTAAGTGTTCCTAATAAGGAGAATATGGTGCCTACAAATAACTGGAAAGGAGACTTCTGGGTAGGAAGCTCATTATAATCTATACCAATAACATAATAACCTATGAGCTGAAATATAGCAACAATGAATAGGTAAGGAAGGATAATGGCAAGTACCCGTATCCAGCCTACGTGCTTATTTATGGGAGGTTGAGGTGTGTTGTTTTGAGGCATTTATTTATTAAATTTCTGTAAATCTATTTCTTCCTGTAAAAATGATAGATCGATGAAATAATCATCTAGCATTGAGTGATTATTTACGTAAACATTTACACAATCTCTTAGATTAAGTTTAAACTGAGCGACTGTAATATCAATATCTACTGTTTTTGAGAAGCTTTTTATGAGTTCTCCATTTTGAACATAATTACAGACAAACTTACTTCTGGCTACATCAACTAGATTTACTTTATTACGGTCTTTATTCATCCAGTCAAAAAATGATTCTTCTTTATGCTGAGGTTCGTATGACGGTAAGTTTTTATCAATTTTTGTGTCATATTTTATGACTGAGCAATTACTCGTATCTATTTCAATTTTCTCCCAATTAGCTCGGACGTTTTCTAAAAATATAGTACCGCCTTCTGATTGTAAATTGCGCTGCTTTCGCTCTGAATACTTACGATAATAGAATAGAGCAACTAACAACAAAATGCCAATGATATTAATAGTCCAAGTCATGTGTCTTCTAATTATTTAAGACTTTTAATTTTCTAAATGAATAACTTCTTTGTAGTTAGTAGGTTTCAGAATTTAGGCCCTATCAATTATAAATTGATATAGTTTATTCTGATTTCTTATTTCTATGTTGATTAATCACAATTGCACCAATAAGTGATGCTCCGATGACAATACCTCTTAAGGCCTCTATAAATTTATCGCCATTAAATACACCATAAAGTGCAAAAACTATGGAAGCGATACCTAATCCAATAATGAAACTTTGTAAAGGTTTACTCATGATTTTTGATTGATTGTATTGTTAAAGATTTGATGTTGCAGAGTTGTAGGTGAAACTTATTTAGGCTTCTATTAATTACCTCAATAATTCAAATGTCCCTTCTTTAATCTCTAAAAACGCTTCGAGTTTTTGGATTTTGTTAGGCTCTAAAAAAACGATAACTCCTCCTTGACCTTCAGGAAGAACGTAGAACTTCTTATTATTATTTGTCTCTGATTTAGTTAAGTAAAGAAATTGACTAAAAAACTTCTCATCAGTCCAATCTCTATTATGCTTAAACATCCATGTGTATTTGTCGTTTTTGTATTGAAATTTCACACCATATGGAGGTTCAATAATATTTTCTACTTTTTCAAAAGGATATTTGTCGTTAGCTATTTGATTCATCCTTGTTGTAAAGTCACCATATTTAACATCTTCGTCTCTTTCATAATCAAAATACCAAATATTCTTAGACAGTAATTCGTAGCTAAAAGCCTCCTGAGGATTGATTGTGATAAAAGTTCCAGACAAAAGAAAAAAGAAATATTTAAAATCTTTACCGTCTAAAGAATCCATCTCCCAATCTATCCAATTCCAATTTTTTTGTAAATGATCGAGGGTGATTTTTTTATTAAAGTGTAATCCAATTGAATGATAAAATTCTATGTTTTTATTTACTTCTTGTTGCCTTGAATAATTTTTATCTTCTGCTAAATTGTTATTTGCATTTTGTTCCTTGACGGGAGCTACAATTCTCGGCATAAATCTAGTTGGATCCTCCTTTTCTGTACGGATACGTTCTTTCTCAAGGGCACGTATACGTTCTTCTTCTGGTGTGATTTCTGGAACTGTTGCTGCTGCTTTTTTCTTAGTGCGAGTTTTAATACTTTTAGCAGCTGTTTTAGTTTCGCTATTAAGGTCTTCGGGTGTCTTTGTGCTTTTTATGGTAGCCATCAAGGAGATAAGTAATATGATGGCGAGCACTCCCCAAACAATCCCTATAAGTAGCTCAGAAATGGAGCTGCCTTTTTCCTTTTCTCTTGCGATGGCTTCATAAGGATCTGCAGCGATAATGTTAGGGTCATCGCTTAGATAGTAGATGTTGAGTTTACTAGTATTAGGCACAGCGTTGAGCGTGATTTTACCCGTGTAAGACTTGCCGTTGAGATCAAATCTGTAATCAAACTTATAAAGCTTAACCACACTTGCCACTGTAGACTCTGTGTACTCATTTGATAAGCTTGCAGTGACCACGGTGTTCTCACTAATCATTTGTTCTAGCTCACTTATTTTATACTCATCACCACCATGTATATAGTCTGAGACGCAGGTTTTGGCGAGCACAATAAACAAAATCATGAAGACGATTCTGTATAAAAAGGATTTTGACTTTTCAAACATGTGGTGGTGGGTTTGTTAAGGTGAGTTTAGGAGGAGTGGTATATGGGTAGGTTATTTTTGTGTACAGTTTTATTCCCAATACTTAAATTTTCTTCGAGATATTTTTATTCTTCCGCTTGATAAATACACTTTTTTTTCAATCCAGTTTTTGTTTTTGTCATACTTATATTCTGTAAGATGCGTTCTGGAACCTTTGCCAACTCCACTCGATTTTATTTCATTTCCAAAACTGTCATATTCGTGAGTTGAAATTGCAGGTGGAGCATTATATTTAGTCGAGATCCAAACTTTTACAGAAGGATTTTTGATGATTGTATCGTTATAATTTTGACTACGTAAGTTTTGGATGTAATCCTTATTTTCATATTCCTCAATGCGAGTTATCCGATTAAATTTATCATAAACGAATAGACCTTTGGTTACATAGCTGCTGTCAGAATTTGCTTTGGTGAAATATTCTAAATTATTAGATTGTTGATATTGGTATCGAAGATGTTTGTAAGTTTTGTCATATTGATGAATAATAGTGGTTGAATCATTAGGATATTTATAAACCCATTGAGTTGTATCTTTAGATCTATTATTCCAATAGTAATTTTCTTCTTTTATTCTCTTTAACCCATCATACTCATAAACCCATAATCCCTTTTCAATTAAAGTATCTTTTTTACGTAAATAAGACAATTCGGTTTTAAGATTGATATAGCCATTATTATTAAATTCTATTTTGTAATTGTTTGGCGCTAAAATAAAATTATCAACTCTCAAATCTTTTAGCGAATCCTTTTCTAGAAAAGATTGGTAATCAATATGTGAATATGATTTTACTTTAGCCATTAAGCCAAACCGTTCCAAATCTGTCGAATTTAATCTTTGACGATGTTGGCCAAAAGCTGTAACAGTAAATAAAATTAATATTAGTATTCTCATAGATTTTTTAATTTTGTACGGCAGTCTTATTTATTAAACGCAATACTAAAAATAAGTCCTTAAAACAGTCCTTTGCCATCGACAGCTCAGTAATATTCTACTTCGAAAATTATAAATCAGGGTTAGCTCAAAAGCATGTGCTGAGCACAGTCGAAGTTGGCTTGTTTTAAACTTAGGTCTTTGTTGTATAACTTTAATTATTCAACGGAAATGTTATTCCGACTGCAAATGCTCCAACATACTGTTCAACAGAAGGCTGAAAGTAATAGGTGAATCCTAAGTCAACATTATTATTTCGTCCTAATTCTAACCCTAAGGAAAAAGGTATGTGGTAAATTATTCCGCTTTTATCAATATTATTGAAAGCCGTAAATGTTTCAAATTTCCCAATGGAACTTCCTATGCCGATTTCAACATAAGGCGCAACCCAAGGAATTGGAGCTCTAACTCTTGCTTTTCCACCCAATAAAAATGCTTTTGATTCGGCTTTTTCATCCGTTGGATTGTCATTTAAGTCTTTTCCATTTGAATTAGTTAAAATTAAACCAGCATACGGTCTTAATTCAAACCAAGAAGTTACTTTTAGTACTAATTCTCCTTGAGCAAAAAATCCATCATCTACTATCTCGCTAACGCTATTATTCGGCGCGCTCAGTCCATATCCGATTTGGACGTTTATTGATTTTTCCTTTACAAACTGTGCATCAACTAAATTAGATGTAAGAATCATTATTACTAATATCAGAGTTTTTTTCATATTGTTTTATAACGTCTCTGTATATGGCTCGTAGCGTGCAAATTAAACAATTACTTTCGGATGAAGCACGAGCCGAATTTTTAAATTTTACTATTTATTTTTTTTTGCGAAATCATCAAATTTAAAAATTTGGCGACTTCGCAAATATGCCTTAACTTCGATTAAGCAACTGATTAGCTATGAGCTATATACGTTGTTATCTGTAGTTTCATTCGCAGCGCATTTAGATATAAATTCAATTTCACTAGATGTGTAAGAACCCTTTGTTCTATTATTAATTGAGAACTCTTGATTTAAAATTCGACGAGAATAACGCTCGTTCAAATTTTTACTGATAGTTTCGATATCTTTTCCCAAGTCGTATAAAAAACTTATTAAAAAAAATATATTTTGTTTCTTACCTTTAAATAATACAAAAGAACCTGAAATTCTCTTTTTTGATCGATCTCTTACTCCCAAAACTAAATCATCAATAGTAGGACAATAAGATAAGTATATTTCAACATTTGAGTTTTCGACAATATCTTCAAATAATGAGTTTACATCTTGCAATACGTCTTGACTATAAACAGTTTTGCTACCAATGATAAATGGTATTGAAAGCCCATCTCTACCTTTATTTCTCTATTCAACCAACAAAGTCTCCCAATATCTCATACTAATCAATATTCCAATACGCATCAGGATGACCTCCTAACACATCATTGATAAAATCATCATCTAAATGCCCACCATATCCATCGCCTGGACCACCATAAATTTCGTATGAACTATCGTAAGAATGGTTTGCATTAGATATGTAATACTTAGGTTCAGAATTTTCAAAATTTTCGTGCATTTGATTAATATTCCCCAGAAATCTTAAGTTTAATTCTTTTACAATTTTGTTAGTGCCATAACACTTACTTCCATTAGCCATAATTTCGCCGTCCTCATAAAATGACGGATTAATAAAAGATCCTTCCAAAATATGAAATTCTGAACTATCTAAGTTCGTTAATGCTGAAAGTCGCTTTTCAGTAACAAAAACTACATCATCATTTATGTTTTTGATGCCACAGTTTACTTTTCCATTTCTTGTGAAAGTAAATATTTGCTTTATTTTTCTAAATGGCATAAGCTTATGACTATTTTCCTCTTTAAATTCTTCATAATTATCAGGAACCATTGTAATCCAAAAGTCTTTGATAATAATATCATCTTTAGTACAAACTTTTCCATTAAACATTGTTTCGTTTTGTTTGTAATAAATTGGTTTGATGAAAGAGTCGGTTAGCATTTCCACTTCATAAACTTCCAAATTCGTATTTTGCTTGACGTTACTGCCTGTTAAAAAAACTACTCTTGACTGATTTGCAATTTCAAAACCGATTAGTTGTTTTCCATTAATTATTCTTGCGAAAACTCTTTTAATTTTTTTTCTCATATTTTGTTAAGAAATTACAGATAACTTGTATATATAAGCAATTTAGCTATTTAGGTCCCTCCATTCCAGTAAAACGGGAGTGGTTTTGGTTGTTTTTAGTATATCTGAGGTATCTCGATTTTAGTTGTATAAACGCAACTTTCCAAGTACAAACGATTATAAGTACTTATAATCGTTTGTAAACGGCTATGCAATAGCACCTCAAATCATCAGCACACTAAAATACACTACTCCAACTAATCTCCTTTACGCATTTCCTCATTATAGCCAACTTTTTATAAGTTATTTTTAATGATGCCTTGGGAAGTATTGTGGTTCCTCACATTTTCGCGAAAGCGTACCACAAAAAAAAATCGGCCACCCTGTGAAGGATAACCGATGTTATAGTGATTTACTAGTGTTATTTGTTCTTATAATGATTTGATGGCTAAGGTGAGGATGAGCTATACCACGTAGCTGATTTTACAGCTGCGTGTGTTTATGGACACACATTACATCTCAACATAAAGAAACGATTGAGTATTTATGTAAATGCTGCTTCGGTCATCTGGTTATTCATCATGGCACCTGCCATATTTCCCGTAGCCACAGCTTTTGAAACAGCTCTAAAAAGGCTCGAATTATCACCGCAAGCAAACACGCCATCTACCGTAGTTTTTTGAAAATCATCTACTTTGATAAGCTTTTGCTCCGTAAGCTCGCATCCTAGCATTGCTGGAATGTCGCAGTGTTGCTCAATATCTGGTCGTGCGTATATGGCTTCTAGCTCAAATGTAGTATTGTCTTTAAACACAAGTTGGTTTATTTGCCCATGATCATGTTGCACCTGCGTGATTTCCTTTTCATTTATTGAGATGTTATGTCTCTTAATTTTATCGTGTTGTTCTCTAGTGAGGGTTGACGTGCCATTTGTAAATATAGTAAGGTCTGTTGTCCAGTTACGTATGAGTTGTGCATAGTGAAAGGCAACATCTCCATTTGCTATAATTCCTGTTTTTTTGTGCTTTACCTCGTAGCCGTGGCAGTATGGGCAATGTATGGCAGAGATACCCCAGCATTGAGAAAAACCTTTTATATCTGGCATTATATCCTTTATCCCAGTGGCAAAGATGAGTTTACTGGCTTTAAATTTTTCTCCCTTTTTTGTAGTTATACTAAAACCATCATCAGTTTTTGCCCCACTAATGGCAAGGTCATTATGTATTTGAACAGTGTTATACTGTAATACCTGAGCTGTTGCTATTCTTGCAATTTCACTGGGCTTTTCACCATCTTGAGTGATAAAGTTGTGAGAATGTGGTGTCTGTCTATTACAAGGTAAATCGCTATCAATTATAAGTACGTCTCGAAGGGATCTCCCTAATGCCATAGCAGCTGATAGTCCTGCATAGCTGCCGCCAATGATTATTACATCAAATTTTTTATTACTAGCCATACCTTGTATTGTGTTAAAAGCGGTTAATGGAAGAGGTAATATCATCGCAGATAATGCAAGTGTGCCTTGCTTTATAATTATCCTCCTTCTCATTGCTTTGATTTTTAGGTAAATATACAACAAGTATACTTTATCGCGACATTGTCGCAATAAAGTTAACGCGATTAATTTGCATTAACTTTGCATTTTTAAAAGCAATGCATGAAACGTAGGAATACTCCATCTAAAGAGGCTGTGTTGAATTTACTTTCAAACACAGGGAAGGCGATGAGTCGTGAGGCTATCGAGCAAAAATTAAATGTAGAGATTGATCGAGCTACCATCTATAGGGTGTTAAATCGCTTCCATGAAGATGGAATGGTACATAAAATTATTGCCGAAGATGGCAAGCAGTACTTTGCTCTTTGCATGGACTGCGATGATAAGAATATGTCTGATAATCATTTTCACTTTCGTTGTAAAAGTTGTGACACCATCGAGTGCTTGCCAGAGACAGTTCATTTTACAGTGCCAGATGGGTATAGTGTAAACAGTATAAACTGTGTGTTAAGCGGCATATGTAATGATTGCGCGTAAACTCATTGTTGCTCGCATGGGTGACATTTTATATGATGTTATATGAGTAGATTTTTAAAAGGAGTTTTTAATCATGATTTCTCAGATTACGCTTTCGCGAAAGAATAACGTAAAAAAAATCGGCTACCCTGTGAAGGGTGGCCGATTTGTGTGATTGATTAGAGTGGCTATAAACTCTCTAATTAGTTTTTGTAACATCATCATAGCGAAGTTCAATTCTCTTTTTTCGCTTTCCGTATTCTACGATTATAGAGTCGGCATTAAGTCCTATGATTTTACCGTCTATGATATCGCGTTTTCTTTTAAAGACAACATTATCACCTACATTTAATTCTATCTCTGCAGTTGCACTGGTGTTAACATTGACGTTTGCTTTTTGAATTCCCCAAACGTCACCTATGATTTTTACTTTCTTTCCGTTACTCTTAACGTAAATCTTAGTATTTCTTAAGAATTCGCCTTCATGTTCTTTAGTTAAATTGTCTACAGCTTGTTCTAAAGCATCGTTTTCGGCTGTTGCGACGGCTTCTACTTCTCTCTCTAGCATTACATATTGCGTAGTGTCATCTATGTTTCTATTGCTTATTCCTGTGAGATCTCCAATCCTGACATATCTACCGCATGATGTGAGGGTTGTTAATAGTATTCCAATTACGAGTAGGTGACTTTTTTTCATTCTTTAAAAATTATAATTATTGATTTGGGTTTATTGGTCTTTGAGAGCTCTTTTTAAAGCTCTTAGCATTAATTACGAGCTAAAATATATATTCTATTTGTTTTATGATTACGCATTTCCTCATTATGGTCAATTTTTTACAAGTTATTTTTAATGATGTCTTGGGAAGTGTTGTGGTTGCTCATATTTTCGCGAGAGCGCATAATAAAAAAAAATCGACTATCCTGTGGAGGGTGGCCGAGATTATGTGATTTTAAAGTTCATTCTTTAAAAATAGACAAGGTTGCTTTTTAGTTTTTTGCAAATTCAATTAATTGGTTGATGTTGCCCTTATCGGCTTCTCTTAGAGCTTTTATATATTGCTGTCTCGTCTCATTAGCTTTAACCATATTTGATTGCTGCCAAGAAAATATTTCTTTGTTAAATATTGATTCCATAATAATGTCTGCCATCATTCGGGAATGTCTTCCATTTCCATTAGGAAAGCAATGAATGGATACGATACGATGTTTAAACCGTATTGCTATTTCTTCTGGTAAAAAAGTGTTGTTATCTATCCAATAGGTTGTGTCGTCAAGTAAATTTTTCAACTCAATTCCTATTTGAGTCCACGGTATTCCAATGTTTTTTTCGGATTTTCTAAATACTCCAGCCCATTTCCAAACATCTCCATACATTTTTTTGTGAACCTCTTTTACAAACTTTTCGGTTAAGATTTTTTCAAGCTTGAACTTTGTGTGAATAGTCCATTCGACTGCTTGTTCAATATTTAATTGTTCAAATTGATCTAGTTCCCTTTGTGTAGTGATTGACTTTATTTTAAGACCTTCCTTTTCTTCCTGGTCTAAAGGTGTTTGTCCATCTTTATAATTGAATTCTAATCCCATAACGATTTTTTCATCTCTCTCTTTATTTCATAAGCAAGTTCCTTTATGGTTTCAGCAATTTTTTCGTCTCCAATCCCTTGATCTTCTAATTTCATGTGTTGATTGGTTCTTAATACTATTTTTTTTGCCAGTTTTTCTGCTTTTAATTGGACTAAGTGATCTATAGTTCCGTCTTTGGGAACGAGCGCATACACTAATTTTAAGTCCATAGCAATAGCCACATCTTTTAAAGAGTTGAGTGTTATGGTGCCACTTGCCTCACTATCTTCTATTCTTTTTACACCTTGTCTGGTTATATTTAATGCAGTGCCTAGTTGAGCCATTGTCATATTTAATGTGGTTCTAATTGTATGTATCCATCCACGTTCTGGGACCAAAACCCTTGTAGCGCTAGAAAAAGGTTCAAGCTTATGGTCGAGCTGCTCAATTAATAGTTTTTGTTTACTTCTCATTTTTGTAACCATTTAAGTTTACAAATGAATATAAATGTAAACGTATTGATTTACAAAAATATAAAAAAGTAAACATATAGATTTACTTTTGATGATTGAAATATGTGATGACCTATGTGTTTTATAGTTGGGTTGCAATTCCAAAGCTTTGTATGTGGTTGTAAGTCAGCTCTTAGTTGCTATTTTTGATTATTGATTTGGCGTTGTGGTTGCTCACATTTTCGCGAAAGCGTACCACAAAAAAAATCGGCTACCCAATGAAGAATAACCGATTTTCTATTATTGACTAGTGTAAGTGTTTAAAGACTTACAGCTATATGAGAATTAATCTCTCTTACGATCGTCTCTTCTAGGTGGACGACGGTCATTATTGCGCTCTCTAGGAGCTGGAGCAACATAACCTTCTGGCTTCTCAAGCAATGCTTTACGAGAAACTTTTTCCTTACGAGTACGCTTGTCTATACCGAAGTATTTTACGTCAAGCTCGTCACCCATAGAAACTACGTCAGACGCATTTTCTGTACGTTCCCAAGCAAGCTCAGATACGTGTAGTAATACTTCGTTACCTGGAGCGTCAAGATATTCTACTACTGCACCAAAATCTAGCATCTTGATTACCTTCACCTTGTACGTATTACCTACGACTGGCTTAAATGTAATAGAGTCTATCTTTGCAAGTACGGCGTTGATACCTTCTTGACCTGTTCCTAAGATTTCTACAATACCTTCTTCTGTTACTGGATCTTCGTTTATAACGATGGTAGTTCCAGTTGCTTTTTGAAGCTCTTGTATTACTTTTCCTCCTGGGCCTATTAACGCACCAATGAATTCATTAGGGATACGTACACCTACCATTTTTGGAGCGTAGTC
This sequence comes from Dokdonia sp. Dokd-P16, assembly GCF_003095655.1. Classification (NCBI taxonomy): domain Bacteria; kingdom Pseudomonadati; phylum Bacteroidota; class Flavobacteriia; order Flavobacteriales; family Flavobacteriaceae; genus Dokdonia; species Dokdonia sp. Dokd-P16. The sequence continues at coordinate 2,121,555 of NZ_CP029151.1, forward strand.
TTTTACATCCTCACGTGGAGTTGCAATAGTCTCTACAATCTTATCGAGTATGTGTAAACGACCATCTCTAGCTTGTTGTAAGGCAGCTACAAGAATCTCGTATGATAATCCTTTTACTTTAATGTCCATCTGGCAAGCTGTAATACCGTCTGCCGTACCTGTTACTTTAAAGTCCATATCTCCTAAGTGATCTTCATCTCCAAGGATATCAGAAAGTACTGCATACTTTCCAGAAGCACCGTCAGATATAAGTCCCATTGCGATACCAGAAACTGGCTTCGTCATCTGGATACCTGCATCCATCATTGCCATAGTACCTGCACAAACAGTTGCCATAGATGAAGAACCGTTTGATTCTAACACCTCAGACACTACACGTACAGTATAAGGACAATCTGCTGGGATCATTCCTTTAAGACCACGTTGAGCAAGGTTACCGTGACCTACCTCACGACGTGAAGTACCACGTATAGGTCTTGCCTCACCTGTACAGAAAGGAGGGAAGTTATAGTGAAGGTAGAAGTTTTCTTCTCCTTCGTGTGATGGCATATCTATTTTGTTTGCATCTCTAGACGTACCTAGTGTTACTGTAGCTAGTGCCTGAGTTTCTCCACGTGTGAAGATTGCAGATCCGTGTACAGATGGTAAGTAATCTATCTCACTCCAGATAGGGCGTATCTCTGTAGTCTTACGACCATCAAGACGAAGTCCTTCGTTAAGTGTAAGATCACGTATAGCAGCCTTTTCGGCAGCACGGTAATACTTAGATACAAGTCCACCAAAGTCTTCAAGTTCTTCCTCAGAAAAAGTTGCTTTGATTTCTTCTTTAATTTCTTTAAAAGCAGCGCTACGCTCATGCTTTGCAGATCCGGCTTGTGCGATTGCATATACCTTATCATACGCCATGTCGTGTACCTTTTGCTTAAGGTCTGCATCTTCTCTTTCGGCTGGGTACTCACGTACTTCTTTTTTGCCAAAAGCTTCTGCAAGACGAAGCTGTGCAGCACACTGTACTTTAATGTGATCGTGAGCAAATTTAATTGCGTCTGCCATTTCTTCTTCAGAAATTTCATCCATCTCACCTTCTACCATCATCACAGAATCTGCCGAAGCTCCAATCATCATATCGATGTCAGACTCTTCTAGCTGAGCTCTTGTAGGGTTGATGATAAACTCACCGTTTACACGTCCTACTCTAGCCTCAGAGATAGCACACTCAAATGGGAAGTCAGATAATTGGATTGCAGCACTTGCTGCAAGACCTGCCATTGCATCTGGCATAACGTCGTCATCATGAGACATTAACTGGATCATCACCTGAGTTTCAGAGTGGTAATCTTTTGGGAATAATGGACGTAGTACACGATCCACAAGACGCATTGTTAATACTTCACCGTCAGATGGACGAGCTTCTCTTTTAAAGAAACCACCTGGGTAACGACCTGCTGCTGCAAACTTCTCACGGTAATCTACCGTAAGTGGTAAGAAGTCAAGATCTTTTTGTTCGTAGTTTGATACTACAGTACAAAGCAACATACACTTTCCAGACTGTACTACTACAGATCCGTGTGCTTGCTTTGCAAGTTTTCCTGTTTCGATAGAGATTTCTCTTCCATCACCAAGGTCGATGACCTCTTTGTAAACCTTTGGAATCATAAAATTTGTTTTTCACCTCGATCTATGTCGAGATATTCTCACGTGCAAAGGATTATTGTAATCCCGCTTTCGCTAAAATTGTTAATGGTAGAACACCCTTCGTGGGTATTCCATGTGTCGTTGCGTTGTGTAGTTGATGTATCTGTAAAAAGATACGGGATGATTAAAGGGTAGTTACTTCCCAAAAATCGGACACCAATGAAAAACTAGCTGTGTAAGCTTTCTTTGTCGTTCTATACATAATTACTTGTGTATAAAAGGACTTGGAGTATTATATGCCTTTCGGCGAAAATCTGCTTTGTATCAAATGAAGCTTTTATAAACTTATATTTTAATACTGAGTAGATAATGATCCGTTCTCGTTTAAGATGAGATAGTCATGTTGTAACTATCAAAACTAGAGGAGAACATCTGTAATGTATTTATGCTTTTGCAAGAGGTTGCGATTTATAGCATTGTACTCTTGCGTGGTTTTCCTATTTAAAGGAATAAAAAAGGAGCTCCGTTAGGAACTCCTTTTTTTAAAATATTATTTACGGATACCTAATTCCTTAATAATAGCTCTGTAACGTAAAATGTCTTTCTTGATTAAGTAATCAAGTAATGAACGACGCTTACCTACTAGCATTACTAGTGAACGCTCTGTAACATAATCTTTACGATTTGTTTTCAGGTGGTTTGATAAGTGTGAGATACGTTGTGTAAAGATTGCGATTTGACCCTCAGCAGATCCTGTATCGTGCTTTCCTTTACCGTGTTTTGCAAAAAGCTCTTGCTTTTGTTCTTTTGTTAAATACATTCCAGTATTATTTTAAATGAAATTCATGTATTGATAGCGTCTCTATCAGCGTGCAAAGATACATTATTCTTTGTATTATCAAACTGTTGGGGCTTAATTTGCAGTCAATTCTCTAAATAATAGCTTCTAGCGTTAGTTTTTCAATGAAATGATAAGGTTATGAGTTGTTTGTAAAACACAAAAATCACGTTAAATGGCATGAGTAATATCTGTTAACGTGATTTTGTTATTATTGAGTTTGTGAGTTGCTACTTATAATTAGCTATTTGCTTTAACCAACTCTTTGTTTTTACTTAGTGTAATTGCAAGGTTACCTAATAGTACACCATAGATAACTTTAGAACATACATCTGCAATAGTGTATACTAGTTGTCTAGCCATCACACCGTCTTCACTGTATAAAAATCCATCTACTCCTGTGAGGTATGGCATTAAGTAAGCTCCTGGGTATAAAGTCCATGAAATTAAAAACAAGATCCAGATATTAGAAAGTATTTTTTGTCCTGCAGGAGAAATGCCTTCTTTTCCTTCTTTGATTACTTTTTTCATTACCCATAAAATATGGAAGAAAAATGCAGATGAAATAGCTCCCCATACTAAAAAGGCAGTCAAGTTACTTACTTCATAAAACTGGCCAATGTATCCAGTAATAATCATCATTGCCCCAGAAAACCAGAACTGATTGCGTACAGAGCTAAATTTTGAAGAAGTTAAGCTTACCACAAATAGAATTTGGAATAAAAGCATAGGTACATCGATGAGCCAGTTGAGATAACGATATCCATTATTAAATAAATCTCCACTTGGATCTAGAAAATATCTTCCTACTTCCTCATTATAAGTAAAACTTGATGTCCAGTTTTGCGCCTGCGCATATAAAAGTAAAAATGCCGATACCATCACCACAGCTGATAGGATGTTCGACATTTGGAATTTTTTATCTACATTTTTGATAGTAAGAATAAAGTAGAGTAATCCTGCAAGCATCACTGCGTACCCTAACGTAAGAATATGTGATGTAAATTGATAAGCAATCTCAGAGAAGCCTTCTGTAGCGCCTATAAAGTTTTCAAAATTTGCATTTCCTAGTTCTTGTGTCATAGCAATTTTTTTATGGTTTTTCTTTTTCCATAAAATTACGACTAACGATTACTTTGTTTAATATATTTAGTATTTAATTAAACAAAATTAAGAAAACAATAAGAGTGATAAATGTATATGCGACTTATTAGGTTCTTTTAGGAGGAAGTGAGTTCTGTAAATAATCCCTCTAGGCTCACGTTTTTTTGATTGAGTTGTAAGATTTTAAGGTCGTTATCATGTGCAAAGTCAAAGACCTTTGCTCTCATATCATCTTGAGTACTAAAGGTAATTTCATATATAAACCCTGTAGTGTTTTTTACAGAAGCTACTTTGTCTAGCCTGCTCAATGCTACTTCTTCTACACGGTAATCAAATTCGGCAATGACTATTTGTTGCTGTCCATCGCGTAGCTCCGTCATTTTCTTATCTGCAACTATAGTTCCTTTATTAATAATAATCACACGATCACAAATAGCTTCTACCTCTTGCATAATGTGCGTACTCATTAATATCGTCTTTTTCTTGCCTATATCCTTAATGAGATTTCTAATGTCTAATAGCTGATTAGGATCTAGTCCCGTAGTAGGCTCATCGAGTATCAATACTTCTGGGTCATGTAGTAAAGCAGTAGCAAGACCTACACGCTGTCGGTACCCTTTTGATAGTTGGCTTATTTTTTTATGTGCCTCAGAGGTTAGTCCTGTGAGGTTGATAACTTCATCTATACGTTCTTTAGAAACTTTATAAACTCCTGCGTTAAAAGCGAGGTATTCTCGCACATACATTTCTACATATAGTGGGTTGTGTTCTGGTAAGTATCCCACAGCACGACGTACTTCTTGTACATTGCTTTTGGTGTCGTGGTGATGTACTGTTGCCGTGCCAGACGTAGGAGCAAGAAAGGTGGTGAGTATTTTCATTAATGTACTCTTGCCAGCACCATTAGGGCCGAGAAAACCTACAATTTCACCTTTTTGTAAGGAAAAAGAAATATGATCAAGCGCCTTTTGCTTGCCGTACATTTTTGTGATGTCTGTTACTACAATGGACATAGAGGAGTATTTAATACTGTAAATGTAAGAATTGATAACGGGAGGATACATTTAAAAGTGTGACGATCATTTATGCCGATTAGATTTTAAGATAAGGATACGTATCGTATTCTCATTTTCATTAGTTTATCAATGTTTGATTGATAATTTCTCAAAATCTATGCTCAATAAAAAATATTTCATAAAAGGAGCTAAATTAATTGGCTCATTAGATATTTTTTCTACTTTAGCAGTCAAATAACTCAACATGTTATCAAACGTTTATTATTGGAACAATTTTTTCTATTTCTTCTTTTACGGGAAGAGATCAGGATTGATATTGTGCTAATTTAATAACACTCAATATTTCAATAAGTCCTGATAAATTTTTATCAGGGCTTTTTTTTTGCACAATTATGAAAGTAGCAATACAAGGCGTACAAGGATCATTTCATCACAAGGTAGCTCAAGAGTTTTTTGGGGCAGACGTTGCTGTGGTGGAGTGCATGTCTTTTCCTAGACTAGTAGATACACTAGTAGAAGGAGAAGTTCAAGATGCTGTAATGGCTATAGAAAATAGTATCGCAGGGGCAATACTCCCTAACTATGCGCTGCTAGATAAACATGATTTACACATAGAAGGAGAGTTTTACCTTGACATCCAGCACCAGTTAATGGCGCTACCAGGTCAAGGAATAGAAGATATAAAAGAAGTGTGGTCACACCCTATGGCAATCTTACAATGTCGTGAGTTTTTTAGAAACTATCCAGACATCAAGCTTGTAGAAGATACAGATACCGCAGGTGTAGCACGTGAGATACAAGAAATGCAACTACAAGGAATAGCAGCGATAGCCAGTACAGCTGCAGCAAGTATTTACAAACTGGAAATCATTAAAGAGTCCATACAGACTATAAATGAAAATGCAACCCGCTTCTTTATTTTAAATAAGGATAAGAAACAAGTAGAAGGTGTTATTGATAAGGCATCTCTAAGATTTTCGGCAGACCATAAGCGTGGTAGCCTTGCGGCAATATTAAATGTGCTGAGTGATTGCAAGATGAATCTCACAAAAATTCAGTCCATGCCTATTATCGAAAAGCCGTGGAAGTATGCATTTTTTGTAGATGTGACTTTTGAAAAAATAGAAAGTTTTAACAAGGCAGTACAATTACTAGAAATCATGGCAAATGATTTTAAAGTACTAGGAGTCTACAAAAACAGAAAGCAATGATGCAACCAGCAAATAGGTTACAGGAAACCAAGGAATACTACTTTTCGCGAAAGCTTAAGGAAGTTCGCGCACTCATTGCAGATGGTCATCCTGTGATTAATATGGGAATAGGAAGCCCAGATATGCCAGCACCACCAGCAGCAGTTGCGGCGATGCTCAAAGGATTGCATGATAGCGTAGCTCACCAGTACCAGAGTTATACTGGTATTCCTGAATTACGAGGAGCCATGGCAGATTTCTATAAAAAACAATATGGAGTAATCGCAAATCCAGACACTGAGATATTACCACTCATGGGTTCTAAGGAAGGGATTATGCACATCTCGATGGCATTTTTGAATCCTGGAGATAAAGTCCTTTTTCCTAATCCTGGATACCCTAGTTATGCTGCGGTAACAAGACTTGTGGAGGCAGAAGCAATTACATACGATCTTAACGAAGAGAACGGTTGGTTGCCAGACTTAAAGGCACTGGCGGCTCAAGATCTTTCGGGTGTAAAGATAATGTGGGTAAATTATCCTCATATGCCTACTGGGACTAAGGTGCCAGATGGTTTTTTTGAAGAATTGATCGCTTTCGCGAAAGCGCAACACATACTAGTAATCAACGATAATCCATATAGTTTTGTGCTTAATGACAATCCGCAATCACTGCTGGCAGTACCCGGAGCGTCTGAAGTAGCCTTAGAACTCAACAGTCTTAGTAAGACCTTCAATATGTCCGGATGGCGTGTGGGAATGGTACTAGGAAGCGCCGAAAATATAGGACACGTATTGCGTGTAAAATCTAATATGGATAGCGGTATGTTTTACGGCATACAGAAAGGAGCTGTAGCAGCCTTAGGCCTAGGAGATGACTGGTTTGAGCATATCAATACCATTTATGGACGCCGTCGTAAACTAGTTTATGAGCTAGCCGAAAGGTTAGGTTGTACGTACGACAGAGATGCTGTAGGATTATTTGTTTGGGCAAAACTTCCCGAGGGAATCGATGCCGAGACATTTATAGATAATATTTTATTAGAGAAGTACATCTTTATCACACCAGGAACCATTTTTGGAACGATGGGGAAAGGCTACATCAGATTTAGCCTTTGTGTAAAAGAAGAAGAAATTAAAGAAGCAATAAGCAGATTTTAAGATAATTAATAGCTGGATATGAGGTGTTTTTGTTAGTAAGACATTGAATTTGAGCAATTAGAGAGTAATATTTAGATAATGAAAGACATTTACATCATAGGGTTGGGGCTTATAGGAGGATCATTTGCGCGAGATTTGCGCGAGCAAGAACCTGCGGCAACTATTTATGGTATAGATGCAAGTGAATCTCACGTAACTGAGGCGTTATCATTAGGTTTTATTGACAAAAGCGCCGTACTAGAAGATATTAAAGCAGCAGACCTCGTAGTGCTGGCAATCCCAGTAGATGTGGCTATTCACGTACTACCAGACGTTCTTAATCATATAGGAGACGATACGATTGTGGTGGATATGGGATCTACAAAGCAAGCCATTTGTGAAGTAGTATCATCACACCCTAGACGTCGCAATTTTCTTGCATGTCATCCTATCGCAGGAACAGAATTTTCTGGGCCTAGTGCTGCGATTACAGGCTTATATAATGGGAAGACTAATATTATATGCGAGGTAGAGAAAACAGCTTTTAAGCTGCAAGAAAAGGTGCTCGACCTATTTAAGAATATGGGCATGCGCATACGTTACATGGATCCTGTGTCTCATGATAAACATATAGCATACGTGAGTCATCTCTCACACATAAGCGCATTTATGCTAGGAAAGACGGTGATACAAAAAGAGAAAAATGAGCGTGATATTTTTGACATGGCGGGCAGCGGATTTGCATCTACCGTACGTTTAGCAAAAAGTAATCCAGTTACATGGACCTCAATTTTTAAAGAGAATAAAGAGAATGTCTTAGAGACGCTAACTGAATATATTGCAAATCTCAACGATTTTAAAACGCTTTTGGAAAATGACGATTTTCAAGGAGTACACGATGAGATGGAAAACACGAATCATATTAAGGAAATATTAAACGGAATTAAATAGTTTTGCGCTTTCGCGAAAGCGTAAATATCAAAAGCCCGAAGCGGCACAAATTAAATGTTATGGAAAATAAGAAAGAACTTAGAAATTGGTTAGACGCTTTTGGCCTTGATCACCCTCTTGTAATTGCGGGACCTTGTAGTGCAGAGACGGAAGCGCAGGTGCTTAAAATAGCTCACCAACTTAAAGACACAGATGCTACAGTACTACGTGCAGGGATCTGGAAACCAAGAACGCGTCCAGGAAACTTTGAAGGAGTAGGAGCACTTGGGCTTAAATGGTTGCAAAAAGCCAAAGAAGAAACAGGAATGCTTACGACTACAGAGGTTGCAAATGCAAACCATGTAGACCTAGCTCTTGAAGCAGATATTGATATCTTATGGATAGGTGCTCGTACAACGGTGTCTCCATTTATCGTTCAGGAAATTGCAGAAGCTCTCAAAGGAACAGATAAAACGGTGCTTATTAAAAACCCAGTAAACCCAGATCTAGCTCTATGGTTAGGAGCGGTAGAGCGTTTTTATACTCAGGATATTAAAAATCTAGGAGTAATACACAGAGGTTTCTCTACGTATGAAAAGACACGTTACAGAAATAATCCAGAATGGCAGATAGCGATAGATCTTCAAAATAAATTTCCAGATCTTCCTTTAATTCTTGATCCATCACACATTGCTGGACGTCGTGATATTATTCATGATTTATGCCAGACAGGACTTGATCTTAACTATGATGGTATTATGGTAGAGACGCACTATGATCCAGATAATGCATGGAGTGATGCTGCACAGCAAATCACACCAGCGGCTTTAGTGCAGATGATGGTTGATCTTAAAATAAGAAAAGAAGTAGGTACAGAGCTTGAGTATACAAACAAGCTTAATACACTACGCACGCAGATTGATGTAATAGATCACCAGCTTATTGAAAGCTTAGGAAAGCGCATGAAAATTTCTGATAGTATAGGAGAGCTTAAAGCAGAAAATAATGTGTCTATCTTACAAACTAAACGTTGGAATGAAATTCTAGGTAAGATGATTCTAGAAGGAGAGCAAAACAATCTTAGTGAAGAGTTTATACTACGTGTATTTAAAGCAGTACACCAAGAGTCTATAAACCACCAGAAGAAAGTGGCAAGGTCGTAAAATTATAGATAGCTACTTATAAAGAAAAAGGCTCAACATGATGTTGAGCCTTTTTTTGCTTTTTGGAAAGTGAATTGATTAATCTTTCTTTGTGTAAGCAAGTCTTCTTGAAGCTTTTCTCATTAAGACATTTACCAAGTCTTCAGGAGAGCTACCTAATCCACCACGTACTTTTTTGTTGTAGTTCCATAAAAGTTGGCCATCTTCTCCATTATTTACGTTCATGTTTACAATAGCACTATTTGTAGAACCACCAAAGCCTATTAGTAAAGAAAGTGCAACGCTTGCTCCTTCACTCATAGGTTTGTTAGTCTCATAATCTCCAGATATGATTGCATCTACTTCAAGAATTTTTGCAAGTTCGTCAGATGTATATTCATAAATATTGTCATAGTCAATACCTTCCTTTTTTAGTAAAGCATTTGTTCTAGAAGGTTGTTGGATTTCTAGTGTTGTAAGTTTCCCTCTTTTTTTTCTCTTTAAAAACCAAGAAAACATACCAGTTTGTAACCCCTCTCCTTCGGCTTTTTCAAGACGGCTTAGTTGCTCATCTGTCATGTCTTTCATCTGCCTAGGTCTAAGCTTTACCTGAGTTTTAAAGGGTACGATTGCGATAATTTTATGCTCCTTAGCAATTTTATCAAACGCTGGGTTTTCGTACAGGCTTGTTTGAGCTGCAAGAAATGGCGTCATCAGAATAAAAGCTGCAATAAAAAGAATTGATTTTTTCATTAATAAAATTTTTGATTGATTTATTGCGCTAAAATATTAAAATCTTGCTGTAAATTCTTACAATTTTTAAAATTATGACTAGTAGTTTTTCTAATATTTCTAGAGAGTAACTAAAAAGAAGGTATTTTTGTACCTGACACAAACGTATGACAGGAACTGTTTATAAATCTACTGGAAGTTGGTACACCGTAAAGGCGGACGATGGCCAGTGGTTTGAATGTAGAATAAAAGGAAAATTTCGTATTCAAGGAATTAAGAGTACAAACCCAGTTTCGGTAGGTGATGTTGTAGATTTTGATCTTGACACCAAAAGTGATGTAGAGACAGGAGTAATTACAAAAATTCACGATAGAGATAACTACATTGTACGTAAGTCTGTAAACCTCTCTAAACAAACTCATATCATTGCTAGTAACGTAGATGCCGTGTTCCTACTAGTAACACTTAACAATCCGCCTACTTTTACGGCTTTTATAGATCGTTTTCTGGTAACTGCAGAGGCTTATCATATTAAAGCGGTTTTACTCTTTAATAAGATTGATACGTATAACGAAGAGGAAATCATGGAGATAAAATATCTTGCGGCAATGTATCGTGAGATAGGTTATGAATGTGTAGGAATTTCGGCAATTACCGGAAAGAATATCGATACGGTAAAAGAAATGATGACGGGTAAGACGTGTATGTTTACAGGTCATTCTGGAGTGGGGAAATCTACGCTAGTAAACGCTATCGAACCTACGCTAGATCTAAAAACAAAGCAAATAAGCGTGCAGCACAGTCAAGGTCAGCACACAACTACTTTTGCAGAGATGTTTGATCTGCATTTTGATGCACGTATTATAGATACTCCAGGAATTAAAGGTTTTGGAATAGTAGATATGGAACGCGAAGAAATAGGGGACTATTTTCCTGAGTTCTTTGCTTTAAAAAGCGAGTGTAAATTTAATAACTGTTTACACCTTGAAGAACCTAAATGTGCTGTAAAAGAAGCGCTAGATAATGATGAACTCCACTGGTCGCGTTATAAAAGTTATACCCAAATGCTAGAAGGGGATGACGAGCAGCATTACAGAAAAGATCACTACCCAGAAGAGCAATAATAATGAAGGCAGTAATTCAGCGAGTAACCGAAGCGTCTGTCACTATAGACGGAGTTGTAAAATCTGAGATTAAACAAGGGTTACTGGTATTGCTAGGTGTTACTCATAATGATACTAAAGAAGATATTGAATGGCTCACAAATAAAATAATTGGTCTACGAATTTTTAGTGATGATGATGGCGCAATGAACCTTTCTGTGGGTGATGTAGAAGGAGATATTTTGGTGATTAGTCAGTTTACGTTATTTGCAAGTACAAAGAAGGGTAATCGTCCTTCATTTTTAGAAGCAGCAAAGCCTGATACAGCCATCCCAATGTATGAGGAGTTTGTAAGTACGCTTTCGCGAAAGCGTCATAAACCAACTTATACAGGAGAGTTTGGTGCAGATATGAAGGTTCAATTACTTAATGATGGGCCTGTTACGATTGTGATTGATACAAAAAACCGTATTTAATTCTTGTAGGATAATTCTTTAAGTCCTATTTTGGCGCATAATTCATCAATCATCAATCATCAATCAATTAATGCGTTTTCTTTACTTTCTTGCCTTTTTAGGCTTTACTTCTGTGATGTATAGCCAAGATTTTAACTATGCTATAACTGATATTCCTGAGGAGCTTAAAGACAATGCAGATGCAGTTGTTAGACTTCAAGAAACTCTTATTGAAATTCCAGACCATAAAACTCTTTATAGAGAAGAAAAGAGAGTTGTTACCGTACTTAATTCAAAAGGCTTAAGACATATAAATGCAGCTGAGTTCTATGATGATGATACTAAAATTTTAAGTCTTCAGGCGATTATACTTGACGCATTTGGAAATGAGGTTGAAAAAATAAAGAAAGGAGACTTTAGAGATGTAAGTGTTGTAGATGGCTTTAGCCTTTATTCAAGCTCAAGAGTTAGATATCTGGATTTTACGCCTACTACTGGTTTCCCATTTACAGTGATTTTTACATCGAAAGTAAAAACAGTTAGCACAGGTTTTATCCCACCCTTTAGATTGTACAATAATTTTCGAACTAGTATTGAGAAAACAATCTATAATATTAATGTAGCCCCTGGTCTTGGACTTCGTCATAAGATTATTGATGATAATAATGACTTAGAAATACAGAGTCAAGCTGACTTGATAAGCATTTCGGCTATTAATAAACCAAGTGTCTCACAAGAGACTAATGGCCTTCCTATACATGAAGTAGTTCCTAGAGTTTTATTTTCTTTAGAGAAGTTTCATCTTGCAGGGGTGGATGGTAGTGCTAAGAACTGGAAAGAATTTGGCACTTGGATGAATAATAGTCTACTTGATGGAATGACTACGCTAGAGGACGATACAGTGTCAGAAATACAGTCGTTAGTTTCTGATGCAAAAACTGATGAAGAAAAAGCGAGAATTATCTACGATTACGTGCAGCGCAAAACGAGATATATAAGTGTGCAAATAGGTATTGGTGGATGGAAACCTACTCCCGCTCAAGAAGTTCATGACTTAGGATACGGCGATTGTAAAGGTCTGGTGAACTATACGAAGGCTTTGTTAGAAGTTGTTGGTGTGTCTTCATTTTATACTGTGGTGTATGCGGGAGATGAAAAGAGAAGTTTAGAAAAGGACTTTGCATCACTACAGGGTAGTCATGTAATACTGGCAATACCTAAAGATGATGATTATACCTGGTTGGAATGTACAAGCCAGACAATACCTTTTGGTTTTTTAGGGGATTTTACAGATGATAGGGATGTACTTGTGATTAAACCAGAAGGCGGATTTATAGTCCACACTCCTAAATATATTAATGATGATAACCTTCAAGAAATCGATGGTATATACACGATTGATGTGGATGGGAAGCTTTCAGCTAGTTTAGGTATATCATCATATGGAACGCAATATGATAGTAGATCTGGATTGCTTGAGCTAGAACAAAAAAAGCAAAAAAGGTATTACTATAATTTTTTTAATAATATCAACAACTTAAAAATTGATAGTATCAATTTTAAGAATGATAGGGATAACGTGAACTTGCAAGAAAAGCTAGTTTTTACATCAAAGAATTATGCATCCAAAGTAGGCGACGATTTTACGTTAACTCTTAATGCCTTCAATAGAATAAGGCGCATGCCTAAAAAAGAGATAAAACGTACTGGCTCTTTTAGAATTGATAGAGGTTATAAGGATGTGGATGTTATAACAATTAATACTCCAAAAGAGTTCAAAACCCAATACTTACCAGAACCTGTGCTGTTAAACTCAGAGTTTGGGAAATATGTGCTTAATGTCGAAGTGCTTAATGAAACAAGCTTATCATATAGACGCGAATTAAATATAAAAAGCGGGACTTTTTCTAAAGAAGACTACAAAGCGTACAGGCAGTTTTTACAAACTGTTGCAAAATACGATAACTCAAAAATTTTACTTGAAAAAAAATAAATACCAATATGAATAAATTATTACTACTCTTTTTTATTGCAAATTTTTCCACAGCAACTTGTTTAGCGCAAAATTATAAATTTGGCAAGATTTCAAAAGAGGAGTTGCTAGAAGCAGAGCATCCTAGTGAGCCTGAAGCGAAAGCTGCTATATTGTACAGGAATTTTAAGACTACTTTTATTTATACGAAAGAGAAAGGGTTTACAGGTCTTATAAAAAGACATGAGCGCATAAAGATTTATAATAAAGACAACAATGATTGGTTAACGGTGAGTGTCTATTTATATCAAGGAACTAATAATAGTGCAAATGAGGTTTTGAGTGGCCTTAAGGCATATACCTTCAACTATGATGGAGATGTAGAAAAAATCAAACTTGATAAGAAACAGATTTATAAAGAGAAGATTAATGAGAGGTATACAAAAGTTACTTTTACAATGCCTAATATAAAAAACGGTTCTGTAATAGAGTATGAATATTCCATAAGAACACCTTATCTAAATGAATTTGATAAATTCTACTTCCAAGAATCCATACCTATAAAAAAGGTAGAATTATCTTTTAAAGCTCCAGAGTATCTTGAGTATAAAATTCATAGAAGTGGCTGGTTACCATTTAAAATTAACACAAGTTCAAGAGGCAGAAAATTATCAATTCCTTACAAGCAAAAAGCTCAAGGATTGGCTATAAAGGAGAAAAAGGGAACAAATGTATTTGAATTTAACGATATAGAATCCTCAGTTGTACAGAGTGATGTTCCATCTCTTAAGAGAGAGCCGTTTTCTGGAAATGTAAATAACTATAGGTCTACACTTCAATTTGAATTATCTGCTACCCGTTACCCTAATCAAGTACCAGAATTTTATACATCTAGCTGGGGAGATGTAGCAAAGCAAATTTATGACTCGCCTAATTTTGGAGGACAACTAAGAAAAAAAGGATTTTTTAAAGATAATGTTGATCAACTAATTGTTGGGTTATCCAAAAAAGAAGCAACACTTCGCATTTATGACTATGTAAAATCTAATATGGTTTGGGATGGTTTTTACGGTATATATGTCAATGACAATTTATCTAGTGTTTATAAAGAAAATACGGGAAGTATTACGGAAATAAACTTGCTCTTAGTGTCAATGCTTCAATATGCCGGTATAGATGCATCTCCAGTAATACTCGGAACTAAGTCTAACGGAATTTTTTTATTTCCAACTCGATCAGGATTTAATGCAGTTATTGCTTCTGCTAAAATAGGTGGAGATTTATTGTTGCTCGATGCATCAGATAAGATGTCAAGTCCTAATGTGCTTAAGCCAGAATTGCTTAATTGGTTTGGAGGTAGATTGTTAAAAGAAGATGGAGTCTCAGAAGAAATAAAACTAATTGGAAAGCAAGCTAGCCACGATGCTGTTGTTAATGTAAAAATTGACGAAGAGGGCTCGCCTATGGTTATGGCAAATAATAGATATACCAATAATGATGCATATAAAATGCGTAAAAATTTATCGGGTAAGGATGTTTCAGAAATGTCAAAATACGTTTCTACTATTTATAAAGATTACGAAATACTTGACCTTGGGGTAAAAGAAATAGATAATGTATATAAGCCACTCAAGATGTCATTTAAAGCCAAGGCAGATGATTATTTTGAAACGATAGGTGATAAACTGTACATAAGTCCACTATTATTTTATGGCCAAGAAATAAATGTCTTTAAAGAAGAAGAGCGTAAACTACCTATAGATTATGAATATGGACGTTTGAGTAGGTTTATATTTAATATAGAAATTCCAGACGGCTATCAAGTAGAAAGTATACCAGAGTCATTATCTGTAAGTCTAGCTGGAAACATCGGATTTTATAAATACATTATATCAAAAAATGTAAATGGGGTTACTATTTCTGTTCAACGATCAATTAATGAGTCATTTTTAGCACCAGATAACTACGGTGATTTAAAGAAATTCTATGAAGCAATTGTTTCTAAGGAAACAGAAAAAATAGTATTATCTAAAATCTAATAGTAGGATAAGTTTGGCTTTCGGTCAAAACAAAGTAGTTTTGATAAAAAAAAACATGAACATTTCAGACTCACAACAAGCAGTAGACGATTGGATAAAAGCTCACGGAGTGCGCTATTTTAATGAACTAACTAATATGGCTCAGCTTACTGAAGAGGTAGGAGAGGTGGCGCGCATTATTGCACGTCGCTATGGGGAGCAGAGTGAGAAAGAAAGTGATAAAGGCAAGGATCTAGGCGAGGAGCTTGCAGATGTAATGTTTGTGGTATTATGTCTTGCCAATCAAACGGGAGTAAATCTTCAAGAAGCTTTTGATAAAAAGCTTGATATAAAGACTAAACGTGATCACGATCGTCATCACAATAATGAGAAATTGAAGTAATAGCCTATGCTCTTAAAAGTACAACATACTACGGCAAGCACCAGTGGTGAAATACAAATCACAGGCTCAAAAAGTGAGACCAACAGACTGCTTATTTTACAAGCGCTCTTTGATGGTATTGCTGTAAAGAATATATCAAATAGTGACGATGCAGCAGTGATGCAAAAAGCACTAGCATCTACAGATAGTGAGGTAGATATTTACCACGCAGGTACGGCAATGCGTTTTTTAACGGCATATTTTAGTATACAAGAGGATAGAGAGACGGTACTTACGGGTAGCGAGCGTATGCAACAACGCCCTATGGCAATATTGGTAGAAGCGTTGCAGCAGTTAGGTGCTCAGGTTTCTTATGTGAAAAATGATGGGTATCCGCCGCTTCGTATTAAAGGAGTTAAACTCACAAAAAGTGAGGTTAGGCTCAAAGCAAATGTGAGCAGCCAGTATATCTCTGCACTTATGATGATGGGAGCAGCACTAGAAAATGGATTTACCATTCATCTTGACGGTAAAATCACTTCGGTGCCTTATATAAACATGACGCTAGCATTATTACATCAGCTAGACATTGAGGCTACATTTGTAGGGCAGATTATAACCATCAAACCAGGAAGAACGAGTAGCGAGCATAGAGAGATCACAGTAGAGTCAGACTGGAGTAGTGCATCTTATTTTTATAGTATTGTTGCGCTTTCGCGAAAGCGTACTTTAAACACTTCCATAACCATAAGTAGTTATAAAGAAGATAGTTTACAAGGTGATGCTGTTTTACAAGAAATTTATAAGCAGTTAGGTGTAATCAGTACGTTTAACGGAGATAAGTTAACGCTATCAATAGCTAAGGATTTTGAGCTTCCTGAAACAATCACTTTAGATCTTGCAAACGCACCAGATATCGCACAAACGATAGCAGTTACTTGTTTAGGGCTAGGTGTTGGATGTCATCTTACGGGATTACATACCCTCAAAATAAAGGAAACAGACAGGCTAGAAGCGTTGCGCGAGGAGATCACAAAACTAGGCGGTGGGATCATGGTAACAGATACAGATCTTACATTGCTACCTCAAGAAGCAGCGCTTAACGAGAATATTACAATAGCTACCTATCATGATCATCGTATGGCGATGGCATTTGCGCCACTTGCCTTATCAGTTTCATTATTGATAGATGATGCTGGCGTGGTGTCTAAGTCATATCCAGATTTTTGGAAAGATTTAGAAACTTTAGGGTTTGGTCAAGAGATAATTGGCTAAACACTTGACAACGCCTATCTCAAGATTGTATCTTTGCGATCTTGCAAATGAGCGGTTCATGCTGCTTTTGTGAGCACAAAAACTAAAATAAAAACCCTTTATGAAGTTATCACATTTTAACTTTGATTTGCCAGATGAATTACTAGCAGATCGCCCAGCCGAAAATCGCGACGAGTCACGCCTTATGGTACTTAACCGAAAAGAGCAGACTATAGAGCACAAAATGTTTAAAGACATTATTGATTATTTTGAGCCGGAAGATGTGATGGTGCTTAACAACACTAAAGTTTTTCCTGCACGTTTATACGGTAATAAAGAAAAAACTGGAGCACGTATCGAGGTATTCTTACTTAGAGAACTTAACTCAGAAACACGCCTATGGGATGTTCTTGTAGATCCAGCACGTAAAATACGTATAGGTAACAAGCTTTACTTTGGAGATGATGAGAGTCTAGTAGCAGAGGTGATTGACAACACAACATCAAGAGGACGTACACTTCGTTTCTTATATGATGGGTCTTACGAGGAGTTTAGAAAAAAGCTAACTTCACTAGGAGAGACACCATTACCTAAATATATTAATAGAGAGGTAGAGCCAGAAGATGAAGATCGCTACCAGACTATTTATGCAACAGAAGAAGGAGCTGTAGCTGCGCCTACTGCAGGTTTACACTTCTCAAAGCACTTGCTTAAGCGTCTTGAGATAAAGGGAGTAGACTTTGCTGAGGTTACACTACACGTAGGTTTAGGAACTTTTAGCGCAGTTGAGGTAGAAGATCTATCTAAGCATAAAATGGATAGTGAAGAAGCATATATTCATAAGCCAGCAACAGAAATCATTAACAAGGCGCTGAAGGAAAAACGTCGTATTTGTGCCGTAGGTACAACTTCAATGAGAGTGATGGAGAGTGCTGTTTCAAGTAACCATACACTTAATGAGTTTGGTGGATGGACTAACAAGTTTATCTTTCCTCCATACGATTTTAGTATTGCAAACTGTATGATTACAAACTTCCACACGCCTAAGTCTACTTTGTTAATGATGGTGTCTGCATTTGCAGGTCATGATTTCATGAAGAAGGCTTATGAAGAAGCGGTAAAAGAGAAATATAAATTCTACTCTTACGGAGACGCAATGTTGATTATCTAATCACATTATATAATAATGAAAACCCAAACAGCAATGTTTGGGTTTTTTGTTTTAGGAGCATCACCTTATAGTATTTGTGGTGTCTAGTTTCCCGCTTTCATTACAATTCCTCGCGCCGGCTTCGCCAGGCAGCTGTGGGATTTTCATTACAATCGGGGCTAGGGAGTTAAGCTCGTTTGTGTATGCTAGTGTTCTTAATGCTCATCGTTAAGTTGCTTCACAATGGCTGCAATTTTTTTGTTTTTTGAAGTTCGGTTTAAAACCTTAGGTGGAGCTTGTCGCACTTCGCAATCTATAATAGCACAGCGCTCGCAAGTAACTCCTACATTACGGGTGGGGATATTTAAATCTTTTAGAAATTTTATTTTGCGCTCTAGTTGTTTGTTAATGAGGAGACCTATGCTTATACTTCTAAACTTGTCTTCTTTAAACGGGTCCTTTGTAGCGGTAGATAATACTAAGTAGCGTACACCTTCATTTTCATAATTAGAAATTTGCAAGTCAAACTTGCTATTCTCGCTACTCTTGGATAAATCTTTAAGCACTTGTAGTGACACCCATCTTCTACAATAGTGTTCATCACTCTCATTAGCTCTTGGTGCGTGCTGGTGTGCTAAGTGTAGCTCCTTTGTGAGGTGAAATTTTGTGTCGTTAAGCTTATGTGTAAACCGTAAGAAAAACAAGTTTTTAATGTTGAATTCTTTAGGTAAAATATTCGTAAGCCGCTGATAGAAAGATTCAGGTGATGCATTGAACTCATTTGTAATATGCTCAAATGTATCTTTTTGAAAAGTACGCTCCTTAAAAATATCTTTGATTTTAGTTGTGAGATTTTTTCTTGGAATAATCAATGCTCCTGCAAAGTAAGAGGCATAAAAATTATTGAGCACTTGGTCAAAAGTTTCAAAAAGTATCCACGGGAACGTGTATAGCCTTTCTGTAATGTTCAAATAATTATAGGCTATTTCTTTTGCGTAGATAAATGTGCGTTGTGACTCATCTATATCACCCGCGACTAGTAGCGATTGTGATTTTGGAATAAAAACAGATCGGAGGTTATCTAAGTCCTCGTGTTTGTCTAGTTCATCATTTTTTATGGTGTAGTTGTACTCTTCTATGAGAATTTCCTCTAATTCATTTGATGAGATACCCTGTCCTTGATTTATTTGATAAGACTTTACAAAGTCGAGTACTTTTTGCTCTATGTTGTCAAAGTAGTTATTGTTTGCCTCTTGAAATGATCGTACAGAGGCTAGAAAGAAGCTTTCTCTGCTAAAGTTGTAATGTTGCGCTATCTCTATAATTGTGCTTATAAAAGCATTGACCTTAGCTGGAGCATTAGATACAATATCTATTAAGTCACTTTCCTTAATCCCAAAAAGCTCAAGAGGTATCTCTTTGAGAATCTTTGATTTTAAAATCTCTCCTATAGGAGCAAGATTTTTATCAAGTTTTAAAGAGACCATTTGATCATATGGAATGTCTAATTTTTCAGAAAGTGTGACAATCTTATCTGGTTTCGGATATTTTTTTCCATTTTCAATTTCATTTAAATATGATTTTGAAAGCCCTGTAAGTTTTGATAGTCCAAAAAGTGATAAATTCTTGTCAGTCCTTATCTGGCGTAGCTTTAAGCCAAATATAAGTTTAATATCTTCTTCTTCCATATACACAAATATAACACTTTCTGCGAATAGTCTATTTTAGTGAAAATAAATATTTAGCGAACGTTCGCTTTTTTAATCAAAGTATTTTTTTTAACATTGTGCCATAGAATTTTAAAATGATAATTATGGCTCCTGAAATAAACCAACATGCACTAAGCTTTAGCAACCAAGTAAAAAGCTATTATTCAGAAATACTAACTGATGATGCATTAGACTTCATTAAGGCACTTCATGAAAATTTTAATGCCAAACGTTTAGAATTATTACGTGCTAGAGAGCAACAGCAGCTATTGTTCGATCAAGCTCATAAGCCTGTCTTTCCTTTAGAAACACAAGAAATAAGAGAGGGTGAGTGGACTGCGGGAGAAATTCCTCAAGATTTGCAAGATAGAAGGGTGGAGATTACAGGGCCTACAGATCGTAAGATGGTTATTAACGCACTTAACTCTGGTGCAAAAACATTTATGGCAGACCTAGAAGATAGTACTGCGCCTACATGGAGAAATGTGATGGAAGGTCAGATTAACTTGCGAGATGCTGTAAATAAAACGATATCATATCATCACCGTACTAAGGATAAAAAATATACACTCAATGATGCTGTTGCTACATTACTGGTAAGGCCAAGAGGGTGGCATTTGAATGAAAAACATGTTCTTGTTGATGGCGTAGAAGTGTCTGGGTCTTTGTTAGATTTCGGATTGTATTTCTTTACAAACGTACGTCAGTTGTTAGAAAATGGTACAGGACCCTATTTCTACCTAGCAAAGCTTGAGCATTACAAGGAAGCGAGACTATGGAATCAGGTTTTTAAATTTTCTCAAGAGTATTTAAATATTCCTGAGGGAACGATTAAATGTACTGTACTAATCGAGACAATCACGGCAAGCCATCAGTTGGATGAAATTATATATGAGTTAAAAGATCATATCGTAGGTCTTAATTGCGGTCGCTGGGATTATATATTCTCGTATATCAAGAAGTTTAGAAATGATCCTGATTTCTTAGTTCCTAACAGGGATCAAGTTGGAATGACGGCACCTTTTATGGACGCATATTCTAAGTTGGTAATACAAAGATGTCACAAACGCGGAATCCTAGCAATAGGAGGTATGGCAGCACAAGTGCCTATTAAAAATGATCCTTCGGCAAACCAAGCAGCTTTAGAAAAAGTAAGAAAAGACAAAGAACGCGAGGTTATAAATGGACACGATGGTACATGGGTTGCTCATCCAGCACTTGTTCAAATTGCGATGGATGAGTTTGATAAACATATGCCTACAGCAAATCAACTGCACATTACAAGAGATGATGTTGTGGTAACAGCAGATGACCTAGTTGCAATTCCTGCGGGCACGGTCACAGAAGCTGGAGTGCGTAAAAATATTAATGTTGGGATACTATATCTCAACGCATGGTTAAGTGGTCAAGGTGCGGTAGCTCTCTATCACTTAATGGAGGACGCTGCTACTGCCGAAATCTCTAGAACACAAATTTGGCATTGGATAAAAAACAAAGCAGTGCTGGATGATGGAAAAGCATTTACAAAAGAATACTTCAATGAGCTTTTTGATGAAGAAGTTGAAAAAATCATTACTGAAGTGAGTTCTCATAAAATAAAAGAAACTCAATTTGAGAATGCATTTAATCTTTTTAAAGAGCTGGTTCTAGCAGAAGACTTTGAAGAGTTCTTAACCACGCCAGCTTATAAATTTCTTTAGATAAATATCCATAGGCTATTTCTCAAATAGTCATAATAAAACTATCACCGCCTTTATAGGCACTCATTAAATAAATTTTTAAAACTTAGTATTATGTCAAACTACAATTCGGCTCTTGAAGTTGTTAGATCACTTAAAGCAAAGCATGGAAACTCTTGGAGTGCCATAAGTCCAGAAAATACAGCTCGTATGGCTGTTCAAAATAGATTTAAAACAGGCCTTGACATTGCAAGATATACTGCGAGTATAATGCGCAAGGATATGGAAGAGTACGATGCAAATCCTATGAGTTATACTCAGTCTCTAGGGTGCTGGCACGGGTTTGTGGCACAGCAAAAAATGATTGCAGTAAAGAAACATCATGGTACTACAAATAAAAAATACCTATACCTTTCTGGGTGGATGGTTGCCGCTTTACGTTCAGAGTTAGGTCCTTTGCCAGATCAATCTATGCATGAAAAGACTGCTGTGCCAAAATTAATTGAAGAAATTTATACATTCTTACGTCAGGCAGATGCCGTAGAACTCAATGATTTGTTTCGTCGTCTTGATGCCGGTGAGGATGTGCAAGATCAAATTGATAATTATGAAACGCATATAGTTCCAATTATCGCAGATATAGACGCAGGTTTTGGAAATGAAGAGGCTACTTATTTGCTAGCAAAGAAAATGATAGAAGCTGGAGCATGCGCACTGCAGATAGAAAACCAAGTTTCTGATGCAAAGCAGTGCGGTCACCAGGATGGTAAAGTGACCGTTCCTCATGAGGATTTTATTGCAAAACTTAACGCACTTCGTTATGCCTTTTTAGAGCTAGGGGTAGATGAGGGTGTTATTGTAGCTAGAACAGATTCTGAGGGTGCAGGTCTTACCCAGAAATTACCTGTAAGCCAAGAGCCAGGAGATCTCGCTTCTCAATATCTCGCTTTTGTAGAGGCAGAAGAAGTAGACATAAATAGCGCAAATGAAGATGATGTGCTTCTTAAAAGAAATGGAAAACTCGTGCGCCCAGTAAGATTGCCTAATGGTCTTTACAAGTTTAAGAGCGGTTCAAACATAGATAGAGTGGTGCTAGATTGTATTACGAGTTTGCAAAACGGTGCAGACCTATTATGGATAGAAACGCCTACGCCTAATGTGAAGCAAATCGCTCATATGGTAAATAGAGTAAGGGCAGTAGAGCCTAGTGCAAAACTAGTTTATAATAACTCTCCTTCTTTTAACTGGACACTTAACTTTAGAAATCAAGCGTATGATGAGATGGTAGAGGAAGGTGAAAATATGACTGCATATGATCGTAATAATCTAATGGATGCAGCTTATGATCAGACGGAATTGTCTCATAGAGCAGATGAGAAAATTAAAACATTCCAAAGAGATGGGGCACTTGAAGCAGGAATATTCCACCACCTCATTACATTGCCTACCTATCATACTACTGCACTGCATATGAATAATCTTACAGAAGGTTATTTTGGAGAGCAAGGGATGCTGGCTTATGTGAAAGATGTACAAAGACAAGAGATACGCAATGGAGTTTCTTGTGTAAAACACCAGAGAATGGCGGGTTCTGATCTAGGAGATGATCACAAAACATTTTATGCAGGAGATAAAGCTTTAAAGGCTGGAGGAGCAAATAATACTAGTAATCAATTTCAAGAGAAGAAAACGGTATTAAATAATAATCCTGTTTTGACAGCGTAGCCTCAAACAAATTGTTAATTGTTGGGAAGGCGGTGTCGTGTATACCGCCTTTTTCGTTCAGAAATTCTTATTTGGGTGATAATAGTATCTACAATTGTGTCATTTTACCCTAACATTTAATTAGATTGCTATCTTGATAAATAGTTGTAGTGTATGATGTTTATTATGTTGCGCTTTCGCGAAAGCGTTAAATTAAGAAACATTTTTAAAGTAAATAGGAAAAGGAAAACCTAAAAAGTATCATTAAAATCTTAGCAAAAATGAAAAGCAGAAAACTACTGATGATCCCTGGTCCAATAGAATTTGAACCAGATGTGTTACAAGCGATGGCAGTTCCTACTGCGAGTCATGTTGCACCAAATTTTATAGAGGTTTTTGGGAATAGTCTAGATATGATGCGTGAAGTGTGGAATGCTCCGAGTGGACAGCCTTTTGTAGTGGCAGGGAGTGGTACGCTTGCGATGGATATGGCAGCTGCAAATCTAATAGAAAAAGGAGATGCTGCGTTAGTTGTTTCTTCTGGTTATTTTGGAGAACGTTTTAAAGATATATTGGAAACCTATGGCGCAGATACGACCATATTAAGTGCGAAAATAGGCGAGGTTGTGTCTTTAGCGGAGATAGAAGCGGCTTTTAAAACAAAAAAATATAAGGTAGTTACCTTCACGCATGTAGATACATCTACAGGTGTCATGGTTCAACCTGAGCCTCTGTGTAAACTTGCAAAGAAATATAATGTACTCACCATACTTGATGGAGTATGCTCTGTAGCTGGTCAAGAAATCTTGCAAGATGCATGGGGTGTAGATGTTGTTCTTACTGGTTCTCAAAAGGCAATAGGTGTGCCGCCAGGACTAGCATTACTAGTAGCATCTCAAAAAGCAATAGAAGTGTGGAAAAACCGAAAAACACCTGTTCAGAATTATTATGCATCTTGGAATAACTGGTTGCCCATCATGACAGCATATGAGGAAAGGCGTCCATCTTATTTTGGTACGCCACCCGTTAACTTAATTCTTGCACTTGAAAAAAGTCTGCAATTAATTTGTAGTGAAGGAATGGTCGCAAGAATAAATAGGCATGAGCGCCTTGCTAGTGCTTTTAGGGCTGCAATCCGTTCTTTGAATTTAGATATATTACCAAAAACAGAGGAGATTGCTGCGAGTACGCTTACTGCAGTTTACTATCCAGAGGGTCTTGATGGGGCTGCTTTGAGAGCAAATATGACGCAAGATGATGTGATTGTGGCAGGAGGCTTGCTCTCAGAAATCAAAGCCAATTACTTTAGAGTAGGGCACATGGGCTCTGTGTCGGCAAATGATCTGCTTTGTGTTCTAGGTGCTTTAGAGCGCTCCTTATCTGCATTAAATTATTCTTTTGAATCTGGGGTGAGCTTAAAAGTTTTTCAAGATCGCTTGGATTAAAAGTGTAATTATTTTATGAGTTGATAACGCTAGTTTCTCCCTAAGAAGTCTGGCGTTTTTATTTGAAATAGGTTTGTGTGTCTTCTTTTATTAGTATTGAAAAGCTTTTAATAGCAAGCTTGTATTCAAACGTGAAAACCAACAAACAACTACGTACCTTTGCATTGTGAAAACAGATAAGAGAGACATACGTAAATTAAGTAAGGAAGAGCTTAGAGATTTTTTTGTAGCTCAAGGCGATAAATCCTTCCGCGGAAATCAGGTATATGAATGGCTGTGGCAAAAAGGCGCACACGACTTTATAGATATGACAAACCTGTCTAAGGATACTCGTATACTGCTGGATGAGAACTTTGTGATTAATCACATCCGTGTTGATCAAATGCAACGCAGTAGTGATGGCACCATAAAAAATGGAGTAGAGTTACACGATGGTCTCATGGTGGAGTCTGTATTGATTCCTACAAAAAATAGAACGACCGCTTGCGTTTCATCACAAGTGGGCTGCAGTCTTAAC
Organism: Dokdonia sp. Dokd-P16; assembly: GCF_003095655.1. Taxonomy (NCBI): domain Bacteria; kingdom Pseudomonadati; phylum Bacteroidota; class Flavobacteriia; order Flavobacteriales; family Flavobacteriaceae; genus Dokdonia; species Dokdonia sp. Dokd-P16. The sequence continues at coordinate 2,146,669 of NZ_CP029151.1, forward strand.
TGTAAGTTTTGTGCTACCGCACGTTTAAAACGTATGCGTAATCTCAATCCAGATGAGATTGTAGATCAAGTTGTAGTAATAGATAGGCAAAGTAGGCTTTACCACGACAAGCCACTCTCTAATATTGTCTTTATGGGAATGGGAGAACCATTAATGAACTACAATAATGTCATTAAGGCGATTGATAAAATTACAGATCCAGAAGGATTAGGGATGTCTCCTAAGCGCATTACGGTTTCTACCTCTGGAGTGCCTAAGATTATTAAGAAAATGGCAGACGATGAGGTTAAGTTTAACCTCGCCGTTTCACTACATTCTGCACTTGATGATGTGCGTACAGAGATTATGCCTTTTAATGAGCAAATGCCACTTGCAGATCTTAAAGAGGCGCTTATTTACTGGTATCAAAAAACAGGAAAACGTATAACCTATGAATACGTGGTATGGGATGGTATTAATGATCGCCAGATAGATATTATGGCGTTGCTGGACTTTTGTAAAGCAGTACCTAGCAAAGTAAATATCATTGAGTATAACCCTATTGATGATGGTCAGTTTCAGCAAGCAAATCCTGAAGCAATAGACCGTTATGTGTCGGTTCTAGAAGCAAATGGTGTGACAGTGACCGTGCGCAGATCAAGAGGAAAAGATATCGATGCAGCCTGCGGACAACTAGCTAATAAGCAATAGAGTATTTAAGTGAATAAAAAAAAGGCGGCTCAGAGAGTCGCCTTTTAAAACAAATTTTTGGTTATTTTATTTGTTGAGAATTTTTAATGAAGTTGTGGCATTAGCAGAACTTATTTGAGAAACATAAAGACCCGTAGGTATTAGACTTAGGTCAACAGTATTAAAATTACCTTCTAAAGGTACTGTTTTGACATTTTGACCTAGAAGATTGAATAGTTTAATTTCTGTAAGTGATTCTGAAGAATTAATTTTTAATTGTTTAGAATCAACAAAAACATTAAGATCATTACTCAAAATGTCCTCTGTAGAAAGAGCCGCATCGACAACCAATCTGTCTATTCCAATATAGTTTGAATTACTTCCTAATGGTCCTCCGTCGGTAACCCAATATCTAAAAGCAACTTTAGTGACTAAACCTCCATCAGGAAGTCCTGAAATAGTAACTACTTGCTGCTCCCAATCTTCTGGGTATCCACCAATTGTTAGTGTAGGGTTTATTTCTAGTAATAACTCAGTATAAGAGCCATTATCTGAGGACGTAGGAGCTGTACCTGATGCATCTGTATCTAAGCGAACTTCAAGGCGATCAGGGAAACTACTGGCAGTTGCAGTTCTAGTGTAAAAAGTTAATTCGTCGCCATTACTCAGGTTTAATTCTGGGGTGATTACATACAAATCAATCACAGAGCCTCCTGTGGCATTAAAATTTAAACCTAAAAATGCTGTAGGATCTCCGTCAAATGAGTCAAATACGGCTGTACTGCCTTGCAGAATATCTAAATTAGGATCATCACTTACATTTACAACTGTATAGTCTGTAAGTGTTGTAACATCATCAAAGCCTTCGTCTAGCAAAGTGTTTTGAGAGTTCATAGAAAATGCCACAATTAATGCAGCGATAAGAGTAATTTTTTTCATAAAAATAGTTTAAGTTATTAATAATCGCTTAATTTAGTGAAAATCAGCGATTTTATTTAATTATTTAACATTTATAGCTAATTAAACTCTAAATGTTTTACTATTTGTAAGTAGTATCTTTACTATAATGAAAATAGTAGCACAGATTAAAGAACCCATCGCTTATGAAATGGAGCTTTTTGAAGAAAAGTTTTCACTTTCTATGCGCTCTAAGGTGGCGCTTCTCAATCGTATCACACATTATATAGTAAACCGTAAGGGTAAGCAAATGCGACCTATGTTTGTCTTTCTCACCGCAAAGATGATGAACAACGGTGAGGTAAACGACCGCACCTATCGTGGGGCTTCGGTTATAGAATTAATCCATACTGCTAGTCTCGTACATGATGATGTAGTAGATGATAGTAACATACGCAGAGGTTTTTTCTCGCTTAATGCATTGTGGAAAAATAAGATTGCAGTACTTGTTGGAGATTTTTTATTCTCAAAGGGACTGTTGCTTTCTATAGATAATGGCGATACAGATTTATTGCAAATTATATCTGTAGCGGTGAGAGAAATCTCAGAAGGCGAATTACTCCAAATTGAGAAAGCCCGCAAGCTCGATATTACAGAAGAATTATACTACGAGATTATCCGTCAGAAAACAGCAACGCTCATTGCAGCTTGTTGTGCTATGGGAGCTTGTGCTGTCCATGCGAAGGATAAAGAAGTAAAGCGCATGCATAAATTTGGAGAGCTTATAGGTATGGCTTTTCAAATTAAAGATGACCTATTTGATTATGGTACTGCCAAAATAGGGAAACCTACAGGTATTGATATCAAAGAGCAAAAGATGACCTTACCACTCATTTATGTGCTGAATACGGTTTCTAAAAAAGATAAAAATTGGCTCATCAATAGCATCAAGAATAAGAATACAGACAAGAAGCGTGTAAATGAAGTAATTGCTTTTGTAAGAGATAACGGCGGCCTAGAGTATGCTGTTACAAAGATGAAGGCACTACAGCAAGAAGCCTTAGAAATCCTAATGACATATCCTAAGTCTGTGTACCGCGACTCTCTCGAGTTGATGGTGAATTATGTGATTGATAGAAAGAAGTAAAATTTCATTCCATTTTCTCTAACTCTTCTTGAAAATGTTTCTTCAGAAAAGATTTTTCTCTAGTATTCAGACTGTCCAGTATCCCGACTCTTCCATAAAAACTTATGCTCACGTCTTCTTTGTGAACTAAAACTATTAAAGGATATCCTCTTTGAGCTTCAAACATATCAATATTTTCAAAACCGATAAGAGGTGGGGTCTGATCTAAGTGGTATTGGTATCTTGTATTTTTTACTGAAGAGCGATTAAAAGGGTCGCCATCTGGAACTGCAGACATAATTAAACCTTGAACCTCATTAAAGTCATCTTCGCTGTAATCTTCGTATTTCAACTGTTTATTACAAGATAATAAACACGACATAAGAATGATAGGAATGAAAAATTTCATTAGTAATATTACATAAAAAAAAGGCTAAACATTACGTTTAGCCTTTTTTGATATGATATAAGAATTAAGCTCTAACCGCTCGATTCATAATTAAATCTAAGTAAAGATTTACTTTGTTCTTTAATTCTTGACGCGGAGTGATAAAGTCTAAGAAACCGTGTTCTTGTAAGAACTCTGCTGTTTGGAAACCATCTGGTAGTTCCTTTCCAGTAGTATCACGTACAATACGTGGTCCTGCAAAGCCTATAAGTGCTCCAGGCTCAGAGATGTTTATGTCCCCTAGCATTGCAAATGAAGCCGTAGTACCTCCAGTAGTAGGATCTGTACAAAGCGACACATAAGGTATACCTGCATCTGCAAGTTGTGCAAGCTTAGCACTTGTTTTTGCTAGTTGCATAAGAGACAATGCCGCTTCCATCATACGAGCACCTCCAGATTTAGAGATAATCATAAAAGGAATATTGTTTTTAAGAGAATAATCTGCAGCACGTGCAATTTTTTCACCTACAACACTTCCCATAGACCCACCTATAAAGCTGAAGTCCATACAAGCTATTACAATATCTGCACCTTTAGACTTACCTACGGCAGTTCTAATGGCATCTTTAAGACCTGTTTTTTCTTGAGCAGCAGCGAGACGATCTACATACTTTTTCTTATCCTCAAACTTAAGAGGATCCTTAGAAGTAAGTTTGGCATCTAGCTCTTTATATTTATTATCATCAAAGAGGATTTCAAAATATTCATTACTACCTATTCGTACGTGGTATCCATCCTCTGGTGAGATATAGAAGTTCTTTTCTAGCTCTTCTGTATCTACTATTTTTCCAGTAGGTGATTTGTACCACAGCCCTTTAGGAGTATCTTTTTTGTCCTCTGTTGCAGTGTGTATTCCTTTTTCTTTACGTTTGAACCAAGCCATATTGTGTTTGAATTTGGTTAATGGTATTTATTCCGCTTTCGCGAAAATGTTATTACTATAAATAATTCCTTTCCACTATTAGAAAGTAAATCCTAGCATCGTTAGGACTCATTAATTACTAATGCAAGCCGTAAAAATACGGAAAACGGATTACATCAAATCAATTTTGATGCAATCCGTTTTTACAAATTTTATAATGTGTTGATACTATAGTGTATCGATATTATTTAAATCTTCAAAAGCCTTTTTAAGACGAGCTCCCATAGTTTGCTCTGCCTTGCGTAACCATACGCGAGGATCGTAAAACTTCTTGTTTGGAGAGTCATCACCAGTAGGGTTTCCTATCTGTGTTTTAAGATACTCAGCATTTTCTCCAAAATAATCACGGATACCTTCTGCAGTAGACCACTGTAAATCTGTATCAATGTTCATTTTGATAACTCCGTAAGAGATTCCCTCACGTATTTCTTCTACTGTAGATCCACTTCCTCCGTGAAAAACAAAATCAATGTGATTGTGCTCCTTTCCATACTTCTCAGAGATATGCTCTTGAGAGTTTTTAAGAATCTTCGGAGTAAGCTTTACGTTTCCTGGCTTATAAACTCCGTGTACATTTCCAAAAGCTGCAGCAATCGTAAATTGATCACTTACTTTACTTAGTTCCTCATAAGCATAAGCAACTTCTTCTGGTTGTGTGTATAATTTAGAATCATCTACATCACTGTTATCTACACCATCTTCTTCACCACCAGTGATACCTAATTCTATTTCAAGAGTCATCTCCATCTTAGCCATGCGCTCAAGATATCCTTTACAAATCTCAATATTCTCTTCAAGTGGTTCTTCACTTAAGTCAATCATGTGAGAGCTAAAGAGTGAATGACCATGTTCTTTATAGTAAGCCTCATTTGCATCAAGCATGCCGTCCATCCAAGGAAGTAATTTTTTTGCACAGTGATCTGTGTGTAAAATCACGGTTGCTCCGTATGCTTTTGCAAGTTCGTGTACGTGCTTTGCTCCAGCTACAGCTCCTAATATGGCTGCTTTTTGGTTCTCATTATTTAATCCTTTTCCAGCATTAAACTGCGCTCCACCATTTGAAAACTGGATAATTACAGGAGCGTTAAGCGCTGCTGCAGTCTCTAGAACCGTGTTGATACTGTTAGACCCAATTACATTAACCGCAGGAAGGGCAAAGCCTTTCTCCTTTGCATAGTTAAAAATTGCTTGTACTTCGTGGCCTGTGGCTACACCTGGTTTTATAGAATGCGACATTGTTGTTGTTTAAAATTAGTAAAGTAAAAATAACAAATATTACTCGGAAAGTAACCCGGATGTGGAGGTTACTACGACAACGTTTTAGCTAGGTTACGCTTTCGCGAAAGCGTGGTCGTTAACCATAATGCTCTTAAAAAGTGTCAGAGTCTAATGTGAATTATAGTATAGCAGTAGATGATTCGGGCAAGAGAATTATGTAGCTAATAATATTGAGATGAGTCTAAGACCTTAGCTTTCTTAGAGGATGGTTCGTAAATAAGTGTATATTTAAGCGAGTAATCAAAAATTAATGTCACGCTTACTATTTAGTAGAATACTGTCTTTAATTACTAAAATCACTTGTAAACAAACGAAATAAATTATTGATGTTCTGGAATAAAAAGAAAAAATTACCCATTACCACAGAAGATAAAGTTTGGGTCGACTCAGAATTAAATTGGTTACGTACAGAATTTGGAGAAGAACATTTTATGGAAATAAAAACTGTAACTCCAACCACAGACTTTTATAATAGGAAGTTTAAAGGGACTGAAGAAGATGCTGAATTTATCCTTGCGAGAACAATGGAGCTTATGAATATTCTAGATGTTGAAATTAAACTTAATTTTTTTTCAGACCAACCCGTTGAAATGGATGACGGGACTATCTTGACCTCTCCAGCAGATATAAGTGGAGGCTGGAAAAGCGCAAGTGGAATATATGAGCAAACAGAGAATGAAACTATAATTTCAATCGAAAGAGGGCAGTTGAAAAATCCTATTTCATTAATAGCAACGATTTCCCATGAATTATCGCATCAGATTTTACTCGGTGAAAGTAGGATAGAAGAAAATGATGAATTCTTGACAGATTTTACTTCTATAGTTTATGGCTTTGGAATTTTTATTGGCAATTCTCGATTTCAATTTACCTCTGAAGGGTTTGGGTGGCAATCTAGTAGTCAGGGCTATTTACCTGAACAGGTAATTGCTTATGCCATGGCTTGGCTTTCTAAAGAGAGAAATGAGAATACTGATTATGATAAATATTTGAACAAATCACTGCACAAGTTTTTCAACCAAAGTTTAGAATATTTGAAAGATTGATATGGAATAATTGACTGCATAAATGAAATCAACCTCCTTCTTTTCAGTATCAAAAGTTGTGTTGATTTTAATTTCCGATGCTTGTCTTTTTCTTTCACATTTTCGCGAAAGCGAAAAAAAACTATAGAAACTCTCCATAAAATGCTAGAGTAAACAATAAGAAGATGGGCTGGCTACTAGAAAGGATAGTTAATCCCCACGTTATACACTGCATTTGAGAAGTTGTACTCTTTAAACCAGCGATCACCTTCTGGAAGTGCTGGGTTGTAAGATTTAAAGCCAACGTCAAAGCGAAGGGCGAAAAAGTCGAAATCCCATCTGAGTCCAAAACCAGAGCCTACCGCAAGATCTTTTAAACTAGCGATATTATTAAAGCGCGATCTAGGGTCTTCTACATTATCAAATACATTCCAGATATTTCCGGCGTCTGTAAATAGAGCGCCTTCTATAGGGCCTATTAAATCAAAACGGTATTCAAGGTTGAAGGCAAGTTTCATATTTGCTTCATTAAATTCATTAGGACTACCGCTGCTCCCTGGGCCTAGGTCATAAGCTCTCCACGCTCTGTTGTCATTAGAACCTCCGCCAAAGAAACTACGTATAAAAGGGATGCTTGTAGAGTTTCCATAAGGAATTGCAATACCGCCAAAGGCTCTTGCTGCAATGATATTGTTACCTCCTAGATCCCAATGACGAGAGTATTCTACTTCTGTTTTTACATACTGAGAATATACAACGCCAAAAAGGCTTTTGTTTCCATCCTCGTTTTTCTCTGTATTTGCTATTCCTCCAGCAAGTGCTAGCGCATTACCAGCAAGTTCTACACGAGTTCTAAGTCTACTAAAGGTTTCATCAAATAGATTTTCTCTATTGTCATAAGTATGAGAGATATTTAATGATAAAATAAGATTATCTTCTGTAAGTCGCTCTTGGCGTTCTCCTATCGCTCGTATGTCATCTATGTCATCTTGAACTAGATTGTCTACTTGGTTGCGGTTTACGTCATTTATAAATTGCTCTGCTCCTGTGGGAATAGAGAGATTTCTATTGCCATTCTCATCGGTTATAAAATACCCAGGGTTGATGCTTCCTTCATTATTTCGTGCGATGGTATTGAGGTCTTCATAACTATTTCTATAAATATTAAAATAGTTGTCTGGGTTTAGGTTGCGCACATATTGAGCATTGATGAGATCTACACTAAAACTGCGTTTCCACGATGGACTCCAGTTGTAGGTGAGTCCTGCAGTAACGGTTTGCTTATCGAGACCTATATTTTGTTGTACTCCTATACCAAGATTAAAACGAGTGTTAGGTTGCCATTCGGCAGGAATGAGTGCGCTTGTGCTCACCGGGAAAAATATACGTGGGAACGTGAGTCGTACATCTGCACCTATTTCTGAGATATTAAAGAAGCTATCGTCTGGATTCGCCGCATCATCTGATGCTCCAAGGCTTCCACGAGCAGAAATTTCTAGCGTTTCTGCACCTCTGAAGATATTACGTATTAATAAAGACCCAAATCCAGCGATCCCAAAATCTTGAATGTTTGAGGTAGACACGTCAAAGTCTGCTCTCAATTTATATTTTTCAAGAGGGGAGAGTCTTATACTCGCTATAAGATCAGACCTTGTGCTATCTGCAGGGTCTTCCATGTATTGAATACTTGGGTATTTAAAAGTGCCAAGTCTACTTAGTCTGCTTAAACTTTGAATACGATCTCTATCCTTGTAAATGTCGCCTGGTTTAAGAGGGATAATATCTGTGAGTGCCTTAGGCCTATAATTGATTTTGTCATAAGCATAGATCTTAAAACCATCTTTTACTAAGGAGTCATTAAACGGTTTGTCTCTATTGGCATAGCTGTAATCTGTAATAATATTTACTTCAGAAACATTGTGAACTTTAAACGGGACGTCATAAATCGAGTCGTTTATGTTTTCCGTAGGGTTATCTATAATGTACTCTAAGTTGGCTTTATGATTTGTGTTTACGGTATCCCCAACGAGGCGTATATATTCTGACTCAAAATGGTACAAACCATTGTTTCTAAAGAGTTCTGTAAGACGCTGTGTTTCGGCATTAATGTTTCCAGTCGCATATCGATCTCCAGCCTTAAGTAAGGAAGCACTTTTGTGAACATTATAGATGGAATCTGCAACTGGTGAAGCTATAATAGGTGTAATACTATCTAAAAAATAGGCTTTACGTTTATTAACCTTATAGTCTACGCTGGCGCGCTGGTTGCTGTCTTTTTTAATTTCATAATCTACAGTAGCATTAAAGTAGCCATTGTTTACATAATAAGAATTGAGACGTTGTGCAGATTTTTGAGTGATTGCATCTGTAACAATAGCGGGAGCTTCACCAGTTTTTTTAATGCCTGTATTGATGCTCTTTTTAAAGTTGCGGGCAGCTTCTACTTGCTTGCGAGAAAGTACGCGTTCCCAGAAGGTAAATTTATTTTTGCTCGCCGCTCTTTGTGCATCGAGTATAGAATCTATATTAGGTCTCGCAAGATTATAAATATAAAGTCGCAGCGGAATTCCTAAGCCAGGTAGTGTAGTGTTGGGTTTTTGATAAAGAAAATTATAAAGGCGGCTCTCACTTACTTTCTTGTCACCATCATAAATAGTGTTTTCGGTAAGCAAATGTCCATCATCTGGTACGCGCTTTGTTGCGTCACAACTTAATAGAAACACCGCCACTAGCAGAATTAGTGATATTTTTGTAAAAGTTGTTTTCAAAAGGGCGTTTTCATCATCTCAAAAGTACATCTTAATCGTGGTAAGCAAAAATACAATCAAACGAATAACGAGTTTAGGTCAAAAAAAGTACAGACAGCGTGAGCGCGTCTTTGTGGCCGAGGGAATTAAGGTGGTACATGAGCTGCTTAATTCGGATTTAGAGCTTGTAGAATTGTATGCAGAAGACGTTTCCGCTTTCGCGAAAGCGTTACAAAACAAAAATCAAGCGATAGTAGAGGAAGTAAGCACTGCAGACTTGAAGAAAATCACGTTCTTAAAAACTACACAAAAAGCAGTGGCGACTTTTAGAATGCCAGAAGCTGCACAGCTAGATAGATCTGGGCTTACATTATTGCTAGATGATGTGCGTGATCCTGGGAATCTAGGGACGATTATACGTTTGTGCGATTGGTTTGGGATTAAACAACTCGTGTGTTCTATAGGAACCGTAGATTGTTACAATCCTAAGGTGGTTCAAGCCACTATGGGTTCTCTGACGAGAGTAGATGTTATTTATACTAACCTAGAAGAATATCTTGAAAATGATAGTCGTGACGTCTTTGGAACCTTTATGGATGGCACAAATATTTATAAGACAAGTTTGCCTGCAGCAGGAGTTATTGTTATGGGGAATGAAGCAAACGGTATATCTCAAGAAATAGAGACCGTAGTGTCTAATCGTATTGCCATACCGAGGTTTGGAGACCTACAAGAAACAGAAAGTCTTAATGTTGCGACAGCAACTGCAATCTGCTTGAGCGAATTTAAAAGAGGGTAATTGTTACTGGAAGGTAAAGTTTAAAAATACTCCTCGTGTTTGCATTTTATTGATGTTACCGGTCCATGGGCTGTTTGGGCTGTTATCTCTCACTAGCTCATCAGACATTGCAAATACTCCTTTCAAGCTAGGGATAAACTTAAAGTAGTAGAGGTAAAGCTCTACACCTATAGCCATCTCATAAAAGAAAGGACTTGAAGTAGTACGGAACTGTCCAGCAAAGTTATCATCTGGATTTTTCTCGTTACTAGAAAGGTTTGTTACCGCAGCTACGCCTAATTGAACATAAGGACGCACATTATTAAGCCTTCTAGTATTAAATTTTAAGGCAAGTGGTAAATATATGTAGGTAGAGGGTACTTCTCTTAGTAAATCATTTTCACTATCAAAACGAGCATCTGGAGCATACATTAAATTACGTTGTGTATACACAAGTCCAGGCTCTGTACGTATACTTATAAACTCAGAAAGTCTAAGGTCGCCTACGATACCCACATTGAATCCTACAGAACGTTCTACTTGAATATCCTCTTGATCTGTCTGGTAGTCAAAATTATAATCCATAGAGTTGATACCAAAGTAGTAACCCCAAGAGATAGGTTTTTTGTCAAAATTTTGATCATTTTGTACTCGAGCTCTAGAGAGCCATTGACCATGAACCGTTGAGAAGCTTAAAACAAGTGCTATTATAGCAATGTATGTACGCATAAAATTATTTTGTAGCAGTATAAATTGTTGCAACTCCAAAGGTTTGGGGTTTGTGTTGCACGTCTTTAAACCCAGTTTTGCGCAAAATATTGTTTAGCTTCTCTCCAAAAGGGAATGCATTTGCACTTTCACTTAGGTAGCCGTAAGCATTTTTATCTTTAGAAAAGAGTTTGCCCACGGTAGGTAAGATTACTTTAGAGTGGAAATTATATCCTTGTTTAAATGGTGTTTTAGTAGGTACAGATGTTTCTAAGATAACAAAGATGCCACCTGGTTTAAGTACTCGTAAAATTTCGGCAAGGCCTTTTTCTAGTGTTTCAAAGTTGCGCACTCCAAAAGCGACTGTGATAGCATCAAAACTACTATCTTCAAAAGGCATATTCTCACTGTCTGCCTGCATCATCTCGATGCGGCTATCTAGTTTTTTTGCTGCTATTTTTTTTCTACCTACAGAGAGCATCCCTTCAGAAATATCTAGTCCCACTAGTCTGCTAGCATTTGTGCTTGCCATATTAATGATGAGGTCTCCGGTACCTGTCGCAATGTCAAGAATGGACGTCGGATTTGTGTCTGCAACTAATTGCACCACCTTTTTACGCCATTTTACATCGATACCAAAAGAGATGACACGATTAAGTCCATCATATTCTCCAGAGATATTATCAAACATCTGCTCGACCTGATCTTTTTTTGATTGCTCAGAAGACTTATAGGGTGTTACTTTCTTAGACATTGCCTTTTTTTTACAAAGATAAGGCTTTCGTCAAAATGTGATTAACCTCACCTAAGGACATTTTGATTGTGCATATTGAGCTATAATTATGACCTTTTAAAGGGATAATGGTGTGCTTTTTATGAAAAGCATTCAAATTTTCGCGAAAGCGAACCAATAAATAAAAGTCCATCAAGAGATTAACGGCTGCATTTTTTTAATCGGCTATCAAAGTATTATCTTTGTAGGCATTTTTGAGCACACCCATTTATGAAAATAATCATTGCAGGAGCAGGAGAAGTAGGCTTTCACTTAGCTAAATTACTCTCTTACGAATCTCAAGATATTACGTTAATTGATACCGATAAAGAAAGTCTTTCTTATGCAGATACCCATCTGGATATTAGGACAATAAAGGGTGATGCGACCTCCATATCGATATTGCAAGATTCTCGCGTAGATGGTGTAGATCTTCTTATTGCGGTAACTGCGAGTGAAACGACTAATATCACGGTATGTGTACTAGCCAAACAGCTAGGTGCAAAGCGTACGATAGCGCGTATTTCTAATACGGAGTTTATAGATAATAAAGAATTAGCCGGTTTTCAAAAGTTTGGTATCGATGAGTTGATATCACCAGAAAGTCTTGCAGCTAGTGAAATTGAGTTACTGCTCAATCAAAGTGGTTTTTCTGATAGTTTTGAGTTTGATAACGGCGCACTTACTATGGTAGGTACTACCTTATCACGCACAGCTTCTTTTGTAGGTAAAAGCGTTAAGGAAGCAGCTAAGATTTTTCCAAAATTACATTTTATGCCTATCGCAATACAGCGAGAAGGTACGCAGTATACACTCATTCCTCGTGGAGATACCATCTTTAAGGAAGGAGATCATATTTACTTTGTAACAGTAAAAGGAGGAGTAGAAGAGATATATAAACTTACAGGTAAAGTAAGACAGCATATAAAGAATGTCATGATCTTAGGTGGTAGTAACATCGGGTCAAAAACTGCCAAAGATCTCTGTAGTAACAGATTTAATGTCAAACTCGTTGAGAAAAATCGCGATAAGGCAATAGATCTTGCAGATTTACTTCCCAAAGCATTAATTATAAATGGTGATGGACGTAATGTAGAGTTGCTAGATGAGGAAAATATACATGATATGGATGCATTTATCTCTGTAACAGGAGATAGTGAGACTAATATTATGTCGTGTCTAGTTGCTAAATCTAAAGGGGTGCAAAAAACAATTGCACTGGTAGAAAACATGGATTACTTCCAGCTCTCACAGAGTATCGGGATTGATACCTTGATTAATAAAAAATTACTAGCGGCAAATAACATTTTTAGATATATCCGTAAAGGGGAAGTAGTAGCGATGACTAAGCTCAACAATATGAATGCTGAGCTACTTGAGTTTATTGTAAAAAACTCATCTGAGGTGCAAGGAAAGCGTATAAAGGATATAGATTTTCCTCGATCTGCTACCATAGCAGGAGTCGTGCGTAATGACCAAGGTCTTATTGCTTTAGGAGATTTTAGAATAGAAGTAGGAGATCGTGTAGTGGTATGCTGTTTACCACGATCGATTAAGAAAGTAGAAGAAATGTTTATCTAGCCCCATGCCTAAACTTAATTACAAGATTATATTTCATTTAATGGGTGTGCTGCTGTTAATCAACGGTGGCTTTATGCTTATATCAGCGCTCGTAAGTTTTATAACGAAGGATGGTGTGATGCTAGAAGTATCTGCAGCGGCGTTAATTACGGCACTTGTGGGTACTTTACTCATGTTTATCACAAGAGGTCACGAAAAAGAACTCAAGAAACGTGAAGGGTATATTATTGTAACTTTTGGTTGGCTTTTTATGTCACTCAGCGGTATGCTACCTTATTTGTTTTCTGGTACTATCCCAGGAGTTGCAAATGCTTTTTTTGAAACGATAAGCGGTTATACAACTACTGGAGCCACAATTTTAAGTGAGATAGAAACATTACCTAAGAGTATTTTGTTCTGGCGTTCTATGACGCACTGGATAGGAGGAATGGGTATTATAGTACTTGCGATAGCAATACTTCCTTTACTGGGAATAGGAGGGATGCAACTCTTTGCAGCCGAAGCTCCAGGTCCTAGTGCAGATAAGTTGCACCCAAGAATTACAGACACTGCAAAACGTCTTTGGTTAATTTATGTGAGTTTTACTGTAATAGAAACCATCTTGCTCAAGCTAGCAGGCATGTCATTTTTTGACGCAATTAATCATGCGTTAAGTACGCTGTCTACAGGTGGATTTTCAACCAAAAATGCAAGTGTTGCATACTGGAATGACAACCCGCTTATACAGTATATAATTATCTTTTTTATGCTTCTTGCAGGTACAAACTTTGTACTTAGTTACTTTGCTTTTAAAGGGAAGATTCAGAAGATATTGAGAGATGAAGAGTTTCGTCTGTACATGGCCTTCGTATTTGGATTTGGGATCATTGCTTCCCTTGTGATTTACTTCAATGTAGATTTAGGAATATCAAGTATTGATCATCCTATGGTATGGGGTAAAGCAGAGGCATCTGTACGTCACGCTTTATTTCAAGTGCTGGCAGTAATTACTACTACTGGTTTTATTACCGCAGATTACACGATGTGGACGCCATTTCTTACTGTTATCTTTTTCGGGTTAATGTTTTTGGGAGGCTCTGCGGGATCTACTTCTGGAGGGATTAAAGTGGTGAGACATTTGCTTACGATACGTAATGCACTTGTAGAGTTTAAAAGAACCTTGCACCCTAACGCAATACTACCTGTACGTTATAACACAAAATCTGTAGATAGATCTATTATCTTTAATATACTCGCGTTCTTTATACTCTATATGCTATCGTGGATTATAGGAGCTAGTGTGCTAGCTTCAATGGGACTCGATTTTAGAACAGCACTTGGAGGCGCAGCCTCTGCGCTAGGAAATGTAGGGCCTGCCTTTGGAGGTCTAGGTCCAGTAGATAATTATGGATGGCTACCGCTTGCAGGAAAGTGGTGGATGGCATTTTTAATGCTCATAGGACGTTTAGAGTTATTTACAGTACTTATTTTACTAACCCCATTTTTCTGGAGAAATAGATAATGTTAGATAAATCATCATACGATCTCGTCATCATAGGAGCGGGTCCTATAGGTCTTGCCTGTGGAATCGCGGCACAAAAAAAAGGACTCAATTATATCATAGTTGAAAAAGGAGTGCTGGTAAATTCTTTGTATAATTTTCCTGAAAACATGACTTTTTTTAGCACCTCTGAGCTTCTGGAAATAGGAGAGGTGCCCTTTGTGTCAGATCGTGATAAGCCAACCAGGAAAGAGTCTCTAGAGTATTACCGTAGAGTCTTAGAAACGTATAAGCTTAATGTGAGCTTATATACAGCTGTAGAAAAAATGACGCCAAAGGATGGTGGTTATGAAATCGTAACAGGCAAGGGTGATGTTTTTACAAAAGCGGTCATTGTTTCAACCGGTTTTTATGACATACCTAGAGAGCTCAATGTTCCAGGTGCAGAGCTGCCTAAAGTCAAGTACTTTTATGACAGTCCGCACCCATATGTAGATCAGCATGTGGTGGTAATAGGTGCTGCAAACTCCGCTTGCGATGTAGCTCTAGAAACCTATTATAAAGGGGCAAAGGTAACCATGGTAGTGCGTGGGTCAGAAATAAATAGCCGAACTAAATATTGGATCAAACCTAATATTGAGAACCGAATTAAGGAAGGTTCCATAAACGCGCACTTTAACTCAGAGGTCGTTGATATCACAGAGAGGGAAGTAACGATTAAGACTCCAAAAGGCTTAGTGACAATCGAGAATGATTTTGTGCTTGCTATGATAGGTTATAAACCTAACTACAAGCTTTTTGAGAATTTAAATCTACCAATAGGGAATGATGATTTTAAAACTCCTATTTATAATGAAGAAACCTTAGAGACACCGCTCAAAAACGTCTTTATTGCTGGTGTAGCTGCAGGAGGTCTTAAGACCAGTAGATTTTTTATAGAAAATACCCGAGTACACGCAGAGATGATTATGGAACATCTAGTGACTAAGCTTTAGAGCTACTTTAACTGTTATTTGTTTCTTAAGTTTTTTGAAAAAAAGTAAGCTGAATCACGCTACATCATCAAGTTTCAAATTAACTTCGCAATCGATATAGAATTTCCTATTTCTAAGCGATTCATGCGCTAGCTATAATTTAAAGAATATAAACTCATGGCATTACGACAAATTACCAATACCATCTTGATGATACGCCCTATCCAGTTTAGAATGAACGAGGAAACGGCAGTAAATAATTATTTTCAGGAAGAGCTTAATCTCAAAAATGAAGAGATTAATAAAAAAGCCCAACAGGAATTTGATGATTTTGTAGCGAAACTGAGATTTGTGGGGGTAAATGTTATTGTGGAAGATGATGACAAGGAGGGTAATACTCCAGACTCTGTATTCCCGAATAACTGGGTTTCTTTTCATGAAAATGGTGATGTTGCATTGTACCCAATGTTTGCCGAAAATAGAAGAAGAGAGCGCAGAGAAGAAGTGCTAATACGACTTGAGAAAGAAGGTTTTGACATTAACAATGTGATTGACTACTCTGAGGCAGAAGAGGAAGATTTTTTCTTAGAAGGTACAGGAAGTATCTTAATGGATCGCCAGAATGAGCGTGCATACTGCGCACTATCTGCAAGAGCAGATGAGCAGCTTTTTATAGAATTTTGTGAGGATTTTGAATATACACCTATTGTCTTTACGGCAAATCAAACTGTAAACGGAGAGCGTCTTCCTATTTATCATACTAATGTGATGATGTGCCTTGCAGAAGAGTTTTGTGTGATCTGTCTTGATACTATCGATGATAAGAAGGAACGTAAAAATGTGTTGAAGCATTTAAAGGCGACTAACAAGGAGATTATAGCAATCACAGAAGATCAAATGCATCACTTTGCAGGAAATATGCTGCAAGTATTAGGAGCAGATGATAAGAAGTATCTTGTGATGAGTGCAGATGCGCATCAAAGCCTTACTTCAGATCAGGTAAAGAAAATAGAAAGACACAGCAAGATTTTAAGTAGTGATCTAGGTACTATTGAAACTTGTGGAGGTGGTAGTGCTCGTTGCATGATGGCAGAAGTTTTTCTACCTAAAAAATAGTGATATCTCGTAGCTGCATCATGAAGGCGGCTAGTTGTAAAATCTATGGTTTGTCTTATTTTATGAATGAACACTGTGTCGTTCATCTAATGCATTGATGAATCATTGGTTTTTAAAAAATAAGACGTTATATTTATCATATAGGCGTTCTGGATATAAGTTTTGAAAGTAGCAATTTTAAAAATGTTTGTAGTTTTCATTTTTATAATTTAACTGCGTAAGCAGTACAGGTAATTTTTTTTAGTAGGATTTAAAAAGGAACCATATAATCTTTCAATCATACTTTTTCTAGTGCGCCTTTTTTATATACTACTTAAATCTTTTAGTAGCTATATTTCTAATCATACCTCCAAAAATAAAGTAGTGAAATGGGAGCATACTGTACCAGTATAATCTGCCAAACAATCCTTTAGGTCTAAAGGTTGCTGTTTGATGCAATACGTCGTTTTCATCTATAGTAAACTCTAGCCAGGCTTCGCCAGGCACTCTCATTTCGGCAAAGAGTAGTAATCTGGGTTCTTCTTTACTTGCTAGTAAAACTCTCCAGAAGTCAAGTACATCGCCGGTGTAAATCTTATTGCTATGCGTTCTCCCTCGGCGCAAGCCTACCCCGCCTGCAAGTTTGTCTATATACCCGCGTATTTTCCAGAGCCAGTCTGCATAATACCAGCCTCTGTCACCACCTATCGCCCAGATATTTTCTAGAGCAAGTTCTTTGTCTTTAAGCTGTATAGTTTGTTTGTCTTTGAGGCACCCATATATAGGTACTTGTATGTATTCTTCTAGGTTCGTTTTGAGTCGGCCACTTACGAGGCTATCTTTCCACGAGCTGGCTACTTGGTTTTGTTCAATTTTGGCGAAAGCCAAATTAATAGCCTCCTCATAAGAAATAGGCGTTATCTGTAGTAAATCTTGTAGCCTCGTATCTTTTGAGACTACCTCTATTTTCATGCTATCTACGAGATTGAGTGCAAGTTTATAAGATGTAGAGGTTATAAAATACAACCAGTAAGAGGATATTTTTGGACTCATAACTGGTACGGTCAGTATGTATAATTTCAAGCCGCGCACTTTTGCATATCGTTGCATCATGTCGCGATACGTGAGTACATCTGGACCGCCTATATCAAACTGGTCATTATATGTTTGCTCGTTACCTAGTACGCCTGTGAGGTATTGCATTACATTACGTATGGCTATGGGTTGGCATTTGGTTTGCACCCATTTTGGAGTAATCATCACTGGTAACTTCTCACATAAATCTCTTATGATTTCAAAAGATGAGCTTCCAGAACCTACTATAATTCCTGCTCTCAATACGGTAAGCGCGGCTTTACCTTTGCGCAATGTAGTCTCTACATTTTGTCTCGATTTTAAGTGCTTGCTTAGCGTTTTATCATTTGCAATACCGCCTAGATAAATGACTTGCTTGCAATTTGTGGGAGCGATGTACTTATTGAAGTTTATTGCCGAAAGTTCTTCTTTCTCGTCAAAATCTGACGTACTTGAGCTCATGGAATGGAGCAAGTAATAAGCTGCATCTATGTCTATTGGTATTTTTGAAATATCTGGTTCGTCTAGAAAGTCAATTTCTACAACGGTGATTTGCTCTCTTATTTTTTTTGATACAGAAAGTCTAGCTTCATTGCGCACCGCGCAAATAACCTCGTGCTTTGCTTCTAGTAACATGGAGAGTAGGCGCATCCCGATATAGCCATTTGCTCCTGTGAGTAAGATTTTCATAAAGTTTAAAGATCGTCTATGTTAGTAGGAGCTTGTGCAGCTTTTTCTTGAAGAATGCGTTTGATAAAGTTGTGCACTTTTTTATCCTTGGCTTTTGCTTCTATCTTAATAAAATAATTGTCACGATAGATGCTATACTCCTCGGCGCGTCCTTTGTATAAGTTTAATTTCCAGTACGGAATTATGAGTGCATAACTGTCTAGCAATGCTCTAAAGCCTACGATAATACCTCGTGGGCGCAACTCTATGTTGCACTTGTTGCGATATTTATCTAGCGCAAGAAAATTTTGAATCTGTACGCTTGATTCTGTGATCACTAGGTGGCCTATTCCTATGCCGCCTTGTTTGATGCGCTCGCGTAGTCCAAAGGCTTCACCCACCTCGGCGTCTATTTTGCGTTTTACATCTGGGTTGTTGTAAGATACATTTAATAGCATTTTTTCTTTTAAAGATACGAGTTTCGCTATGTATTCTGTGCGCTAACTTTCAATTTTCACATATCTTTGTGCTTCACGTAATACCCGTAAATAGGGGATTTTTACGTTTTATAAATGTTTCTATTACGCTTTCGCGAAAGCGTAACAAACCCAACCAGTACCAATCATCAAGAATCTATGTCTTTACAATCTACTATTGAAACTCACGTAAAAGCCGCAGTAAGCCAACTATTCAACGCAACGCTTCCTGAAGTGGAATTTCAAGCTACTCGAAAAGAATTTGAAGGAGATATTACAGTAGTAGTATTCCCGATGCTTAGAGTGGTAAAAGGAAACCCTGTGCAAATAGGGACGCAAATAGGAGAATATCTTGTGGAGAATGTGGCAGAGATCACTGCGTTTAATGTGGTTAAAGGTTTCTTGAACCTTGTTATTGCAGATAGCTTTTACATGTCTTCATTTGCAGACATACAAGCAGCCGAAAATTTTGGAAGAACTCCAGAAGCTGGAAAGGCAGTAATGGTGGAGTACTCATCTCCTAACACAAATAAGCCACTTCACTTAGGTCACGTACGTAATGTATTATTAGGATACTCTGTGTCTGAAATTATTAAAGCTGCAGGATCAAAAGTGTATAAAACACAGATTATTAATGATCGTGGGATTCATATTTGTAAATCTATGCTTGCTTGGGAGCGTTTTGGTAATGGTGAGACGCCAGAGTCGACGGGTCTTAAAGGAGATAAGTTGGTCGGGAATTATTATGTGAAGTTTGACCAAGAATATAAAAAGCAAATAGCAGATTTAATTGCTGCAGGAAAAACTGAAGAAGAAGCAAAGAAGGAAGCACCGCTTATTCTTGAAGCACAAGAAATGCTGCGCATGTGGGAAGCTGGAGATGCTGAGGTTGTTGCCTTGTGGAAGAAGATGAACGAGTGGGTATATGCTGGTTTTGAGGTGACGTATAAAAATATAGGAGTAGATTTTGATAGTTATTATTATGAGAGTAACACATATCTACTTGGGAAAGATAATATAGAAGAAGGTCTTGCAAAGGGAGTTTTTGAGAAAGATCCAGATGGTTCTGTATGGTGTGACCTTACAGAAGATGGACTGGATAGAAAAATTGTATTGCGTGCAGATGGTACAGCAGTATATATGACGCAAGATATAGGAACTGCAATACAACGTGTAAAAGACCATCCAGATGTAGGTGGTATGATTTATACCGTAGGTAACGAGCAGGATTACCACTTTCAAGTATTGTTTTTAATACTTAAAAAGTTAGGATACGACTGGGCAGAAAACCTATTCCACCTAAGTTATGGAATGGTAGATCTTCCTTCTGGAAAAATGAAATCTCGTGAAGGTACCGTAGTAGATGCAGATGATCTTATTAATGAGGTTGCACAAACAGCAGGAGAAATCTCTGAGGAATTAGGTAAGCTAGAAGGCTACTCTGACGAAGAGAAGAAAGCGCTTTATAAGACAATAGGTCTTGGAGCTCTTAAATATTACATATTAAAAGTAGATCCTAAGAAGCGTATTTTATTTGACCCTAAGGAATCTGTAGACTTTCAAGGGAATACAGGTCCATTTATTCAATATACTTACGTACGTATCCAAGCAATCTTGCGTAAAGCAAAAGAGATGGGTGTCCCTGTGGAAGTTGCTCAGGAGAGAACATTGCATCCTAAAGAAAAAGAATTGCTTAAGATTATTCAAGAATATCCTGCAACCATACAGCTTGCTGCAGCACAGAAGAGTCCTGCAATCATAGCCAACTATACCTATGATTTAGTTAAAGAATATAACTCATTCTTCCAGCAAGTACAGATTCTAGGTACAGATAATATAGAGGATCAAAGTTTCCGTGTAGCGCTAAGTAAAGAAGTAGGGCAGGTTATAGAAAGTGCCTTTAATTTACTTGGGATTGAGGTTCCAGAACGTATGTAGAAGGATAATGATATAAAAAAAAAGCGAGACTGAAAGTCTCGTTTTTTTTATGCTTATCTGTTACGGATGCTTACCGCAACACAATCTTTTTTACAACCTCTCTACCTATTTCTTCATTGATCATTTTGAGTATTTTTTCCTTTCCATAAGACAATTCTTCTCTAAAAACAGAAGAGCTTAGGTTTACAAATAGTGTTTCCCTCTCAAAGCGTATGGAAGTAGTGTAGGTCTCAAAAGCAGGATTGAGTGCAAACCATGCACCAGCAACATCTACCTTATCCATTCCTTTGTTGAGTTTATTCTTTTCAACAAATTCTCCTAAGGCTTGACTTATAGATATAGGGTCTGTGTTTCTTTTTGCCATTAATCGAGTGCTAGGGGTGTGTATTTTCTGTAAGTATATATGAGTCCATCTTCATTGATTAAAACAAGCTCATCTGTAGTTGCTTTCTTTACAGTTTCTTGCCAGGTGTCCATTGCGGTAGCATATTCTAGTAGTAATAAATCATCCTTATAAACTACATTGATGTTTTCGCTGGATTGAGACGTTGTAAACTCTCCTACTACGTTAGGTTGTACTTTTTTACGAACACCCTTTCCGTCTGCATTTACTTCAAAGAAGTCAATATTCTGACTCATACTGAACTCTTTTACTTGTCCTGCTGGATTTTCAATAGAAGCTATTTCCCAATAACCGCTTATGTGGCTTAGTTTTTCTTCATTAGACTGTGTGCAGCCTAGAGTGATGGCTAGAATGAGTAGTAGGTATAAATTTTTCACGAAAGTGTAGTAAAAGTTGAAATGCAAAATACGATAAAAAGAATGTCTTATAGAGCGCGTTCCAGATGAAAAAGCTCATAACTCTGATGAATATTTTTAACCACACTTTCTGTACGTTCCGGATGGGTGTCACTTATAAATAGTTGGCCAAAATCATTGGTGTTTACTAGTTCGATGATATGTTGCACGCGGCTTTCATCTAGCTTGTCAAAAATATCATCAAGTAGCAGTAGCGGCGTGGTGCCACTTTCTTGTTTTATAAAGTCAAACTGCGCTAGTTTTAAGGCAATGAGATATGATTTTTGCTGACCTTGACTTCCAAATTTCTTTACGGGATGACCGTTAATTTCAAATTGGAGATCATCTTTATGAATACCTACGCTTGTGTATTGCAAGGATCGATCTTTTGCTAGCGAATTAGTAAGAGAGTGCTTGAGCGGCATGTCACTCAGTGTACTGCTGTAGGTAAGTGTCACATGCTCTGTGCCGCCACTTATCGCTTTGTAGCGCTCGTTAAATATAGGAGCAAAACGTTCTAAAAACTGTTTACGCTTTTCAAAAATAGGAGTTCCAAAGCCTTCTAGTTGTTCATTGTAAACAGCGAGTGTATCTGCATTAAAGGTGCTATTTGCTGCAAAATATTTGAGCAGCGCATTTCTTTGGGTAAGTATTTTGGTATATCCTAGTAGGTTAGACAGGTAACTTTTGTCACTTTGTGAGATTACGCCGTCTATAAATTTACGACGGGTGTCGCTTCCTTCGGTAATTAGATCTCTATCTGCAGGAGAAATAATGACAAGTGGTAAGAAACCTATGTGATCTGCAAAGCGTTCGTATACCTTAGCATTGCGTTTTATAACTTTCTTGCTGCCTTTTTTTGCACTTACAACAACTTTCTCTTCTCGGTTATCTTTGTCGTAAACTCCATTAACCACAAAGAAGTCTGCATTGTGATTTATGTTCTGACTAGTAACCGGATTAAAGTAGCTTTTACCAAAGGATAAGTGGTAAATCGCATCGAGTATATTAGTCTTCCCCACGCCGTTATTTCCGACGAAACAATTTATTTTTGCATCAAAGGTAAAGTCCTTGGACTCAAAATTCTTGTAGTTGATAAGAGAGAGAGATTTCAGAATCATAGGGTGGTGTAGGTGTGCAACGCTTTTACAAAAGCTTAGTACATCTAGTAATAGTGCTTTATTGGTCTTCAAAATTAAGCATTAATTTCCCTTTCATAATTCAATAAATATTATATTTTTGCCCGACTAATAAACGACGAAATATGGCAACATATAATAAAAGAGGATATAAATCGAAAACAAAGCCTGAAAAGGAAGAAGTTGAAGAGTTTATAGATGATAGCGAAAGCACAACGGCTGAAGTCTTTGGATCACTAGATGAAGGAGCGAATAAAGCAGAGGAGTGGTTTGAAAAAAACCAAAAACCTGTAATAGGAGTTATCATAGCTATCCTTGTGATTGCTTTATTGTACCTAGCATACAGTAAATTTGTTGCAGAACCTGCAAGAGCAGAAGCAGCAAATGAGCTTGTAGTTGCTCAAGAAAGTTTTACAACAGCACTGGAAGCAACAAATACTTCTGTTAAAGATTCACTATACATGGTGGCACTTAATGGAAAGAACGGTAAGTACGGTCTTCTAGATGTAGCAGATAACTATGGAGGTACTCCTTCTGGTAACCTTGCTCACTATTATGCTGGGATGTCTTACCTTGAAATTAAAGATTATCAAAATGCAATTACTCACTTGCAAGATTTTTCTAGTGATGATAAAATGCTAGCGCCACTTGCAAAAGGAGCAATAGGTGATGCATTCATGCAACTAGGTCAAGCAGATGAGGCTCTTGATTATTATGAGAAAGCAGCAGGGATGAACGCAAATGACTTTACAACACCACGTTTCTTATTTAAAGCAGGTGTAGCAGCAATCGATCTAGGAAAGATGGATGCAGCAGTGAAGCATCTTACTCGTATTAAAGAAGAGTATGCAACATCTGAGTATGCAAGTCAAGTAGACTTATACTTAGGTCGCGCGCAAGCAGCAAAATAACATAGACTAGCGCATTTAAAGCGCTTTGTACTATAACATAAATTACTATTATGGCAACAGCAGGTAACAACCTCTCGGCCTATGATAAAGCAACCATCCCAAACTCGAAAGACTTCAAGTTTGGGATTGTTGTTTCTGAGTGGAACGATGAGATCACAGAAGGACTCTTTAAAGGCGCATTTGACGCTTTAAAGGATTGTGGGGCAATTAACGACAATATTGTACGCTGGAATGTTCCAGGAGCCTTTGAGCTCATCTATGGAGCTAAAAAGATGACACAGGCATATGACATGCTAGATGCTGTTATCGTTATCGGTACCGTGATTCAAGGTGAGACTAAGCATTTTGATTTCGTATGCGAGGGAGTGACTCAAGGAATTAAGGACCTGAACTTGCAACAAGATATTCCTGTGATTTTCTGTGTACTTACAGATAATAACATAGAGCAGTCTAGAGCTCGTAGTGGCGGTATACACGGCAATAAAGGAACAGAAGCAGCAATTGCAGCTATAAAAATGGCGCAATTGAGAAAAGATGCAAAGTTCTAAATTTTGTAGGGTTACGCTTTCGCGAAAGCGTAATAAACAAACAACAATCTATTATATCTCATAGTAGTTGTCGTGCTATTTGTGGTTCCTTTTGATATGATTGTTCTTAATTCTCTAGGGAGAATCAATGGAACGGTACGCTTTTTGGATACGAAATTGTATCTTTGAAACAATAGTATTATGGGAATTATAAAACGCACAAACAAGAAGTATAGTTACGAGCCGCGCTATTATAATAGCGATAAGGAAGGGAGCCCTTTTAAGATAGAAGGGCGCTTTGATGAGCACCGTAAAACGCTCGACTACAACGGCGGGCTAAAGAAAAAAATTACTACTGCGTGGGACGAGCTCCAAGAAAGTCGTAAAGGTGGATATAACCGTACAATCGCCATTATATTCATTCTCATGGTATTATTATTTCTTTGGATTATAGACTTCGACTTATCCATATTTACAAATCCGCTATAACCGTAAGTCCTAATGGCAGACATTATTAAACTCTTACCCGATCACGTAGCAAACCAGATCGCTGCGGGAGAAGTTGTGCAACGTCCAGCTTCTGTGGTTAAGGAATTACTTGAGAATGCTATAGATGCAGGAGCGTCTACCATTAAACTTATAGTAAAAGATGCTGGTAAAACCCTAATCCAGATTATAGATGATGGAAAAGGAATGAGTGATACCGATGCTCGCATGAGTTTTGAACGTCACGCGACATCTAAGATTACTACAGCAGATGATTTATTCAATTTAAACACAAAAGGTTTTCGTGGGGAAGCACTCGCATCTATTGCGGCAGTTGCTCACGTAGAACTTAAGACGCGTCCAGAAGGAGCAGAGGTAGGAACGCGCATAGAGATAGAAGGTAGTAAAATTAATGCACAAGAGGTTTGTGCTACGCCTAAGGGAACTTCGCTTTCTGTAAAAAATCTATTTTTTAATATCCCAGCGAGACGTAATTTTTTAAAATCTAATAGTGTTGAGCTACGTCATGTAATTGACGAGTTTCAACGAGTTTCACTAGCACATCCAGATATTGCTTTTGCAATGTATCACAATGAGGGCGAGTTGTTTCAATTACCACAAGGGAATCTCAAACAACGTATTGTGGCTATTTTTGGAGGTAAGACTAATGAGAAATTAGTTCCTGTTCAAGAAGAGACAGACATTCTTACCATAAACGGATTTGTAGTAAAACCTGAGTTTTCTAAGAAGACACGAGGGGAGCAGTTTTTCTTTGTAAATGATCGCTTTATAAAAAGTCCATATCTTAATCATGCTGTAACGGCAGCTTTTGATGGACTTTTGCCAGATAGAGCGAGAGCAAGTTACTTTTTATATTTAAAGGTAGATCCAAGTACGATTGATATCAATATACACCCTACCAAGACAGAGATAAAGTTTGATGATGAGCATGCATTATATGCAATGCTGCGTAGTACCATCAAGCATAGTTTAGGGCAATTTAGTATTGCGCCGGTGCTCGATTTTAATCGCGATAGCGAACTTGATACTCCTTATGATTATAAAAACAAGGGTATTGTAACGCCTAAGATAGAAGTAGACCGAACATTTAATCCTTTTGAAAACGTAGCACCACCAAAACGTGGAGCGCAACGTCCAGAATTTGAGAAACCTAGTGCTGCTGGGTGGGAGAATATGTATGAAGGGATGGAATCTCAGGCAACTGCAACAAGTACGATGACTTTTGAGAAAGAGGTGAGTACTCCAGATATGTTTGAGAGCGGACTTAATGGTGCTAAGCATAGTACCCCGACTTCGTCTTCTCAAAATGAATCATCTACCTATCAACTTAATAATAAGTATATAGTTAGTACCATCAAAAGTGGGATGGTGATTATAGATCAGCATAGAGCGCACCAGCGTGTCCTTTATGAAGAGTTCTTGCGCAACATCACGGTAAAGGAATCTGTAAGTCAGCAGTTGTTATTTCCTTTAACGCTAGCTTACAGTACTACAGAGCTAGCGCTTATAGAAGAACTCAAAGCTGGTCTAGAAAACACAGGTTTTATCTTTGGGACTATAAGCGGAGATATTCTTGAAATAAACGGAATTCCTACTTCTATCACAGAGAGCCAAGTGCCAGTGGTAATAGATCAATTATTAAGTGATCTTGAAAATGAGGTGCCAGATAGTGGCTTTAGTCAAACGGATACACTAGCCAAGAGTATGGCAAAAAGTCTAGCTGTAAAAGGTGGCGTTTCATTAGATAGTGCATCTAGAGAGCATCTAGTAAATAGCCTTTTTGCTTGTAAAGAACCGAGTATTTCACCTACTAATCGCAAGACGTTTGTGACAATGACAAGTGAAGACTTAGAAAGAAAATTTAAGTAGGTATGGGAAGAATAACTGAAACAGTAAAAATACTACTGATAGTTAATGTGATTTTCTATCTAGGATCTCTGTTTATTATTAAACCAGATCCAGCGATGCAACTATTTGCATTGTGGTTTGTAGAGCATCCTAGCTGGCAAGTGTGGCAACCACTTACGCATATGTTTATGCATGATATGGGGAGCCCTATGCACATAATTTTTAATATGTATGCACTTTGGATGTTTGGAAGCCCCATAGAAAATGCACTTGGACAAAAGCGATTTATATTCTTTTATTTTTCGGCAGGTCTTGGAGCAGCTCTGATACATACACTCGTCAACTATTATCATTTTAATAGCGCGAGTGATGCTATAATGGCTTTAGGTTTTAATGCAAGCCAGATAAAAGAGATGACTACTAGTTTGTCGTCTCTTAATGGATATGTAAATGCAGGGAAAATACCACTCGAATTAGGGCAGGAGTTATATAACTCATTCTATGTTCCCGCAGTAGGAGCTTCAGGTGCAATAATGGGGCTTTTGGTAGCGTTTGGGATGTTATTTCCTAATGCTTCATTGGGATTATTATTTATTCCTGTTCCTATCAAGGCAAAATACTTTATCCCTATCATTGTAGGGATAGATTTATTTTCTGGTGTAACTGGTTTCTCAATTTTTGGGGCAAACATTGCACATTGGGCTCACTTTGGAGGTGCTTTATTTGGGTTTGTAATGATGTTCTACTGGAAGAAACAAGGATTAGGTCAATATTGATTTTTACATATGGCAAATACATCACTAGCATATAAATATAGTACCGCAAACATTGCAATCAAATTGATTGTAATCAATGTAGCTGTGTACTTACTTTTTAATATCGTTCCATGGATATCTGGTTTAGGATCAGATTTCTTTAGTAGATACTTTGTATTGCCATCAGACTTTGTGAGATTCTTACAGCAGCCGTGGAGTATACTTACGTATGCTTTTTTACATGCTGGTTTTGGACATCTATTCTGGAATATGGTCTGGCTTTATGTTTTCTCAAGGTTTGTATTAAACATTTTTTCTGAAAAGAAATTTATAGCAATTTACCTCTTAGGAGCTATCGCTGGAGGAACACTTTTTGCATTATTATATAATGTACTTCCGGCATTTAGAGGAACAGGTGTGTTACTAGGTGCGAGTGCAGCTGTAAATGCAATTGTAGTCTTCATAGGTACATACACACCTAATGCAGAGATAAGGATATTTACATTTAACATCAAGCTATGGTGGATTGCAGTATTTGTAGTGCTTAGAGACCTATTAATGCTAGATTCTGGAAACGCTGGCGGATTAATATCTCACTTAGGTGGTGCGGCTTTTGGGTTTATATATGCAAAGCAATTACTTAAAGGTAATGATATTGGATTGTGGTTTGAAAAAATAATGGATTCAGTGACAAGTTGGTTTACTAAAACACCTAAAAAAGAAAAGAAATCTCCACTACGCACGGTACATAGAACAGCAAAGAATGCAGGTTCTAAGACCAGAAGTACTGCAACTGGATCAAAATCTGAGCAGCAGCAACGCATAGATGCTATTCTAGATAAAATTAGCAAAAGTGGTTACGACAGTCTGTCTAAGGCTGAGAAAGACTTTTTATTTAAAGCCGGTAAGGAATAAGAGATGAAAAAGCTCGAATTCTTCGGTAAGATTATCTTCTTCGTAAATAGCATATTTGCCGTACTCCTACTAGCTAGTTATTTATTACCATTTATACCTCCCCACATTTTCCCAGCACTTTCTGTGCTTAGCCTTGTGCTTCCTGTATTGCTTATCATCAACTTTTTATTCTTGATGTATTGGCTTTTCAGAGGAAGGAAGCAATTGTTATTATCTGCTATTATTCTAGCCTTAGGGATTACACATATTTTCTCTCTTGTACGTATAGGTGGAGGTGAGGATATAGATGATGGAACCACATTAAAGGTGCTTACCTATAATGTGCGACAGTTTAACATTCATGGTTGGTCTGATGAGGTGAAAGTAGGTGAACGTACCATACAGCTAATTTCAGATAAAGATCCCGATGTCGTTTCCTTTCAAGAATATTATCCAGGATTTAAACCTGATGAAAGGGTTTATCGCTATGAGTATAAAGTGATGAAATCACCAAGCAAATCTTTCGGTCAGGTGATTTTTTCAAAATATCCAATTATCAATAGTGGTTCATTGGATTTTGAGAATACAGGTAATAATGGGATTTACGCAGATATAGCGACTGCTACTGATACAGTAAGAGTGTATAATATGCATTTTCAATCATTCAGTTTATCTCCTAATCTAGCAAACTTGCAAAAGGAGAACTCAAAAAAATTATTGGGTAGATTAGGTCAAGCTTTTGAAAAGCAAGAAACTCAGGTTGCTAAGTTTTTAAATAGCGAAGTTACATCTCCTTACCCGGTTATCGTAACTGGCGATTTTAATAACAGCGCTACTTCTTATATGTATCGCAAGGTGAAAGGTGATAAGATTGATGCTTTCGCGAAAGCGGGATCAGGAACAGGAGCAACCTTCTGGTTTGACATCATTCCTTTGCGTATAGACTTTATCTTAGTAGATGAGTCTTTACCGGTTACAAACTTTGAAACCTACGATGTAGATTTAAGTGATCACAAGCCTTCTATGGCGACTTTTATGCTAGCTCATTAGATAGGTCAACCTTAGCTAGATAATCTTGTGCGCTAGGGCCGAGATTGAATAGTAAGTCAAGAATAGTTAGGTTAGATAAATAGCCATGATTCTCGTTAAAGAGTTGGTGATATGCTGGTAAAGGATAGCTCGGTTCTTTTTTTGCTTGAACGAGATGTCTATAATCTAATTGTTTAGGATTTTTAAAAAACTCTTCAGTAAGAATAGGTGTGATTTCTAATTGCAAGCACTCCATAATAACAGCATGACAAGCGTTGTTAAAGTCTATAAGGCTATCATAAGTGGTATGATATAAATGCTCAAAATCGTCCTCATAATACTCAAAGTATGGTGAGGTTTGATATGCAATTTTAAGAGACCTCCAGTGATCACGCTGCCAGTGAAATTTATTCTCAATCTTCACATCATAATACTGCTGGCGCTCACTCTTATCCTTTCGGTGAAGAATAGGAATAATGAGTGTTAACTCACCAGTAGATGTAGCAATCTTCATACGCGTGCGGTACGATTGCTTTTGAAAATTCCCCTTAGCTTCAATGTGAAGTTGTTCGGTTTGATAAATTACTGCGTATTGTATAATAGGAGCACAGTAGCCTACGGTAATAAGAGCTGGTTTCATAAATTACTTCTTAGCCTGTTTTTTCTTTCTAAAGAAAGACCATCCTATGTATAATAATAAGGCTCCTAAAAACCAGTAGCGGTAACTTACTAAAGGTCCATTACCACCTACGGTTGTAAATACACGATCCCATCGTATTCCGTTAAAACCAGGAACGTTTGCGTCTTTACTAAACCATACAAACACAGGCTTACCTACTACGTGATTAAAAGGAACGTAACCCCACGCTCTCGCATCTTGCGAGTTGTGACGGTTATCACCCATTAACCAATAATAATCTTGCTCAAAAGTATACTCGGTAAGAGGCTTGCCATTCATTAATATCTGATTGCCGTTAACCGTGATTTCACGTTCTCTACCCATTTCATAACCTTCATACACTTCAATAATACGCTGGTAATAAGGAAGACTTTCTGAGTTTATAGCTACCGTTGTACCTTCTTCTGGAATGTAAATAGGTCCAAAGTTATCTACACTAGAAGCTCGGCCTGGCATAGCTCCAAAGATCCCTGTGTTATTTTCTCTAACATCATATTGTGTGCGTTCAACACTTATGATATTAGCATTGTTTTTTAATTTTTCAATGGCTGCCTCACTTGCGTGTGCCATGTGTTCATAAGGTCCATTCGGTCCTTCTGCTCCAGATAAATAAATATCAGAAATCTCATAGCGACCATTCACTAGATCTGTAGGTACTACATAATTCCCATTTACATCTGTAGCGCGTTTTACGAGTAGCTCCTTAGATACAATCTTATAGCTAAACTGAATTCGCGCGCGATCAGGAAGATCATTTTGTTCACCATTAATAAATACATAACCATCGCGTACTTCTAGAGAATCTCCAGGCACTCCTACAGCTCTCTTCACATAGTTAGACTTCTTATCAATAGGCTTGCGCACGCTACCACGCATGTGCCCAGGTGTAATATCTGTAAGCGTATCAACTGGCCAGTTAAAAACTACAATATCATTACGCTTGATATCTTGAAAACCAGGAAGTCTAAAGTAAGGTAATTGTGGTCTCGATAAGTAACTCTTGGTTTTTGTACCGTAAATGGTGTCATGTAGCATAGGTGTTGCTACGGTAGTGATAGGTGTTCTCGCTCCGTAATGAAATTTACTTACGAATAACCAATCGCCTACAAGTAATGTTTTCTCTAGTGATGAAGATGGGATTACAAAAGGTTGCATGAAATATGTATGCACTAATGTCGCAGCTACTATTGCAAACAGCAATGAACTTGTCCATTCTCCACTAGACGATTTAGGATTAATATCTCTATCGTGTTTGTGTGGAGCATCTGTTGCATAATTGATGTAGTATAAATACAATCCTCCTGTGAGCACCGTAAGCGCTGTATCTTTAAACGTGTTAAAGCCAAATGATCTAGCAGTCTCTACCCATACGACAGGTATCATAATAAGGTTTACGATAGGTACAAATAACAAAATTGTCCACCACTTAGGACGGTTTATAATACCCATGAGTACTACGGCATTGTAAACTGGTACTGCTGCTTCCCATGCCTTACGACCAGCGCGTACGTAGAGTTTCCAAGTTCCAGCAAAGTGTACTGCTTGAACGATTAGAAAAAATATAAACCATTGTATAAGTGTCATCTGTAATATTTTGAATCTGTAAGTTGGTCTTACGTTATTAGATAATGTTACAAGTTAAAGACCTAAAACGTCTCTCATAGTGAAAACTCCTTGTTTTCCTTGTAACCATTCTGCTGCAACTACGGCTCCTAAAGCAAATCCATGTCTAGAGTGTGCTTCGTGGCTTAGGGTGATTGTGTCTATCTCACTTTTGTAGTTGATAATATGTGTGCCGGGCACAGTCCCTTCCCTTTCGGCAGAAATTGGGAGGTGATCTTCTTGTATGTTCTGTCCTTCATTGAGATCCCAAGCTGTATAATCTGATGCTTCAATAATACCTTCTGCTAGTGTAATAGCGGTGCCGCTAGGTGCGTCTAGTTTTTGAGTGTGGTGTATCTCCGTCATATCGACTTTATAGTCTTTATGAGGCGCCATGATAGCTGCTAATTTTCTATTAAATTCAAAAAATAAATTAACGCCTACGCTAAAGTTTGAAGCGTAAATAAATCCACCTTTGTTTTTAGTGCAAAAAGCAACCATATCTTGATAGTTGTCTAGCCAACCTGTAGTCCCAGAAACAACGGGTACTCCTGCTTCAAAACATTTTGTAAGATGATCTACAGCGCTATCTGGAATGCTAAAGTCAATCGCAACATCTGCATCTGCTAGTGTAAAGCTCTCAGGAGAGTTTACTCTTGCTACAATCTCGTGACCTCTATCTGTTGCAATGCTTTCAATGGTTTTACCCATTTTCCCATAGCCTAGGAGTGCTATTTTCATATACTAAAACTTGTAATTAAAAGAGAGTCCATAATTCATGGTCTGCCCTAAGTCGTCAAAATAAAGTGCTGGACCAAAGGTCAAATCATCATCCACATCATATTGTGATAAGTGTGCATCCACATTTGCCTCTATAATCTGGAGAATATAAACCCCAGCCGAAACTAAGATAAAAAGATCTCTTCTTCTTCTAAATTGATCTTGACCATTAATAAGTGCATCATCAGAAAAGATTTCGGTAGTAGTACCATCTTCATTGATTCTGGTAAACTCGTCTATACGACCAGCGAGTCTTTCCTTAAAGGCTGTTCTAAAACGTTCTGATTGATTACCATTAAAGGAGACACCATATATGGTAGAGCCCAGAGCTCCATATACTAATGGAAGTTTCCAGTAATCTTTATTATAAATTTGACCTAGACCAGGAAGTACGGCACCGTAAAAGGCGGCTTTAGCCGGTCTCAATGGGTCGTAAGGTTTTTTGCTAGATACGCCTTCTACCTCATCTGCATCTATGATAGTTTCTGCAGGAGCGTCTTGTTGCGCTTTCGCGAAAGCGTAAAAACACAATAAAAAAACCAGTAAGAGGTATTTGTTATTTTTCACCTCTAATTAGTTTCTGTAAGCGATTAAAGTCCTCTTCTGAAGAAAAAGGAATAGAAATTTTTCCGCGACCATTTTTTGCCACTTTGATATCTACTTTTGCTCCAAAGTACTCGGCAAAGTCTTTAGTTCCTTTTTTAATGAACTTAGGAGTTTCTTCCTTTTGCTCTGTAGGTGTTTCAATAGTAGAGGTAGCATGGTAATTCTTTACCAGTGCCTCAGTCTGTCTTACCGAAAGTTTTTCTTGTAAGATTTTTTCATAAATATCTAGCTGGTCACTAGTATCATCTACATTGATAAGTGCGCGACCGTGTCCCATAGACAAGAAGCCATCACGCATTCCCGTTTGTACAATAGGATCTAGTTTTAATAAACGTAAGTAATTTGTGATTGTAGATCTATTTTTACCCACGCGATCACTCATTTGTTCCTGCGTAAGGTTAATTTCATCAATTAATCGCTGGTAAGAAAGTGCGATTTCTATAGGGTCAAGATCTTGTCGCTGTATATTTTCAACAAGAGCCATCGTGAGACTCTCATTATCATTTGCAATACGTATGTATGCAGGAATGGTAGCATTACCTATTAACTTTGAAGCTCTGTAACGACGCTCTCCAGAAACCAATTGGTACTTTCCGAAACTCATCTTACGCACCGTAATAGGCTGTATAACGCCTAGTTCGCGTATAGATGAAGCAAGCTCTCTTAAAGTTTCCTCATTAAAGCTTGTACGAGGTTGAAAAGGATTAACATCAATATCACCTAGATCGAGCTCGATGATATTACCTACAACCTTGTCTGCATTTTTATCTTCGGCACTCTTAATGTCGTTTTCTGGATCTTTGAGTAATGCCGAAAGTCCGCGACCTAGCGCTTGTTTTTTTGTTGCTTTAGCCATTCTAGCTATTATTTTTTGTAATAAGTTCTTGAGCTAGGCTCAAGTAATTAGTTGCTCCTTTACTTGCTGCATCGTAGTTAATAATACTTTCACCATAACTAGGTGCCTCACTTAAACGTACGTTACGTTGTATGATTGTCTCAAAAACCATTTCACTAAAATGTTTTTGAACCTCTTCAACAACTTGATTAGATAATCGTAGTCTTGAATCAAACATTGTGAGTAAAAGCCCTTCGATATCTAAATCTGGGTTGTGAATCTTTTGAACACTTTTTATAGTGTTTAACAATTTCCCTAATCCCTCTAGTGCAAAATACTCGCATTGAATTGGGATAATTACAGAATCTGCCGCTGTAAGCGCATTAAGTGTAAGTAAGCCCAGTGATGGTGCGCAATCTATAAGTATGTAGTCATACTTATCTCTAAGGTGACCTATCGCTTTCTTCATCATGTACTCACGAGCCTCCTTATCTACAAGTTCTATTTCTATAGCAACAAGGTCAATGTGTGCAGGAATGATATCAAGGTTAGGTGAAGACGTCTTTATAATCGCCTCCTCTGCATTATTAGTATGCTCTAGTAGTTGGTATGTTCCTACCTCTACGGTTTCTACATCAATGCCTAGTCCAGAGGTTGCATTAGCCTGAGGATCTGCGTCAATAAGGAGTACTTTTTTCTCTAGCACGCCTAGTGAGGCAGCGAGATTAACAGAAGTAGTGGTCTTGCCTACACCACCTTTTTGGTTTGCAATAGCAATTATTTTACCCATAAAATTTGAGGACGATTAGGAGGTAAAAATACAATTTAAAATGGGTAATTGAAATGGATTAGAAATGAAAAAGCCGAGAAGAATATTCTCGGCTCATCGATATTTTATAAAGTAGTGGATTACACCAGTAAAATCAAGACAACTATTTACATTAATTAAGAAATAAAATCTCTTGGTTTTATTTTGAGATAGCTTTCACCTCTTCTTCGGTAATCATTTCTTTTTGAGTGTTTCCCCAGTTATTCATAATGTAGTTCATCACATCTGCCACTTCATCTTCATAAAGTTCTAGGTTTGCCATCACGCCATTATAGTCAACACCGTTTACAGTAATAGGTCCTTGCTGTCCATATTTTACAGCTTTAATTGCCTCTTTATAACGATCTTCTGTGAGCCAGTCTGAACCTGCCAGCGGTGGGAAAGTTCCTGCTACGCCTTCTCCTTTGCCTAAGTGACATTGTATACAAAAGTCTTGGTACACCTCTGCACCACGTTCTATAGACTCGGCAAGTGGGTCTTGAGAGGTGTAAACTTCTTTTTCCGCTTTCGCGAAAAATAGTAAAACACTAACTCCTGCCGTACATAAACTTATAAGTAGCTTCATTATTTCTTAACTAGTTTAAGGATTCCTTTTCCTTCTACACCTACATAGATAGTGCCATTGTGATTAATCACATTGCGCACACGACCTACATCTTCTAGTAACTTCTCACGAGCAACCACCTTGTCATTTTCTAAAATGGCAAGTTCCAGGTATTCAAATTTAAGCGAACCTATTAATAAGTTACCATCAAGTTTTGCATCACCAGTGTTGGTTGCAAAAGTCATCCCTGAAGGAGCGATAGAAGGAACCCAGTAATACACCGGTTGCTCCATTCCCTCTTTTTCCGAAATTTCTGTAAACGTAGTTCCGCTGTAATTAATACCGTAAGAGATTACTGGCCACCCAAAGTTTTTACCAGCCTCAGGGATATTAATCTCATCCCCACCACGTGGTCCGTGCTCGTGTATCCATATCTTACCTGTCTCAGGATGCACTGTCATTCCTTGCGGATTACGATGTCCGTAAGAGAAAACAGCCTCTTTTGCTCCGTCTTGACCTACAAAAGGATTATCAGTAGGGATGCTTCCATCTGCATTAAGTCTATAAATCTTCCCTCCATCACGCGTAATATCCTGAGGATTTTGATCTCTTTCACCACGATCTCCTATAGAAAAGTAGAGGTATCCATCCTTATCAAAACGCACACGACTGCCAAAGTGGTGGCCCTTTCTTGTATTTGGGCTTCCTTTATATAATACCTTCTTCTCGGCAAGCGCGCCGTCTTTTAATTTTGCTCTCATAAGTGCTGTCATCGCCCCATCCTCTTCGCCTTCTGGTGATGAGTATGTGATGTATATCCAGCCATTAGTCGCATAGTCTGGATGCAAGCGTATGTCAAGTAAACCACCCTGATTACGTGTCACCACCTCTGGAGCTCCAGTAATCATTGTTTTCTTGCCATCCTTAAAGTGTATGAGTTCTCCACTTTTTTCAGTGATAAGCATAGACTCATCTGGTAATACTACGAGCCCCCAAGGGTTTGTAAGTTCTGGAACAATTATCTCGTAGGTGTAATCTAGGTTTGAGGTTAATGGAACATCATTTTCTCTAGTTTCTTGCGCGCAAGCCACACTCGCAACAAATAATAATAAGATATAAGTAAAACGACTTTTCATAGTATCTGATTTTAATGGCAAATTACAGAATTATCACCACACTCTATGATGTATTAACAATTTGCAAACACTTGTTATTAATTAGAATCTTATCTTTAATTTACGCAAGGGTAAGCTTGTAGTCAGTTATATCACTTTTGGTGATAAAGCCATTCGTTTTCTTGATAACTTGATTGTAAGGTTTGGCTTGTAAAACCTACTTTTGTAATGTGAATATTAATAAGAATTGTGCGATTGTAAAAGTGTTAATTACGCTTTCGCGAAAGCTTAAAAATAATATAGTATGTCAGTAGAAAAAGTAAAATGCCTTATCATAGGTTCAGGACCAGCGGGATATACCGCAGCAATTTATGCAGCACGTGCAAATATGGCACCAGTTCTTTACCAAGGGCAGCAGCCAGGAGGACAGCTTACCACGACAAACGAGGTGGAGAACTTCCCTGGTTATGTAGATGGTGTGACTGGACCAGAAATGATGGTGCAGTTAATGAAACAAGCACAACGTTTTGATACAGATGTACGTGACGGATGGGTGACTAAAGTAGATTTTTCTGGAGATGTACACAAAGCGTGGATCAACGGAGAAAAGGAAATACACGCAGAATCAATCATTATCTCTACAGGAGCGAGTGCAAAATATTTAGGATTACCTTCTGAGCAGAAATATTTAAAAATGGGTGGAGGTGTATCTGCCTGTGCCGTTTGCGACGGATTCTTTTACCGTGGGCAAGAAGTTGTAATCGTAGGTGCTGGAGATAGCGCTTGTGAGGAAGCACACTACCTTTCTAAATTATGTAAGAAAGTTACAATGCTCGTGCGTCGCGACGAGTTTAGAGCATCAAAAATTATGGCTGCTCGTGTTAAGAAAACAGAAAATATTGAGATCCTTTTCAACACAGAAACTGTTGAGGTATTAGGTGACGATGTAGGTGTGACAGGAGCGAGAGTAAAGAATAATGTAACTGGTGAAGAGCATGATATTGCTGCAACTGGATTCTTTGTAGCTATTGGACACAAGCCTAACACAGATATATTTAAGGAGTATTTAAAATTAGATCAGACTGGATATATAATCAACACCCCAGGAACTTCTAAAACAAACGTACCAGGAGTATTTGTATCTGGAGATGCAGCAGATCACGTGTACCGTCAAGCAATCACCGCTGCCGGAACAGGATGTATGGCTGCACTAGATGCAGAACGTTACCTAGCTTCAAAAGACGAGCTTCCACAAGATGAGCCAGGAGTAGGTTCTACTTATGTGGATGAGGTTCCAGCTGCACGTCAGTAAATGACATACCTTATATAGAATTTAAAAACGACAGCGAGAGCTGTCGTTTTTTTTGTTTGTGATTATTTGCGGACATCTCCCTGACTCCCTCTTCAAAGAGGGACACTGTTGCTGGTGTTCTGCTTCGCAAAATAAAAGTTCGGTTGAGTGTTCCCCTCTTTGAAGAGGGGCTAGGGGAGATGTTTCTCATAAAAATCATCAAACAATTTTTTTTCAACGATTAGTTAAGGTAGAAGTACTAGGACATATGTAACTAATCAAAACGTAAGCTAGCCTTATTTTAACCGACAATACTTAAATACAAGCAACAAAGAAAATACAATGAATATATTAAGAATAGATAGTAGTCCAAGAAGAGATGGTAGTGTAAGCCGCCAACTCGCAGATGTTCTTCAACAAAAACTGGAGGCATCTGGAAACAAAATAACAAATCATAGAGATTTATATTATGACGAGCTAATTACACTAGGGAATGAAGATCGGTACAATGGCTATTTCACTCCGCCAGAAATGCAAACCGATGCTCAAATAGCGGCTGTAGCAGGAAGTAATGAACTCGCAATAGAATTTGCAAATGCAGATGCATACATAATCGCGGCACCTATGTATAACTTTAGCGTCACCGCTGCTTTGAAAACCTATATAGATTTAATTTCTAGAGCTGGAATTAGCTTTAACTACTTACCAGAAGGCCCTATAGGACTTCTAAAAAACAAGAAGGCTTATGTGGTTATAGCTACTGGAGGAACACCAGTAGGTAGCGAAGTAGACTTTGTAACTCCCTATTTAAAAACATTCTTAGGCTTTCTAGGGATTACAGATGTAACCTTTATAGCAGCAGATTTAGTTAATGTCAATTTAGAAGAAGGAATTGCAAAAGCCAATGATACAATATCAAAGATTTAATCTGGATTTTAGATAGTATTAAAAAACGACAGCGAGAGCTGTCGTTTTTAATTTTATTCTAATTAGCTATTTACATTGGGTATTATAAAATGAGGTGATTTTTTTTAACTCACTTTGTTTAAAACCTCTCTTTTCATCTTTTATATTCTGTACTAGTGTAGGACAATCAGAAAAGTACTCTTCACTGTGCTTTTTAAAGCTATCTACTATCTTTATAAATGCGACAGAAGTATCTTTTCCTCCTAATGTTGTTATAGTAGGTTCATCTGTCCTTTTGAGGCCGTAAGCGACTCTCTTTTTGCCAGCCATAGGTATCGCAGAGCCTCCCAAGCCTCCAGCGCCAGTACTTACCCATACTGTTGAATATCCAGCGAGATTAGTCTTCTTATATAAATTTAATGGACCAGAAATCACTAGCTCATAAACACCGATTTTCTTTCTATTTTTCCCTTCTGGAATGAAATAAACAGTTTTAGGTTTAAGCTGTCGTTTAGCTCTTTTGTTAATAGGTGTTGCAGCTGAATCTAAAAGTGTGTAATCAAACTTTTCCTTTTTACCTTTTTGACTTTCTTTGTATTTGACTTCGTCTTTTTTAAATTCTATGTAGCCAGTTTTAATAGTGCCATCCTTAAAATAAAGGTTCATTTTCTTTTGAGCTGAGAGCTTCATCGAAAACAGAATAGTAACTACCAAAACTAAAAATATTCTAATATTCATGAATTTTATTTTTTATTCTAAATGTACTGTCAAAGTACTAATAATTATAAAGTTTTTTAATTACTCTGAGTATTCCCCTCTTCGAAGAGGGGCTAGGGGAGATGTTTTTTTAATTATTTCTCCAACCCCTTCTCCAGCGCTTTCTTAATCCCTTCTAGATTCTCGGTAAACTCCATCATCTGAGAGAGTATTTGTGCCATCTCGTTCTTATCACCAAAACCTTTGAGTTTATTATTTTTTACAAAGGTTTCTTTCATCGTGTTCCAGCGCTCTTGCTGCGTTTCATCTAGCGCATTAATGAGTTCGCGGTACTTTAGTAGGTTTGCCTCTGCGCTTGAAGTGAGTGTTTGTGACTCACTTTCATAGTGCGATAGTAACAATGTAGCAAGCTCAGCGTCGTTCATTATAGGAACCACTTTTGCTACGAGTTTATTCATATCACGGTATGACCCTTGAAGTTTAAATGAAGGTTCCGTACGATAGGCATCTTCTTGCGCGGCACTACGTATGTATTCTGCATTTACCTTGAGTACTGTGTTACGTATGGTGATTACCTTCTCTAGCACCTTTGTATAATCTGCTACTTCTTGAGCAGTGTGATTTCCTTTGAGCTGACTGTCCTGGGTTCCATTTTCTATGCGGTCTATGAGTGTATAGATATCATCAAAATGCGTACTGCTCAATTGCTGCAGTAGCGGATTTGCAGTGAGCGAATTCTCAATAAGACTGAGCTTAAACAGATGTTCCGTGTCGCCTATGATGTCTCCCAGGTTATAAATGTCTGCCCTGTTTGCAAGCATATCTGGTATACGGAATTTCTCTCCACTCTCCGTATATGGATTACCCGCCATTATCACACAGAATTTCTTACTGCGCAGATCATAAGTTTTAGACTTATCATTATACACACCTTCAATCTTACGTGTACCATCAGAAAGGCTAATGAATTTTTGTAAAAACTCTGGATTACAGTGCTGTATATCGTCTAGATATAGCATCACATTGTTACCCATCTCAAAAGCGACGTTCAGTTTTTTGAGTTCTTCACGAGCGGCACTATTTGTGGCACTTTCTGGATCTACAGACGTAACTTCGTGACCTATCGCTGGGCCGTTAATTTTTACAAAAACAAGTCCTAGACGGTTTGCGATATATTCCATCAAAGTCGTTTTACCATATCCTGGTGGAGAGATAAGCAGCAACATACCCATACGATCGGTACGTTTGTTATCGCCTACGGTTCCTAATTGTTTGGCAAGATTATCACCAAACAATGGGAAATACACTTGGTCAATCAGCTTATTACGCACGAAGGATGTAAGCACTCTTGGTTTAAATTCGTCGAGTTTTAAGCTTTCTTTTAATTCTTCAGTAACCGTATGTTTTGCTTTCTTAAATGTTTCAAATGCGGGTACTTGCTCTGTTACAAATAAGTTGAGCCTAGCCGTAAAGTCGTGATAGTTAAAGTTGAAAACACCTTTGGTTATCATGCTGTGATCACCGCTTAAGCCAGTAATTTTCTCATGAGGAGAAGCCGCTTTTGTCTTTAAAACCGACTCATCTTCAAAGAGTAGTAAACACACCACTTCATCTACGTAGCGCACATCTGTTAGGCTTTTTTGGGTGCGCACAAAGGCCATTACCCATTGTTTTACGAGCTGCACTTTCCCTTTTAGAGTAGGTAGTGACTCATAGCTTTTCTTAAACTTAAGGTCTGCCTGTTGTTGTTTTAACGCTTTCGCGAAAGCGTCTTTTAAACGCACCGCAACACTACTACGCACAAACTCTGTGTCCCCTTGAAGTTCATCAAAGATGTAGGTCGCAATGGTCTGACTTAACTCTGGTGAGAAAAGGGATTCCGCTTTCGCGAAAGCGTGTATCTCCTCACTTAACGTCTCAACAATAAATTGGTACTCCTTTGCATCTGGAAAAAACTGCAACACCTCTCCCGAAGCCTTTATAGACTGGTTAAGCGTTTTTTGAGTGTTTGGGTCAATGCTGTTCCAGAAATACTGCGCGTATGCTCTAATTTCTGGGGCGTAGGTGAGTAATCCTAGCTCGTTGTGTTTGTGTACGAGTACCTTTAAAATTTTAGTCGCGTCTACATCGTGTACCCCTTTTACATAGCCCTCTGCATAATCATTGCGGCTTTCTTCTTGCACTATCCCAAGTAGCGCGTCATCACCAGCTTCTAGTAGGGTGTGCTTGTCTAGTTTATTAAATAATTTATAAGCTAGGTAGGCACTGCGGTACACCTCGCTAGTTTCTGATACAAATTCTTGATCCCAGATATGGCGAGAAGCGAGAAGCGTTTCATTTGAGAGTTCTTGGTAAAAATCGGTACCTGTGAGGTGATAGTTAAGCGCGCCATCTTTAAGCACGATAGTGAGATCAAGCGGTTGCTTGTTTACACCAAATTTATGCTTGCCAAGTCGTATTACCGTATCTCCATCCTCATAGAGATCTAGTTTGTCTTTGAGCTTGCGCAGCGCATCTTCACGAGCTGTTTTAAGTCCAGTCTCAATCTCTTCTGCCTTGCCGGTATCTTCTTGCTCTTTAAGTTGCTGTACGATATCACGCACCTTATTAATCATAAGATCTGCGGCAAAATATCCGTTTATTTCCGAAGCTGTTTTAAAGCTTTCGGCTTTTTTACGTACACCTTTCAAGATACGTTCTGAGGCATTTTTTAATGCCATCGCCTTTTTATTGCGCTTTTCTACAAGTGCATTTTTACGTGCTTCAAAAGCTCCGTACACTTCCTCACGCTTTTCAATAATGAGCGTGATAAACTCATCCCAGTCTGCAAACTTTCCTTCTAGCTCTTCCAGCTGGATAGAGATTTTAGTCTGGAACTCATCACACTTTTCTGGCGTGGTGGCAATATCTAGGTAGTTTATGATACTTTGATCAATAAGCTTCAGTTGGGCAGCAAAATCTGCTTGTGCTTCTGCACTTCCTAGTGATTTTTTCTTATTCTTAATCCCAGCCTTTAACTGATTGATAGTCGCAAAAATGAGCGAGATATCATCAATAATTTTAGTAGAGTGGGAGGTGTCTTCTATATCAAGGTTTGAAACAATGTCAATAAGTAATTCAAGATCTGTCGCAATCTGATTTACTTCTTCTTCAAGCTTTTTGGCTTCGATCACTTTCTTGATCTTCTCCATCGCGCCTTTCTTCTCAGCTACTGCTTCATGATAAGGTTTTAAGGCTTTGTCGTCCAGTAAGAACTGTACACACTTTTCTGAAATTTTTTGTGTCTGTACCGCGATTTCTTCCTCTAGCGTTTTCACGAAAATGGGATGTACATAGCGTATGTCATTGAGCGAGATGGTCTCTCCACGCAACGATCGTAACTGTGTGAGTAGCGCCACAAAATCATTAATAGATTTAAAAGAGGTGCTCTTTATTTTACCAAAAATCTCGTCAGCCTTTTTCTGAATCTCTTGCGTTTGCTTGGCAGCATTACGCTTAAGTTGGACCACTTTTTCAAATTCGTCGATTGCAGCATTTGCAGCTCCGTTTATCTCAGTAAGTGGTATGTTAAGCTGTTGTGTTTCTGGCTCTGGAAGCCAATAATAGGTGTCAAGAATATCTTTAGAAAACTTGGCTAGATCACTATATAATCCATCGTAATTATCCTCCTTGTTGAGTAGCGTGACAAGGCCGTTAACCTCTGCCATTGCCTTTACAATATCCTTGTTTCCTATTTTATAGAGTAGCGTGTCCTCGTGTTGAGAGGGCATATAATCGCCCTTTAAAAATGGGGTTTGCCAGATCTGTATCACGTGATGCTTGGTTTGCTCATTTTCGGTTCTAAAATAGCATAGCTGGCCATCTTGCAATACGGTAAATCCATTACAGATAATGGGAGTTTTAATCTCTTGAGTAATCACATTGTATGACATCAAGTTGTAAAGTCCTGCCTCTGGGGAGTAAAAAATATACAAGAAATCTTCTCCGTTAGGCGAACTGATTTTCTCTTGAAATTTTACATTTGGGATTGCATTATCAAAGATGTTATACTCTCCTGTTTGCAAGTAGTACCCTGTCGGGAAAATGATACCTTGATCATCTGGTAGTAGTACACAAGTGTCTTTTACACTCTGTATTTTTTGAACTTGCTTGAGTTTGTGATTATAGACAAAATAACGAGCTTCCTCTTGAAAAGGTTTAATCTCAAGCGCCAGTAAATTACCAAGATCTGCATAACGGTATTGCCCATCATCAAGTGTCTGGTCGATGTGCTCCACAGGTTCGTCAAGGATTCCTTTTCCTTCTTCTGTGTTGTCCTCTATTTTAATAGTAAGATCACCACCTATGGTTTCTACAAATACCTTGTCAAGTATAGAAACGTGTGCGTGCACACCATAACGATGCATATCGCGCGTAGCTTCTATCCACTTAAAATCATGTTGTTTTGGAAACTTGTATTCGTGTTCACTACGATTATCTACATATTTTAAGGTGTCGTTGCTTATAAGCCACTTAAATGTTTTAATATCTGTAACGCTATCACTTAGCTGAAACACCATGTACAGGTAATTCCCTATGATGGCAAATTTTGAGAAAATAGTATTACGGTAGTACTTGTATAGATTTGCAAAATCAAGAAGAAAAATATCATCTTCTAATAACGTAAGCGGTTTAGGCTCAAAACGATTGTCCTTAAACTCATAAGCACTAAAAACATCACTCAAGTGAATGTCTGTGCGCAATCCAAAATGCACATTATATCCAAAAAGGCATAGATTATTCAATGATACAATATCACGAGCAATACAATTGTTCTCTGTATTGATACGATCATTTGCAATGAGCTTGGTTTCAAGGGAACCAAAGACATCTTTACGTTCCTCATTCAGTTTTTGAAGGCGTTCTTGGAGATCGATTTTCTGCTTTTGCAGTCTGCCTTGTATGATCTCATAGGTACCGCCGTCTAGTGACTGTGATGCTTTAGGTTGTGTATCTGGAGTTTCGTTTGCCATAGATATTGGAAACTGTGCGTTGATTTAATGATTGACTTATAGGTAGTATAGCTCCACAGAAAA
Source organism: Dokdonia sp. Dokd-P16 (assembly GCF_003095655.1). NCBI lineage: Bacteria > Pseudomonadati > Bacteroidota > Flavobacteriia > Flavobacteriales > Flavobacteriaceae > Dokdonia > Dokdonia sp. Dokd-P16. Next base: position 2,190,713 of record NZ_CP029151.1, read on the forward strand.
TGGAGGTTTACGCTTTCGCGAAAGCGCACTGAGATAGAACAGTGATCAGTTTGCAATCTCACGACTGCAAACTGTTACTGCCTTTATATAATTATCTCAACTTCTTATCAGATAACCCAAGTCCCTTTGCAAGGTTAGATAGGTTGCTGAATAAGGTTTGCTCATCATTATCTGACGACTTAGATTTTAAGTCCATTAAAAGATTTGCAATGGTCACATTCTTAAGATCCTCAGAAGAGATACCGTACTTATCTGCAAATTCTTTTACTTTTTCAAGTAAGTTTCCTTTTACATCATCACTACCTAAAATGGCATCTTTTACTTCATGCACGGTGTCAGAATGCTTCACTAATCTGTCGTATCCTTTAGCCTTTGTAATTTGCCCGATAATCTGGTCAAAGAACATGGTCTCACCACCTACAATATCAATGTTTGCAGCTTTAAGAGCATCACCAATTACCTGTGCTTGCGCATCTGCAATATCTTTCTGGATATTAATCTCTGCAAGGTCAACTTGAAGTTCTTTATCAAGACGTAGTTTAAACTCTTCGTGGTCTTTACCTACACCGTCAAGTTTCTTCATTGCATTTGCTTTCTCTTCGATTCCCGCTGCGTCTGCAAGAGCTTTCTCTTTGATTACATCTGCCTCTGCAAGTCCGTCTTGACGTTTTGCTTCTGCTTTTGCTTGGATTCCGGCTGCTTCTGCAAGTGCCTTCTTCTCAATAATAGTCGCTTCTACAATACCTTGACGCTCGTTTGCATCTGCCTTAGCGTGCATTACTTGTGCCTCAGACATACCTACAGTTGCTTCTTCCTTAGCTTGTGCTTCGGCAAGAATCTTACGTGCATCTGCTTCTTTCTCACTTGCTTCTTTATGTGCAAGCGCTTCGATATTAATTTCTTCTGCTTTTTGCTTAGCAGCTTCTTTAGATGCTTCTGCAGCTTTGATAGTTTTAATCAAATCTTCTTGAGCAGCACTCTCAGCATTTGTGATGGTAACTTGTTTGTTACGATCTGCAGTTTTGAAAGCCTCAATATCTTTCATATTCTCCTGCTCTTCAACTACTCCTTTTTCAAGAACTACGCGGTCTCTTATTACATCTTGAATATTCTTTTTCTCAACTTCTACTACTTTCTCTTTTTCAATCTGAGCGAGTGTAACCACGCGTTCTCTTTCGGTTGCTTCTAGTAAACGGTCTTTTTCTACACGTTCTGTTTCTACAGCCTCGGTACGTTGCTTATTCTTTTCGGCAACGATAATCTGGCGTTGCATATTTTCTTCGGCAACTTTTACTTTTTCTTCTGTAGCGATACGAGCTGTTTCAGACTTGAGACGCTCTTCCTCTGCTACTTTAAGTGTTTCTGCACCTTCACGAGATTTTATGTTGGCAATCTCACGAAGTTGTTGTTCTTCTTTTTCGGCAAGTTGTTTGTCTAGTTCAAGGATTGCTTCACGAGCCTCTACATCTTGCTTACGGATGGTTTTTTCCTCATCACGCTTAATCAAGTTAGATTGCACGTTTTGTGCAGCGGTAAGATCTGTAATCTTTTTGATACCTTCTGCATCAAGAATATTATCTGCTTTTAAATAAGAAACAGACGTTTGCTCAAGATAATCGATTGCACAATCTTCTAGTGTATAACCATTAAGATCTGTACCAATGATATCTACAATCTCATCACGAAACTCACGACGGGATTCATATAACTGTATAAAGTCAAATTTCTTACCTACGGTTTTAAGCGCTTCAGAAAACTTAGCTTCAAAAAGATCCTCAAGTGTTTCTTGACGTGAAGCTCTTTCTACACCGATGGTTTGAGCCACTTTCTTGATGTACTCCACTTCGTTATTTACACGAACAAAAAATGCCACTTTAATATCTGCACGCATGTTATCCTTACAGATAAGACCTTCGGTAGCGAGACGCTCAATTTGGATTTTCTTTACAGAAACGTCCATTACTTCTACACGGTGGAATACTGGTACTACATAAAGTCCCTTGTCTGTTGCAACTTTTGTTCCACCAAATCCAGTACGGACCAAGGCTTGACCTTGATGTACTTTTTTGTAGAACATCGCGATGATTGCGAAATAAACGACAACGAGAAATAAGAGGATTCCTATTCCGGTAATTACAAACGATGGGATTGCATCCATAGAAACTGATTTTTGGTTTTGGTTAATTTTCTTTTAAATAATAATGATTGGTATCAGCATAGATTAATCTTTACTGACGTAGAAATAATTTTTATCTGTTGATTGTTTGATGATTAGGACGCTTTCGCGAAAGCGTAACTCAGAACCATCTAGTGATTTCACATAAATGCTCATCGTATTGCCATCTGCCTGAAGCTCTGCATTACCCATTTTATCTCCAGAAACTGTGGATAATAAAGTGGCTTGTCTACCAAGAAAATCTACTGCCTTGTCTCCATCTTTATTTAAATTCTTGAAGAATGACTTGAAAGGAGTCGTGATAATTTTATTAATAAATAGCGCAGGAATCATAAAAGCTAAGACGATAAGGTGCCCAAATGTATTCTCGTAACTTCCTGTAATAGATGTTACAATAAGGGAACAAAACCACCATATAAAGATCCAAAAAGTAAACGTAAACATAAATGGAAGTCCGACAAAATTGAAGTAAATCAAAACGACTTGCCACCATTTAAGAGGCTTACGTTTTCTATTTACAACGTGTGATCGATCTACCTCTGCATTTGCTACATCTGAGAAATCCATATTGCCGCCTTCGAGACCAGAATCCAGATCAATATCTGCATCTACGTCCACATCGATATCGATGTCTACATCTACATCTAGATCAAAGTCTACACCGCTGATCATTGTAAATATCCAATAGACAAGGAGTAGAGACAGTAGTATCGTTAACGTGATGTTTACTGGTGAAAATAAAATTTCGAAATAGTTATCCAATGGTTGGTGGTTTTAATGGTTCATAATCCAAAGTGCTAGTAACGCAATGCGGTGCGTGCTTATGCTTTGTCCTTGTCGAGACCTAGTTGTTCCTTAAGCTTTGCAAGCTCGTCGTCTACTTTTTCTTTGCTAGTATCTGCTGCAGCATCAATCTCGTCATCTATGCTTTTATTTGCATTTGCAATATCGCCATAAGCATCTGCTAGGGCTTCTTCTTGAGCTACTTTTTCCTTCATACGTTCTAGCATACTTACGGTTCCAGTACTGTCAAGAGCAGCCATCTGCTTGTTTACATTCTTAGTGGCAGAGCTTACTTTTACTCTGGCTTTAAGCGTTTTAAGCTCATTCTCCCAGTTTCCTATATTATCTTTTATAGTCTGGATAGTAGATTGTAGCTGGGCTACATTTCCTTCAAATTTTGTAGTGTCTTCACCAGCGCGATCTGCATGAGCTTGTGCTTCTTCTTTTTTGGCAAGTGCTTCTTTTGCTAGACGGTCTGCGTCTGTAGCTTCCATAGAACCTGCGTGTGCTTTCTTAAGAATGGCAATTGCTTTACCTTCATAATCTTTTGCTTTCTCCTGGTGCTCATCACGCTCGTTTTTTGAGCGTATTGCCATGGCTTTTACTTGAGCCATTGCTTCTACACTTTTATTGAGATCCTCTTTCATATCTCTTATGCCTTGCTCGGTCATTTTAATAGGATCTTCCATGTTATCAATAGAAGCATTTGCTTCTGCCTGGCCTATTTTAAAAAGTCTTTTAAATATGTTCATAACGTTGTGTTTTAGTATTTTGAAAATTCGATAATGTGATCTGAGTATTCACTCATTAATAAACTGAGCGAGTTTAAGCTTCCTTCAAGTTCGTTTAAATCTAGATTTTCTATTTGTAAGGTATCTCTAAATATTACTTTCTTCCCTGTCTCATCTAGTACAAATGCTCCGTGAATGATATCGCGGTTTTTTTGTAGCAGACTTTTAAAAATCTTTTCAGACTGGTTATTTATGGTAAAAATAAACTGCTCTATGATTAAGATAGGAGGAGCAACGCCTAGAATGAGATTTTTAATTCCTGAGTTTTCTTTTTGTACTACCATAATACCATCTTCCGTATTTTCTGTGGTAATATTAAAGTTAAGTTCCAGTAAAAAATCTCGTGTTATATTAAAATGGTTCTTCATAAAGAGTGTTGATGTTGTATTCCAATGCGTTGGAAGGTTAATAATACGAAAACTTGTCTCTGTAAATACCCAATTGTTTATAACTGGCTCAGGATGTAAATAATTAAAGTGGTCATAATGATTGTTTTTTGATTGATGAATAGATGATGATACTTTTACGCTTTCGCGAAAAAGCTAAATAAATTAGCAAAAGTGAATTCTTTTTGCTAAAATTGTTAGGTAAATATACAAACAAATTTGTGATTTGCAAATAAAATTAGCAAAATATGTCATTTTTTGGAAAAAACATACGAAAGATTAGAACTGTCAAGACATTGAGTCAGCAGTCCTTTGCAGAGCTGTTTGACTTGAAAAGAGGGACGTTAGGAGCTTATGAAGAAGGTAGGAGTGAACCCAAAATAGATACTATTATTAAGATTGCTAATTATTTTAGCATACCTATCGATGACTTACTCACAAAAGAGCTTACGGTAAATAGTTTACTCAAATTCAAAGCAAATCTTACAACAGATCATGATATCATCACAAAGCAAGCCTTTGCCAGTATTCCTTGCATAACTTCAAAAAACGCAAAAGAATATCTTCTCTATAATGATAAAGAAGCTTTTGTAAGTGATATGCAAGTCTTACAGTTGCCTATCAATCCTGACAAGGAGTTCAGAGCATTTACGGTAGATAATCTTGAGATGAGCAGTAATGACAAAGGACTCTTTCCTAAGGATATTGTAATAGGGGAGATGATACCGAAAGATGTCTACAAGAAACTAAATAATGGTCATCTAGTGCTCGCTGTATTTGAAGATCAGCTCGTGTTGAGGCGATGCTACCTCTCAGGAAACACTATTACACTACGTGCAGATCATAAGAATATAGATGATCTTGAATTCCCTATCAAGGAAGTGAAAGAGCTGTGGCGCATACGCTATGTGTTTTATCACAGAGTGCCAGAACTTGCAGATGGACTTGAGGAAAAAATGGCAATGCTTCAAGCGCAATTCTTACAGATAAAAGGAGAATTATAAGTTTAGCGTGTATTTATAAAATAACAAAGGCTCGATACTATCGAGCCTTTGTTGTGTATTGATTTGATTGATGAGGTAGTGTTTAATCCTTTGAGCGTATGATACCACCAGAATAACTTTCCTTTGGTTTATCTACGTTTGCTGGCTTCCCATAATAATTTATGACACCACCAGATGATGCGTCTGCTCTTAGATCTTGTGATGCATATACATCCATCACTCCTCCAGAAGAAGCATCTGCGATAGCAGATACAGATTTGAGTTTGCTTATTCTTGCAACGCCGCCGCTAGAAACAGATGCATCTACACGATTTGCTGTTCCCGAGATGCGTACTACACCACCGCTACTCACGTTGGTCTCTACGTCATTTACGGTAACCTCAACGCGTAATGTTCCTCCAGATGATGCGTCAAGATCTATTTCATCTCCAGTGAGCGCTTCTTTTGTAGTAAGACTAGCACCACTATTTACGCTCACTACGGTTAGGTTTTCTGAGTAGGTTACAAAAACCTTTTTTGAGGTTGCGTTACCTATTCCTTTATCACAATAAATTTTTAGCTTCCCATCCTTTACATAGATATCCGCAGCGTTTACTATGTTTTCATCTGCTTCTAGTATTACGCCATTTGTATTTCCTTTTTCTAGAAAAACTTCCCATCCGTCGCCAGCTGAGACTTCGTTAAAGTCTTCTGTGATATTTAAATCTTCTGTAACTACATTTCCATTGCCTTGGATTTGACCTATGTTGAAGTCAAACTGACAAGAAGTTACGAGTGTAGCGACGAGAAACCCAATAATAAATTTGATAAGTGTTGTCATGGTGGTTGGTTTTAGATTGATGAATTATTGATTGTTTTGATTGATGATGTAAAGATGTAGATAAGTCCGCTTTCGCGAAAGCGTAACCTACCCAACTGTGATTATTTGTGACTGAGTTGTAAAGATGATTAGTGCAGGCTTATTACACGAGTGATTTTCCAGCCGTTTTCTGTGTTTTTTAATATGGTGATAAACTTACTAGGCTCAGAATAGCTATCTTCTACAAGGTTATGAAAACTGTGTTTCCCTAGCGCGATGGCTCCAAAATCTTTAATCTCATGCACTTCAAAAGTATCCGGAGTAAGTATTCTTTCCACCTTGCCGCATATATTTGCCTTCATGGAGGTTATATACTCTTCTTTGCTTGTAGACAGTCCTCCTTTATCATGGTAAAACTCTAAATCTTCTGATATGAGTGAAGCATGAGTCTCGAGGTCACAGGTATTATAGGAGTCAAAGAGTGTAGTATCTGTAGCTAGAATCTCTTTATAAAGATTACTGTATTTAGAAACCTGTGCTACTCCAATTATAGGGAGTAGCAGCAGGATTGTAATGAAAGTAGTGAGCTTGGACATTATCTCTTATTAATTAATCGAATTTCTATCAATTTGAGGAGTCGGTGGAGGCGTAGGAGAGTCTGGAGCTTGATTATTTGTCTCCCACGCTGGTGTATCTTCACCTTCTCTGTAACTGCGCTCTTCCCAAGCATCATTATCATCAGATTGTTGCCAAGAATTATCATCATCATTGTCACGATCCTCAGGACAAGTGCTGCATATAAGTTTGCCATTACCTACGGTAAGAAATTTTTCTTCATCACCATTGTCTAGAATATCACGATACTGTCTGTCATTTCTATGGTAGGAGTACGTATTCTCATCTGCGATGAGTGTAGCTCCTTCTGGGAGGTACACTATAAACTCAACACTTGGTCTTACATGTCTATATTGTGCATCTCTTTCTCCAGTAAAGAAACCATCTATGGCTAGTTCATTATTAGATAAGTCATAGTTGAGCATCATGGCTTCTGCTTGTTCTTTTGCAACGTCGTATGATGATCCTTTTGTTCTTTTTACTGTTTGCACATATGCAAGACTGTCACGAGTAGATCGTACTATAAGACGTACATTTCTATACACAGCTACATCTTCTGTATTGCTATTAATAAGCTGTACATACTGAGAAGACCTCCCAAAAGGAATATCAAAACGCTCACTTCCTCTCATTTTGATACGTAGCGTATCATTCTTTGTAATTGCGAGTGTCTCTGTAGTAGTCACTTTTGATGCCTCGAGGTTAGAATACTGTATAGCCTGTTTTACAGAAAATACTCCAATGGTGATTGATGCGATAAGCCATAATCCTAGTAAACTTAGTTTTGCACTTAAGGGCATTGATTTTACATTAGAAGAAAGAATTTTTAATCCTAAGTAAAACAAGAAGAAAAAAGGTATCCCAACTGCAAATAATACGAGTAGTAACATAAGCCAGATAGGTAAGCCTGTATCATTAGAAATCCACGGCATGTCTGCTAGGTTAGGAGTAAAAATATCTACTACTCCTCCAGTAAGTAGTGTGATTAATAATGAAATCACTACTGTTGCTCCGGTGATAATTAATAGTACGCCCACAATTTTTGCAATGATTTTAAAGAAGAACATGATGATCTTTCCTAAAGTTCCAAAAACTCCTTGAGCTCCTGTTTTTACTTTATTACCGTACTTATCATAATCTACGTTCTTAACCGTGTCTGCAACATTTTCAAATCCTTCTTTTACTTTTTCTGTGATATTGTCAATGTTAACAGCCTTTCCCCGCATTGCGAGTTTATCTGCCGTAGATTGTGCTTCTGGTACAAATACCCATAACGCAAGATATATAAGAGCCGTTCCACCTAGTGTAAACCAAGTAAGTGCAATAAGTAATACCCATCCTACACGAACCCACAAAGGATCAAGTCCCATGTAATGTGCCATACCGCTAGATACACCACCTATGTAAGCATTATCTGTATCTCTAAAAAACCTTCGGTCTGAGATACGCTTAGCTTGATGTGTTTTACTTGAAGAGCGACTAGATTTTTGAGAAGACGCTGTGTCTTCAAAAATATCGTCGTCCACCATATAATCTTCTGGCTGTCCCATGATAGCGATAACCTCGTCAAGCTCCTTAGTGCTTATAACTTGGCGTTCGTCTTTAATACGTTCAGAAAAAAGTTCTGAAATACGCGCTTCTATGTCTGCTATGATTTCGTCTTCCCCTTGTACGCCTTCAAAAGAACGTTTGATGGCAGCAAGATATCTCTGTAATTTACCGTAAGCATCCTCATCTACGTGAAAGAAAACCCCTGCTAAATTTATGTTTACTGTCTTATTCATTTTGTTGCGGTTTTAGTGGCGGTTACTACCGTTACTGCGGTCTGTAACTCATCCCAAGTGGTTGAGAGTTCTTTTAAAAATATTTTACCTGTTTCGGTAAGTCCGTAATATTTACGTGGCGGCCCGCTGGTAGATTCTTCCCAGCGATAATTGAGCAAGCCTGCGTTTTTGAGTCGTGTAAGTAGTGGGTATATCGTTCCTTCCACCACCAGCAACTTAGCGTCTTTAAGTGTGCCTAAGATCTCTGCTACGTAGGCATCCTCGTCTTTTAATACAGAGAGGATACAATACTCTAGCACGCCCTTACGCATCTGCGCTTTGGTGTTTTCAATCTTCATAGATGTTCATTTTTAAATGCATTAAACTGTTCGTTTTTGTCCCAATAGCTATTGGGAGATTGATTGATTGATTGATTGATGATTTTTCTTTTTTACGCTTTCGCGAAAGCGTACCTCATATATTAAACTACCGTGTTGTCCTCAATAGGTGATGAAGTCTCTTGAGAATCTGTAACCGAAGCCGCAGAAATAAAGTTGATAGTAAGCGGGAATTTGTAAATACCCCCTTGAGATGCCTTAACCGCTGCCGAAATCACCGAAATTATTTCTACTAGAAAAATTCCTAGTGCAAGAATGGCAACAACTATTGCGGTAATAAGAAACCCTCCCAAGTCGGCAAAATCACTCGGATCATTTATATAACCGTTTGTGAGTAAACTCTCGCTTCCACTACCTGCACTTATTGCGAAATAAATAAAGAATGGAATGCTAGTGACAACTAAGGCAATGAGGTATAATAGAATACTTAATTGAAAATTGATGGCATCTCTACCATGCTTATCTATAAAAGCAGCATTCCTTTTTTGAGCGCTCCATAAAATGAGAGGTGCAATAAAATTTCCAAAAGGAAATAAGTATTTAGAGAATGTAGATAGGTGTATTAAAGTACCTATATTTTTTTGATGTGTTGTAATGCTAGTTTCCATAGTCTATTAATGTCTTATGCAAATATATATCTAAAAAAAGGTACTTTGTTACGCATAGTACTAAAAATTAACTTTTAATTAAGATTTGTGAATCTGCTTATTTCAAGTGAAATAAATAACTAATGTCATGTAAATAGAGTGGTGTTGCGTATTACAGCTTGTGAAATTGTTCTTTTGTCTAAAAAATCTAGCTTGCAACTTTTTGAAATTTAACATTTGCGTGAGCGCCTTAAATTTGCATCATTGAAACCAATTAAGGTTTTTTACAATTAGAAAGTCATGCAAATAAGACATATTATTAAAACCCCTTTGTGTATAATAGCCTTGTTGTTAACTCAATTAATGTGGTCTCAAGTAGGGGTAAATACTGCTCATCCTACCACAATGTTAGATGTAAATGGTGATTTACGAGTGCGCGATGCAGCAGCTAGCACATCTACAGATGATGTGCCGCTAGTAATTGATAGTCATGGTAATGTGAAGAAGCAACTTAGCAGTTTGCTAGGTAACTTTAGAGGCCGCTTAATTTCTGATTATGATTCTAGACTTGCTGGCAATGTTGCAAATTCAAATGGAATCTATAAAATAGATACTATTACAGAGCTCATTGACGCAGGAGATGATTTTAATAGCAGTACAAGTACTTTTGTAGCTCCTCTTACTGGGATTTACGAAGTGACAATTACCTTGACTATTTTTGGAATTAACACTACAAATATTAATTATGTGGCTGGCTTAATAGATGATACAGGTTCATGGGTAATGCGTTTTTCTATGCCTAAGGCGGAAGTTGAGATAAGTGGAAGCGGTTCTGTAGGAAGTGCAAAAACATATACGGGTGTTGCACGCCTTACTGCTGGAAAAGCCTATAATTTTGGTTTTGGATCTGGAGATTTTGTTCTTCTAGCAAACCCATTGGGTGGTACAGGTACAGGTATAGGGAGTTACTTAAAAATACAGTTGATAGACAATTAAAGATTTATATATTCTTTCTTAAAAGGTTGTTATTTGGGAACCTTTTTTATTGCCTATTTTTGCTTCAAATTAGATATTATGTCATTCCCCTTACCAGGTAAATTCAACACGTTCACAATGTTTAAGCTTCCATCTGCGTGGCTTTCGGGAGTACGTGTAAAAAAACTTTCTCCTAACTCTTGTACAACTTCTGTAAAACACAGATGGATTAATCAGAATCCATTTAATAGTATGTTCTGGGCAGTACAAGGGATGGCGGCAGAGCTTGCTACGGGAGCTTTAGTAATTGCTCACATACAAGAAAGCGGTCAGAAAATATCAATGCTTGTAGCAAACAATAATGCGAGCTTTACAAAAAAAGCTACAGGTAGGATTAACTTTGTGTGTGATGATGGTCTAGCTATTAAAGAAGCTATAGCAAATGCTGTAGCTACTGGAGAAGGACAAACATGCTGGATGAAAGCTATAGGGACAAATAAAGATGGTGTGCAAGTATCTGAGTTTAACTTTGAGTGGACACTTTTAGTAAAGAAGCCTCGTAAATAATAAGTAACTTCGTTTTTAATAAGTTTTATCTTTAAGTCTATCTGTCTCATGCGCTTTATGTAGAGACTAAAATCTAATCCATGAACTTTATCCTTTTTGACGGAAACGTACGCAATCAGCTTTTACCATTTACGTACACAAAACCTGTTGCAGACTTGCGTGTAGGTATTATGACCATACGTGAAAAGTGGGAATTTGTGCTTGGCTCAACGACCTCAACTGTAACAGAAGAGTATCTTTCAGATAAGTGGCCCATGATAGAGCTTGAAGAAAATGTGATGATTAATGCATCATATCTTCCTTCAGACAACTTAGCTGATATTATTAAAAACTTGTCATCAAAGCAAGTGTTGCTTGATGGGGAAGAAATTATTGCTTTTTCAGTACAAGAAGGTCAAGAAGTAGATTTTGATACGTATGAAAGTATAGATTATACGGCCTCAGATATTTTAAGAATCGAGCATACTTGGGATATTTTTGCCAAAAATGGCGAAGCAATCACTAGAGATTTTGAGATGCTTACCGAGGATAGAGATTCTGAAGATATACCAGCACACGTAATAGCGATAAATAAAGATCAGATATTTATAGAGGAAGGAGCTACAGTTCATTACTCACATCTCAATGCTACAGATGGACCTATCTATATAGGTAAAGATGCAGAGATTATGGAGGGCGCACTCATACGTGGCCCTTTTGCAATCTGTGATCATGGAGCTGTAAAAATGGGAGCCAAAATTTATAGCGGCACAACCATAGGTCCTCACTGTAAAGTAGGCGGAGAGGTAAATAACTCCGTACTTATGGGTTATTCTAGTAAAGGTCATGATGGTTTCTTAGGAAATAGTGTACTAGGAGAATGGTGTAATATAGGTGCAGATTCTAATAATTCTAACTTAAAAAATAACTACGCTCCTGTTAAGTTATGGGATTATGAAACAGGTCGCTTTGCAAATACTGGACTTCAGTTTTGTGGGTTGATGATGGGAGACCATTCTAAGTGCGGTATTAATACCATGTTTAACACTGGTACAATGGTTGGCGTAGCAACAAACATATTTGGAAGCGGATTTCCTCGCAATTTTGTTCCTTCTTTTTCTTGGGGAGGCGCTAGCGGCTTTGTAACACACAAAACAGATAAGGCTTACGAAACTGCAAAAATTGCCATGGCGCGTCGTGATCTAGAACTCACAGAACAAGATGAAGCAATCCTGAATCATGTTTTTGAGGAGACTAAGCAATATCGTAGAGAGTAAGCTCGTCAATATTTTTAATGGCTATAAGGGTTAAACGTATTTGTAAATATTAAATCCCAAGGAATTAAAGCAAGTAGAAGGATAAGTGCTACAAAACCTAAAATGGTGAGGAAAATGATTTTATACAAACGTACTTTGTTTTCATAGCGTATTCTTGTTCTTATTTCCATTAACTGATCAAAAGTTGCTTTTTTGGGGTCTACCCATTTCTCATTGGTACTCGAGACAAAAGATAGGTTTCCTACATTTCTCTTATTTTTAAGTAGATTTCTATTGTTACGTATTACTTGATTTGCTGCAAGAGCTGCTCCACCGAATCCCATATCATTTTCATTTTGGTTACGTGGATATGTAGCTTAAAAAAAGTAAATGTTACAGTGTGAATGTTTTGTAGATTCCATGATAGCAGGCGTTAAGTGTTATGCCGTCTCAGAAAACTGCAGTAATATTATAGGGCGAGGATTATTGCGCTTTCGCGAAAGCGTATCTAAAAAAAACAAAATTCATTAAGTGATTTCTAACTTTTTAGTGGCACTAAGACATAGAAACTAGCAAAATACTAATTACTGCTAGTCCAATTCCAATCCAGTTTTTTGGGAGTAATTTTTCTTTAAAAAGTAGAATTCCAATAAAAGTGCTCACCATCACAATGGCTACATTATTTACAGTAAATAAGGTCGAACTCTCAAAAGCCGAATCTCGAAGTGCCATAACGAGCATTACAATCGAGAAGTAATTAGGAATTCCCAAGCAAATTCCAGCGATAATGTTTTTAAACTCAAACTTAAAAAATCCTGTAATCATTTGATAAATAATCACTAGAAAACCAATACAAGCAGCTGCTCCAAAAATAGTTGCGCCAAAGATGGGCACATCACTCTCATTTACATAAGCACCTTCTATAAATTTTATACTCGTGTCTATAGCTCCGCTGCCTAAAAACACAAGGATAGGGAAGGTGAGGTTTTCTTTTTTTATAGCAATCCCGTCTTTTGCTTTTATAGAAGCAAGATACACAGCGACAAGTGCCGTTAGAATTCCTATAATCTTTAGTATGCCTAGAGATTCTCTGTAATAGAGTACACCAAAAAGTATTGGGATAACCACACTCATTTTAGTAGCAACAGAGACTACTGAGAGTCCGCTGCGTTGTGTTGTTGCTGCCATTAAGTTAAAAACAAGAATAAATAATACTCCTAGCCCCGCCGATGCATAAAACCAAGGTTGCTCAGGAATTACAGCGATAGTTGTAGGTCCATCATATAGCAATAGTCCGCAAGAACAGGCAATCACATAATTTACAATGATTGCGTGCAGGGTGTTTACATTAAACTTTGCAAAAAGTTTAAATACTACAAAGATGAAACTAGATGCAGCAATACTAAGAAGTAAGTAAATCAAATGCTTGAGTTTTTATAATAGTGTAGGGTGTCGTCTAGAATCGTGTCTGTTTTTTCTAATAGAAAATGCTGTGAAAGTTGAGGTGCTTTTGTGCCATCAGAAAAACTAATGTTGCCTTTAAAAATACGTGCCTCATCCCAGAGATTTGCATCAATAAAATATTGTAATGTCTGCGCGCCACCCTCTATAATTACAGATTGGATTCCTTTATCATAAAGTGTCTCGCTTATGAGTTGAGATTCTGTTGATGCTATTACAAGTGTCTCAGCTTCCTGATTAAAAACGGTAAGGTTGTTCTCTAGATTTCCTTTAGTATCAATAACAACTCGTAGTAGGTTTTTACCTTCCCAATCTCGCGTGGTTAGACTAGGGTTGTCTTCTAGTACAGTTTTTCCACCTACGAGGATTGCCATTTCCTCGCTGCGCCATTTATGAACGAGTTGTCGCGAGTAGCTATTTGTAATCCATACAGGTTGTTGAGCACCTCGTGTTTTTGGAGCGATAAATCCATCTGCGGTTTCTGCCCACTTTAGAATGACGTAAGGTCTCTTTTTCTCGTGATAGGTAAAGAAACGCTTGTTGATTTCTTGACATTCTTTTTCTTGAACACCCACGGTGACATCAACTCCAGCTTGTATTAATCTCTTAATACCTGCGCCAGCTACTTTGGCAAAAGGATCAATGGTTCCTATAACAACTTTTTTTATACCAGAAGCAACTACAAGATCTGCACATGGCGGTGTTTTTCCCCAGTGCGAGCAAGGTTCTAAAGATACATATAAGGTCGATTTTGCTATTAGTTCTGGGGTATTCGCTTTCGCGAAAGCAATACAATTCACCTCTGCGTGAGGCCCACCATAAGCGCTTGTATAACCTTCGGCTATAATCTTGTTGTTGTGCACGAGTACTGCTCCCACAGACGGATTAGGCATGGCTGCGGGAAGTCCATTTTTTGCTAGCGCAATACAGCGATTTATGTAGGTGTTATGTATCTTCACATCACAAAAATAACCCTTTACGCGTGATGGACAAACCAATCATTAGACCGATTAAAAAAGAAGACAATGCTCAAGTAGCGGCAGTTGTGAGAAAGGTACTTGTAGATCTAGGTGTTCCTAAGGTAGGGACTGCTTATGCAGATGTTGCTTTAGACACGATGTTTGAGCATTATAGCAGACCAAAAGCCGAGTATTTTGTGGTGGAGGACAACGGAATAATTATAGGGTGTGCAGGTGTTGCACAGCTGGATAATTATGATGGTAACGTGTGTGAATTGCAGAAAATGTATTTTCTAGAAGAAGCGAGAGGCCGCGGTCTAGGGTCGAAAATGATGGATGCTTGTCTCAATCAAGCTCGTGATTTTGGTTTTGAGCAATGCTACCTAGAGACCATGCCTTATATGGAGGCGGCTCAGAAGTTATACAAGCGCACAGGTTTTAGATACATAGACGGTCCTATGGGTGATACAGGGCATTTTTCTTGCCCAGTGCATATGATAATTGATTTATGAATATAGACGAGTTTCGCATTGATTTCAGGCAGCAGCTCGCAGCTATGTACGAGCCAGAAGAGGTAGAAAATCTTTGCTTTCTTACCTTAGAACATGTGCTAAAAATGAATAGGGTAGAGGTCTCGCTTTCGCGAAAAATGGATATCTCCACATCTGCTCTTACACATTTGAATGATGTAACTGGTAGATTATCACGTAGCGAACCTATCCAATATATCGTAGGTACTACAGAATTCTACGGGATGGAATTTCAAGTAAATCCCGCTACCTTAATACCTAGACCAGAAACCGAAGAACTCGTTGAGTGGATTATTACAGATAAAGCTGAGAGCTTTATTAAGAGTTACGCGCAAGAAAAATTGAGGGTTCTTGACATAGGAACGGGTTCTGGATGCATCGCAATCTCGCTGGCTAAAAATATATCAAACGCGCATGTTGAGGCGATTGATATTTCTCAAGATGCCCTTGCAACAGCAAATCAAAATGCAAAAAGGAATGAGGTGGATGTTACTTTTTATAATCAAGATGTACTAGCCGTAGAGGAACTAGAGCATAAATATGATATTATCGTGAGTAATCCTCCGTATGTGCGTATGCTCGAGAAAAAGGAGATGAGAGATAATGTACTGAGTAATGAACCCGATAGCGCGCTCTTTGTCTCAGATGATGATCCATTGATTTTTTATAGAAAAATAGGTGAGCTAGCTTTTAAAAATCTTTCTGTAAATGGATTCTTGTATTTTGAGATTAATGAATACTTAGGAAAAGAAATGATTGATCTTTTAAAAGTAATAGGCTTTGAGAATGTGGAGTTGCGAGAAGATATGTTTGGAAAAGATAGAATGATTAAAGCGAGTCGCTAGAGATTATTATAATTAAGAAATAAAAGGAAGCACTTTATGCTTGCTTAAAATTAAATAGTTATTATGAAATTAACATCACTATGCGTGTACTGCGGAAGCAGTGCAGGTACAGACCCAGAAATAATAAAGCAAGCAACTTTAATAGGAAAAACACTGGCTGATCGAGATATTACGCTGGTATATGGAGCTGCCAAAATTGGTATTATGGGCGCCGTAGCTCAAGGAGCTCTTGATCACAACGGTAAGGTAGTAGGTGTGATTCCAGAATTTTTGAAAATTAAAGAAGTAGTACATACTGGTCTTACAGAACTTATCGTAAACGAGACTATGCATGAACGCAAGATGGAATTGCAAGAGCGTTCTGATGGATTTATTACATTGCCAGGAGGCTTTGGAACTATGGAAGAGCTTTTTGAAGTGCTAACATGGAGCCAACTAGCATTACACCAAAAACCGGTGGGTATGCTTAATGTAAATGGCTTTTATGATGATCTTTTAAGTGCGCTTAGGAATATGGTAGATAAAGGATTTTTAAAGCAAGAAAATTATGATATCCTTCTTGTAGATACTACGGTAGAAGGACTTCTTGATCAGATGGAGAATTTTAAGCCTATGGCAATGCCTAAGTGGTTAAAGGCTTCACTAGAATCTAAGAAGTAATAGAAAATCTTCATTCTTTAAAGAGAAAATCACTTCCATACACTGTTTGTAAGTGGTTAATTAAACCTCCGATATTCTCTGAATATCGGAGGTTTAATTTTTAATTTTGTTATTATGACAATAGAAGAGCAAATACTCGCTTTACGCAACGAATTACAAACACATAATCATAGCTATTATGTGCTAGATACACCAACGATATCAGATTTTGACTTTGATCAAAAGCTGAAGCAACTGGAAGCGCTAGAAGCTGCTCATCCGGAATTTGACGACCCTAACTCGCCTACGCATCGTGTAGGTGGAGCGGTGACTAAAAATTTTGAGACTATTGTACATGAGCACAGAATGTACTCTCTGGATAACTCATATTCAAAAGAAGATCTTGAAGATTGGGAAGCGCGCGTAAAGAA
The DNA here is from genome assembly GCF_003095655.1 of Dokdonia sp. Dokd-P16. Taxonomy (NCBI): domain Bacteria; kingdom Pseudomonadati; phylum Bacteroidota; class Flavobacteriia; order Flavobacteriales; family Flavobacteriaceae; genus Dokdonia; species Dokdonia sp. Dokd-P16. The sequence goes on from NZ_CP029151.1 coordinate 2,207,657, forward strand.
AATGGTAGATGGAGAGGTTAACTATACCTGTGAGCTCAAATATGACGGAGCCTCGATAAGTCTTACTTATGAAAATGGTGAGTTGCTCAAAGCGGTTACTCGAGGAGATGGTTTGCAAGGAGATGATGTGACCACAAATATTAAAACAATAAAGTCGGTTCCTTTGAAATTGAAGGGTGATTATCCTACAAGATTTGACATACGAGGAGAGATAGTATTGCCATGGGAAGGTTTTCATGCTATGAATGCAGAGCGTGAAGAGCTAGGTTTTGAGCTCTATCGCAATCCAAGAAACACAGCCAGCGGATCTTTAAAATTACAAGATAGTGCTGAGGTTGCTAGAAGACCACTGCAATGCCTATTATATAATATTACAGGAAATAATCTAGGTATTGCTACCCAGATGGATAGCCTGCAGAAGGCTCGAGATTGGGGTTTCCGCGTTCCTGAGGCGGCAAAACTGGCAAAGAATATTGATGAGGTATTAGAATTTATCAATCACTGGGATGTGGCAAGGCATGACTTGCCTTATGAGACAGATGGTGTTGTGGTAAAAGTCAATGGATTACAACAACAAGAAGAACTAGGTTATACAGCAAAGGCTCCGCGATGGGCAATGGCGTATAAATTTAAAGCAGAACAAGTTTCTACACGCTTACGCGAAATAACATACCAAGTAGGTCGCACAGGAGCCATCACACCAGTTGCAAACCTGGAACCTGTTGAACTTGCGGGAACGACCGTGAAGCGAGCTAGCTTGCATAATGCAGATCAGATAGAGCGACTAGATATACGAGAAGGTGATGAGGTATTTGTAGAAAAAGGCGGCGAGATTATTCCAAAAATTATAGCAGTAGATCTTACAAAGCGCCCAGCAGATTCTGAATCTACAACATATATTACTGAGTGTCCAGAATGTAGCACGCCGCTAGTGCGTAAAGAAGGTGAGGCACAGCACTATTGCCCGAATGACATGGGCTGTCCTACTCAAATTATAGGTAGAATACAGCATTACATCTCTAGAAAGGCAATGGATATTGATGGTCTAGGAGGGGAAACCGTAGCACTCTTAGTAAACGAAGGGCTGATTGTAAATTATGCAGATTTATATGAGCTTACGGTAGCGCAATTATTACCACTAGAGCGTATGGCTCAAAAAAGTGCCGAAAATCTAGTAAGCGGAGTGCAAGCCTCGGTGCAGATTCCTTTTGAGAAGGTGTTGTTTGGTCTAGGGATTAGGTATGTAGGTGAGACTGTGGCCAAAAAACTTGCAAAACATTACAAATCTATAGACGCTATTATTTCGGCAACAGAGGAAGAGCTGGTTGCGGTAGATGAAATAGGAAGTAAGATTGCAGAAAGTGTAGTAGCATTTTTCGCGAAAGCGGAACATATTACACTCATAGAGCGTTTAAAATCTTACGGAGTACAGTTAGAAATTTCTGCGGAGAAACTTGCCAATCAATCTGACAAACTAGCGGGATACATATTTGTAGTGTCTGGTGTTTTTGAAATGCCTCGCAACGAATTGAAAAAGTTAATAGAAGATAATGGCGGTAAAGTGTCTAGTTCTATTTCTAGTAAAACAACCTACGTTGTGGCTGGAGATAAGATGGGTCCTAGTAAATTGCAGAAGGCAGAAAGTCTAGGAGTGACTATTATTTCTGAGGAAGAATTCTTAAATTTAGTTGTTGGATAAAACTAATATAAAAAACGGAAGAGTATATAGAACAGCTGGTTTAATTACTGGTTTGATGATTATACTTGTGATGGGTTTTATGGATATATTTTATTCATTCTATCTGTATCCTATATTTTCATTGTCTTTGTTTATGTACGAATACAAAGAGACCAATAAATTTAATGTTGTGTTTTTTTTGTTTTTGCTCAGTACAAATATTACGGAGATATTGTTTTTGTTTGATTATGAAACTTACGTTATAATAGCTTCTCTCTTTTCTGTTGTTTCATCTGTTTGCCTACTTCTCTTGCTTAAGCCTGTTCTTAAGAGACGTTCTAAGGTTTTTTCGCAGCACTATATTTTAGAGCTTATAATTGGATTTTTAGGTTTTGGGTTTGTGCTGGGTTATCTCATTTACTCCGTAGCACCTTTAGTACCAGATTTAAGCATTTTTATGATTTCTACAATTGTATTTATTATCACTATCGGAGCATATTTTTTGACTCCTAGTTATAATAAACATACTGGTAATATTTCACTTTTTGGTATTGGTGGTGCTTATATGGGAGAAATGGTTTTTGCTTTTATTTACAAATACATTTATTCTGAAATTAGTTTTCTTCTCGTGGGGGCAATCATGACTATTTACTTAAAAGTAGTCCTAGCGACTTTCTTAACTAAAATTGACACTATTGCCGATTATGACGGTAGTGGAACACGAGTTTAAAAATTATCTTAATAAGAATCTTGATAATTATTTTATTTTGCTTGTAGATGAAATGTAATCTAAAGTAGGTGACAACTTATATTATTACTTCTCTCGAAAACGTTTTCATGACTATTTTTTGTTACAAAACACAGATAATGTGTAAGTTAATTGTTTTGGTTTAATTAGCTTTGGCACATCGATAGAGCATATTACATACACGGACGCAACTACAGACTAGCAGCAATTTCAACAACAATTTTAATTGTAATAGTAACAATGGCTTTAAGTCTTGAAGCCTCCTTTTACCTATATCCAGTATTTGGTGTTTTGATGTTTCTATACGTTTATAAGGCAACTGGACAATTTCACTTTCCATTCTTAATCACGCTGGTTTCTGGGATGATTGCAGAGATATTCTTTTTAATTGACTTTGAGAGATATACTTATATCGTGTCGATTGCGATGGTATTTTGTTTTTCATCTATGCTGTATGCACTGAGGGAAGTCATGCATTTTCAGGTTAAGAATTTTCCAAAGCATTTGTTTGTTGAAGTGTTTTTGGGAGTGTTTTCAGTGACTATGTTTATAAGTTATTTGGCTTATAACATTCTTCCAGAAATCGCTGATCTACCAGTGTTTTTAGTGTCATTTGTGAGTTTACTTATTTTTGTTTCCTTATTATATGCAATTCCTTTATTTAATAAGCATCCCTCAAACCTCTTATTGACTTTTGTAGCTACCGCAGTATTGGTGGAGTCTACCTTTGCATTTATCTACACCTATATCCTTAATATTCATTTTTTTCTTTTAATAACTCTTTTATGCGCGGGCATCGCCAAAGTAATCTTTGGAATGTTTTTAACACGCTTAGAAAGTACTAAGAAAATAGATGATGATTACATTTAATAGGCGCTAGCAACGACCTAGTTGCTTATTACTAGTAATTAATTACTGCTAGTATTTTTACACATCAAGAACAAGACTTGATGATTTAAGATTTCTTGATTCATCTAGGTAGAAGTCTATTCTCCCTAAATTTATTCCTCCCCAACCTACTTGATTGACCAATACAAACTTTTCATTTTTATTCTGGACGATTGTTGGTTTTTCTAAGAATGTGTGAGTGTGGCCACCTATTATTAAGTCAATTCCAGCAGTTTTTGCAGCTAGTGTAAGGTCAGAAATTTTATCTTCGTTCTTGTAAGAATATCCAAGATGCGATAAACAAATTACGATATCACACTGCTCTTTGTTTCTAAGTGCATCTACGGTATCTGTGGTTAGTTCTATAGGGTCGAGATAGGAAGTCTCTTTAAACATCGTTTTATTTACAAGTCCGCTGAGTTGTATCCCTACTCCAAAAACGCCTATACGTACGCCATCTTTTACAAAAACTTTATATGGCTTTGTAAGACCATCCATAATGGTGTTTGAGAAGTCATAGTTAGAAGAAAGCAGTTCAAATGATGCATTAGGCATTTGGGCAGCAAGACCGCCTATTCCGTTATCAAAATCATGATTACCTATCGTTGCTGCATCATATCCCATCATAGACATAAGCTTGAACTCTAGTTCTCCACCGTAAAAGTTGAAATACGGAGTGCCTTGAAAGATGTCTCCAGCGTCTAGAAGAAGCGTGTTTGGGTTTTCTTTACGCACATTTTGAATAATGTTCATTCTACGAGCGGCTCCTCCTAGATTTGCATATTTAGGATCATTAGATGGAAATGGCTCTACATGACTATGTACATCATTAGTGTGAAGTATTGTGATGTGCTTTTTGCTTGGTTTTAGGAGTGAATTACTATTCATTCCCATGGTTAACCCTCCTAAACCTATAAGGCTACTGGCAGCTGCAGTTTGTTTTATAAATTTTCTACGTATCATTTGCTATCTCTTGTAAATCTATTGTCTCTCACTGGTGCTATAGTGTCATATTTTTTGAAGTAATCTATGAGCACATTTCTAATTTTGTAATCTAAAGGAAGCACACTTACAGGGTTTTCAAAAAAAGTCATGTTATCGCCACCATTCATGAGGTAATCATTTGTAGCGATAAAGTAAGTGTTGTTATCAGCAACCTCTTTTCCTTGAATTAGTGCTTTTTTTACTTCGCCATCAGTTGATAGTTGAATTTCCATTCCAGAAATAGGGTGAGCAGTTCCATTTTTTAAGTACTGAAACATAGCCTTCATTTGCTTGCCACTTAACTCAACAACCACTACTTCATTTTCAAAAGGCATTAACTCATATGCTGTTCTTGTAGTAATAGGCCCTTGATTAAGCGCAGAGCGTATCCCTCCATAATTTAAGAGAACAGCATTAAAAGGATAACCTGCCCTTTTTTCAAACACAGGATTTGTCATTTCATAAACAGCATCTGCCATCATATTTCCTACTGCTGTATTAAACTTGCCATCTTTTTTTGTGTAAGATGCGGGTGCTACAGCAAGCACACTATCCATTTCTGCTTGTATGGCATTTTTGTAAGGATCTATAAACGATACAATTTCGGCGTTTTCTCCTGTGTTATTATTTACAGTTATGAGTTCGCTTTTTATACGTTCTGGTGCGTAGTGAAGTTCTTTTTTGCATGAGACTACTGTTGTATATATAACAATAGAACTAATGATAGTTATAAGCGTTGTTCTCTTCATTTTTGTGTCATAAGTAGCAGTATATTTTGGCTACATTTGTATGAAAGTAAAGTTACATGTTTTTAAACGGATTAAAAGCAAAATCTATTCATAAGCAAATAGACAAGCAACTACGCAAACGCGATTATAAGCCTAGTGGGGCAAAGCCGGTTGTCGTGGCATTATTACAAGACAGTACAAAGCCTTTTGATCCTGCATCACTAAAAAAGATTCTTAAGATTTTAAGTCTTTCAGAAAAAGACTTGGTCGTGCTAGCGTATGTGAAAACGATGACTAAAGATCAAAAGGAGCTTCCATCACTTTTCTCAGAAAAACAATTAGGGTGGAAAGGTGTATTTAAAACGACACCTCTTGAAGATTTTAAAAAACAGCGTTTTGATATTCTCATAAGTTATTACCACTCAGATGCGCTTGCTCTTAGGGCTATGACGGCTATGTCTAATGCAGTTTTAAAAATAGGAGTATCTCCAGAAATGGAATCTGTAAATGACCTAACCATTCATGTGAATGATGGGCAAGAATCAGTTTTTATACAAGAGTTTGAGAAGTATTTAAAGATTTTAAAAGTTATACATTAATGAAAGAGTTGAGAGGGACGGGTGTTGCACTTGTAACGCCATTTCACAAGGATTTATCTGTAGATTTTGACGGGCTTACACGTCTTATAGAGCATTGCATTGCTGGAGGTATTAATTATCTAGTAGCACTAGGTACCACTGCCGAGACAGCGACGCTTACTATTAAAGAAAAGCAACAGATTGTTGCTCATATTATAAAAGTTACAAATAAGCGTTTGCCTATAGTGCTAGGTGTGGGTGGTAATAATACCGCTGCAATAGTAGAGGAGCTTGCCACTGGTGATTTTGATGGAATTACAGCGATTCTCTCAGTTTCTCCAGCATATAATAAGCCTACTCAGGAGGGGATATATCAGCACTTTGCAGCTATTTCTGCGGCGAGTCCTTTACCTATCATTTTATACAATGTGCCAGGTAGAACTTCTAGCAATATGCTGCCAGTGACTTCGGCAAGACTGGCTAGTGATTTTGAGAACATCGTAGCTATTAAGGAAGCTGTAAATGATATGGCTCAGGTATTACACTTGATACACAAGGTGCCAGAAGATTTTGTCGTGCTTTCTGGAGATGATGCACTTGCATTGCCGTTAGTTTCGGCAGGAGGTAGTGGCGTTATTTCTGTAATAGGTCAAGGATTACCTTCCTATTTTTCTCAGATTATGAACGATGGTTTGAATAACGCTTTCGCGAAAGCGTACCAAAAACACTTACCACTGCTATCAATGATAGATTTAATCTTTGAAGAAGGAAACCCTGCAGGAATCAAATCATTGCTGTCTCATCAAGGGATTTGCGAGCCTTACGTAAGATTGCCATTAATGGCAGCAAGTGATGTATTGCATGAAAAAATAGGTAATGCACTTTCTGTTATTCAAAAAAGTTAAACGTATCATAACAAAATAATTAGCAGGTTCAAAGCGTTTATTTTTGAGCACTATTAAT